>NZ_CAJHOB010000006.1 GCF_905120355.1 Azonexus hydrophilus | reverse complement strand
ACTGGCCTGGCGGTTATCGAACACGCTGACCACCGACTTCTGCACGGCGGCGCTGGCCCGCTATGGCACACCGGAGATCTTCAACACCGACCAGGGCAGCCAATTCACCAGCGCGGAATTCACGGATGTGTTGAAGGCACAAGGCATCCAGATCAGCATGGACGGGCGCGGTCGTTGTCATGACAACATCTTTGTCGAGCGATTGTGGTGGACGGTCAAACACGAATGGGTCTATCTGCGTCCCTGTGAGAACGGTATCGAGCAGAAACGGAGTCTGACCGAGTGTTTCGAGTGGTACAACCGCCGCCGACCGCATCAGTCGCTGAACTGGCAGACACCGGACGAAACCTACTTCGGTGCGCTGGCCAAAGCCCAGGCGCAGGCGGCCTGAAATGCAAAAGCAATGCACTGTGGATTTATTACGCCGGTTCCCGCCTGACCGCGTCAGCGCGGTCCCCTATGGACAAACCGTGGACAACGCTATGCGTTGCCCAACGCTTGCCCACAGGTCGGCGGCTGCCCACAAGCTCCACAGTGCTCAAGCCAATCGTTATAAAATCCGGGAAAGTCAAAACCAAAACCCCGGCACCGGCCTTAGCTTATTCCAGCCCGGTGGCTGTCCAAACGACCGGGACCACCGCACTTCACTTCGGTCATTCGTAGCCCGAGCAGAACGAAAGCTTTACAGTGTCCAGAAGCGAAGGGCGATATACTGCTGCACCTACCCGAAATTTTACGAATAGCGTCGAATTAACGTGCACTCCCGGCTACTGCGAGTTTTATTCATGATTTGCCTCGCCATATTTGGCAGCCAAGCCCAATCCCGCGAGCTGAAGATCATCTTCTCCCAATACACGCCCCCTTATGTGTTCGAGAATGGTACGGGCATTGTGGTCGACATTGTGCGAGAGGCTTTAAAAGCCGGTGGCCATTCGATTGTGCCCATCTATGTCCCGATTGGGCGCGGTTTTGAGATGTTTGCCGAACAACGAGTCGATGGTACCGCGATCATCCGTGAAAATTCCGGATTAAAGGCCAACTACTCGGTTGATTTCATGCAGTACCACAATCGCGCCTTCACCCTGAAAAAACGCCAAATCAAATTGCAGAAGCTTGAAGACCTCAACAGCATGACTGTCGTTGCTTTCCAGAATGCACATAAGTATTTGGGTGAAGCATTTGGCCAGATCGCAACAAGCAATCCAAACTACAAGGAAATGGCCAATCAGGAAACCCAGACTTTGATGCTGCTGCTCGGCCGCATCGATGTGGCGGTGATGGATGAGAGTATCTTTCGCTTCTATCGGGAAAAGCTGATTGCTGAAGGCAAGATCCCGCGCACCATCGAATTCGAGGCTGCTCCGCTGTTTCCCCCGACGCCCTACAAGACTGCTTTTATCGATGCCGGGATTCGCGATACATTCAACCGCGAACTGGCTGCCATGCGCCGTGATGGCCGCTACCAGGCTATCTATCGCAAGTACATCGAAGAGTATTTCACCGTTCAGCAATGAAAAACGGAGCGCAGGCGCTATCTTGGCAACTACTGAAAGCCGTACTGTCGATCTATTTTGCGATTACTCTGTTGGTCACATTGGCCCAGATGGGCATCGAGTACGTTCATACCCGCAAGACAATCGAAACTGAACTGAGCAGTGTCGAACGCACTTTTTCCCCCGCGCTGACGACCGCCCTGTGGGAACTCAATCACGAGCAGCTGGAAGCATTGCACCAGGGCATCATCGATTTGCCCATCATCTCCAGCATGCGCGTGGTCGATGCCCGTGGGCGGCCATTGATTGACGATGTGGTGCAAAGCGCACTGGGTGGCCAGATCACTCACACCTTTAAGCTCGCACATCAATTCTCCGGCGAGGAGATATTTCTGGCAGATGTCAGTTTTGCAGCCACGGGGGACGTTGTCTTCGAGCGCCTGCGCGTCGGCTTTCAGATGATTGCATTCAGCGCTCTGATCAAGAGCACTGTCCTGACGATGCTGTTTCTTTGGGCCTTTCGGCGCCGTCTAGGCGTACCCCTCCAGAAACTCACGGATGCCGTGAGCGCAATTGACCTCGATTCGTTGGGAGACAAACATCACCTTGACCTGCAACAGGTACAAGCAAACGAATTGACAGAACTAGAAACCGCATTCAATCGAATGTTGCAACGGCTCGATGAGGAGCGAATTGCCCATTACTCGGAGCTGGAGGCCATAAACAGGAGGCTGGAGAAGCAAGTGGTTGATCGTACTTACGACCTTCAGTTGGCCAATCAGCAACTGGAGCAATTAGTGCGCACGGATCCACTCACCGGCATCGCCAATCGCCGGCACTTCGTCGAACGAATTCAAATCGAAATCCAGCGGGCCCGCCGCGAAAACATTCCACTGTCACTATTGATGATGGATCTGGATCACTTCAAGCGAATCAACGATACCTGGGGGCATGCGGCAGGTGATGAGGTGCTGCGTAACTTTGCCGGTGCCGTCGGCGAACTATTGCGCGCTACGGACATGCTTGCAAGGCTGGGGGGAGAGGAATTTGCCTTGCTGTTACCGAATACCTCGCAGGATGGCGCTATCGAGGTAGCCACAAGGATACTGGGGGTGGTGCACCAACAATCCATAGACTGCGACGGCGAGCAAATCCAATACAACGTAAGCATAGGGACGGCACTTCTTGCAGAGCACGAAACCCGCTACGAGTGCCTGCTTCAACGTGCCGATGAAGCCCTATACCGTGCCAAGGAAAACGGTCGCGACCAGGTTGTCAGCGAGCAAGCCATCTGAGGCGGATGAATGAAAACGACCATTTTGACGTCAGCCATCAGGCGTCGTTGAATTTATGCTTCTGTCCAGCTGAGCGGGTGCGAAAAGAAGCGGGACCAAGCAACCTCAAAAGACTGCCAGACAAGCCAGGCAGGCTTAACGACCCGCTAATCGCTTGCACTACGCAGAAAGTGACGCAGTCACCCTGTTCCGGCCGTTGCGCTTCGCTTCATAGAGGGCCGCGTCAGCCGCCGCGATGAGCGCTTCAGGGGCATTTTCGCCGTTGGGTTGCATGACAGCGACGCCAATGCTCAGCGTCACACAGTTCGCGGTGGGCGAGTCCGCGCGGGGAATACCCAGTGCCACCACGGCCGCACGCAATTCTTCAGCCTTGTTCTGGCTGGCGGGGTGGTCGCATTCGGGCATCAGGCACACGAACTCCTCGCCACCATAGCGTGCGACTAGATCTTGCGCACGCTTGAGGCCGGCCCTGAGGCTGGCAGCAACTTTCTGCAAGCAGGCATCGCCGGTCTGGTGGCCGTAATAGTCGTTGTAACGTTTGAAATGGTCGATATCGATCATCAACAACGTCAACGGCGTGTTGCTGCGCCGGCAACGACGCCACTCGATCTGCAAGGCTTCGTCGAAGCGGCGACGATTGGCAACACCAGTCAGTCCGTCGATAAAAACCAGCGAATGCAGCAGATCGGTCTGCGCTTTGAGCGTGAGATGCGTCTTGACACGAGCACGCACTACGGCCGGATTCACCGGCTTGGCGATGAAGTCCACTCCTCCCGCGGCCAGAGCGCCGGCCTCGTCCGCTGGATCGGAACGCGCCGTGACAAAAATCACCGGAATATCAGCGAGCGCCGGGTCGGATTTGAGCCGCCGACAAACTTCAATGCCGTCCATGCCAGGCATGACCACATCGAGGAGAATCAGATCAGGGGGTATGTTGTCACGACAAAAGGCGAGCGCCTGATCACCACTCGTAGCCATGAAGATTTCGTGATCCGCATGAAATATCTGGTACAGCGTCTGGATATTGATTGGCTGGTCGTCAACCACCAGCAGGCGCGGGCGCTCCGGCAGCGTCGCCAGCGCACGAAACTCCGGCGGTAGATTGTAGGCAGGCATCATTGCAACAGTATTCCCTTCAGATGGGCCGTCGTTTCGCGTGCAGCGGCAAAATCGAGCTTGAACAACGCGTCGTCGAGGGTTGCCAGGCTGTCGGCAAGCGTATCGTCCGCCTCGCGCTTGAGGGTGGCAAAGACATCGAGTGCGCGCATGTTCTGTTCGGCGAGCAAGGCATCCAGTTCGGCAAGGTGTTCGAGCAGTCGCTCCCTGTCGAGCGACACACTTTCCGTGGGATGCGGCGGGTCGAATACGTCGGCCGCGGCAATTAAGGTGGCGACACTCGCATCAATTTCGCTAGCGAGTTGTGCAAGGTGTTCTGTGTCGTCGCTGGTGCCGCTGGGTACGGCGAAGGCGGCTTCTGCTGCGGCAGCCTGGCGCGCCAGTGCCGTGGCGCCAAGCGTTGCCGCCAGTCCCTTGAGGGTGTGGATTTCGCGCGCGACAGCTGTCCGGTCACCTTGCTTGAGTGCGGTCTGTGCAGCCGTAACAAGCGCCGCACAATCCTTTCCGAAGCGCCGGGCAAGACTGGCAAACAGGGAGGAATTGCCATCAAGGCGCCCCAGCGCGGCAGCGAAATCGAAGCCTTCCGGCTGGGGCGGCAGTTCCGGCAAGGGTGCGGCAAATGCCGATGCAGGCAGAGCATCGTTTCCCGCAGCTGCATTGCGGCAATGATGCAACAACAGACCGATCAGCTCGCGAGCATCGATGGGCTTGCCGATATGGTCAGACATACCCGCGGCGAGACACGCCTCGCGGTCGGACGGCAGAGCATTGGCGGTCATCGCGATGATCGGCGTGACGACCGCCATATCCTGGCGTAGTACCCGGGTTGCGGTGTAACCGTCCATTTTCGGCATCTGGATGTCCATCAGGATCGCGCTGTAAGGCACCACGGCACGACGGACGCACTCGATACCCTGCTCACCATCGCCGGCTACCTCGATCTCGGCCCCGGCATGGGCAAGAAGTTCACGTGCGACTTGCTGGTTGAGCAGATTGTCCTCGACCACGAGGATGCGCAGGCCGGCAAGCGGCTGACCGGCCGGCAAGCTTGACGCGGCACGACGATCCACCGTCACCGATGCGCCGTGCGTTGCCTGCGCCACGGCGTCGAAGAGCATCGAGGGTGTGACCGGTTTGACGAGAAAACCGTCCAGCGGATTCGTTGCCTCGCCGAGCCGTTCGGCAATCAGTTCGCGGCCATGAGCGGTGATCATCAGAATTGCCGGCAGGCGTCCCGCATTAAGTGCACGAATGTGCTGGATGGTTTCCCAACCGTCCATGCCGGGCATGATCCAGTCGACGCAGAGGATGTCGAACGACTGCCCTGCGGCGGTTGCCGCTTCCAGCCGCTGGATGGCTTCGGCACCACCTGTTGCCGTCTCGGCCTGCCAGCCGAAGGAGGTGACCATGGCGGCAAGTACTTCGCGAGCCGTGGCATTGTCATCGACGATCAACACACGCAAGGCAGGTTGCCTGTCATTTTCCGCCGCCACCGTACGTTCCAATGCACTGGTTGCTGCGTCGCGGCGGAAATCGACGGTGAAATGAAAGTGGCTGCCCTGGCCGGGTGTGCTTTCCACCACCAGATCACCTCCCATCAAGCGCACCAGGCGGCGGCAGATCGCCAGCCCCAAGCCGGTGCCGCCGAAACGTCGCGTGGTCGAGGATTCGGCCTGGGTAAAGCCTTCAAATATGGCATCCAGGCGGTCGGCAGCAATGCCGATACCCGTATCGCGCACCGAGAACTCGATGCGCACGCGGTCTGGCGTGGCTTCCAGCAAGGTCAGACCGATCACCACCTCGCCACGCTCGGTGAATTTGATGGCATTGCCGGCCAGATTGAGCAACACCTGCTGCAGGCGATGGCCGTCGCCGCGCAGTGCGCGCGGCACGGCAGGATCGATCTGGAACAGCACTTCAACCTCCTTGTGCTGCAAGGTTGAAGACAACACCACAGAAAGATTGCGCAGCAGTTCGTCGAGACGAAAAGGTGTGTCGTCCAGTTCCAGCTTGCCGGACTCGACCTTGGAAAAGTCGAGGATGTCGTTGAGGATGGCCAGCAACGCACGTGCCGCCCCCTCGGCCTTGTGCACGTAGTCGCGCTGGCGTGCGTCCAGGCCGGTGAGCTCCATGAGTTGCAGCAAGCCGAGCACGGCGTTCATCGGCGTGCGAATCTCGTGACTCATGTTGGCGACGAATTCGCTCTTGGCGCGACTGGCCGCTTCCGCTTCGTGGGTACGCTGGGCCAGTGCGGCGTGTGCAGCCTCGGTTTCCGCGTCTGCCTCGCGACGGCGGCGCTGGGTCAGGTACAGGCCGGGCACGGTGATCGCGACGAGTAGCACGTAAATGCCACCAATCAGGGTGGCTTCTTCGCGCCAACGCACGTACATCGCATCGAGATCGCGACTGATGGCGACAACGACGGGTTTATCCATCTTCAGGGCGGGAGGCTGTACGGTGTGAAGCGCCATCATGCGCCGCTGACCAGTGAGCATCACCCTGTCGGTCATGATGTTGGTCGATTTCCCGCTATCCAGATGGCGAGAGAACAGTGACCCCGGCTTGGCCAGATCCACTCCCAGCAGTTCGTCCTGCAACGGGGCAATCAGGAAGAGTTTGCCATCGCCATGGGCCAGTGCAGCCCAGATATCCGGGGCATAACGCACCGATTCGAGCGTGCGCGTCAACTCGTCCGGGCTGAGCGTGGCGCTGACGATACCGGCGAATTCGCCGTTGGCACCGCGCAGCATGCGCACCATGTTCATTCCGAATGCACCAAGGACGGTTCTGAAAGGCGGGGCAAGATACAGCGTGTCGACATTCGGGTTGCGCGCAGCAACCTGAAAGTAGTCGCGTTCAGCGAAATTCCGGCCGATGAGCACGTCCTGGTTGGAGGCTATCGCGTCACCTTTGGCATCGAGTATCAACAGCGTACGCACTGCCGGCATGGCGTCGGCAAAAGCCTTGAGCCTGCGTTGAGCCTGCACCATGCCATCCGGTTCCGAGCGCCACTGTGGCAATTCGTCGCGAATGCCGACAAGCGTCCGGTTGATGGTGTCGATCTGACGTTCCAGCGCATCGTGAATCACACGTGCCTGCACCGTCAGTCGATCACGTTCGCGAGTCTCGATATCCTTGCGCATCTCGGACATGAAGTGGCCGATGATCAGCGCAACCACCAGCAAAGCGCTGCCAAGCAGCAGCCACTCGATAGCGTAGCGAGATAACGGAGCGGTGCGTTGGGTGTCCGGCATGTTCGGAGTATAGCGTGACGTGATCGAAGACCCATGCTCAGTCTGAGCGGGAATGGCTCGTTAGGTGAAATCCGCGACAGAAGTTCCAGGCGGCAGCGCTATCACGCCATGAGATTCAGCCAGCCTCTTGACGGCCAATTGCTGCATTTTTCATGACGAAGGAAGAAGATCAACCTGCTCTTGCCGCTCGACTCTCCAACGAGTCAACCTCCTGGGTTCATCAGGGATCCAACCGCTAGCGGATTGGATGGAAAATAAAAATGCATATACGAAGCTGTCAGACGATTCTGGCGATAGATCGCCTCGCCTTTCTCCCCATTACCTTTGCTGGCCCGGACAAGGGGTGACAGCGGGGTTTCACATTGCGAGTAGTGGAAGGTATGGCCAGAAAGGCGCCCTTCCGGCAGGTCTGCGAACTGTGTTCCGAGTGCGGCCAAGCGCTGCTGCATGACCACCCTGCCCGCCAGTAGTCCACCGAAGCGATGGGTAATTCCGGCCTTGTCCACAACCTCCTCGAACAGGCTCATCATGCCGCCACACTCGGCAAGTAGCGGCTTGCCGGCTGCCACATGGGCGCGTAGTGCGGCCCACAGGGCGGAATTATTGGTCAGTGCGGCCGCATGTAGTTCCGGGTAACCTCCTGGCAGCCAAACCGCATCGCAATCCGGTAACTTGTCGCCAGTAACTGGCGAGAAAAACCGCAGCTCGGCGCCAAGCTGTTGAAGGATCTCCAGATTGGCCGGATAAATGAAGCCGTAGGCAATATCGCGCGCAATGGCAACAGTCCTGCCTGCGAGCATGGGCGGTATGGCTGGAGCCGGAGTATCGGCAAAATCGACTGGTGCCGGCAGATCCAGCCCGGTGCTTGCGGCCAAGGCATCGGCCAATTTTTCCAGGCGCTCTCCGAGGTCGGTAATTTCTTCTGCTTGGAGTAGGCCAAGATGCCGTTCCGGCAGACTGTCACCCCTCTTTGGCAGCGCGCCGAACCACCCCATGCCGCGCGGCAGGCTCTCTCTGAGCATGTCAGCATGGCGTGCACTTCCCACGCGGTTGGCCATCACACCGGCAAAAGGCAGGCTGGGGCGGTAACTGGCCAGGCCGTGGGCAATGGCACCGAAAGTCTGTGCCATTTTTCCGGCATCGATCAAGGCCATGATTGGGATACCAAAGCGCTCGGCAATGTCAGCTGCCGACGGCTGGCCGTCGAACAAACCCATCACGCCCTCGATCAGGATCAAATCCGAATCGGCTGCAGCACGGGCCAGGCGCCAGCGGGCATCAGCTTCGCCGCACATGCCGAGATCGAGGTTCTGGCAGGGGCGGCCACTGGCGAAAGCATGTATTTGCGGGTCAAGAAAATCAGGGCCGCACTTGAAAACAGTGACCCGTCTGCCCTGCCGGCTATGCAGGCGTGCCAGGGCGGCGGTGACAGTGGTCTTGCCCTGGCCAGAAGCGGGGGCTGCGATAAGAAGAGCTGGGCAGGATGGCATGTTGTGTCGTGTCTGGTGTGAAGTTGCGATGATAGACGCTTACAAAAAGGCAAGATACGGCAAGATACCGCTGAACACGACGTGCGTGCTCAGCGGCGAGTACGGACGGTGTGCCTCTCAACTCAGGCGGCTACTCCGCCGTCTTGCCTTGAGCGCGAAACCCCTAGTTCGACCGTCCACACGGTGGGCTGCCTGTCACGCTCACTGGCGTGGGGGTACGCAGTCCCGCCGCAACCCCGCGGACGGTCTTGTTACACAACGCCGCCCTGCCTTGGGGCTGGGCAACATGAAGCAACAGGCCGGTCTCCGGGCTGATCAGTCTTGAGGCATCGACTTCCCAACCGGTTCGCGCGCATTGCTGGGCAATGCGACGTTGCCGGCCAGTGGCTGGCGGCTCCTGCGAGTCGCCGTGACGCATCCGCACTGACTTACCGTTGCGGGGGCAGCCGGGGCATTGCGACCGTGTCGGTCACGCACCCCGTTCCCGTTTCACCCGACGCCTTGCGGCGGCGGGCACCTGTTACCTTGATCCGGCTGGACGCATCCGGCCGGGAATTTCTTAAAGCTTGGTTCTGGTTTTCCTTTGCGATTTATTCGGGTAGCGGAGCGTTCCGCCCTAGTGCGGACCTGCTTTGCCGAAACAGCCTTCGCCAGCCAAGGACGCAGCCGCTCAGACAGAGCGCGCCGCCCATCAGAGAAAGAATGATGATCAGCGCATCGCGGCGCCAGGCCTGGGTCAGCAAGGGGGCAAAGTCGAAGCGGTGTAGCGCCTGGTAGAACCAGCGGAAGGCAGTGTCGTGGCGATTGGCTTGCATAACGATGCGGCCGTTCTGCGGGTTGATGTAGAAGACGCTGTGCTCACTGTCGTTGAAGCGAAGGCGGGCCACGGGAAAGCTGCGCGTCTGGTGGCGCAGCGAGAAATAACGTTGATCCGGCTCGGTCAGCCACTGTGCTTGCTGTGTCGTACCGGGCCGTAACGCGGACGCGGCAAGGGCGATTTCATCAAGTTCGAGCTGGTGGCGGCGGCGTCCGTTGCGTTCGATGATGACTTGTTCACCAGCGGATTGGTGCAGCCGGGCCAGTGGCTTACCGGCAAAGCGCAGCCAGTCGACTTCCCGCGTTGCCGGGGTGATTTCGGGCAGCCAGTCGAGAATGTCGGCGCTCAACTCGCCACCGGCCAGTTGTTGCTGCTCGGCCGGCGTCGCATAAATGCCACTGGCCAGGCCAAGCGGGGCCAGAGACAGCCAGCCGCTGAGCAGCCAGGTAATGACGAATACCCCGCCGCTGAGACCGAGCAGGTGATGCCAGTATTTCCACGCCGCGCGATAGGGCGTTCGGCGTCCACCGGGGTAAGGCGTGCGTAGGCGCAGACGTTGCCAGCCCAGGTACAGACCGGCCAGCGCCATGAGCAGGGCGGCAAAGCTGATCCACAGTACCAGACCGCGCCAGAGTTCGCCGTGCTGGCGCAAGGGGGTGAAATACAGCCAATGCACGACGCTGCCGATCCAGTTCCAGGCCCGCTCGGACCGGTTCGTGTCGAGTACGACTTCGCCGCTGCCGGTCGAGACGTAGTAATCCCGGCCATCTGCCAGTTCGATGCGCAGGAAAGGGCGCCAGGCGTCGAACTGGCGGTAAACCGTCCATTGGTCGAGCGCCAGCGGTGTGACGGCAGCAACGCCGGTGTCGCCGAGATAGGCGGCGGCAAGGCGCAGTGCCTGCGCCGTGTCGGGTGCGCTGAAGTGGCTGGCATCGTCGGCATAGACGGTCGACCAGCGGTTTTGTGCAAAAAAGCGATAGGCCGGACGATCTCCCGCCATGTTCAGGCGGACGACCTCCGGCCAGCCCGTCAGGCCGAGGGCCTGCCAGGCGGTGAGCGGCGAAATCCGGACGCGCTCGGTGGCCAGCGCCGGCAGTGCGGCGAGCCGTTCGGCATCGGTCAACTGCGGCCGGGCGACAAAAAGCATCACCACGCCGGACACGAACCAGAGCAGCAGCATCAGCCCCAGTGTCATGCCCAACCAGCGATGGCCCAGATGCAGCCAACGCGCGAATTTCGCCTGGTTCATGTCAGAACTTCAGTTCGGCGACGAGTTCGAAGCTGCGCCCCTGGCCCAGCACAAACTGCTGGCTGCCATACGAGGTCGTGGCGTAGACCTTGTCGGTCAGGTTGCGGCCGAGCAGGCGCAGTGTCGTCCGCTGGTCATACGTCCAGGCGAGTGCGGCATCGACAACGCTGTAAGCCGGCAGGACCACGCTATTGGCGTTGTCGGCATAACGTTTGCCGACGTAGCGTCCGCCCAGCGAGGCGAGCACCGGACCGAGGCGGTGATGCGCCCACAGGTTGGCGACTTGTTCCGGCACGCCGGTCGGCCGCTTGCCGGAACGGTCGACGCCCCCGGCTTCGAGCAATTCATCGTAGCGGGCGCGTAGCACGGTGAAGTTGCCTTCAAAGCGCCAGTTCTTCCACGGCGTCAGCGCGGCGCTCAGCTCGATGCCCTGTGAGTGCTGGCTGCCACCCTGTACCGAAAGCGCCGGGTTCACCGGATCGCGGGTGATGATGTCGTCCTTGTCGATGCGGAACAGCGCTGCCGTCCATTCGCCCAGGCCGTTGCCCAGGCTCTGCTTGATTCCCGTTTCGACCTGCTTACCCTTGGTCAGTGTGAAGTTGCTGTTGCTCAGGTTCATCGTGATGATGCTGGTCACCGGATCGTGACCGGTACTGGCCTGGGCGTACAGGCTGGTGGCCGGGCTCAGTTGATAAGTCAGGCCAAGGCGCCAGGCATTGCCGCGCAGGGTTTTGTCGAAATCGGTGCCGTTGACCAGTTCGTCGCGCGACACGTCGGCGACATCGTGCCGGATACCAGCCATCAGCAGCCACTGGTTGGCGAATTGCCAGGCGTCTTCGGCGTACAAGGCTTGCAGGGTCGAGCGGGTGTCGAACTTGGCCAGCGTCGGGTCCGGGCTGGACCAGGCGCCATGCGCCGGGTTGCCGGCCGATACGGTCGACGCGCCGCCATAAGGCGAATTGTTGCTGTGGCGGAAATTCACCCGGGCCACCTCCCAACCGATGACGCCCCGATGGCGCTCCGTGCGGATGCCGGCCTCCAGGCGGTTACCGGTCTGATCCATGTTGTGCCTGATTTCGAGGTAATCCGAACGGTTGACCGTGCCGGCTGCGGCGTTCAGGCTGTACTGCTCGACATTCTTCCAGTGGCGGTTGGCTTCGAAGTAATACACCTCGTCGCGCAGGGTCAGCCAGTCGTTGGCCTGCCACTCGACGCGGCCGCGCAGGCGCTTGTCTTCATAGCCGATGATGGCATCGCTGACGTTGTAGTTCTCGTTACGCAGGCTGGAAACGATGCGGCCCTTGTCGTTCGGCGTGCCCCAGTAACGTTCCGGGTTCTGCTTGCTGTAGTCGGCGAGTAGCTCGAAGCGCAGGTCGCTGCTCGGCTGCAGGCGCAGCGTCGTCAACAGCTTGCTGCCGCTGGCATTGCCCAGGTCGCGCTGTCCGTCGGTAGTGTGGCCATAGGCGTCGACACGGAAGCTGGCGATCTCGCCGAGCGCCCCGGTACCGCCCAGACCGATGCGCCCAGTGCCGTCGGTGCCGATGCCGAACAAGGCTTCGGCGCTGGCTGTGCGGCTTGGCGCCTTGCGCACCGCGTTGATCGTGGCGCCGACGGTACCGCTGCCATAGACCACCGAGGCCGGCCCGCGCAACACTTCGATGCGTTCGTAGCCCCAACTATCGTTCGGGTAATTCTGGGTGCCGGCACCGGTCGACAGGCGCATGCCATCCTCGGCCAGGCCGACCGAATTGGTGCCGCTGAAACCGCGTGTCGAAAAGGACATCGTACCGTTGCCGCCGGAACCGACGCCGCTGACGCCGGTGGCACGGGTAATGGCATCCATGATCGTGTAATCGCCGCGTTCCTGGGTAGTTGCGCTATCGACACTTTCGATGCTCGCCGGCAGTTCGCGCACGGTGACGCCGGTACGGCTACCGGTGGTGCTCGCCTGGTCAAGGCCGAGGCTGCTGGCTTCGCGCTCGGCCGTCACTTCGACGGGGGCGAGTTGGGTGTCGGCACAGGCTGAACCCATGGTCGCCAGCGCAGCGAGCACGGCGATTGATAATTGCGATGGCGAGGGAAAGCGTCTGGATGCTGAAATATGAAGGTACTGCATAGGTCAAACTCCCTGGTTCGACCGTCCACGCGGTGGGCTGCTTTCCACACTCCCTGGCGTGGGGTGTACGCAGCCCTCCGCACCCCGCGGACGGTCTCGTTACATAGCGTCGCACCGCCTTGCGGCAGGGCGACCCGAAGCAACAGGCCGGTCTCCGGGCTGATCAGTCTTGAGGCATCGCCTTCCCAACCGGTTCGCGCGCATTGCTGGGCAATGCCACGTTGCCGGCCAGTGGCTGGCGGCTCCTGCGAGTCGCCGTGATGCATCCGCACTGACTTACCGTTGCGGGGGCAGCCGGGGCATTGCGACCGTGTCGGTCGCGCACCCCGTTCCCGTTTCACCCGACGCCTTGCGGCGGCGGGCACCTGTTACCTTGATCCGGCTGGACGAGTCCAGCCAGAAATTCCTTAAATTCCGGTGTGCAGTTTCTCCTTGTCGAGCAACGTGACGACGCTGCCAATGACCAGCAGAGTCGGCGGTTTCACGGCGAATTCCTTTGCCGTTTCAGGCAGGAGGTCAAGCCGGCTCGGGTAGATACGTTGCTCCGGCCAGGTCGCCCTGTAGATCAATGCGGCCGGCGTTTCACCGGGCAGGCCGGCGGCCTGCAACTGCGCGCTGATCGTCTCCAGGCCCTTGACGCCCATGTAGATGACGATGGTCTGGTTCGCCTGGGCCAGCGCCGTCCAGTTCAAGTTGATGCTGTGATCCTTGAGATGGCCGGTGACGAAGACGCAGCTCTGCGCGTGTTCGCGGTGCGTCAGCGGAAAACCGAAAGCAGCGGCCGCGCCGAGCGCTGCGGTGATGCCGGGCACGATGTCGACCGGAATGCCGTTTGCGAGCAGCAATTCCATCTCCTCTCCACCACGCCCGAAAACGAAGGGATCTCCGCCTTTGAGCCGGACGACACGGCGGCCAGCACGAGCCTGTTCGAGTAACAATTGCGAAATTTCTTCTTGCTGCAAGGTGTGCTTACCTGCCGCCTTACCAACGTAGATCCGCTCGGTAGTTGAGGGGGCAAAATCGAGGATCTCCGGTGCCACGAGGTTGTCGTACACCACCACCTCCGCCTGGCGCAACAGGCGCAAAGCCTTCAGCGTCAGCAGTTCCGGGTCACCGGGGCCAGCGCCGACCAAAGCCACCTGCCCGCGTCCACTCACCGCACGTTCAGCCTTCAAGGGCGTTCTCCTCGCCTTCCGGCGGCAGCTCGGTTTGCAGGACGGCGGCGATGTACTCTTCCGGCAGGCGGTATTCGGCAGCCAGTTCGGCAACGCTCTTGCCGCTCTCCTGGATCGTCGCCATCCAGCCGCTGAGCCCAGTGGACAAGGAACGACCGGCCTGCTCACCGGCGTACGTATTGCGCTCACCTTCTTCAATGGCGTACTTGTTGGCATAGCCGCGTGGCGTAACCATCAGACCATGCTTGATAAAGGTATTGGAATTGCCGATCAACACCGTGGACAGCATGCCGATGTCGGCCTCGCCCATCTTGTCGAGAGTAGTGAATTCGATGCGCTGCTTCGGCCGGAAGCCGGACTTGACGATGGCAACTGGCGTCTGCGGATCGCGGTGACGCAGGAACAGACGCTGGGCCTCGACGATCTGCTGGGTACGCCGGCCGCTCTTCGGGTTGTACAGGGCGACGACGAAATCGGCATAGGCGACGGCGTCGAGGCGGCGGGCGATGGTCGGCCACGGGGTGAGCAGATCCGATAAGGAAATGGCGCAGAAATCGTGGGTCAGCGGCGCGCCGACGAGAGCGGCGCAGGTATTGATCGCCGAGGCGCCGGGGACGATCTCGACCTCGATGCCGGAATCCGGCGTCCACCCGGCCTGGAACAGCACCTCGAAGGTGGGGCCAGCCATGCCGTACACACCGGCATCACCGGACGACACCAAGGCCACTTTCTTGCCCTGCCGTGCCCGTTCCAGCGCCTCTATGGCGCGATCGAGCTCTTCGGTCATTGATTTCTTGATGACCTCCTTGCCCTCGATCAGATCGGCGACAAGGCGGATGTAGGTGACGTAGCCGATCACCGTGTCGGCTTCGGCGATCGCCGTCCGGGCTCGGACCGTCAGGTGGTCGTGACTGCCCGGGCCGAGGCCGACGAGCATGATCTTGCCGTGTTGAGCCGTGTTTGCTGATGCGTTCATTGGGGAATCCTTGCAATGGAGACAGTGGCATTGCGGCCGTCAGGGCCGCGCAACTTGTGTTTCTCGATGAGTAGATCGGTTTGCTCGGCACCGGCACAGAGAATTGCCGCTGCCTCCGAAACCGAGGGGGTACCAGTGTGCTTACGGACGGTTTCCGAGGGATTCGGCACCGCGACCGTGGCGAGTTGGCTGGCCGGGTAAAAGCGGATGGTCCAGCCATAACGCTCTGCGACTTCAGCCAGTCCGCTCTCGTCAGCCTTGAGGTCGATCGAGGCAACGGCTCGCACGTCAGCCAGTCTGGCGCCGGCTAACGTCAGGGCTTGCTCAATCGCCTGCAGGATGGTCGTAGCCGGGGTGTCGCGGTCACACCCCAGACCGAGGGCGATATTCATGCTGCGTCTTCTGTCCGATAAGTCACTTGCCGGCCGGCAAGTTGGCGGACGTAAGCAGCCGGCATCGTCCGCTGGCTGATCCACAGCACGGCAGCGAACTGATCGGGGGCGACGTGTTCCAGCTGGGAAAAGCACGTCACGTTAGCCGGCAGCGGTCCACTACGGCCATTGGCGTGCCTGACCCACCAGTCCGGGCTACCGCATTCCTGCACCAGGGCTACAGGTTCGTCATTGACCATGGCAGCGCTGCAGTGAACGATCTCCTCGTGCGTCGCCTCAAATTTCCAACCCAGTTCGCGGCCCAGCAGGTCGACGGCAAGGGTTTCGCGGGCATCCGAAGCGGTGGTCAACACCGGCGTGGCACCGAGAGCAGTTGCCAGATGCCCAGCCAGTTGGTTGGCTCCGCCGAGATGGCCGGAGAGCACGGGGATGACGAACTTTCCGGCTTCATCGATGACGACCACGGCCGGATCCTCCTCCTTGTTTTTCAGATGCGGCGCGATCAGGCGGACGACGGCACCAAGCGAGACGATGCAGACGATGCCGTCGAAGGCGGCGAACAGTGCCGGCACCTGATCGCCGACCTTGCCGGTGTAGCAATGGGCAGCGCCGGGGGCTGCGGTTTCCGCTGCGACGCGGAATTTCTCAGGGCAGAACAAGGCGGCGCCCGGCAACGCGGCGATGACTCTGCCGGCCAGCGCGATGCCGTGTTTGGTAATCGAGACGACGGCGATTTTCATGAAGTGGATGCTCTATCGGAGTCGGGTTATGGGTTTTCAGGCAGCGGGCGTTGCTGAGGCGTCGCCGGCTTCCTTACGCTTGCGGCAGCCACGGCGCAATTCGCCGCGCACGCGTTTCGGATTCTGTACCAGCATGAGCGACAGGTAATTGACCTTCTCGCCCTTGAGGCGGCTGACGTCGCGCACGATGCGCTCATCCGGCGCGCCAACCTTTTCGACAAAGACCGTGGTCGCCAGGAGATCGCGACGCTCCAGCAGGTCGACGACTTCATCCACCAGCGGTTTGACCTTGAGCAGCGCCAGGGTGTCGAACTCATCGAGGAGATGGCTAATGACTTCGACCCCGTAGGCGGCAGGAATAATGGCGAAGGTTTCATCTTCCTCGGCCAGCGTCACCCCGGTCGTAGCAGCAGCGGCAGCAAAAGAGGAAACACCGGGAATGGTCTCGACTTCGATTTCAGGCACCCGTTCGCGCACGACGCGTGCCAGGTGACCGAAGGTGGCGAAGGTCGAGGCGTCGCCTTCGACCAGGAACACCAGGTCACGGCCTTCGGCGAGGAGTTTGACGGTCTGCTCGGCGGCACGCGCCCAGGCCTTGGCCAGAATCTCGGCATCGCGGGTCATCGGAAAGACCAATTCGACTGCGTCGTCCGGCACGGCGATACCGCCGCGGGCGACGATGGACAAAGCGTAGGAGGATTCCTCGGCCTTCTTCACCGGGTACAGCCAGCGCGCGCCGGATTGCAGCGCCGCCCAGGCGCGGCGGGTGATCAGTTCGGGGTCGCCGGGGCCGAGGGAGGCACCTATCAGCTTGCCGTAGCATTTTTGTTGAGTCATTCGTTCTCCTTGTCTTGATGCCAGGCGCTCACAACCCAGACCGGGTTCTGTGCCGCCATGCGGTGCATGTCGAGAATGGGCTGGCTGCGGCTGGCTTGCAGCTGGACGACATCCCAGGCGGCGTCGATCTCCTTGAGCGTCGCCGTTGCCGTGGCAAGGTTTTCCAGCGTCACGAAATTCATCACCAGGCGGCCGCCCGGCTTCAGGCGTTTGCTGATCAGCTTGATCAGTTCCCCGAGTTCGCCGCCCGAGCCGCCGATAAACACGGCATCCGGGTCCGGCCAGGCATCGAGTCCGGCCGGGGCCTTGCCTTCCCGCAGCGTGTAGTTACCGACGCGGAATTGCGCGGCGTTAGCCCGCGCGTTGGCCGCATCGGCCGCGTTTTTCTCGATCGCCCAGACATGACCGTATGGCGCCAGCCGGGCAGCTTCGAGGCCGACCGAACCGGAACCGGCGCCAATATCCCAGACCACGGCATCCGGCCGCAGACGCAGCTTGGCAAGCGACAGGGCACGGGCTTCCTGCTTGGTGATCAGGCCCTTTTCCGGGGTACGCTGGATGTATTCGAGATCCTCCAGACCGAAACCGGGCATGTTTGCATCGCCGCTACGCTCAACCAGCGCGACGCAAGGCCCGGGAAACTGCATGTAGGCCGCCTTGGCCAGCGTTAACCCGGTGTAGATGACTTCATCGTCCAGCAGTAGCCGGCAGGCTACGGAAAGCCGGACATCGTCGTCATAACCCATGCTCAACAGGGCACGGGCCAGGCGGGACGGGTCGTTGTCCGGGCTAGTAAAGGCAAAAACCCGCCGGTTCAGCGCAATTGCCCGCATCAGCGGATAGAGGCCATGCACTGGCCCCGCGCCCGGCAGCCATTCGCCGGCATCCGCACTGTGGCATGAGGCCAGCACAACGTCGTGCCACGGTTTCTGCCAGCGGGCGAAAGCGATTTGCAGGGTCGACGGTGCCGGCAGGATGCGCACGCCGTCATGCCCCAGCTTGTCCAGCAAATAGGTGGCGATGCCATGGCACAGCGGGTCGCCGGTCGCCAGTACAGCAACCGACTGGCCGCTGGCAAGCGCCGACTTGATCCATTCCGGGCACCGGGTGAGCGCCCCATCCATGTCTCGCAAATCGGCCTGCGCCAGATACGGGCGGACCAGTTCGAGCGTGCGCCCAACGCCGATCACCAGCTCCGCCTGCTGCAAGGCCTGGCGGGCTGGATCGGCAAGTCCAGCCCAACCGTCGTCGAGGATACCGATAATGCTGACGCTCATGCCAGCGCCTCCGCTGCGTCCACTCGGCAGATGAACTGCCCTTCGAAATCACAGACCAGCACGGTGAGGTGGTAATTGCCCGGGTATTGCCCCTTCAAGCTGCGAATGGCTTTTTTCGCCAACTGGCGATGGAAGGCTTCGGCCAGGCCAAGCACAGCCAGCCGTTCGGCGGCAAAGCGCGCCGTTTCCGCAGCGCGAATTTCCTCGACCAGGTCGGCCGGCGCACCAACTTCCCGGGCCGATTCGGCAAGGATGTCGCGGTCGATTTCGGCCTTCCAGGCATGGGTTACCGATAAGCCCTGACACATCTTGGTCAGCTTGCCGACCATCGCGCCAACATAGATCCGGGGCGTTTTGTGTTTGACGGCGCTGGAGAAAGCCGCCTTGACGAAGTCGCCCATCTGCACGAAACAGGATTCGTCGAGTTCGGGCAACTGGCGCATGGCGAACTTTTCGGTACGCCCGCCGGTGGTGAACACCACGCTGGTCTGCCCCTGCTTCGCCGCGACATCGACCGCCTGCACGACGCTGGCGCGGAAGGCGGCGGTCGAGTACGGGCGGACGATGCCGGTGGTGCCGAGGATGGAAATGCCGCCGAGGATGCCGAGGCGGGCGTTCAGCGTCTTCTTCGCCATCTCGTCGCCGCCGGGCACCGAAATGCTCACTTCTAGGCCGTCGTGTTCGAGTAGTTCGCCAGCGACGGCGCGCACGTTGTCGAGAATGTTGCGGCGCGGCACCGGATTGATCGCCGGCCCGCCGACTTCCAGGCCCAGCCCTTCCTTGGTCACCACGCCGACACCCACACCGCCCTTGAGCACGATCTCGCCGGCGCGGTGCGGCAGCAGGCGGACGTCGGCGGTCAGGTGGGCGCCGTTGGTCGCATCCGGGTCGTCGCCGGCATCCTTGACGACGACGGCGTGCGCCAGCCCGGCCGCTTTCTCGACGCTGCCGTCGAGTATTGGAAAGGCCTGGTCCTGGCCGTTGGGCAGGCGGCTGACGATGGCCTCCGGCACTTCGCCCAGCAGCAGGCCGAGGCTGGCGGCGCGCGCCGCCGCCGCGGCACAGGCGCCGGTGGTGAAGCCGGTGCGATTGCCGCGCGCGCGCTTGCCGTCGCCCTTGCGGACCTTGGCGGGTTTTTCAGCGGTGCTCATGCGGCCTTTTTCTGTGCCGCTTCGGCCAGCGAGAGCATGGCGTGAATGGCAGCGACAACCAGCGTCGAGCCGCCCTTGCGGCCCTTGATCGCCACCCAGGGCACTTCATTGACGGTCATCAGCAAATCCTTCGATTCGGCCGCCGAGACAAAGCCGACCGGCATGCCGACAACCAGCGCCGGGCGCACGCCCTCCTCGCGGATCAGACGGACCAGTTCGATCAGCGCGGTCGGTGCGTTGCCGATGCCGACGATGGCGCCGTCGAGCTTACCGAGGCGCTGCGCCTTGCGCATCGCCTGCACGGCGCGGGTCGTGTCGGCGGCCTTGGCGGCCTCGATGACATCTTCGTCGGAAATGTAGTGGTGCGTGCTCAGGCCGAAATGCTGCAAGCGCGGCTTGGACAGGCCGACGCAGATCATCTCGACATCGGCGACGATGGGCGTGCCGCCCTTCAGCACGGCGTGCATGCCGGCCTGCATCGCATCCGGGTGGAAAGCGGTGAGGCCATTGAACTCGAAATCGGCGTTGGCGTGGATCATGCGGCGCACCAGCGGCCACTGCTCATCGGTGTAGCTGTGCGGACCGGCTTCCGCGTCGATAACGGCAAAGGAATCGTGTTCGATGGCCCGGCCGGCGGCGGTCAGTTGTTCGGTAATGGTGTTGGTCATGTTTCTCCCCTTGATCAGGCGTGGCTGTGGGCACAGCCATGATGTTCGTGAGCAGTGTTGTGCTCACGATGTCCATGCTGGGCGCAACCGATGGCGGTGTGGCTGTGGTCGTGCAAATGCTCTGCCTCAGCCAGTTCCCGGTACTTGCAGCCGTCGCATTCGAGCATGTCGCCAACCTGAGCATCGGACGAGACCCGGGCATCGAGCAGCTGAAAGATTCCGTCGTCGAAACCGAAATGGCTGCCCAGGCCGAAGGCAATCTGAGGATACTGATGGCGCAAACGGGCCACCTGCTCGCCGATGCGCTCGATCAGTACGCCGGTGAACAGATAGACCGGGATGATGACGATCTGCATCATGCCCAGCCGTGCCTGCCGCTGCACGACGCTTTCCAGCCGTGGCCAGGTGACGCCGGTAAAGGCGAGGTCGACCAGTTCATGCTCATTTTCCTCGTACAGCCAGCGCGCCATCTTGGCCAGTTCGCCGTTGGCGCCGGCATCCGACGAGCCACGCCCAAGCAGGATGACGCCGGTGGTTTGCGGGTCGGGCACGGCCAATTGCTTCATCTGACGGTCGAGCTGGGCTTGCAGGACAGCAAAAATCTCGCGTCCCATGCCGAGATGGCGAGTAAGAACGAACTTGACTGCGGGATGTCGGGCGCGGGCCGCTTCCACCGCCGCCGGCAATTCCATCTTGACGTGGCCGGCAGCGTTGAGGATGAAGGGAATGGCAACCACCGTCCGCGCCCCTTGGGCGGCGCGATCCAGTCCTTCCTCCAGCAAGATTTCGGCATGCTCGATGAAGCAAACCTCAATCCGCCAACCGGGATGACGCTCCCGCCATTGGGCGGCGAAGTGGATTGTTTCCTTGTTGCCGTCGCGGCCACGCGAGCCGTGGGCAACTAGGAGAATGGTGGTATCCGTATTCATGACGGGAGCTCCTGAGAAATAACTGGGGTAGCGGCCGCCTTGCGGAATCGATGGCCGAAGGCAGGGTCGTAGAGTTTGGAGCGCACCAGGTCCGTCCAGTCGGCGGCGCCCAGCGTCGGGCTGGCGACGATCATCGCCTGGCTGCCGATCTTCGCGGCCTGGCAGCGCTGCTTGATGTCGGCCAGGGTGCCGCGCACGATCTTTTCCTCGCCCGGCCAGCTCGCCTTCTGGACGACCAGAATCGGCGCATCCTCGGCCCAGCCGGCGGCGCGCAGCGCGTCCTGCACCTTGTGCAAGAGCGTGATCGACAGGTAGATGCACAGCGTGGTTTTGTGCGCAGCCAGGGCTTCCAGTTCCTCGCCCGGCGGCATCGGCGTGCGCCCGGCAACGCGGGTGAGGATCACCGTCTGCGTCACTTCCGGCAGGGTCAGCGTCTCGCCGGCCGCCGCCATCGAGGCCATCGCCGAGGAGACGCCGGGGACCACGGCCCAGGCGATGCCGGCGGCGGTGAGCGGCCGCGTCATCTCGATCAGCGCGCCGTAGAGGCCGGGGTCGCCGGTCTGCAGGCGGACCACGGTTGCATGCCGGGCGGCGGCGGCGAGCAGCCAGTCGGTCATCTCTTCGAGCGTCATGTCCTTGGAGTCGCGGATCTCGCAGCCGGCCGGCGCGTACAGCGTCGCCGCCTGATCGACCAGCGAACCGGCGAAGAGTACGGCGCCCGCCTGTTCGAGCAGCTTGCGCCCCTTGACGGTAATCAGGTCGGGATCGCCGGGGCCGGCGCCGACAAACCAGATTTTTCCGCTCATCGGCAAAATCCCACGGTCAACCGCCAAAATCGGGCAAATTTCATCGAGCTTCCTCCAGGGAAAGTTGCGCCAGCAGCGCGTCCAGGCTGCGGGCCGGTGCGCCGGCGGCGATGCCGCGCGCGGCCAGCGCGCCTTGCAGCGCAACCACCGCCGGCAGCGGCTGCCCGGCCTGTTTCAGCGCCTCGGCCTGCGTCGGCAGTTCGGCGGCGGCAAAGGACGCGAGGCAGCGGCCGGCGGCAAGCAGATGGATGTCGTCGGCCCAGCGGTAGGCGAAATCAACGTCGTGCGTGGACAGCACGATGGTGATGCCCTGCCCCGCCAGGCGGTCGAGCACGGCCAGCAGCTCGTGCTGCATGGCGGCGTCGAGCCCGGCCATCGGCTCGTCGAGCAGCAGCACTTCCGGCTGCATGGCGAGCACGCCGGCAATGCAAACGCGCTTTTTCTGGCCGAAGCTGAGGTGATGCACCGGCCGCCCGGCCTGCTCGCTCATTCCTACCGCCGCCAGCGCCTCGGCAACGCGCCCGCGCACCGTCGCCTCGTCGAGGCCGAGATTGAGCGGGCCGAAAGACACGTCCTCGACGACACTGGCCGAGAACAACTGGCGGTCCGGATTCTGGAAAACCAGCCCGACCCGCCGGCGCAAGGCGGCCAGCCCGGCGCGGCTCCTGTCGAGCGGCGCGCCGGCAAAGCGCAGGCTGCCGGCGCTCGGTTGCAGCAGGCCGTTGCAATGCATCAGCAAGGTGGTCTTGCCGGAACCGTTGGCGCCGAGCAGCGCATTGCGGCTGCCGCGGCGGATGGCCAGCGAACAGCCGTCGAGGCCGAGGCTGCCGTCGGCGTAGCGGTGGCTGAGCGAAAGCGCTTCGAGCAGCATCAGGACGCCCACCGCGCCAGGATCAGCAGGCCGCCGCCGGCCAGTACGGCGAGCGCAGTGTCGCGCCCGGCGTGGGCGAACTGCGGCGTCAGGAAGCGCAGGCTGCCGTCGCCGTTACGTGCCAGCGCCGCCAGATGCAACGCCTGCGCGCGCTGCCAGACCTGCAATGCCAGGTTGGCCGTGAGCTGCCCAAGCGAGCGCAGGCTGTGGCGCAGCGTCGCGTCGCCCAGGCGCGCCTGCTGCGCGGTGCGCACCTCGTGTACGGCCTGCGAGAAGATGAAGAGCATGCGGTAGCAGAGCACCATCAGGTCGAGCAGCACGGCCGGGCAGCGCAGGCGGCGCAGCAGCGCGATCAGGTCGGACAGCGGCGTCGTCAGCACCAGCCCGAGCAAGGCCGCCAGCGCGGCGAGCGAACGGCCGGCGAGTGCGGCGACCTGCGGCCAGGCTTCCGGCGCCCAGCGCCAGCCGCTGTCGGGATCGAGCGCCAGCAGCAGCCCGACGCAGGACAAGGCAAGAAAACCCACCGCCGGCGCCGCGACGCGCAGGTAGAGGCCCGCCGGCACGCCGGCACCAACGCAAGTCAGCATAGCGGAACACAGTGCCAAGCGCAGCGCCGCCCCCGGCGACACCGCGGCAAAAGCCGCCAGCAGCCCGGCCAGAGCGAACGCCGCCTTGGCCGCCGGGCTGACGCCGCGCCAGCGGTTGGCGTAGGCCGCCTGTTCAATCAGCATGCGGCGCCTGCTCCCTTGCTTCGCCCTGTTTGCGCAGCTTGTCGCGGGTTACCGCGCAGCCCAGCCAGTAACCGATGACGCCAGCCCCCAGCGCCGCCTGCAAGGCGAACAGCAAGGAGGCGATTTCGCCGCTGGCGGGTTCCAGCAGCGGCTCGAACCAGCGCTGGTAGTCCGGCGCAACGGTAGCGATGGCCTGTTGCGCCTTGTCGTCGGCGCCGCCGAACAACTCGCCCTCGTCGCTGCCGATGCCCAGATAAGGCACCAGCCACAGCGGCAGCACGGTCAACAGCACGACGGCGGCCAAAATCAACAGATTCTGCTTCTTCATGCCTTGCCCCCGTTTACGGCGAACAGCGGCAGCCCTTGCAGTTCCTGAGCGTTGAAGCGGGTCAGGGTATTGACCACGAGCACCGTCAGCAGCCCTTCGCTGATCGCCAGCGGAATCTGCGTGATCGCGAAGATGCCGCCGAACTTGAGCAAGGAGGCGGCAAAACCGCCGGCCGGATCGGGAAAGGCCCAGGCCAGCTGGATGGCGGTGGTCAGATAGGTGGCGAGATCGCCCAGGCAGGCGGCGGCAAAGACGCAGACGGCGAGCGACAGGCCGCAGCGGCGACCGAGGCGGAACAATCCAAAGGCGACGAAAGGCCCGACGATGGCCATCGAAAACACATTGGCACCGAGCGTCGTCAGCCCGCCATGCGCCAGCAACAGCGCCTGGAACAACAGGACGACGAAACCGACCGGCACCATCGCCAGCGGTCCGAACAACAGCGCGCCGAGCCCGACGCCGGTGGGATGCGAGCAACTGCCGGTGACCGATGGCAGCTTGAGCGCGGAGAGGACGAAGGCAAAGGCGGCGGCAACGCCGAGCAACATGCGCTGCTCCGGCTGCGCCTGCAGTTGCCGGCGCACCGAATGCACGCCCCAGGCCAGAAACGGCGCCGACGCCAGCGACCAGCCGAGGGCGTGCTCGACTGGAAGAAAACCTTCCATGATATGCATGACTTCATCCCCGAAGCATTCAGAAACACCGGGGAAGCAGACACGGATAGGGCGACGCCACGTAACAAAAGTACGCACGTATCCAAGAACCGCTCCTGTCACCCCGGAGATTGGCACTACCTGTTTCTGGGTCGGTCTTCTGGCTTACCGTCATCCTTCTCTGCGCCTTCCCATGCGAACACAGTGGCAAAAGCAGAGTCGTCAGGCCTACAGCAGCGGGGGCTGCGCCGGAATTACCACACAAAGTGGTGCACCGGCTTCCCGTTTCAATCAGCTATGGATTGGAATCAATAGCTAATACCCAAGAACGGCGGGATTGTAGCATGTGATCCACATCACGATGGCGAAAAAGCAGGCTGTAACACAGCGGTGTCGATGGACAAGATGGATACCGCCGTACTGAATGCTCTGGCAGAAAAGCCATTCACGCCGGAACGGGTCAAGCAAATTCTGACGCAGCTGCAAAAGCAGATCAAAGCCACTCAGGAAAAGGATGCTCAGGGCGTGAAGGCGTTGCAGGCTGAACTGAGCGAATTGCAGCAGACCAGCGAACGGCTCTTTGAGGCCGTGGAGAAAGGCATTCTGCCGCTGGATGAGCTTCTGCAGCAACACAGCCGGCGACTACAGACACGACGGCAGGAGGTGCTGGCTGAAATCGCCTCGCACAAACGCCGTGCCGACATGCCGGCCATTGGTCCGCGTCAGGTGAAACTATTCCGCAAGGCACTGACTGGCAATGTCTGTTGCAGAAACCAAAAAGGGCACTTCTGTTGAAGTGCCCAAATCTGTATTCGGTTGGCTCCCCGACCTGGGCTCGAACCAGGGACCTACGGATTAACAGTCCGGCGCTCTACCGACTGAGCTATCGGGGAATCGTTGCCAATGCCGTCTTGCGACAGCGGCGCGCATTATAACCAGCTTTGCGCCAAAGTACAGAAAAACTTTTTCAATCGTCGCTTTCGCCGCTGCCATCCGGCGATTCGGAGCTTTCAGCGGTATTGCCGGCAGCAGCTTTTGCCAGTTGCTCGGCAGCCCAGTTTTGAGCCCGCACTGCGCGCAATTCGGGAGTTTCCAGGCTGATGCGGCCGAGGGTGGCGGTGCGGTAGTCGTTCAGGAGAATGAGGCTGGCTTTTTCCAGATCGAACGCCCCGCCCTGCCCTTTGAGCAGACAGCCGCGTTTTCTGGCAATGGCTTCGAGCGCCGCCACACCGTCCAGCCCGTCGGTGGCAAAACCATAGCGGGCCTGCAGCAGCGCCGGATAGTGGGCGAGCAGATAATCGGCAAGCCAGGTGGCGACTTCGGTATCGATGTAGGCATTGACGCCGACAGCGTGGCTGGCAGCGAGCATCAGACCGTCTTCGGGGTGCTCGATTTTTGGCCAGAGCATGCCCGGTGTGTCGTAAATGGTCAGCCGCGAACTGATGTCGATGCGTTGCAGGCTCTTGGTAACGGCCGGCTGGTCGCCGACGGCGGCCACTTTTTTCTTGACCAGGGCGTTCATCAGCGTCGATTTGCCGACGTTGGGAATCCCCATGATCAGGAGACGCAGGGGTTTGACGGCGTCGTTGCGGTGCGGCGCCAGCTTTTGCGCCAGCCCGGGCACCTTGGCCACATCGCTCGCCTTCTTGCAGGAAATGGCGACCGCCTGCACGCCGGGTTGCCGCGAAAAATGCTCCAGCCAGGCTTTGGTCGCCTGCGGGTCGGCAATATCGGCCTTGTTGAGCAGTTTCAGGCAGGGCCGCTGGCGGGCGATGCGCAACTCGTGGATCATCGGATTGCTCGACGCCTGCGGTAGCCGCGCATCGAGCACTTCCACCACGACGTCGGCGTGGGCGAGCGTTTCGGCCGCTTTCTTGCGCGCCGAGGTCATGTGACCGGGAAACCATTGAATGCTCATCTGTGTCAGTCTCCAGTCATAGTGGGGGAAATTTCATGTTGCCGGTCCTTCGCTCAGAAAAACTGGCGCAAAGCCACCGCCAGGTGTGCGGAAATTCGTGGTCTGTCCCTGATAAAGCCGCGCCGCCACGCACAGCACTTGCCCGGCGTAAACGTAGCAACGGAAATCAGCCTTCAGTCTCTGGCGCTCGCCATCCACCTCGACCGGATGCTCGGAAGGCGGCACGATTTCCTGCGCGATGTACGGCCCTTGCAGGATTTCCTCGAACACCCGCCGTGTCAGTTTGTCGCCCCGGTAGGCTGCCCGGCTGCCAAAACCGGCCGCAGGTTTGAAGAACCAGCGCTTGCGCTCGGCCCACAAGGTATCCGCTGCAACCGACGCCACCTCGATGGTGCGCGGCACGCCGGCGAGCAGAATGGCCTGCTCACTCTCTCCTACCCCCAGCGCAGTCAGGCGCGCGGCATCGGACAACAACAGCAGACGACGTTTGTCGGCATGCGTGGCATGCACCTGCGGATGGGGCGTCAGCACTACTTGTCCGGCCAGGTAGGCGGCGCGCAACGCGGCACAGGCGGGGGTGTCGAGGTAAAAATCGGTCAGGCGGTTGTAGACCAGGTCGATTGCCGTAGCGCCACACCACAAACGCCCATCACACCATGCCAGTTCGCCCGGATCAGCGATCACGGCGGCAATGCCGTGCGCCATGAACAGCTCGCGGAACAGCTCGAATTCGGGCGCCAGGAATTGCGTCTCTGGCTGCTCATCGACAATCGCGATGCTGGTCAGCGCAGCCTCACCGCGCGCCCGTCGCCACTCTGCCGCGAACATGGCGAAGATGTCAGCACGCAGGGTCGCTGCGGCTGTTGCTGCGCCGCGCCCCTCAAGCAGGCTGGCGTTGAGCAGCGCGCCGCCGGCGTTGGTATTGATTTCAATCAGCCGTGGCCCCGTTGGGCTCAGATGGAAATCGTAGCCCATGCACACCCCCTGCGCCGCTTGCGGCAGCCGGGCAATTTCCGGTGCAGCATCCAGGGCTTCGGCACGACAGGTGGGCAGCGCCAGAACCTGTTCGCAGGCAGTAATGATGGCGCGCATGGCCGCCAGCACGTCCGCTTCAAGCGTGATGCTGGCAGCGGAAAAGAAGTGCGGCTGACGAGCTGCAAGTTGTTCGTAAGTAGTTGGCATGGCGGCAATCAACGGGACGCGGCGAAGAATTCGAGCACCGTACGCAATTCCTTGGTGCGTTGCATCGGCGGCAGACTTTGCCAAACTTTGCGGCCGTACGGTTTGGTCAGCATGCGTGGGTCGCAAATCATCAGCACACCACGGTCGCTTTCATCGCGGATCAGACGCCCGGCACCCTGCTTGACGTTAATGACGGCACGCGGCAGCTGGTATTCAATAAAGGCATTGCGCCCCTGTTTCTTCATTTCATCGATACGCGCTGACAGCACCGGATCATCCGGCGGCGCAAAGGGAATCTTGTCGATGACGACCAGCGACAGTGCTTCGCCCCGCACATCGACTCCCTCCCAGAAACTCTGGCTGCCGACCAGAATGGCCGCACCGTGAAAGCGGAAGCGCTGCAATAGATCGTTCTTGCTGCCCTCCCCCTGCACCAGCAACGGCACATCCAGGCCGGCCGCCTCGATCTTTTCCTGCAGCAGTTCGCGCGTGCGGCGCATGGCGCGCAGGCTGGTGCACAGAAAAAAGGTGCCGCCGCGCGCCGCCTGCACGGCGGGCCAGGCGGCTTCGACCACGGCTTCGGTAAATCGCCAGTCGTTTGGCTCGGGCATTCCCAACGGCGCGTACAGCACGGCCTGCTTGCCGTAATCAAAGGGGCTCTGCCAGCAGGCGGACTCCGGTTCTCCCAGGCCCATTTCGCTGCAATAGTGATGGAAGCGCCCCTGTACCGCCAGCGTCGCCGAGGTAAAAATCCAAGCGCGCGGATGCCCTCCCATCTGCTTGCGGAAAATCCCCGCCACGTCGAGCGGAGTTGCATTCAGTTGCAACGACTGGGTGAACGCCTCGCCCCAATAGACATAACCGGCTTCTTCCGGCTGCTGCCAGCGGCGCAGGTGATCCAGCAATTCGCCCGCACGCTGCCAGCACTTTTCCAGGCCTTCGGCACGTTCGGCCTGGGTTTCCAGAATGGCGGCAAAACGCTCCAGGCTTTCAATCAGCGTCGTCAGCGCCGCGTCGAATTCCGGTTTCTCATGCAACTGCGCGGCAGAAAAGCGGCCGGCATCAACGCCCACGGCAAGACGCAGGTCACGCGCCGCCTTTTCCGCCGCCTTGCCGGCCGGCGGCAGATCCAGGCAATCACGCGCATGCGTCAGCGCTTCGTTGCGCGCATCGCGCACCAGGTCCAGCACCTGCGCGGTCGAAATGCTGTCGCCAAAAAACAGGCTCGCCACTTCCGGCAACTGGTGCGCTTCGTCGAAAATCACCGTATTGCAGGCGGGCAGCAATTCCGCCATACCTTCGTCACGCAGCATCACGTCAGCAAAGAACAGGTGATGATTGACCACCACCAGATCCGCCGCCATGGCCGCCTTGCGCGCCTGCATGACGAAGCATTCCTTGTAATTCGGGCAATCCTGGCCCAGACAGTTATCGCGGGTCGACGTCACCTGCTGCCAGACCGGCGAGTTTTCATTGACTTCCAGGCACTCTGCCTTGTCACCACTGTGTGTCGTGCGCGCAAAGGCAGCGATGCGCCGCGCGTCAGCCGCATCTTCCCGGCTGAGGAAGCGCCCCTCACCCAACGCATTTTGCAGGTGATAGTGGCAGACGTAATTGGCCCGCCCCTTGAGCAGGGCGATCTGCGCCGGTGCGCGCAAAATGTCGCGCACCATGGGCAGATCCTTGTTGTACAGCTGATCCTGCAGGGTCTTGGTGCCGGTGGAAACAATCACCTTGCCGTTGGAGCGCAGAGCCGGCACCAGATAGGCAAAGGTCTTGCCCGTCCCCGTTCCGGCCTCGGCGATGAACACGCTGTTGCTCTTGATTGCTGCGGCAATGCGTTCGGCCATCTCCACCTGCTGCGAGCGGACGCGATAACCTTCAATGGCCCGCGCAAACGGCCCATCGGGCGAGAAGATTTCCTGGAGACTGGTCAAGGCGGGAATACGGGAAAAGCGCCTGAATGCGCGGGGGCATCTTACTACAGGCGGGGGCTGCCCCCGTGGCGGGCATAAAAAAAGCACCGCAGGGGTGCCTTGATCGATTACGGCCACTGAATTATTGGTTGTGCAACTGGCGCGCCCGGAGCGATTCGAACGCCCGACCCCTTGGTTCGTAGCCAAGTACTCTATCCAACTGAGCTACGGGCGCGCTGTGCAACACTGTTTCTGATTGGCGCGCCCGGAGCGATTCGAACGCCCGACCCCTTGGTTCGTAGCCAAGTACTCTATCCAACTGAGCTACGGGCGCGCTGTCAGAGCCGCGCATTATACGGAGGCAAAGGTGGATTGCAAGCTTTTTCGCCTGCCTCCCACCCTTTCGCCCCGGTCAAATGCGCAGCAAACGCGAAAAGAATCCCCCCAGCACACCCAGCTTCTTGTTCTTGAATTCAGCCGCATAGGCCTTGTCCTGCACCAGAATATGGTTGATCAACCAGTCCTTGAGGAAGTTGATCATGTCCAGGGAGACCGGTCCCCCCGCCTCGATTGACTGGCGTTCGCTGCGTACGCGTGAAATGAACTGGTCGTGCTGTTTCTTGTGTGCCTCGAAATTGCTGTAGCCATGGCTGCGCATGAAGGCTTCTTCGGCCGTGAAATGTGTCACCGTGTAGCGCTCCAGCTCATCCAGCGCATCCAGCAGCGGCGCCCCCTTTTCGCGGTTGATCACACTCGCCCACATGCCATTGATGATGTCGAACAGCACCTTGTGCTGGTCGTCGATTTCATCGAGACCGATGCTGTAGGCAGAATTCCAGTCAATCAAATGTTGCGTCACGTATATGTCTCCCCTGGTTGTTACGATCCAATAGTGAATTCAGCGTATTTCAAGCGACAAAGCGCAATGACAGATCCAGCGCTTTCACGTCCTTGGTGAGCGCCCCGATCGAAATCCGGTCAACGCCGGTTTCCGCGATGGCGCGCAGCGTTTCCAGCGTCACATTGCCGGAAGCTTCGAGCACGGCGCGTCCGGCGTTCACCCGCACCGCAGCCCGCAGGTTTTCCAATGAAAAATTGTCGAGCAGGATCATGTTCACCCCGGCATCCAGGGCCTGCTCCAGTTCGGACAGATCTTCCACTTCCACCTGGATGAACTTGCACCGCCCGGCGGCCTGTGCCGCAATCGCACGCGCGGCAGCAACGGCCTGGGGAATACCACCGGCGGCATGAATATGGTTTTCCTTGATCAGGATGGCGTCCCACAACGCCAGGCGGTGATTACCGCCGCCGCCAGCGCGCACCGCGTATTTCTGCGCAATGCGCAAGCCGGGCAAGGTCTTCCGGGTATCGACCACCTGCGCGCGCGTTCCGGCGATGGCATCAGCGTAGATGCGGGTCTTGCTCGCCACGGCCGACAATAACTGCAGGAAATTGAGCGCACTGCGTTCAGCCGTCAACAATGCACGCGCATCGCCTGCCAGCGTGCACAACACCTGCCCAGCCTCGATGCGCTCACCTTCGGCCGCCGACCACTGCACCTGCGCCGCAGGATCCAGGCGTAACACGCAGGCATCAAACCAGTCACGCCCGCACAGCACCCCTGCCTCACGCGCCACCACCGTCGCCCGTGCCGCCCGCGCCGCGGGCACCAGCGCCGCAGTAAGGTCCCCCGCACCCACATCCTCAGCCAACGCAGCATCGACGTTACGGGCAATTTCTTCTGCAAGGGGGTAATCGAATTCAACAGACATGACGCTCATCCATTAACAAACGGATCACATTGTAAGGGGGGCGAGCGAAAAGAGAATACCGGGAGTACGGTAGAAACAGCCTGTATCGGGCTGGTGGCAACACTTTGCGGCGCCCGCGCCCACACAGACTTGAGGCATGTGTGCCGTTTTGACGACGATGAAATGAGGATTACCGTTGCCCGACAGTCTCTTGCACCAGGTCCAGGAATACGATCCTGATTCAAAAAGCCTTCTGCACAACCGCGTTGCTAATCTCCGCGCAAGATACTGAATTCACGGAACAATCTACTAGGCAAAGGTACTGACAAGCGCCAATGAATATTCATTGGCTTCTGGCCTTCGGCACATTCCAATGTGACCGGACCGCACGTGCGGTAAGGTGCACCTTTTGCCAGGCGCACAAAAAGCTGAAAAACCCAGCCGTTACCGGGGCTTTCCAGATAGCGGCGTCCCGCAGCAGTGTTCGGGCCAGCCGAGTTTTGCGATTGCCAGTGGAATAGCTCAGGGCTGATGGCATAGTCGTGATAGGCAATTTGTGCGTGATAACCAGCGCTCTTATCTAGCGTAACGAACAGCAGCTCGACCCTACGCTCATGCAGGGCCAGCACTCCTGCCTGAAAAGGAGCGCGTCGTGTAGGAGTCAACCAGCCCACGGCTGTCAGGATTTCGCGGATACCGTAGGCGCCATGCAAGCAGAGCGGTACATCCTCCAGTCCTGGTATGGACCGCTGGCGCAGAACACTTCTAGCTTGCAGCACCTCGCCAAGTTCCGCTAGCTCAGCCAGATGCGCAGGATGCGCCCTCAATCGTTCGCGAAAAGCCTCACCAGTACCCAATTGGTTTTGCTGTGCATCAACCTGATAGGCCAACATTTGACATACACACTTCGCATGTTCATCTTGGGGCCGATAAGTTGCCGTCGGTTCAGCGATTTTGAATAGTTCGTCAATACGCACAGGATCGTCCACATGAAGTAACTCACCAAAGCGACGGCCGAAATAATCGTCTTCATCCCCTGCTGGCATCGTCAGCAAGCCGGCATCACGTTTCAGGTTGGCCCAACCGGATCGACCGCTATTACGGTAGAGGTCCTCCAGTTCTATTCCCTGTTCGTGCAGAAAATCAGCCAGTCGAATATCGTTGCGCCCTCTTAAGGCAGCAAAAGCCTGTAACTCCGTACGCAGACGCCGCCAGTTTTGCTGCACCAGCTTGCGCAAGCTGCGCAGTATTTGTTCGCGTGTTTGGCGCTGCAGTTGGATATGGCATCCCGGCGGCAAACTGCCAAATCCTTTTTCGACCGACTCGACCAACTGAGTGCGCGATAGGCCAGTCAGCGTGGATAACAGGCGATCAAAGCGGAACTCTTCGCGATGGCGCCCAACAAAATCAAGGATTAAGCAGCTCTCCTTGCCCTTGGCCAAACGCAGACCACGACCAATCTGCTGTTGAAATAGCACCGGGCTTTGCGTTGGACGCAAGAGCAGCAACGTATCGACCAAAGGCAGGTCCACACCTTCGTTGTAAAGATCACAGGTCACCAGTGCAGCAACCTCACCTCGTGCCAGCTTTTCAGGTGCCCGTCGCCGTTCATCTTGTGGCGTTTCACCTACCACGCATAGGGACTTTATTCCAGCCTGATTCAATTTTTCCGTCATGAATCGAGCATGAGCCACCGAGACACAAAAGAGCAGCGCTCTCCCTTTTCGTGGATCACCTGCCAACCTGTGCCATTCATTGAGCACCAGACGAGCACGAACCTCATTACCGGTCACCAGCTGATCAATTGCTGCGACCTCACCTGATTGTTGCCACGGCACTTCGGAAAAATCAGTGTCATCGTCGCAAGCGTAGTACTCGAACGGTGCCAGCAGTTGTTGCTCAAGGGCGTGCCAAAGACGTAATTCAACTGCCGGTGAACCATCCAGTCGATTCTGGAAGTAGCCCAAAATTGGTTTACCGTCGCTACGTTCCGGTGTCGCCGTTAGACCCAGCAAAATGCGCGGGGTGACTGTTGTCACGAAGGCATCAAAACGATCTGCTGCCAAACGGTGGCATTCATCTACCACCACCACATGCCAGTAATCGGCTCCGCAACGGCCCAGAAGATCACGGCTGCTGACGCTATCGATGGTGGCAAACAGGTGATCGAAACGCTCCGGCTGAACACCACCAATCAATAATTCACCGAAGGCGTGGTCGCGCAACACCTCGCGATAGGTACGCAAAGCCTGCTTCAGTATTTCTTCGCGGTGTGCGACAAACAGTAGCCGCGGCTGCCCACCGTGCAGCAGACAGATGCGTCGATAATCAAAGGCAGCCACCACCGTCTTGCCCGTTCCCGTCGCAGCGACGACCAAGTTGCGCCACCGCTCATGCTCGCGCTCTATTTCGAGTTGATCGAGCATCTCCTGCTGGTACGCCTTGGGCTCAAGATCAAAATAAGTTGGGCGAGCAATAATGTCTTCACCCGATTCGCGCTTGAGTGCCTCGCCAAGCGCCTGACGATGGAGAGGATTAGCCGGGTCATAGCGCTGAAATTCAGGGTCTTCCCATAGCGTTTCAAAATGCGCACAGGCCCGCTCGAATAACTCATTCTGGCCACGTTCGGTGAATTTCACCGTCCACTCCAGCCCCCCCCATCAGAGCAGCACCCGACAAATTCGCACTCCCCACATAAGCCGAACCAAATCCGGTCCGGCGCCGGAAAAGCCAGGCTTTAGCATGCAATCGGGTGCGACGACCATCTAGAGAAATACGGATTTCACACCCGGGCAGTCGGGCCAACTCATCCAGCGCAACAATTTCGGTGGCTCCGGTGTAAGTGGTCGTCAACACCCGCAACCTAGTCCGTGGTAAACCATCTGCGCCAATCGCTGTGACCGTTTGCAGAATATCAAGCAATTTACGCACGCCAGAATGCGTAATGAAACTGACCAGGATATCCACCTGATCACAGGCCGCCAGTTCCCGGCGCAATTCAGTCAGCAGGGAGGGGGAGCCTTTCCCTGCCGTGAATAACCAGGGTAATGACAAACCAGTTTCCGGTGCAACTGGGTACGCAGACTGCCGGTAAATAGCTCGCAGAACCTGTGGCGGCTTGACCAGCATATCAACCTCGGCAGCGCTGGTTTGCGGATTCAAACGCTGGCGCAAATTCACGAGTAGCGAATTCACCAGATCAAGCTGCGACAAAAGCTTCTCTTTGCCGTCTTCGCGTAAATCTTCAAGAATGGCCTTGAGCTGAGCCACCAGAGCATCCGCCAAATAACTCGGCGCTTCATCTTCGCGCAGCAGGTTGAGCAACCGGGTGTCTGCATTGGTCGTTGCAAACAATGATTGCCACAACTCCTCTGTAAGCAGTTGATCGTACAAACCATCTGGCAACGCCATACGTACTCCAACAATTCAGAATATTTCACCCTTGGCATTCTACTGTCCTACTCGCCGCCTTGTTGATCTGATCAAACCCTGGAGCACGCATTCGTTTGGGCAGCAGTGCTTGTGCATCAAATGATGCCCCCAAGTTTCCATGCAACATCATGCACAAAAGGCCAGCAGCGGACGCCTCCCCCCTCCCCTGCTAAAATCCGCCCCTTTCCCGCCTTTTGCCACCATTCCATGAGCAAATCTGCCGACAGCGCCAAACACACCCCGATGATGCAGCAGTACCTTGCCCTCAAGGCCAATCATCCGGACACGCTGCTGTTCTACCGTATGGGCGATTTTTATGAGTTGTTCATGGAGGACGCCGAGAAAGCGGCGCGTTTGCTGGATATCACGCTGACCACGCGCGGCCAGTCGGCGGGGGTGCCGGTGAAGATGGCCGGGGTGCCGTTTCATTCGTTGGAGCCCTATCTGGCGCGGCTGGTGAAGATGGGCGAGTCGGCGGTGATCTGCGAGCAGATCGGCGATCCGGCGACCAGCAAGGGGCCGGTGGAGCGGGCTGTGTCACGCATCGTGACGCCGGGTACGCTGACCGATGCGGCCTTGATCGACGACCGCCAGGATGTCTGGCTACTGGCGCTGGTCGTGCAGCGTACTACGGCGGGGATGGCGCGGCTCAATCTGGCGAATGGGGAATTCATCCTGCTCGAAGTGCCGGTGGAGCAGATTCCTGCCACGCTGGAGCGCATCCGGCCGGCGGAAATCCTGCACCCGGAGAGCTGGACTCCCGGAGCGGCCACGGCTGCGGCGTGCACGCGGCAGGCAGACTGGCATTTCGATATCGATTCAGCGCGCCGCCTGCTCTGTGAGCAGTTCGCGGTTGCCTCGCTCGCGGGGTTCGGGGCAGAAGGCCTGAAACCCGCCATCGGCGCGGCGGGGGCACTGCTGCAGTACGCGCAGGCGACACAATCGGGCAAGCTGCCGCATTTACGTGGCCTGACGGTGGAAATGGAGGCGGCTTATCTTGGCCTGGACCTGGCGACCCGCCGCAATCTGGAGCTCACCGAAACCCTGCGCGGACAACCCTCTCCCACCTTGTTTTCGCTGCTCGACAACTGCATCACCGGCATGGGGACGCGCCTGTTGCGGCACACCCTGCATCATCCGCTACGCGACCGCACCCTGCCGGCCGCTCGCCATGCGGCGGTGGCGGCGCTACTGGACAATTATGGCGAACTGGCCGCTGCGGTACGCAAGGCCTTGCGTGGCATGGCGGATCTGGAACGTATCGCCGGGCGCATCGCGCTCAGGAACGCCCGCCCGCGCGACTTGTCGAGCCTGCGCGAATCGCTCCTGCGGCTGCCGGAATTGCGGGCGCCGCTTGCCGGCACGGTGGCGCCGTTGCTGGCGCAGTACACCACGGCACTGACCACGCCCGACAACGCACTCGATCTGCTCAGCCGGGCCATCGCCAGCGAACCGGGGGCGCAGGTGCGCGACGGCGGGGTCATTGCCGCCGGCTTCGACCCCGAACTGGATGAGCTGCGCGCCATCAATGACAATTGCGGCACCTTCCTCATCGACCTGGAAATGCGCGAGCGTGAGCGCACCGGCATCGCCAGCCTCAAGGTCGAATTCAACCGGGTGCACGGCTTCTATATCGAAGTGACGCACGCCAATACCGACAAGGTGCCGGACGATTACCGGCGGCGCCAGACGCTGAAAAACGCCGAGCGCTACATCACGCCGGAGCTGAAAGCGTTCGAGGACAAGGCGCTGTCCGCCCAGGAACGCGCCCTGGCCCGGGAAAAGATGCTGTACGAGGGCATTCTCGATGCCCTGCTGCCTGCCGTACCGGATTTCCTGACTATCGCCCGGGCCGTCGCCGGGCTGGATCTGCTGGCCGGGTTTGCCGAAACGGCACGCCAGCGCAACTGGTGCCAGCCGCAATTCAGCGAGGAAATCTGCGTGCACATCGAAGGCGGGCGCCATCCGGTCGTGGAAAACGAACTGGCTCACCAGGCCGAAAGCTTCATCGCCAACGATTGCCAATTGCAGGAACTACGCAGGCTGCTGCTCATCACCGGCCCCAATATGGGCGGTAAATCGACCTACATGCGCCAGGTGGCGCTGATTGCCCTGCTCGCCCACATCGGCAGTTTCGTGCCGGCAACGCAGTGCGTGCTCGGCCCGCTCGACCGCATCTTCACCCGCATCGGCGCTTCCGACGATCTCGCCTCGGGCCGCTCCACCTTCATGGTCGAAATGACCGAAGCCGCCACCATCCTGCATCACGCCACGCCTCAGAGCCTGGTGCTGATGGATGAAATCGGCCGCGGCACCTCCACCTTCGACGGCATGGCGCTGGCTTTCGCCATCCTGCGTCAGTTGATCGAAAAAAACCGCAGCCTGACGCTGTTTGCCACGCACTATTTCGAACTGACCCGGCTCGCCCACGAGTATCCGGAGCTGGCGAACGTGCATTTAGGGGCTGTCGAGCACAACGACCGTATCGTCTTCATGCACGCAGTGGAAGAAGGTCCGGCCAACCAGAGCTACGGTATCCAGGTTGCCGCACTGGCCGGCATTCCGGCCAGCGTGGTGCGCGCAGCCCGCAAACAGCTGCGGGAATTCGAGCAGCGTGCCGTATTCGACCCGCACCAGCCGGATCTTTTTGCGGCGCCGCTCAGTACCATCGACAGCGCACCGGAAGAGCGCGCGCCCCACCCTGTTCTGAAAGAGCTCGCCGCCCTTGATCCGGACACGCTGACGCCGCGCGCGGCGCTGGAAGCGTTATATGCATTGAAAACCAAGCTGGCGGCGGCCTAGCCGGGCCAGCTTGCAAGCGGCCGCTCAGTCCTCGTCGTCCTCTTCGCTCTGGGCGTGGCCTTGCTCGATTTCTTCGGCGCTGGCCGGGCGGATGGCCGTAACGGTGCAGGTAAACACCAGCGCCATGCCGGCCAGGGGATGGTTACCGTCGAGCACTACCTTGTCGTTGGCGATGTCGGTGACTCGGTAGATGATGAAATCGTCGTCATCACCCTCTTCCGGCCCCCCCTCGAACTGCATGCCAACCTGCAATTCTTTGGGGAAATCGGCACGCGGCTCGATCTGCACCATTTCGGCATCGTATTCACCGAAGGCTTCATCGGGCTGCAACTTGACCTGGACTGATTCGCCAATGCTCTTGCCGTGCAGCGCTTCTTCGATCTTTGGGAAAATGTCGTCGTAACCGCCGTGCAGATAGACCAGGGCTTCGCGCCCTTCATCGACCACCTCACCATCCGGGTCGGTAACGTGGTAATCGAGGGTGACGATGTGGTTCTTGGCAACCAGTTGGCTCATGTGTCGAGTTCCTTGATGAGTTTCAACACTTCGGCCGCGTGGCCTTTGTAGTTGACGTTGTAGAGCGCCTGGCGGATGACGCCCTGGCGATCGATGATGAAAGTGGAGCGGACGATACCGTATTTTTCCTGTCCATCGACCTCTTTTGCCTGCCAGACGCCATATTTTTCGCAGACCGTGCCATCGCTATCGGAAAGCAGGGGCATACCGATGCCCTCTTTCTCGCGGAACAGCTGGTGTTTCTGGCTGTCGTCGCGATTGATGCCGAGTACCACCGCACCCAGGCGAGCAAAGTCGGCATCATGATCGGAGAAATCAGTGACCTGCTTGGTACAGCACGGCGTGCAATCCTTGGGGTAGAAAATCAGCACCACACGCTTGCCGGCGTAATCGCTGAGTCTGACCGTTTCCAGATCAGCATCGGGTAAAGCAAACTGGGGGGCCGGGTCGCCGATTTCGAGCCGCATATCGTTCTCCTTGTACACCTTGCAGGGGCGTTTTTGGGACGATTCTAGCGGAGCAAATGGGGTGTGGCTAGCAACGAAACCGATTACCAGAAATTTCCGCCAAGCCGCTCATGACAAGGGATTAGGGCGGACAGGCGCTGCACTCATGGCTGCTTTTCGGAGCGCTGCGGGCGATCGGGAATCTGCACGAAAACTTCATCCGGCTTGACCATGCCGAGCTCGAAGCGGGCCCGCTCCTCAATGGCTTCGTAACCCTGCTTGAGGTCACGCACTTCCGCGTCGAGGCCGGCATTGCGGATTTCCAGCTGCCGTGTTTCTTCCTTCTGTGCTTCCAGCTGCCGCCCGTATTCCCAGATTTTCAGCCAGCCGCCCTTCCCCAGCCACAGCGGGTACTGGAGAAGGACGAGCAAAGCCAGCAGGCCGGCGGTCAGCCAGCGCATGGAAGTGTCTTAACGCAGGTTGTAAAAGGTCTCGCGGCCCGGGTAGGACGCGGTGTCACCCAGATCTTCCTCGATGCGCAGCAGCTGGTTGTACTTGGCGATGCGGTCCGAGCGGCTCAGGGAACCCGTCTTGATCTGGCCGGCATTGAGGCCGACGGCGATGTCGGCGATGGTGCTGTCTTCGGTTTCACCGGAGCGATGCGAAATCACGGCGGTGTAGCCGGCACGCTTGGCCATTTCGATGGCGGCGAAGGTTTCCGACAGGGTGCCGATCTGGTTGATCTTGATCAGGATCGAGTTGCCGATGCCCTTCTGGATGCCTTCCTTGAGGATGCGGGTGTTGGTGACGAAGAGGTCATCGCCAACGATCTGCACCTTCTTGCCGAGGCGGTCGGTCAGCAGCTTCCAGCCGTCCCAATCGCCTTCAGCCATGCCGTCTTCGATCGAAACGATGGGGAACTGGTCGGCCAGGTTAGCGAGATAGTCGGTGAATTGCTCGGAGGTGAGCTGCAGGCCTTCGCCGGACAGATGGTACTTGCCGTCCTTGTAGAACTCGGAAGCGGCGCAATCCAGGGCCAGGAGGACGTCCTGACCGGGCACGTAACCGGCTTCCTCGATCGCCTGCATGATGACTTCCAGCGCTTCGGCGTGGCTGCCCAGGTTGGGGGCGAAGCCGCCTTCGTCACCGACGGCAGTCGAATGACCCTTCTTGTCCAGCAGCTTCTTCAGCGCATGGAAGATTTCGGCACCGCAGCGCATGGCTTCGCGGAAGGTGTTGGCGCCGACCGGCATCACCATGAATTCCTGGATGTCGAGGCTGTTGTTGGCGTGGGCGCCGCCATTGATGATGTTCATCATCGGCACCGGCATCTGCATCGGTGCCATGCCGCCGAAGTAACGGTAGAGCGGCAGGCCGGATTCTTCCGCCGCCGCCTTGGCAACCGCCATCGACACCGCGAGGATGGCGTTGGCACCGAGGCGCGACTTGTTGTCAGTGCCATCCAGCTCGATCATGGTCTGGTCGATAAAGGCTTGTTCCTGTGCATCGAGACCGATGATGGCTTCGGAAATCTCGGTGTTGATGTTCTCAACGGCCTGCATGACGCCCTTGCCGAGATAGCGGCTCTTGTCGCCGTCGCGCAGTTCGATCGCTTCACGCGAGCCGGTGGACGCACCCGAAGGCACAGCGGCACGGCCCATGACGCCGGATTCCAGCAGCACATCGGCCTCGACCGTGGGATTGCCGCGGGAATCGAGAATTTCGCGGGCGATGACATCAACGATGGAACTCATATTTCTTCCTTGTTATCAAAAGGTTGAAAGGTTTTATTAAAGTGATTTATAGGTCGGATTCTGCAAAACCTGCTGCCTTGACGGCACGATCGAGCGCCACCAGTGTCTGCAACAGGTTTTCCATACGCGCCAGTGGCCAGGAATTGGGGCCATCCGAAAAGGCTTTTTCCGGGCAGGGATGGGTTTCCATGAACAAGCCGGAAATCCCGACTGCCACCGCCGCCCGTGCCAGCACCGGGACGAATTCGCGCTGCCCGCCCGACACCGTGCCCTGCCCGCCGGGCAGCTGTACGCTGTGAGTGGCATCGAACACGACCGGACAGCCGGTCTCGCGCATGATCGCCAGGCTACGCATGTCGGAAACTAGATTGTTGTAACCGAAGGAAGCGCCGCGCTCGCAGACCATGAGGTTGTCGGCACCGCCGTTGACCTCCCGGGCCTTGGCGACGACATGCTTCATGTCGCCTGGCGCTAGAAACTGGCCTTTCTTGATGTTCACCGGTTTGCCGCAGGAGGCGACGGCATGGATGAAATCGGTCTGGCGGCAGAGAAAGGCCGGGGTCTGCAGGACGTCAACCACGCTGGCCACCTGTGCCACATCGGCCGCGTCATGGACATCAGTCAGCACCGGCACACCAATCCTGGCGCGTACCGTCTCCAGGATGCGCAGACCCCCCTCAATCCCCGGCCCGCGCACCGATTGCCCGGAACTGCGGTTAGCCTTGTCGTAGGACGCCTTGAAGATATAGGGAATTCCCAGGCGGCTACAGATCTCCTGCATCTGCCCGGCGATATCGACGCACAGCTGTTCGGATTCGGCGGTACACGGCCCGGCGATCAGGAAAAAAGGCTGGTCGAGACCGGCTTCAAAACCGCACAGTTTCATGCCTGTTTCTCCTGCTGCGCCTTGAGCGCTGCTTGTACATAGGAGGTGAACAGCGGATGACCGGTGCGCGGATTGGAGGTGAATTCGGGGTGGAACTGGCAGGCGACGAACCAGGGATGCACCACCGCTGGCAACTCGATCATTTCGCACAGATCGGTCCCCGGAGCACGCCCGGAAACGATCAGGCCCTTTTCTTCCAGCTGCCCCAGCAAGGTGTTGTTCACTTCATAGCGATGCCGGTGGCGTTCAGTGATTTCCGCTGCGCCATAAATCTGACGGGCCAGACTGCCTTCCTTCAACTGACACAACTGGCCACCGAGGCGCATGGTGCCGCCGAGATCGGAATCCTCATCGCGTTTCTCGATTTGCCCCGACGCATCGTGCCATTCGGTAATCAGGCCAATCACCGGATAAGGGGTATCGGTGACGAATTCCGTCGAATGCGCATCCTTCAAACCGGCCACATGACGGGCAAATTCCACCACGGCCATTTGCATCCCCAGACAGATGCCGAGGAACGGCTTACGCATCTCGCGCGCATAGCGGATGGCGGCAATCTTGCCTTCCGTGCCGCGCCGGCCAAAGCCGCCCGGGACCAGAATGGCATCCATGGCATCGAGTACGCCGGTGCCGTGTTTTTCGATGTCTTCCGAATCGATGTACTCGATGTCGATCTTGCTGCGGGTGTGGATGCCGGCATGCTTGATCGCCTCGATCAGCGATTTGTACGACTCGGTCAGATCGACGTATTTGCCGACGAAGGCCACGCGCACCGTATGCAGCGGATGCTCCATGGCATCGATCAGTTTCTCCCAGACGGTCAGATCCGCCGCCTTGGCGAGAATGCCCAGTTTGTGGCAGACGATTTCGTCCAGCATCTGCTCGTGCAGGGCGCCGGGAATCTTGTAGATCGAGTCGGCATCCAGACATTCGATCACGGCTTCCGGCATGACATTGCAGAACAGCGCGATCTTGCGCCGTTCTTCCGCCGGCACCGGGCGATCGGCACGGCAGAGCAAGATGTCCGGCTGAATGCCGATTTCGCGCAGCTCCTTGACCGAATGCTGGGTCGGCTTGGTTTTCAGCTCACCGGCGGTCGGAATATAGGGGAGCAGCGTCAGATGAATGAAGCAGGTGTTGTTGCGACCTTCTTCAATACCCATCTGGCGAATGGCTTCCAGAAACGGCAGCGACTCGATGTCACCGACGGTACCGCCGACTTCGACGATGGCCACGTCGGCCCCTTCGGCGCCAGCCTTGACCTTGCCCTTGATTTCATCGGTGATGTGCGGGATGACCTGCACCGTCTTGCCGAGGTACTCGCCGCGCCGTTCCTTCTTCAATACCGAGTCATAGACCTGACCGGTAGTGAAGTTGTTGCGCTTGCTCATGCGGGCGCTGGTGAAGCGCTCGTAGTGACCAAGATCGAGATCGGTCTCGGCGCCGTCTTCCGTGACGAAGACTTCGCCATGCTGGAAGGGGCTCATCGTGCCCGGATCGACGTTGATATAGGGATCGAGCTTGAGATGGGTGACTTTGATGCCGCGGGATTCCAGAATGGCCCCCAGCGACGCGGCGGCGATGCCTTTGCCCAAGGAGGACACGACACCACCCGTAACAAAAACGTATTTGGTCATGGAAAGACAGGCTGCGGGAAAGCCGAATGATAGCCGAAAGGGCGTGAAAGGTGAAACCTGAAACATGAAAACGCGCATCCCCTTTGGCGGATGTTTCACACTAAAATGGGCCTTCCCCCAACCATTCCAAGCATCCCATGTCCCAATTCTCTTTCGACGTTTCCCTTGCCGATTTTGAAGCTCAGGTCCTGCAAGCCTCCCTGCAGACACCGGTGGTGGTCGATTTCTGGGCGCCCTGGTGCGGCCCGTGCCAGACACTGAAGCCGTTGCTGGAAAAACTGGCGGCTGAATACCGGGGCCGCTTTCTGCTGGCCAAGGTGAATTCCGACGAGAACCAGGAACTGGCCGCACATTTCGGCGTGCGCAGCATTCCCACGGTCAAGGTGGTGTACCAGGGGCAGCTGGTTGACGAATTCACCGGCGCCCTGCCGGAAGGCCAGTTGCGTGCCTTCCTCGACCGCATCGCCCTGCCCGGCCAGGCGGAAGCCGGCCTGCGCGAACAGGCGGCCGCCTTGGTCGCTGACGGTCAGCTCGAAGCGGCGCTGGCCAAGCTGGTGGAAGCCAGCCAGGCGAACCCTGCCGACCAGGCCGTACAACTCGACGCCATCGATGTCCTGCTGCAACTCGGACGCAGCGATGAAGCCGCCCAGCTGCTGAGCGGCGAATTCAAGGAAGAGGCCGAGCGCGCGCAGACCCTGCGCGCCCGCCTGGCCCTGGCCCAGGGAGCGGCCGATCCGGCGCCACTGGAAGCCCGGCTGGCCGCCCACCCGGACGATCATGCCTGCCGTCTCGAACTGGCCAAGGCCTATGCCGCCCACCAGCGCTTCCGTGAAGCACTGGAAGCGGCGCTGGAAGTGGTCCGACGCGACCGCTTTTTTGGCGAAGGCGCGGGCCGGCAAACCCTGCTCGACTTTTTCACTGCCCTAGCCGGTGGTCAGCACGACGATCTGGTGCGCGAATTCCGCCGCAAGCTGTCGGCAACCCTCAACTGATCTGCCCGCACAATGCACGACGCCCTCTTCCTCAGCCCCAGCCTGCGCCGCCTGGAAACAGCCTGTGCCAGCATGCCGTTGATGCTGCGGGCGGGTACGGCTGTGGCGGCATTGGCGCGCCATTTGCAGTCGGACGACAGCGTGCCTGTACTCGTACTGGCGGGGCCCGGCAACAATGGGGGGGATGCCTTTGTTGCCGCCCGTCTGCTGCGGGCACAGGGCCGGCACGTGCAGGTTGTTGCACCCGACGGCCCCGAACACCCTCTGCCGGCAGACGCTCAGGCGGCACGGGCAGAGTTTCTCGCCAGCGGTGGCAGCATCGCCAGCGAAATCCCCGACTGTGCGACATGGGGACTGATCATCGACGGCCTGTTCGGGATCGGCCTCAAGCGAGCCCCGGCAGGCCATCACGCGGCATGTATCACGGCCATGAACCGGCTGGCACAGCGGGACAACTGCCCGCTCCTGGCGCTCGACTGTCCCTCCGGACTTGACGCTGACAGCGGTCAGGCGGCACGACCGACGGTGCAGGCTACGCATACGCTGTGTTTCATCGGCCTGCATCCGGGGCTGTACACCAACGATGGTCCGGATTACAGCGGCGACATCCAGTTGGCCCCACTCGATCTGCCGCTGGACGAAACAATCCAGCCCGACGGCCATCTGCTACGGCGCGAGACTTTTGCGACGCATCTACGCCCGCGCCGGCGCAACAGTCACAAAGGCAGTTACGGCAGCGTCGGCGTGCTCGGTGGCAGCCGGGCCATGGCCGGCGCGGCTTTCCTGTCCGCGCGGGCGGCGCTGATGCTGGGCGCCGGGCGCGTCTATCTGGGTCTGCTCGATGCCGATGCACCGAGCGTCGACCTGCTGCAACCGGAATTGATGCTGCGCCGCCCCGATCAGCTGCTGACTGCCGATCTGCACGCCCTGGCCTGCGGCCCGGGACTCGGTCAGAGCAGCGAGGCCGCCGATCATCTCGAACAGGCACTGAAAAGCCCCCTGCCCCTGGTCCTCGATGCCGACGCACTCAATCTGCTGGCGCACGACGGACGCCTGCAAGGCAATCTCTACAACCGTATCGCCCCATCCCTGCTCACGCCGCACCCGGCCGAAGCCGCCCGGCTGCTGGGCAGTTCAACGCGCGACGTACAGGCAGACCGCATCAGCGCAGCGCAGGAAATCGCCCGCAACTTCGCCTGTCCGGTTGCCCTGAAAGGCTGTGGCACGGTCATTGCCAGCCCGGAGGGTGCCTGGTGGATCAACACCAGCGGCAACCCCGGCCTGGCCAGCGCCGGCATGGGCGACGTCCTGACCGGTCTGTGCCTGGCCCTGCTGGGCCAGAACTGGCCACCACTGGCCGCCCTGCTGGCCGCGGTACACCTACATGGCGCCGCCGCCGATGCCCTGGTTGCCGACGGCAGCGGCCCCGCCGGGCTGACGGCGAGCGAAGTCATCCTCCGCGCCCGCACGCTGTTCAACAGCTGGTCGGCAGCCCACTGAGCGACATCCGGGCGCCACACGCACCAGGCGAAGACAAGGATCAGGCGCAAGGAAGCGCAGAACGCGCGGCGCCGTGCAGGCGCGCCTGCGCCTGGTGGAGGAAGTGTTCCAGCCGGCGTAGATTGGCAGTCAGCGGACCATCCAGGGGAAAATCCGCCGCCTGGGCCTGCCGACAGGACGCCAGCAGGCCGCGATAACAGGCGGCAAAGCGGCGGGGGTCGGCGGCAAAGTCGAGCACCCGCCGCAACAGGCGCTCGACCTGTTCGCGGTCGTCCAGCAGGCGCCGCGATTCCCAGTCCATGGGCTGCGACAAACCATGGCACGCATATTTAAGCGCCACGAAATCGGTGCGCTCGCCCTGGATACGGAACGCCATCACCCCGCGCGCGATGCGCTGCTCCCTGTCCATGCCGCGCCGGCCACGCAGGGCGAGGCGCACCCGTTCCAGGCTCTGGCTCATTGCCTGGGGGCGCCCCCAGGCGAGTTGGCGGGGCCGACCGGCCAGAGTTTCCTGCAACCGGGCCTGCAATTTTTCGAGTGCGGCCGCCATCTCAATGATCCAGAGGGCAGCGGAAATCGCCATCCAGCGACTGCTGGCGTGAGGCACCCCGGTGTTCACCCAGCTCACGAAATTCCAGACGCAGTTCGATGCGCCGGCTTTCCGCATCGCTGTCCTTCAGCGCATTGAAAGAGGCGCCGCTGACCAAAAACAGATCGCGCACCTGCAGCCGTTCAGCTTCGCTCAAGGCAGCCGCTGCCGGCGGGCCGGCCATGAGCACACACAGCACCCGTTCGGAGCGTTGCAGGGAAAGGTTGAGATTGTGCAGATAACTGCCCCGGGCATCGGCGAACCCTTCCACCACGATGCGTTTCAGCCATTTTTCGCCGAGCGGATCGCGGGCGGCCGCCAGCACTTTGGGCACGAAGGTGCGCAATAGCTGCGCCTGCGCCTCGTCGAGCCGGTGGCTGTTGGTGTCGAAACGGGCACGGTCACCGAAATCGACCACCCGGTCGCGCACGCTGACACCGGGAAAATCGGCGCTGGCAAGTTTCAGGCTGTGCATCAGCTGGGCGATATCCTCTTCCCGCGCCGCCTTCAGGTCTTCAGTTTCGGCAATTTCGTCGGTAATGGCCAGCAAGGCCACAGTCATGGCGACCAGGAACAACACCATCAGGGCCGTCATCAGGTCGGAAAAGGAAATCCAGAAGGGGCGTTCCGCCTCGTCGCGGCGGGCAGGTTTGGCCGCAGCCCGCTTGCCGCCCAGACTCATTTGCGCACAGCCAGGTTTTCCAGGGTGTCACCCAGCTCCTCGATAGCCCCCTTGAGGTAATCGACGGCGGTAGACAGCTCCTTGTGAAACTGGGAATTCCCCTGACGCAAGGTGCGCTCGACGTTCTCGGCAAAGCTGCCATGCGCCTCGGTCAGCACCCGGGTCACCCCTTCCAGGTAATCGCGGGCCTCAAGCTGAGCCCCGGCCAGGGCACCGCCCGCCGCCTCAAGGCGGGAGACCAGTTCGCTGGTGAGTGCGGCTTCACGCCGGGCATTTTCCATGGTGGATTTCAGATCGCCCAGCATCAAGGCGAAAGCATCCCGGGTTCGGCCCTGCTCACGCATCACATTGCCCGCCTCCGTCGCCGCTGCCGCCAGTGAAGAGGTGGCCGCCAGCAGCTGCGTGCTGGCCTGGGCAAAGGTGTCGGCAGCCCGCCCGACGCCGACGCCCGCATCCTGCAATTGTCCGGCAGCACTGCTCACGGCGCCCTGCCCGGCTCCGTCCAGGCGGGCGGCAACCCGGCCCAGCTCGCCAACCACCTTGGTCAACGATTCGGCCGTACGGGCCAGCAAGGCTTCCAGGCCGGACTGACCCTGACCAAGATTGGCTTCCATGCGGGCAACAAAACGTTCCAGCAGCGGCTCCAGCGTACGGGCCGTTGCCTCGCCCTGGCTGCTCCCGGCTTTTTCCACCGCACTGGCCATGCGCACCAGGGGCTCCCGCAGGGCCTGGCCCACCGCCAGCGAGACGGCGTTGGCAACAGCGGCTGCCATCTGCTCCTGCTGCCTGGCGAGCTGTTCGTTCTGCTGCTGTGCCAAGGCACCCAGGCTCTGACGCAATTCAACCACCAGAGCCTGGCGCAACTGGCTCCCCTGACTGGCAGAAAGTTCGCTGGCGCGCACCAGACGGGCGAGATACTCCTCTTCCACCCCACCCTCGAAGAGGCTGTCGATCAACTCGCTCAAGCGAGCGACCCTGCGGCAGGCCAGCGTCACCAGGGATTTTTCGATCCAGGTCGCAAGCATGGCCAGGGCAATCGCCAGCGCGGAAACCTGGAAGGCGTGACCAACCCCCTGGATCAAGGTCCGCAGGCTGAGGCGGACCGTATCTGCGTCGCTATTCACCTCGAAATGCGTCAGACCAACGATCAGTCCGGCAAACGTGCCGATGATGCCGATCCCGGTGAGGATGCCGGGCAGATGTTTGTAGAACTCGGTTTTCAGCGGCGTTTCCACCAGCGCCGCTTCGGTGAAATAGGTCTCGGCCATGGTCGTGGCACGCCAGGCACCGTGCCCGGCCTGGTTCTGGACAGCGCTACCGCTGATGCCGTGCAGGGTCTGGGCATATTCCCGCCACAGATGGGCCAGACGCGGCGTCACCATGACCTGCCGGGCAATCACCTCCGGATCGGCGGGCTGTCCGCCTGCCGCCAGTTTTTCCAGCTGCCCCACGGCCCGGCCCAGTTGCCGCAACAGAATCAGGGCCGGCAACACGAAGCGCAGGAGAAAACCAAGGCTGATCAGGACCAGCAGGGCAAAAACGAAACCGGTTCCCCCCGGGCCATTCCAGAGGGTGGCGAGCATGTCCATAAATCCGCTTTGAAGAGAGTGGGCACAAAAATCAAAGGCGTGATTTTAGTGCGTCCGTCATCCTTTCAGGCGCGGCAGCAGGAAAAAGTCTCGCGCGGCGCCCCTGGGGCCATGCCGACGGCAACCCTCCTCAATGCAAGCGCGCGTTCAATTCCTCGATCACCAGCGCCCACTCCGCATCTTCGATGATTTCTTCCTTGAGGAAGGCACGTTGCGCCGGGCTCCAGAAAGGGGCGCGGTAGAGCGCCACGCCGTTGGCCAATGGCCGCCGGGCAGTAATGAAATCTTCGATCTGCTGCGCTTCCGCCGGCAATCCCAGTTGCGCGAACAAATGGCTGAGGGTGTATTGACTGTTTTGCATGGCAGACCTCCCGAGTCGCACCTCAACGGACAGGGTGCATGTGTTCGATCCGTTCCGGCCAGCGGGGTTCCCAGGCGTGCCCATGCAAAACCCCGCGCAAAAAATACGGCACCCGCAAGGTGCCGTTTTTTCACCGCTCCAACCGTGACTTCCTGCCTTCACACAGCAGGAAGCAGGCCGGCATCACACCCGCTCGACGATGAACGCCTTGATCGCAGCCACGTCCGGCGCCATCACGACCACGTGTTGTGGAAGCTTTTCGATGCCGGCGAGCTCTGCCGGGCGCACCGGCTCGACATTGAGCGCTTCGCGGATGGTTTCCTCGAATTTCGCCGGCTGTGCGGTTTCCAGCACGATCATGGTCACGCCCGCTTGCCGGTGCTCCAGCGCCACCTTCAAGCCGTCGGCAGTATGCGTATCGAGCATCACGCCATACTTTTCCTGCGCCAGGCGAATGGTGGCGAGGCGGTCGGCATGCGTGCTGCGCCCGGAAACAAAGGCAAACTTCGGCAGATCAGCCCAGCAAGGCGCCTGCGACAGGTCAAAGGCTTCGCCGCCTTCGACCTTGGCCCACAATTCGCGCACTACCGCCGAATCGCGGCCAACCAGATCGAACACGAAACGTTCGAAGTTCGAGGCCTTGGAAATATCCATCGACGGGCTGGAGGTAACGCTGGTTTCGGCCGAGGTGCGCGGACGATAGACGCCGGTGCGGAAGAACTCGTCGAGCACGTCGTTCTCGTTGGTGGCCAGCACCAGCTGCTTGATCGGCAAGCCCATCTGGCGGGCGATGTGGCCGGCGCAGATGTTGCCGAAGTTGCCCGACGGCACGGTAAAGGACACCTGCTCGTCGTTCGAGCCATTTGCCCCGCCGGTAGCCAGGAAATAGCCCTGGAAGTAATAGACGATCTGCGCCGCAACCCGCGCCCAGTTGATCGAATTGACGGCGCCGATCTTGTACTGCTTCTTGAAGGCGGCATCATTGGAGACTGCCTTCACGATGTCCTGCGCGTCATCGAACATGCCGGTGACGGCGATGTTGAAGATGTTGGCATCGGTCAGCGAATACATCTGGGCGCGCTGGAAGGCGCTCATCTTGCCGTCCGGCGAGAGCATGAAGACCTTGACGTTATGCTTGCCCCGCATCGCGTACTCGGCGGCGGAGCCGGTATCGCCGGAGGTGGCGCCGAGGATGTTGATCGATTCGCCGCGCTTGTCCAGCACGTACTCGAACAGGTTGCCGAGCAACTGCATCGCCATGTCCTTGAAGGCGAGCGTCGGGCCGTTGGACAGTTCCTGCGTGTACAAGCCATCTTCGAGCTTCGTCAGCGGCGTGATCTGTGCCGCGTCACCACCGTTACGGGTAAAGCGGTACACCTCGGCAGTGTAGGTCTTGCGGACGATGGCGCGCAGATCGGCGGCCGGGATATCGTCGATGAAGCGCGACAGGATTTCGTACGCCAGGTCGGCATAGGAAAGCTTGCGCCAGGCGTCCAGATCGGCACGGCTCACCTGCGGATAGCTTTGCGGCAGATACAGGCCGCCATCCGGGGCCAGACCACCAAGAAGAATGTCGCAAAAAGCCTGGGGCGCAGCCTGGCCGCGAGTGGAGATGTAGCGCATGACGAAAATCCGGAAAGCGAAAAGCGGCGATTTTACCGCGTCCCCCGGGCAAATTCCGCACTATGTGCGTGCGATACGCAACGCCCGTAACAACTGCAGACCGAAGCCGGCAAGCGCGGCACAGAGCAGCACCGCACCCAGCAAATTGAAACCGGCCAGAATCAACACCGCAGCCGCCAGAAACGCCGCGGCCCGCCAGTGCGCGCCGACCAGCAGACAGGCACGCATGGCATCGCGCCCGGGCGGTTTGGGCCCAGGCCAGCGCCAGACGGGCAACAACTGCGCCAGTGCCGACGTCACCAGCGGCAGCAGGAACCCGGCGGCCCAGACGGCAAGCGCAGGCCGCGCCACGAGTAGCCCCGCCGCATGCAGATTGCCGGCCACCAGGCTCAAGGAAAAACCCGCCACAGCCGCGATCAACCCCGTCGCCACGCCATCGACCAGACGCTGCCGGCCAAAATGTCGCCACCAGTGCAAGGGCAGGCCCAGCACAATGGCCAGCAAAATGGCACTACCGACGACTGCCAGGGACCAGTAGAAAGCCGCGCCCACCGCCACCAGCAGCACGCCGGCCAGCAATGGCCACAGCTTGCGCGACAGCCAGGGCGCTGCCTGCGGATCGGCCTGCCCCAGCGCCGTCGGCAGCAACAGCGGAAGCGTGCCGAAAGCGGCCAGGCCCAGCAACCCCAGGGTATTAAGATGCAGGTGCAGCAGTCGCCAGCTTGCCCACTGCGCCGGCAGAAGCGGCATCAGGAGCACAGCGGCAAGCGCCGCCAACAGCAGGGCCAGCGCCGCCACGTACCAGCGCCAGCCAGGATGTGGCGTGCCCAGGCACTTGCGAGCGCGCCCCACGATCCAGACCAGCAGCGTGCTGGTCAGCAGGACTGCGAGCAAGGCCCCGGCAAACACGGCGTGATAGGGCAGGATGCCCTGCAGGGACAATACGATCAGCCCCCCCACCGCCTGCGCCAGCCAAGGCAGGCGCCCGACCCAGCGCGCGGGCTCGCCGGTGCGCGTCAGCACGGGCACGAAATGGATCATGGCGGCAAAAATCAGCGGCACGATCCCGATGGCGAAGGCCAGATGCGCTACCGCCGCCGGGCTACCCTGCCCGCTCACCGCTAGGGCAACGGCAAGAAACAAGGACAGCAAGGTGACGGTGACGGTAATCAGCACGTGTTCGGAAATACGGTAATGGCGCCCGGAGCGGGCAACAGACGCATGATAGGGCTTTACGGCCAGGCAGCAGAAACTGATCGCCCCAGGCCTGCCGAAAACGAATTCCGACAGCCCCAGGGCAAACCACCCGCATGGCCGCACAGCGAAAGCACAGCTATCCGGGTCTCGGCCTGCCCCTGAAATAGCGGCAGGCGAGTCATGGAAATTGCTGGAATATACGCTGCGTTTATTTATTTAACAATTGCTTACGAAACAATCTTAAAGTCAATTACGATAACGCCGGGTTCGCGCTGCACATATTCGATCACCACCCTGTCACCGTAACGTTGCTGCATTTGTGCCAGCAGCGGCAGCGGGTCGTGGTCATTGCAAAAGCGCATGGTCTCGCCGGGCACCAGGGAATCCAGGGCGCCAAAGATGGCCGCGTGCCGGAAACGCTTGGCAACGCCACGTGCGTCAAAGGGATAGAGGGCTTCCGGGGTGGTGTGGTTGCAGACGTGTATGGTTTTCATGAGAACTCCGTGAGTTGGATCAAAACAGCGCCGTCATTGTGCATAGCGTGCAACTGCCGCGTCTTTGATGCAGATAGGACTGCCAGAAGAAAATCCTCCGGCACGCTCCGTCACGAAAACCCACGCCACAATGCCGACCGGCGGCCTGCCGGCTTGGCAGCGCCCCACTCTACGCATAGACTAGGGTGGCCTGCAGCACATGCTGCGCACTACGCCCAAAAAGAGGAGCCGCAAGAAAATGAAGACACTGAAGCAGCTATTGGCAGAAAAAAACCGCCTACCGGTGGTCGTGTCACCCAAGGACATGGTGTTCCACGCCCTGCAGGTGATGGCGGATAACGGCGTCGGCGCCGTCCTGGTGATGGACGGAGAACGGCTGGTGGGCATCTTCTCGGAGCGTGATTACGCCCGCAAGATCGCGCTTGCCAACAAAAACTCCAAGGAAACGCCGGTCAGCGAGGTCATGACCAGCAAGGTCGCCTATGTCACCCCGGAAAACACCGTCAGCGAGTGCATGACGCTGATGACCGAACACCGCTTCCGCCACCTGCCGGTACTCGGCAATGAAGGCGAACTGCTCGGCCTGGTCTCGATTGGCGACATGGTCAAAGCCACCATCCGCGAACAGAAATTCATCATCGCACAGCTGGAGCACTACATCGCGCAGTGAATTTCAGGCCCATCAATAACAAAAAACCGCCGGACAATTTCCGGCGGTTTTTTGTTTATAAATAAAAAGTTATTACCAACAATTAAAGTATCACTGCAACTCTTCCAGGCGGATACGCTTGACCGCGCCCTTCACCGCCGACAGCGCTTCAATCTTGCCAATGGCGGCAATGGCGGCGCTTTCCAGACAGGTATGGGTGAGGATGATAATGTCGGTTTCACCTTCACCTTCTTCCGGCTCACGCTGCAGCATGGCGTCGATGGAAATCGAGTGATCGGCCAGGATGCGGGTCACGTCGGCCAGCACACCTGCCTTGTCTTCGACGCGCAGACGCAGGTAATTGCCGGTAATGACTTCACTCATCGGCAACACCGGCAGCGAAGACAGGGCATGCGGCTGGAAGGCCAGGTGCGGCACGCGATGTTCCGGATCGGCCGTCGCCAGACGGGTGACATCGACCAGATCGGCGATGACCGCCGACGCAGTAGGCTCGGCACCAGCGCCCTTGCCGTAGTAAAGCGTGGTGCCAACGGCATCGCCCTTCACCACGACGGCGTTCATGGCCCCCTCGACATTGGCGAGCAAACGCTTGGCCGGAATCAAGGTCGGGTGCACGCGCAATTCCACACCGTTTTCCTGCCGCTTGGCGATACCCAGCAGCTTGATACGGTAGCCCAGTTGCTCGGCGTACTTGATGTCCGCGGCTTCGAGCTTGGTGATCCCCTCGACGTAGGCCTTGTCGAACTGCACCGGAATACCGAAGGCAATGGCGCTCATCAGGGTTGCCTTATGCGCGGCATCGACGCCTTCAATATCGAAGGTCGGGTCAGCTTCGGCGTAACCCAGGCGCTGTGCCTCGGCCAGCACGTCGGCGAAGGGCAGCCCCTTGTCGCGCATTTCCGAGAGAATGAAGTTGGTGGTGCCGTTGATGATGCCGGCAGCCCATTCGATACGGTTGGCCGTCAAGCCTTCGCGCAGCGCCTTGATGATGGGAATGCCACCCGCCACCGCCGCCTCGAAAGCAACGGTGACACCCTTGGCCTGCGCGGCAGCAAAAATCTCGGTGCCATGCACGGCAAGCAGGGCCTTGTTGGCCGTGACGACATGCTTGCCATTGGCGATTGCCTGCATCACCACCTCGCGGGCCACACCGTAGCCGCCGATCAATTCGACGATGATGTCGATTTCCGGGTCATTGACCAGGGCGAAGGCATCATCGGTAATGCGCGCTGCGCCGCCGGTGACCTGCTCCGCTAGCGCAACATTCTTGTCGGCCACGGCCACGATGCAGATCGGACGCCCCGCACGACGGGTAATTTCCTCGGCATTGCGCTTGAGGACGTTCCAGGTACCACCGCCGACGGTGCCGATGCCGATCAGGCCAACATTGATAGGTTTCATTTTTTCTTTAGTAAGGAAAAGAGTGAAAAGAGGCAGATGCCAGAAAGTAAAACGTGAAAGCCGAGGTGCTTGTGCCTCAGCTTTCACGTTTCACCTTGCCTGCTCCGGGTCTGGAGCAGATGAAAGGTGAACCGCAGGAGAAGTCTAGACTTCTCCCTTTTCTTTTGTGCCTTCGCGGCCATGACGCAGACGGTACTGCGCGAGGAAGCCGGCCAGGCGCGAAATAGCCTCGCGCAGATCATCCTCGTGCGGCAGGAAGACAATGCGGAAGTGCTGGTTGTCAGGGAAATTGAAGCCGGAACCCTGCACCAGCATGACCCGCGTGGCCCGCAGGACTTCCATGAAAAACTGGCGGTCGTCGGCGATCGGATACATCTCCGGATCCAGACGCGGGAACATGTACAACGCTGCCTGCGGCTTGACGCAGGTCACGCCGGGAATCTGCGTGATCAGTTCATAGGCCAGATCGCGCTGGCGGCACAGACGGCCGCCCGGCTTGACCAGATCGTTGATGCTCTGGTAACCGCCCAACGCAGTCTGGATCGCCCATTGCCCCGGCACATTCGAACCCAGCTTCAGGTTAGCCAGCATGTTCAGCCCTTCGATGAAATCGCTGGCATCGGCCTTCGGCCCGGAAATGATCATCCAGCCGGCACGATAGCCGCAGGAACGATAGGCTTTGGAGAGGGAATTGAAGGTCAGGGTCAGCACATCGGTTGACAGGCTCGCCATCGAGGTGAAGGTGACACCGTCGTAGAGCACCTTGTCGTACACCTCATCGACCAGCAGCACCAGCTCATGTTCGCGAGCGATCTGGAGGATGCCCCGCAGCAGTTCGTTGGAATAGAGCACGCCGGTCGGATTGTTCGGATTGATGACCACGATGCCGCGTGTGCGCGGCGTGATGCGGGCGCGAATATCATCCAGATCAGGCAGCCAGCCATTTTCCTCGGCACAGCGGTAGTGCACCGGCGTCCCCCCGGACAACGATACCGCCGCAGTCCACAGAGGGTAGTCGGGCATCGGCACCAGCAGCTCGTCGCCATCGTTGAGCAAGGCATTGGTGGCCATCACGATCAGCTCGCTGGCGCCGTTGCCCAGATAGATGTCGTCGAGTGTCACACCGGCAATACCGAGTTGCTGGCTGTAATGCATCACGGCCTTGCGCGCCGCGAAAATCCCCTTGCTGTCGGAGTAACCGGCTGAATTCGGCAGGTTACGGATCATGTCCTGCTGGATTTCTTCCGGCGCATCGAAGCCGAACGGGGCCATGTTGCCGATGTTGAGCTTGATGATCTTCTGACCTTCATCCTCCATCTGCTTGGCAGCATCCACGATGGGACCGCGGACGTCGTAGAGGACGTTGTTCAGTTTGGCTGATTTCTTGATTTGCTTCATGGGGAAGAATCCAGGCGGGCAACCGGGAGAAAGGGCCGGGCGCAAAGGTATAATCCTACTATTCCATTTGCTGCACCGCAATGAAACTCCATCTCTCCCGAGCCGATGGGCTCAATCTGATCAAGGCCTACGAAGACGATTCCGTACGCGTCAATGGCATCGATTACGCCGGCAATCTGGTCGTCCTGCCGGAACAACTGCTGCAGGACTGGACCCTGGCCACGGCGGAGACGCTTACGGCAGACGATCTACGTCCGCTACTCGATTTGCAGGTCGAGGTGATCCTGCTCGGCACCGGCCCCCGTCTGCGCTTTCCTCCCCCACAGTTGCTGCAGCCTTTTCTCAGGCAAGGCATCGGCATCGAAGTGATGGATCGCCCGGCCGCCTGCCGCACCTACAACCTGCTTGCCAGCGAAGGCCGCAAGGTCGCAGCCGCGCTGCTGATCGCCTGAGGCAACGCCCCAGGGGCACAATTCTCAGTTGTTACCCGGCGGCGACACCACGCACCGGCAGTCCGATCCGGTGCGCCCGCGTTACAACCCGTCCGGGTTCATCGACTGCCAACGCCAGGCATCGGCACACATCTCGCTGATTCCACGCCCGGCCTGCCAGCCGAGCAATTCCCCGGCCAGCTGCGGATCGGCATAGCAGGTGGCGATATCGCCCGCGCGGCGGGCCACGATCTGGTACGGCACAGGCCGCCCGCTGGCCGCCTCGAAAGCGCGCACCATGTCGAGCACGCTATAGCCCTGCCCGGTCCCCAGATTCACCGTCAACGACTGGCCGCTGCGCGCCAGCGCTGCCAACGCCGCCAGATGCCCCTGCGCCAGATCGACCACATGAATGTAATCGCGCACGCCGGTGCCGTCGGGCGTCGGGTAATCGTTGCCGAACACCGACAATTGCGCCCGTTTCCCCACCGCTACCTGCGCCACGAAAGGCATCAAGTTGTTGGGAATACCGTTGGGGTTTTCACCAATCAAACCACTCGGATGCGCACCAACAGGATTGAAGTAGCGCAGGATGGCAATCTGCCAGTCGGTTTCGGCGCGTTGCAGATCGCGCAGCATCTCCTCGACCATCAGCTTGCTGCGTCCGTACGGATTGGTCGCCTGCAGCGGAAAATCCTCACGGATGGGAACGCGGTGCGGATCGCCATACACCGTCGCCGATGAACTGAACACCAGGCGACGAACACCGGCCTGTCGCATGGCCTGCAGCAGGCACAGGGTGCCATTGACGTTGTTGTCGTAGTAGGTCAGTGGCTGCTCGACCGACTCGCCGACCGCTTTTAGTCCGGCAAAATGAATCACCGCCTCGATCCGGTGCGCAGCAAACAGCGCGCGCAAACCGTCCGCATCGCGGATGTCGCCCTCACTGAAGGCGGGCCTGCGACCGCTGATGTCGGCAATACGTTCGAGTACTTTGGGGCTGCTGTTGGCGTAATTGTCGAGGATCAGGACATCCTGACCGGCAGCCAGAAGCTCAACCACGGTATGCGAACCGATATAGCCGGTACCGCCAGTCACGAGAATCATGAAAATCCTGCTGGAAAATTGGCGCGCCCGGAGGGACTCGAACCCCCGACCTGCCGCTTAGAAGGCGGCTGCTCTATCCAGTTGAGCTACGGGCGCTGATTGATCGTCGAGGCCGCGCAGTCTACCGCAGAAACGCAAAACGGGCGCATCAGGCGCCCGTCGTTTTTTTCCGACACCCGGTCGGTCGTTACGGCAAACCCGGCTTAGTGCACCAGGCTGGCCGAGAAAACAGCGCGGGTTTTTTCCGATACCTGGAACTCGCTGAAAGCACGCTCGATCTGTTCAACATTCGAGCCTGCATCGGCAAAGGAAATGCCGATGCTCTTGCCGTTGGCGGCCAGCGTCTGGAAGGCGTAGCGCCAGCGCTGGGCTTCGGCCAGACGTTCGCGCAGTTCGGCCTCGTTGGAAATGACGATGCCCGCTTTTTTCAGGGAATCCAGGAACTGTTCGAAAGATTCGTTGCTCAGACTGCCCATTTTATGTCTCCTAGACGTTGATTCAATGAGTGGCGGCAATCCCGCCTCGCCAGACACCATGCGATAATCGTGCCATGTCGAAAAAAACAGTCTCCCTTCCCCCGGAAATTCGCCCCGAGCAGTCCCTGGAATTACTCAAGGAACTGCATATCCTGACCCGTGACGGCAAGCTCAATCAGGACAGCCGGCGCAAGCTGAAGCAGGTCTACCATCTGGCGCAGTTCATCGAGCCGCTGCTCAACGATCTGGAAACCCTGGTCGATCACGGTGCCGGCAAATCCTATCTCGGCTTCATTCTGTACGACCTGTTCCTCAAGAGCCGCCCGACAGGCACCGTCATCGGTATCGAACACCGCGCCCAACTGGTTGAAAAATCGCAGGAATTGGCGAGCAGGCTCGGTTTCCCCAGGATGCATTTTCTGGCCTGTACGGTGGAAGAATCCTTGCATTCCACCGCCCTACCCGCCCGCGTGGATGTCGTCACCGCCCTGCATGCCTGCGATACCGCGACCGACGACGCCATCCGTTTTGCCCTGCAACGCCAGGCGCACCACATCGTGCTCGTTCCCTGCTGCCAGGCTGAAGTTGCGGCAACGCTGCGCGCTGGCAAGGCTGCGGCACTAGCCCAGACACCGCTGGCAGAACTGTGGCGCCACCCCATCCACACCCGCGAACTCGGCAGCCACCTGACCAATGTGCTGCGCTGCCTGTTGCTGGAAGCCCACGGCTACGCGGTGACGGTGACTGAGCTGGTCGGCTGGGAGCACTCGATGAAGAACGAACTGATCATCGCCAGCCGCCGCAGTGACAAACCCCGCCAGAACGCCCGCCAGCGCGCCGAAGCCATCCTGCGCGAATTCAAGCTCGAAGCGCTGACCGCGCGCTTCATTTATTGAGATAGCCATGACCGCACCCCGCCCACTGGAGCTGCTGGCTCCCGCAAAAAATGCTGCCTTTGGCTGCGAAGCCATCAAACATGGGGCCGACGCCGTGTACATCGGCGGCCCAGCCTTCGGTGCCCGCTACGGCGCCGGCAGTTCTGTCGCCGAAATCCAACAACTGTGTGATTACGCCCATAGCTACCACGCCAAGGTCTTCGTCGCCCTCAATACCATCCTCCACGACAGCGAGCTGGAAGCAGCCCGTCAGCTGGCCTGGCAGCTTTATGACGCTGGCGCGGACGCCCTCATCATCCAGGACATGGGGCTGCTCGAACTGGATTTACCACCGATTCAATTACATGCCAGCACGCAGACTGACATCCGCCACCCGGAAAAAGCCCGTTTTCTCGCCGACGTCGGTTTTTCGCAGATCGTCCTGGCGCGCGAGCTGAGTCTTGCGGAAATCCGCGCCATTGCCGCCCGCACTGACGTGGCGCTGGAATATTTCGTACACGGCGCACTCTGTGTCGCTTTTTCCGGACAGTGCTACATCAGCCACGCGCATACCGGCCGCAGCGCCAACCGCGGCGAATGCTCGCAGGCCTGTCGCCTGCCCTACAGCCTGGTGGACGACAAGGGCAGAACGATCAGCGAAAACCAGCACCTGCTGTCAATGAAGGACAACAACCAGTCGGACAATCTGCTGGCCCTGATTGAAGCCGGCGTCACCTCCTTCAAGATCGAGGGGCGCCTGAAAGACCTGGCCTACGTCAAGAACATCACCGCGCATTACCGTACCCTGCTCGATGCCATCATCGACAGCCACCCGCAGTACCACCGCGCGGCCAGCGGCCGTTCGACCTTCAGCTTCACGCCACAGCCGGAAAAAACCTTCAACCGGGGCTACACCGATTACTTTGCCGGTGGCCGCCAGGACGATATCGGCGCCTTCGACTCGCCCGCCTTTGTCGGTACCGTCGTAGGCGAAGTTACGGAAATAGGCGCAGGCTGGATCACGATCCGCAGCAGTGAAACCTTTCACAATGGCGATGGCCTGTGCTTCCACGATGCCGCAGGCGAGGTACAGGGCATGCGGGTCAACCGTGTTGACGGCCAGCGTCTGCATCTGGCCCAGATGCCCGCCGATCTGAGTCTGGGCACCACCCTGTTCCGTAACCGCGACCAGGCATTCGAACGTGCTCTGGAAAAGGACTCGGCCCAGCGCCTGATCGCCGTGCAGATCGACTTCACGGAAACGCCGTCAGCCTTCACGCTGACCCTGCGCGACGAAGATGGCATCTGCGCCAGTGCCCACCTCAACCGGGACGCATGCCCGGATATCGTCGGCGCGCAAAATCCGGCCGCTGCCCGCAGCAAGCTGGAAGAGCAGCTGCAGAAGCTCGGTGGCACCAGCTTTTGCGCCACCGGCCTGACGCTCAACCTGAAGGAAGACTGGTTCTTTCCAGTCAGCAGCCTCAATGCACTGCGCCGGCAAGCAGTTGAAGCCCTGCAGGCAGAACGTCTGGCACGGCACCCACGGCCCCTGCGCCGCGCCGCCAGCGCCGAGCCGGCCATTTATCCGCAGCAGGAACTGACTTACCTCGGTAACGTCTTCAATGCCAAAGCCCGCGCCTTCTACGAAAAACACGGGGTCCGTCTGATCGACGAAGCGTATGAAACCGGCGCGGAGAAAGGCTTGGTGTCACTGATGATCACCAAACACTGTCTGCGCCACAGCTTCAACCTGTGTCCGAAAGAGGTGAAATATCTCAAGCCGGACCCGATGACGCTGATTAACGGCAAGGAAAAACTCATCCTCAAATTTGACTGCCAGGCCTGCGAAATGCACGTCATTGGCCGGATGAAAAAAGGCGTGACGCTGAATCTCGGCATTGCGCCCTCAACCGCAGGCTGCGGTTGAGCCGGACGACTGTGCGTCTGGCGTAAAAAAACGCCCCTCTCCTACTCCGCCGGGGAGAGCAGGGTTTCCAGCGTTATTTCCACACTGTTCTCACCACAGGCCAGCCAGACCGTACCTTCCTGAATGGTGCAGTTCAGCTGCATGTTGCGTGCCGCCAGCGCGGCGAGCGCTTCACCCTCGGCGGCACCGAGGCGCAGCACGGTGAGATTGTCAAAGCGTGCCACCTCGGGCGCCATCTGTTCCCACCACACATCCACCGCCCGCCCACCATACGCGAGGACAATCGCGGCATCGGCGCGCTGCGCCCCTTTACGAATGCGTGTCAGATCGGGTTGCCCGACTTCCACCCACTGGCGCAACACCCCTCCGGCATCAATGGCCTGCAGGGCACACTCGTCATCACTTGAGAGCCCCTTGCCGAAAGCAAGATCCGGCCCGGCGAACAGGGCAAAGGCCAGGATCCGCACCATCATGCGCTGGTCGTTTTCAGAAGGGTGACGCGCCACCGTCAGGGCGTAATCGGCAAAATGACCACGGTCCAGATCGGAAACGGTGAGATTGATTTTGAAGATCGTTGCTTTCAGTGCCATGAATATCCTGTGCGAAATCCGGCCAAGGACTCAGTCGAAAAACCGTCCCAAGTGACGTACACGCGCTTCGATGCAACCGAACAGGTAGGTCATGTCCTGGCTCCAGTCCAGCCCCAGCAGGGTGCAGGCCGCCGCAGACAGATGGCGGACACTGGCAGGCGCCGGACTAGCGAGATCGAGCGCGTTGGCCAGTACTTCACCCACGTGGGTCGCAGCAACCAGCTTGTCGAGCGGCGGCTCCGGGTCGTGGTGATGGGCAATGGCGGCAACCACCGGCTCCGGCAAACCCCAGGCACTCGCCAGTACGGCACCGATCCAGCAATGGTCGGCGCCAAAATGCAGCCGCTCGGCATCAATGATGTCGAGGCCAGGATCGGCTTCCATGCTGTTGCGTACCATCTGGAATTCCAGCGGCTGACAACGTGCCATCCACAAACTGCCGATATCGTGTACCAGACCACACACTAGGGCGATATCAGCAGAAAATTGCCCCTGGCGCGCCAATTCCTGCGTCGCGACCCCCACCGCCACACTGTGACGCCAGAAATTGCGATCCATGCGGCAGGCCCGCGAAAACTCGGCGATGCTCACAGTCAGCGCGATTTCTCGTAGCCGCGCCATGCCGATCAGGGACAGGGCGACCTGAATGTCACGAATTTCACGCCGTCCGGAACCGGCCGAGGCGGCCGCATTGGCCATGGAAAAAATCCGGGCGGTGATCACCGGATCCTTGGCGACCAGATCGCTCAGCGTGGATAGCGCGGCAGACTCATCATCCAGTGTGTGCAGAATGTCCTTCACCACCAGGGGAAACGCCGGCAGCAAGACGGCGCGCTGCACAATTTGGCCAGGCAACAGATGCAACGGCATCACAAACTCCGGTAAGCCAGCACGGCAGCGTGCAAACCCGCCAGCGCCGGATCGCGCAGGTCCGCCTGGGAAAAAATGCAGGTCAGACGCTCGGCATCAGCCGCCAATTCAGCTTCGCGCTCCGCTTCGGTGCGTTCATCCTCAGCGCGGATGCAGACAAACTCGACTTGACGCAGCCTCATCTGACGCAGGTTCGTTTCAGTCAGCGCATGTCCCGCCGGCAAGGTGAAATCGATGATTCCCTGCTTGGTCACTACCAGCGGCTTGCCCAGAACCATCCCCTCCACCACCTCAGCCATGGACAAAAAGCGCAACCGCTCTGGCATGCCGAACCTCTTTTTTTGTTCCTGATACCCGGCATCGTAACGGCTTGGTGTTGTGCGTCAAGGTGAAGCGCGCTGCATCGCTCCGGGGCGCCCTGCCAAGGCGCAACAAAAACCCGGCCGCGGCCGGGTTTTTGTCACTGCCAGCACGGGCAGATCACTCCTCTTCTTCGTCTTCCTCAAATTCAGCCGGCAGACGGTGCGCAATCCCCTTGTGGCAATCGATGCAGGTCTTGCCTTCGGCCTTGGCTGCCATGTGTTTCTTGTACGGCGTCTTGCGCTGCAATTCCTCGCTCATGGCATCGAAATTGTGACAATTGCGGCATTCGCGCGAATCGCTGCTCTTCATGCGTTCCCACTCGCGGCTCGCCATTTCCATGCGGTGGCCTTCGAATTTTTCCTTGGTATCGATGACGCCAGTGATCTTGCCCCAGACTTCCTTGCTCGCCTTGATCTTGCGGATGATCTTGTGCGTCCAGTCTTTGGGCACATGGCAATCCGAACACACCGCGCGCACACCGCTGCGGTTCTTGTAGTGGATGGTTTCCTTGTATTCCACATACACGTTGTCGCGCATTTCGTGACAGCCGATGCAGAACTCCATCGTATTAGTGGCTTCCATCGCCGTGTTAAAGCCCCCCCAGAACAGGATTCCGGAAAAGAAACCGGCCACCAGCAGTGTCAGCAGCGAATACTTCACGCTGGGCCGGCGCAAGGCCCCCCAGCAGCGGCGCAATGCGCCTTGATTGTCTTGATTCATTTCGCCCCCCAGGCGTTTTTGGTGTCCCGCCCGGCGGGGCACCGGACTGTCTCTTACAGTGACAGGATGTACTGGATCATGTTCTTGACCTGAGCTTCATCTTTGGCTGGCGAGGTCTTCACGATCTTATGTTCCTCTTCCGAACCATCCGACAACTTGACCTTGGGAGCGGTCGTCAGGTGGGTGAGCAATTTACTTTCCGAATCAGCCTTGCCCTTGAATTTGCCAGCGATCTTCTTGAACGAGGGGCCATCCTTGTCCTTGTCCATGCCGTGGCACTGGGTACACTTGTTTTGCTTCATCAAGTCCTTGGCGGCAGCTTCATCAAAGGCCTGCGCCCCGGTAGCGAACAGGGCTGCAGCAACACCGGCAACCAGTACGGAGGTGGTTTTGTGCAATTTTTTCATTTCTCTCTCCCGAAAATGACGACCGAGCACTCGCTCGACCCTGTGCGTTATTTTCGGGAGCCGTCAGGCAAATTTCCTTGATCTGTGTCGCAAAGATCAGCGTGGATGCAAAAAAGCTGTCCGCACGCTGATCTCTGGCAGCAGAAAAAGCCTGACGTCTCAAGCGCCTTTCATCTTGTAATAAGCAAGATAGGCCCAACAGGCAGCACAAAAGCCGGTGGTCACATCGAGAAAAGCAAAAATCAGGATGGCCCATCCAGGAATCATGCCGATGCTGGAATCAAGTAGCCAGGTAACAAACATTGCCGTACCGGCCACGCAGGCAATCTTGTCGGCAAACATTTTGGAGCCGGCATTCTGCATCTTGCTCAGCTTCAGCGTTCTGGTGATGCTGGCAAAGAGCTTGTAAGACAAGCACTTGTGCGGCGAGACAAAGCCGCGGATGAAGCCGCCCAGGGCAAGAAAAATCGCCACCCACTTGTAGGGAGTGAACAGATAAATGGCGGCGATGGTCATGCTCATCAATGCCTGCAGGCGGTAGGCGTTGGAGCAGACAGGGGCAATATCGAAGCGCAACATGGTAATTACTCCGCGTTTAATAATAGAACGCTTATATTATAACTTGCCAATATTGCGCACACAAACACTATTTGCCTCCCCTTCTTTGGGGCGTATCACGGCAGTAGCGGCAACATGCGCTCCAGATAAGGTTGCCAGCCGGGAAGCTGCAGGCAGAAATCCCGTTCCAACTGCCGGCAATCCAGTCGTGAATTGGCCGGACGGCGCGCCGGCGTCGGATAGGCCGAACTGGGAATCGGCTGGATAGCGTCGGCGTGCAACCGCAATGCCCGCCCCTGTTCGCTGGCCAGACGGACGATCTCCCGCGCAAAAGCACACCAACTCACCGGCTGGGCAGCACTCAAGTGGTACAACCGATGCGCCGGGGTGTGCGCTCCGGCATGCAGCCACTGCTGCAAAGCCAGCGCCGTCACATCGGCAATCAGCGCGGCCGGCGTCGGGCTGCCGATCTGATCATCCACCACCGTCAACTGCTCGCGCTCACCGGCCAGGCGCAGAATGGTCTTGACGAAGTTGGCGCCATGTTCGCCAAATACCCAACTGGTGCGGAAAATCAGTGACTGCAGGCCATCCACCGTCTGGATACCCTGTTCCCCAGCCAATTTGCTGCGACCATACACACTGTGTGGCGCAGTCGGATCATCTTCACGGTAAGGCCCGGGTTTCGTTCCATCGAAAACGTAATCGGTCGAATAGTGCACCAGGCGGGCGCCACAGGCGCGTGCCGCCAGGGCCAGCTGGCGAGGCGCTTCGGCGTTGATGGCATGCGCCAGAGCCGGTTCGCTTTCGGCCTTATCCACCGCAGTGTACGCCGTGGCGTTCACAATCACGTCGGGCGCCACGGCGGCCACCCGTTCCCCCAGCGTCACCGTATCGGCCACATCGCAGGCCGCACGCCCCCAGGCCACCACTTCGCCCAGAGGCGCCAAGGCGCGTTGCAGTTGCCAGCCCACCTGACCGTTTTTCCCCAGCAGCAAAATCTTCATCATTCATCCCTTGCCATCACAGCGGGCGGCAAGTATGCCATTCACGCCGGCCCCACGGCAGGGCTTTTTGCTTATCGCAGGCGCTTCATTTATCCTCTGCCCTTCCCCAACGCACCTGCAAAAAAATGAGCATCAGCATCAAAACGCCGGAACAGATCGAAAAAATGCGTCTCGCCTGCCGCCTGGCCGGCGAGGTCCTCGATTACATCGAGCCTTTCGTCAAAGTCGGCGTCACCACGGAAGAACTGGACCGCCTCTGTCACGATTACATGGTGAATGTCCAGGGCTGCATTCCAGCACCGCTCAATTACGCGCCTTCCGGCTACGACCCCTACCCCAAATCCATCTGTACCTCGATCAACCAGCAGGTCTGCCACGGCGTACCCGGCGACCGGGCGCTGAAAAATGGCGACATCATCAACCTTGACATCACGACCATCAAGGATGGCTGGCACGGCGACACCAGCCGCATGTTCATTGCCGGAGAAGGCTCGATCCAGGCCAAACGCCTGTGCGAAATCACCTTCGAGTGCATGTGGCTGGGCATTTCTGCCGTGCGCCCGGGCGCTCATCTGGGCGACATCGGCGCGGTCATTCAGAAATACGCTGAAAAAAACGGCTATTCGGTAGTGCGTGAATTCTGCGGCCACGGCATTGGGGAAAAGTTTCACGAAGACCCGCAGGTGCTGCACTACGGCAAAGCTGGTTCGGGGCCGGTGCTCGAACCGGGGATGATTTTCACCATCGAACCGATGATCAACGCCGGCAAGGCCGCCATCCGTGAAATGCCCGACGGCTGGACCATCGTCACCAAGGATCGCAGCCTGTCTGCCCAGTGGGAACACACGGTGCTGGTCACCGACAGCGGCTACGAAGTACTCACCGCCTCCACCGGCAGCCGGCCCAAGCCCAACTGGATCACCTGATGCCCTTCCCGGTCGCCGCTCTACGCCAGCAATGCAAGGCGCAGCAAAGCGCCCGGGAAACGCGCTATCTGCAGGACAACGATGCGCCGGCCCTGCTCCGGGCGCGGGCGGCCGATGTCGATGCGCTACTGAGCGAATTATGGGCGGCCAGCAGCTTTCCCGTGGCTGCCACACTGGCGGCAGTGGGCGGTTATGGCCGGGGCGAACTGTACCCGGCCTCCGACATTGATCTCCTGATTCTCCTGCCACAACCGGCCAGTGCCAGTACGGCACGAAAAATCGACGCCCTGCTCGCCTGCCTGTGGGATCTCGGCCTGGAAATCGGCCACAGCGTCCGCACCATCGACGAATGCCTGATCGAGGCTGCCGCCGACCTGTCGATCCAGACCGCGCTCTCGGAAGCACGCTTTCTGGCCGGCAACAGCAAGAATTTCAATCGCTTTCAGAAAAATTTCAGCCGCCATCTCAACGTGCGCAGCTTTTTCGATGCCAAGCTGCTCGAACAGAAAGACCGCCACCAGCGCCACGACGAAACCCCTTACAACCTGGAACCCAACATCAAGGAAGCACCGGGCGGGCTACGCGACCTGCACACCTTGCTCTGGATCGCGCACGCCGCCGGCTTCGGCACCACCTGGGCCGAGCTGGCCGCCAGCGGCATGGTCAGTCCGGAAGGACAGGTACTCGGGCAACAGCTGGAAGACTTCCTGCGCCATCTGCGCATCCGCCTGCATCTGCTGGCCGGGCGTCGCGAGGAACGGCTGCGCTTCGATTACCAGCGTGCCCTGGCCGAACGTTACGGCTATACGGACAGCAGAGAGAAGCTCGCCTCCGAGCAACTGATGCAAGCCTATTACCGCAACGCCAAGACCCTGGTCATGTTCAACGCCATCGTGCTGCAGAACATGGAAGATGCACTGTTTCCGGAAAACCGCCAGCACGCCCGCGACTACGACGCCGATTTTGAACTGGTCGGCAATCAGCTCGCCATCCGCCGACTGGAAGATTTCAAAGCCCGGCCGCAGCTGATTTTCAAGGCTTTCCGCATCCTGCAGCAGAATCCGGCCCTGCAGGGCATGACGGCGCCGACGCTACGCAGTCTGTGGCATGCCCGCCAGGTGATCGACGACACGTTCCGCGCTGACCAGAACAACCGAGCCCTTTTCCTCGAATTGCTGCAAAACGACAACGGTGTCGTCAGCGAATTCACGCGCATGAATCAGCTCGACATCCTCGGCGCCTACCTGCCCAATTTCGGGCGCATCGTCGGCCAGATGCAGCACGACCTGTTCCATGTTTACACCGTCGATCAACATACCCTGCAGGTGCTGCGCAACCTGCGCCGCTTCACCCAGAGCGAGTTTGCCCACGAATACCCGGAATGCTCGCGCATCATCAACGAATTCGAGCGGCCCTGGCTACTCTACATCGCCGCCCTCTTTCATGACATCGCCAAAGGGCGCGGCGGCGATCATTCAGAAAAAGGCACCGTTGATGCAGCCGAATTCTGCAGCCAGCATGGCCTGTCCACAGACGACAGCGAACTGGTGGTGTGGCTGGTACGCCAGCACCTGCGCATGTCACTGATTGCGCAAAAGGAAGACACACACGACCCGGAAGTGATTACCCGGTTCGCCGGCCTGGTCGGTGACGTGCGCCACTTGCAGGCACTCTATCTGCTGACGCATGCCGATATCCGCGGCACCAGTCCGAAGGTGTGGAATGAATGGAAAGGCAAACTCCTTGCCGATCTCTACCACGCCACCCTGCACCATCTCAGCGGCGATACCGACGAGCCCGCCGCACACGGCATCATCGCCGAACGTCAGGCAGAAGCGATGCGGCAGCTGCGCTTCTTTGCTCTTTCCGATACCGTGCATGAACGCCTGTGGAGCCAGCTCGATACCGTTTATTTCCTGCGCCACTCGGCCGAGGAAATCGCCTGGCACACGCGCGCCCTGCACTACCGCATCCATAACCAGCAGCCGGTCGTCCGTGCCCGCCTGGGCGAACTCAGCAACAGCGTCCAGGTGATGGTGTACACCCTCGACCAGCCCGACCTCTTTGCCCGACTGGCGGGCTTCTTCGCCCGCGCCGGCTACAGCGTTGTTGACGCCAAGATCCACACCACCGCTCATGGCTACGCGCTCGACAGTTTCATCCTGCTGGCAGTGGACGCCCAGGAAGTGCAGCGCGAAACTCTGGATTACATCGAACACGAACTGGAAGAACACCTGCGTCGCCAGTTGCCGCCGGAAGCACCCGCCCCCGTGCGTCTGTCACGCCAGCTACGGCATTTTCCGATCAAGCCGGAAGTCCGTATCCGGCCAGACGACAAGGGCACCCAGTACATCCTGTCACTGGTCGCTGCCGACCGCCCCGGGCTGCTCTACAGCATCGCGCAGACCCTGGCCGAACACGGGGTACAGGTCCACACCGCAAAAATTGCCACCCTCGGCGAACGGGCCGAAGACGTCTTCCTCGTCAGTGGTGACGACCTGAACGACCCCGCTCGCCGCATCCGTCTGGAAACCGTGCTCATGGAACGACTGCAGGTCTGAGCCAGGACGCCAGCCCTCTGTTCCCGCCACACCCAAAGCTTCAAGGCCTTGCTCAGGCCGCGTCCGCGCCTTGCCATTTGAGCTCTCCGGCAGGGACAACAAATGGCAGCCTGTTTTCTGCGGGCGCCAGCGGACAGGTGGCAAACGCAGTGAACGCGCAAGGCGGATTGAAGGCCCGGTTGAAATCAAGGCGAATCCTGCCCGCCTCCGCCGGCCCTGCCTTGAGGAAACGCCCGGCACCATAGGTTTCGCGGCCGCTACTGCGGTCGCGGAAAACAAAGAAAACCTCATGTTCGCTCACCGACGTCGGCAGCAGCTCGACTTGCTGACCGGCCACCCTAAACACGGCCTTGTGCGCCACCGTCACCGGCTGCAATTCCCCCGTCACATCCGGCACCTGCAGAACCAGGGGCGTCTCCAGCGGCAACCATGCGGCATCAACAATCCAGGCCGGGTCTTCCGGATAATGTCCGACCCCGGCAAACGGCTGCCGCGCCGCCCAGGCACGGTCGCGAATCCGGGCAGCAAAACGGCCCTGGCGTTCGATCACGAAAATAGACAACGCACCTTGCTCGACATGATCTGGCTGGACACCGCGATCCGTCCGCAACCGCTGTGCCCTGCCACCAGCCGGTTGCCAGAAAACCGCACCGTCACGCCGGATCAGATCCCCCAAAAATGCCGGCCCCGAGGGCAAGCGAACCGTGCAGCCGGCATCACTGCCCACCGCACTGGTTTCAGCATCTAGCCAGAACAAACCAACCAGACCAAGCCAGCTGTCCGGCCCGGCAAGTTCCGCGTGGCGCGCTTGTCGCCATTGCTCCAAAGTCATCGCAATCCCTTATTCTTCCTGCGCAAACAACAAGGCGGGCCACACTGGCCCGCCCTGCTTATCGGCGCCCGCTTTCAGCCCTTGCTGAAACGCAAACCTTCATCTGCACAATCGATCCGGATCGTATCCTTGGCCGCAAACTGTCCTTCAAGGATGGCCTTGGCCAGCGGATTCTCGATCTGCTGCTGAATGGCCCGCTTGAGCGGACGCGCGCCGAAGACCGGGTCGAAGCCGGCGCGGGCAATTTCGACCAGAGCCGATGCGTCGACCACCAGTCCCATCTCCAGTTGCGCCAGACGCTTCTCCAGATACGCCAGCTGGATGCGGGCGATACCGGCGATGTGCTGCTCGTCCAGGCTGTGGAAGACCACCACTTCATCGATACGGTTGATGAATTCAGGGCGGAAATAGGTCTTCACTTCCTGCATCACCGCATCTTTGACGCTACCGTAGGCTTCCCCGACCATCTGCTGGATCATCTGGCTGCCCAGATTGGAAGTCATGACGATGACGGTATTCTTGAAATCCACCGTCCGCCCCTGACCGTCGGTCATGCGGCCATCGTCAAGCACTTGCAGCAGAACGTTGAACACATCCGGATGGGCCTTTTCCACCTCGTCGAGGAGAATCACGCTGTAGGGTTTGCGCCGCACCGCCTCGGTCAGGGTTCCCCCCTCCTCGTAGCCAACGTAGCCGGGAGGCGCGCCGATCAGACGGGCCACCGAATGCTTCTCCATGAACTCGCTCATGTCGATGCGGATCAGATGATCCTCGGCATCGAACATGAATTCAGCCAGTGCCTTGCACAACTCCGTCTTGCCAACGCCGGTCGGCCCCAGGAAGAGGAAGGAACCATAGGGACGATTGGGGTCGGACAGTCCGGCACGCGAACGGCGGATGGCATCGGCCACCAGACGTACAGCCTCGTCCTGGCCGACGACACGATTGTGCAGGCGTCCTTCCATGTGCAGCAGCTTGTCGCGCTCACCCTGCATCATCTTGCTCACCGGAATGCCGGTCGCCCGGCTGACCACCTCGGCGATTTCCTCGGCGCCAACCTGAGTACGCAACAGCTTGTTCTTCGCTGCGCCACCGTCCCCCTCGGCTTCCGCCTTCTTCAACTGCGCCTCCAGCTGCGGCAGCTTGCCATATTGCAGTTCGGCCACCTTGTCCAGTTTGCCTTCGCGCTGCAGACGCGCGATCTCCGCCCGTAGCCGGTCGATTTCTTCCTTGATCTGAGCCGACCCAAGCACTGCCGACTTCTCGGCCTTCCAGATTTCTTCCAGATCGGAATACTCCTTGGTCAGCTTGGTGATTTCTTCCTCGATCAGGGCCAGGCGCTTGCGCGACGCTTCGTCCTTCTCCTTCTTGACCGCCTCGCGCTCGATCTTCAGCTGAATGATGCGGCGATCGAGTTTGTCCATCGCCTCCGGCTTGGAGTCGATTTCCATCTTGATGCGCGCCGCAGCCTCGTCAATCAGGTCGATCGCCTTGTCCGGCAAGAAGCGGTCGGTGATGTAGCGATGGCTCAACTCGGCAGCGGCGACGATGGCCGGGTCGGTGATATCCACGCCGTGGTGCAGCTCGTACTTCTCTTGCAGGCCGCGCAGGATGGCGATGGTCGATTCCACGCTGGGCTCTTCCACCAGGACTTTCTGGAAACGCCGCTCCAGCGCGGCGTCCTTCTCGATGTACTTGCGGTATTCATCAAGCGTCGTCGCGCCGATGCAGTGCAGCTCGCCACGCGCCAGCGCCGGCTTCAGCATGTTGCCCGCATCGATAGCACCGTCCGCCTTGCCGGCCCCGACCATGGTATGGATTTCGTCGATGAACAGGATGATGCGGCCTTCGTCCTGCGCCACCTCCTTCAACACCGCCTTCAGGCGTTCCTCGAACTCGCCGCGGTACTTGGCGCCGGCGAGCAGGCCGGCCATGTCGAGCACCAGCACCTTCTTGCCCTTCAGGGTTTCCGGCACTTCCTCGTTGACGATGCGCTGCGCCAGACCTTCGACGATGGCCGTCTTGCCGACGCCCGGCTCGCCGATCAGCACCGGGTTGTTCTTGGTACGGCGCTGGAGAATCTGGATGGCACGGCGGATTTCATCGTCGCGGCCGATCACCGGGTCGAGTTTGCCCTGAGCCGCCCGTTCGGTCAGGTCAACACAGTATTTCTTCAAGGCTTCACGCTGCCCTTCCGCATCCTGATTATCGACCCCATGGCCACCGCGCACAGCAAGAATCGCTGCTTCCAGCGCCTTTCTCTGCAAACCATGCTGACGCGCCAACCGCCCAGTCTCCCCCTTGTCTTCACAGAGGGCGAGCAGGAACATCTCGCTGGCGATGAACTGGTCGCCGCGCTTCTGCGCCTCCTTGTCGGTCAGGTTGAGCAGGTTGGCCAGATCACGCCCCACCTGCACATCGCCACCGTGCCCCTCGACCTTCGGCAGCCGTTGCAAGGCCTGCTCCAGATCCCGCTTGAGCACCGGCACATTGACACCGGCCCGCCCCAGCAGCGATACCGTGCCTCCTTCTTCCTGGTTCAGGAGCGCCAGCAGCAGATGCTGCGCTTCGATGAATTGTTGGTCGTTGCCGTTGGCGAGGCTCTGCGCATCCGCCAGTGCCTCTTGAAATTTGGTGGTGAGTTTGTCGAGTCGCATGAAAATCTCCTTACCCAGTCAGTTCGAATGGATGTCAGATAAGGGAGAATTGATCAATTTCAAGTGACAATTTGTCATAATTTCACCCCAAATCCCTATTGAAAAGCTAAAATCCGCCGAGCAGAGTCCGGCCAAGGCCGGCTAATCACATAAAAACCGTTCGTGTAAGGGAAAAACTCATACCTGGCTCGACCTTGACGCTGCGCGGCAAGCTGACCGCGATGACATTGGCCACCATTATCGCCCTCGTCGTGTTGTTCGTTTTTCTTCTCATTGACGGCAAGCAGCGCATGATGTTGGACCGCCAGGACAAGGTGCGCAACCTGGTCGAAGTCGCGCATGCCACGGCAGCTCATTTCGAGGCGGAAGCGCGCGCCGGACGCATGGACGAAGCCGAGGCGAAGCGTAGTGCCATGGCCGCCATCCGCGACATGCGTTACGACAAGATCGAGTACTTCTGGATCAATGACCTGAACGACATCATGGTCATGCATCCGTACAAGCCGGAACTGGATGGCAAAAAGCTGGACCAGATGAAAGACGCCAACGGCAAGCTGCTGTTCCTTGAATTCAACAAGGTCGTCCGCGCCCAAGGGGCCGGGTTTGTCGATTACCTCTGGCCCAAACCCGGCGCCGCAAACAACGACGGTGTGCCCAAAATTTCTTACGTCGCCGGCTTCCAGCCGTGGGGCTGGGTCATCGGTTCCGGCATTTACATCGACGACGTCGATGCCGCCTTCCGCCGCGACGCCCTCAAGCTTGGCCTGTGGGGCGCAGCCATTGGCGGCTTCATCGCCATTTCGCTGTTACTCGTCTCGCGCAACATCATCAACACCCTGGGCGGTGACCCGGCGGTTGCCACCTCGGTGACCCGGCGCATCGCTGCCGGCGACCTGTCCACCAATGTCAGCTGCCCTCCGGGCGACAGCCTGCTCGCCGACATCGGCCGCATGCAGGACACCTTGCGCGCCATGATTTCCACCATCCTGGATAATGCCGAGCACGTCTCCTCAGCCGCTAATCAACTGCTGAGCGCTGCCGAAGAAGTTGCCGACCGCTCGCAACGCCAGAGCGATGCGGCGTCCTCAATGGCAGCTTCGGTTGAGGAAATGGCCGTAAGTATTGACCAGGTGCGGGAGAACGCCACCGAAGCGCACAGCATTTCGGAAAACTCAGCCAGCGTTTCGGAAAAAGGCGCCGCCGTCATTCACTCCGCCGCCAGCGAAATGCGCCAGATTTCCGAAGCCGTGCAGGCATCTTCCGAAATCGTCGAAGACCTCGGCCGCCAATCTGACCAGATCACTTCCATCGTCAATACCATCCGCGAAATTGCCGACCAGACCAACCTGCTCGCCCTCAATGCAGCCATCGAAGCGGCACGGGCCGGTGAGCAAGGCCGCGGCTTTGCCGTGGTAGCCGATGAAGTGCGCAAACTCGCCGAACGCACCAGCCTGTCCACCACCGAAATCGCCACCATGGTGACACGCATCCAGCAAGGCACGCGCGGCGCGGTAGCGAGCATGCAAGCCGGTGTAGCCAAAGTTGGCAGCGGCGTCGAGTTGGCCAGCCAGGCGGGTGAGTCGATCAACAGTATCCGTGATGGCGCGCAGCGCGTCAGCCAGGTGGTCAACAGCATTTCCGATTCAATTTCCGAGCAAAGCCACGCCAGCAACGACATTGCGCACAAAATCGAAACCATCGCCCAGATGTCGGAAGAAAGTGCCGCCGCCGTCCGTCACACGGCAGATGCCGCCCGCCGCCTGCACCAGCTCTCCGGCGAACTCCACGCTGCTGTAGCCCAGTTCAAGACCTGACAACAAGCACCAGAAAAATCAAGCCATCCACTACTGGATGGCTTTTTTTCGCCCTTACCACTGGCGCAGGCAAACTGTCTCGCCCATACCTGTTGGCAATCGCATCGCTCGCAACAGCCTGCCGGCGCCAACATTCATTGACGTCACGCGAGATAGCGCTACGATGCCGCCGGATTGCCACTCAGACGCCCGACAGGCTGACGACCTCGGCAAAATCGGGATAGCGGAACTTCACCGTCCATCACTGTGTGCCGCTTCGATGTGCCAGCAATGAGAAACCGCTCATTGCATTCGTGCTGCTGGTGTTGCCACACCATTTACACGTGGCGCAGTTGTTGATGGGCGCGGCACGTCATGGAACGAAATCAGCAAAAAAACCCCGGATACACCTCCATGTATCCGGGGTTTGTACGGGGCAGCGGCCTTGCGTCCGCTTCCGCAGGTGTTGGTTCTACAGCATGCCTAGCGTACGCGGCAGCCAGAGGGAGATTTCCGGCACATAGGTCACCAGCACCAGGAACACCAGCATCGACAGCAGCCACGGCCAGACCGCGATCGTCAATTCGGTAATCCCCATCTTGGTGATGCCAGAAGCCACATACAGATTCAGACCGACCGGCGGGTGGCACATGCCAACTTCCATATTCACCACCATGATGATGCCGAAGTGCACCGGATCAATCCCCAGGGTCATGGCGATCGGGAACAGGATCGGCGCCAAGATCAGGACGATCGAAGACGGCTCCATGAAGTTGCCCATGATCAGCATCAGGATATTGGCCATGATCAGGAATCCGATCACGCCGATACCCGTGCCCATCATAAAGTCAGCCATGGCCTGCGGAATGTTCTCGTGCGTCATGAGGAAGGAGAACAGCACCGCATTGGTGATGATGTACAGCAGCATGGCGCTCATGTTGGCCGAATTGAGCAATACCTTCGGCACATCGGAGAGGCGCAGGTCCTTGTAGATGAACACGGCCACGATGAAGGCATACACCGCGCTCATTGCAGCTGCTTCGGTCGGCGTGAAGATACCGCTATAGATACCGCCCATCACCACCACGATCAGGAACAGCCCCCAGGCCGATTCCTTGAGTGCCAGCAGACGCTCTTTCCAGGTCGCTTTCTTCATGCGCGGATAACCGAACTTGCGCGCCCGGTTCCAAGTCACGAAGCCAAGGAAAGCTGCCAGCATCAGGCCAGGAATGACCCCCGCCATGAACAGGGCGCCCACCGACGTGTTGGTCGACACCGAGTACATCACCATGACGATGGACGGCGGAATCAGGATACCCAGCGCCCCAGAAGTGGTAATCACACCGGCCCCGAACTTGTTCGGGAAACCCTGCTTGACCATAGCCGGCAGGATGATGGCGCCGATCGCCACCACGGTCGCCGGGCTGGAGCCCGATACGGCAGCAAACAGCGCACAGGCGACCACACCGCCCAGCCCCAGACCGCCGTGCCAGTGGCCGACCATCGAGGTGGCGAAGTTGATCATTCGCCGCGCCACACCGCCATGAGTCAGAAAGTTACCGGCGAGGATGAAGAACGGAATCGCCATGATCTCGAACTTCTCGATCCCCGTGAACAGCTTCAAGGCCACCGACTCGATCGGCACCTGCGTCATGGTGAACAGGAAGGTCAGCACGGTCAGACCGAGCGAGATGGAAATGGGCATCCCGGTCAGCATCAAGACAGCCAGGAGAGCGAAAATGATGAGGGCGCTCATTATTTGTCCTCCTTGCGGGCAGCAGCATTGTCCTTGCTGCCCTCGTCGCCATACTGTTGGTGCTTCATGTCGTGCGGATGCAGATCGTCGCCCATATCGTAAGGATTGGCATCTACCGGTAGCACTTCTTCCTCGATCCCGTCGACATGGCCATGATCGTGGTGCGGCAGCTCACCGGTACGCACGAAGGAATGGATCACCTGCAGGAAACGGAAGCACATCAGGTAGGAGCCGAGCGGCACGGCGGAATAAACGATCCAGGTCGGCCATTCAAGGTCGGGCGTGACCGGGCCTTCGTACATGTCGCCGGTATCGAGGCCAAACCAGGAAAAAATCTGGTAGTGCGCACCGTTTTCGAGCACGAAGGTCGCCCCCAGGGTGCCGACGATAAAGGTAAAGAAAGCACCGGCCGACAAGCCGAAGATGATGAATTTTTTGCGATTATTTGCCTTCAGGCGGTTGATCAGCACATCAACCCCGACGTGAATACCGGTCCGCACACCGTAAGCCGCGCCAAATTTGGCCATCCACACGAACATGATGATGGTCAGCTCCTGCGCCCATCCCATGTTGATTTCCAAGAGCCAGTCCTGCACGCCGGGAATGTCCCAGCCGCTACCGAAGCGATGCACCACCGATAAAAAAATGATCAGCGTCGCGGCGCCCATGAGGAAGGCAATCAGCCACTCCTCCAGATGATCGAGAAATTTCATGAAACCTCCTCGTTGTAAACAACTTCCGCCGGAAATCTCCGGCGGAAGTACCTGAATCGCTGCGGTTTACAGCGCGTTCGGATTGAAGCCCGTAGCCTGGTAAACCGACTCGATGGTCTGCTTGCCAACGCGGCTTTCCATCTTCTTGTGCACCGGCACCAGCGCCTTCTTGAACGCCGCACGCTCGGCCGCCGTCGGGGTATGAATTGCGGTACGGCCGCTCTTCTTCACCGCTTCCAGCGACTGATCGTTCTCCACCTTGGCAATCTGGTTGGCATAGCGGGTGGACTGCACCATGGCCTCATCCAGTTGCTTGCGAACATCAGCCGGCAAACCGTCCCAGAACTTCTTGTTCACGATCACGGCATAGCCCAGGTAACCGTGGTCGGTCAGCGTCAGGTGCTTTTGCACTTCATGCATCTTCTGGGTGTAGAGGTTGGAAATTGGGTTTTCCGTACCATCGACCACACCCGTCTGCAGTGCCTGATAGACCTCGGAGAACGCCATGACCTGCGGCAGCGCCTTGAGGGCACGAACCTGCTCTTCCAGTACTTTCGAAGACTGGATACGGATCTTCTTGCCCTTCATGTCTTCCGGCATGCGGATCGGCGTATTCGCCGAGAACGACTTGAAACCGTTGTCCCAGAACGCCAGGCCGCTGATACCCTTGGGTTCGAGCTTGGCCAGCAACTGCTTGCCCACCGGACCGTTGGTCACCTTGTGCAGGTCATCGTAGTTATCGAAGATGTAGGGCAAATCGAACACTTCGAATTCACGTACGCCCAGCGGGCCAAATTTAGCCAGCGACGGCGCCAGCATCTGGACAGCGCCCAGCTGCAGTGCTTCCATTTCTTCCTTGTCCTTGTACAAGGTCGAATTGGCGTAGACCTCAACCTTGACCTTACCCTGCGTCAGTTCGGCAGCCTTCTTGGCAAAGAACTCGGCAGCCTTGCCCTTGGGCGTATCGCCTGCAACAACGTGGCTGAACTTGATGACGATAGGTTGCTGCGCATAGACACCCAGCGACACGGTGCAGGCAAACAGGCCGACCAGAAGCTTGGAAATTTTCATTGATTTCTCCTCTTTGTAATGGAATGCCGCAAAGAACCATTGCTGGCGGCGCAAAGTATTACGAAGGGCAGAAATCTTGGATATTGTGGTTTTCCACATCCGGCACGCCGGGTTAACATCGCCGGATGTCTGCCCTTCCCCATCCCGCGCACCCTTTAGACCCGCCGCCGAGCAAACGCCGCCTGTCCTGGCTGCTCGTTTTCCCCAAGCTGGCAGTGGCGCTACTCATCCTGGCCCTGATCACCCTACTCTGGCTGTTGCAGAAGAGCGACCGTGAAGAAAGGCACAACATTCTGGTCAAGGACGTGCTGTGGCTGGAACAAAGCCTGCGTTTTCACCTGCAGAATCACCGCGAACAGTTGCAGCAACTGGCCAGTGAGCTATCCGAAGAGCCCCGCAGCAGCGAACAAACATCACTTTTTCGTCTGCGCGCAGCGCATTTCCTGAAGAACAATCCCGATATTGCCCGCCTGGGCTGGCTGGATGCCACTGCAGAAAACATCATCACCCTGCCCGCGCATCGTCCCCAGTCGGCAAACTCACCGCAGGCACAACTTCTGCACGACAGCTTCGACATCGCCCGCCGACTGGGCAAGGCGGTGTACAGCCTGCCATACCTGAATGCGCCACTGGAAGGGCAGATCCACCTGCTGCTTCCCATCTACCGGCACGACCAGCTGATCGGCATGCTGCAGATCACCTACCGCCTGAATGTACTGTTGAGCAGCCAGATTCCCTGGTGGTTTACCGAAAAATACAAGGTCGAGATCGTGGATGACAACGACCAGGTGTTAGCCAGTAAAACGCACATCGAAGGCACCAGCAGCGACTCCTACCTGATTCCCTTCGATCCGCCGGGGCAGGGTTTACGCTTGAAAATCAGCGACTACCCAAGTACCCAGAGCCCGCTGCAGAACATGCTCACCGTTGCCATCCTGCTTCTGGCTCTGGGGGTATTTGCCAGCCTGTGGCTGGTGCGCGGCCTGATGAAGAAGAGCACCCGTGCCGAAGCCGCCCTGCGCGCCGAACACGCTTTTCGCACCGCCATGGAAAACTCGCTCACGGTCGGCATGCGCGCCCGCGATCTCGAAGGACGGATCATTTACGTCAACCCGGCCTTCTGCAAGATGACCGGTTTCAGTGCCAGCGAACTGGTCAACCACGACCCTCCCATGCCCTACTGGGCACCTGAACACATGGACGAAGCCCGTGCCATGCACCAGACCGTGCTCGCCGGACTGGCGCCGGAGGAAGGTTTCGAACTCACCTTCATGCGCAAGAATCGAGAACGCTTCGAAGCGCTGGTCTATGAAGCCAAATTGATCGATGGCAACGGCCGACATACCGGGTGGATGGCCTCGGTGCTCGACATCACCGAACGCAAACGGGCAGAGGAACTGGCCCGCCAGCAGCAGGAACAACTGCAGTTCACCGCCCGCCTAGTGACCCTGGGCGAAATGGCCTCCACCCTGGCGCACGAACTGAACCAGCCGCTGGCTGCCATTGCCAGCTACAACACCGGCTGCCTTAACCTGCTGTCCACAGAAAACTTCTCCTGCGCCGAATTGCGCCCCACCCTGGAAAAAATCGCCACCCAGGCACAACGCGCCGGCCGCATCATCCGCCGCGTGCATGATTTCGTCCGCCGTAGCGAACCAAAGCGGGCGCCCTGCAAACTGCGCGACATCATCGACGACTGCCTCGCCTTCATCGAACCGGAAGCACGCAAGCGGCAGATCCGCATCGAAACCATCCTGCCCGCCCTCCCCACAGTATTCGTCGATCGCCTGCTGATCGAACAAGTCCTGCTCAACCTCTTGCGTAATGGCCTCGATGCCATGGCCGACACCCCGGCTCCTCACCGCCTGCTGCAACTCAGCGTCCACCTCACACCGCAGGAAGTACGCCTGACTGTCGGCGACTATGGCTGCGGCATCCCAGCTGAAATCGAAGACAAGCTCTATACCGCATTCTTTACGACCAAAAGTGAAGGCATGGGCATCGGCCTATCGATCTGCCGCTCCATCATCGAATTTCACCGTGGCCGCCTGTGGGCGGAAAAGCACCCGGACTCACCGAGCGGCAGCGGTACCCTCTTCACGTTCTCCCTCCCTCTGGAGCCCACGCCTGAATGAACACCCCGCAAGCCCACCTGGTCGACGACGACGACGCCATCCGCGATGCCCTCGCCTGGCTGCTCAAATCGCGCGGTCTACCCACGGCCACTTACGCCAGCGCTGAAGATTTTCTTGCCAGCTGGACTCCGGACACCTGCGGCTGCCTGCTGCTCGACATGCGCATGGAAGGCATGAGCGGTCTGGATTGCTTCGATGCCCTGCTGGCGCGTGGCGCAGCCTTGCCCGTCATTTTCCTCACCGGCCACGGCGATGTTCCGCTGGCCGTCGCCACACTCAAACGCGGCGCCTTCGATTTCTTCGAAAAACCCTTCAACGACAACGAACTTGCCACCCGTGTCGGCGAAGCCATGGTGCACGACGCCCACCGGCGCGCCGTGCACGCCAGCGCCGATTCGATCAATCTCCGCATCCAGAGTCTGTCCCCCCGGGAACGGCAGATCATGGACGGCATCCTCGCCGGCAAATACAACAAGGTGATTGCCGATGAACTCAACATCAGCATGCGCACGGTTGAAGTCCACCGCGCCAACCTGTTCGAGAAAATGCAGGTCAAGACTGCAGTAGAACTGGCTAATCTGCTGAAATCCCCTCAGGCATGAATCGCCCTGCCCATATTCCTGCTTCCCATGCCGGTTTTTTTTCGCTAGCATTCCGCCACGCTTTCTGACGTGGAAATCCCGTCAGCATCCCCGGGCCCGACCCGGCTCCACCTTCCCACTGAAAGGCCATCATGAGCGCACATATCCACTACGTCACTGACGCCACGTTCGAGGCCGAAGTCCTCCAGTCCGAGCAACCAGTGCTCGTCGATTACTGGGCCGAATGGTGTGGCCCGTGCAAGATGATCTCCCCCATCCTGGACGAAATTGCCACCGAATACGCAGGCAAACTCAAAGTCGCCAAGGTCAACATCGACGACAACCAGGAAACCCCCGCCAAATACGGCATCCGTGGCATTCCCACGTTGATGGTGTTCAAGAACGGCAACATCGAAGCCACCAAGGTTGGCGCCCTCTCCAAATCGCAACTTGCCGCTTTCATTGACAGCGCACTGTAATCCCCTTAGTCTTGCCGCCTGAAAGTGCAATCCGCACTTTCAGGCTGACGCCAGCAGGTCCAAACAGCAATAACGCCCCTGCTCCCCCAGCGTCCTCATTCAACACACCCCAAAGCGCCTGCTTTACGCCACAGCCCTGCCGGCAACCGCCGCATCCTTTTCTGCTGCCTGGCGTCTTCCCTACATTCCCCATGCAACTCTCTGAACTCAAGACCCTGCACGTCAGCCGACTGCTCGACATGGCAACCGAACTCGCCATCGAAAATGCAAACCGCATGCGCAAGCAGGAGCTCATCTACGCCGTCCTCAAGGCCATGGCCAAGAACGGCGCGACCATTCATGGCGACGGCACCCTGGAAGTCCTTTCCGATGGCTATGGTTTTCTGCGCTCGGCAGACACCTCCTACCTCGCCAATCCGGACGATATTTTTGTCTCACCTTCGCAGATCCGCCGTTACAACCTGCGCACGGGGGACACCATTGCCGGTGAAATCCGCACCCCAAAGGACGGCGAACGCTACGTTGCCCTGACCAAAGTCAGCAGCATCAACGGCTTCCCGCCGGAAGCGAACAAAACCAAAATCATGTTCGAGAACCTGACGCCGCTGCATCCAACGCGTCACTTCAAGCTCGAACGCGACGTCAAGTCGGACGAAAACATCACCAGCCGCGTCATCGACATGATTTCGCCGATCGGCGCGGGGCAGCGTGGCCTGATCGTTGCCCCACCGAAAACCGGCAAGACGGTCATGCTGCAGAACATCGCCCACGCCCTCGCTGCCAATCATCCGGAAGTCGCCCTCATCGTACTGCTGATCGATGAACGCCCGGAAGAAGTCACCGAAATGACGCGCACGGTCAAGGGTGAGGTGGTCGCCTCAACCTTCGACGAACCGGCCACTCGCCACGTCGCCGTGGCCGAGATGGTGATCGAGAAAGCCAAGCGTCTGGTCGAACACAAACGCGACGTGGTGATTCTGCTCGACTCGATCACCCGCCTGGCGCGCGCCTACAACACCGTCCAGCCAGCTTCCGGCAAGGTCCTGACTGGCGGCGTCGATGCCAACGCCCTGCAGAAGCCGAAGCGCTTCTTCGGCGCCGCGCGCAACATCGAGGAAGGCGGCTCGCTGACCATCCTCGCCACCGCCCTGATCGACACCGGCAGCCGTATGGACGAAGTGATCTACGAAGAATTCAAGGGCACCGGCAACTCGGAAATCCACCTCGACCGCCGCATGGCCGAGAAGCGGATGTACCCAGCCATCAACGTCAATCGTTCCGGCACCCGCCGCGAAGAATTGCTGCTCAAACCCGATGTGCTGCAGAAGATGTGGGTGTTGCGCAAGCTCTGTTATCCGATGGACGATCTCGAAGCGATGGAATTCCTGCTCGACAAGGTCAAGTCCACCAAGGGCAACGCCGAATTCTTCGATGCCATGCGCCGCGGTTGAATCAGACAAATCGTATGACCGACACCAGAAACCGGGGCAAGCAAACCAGCCCCGGTTTTTTCTGCCCTATTCAGCAGGCATACACAGGCGTAGTCCGGCGATTTGGGCGCCTTAGCATCACACGCTGCCCGGGAGCTCGGCACCTGACCAAGCACGCCGCCCTCCCCCATCGCCTCGCTGCGGAGCACAAAAGGCGGAACAGTGCACAAAAAAGGCCCTTGAAAATCAAGAGCCTGTTTTTTTCCATGGTGCCCAGGAAGGGACTCGAACCCCCACGTATTGCTACGCCAGAACCTAAATCTGGTGCGTCTACCAATTTCGCCACCTGGGCGGGCGGGACGCATTCTAGCATCGAGCCTGACAAAAACCCATGAGTGTTGATCATTACGAAAACTTCCCCGTGGCATCGTTGCTGGTGCCGCCGCATTTACGTCGACCGATTGCGGTGATCTACCATTTTGCGCGCAGCGCCGATGATCTGGCCGACGAAGGGACGGATCCGCCGGCTGCACGACTGGCGGCCCTGGCGGCGTATCGCGCGGAGCTGGAACGGATTGCCGCAGGAACACTGCCGCAGTTACCACTGTTTGCCGATTTGGCGCAGGTCATCCGCGACCACAAGCTTCCACTGCAGCTCTTTCACGATTTGCTCGATGCGTTCGCGCAGGACGTCGTGAAAACCCGTTATGCGAACTATACGGAACTGCTCGATTACTGCCGACGCTCGGCCAATCCGGTCGGGCGGCTGGTACTGCATCTGTTCGGGCGCACGGAAAGTGCCCGCCTGCAGGAATCCGATGCCATCTGTACTGCCCTGCAGCTGATCAACTTCTGGCAGGACGTGGCGATCGACTGGAAAAAAGACCGGGTCTACCTGCCGCAGGAAGATTTGACGCGCTTTGGCGTGGGCGAAAGCGACATCGCGGCTGGCCGCATGACCCCCGCAATGCGCGAGTTGCTGGCATTCGAATGCGAGCGGGCGCGGCAACTGATGCTCGCCGGCGCCCCCCTGGTGCACCATCTCCCCGGCCGCCTGGGTTGGGAAATCCGCCTGACTGTACAGGGCGGTCTGCGCATTCTCGAACGCATCGATGCCGTTGCGGGCGATGTATTCGCACATCGCCCGCAACTCACAGCATCTGACTGGCTGGTGCTCTTGTGGCGATCATTTAGAATGTGAGCCCATGACTCCAGACCAATACTGCCAGGAGAAGTGCGCCACCAGCGGCTCCTCCTTTTATTACAGCTTTCTGTTCCTGCCCCCGGCCCGCCGCCAGGCGATCATGGCCCTGTATGCCTTCTGCCGCGAAGTCGATGACGTGGTGGACGAATGCAACGACCCGGCGCTGGCATCCACCAAACTTGCCTGGTGGCGGATGGAAGTGGAGCGCATCGCCAGCAAGCAGGCGACGCACCCGGTGGGGCTGGCCTTGCAGGCGGTTTCCCCCGAAATCGAGATTAGCGCAGCCCGTCTCAACGAAATCATCGACGGCATGGAAATGGACCTGCAGCAAACCCGCTATCTCGATTTCACCGGACTGTCGCTGTACTGCTATCGGGTCGCCAGTGTGGTCGGCCTGCTCGCCGCCGGAATTTTTGGTTATCGGGATGCGCAAACGGAAAAATACGCGCACGACCTGGGCATGGCTTTCCAACTCACCAACATCATCCGCGATGTCGGCGAAGATGCCCGACGCGGCAGGATTTACCTGCCCATCGATGAACTCAAGCAGTTCAACGTGCCGGCCGCCGATATCCTGAACGCCCGCTACTCCGACAATTTCACTGCCCTGATGCAGTTCCAGTATCAACGGGCAGAACGCTATTACCAGGATGCACTCGCGCATCTGCCTGCCTGTGACCGCAAGAGCCAGCGTCCCGGCCTGATCATGGCGGCGATTTACCGTACCTTGCTGGAAGAAATCCGCGCCGAAAACTTCCAGGTGCTGCACCAACGCATCTCCCTGCCGCCCACGCGCAAACTCTGGCTGGCAGCCAAAACCTGGATCAAGGGCTGAATTGGGCGAGCAGGCGCGCATCGCCGTCATCGGCGCCGGCTGGGCTGGCATCGCGGCGGCGGTGACCTGTGCCGACGCCGGCGCGGCGGTTACCCTGTTCGAAGCCGGCCGGGGCGCGGGCGGACGTGCCCGCTCGGTGAATATTGCCGGGCGCACGCTGGACAATGGCCAGCACATCCTGCTCGGCGCCTATCACGAAACGCTCGCACTGATGCGCCAGGTGGGCGCCGACCCACAGCGCATGTTCAGCCGTCGGCCGCTCTGCCTGCTGGAAGGCGACACTTTCCAGCTACGCCTGCCCAACCTGCCTGCCCCGCTACATCTTGCCGCCGGTCTGCTCGGGGCGCACGGGGTCAGCTGGCGGGAAAAAATCCGCACTGCACTCTGGATGCAGGGCATCAAGTGGCGAAAATTCCGCCTCGACCAAACACAGAGTGTCGCCGAATGGCTCGACGCCGCCGGGCAAACCGGTGCGTTACGCCGGCATTTATGGGAACCGCTCTGCCTGGCTGCACTGAACACAGCTCCCGAGCAGGCCTGCGCGCAGCTCTTTGCGCATGTCCTGCGTGACAGTCTGGGCAGCCCGCAGCGAGAAGCTACCGACCTCCTGCTGCCACGTGTTCCGTTTGGCGAACTGCTACCGGAACCGGCTCTCGCCTGGCTGGCGCAGCGCGGAGCCGATCTTCGGCTGGGGCAGCGCGTACGCCAGCTGGCCGGAACCCGGATCGATGACGAGGACTTTTCCGCCGTCATCGTCGCGGTGGCACCGCACCACCTCAGCCGCCTGCTGCCGGCAGTGCCCGACACATTCAGCTACGAACCCATCGCCACGGTCTACCTCGATTACGGCGCCCAGACCGTACTGCCCTTCCCGCTCCGCCACCTCGGCGCTGGTACGGCGGCCTGGGCGGTCGATCGCGGCCAAGGCATGATCGGCTGTGCCATCAGTGGCCATGGCGACTGGGAAACCCTTGCCGACAACGCCCTCGCGGCCCGCATGGCGGACGCATTGGGACTGGGAGCACCGCACTGGCAGCAGGTCATCCGGGAAAAACGCGCCACCTTCAGCGCCCGCCCTGGCCTGCGCCGTCCGGATTACCGGACGGATCACCCGTGCGTTTTTCTAGCAGGCGATTACACCTGGGCCGATTACCCTGCCACACTGGAAGGCGCCGTCCGCAGCGGCCGGCGTGCAGCGTTTGCCGCCATTCAGGCCAGCAAGCGCCCGGCCTGAAGCTGCAACACCCGCTGACAACGGGCGGCAAGGGCGGCATCGTGCGTGACCAGAATCAGCGTCGTGCCTTCGCGGGCGTTCAATTCAAACATCAGATCGATGATCTGGGCGCCGGTCACCGCATCGAGATTGCCGGTCGGCTCATCGGCCAGAACCAGCGAGGGCTGCGGCGCAAAAGCACGCGCCAGAGCCACGCGCTGCTGCTCTCCGCCAGAAAGATGTTTCGGATAGTGATGCAGGCGCTCGCCCAGCCCGACGCGCTGCAGCCAGGTGTGCGCCACGGTTGAGGCATCGCTGCGGCCCGCCAGTTCCAGCGGCAGCATCACGTTCTCCAGAGCGGTCAGCGCCGGCAGCAGCTGGAAGGATTGAAAGACAAACCCCAGCCCGCGCCCGCGCAAGGCGGCACGAGCGTCTTCGTCCAGACCAGAGAGCGGCTGCCCGGCCAGCACCACCTCACCTGCCGTCGCCACATCGAGTCCGGCCAGCAAACCGAGCAGGGTCGACTTTCCCGAACCGGAGGCACCAATGATCGCCACCGTTTCCCCCGACATGACGGAAAAGGAAATCTGCTGCAGAATCACCAGCGGCATTCCGCCGTTATCGACCTCCTTGCCCAACTCCCTCACTTCCAGCACGAGCTGATCCGACATGCGTTTTCTCCTTGTTGTCCTGGCCCTGTTCGCCACCTGCGTCTTCTCCCCTGCCCTGGCTGCCCCGGCCACCATTGTGGTGCTGGGCGATTCACTTTCCGCAGGTTACGGCATCGCCCAGAGTGAAGCCTGGCCGTCGCTGCTACAGCAGCGTCTGCGGCAACAAGGCGCGAATTATAGCGTCGTCAACCATTCGATCTCCGGCGAAACGACCGCCGGCGGGCGTTCCCGCCTGGCAACAGCGCTGCAGAAAGACAAGCCGCAGATCCTCATCATCGCCCTCGGCGCCAATGACGGCTTGCGCGGTCTTCCGCTCACCCAGATGCAGGACAACCTGCGCGCCATGATCCGCGCCGGCCGCCAGAGCGGCGCCCGGGTCCTGCTGATCGGGATGCGCCTTCCGCCTAACTACGGCCCCTATGCGGAGGATTTCTTTCAGCGTTTTGCGCGTCTGGCAGACAGCGAAAAAACAGCTTACCTGCCTTTCCTGCTCGAACCGCTCAACACCCGCCCCGAGCTCTTTCAGAATGACCGCCTGCACCCTAACGCGGCGGCGCAGCCGTTACTGCTCGACCACATCTGGCCAGCACTGCGCCCCTTGCTCAAGAAGTGAGGCAGCGCCTCACTCGCCGATGACATCCGCTCCGGGCGGCGGGGTAAAGGTGAACAAACTGGCCGGCAGCTTGGGATTGCGCTCGTGCTTGCTGAAATATATGCGCGTCACCTGGCCGAAATTGTCGTGCAGCGCCATGACCCGCAATTCCTTGCCGGCCAGACCGATGCGGATTTTCTCGAAATTGCTGTCGCTTGCCTTGGGTACGGCCTCGACCCAATTCAGGCCATCGCTCTCACCGTCCTCACGCAGGGTGAAATTCTTTTCCAGCGCCGTGCGCCCAGCCAGCAGCGCGGCCGGAGAATCCCCGGAATTCAGGTCGTTCTGGCGAATGGTCACCTGCGCCAGTTCCGGATCGTACACCCAGACTTTTTCGTTATTGCCCACCACCAGTTGCGGATAAGGCTTGCTCACCTCCCAGCGCAGCTTGCCCGGCCGCACGACCGACAACACGCCCCAGGATTCCTGTGCCTGCACGCCCTGACGGTTGCTGATCGTCTGCCGGAATTGCGCCTGGAAACTCTGCGTTTCATTGAGAAACGCCTGCAACTGCTCAACCGAACCCGCCAGCGCCAGCAACGGCGAAAAGATGAGAAGCGTGCCCAGAGCCAGGCGACTCAGCGAAGGTGTCTTGTTCATGGTGTTAGACCTGCATGCAAAATTGGAAAATGCCCGCAAGCTTACGACATCCCAGCGCAGATCGTTGCCGCCGGCGTGTAAGAAAGCGTAATCGGCATACTGATTTTTCGCCCGGCATAAACCGCCTCAATGCCCCAGGCGCAAACCCCCACGGGCTTTGTGGCACACTACGCGCCCTATGAACGGTGGCCAGCGGGCTGCTGCTCTGTTGTTGATTATTCGAGGAATGACCATGGCCAATCTGCCCGAACATCTCAAATACACCGCTGCCCACGCTTGGGTGCTGGACCATGCCGACGGCACCGTCAGCGTCGGCATTACCGACCACGCGCAAGAAACGCTGGGCGACCTGGTGTTTGTCGAATTGCCGGCCATCGGGGCGCATGTCGCCGCAGAGGCGCAGATTGCCGTCGTTGAATCCGTCAAATCGGCCTCCGACGTGTACGCGCCACTCTCCGGTACGGTCACGGAGATCAACGCAGCGGTGATGGATAACCCCGAACTGGTCAATCAGGACGCCTATGCTGCCTGGTTGTTCAAACTGCGCCTGGATGACCCGGCCGAACTTGAGCAGCTTCTATCGGCAGCTGCTTACCTGAACACTACGACCTGAGCCGTGCCCGCTGCACCCTTCCCCAGCCACTGGCCGCAGGTACCCGCCTGCTACCAGTGGCTGTCGCTTGACCGACGCGGACAGTGGCGACTGCAAGGCGAGCGCATCAGCCATCCCGGCCTGCTCGCATTCCTGCAGCAGCACTATCAGAGCGCTCCGGACGGCTGCTGGTTCGTACAGAACGGGCCACAAAAGGTGTACGTCGACCTGGCGGCGACACCGTGGGTATTCCATCGCGAAGGAGACGCCGTGCTGGCACACACGGGCGCCAGTGCGGGCGAGATTCATGCGCTCTTCCTGGATCGCGAAGGCAGCCTGTACCTGCAAACCACGCTTGGTTTCGGGCTGCTCGACGACCGCGATCTGGCGTCCTGGCTCGGCGAATGCCAGCCTGGCGACGACGCAAGCTGGGACGCCCTGCTGGCCGGGAAAGCGATCCGCATCACCTGGCGTGATCTGCCGCTCACCCTGATCGACGCCGCCGAACTACCGCAACGCTTTGCCTTCAACCCGCACCCCCGCCCCGAATAAGCCAACCAGCAGGAAAAACCGCCACGATAGGCGCAGGGGCGACGGTGTCAGATCAGCCGCCTTCGGCTTCATCCTCGTCGTTCGCCTGCAACCACCACAGCAAATCCTCACCTTGCAGCGGGGTGGGAATCATCTGGTTCTGCTTCCAGCGGAAAACCGGCCCGAACGGCACGTACCGCGCCAGCACCTGCCCTTGCCGGCTGACGCCAAAAAATGGCCAACCGGAACGGATCGCATCCCTGATCTGTTCGTGCGTCATGAGTTCTCTCCTTGGTAAGCACCGAGCGCACACCGCCCACACCTAACAACACGCAGGCAGCATTCGGTACTGCCTACGATTGCCCTTACGCCGCAATGCCCGGCTTTGTAAATTCCTGCTTCAGATCGTAAGCTGGCATCCACCGACCGTCAATCAACCGGAGCCCCCATGGCCACACACGCTGCCCGTTTACCGACCTTCTTCATTTCCCACGGGGGCGGTCCCTGGCCCTGGATGGCGGGGATGGTCGAAGGCCCCTATGCTGCCCTGGCCGATTCACTGCGCCGCATGGCCGCCGATGCCGGCGGTCAGCCACGCGCCATCCTGATGCTGTCGGCACACTGGGAGGCGCCGGCATTCACCGCACAAAGTCATCCTCAACCGGGCATGATCTACGACTATTACGGTTTCCCGGAGTACACCTACCGGATTCACTACAGCGCCCCAGGCAACCCGGAACTGGCGGCGCAGGTGGTGCAGTTGCTGCGCGCAGCCGACCTGCCTGCAACCGTCGATCCGCAGCGAGGTTACGATCACGGTATGTACACGCCCATGGCTGTCGCCTACCCCGCTGCCGACATGCCAGTCGTGCAGCTTTCCCTGCTGCAGAATCTCGACCCCGCAACGCATCTCCAACTGGGCCGTGCCCTGGCACCGCTGCGTGACGAAGGTGTGCTGCTGATCGGCAGCGGCTTAAGTTATCACAATCTACGCGCCTTCGGTCCAGCCGCGGCCGATGTTTCAAAGCGTTTCGACACCTGGTTGCAGGACACCCTGCGGCTTTCCCCCGCTGAGCGCACGCAAGCCCTGCTCAACTGGGAAAACGCCCCCGCCGCTCGGCAAGCGCATCCCCGGGAAGAACATTTGCTCCCTCTCTTCTTCGCCGTTGGCGCCGCTGAAGAAGAACCCATGCATGTGGTCTATCACGAGGATGACTTCATGGGAGGGGTTGCGGCATCAAGTTTCCGCTTCGGCTCCCCGGCAGGATAACGCTGACTGTCCGAACACGATTCAGCGCGCCACCTCGATCACACTTGCCAGCAAGGCAGCCAGTAGATTGGCCGTACTCGCAAAGCGGTCACGATCAGGGTTGTATTCGACGATTTCGAGTGCCGTGAAACCTGGCAGACCGGCAATCCACCTGAGCGCCGTCCGCACATCCTCGGCACTTAAACCGTCAGGCTCGGGCGAACCGACGCCAGGGGCCAACTGGGGGTCGATGGCATCGAGGTCAAGTGTGACGCCGAATGGCCCGCCCCCGGTAGTCACAATCGCCAGAGCACGATCCAGGCAAGCCGAGAAACCGTCGCGCTCCAGCTCGCCAGCGGCAATCACCCGCACCCCCAGGCGCTGCAGCAGCTGACATTCCTCGGGCTCGAAGCTGCGCGCACCAAACACCACACTGCGTCCAGGATCGATCTGCCTACCGGGGATTCCCAGGTGCAACAGGCGTTTGTCACCTTGTCCCAGCAAACAGGCGAGCGGCATGCCATGTACTGCACCGGAATAGCTGCTGGCCGGCGTATGGCTGTCGAGATGGGCGTCAATCCACAGTAGCCCCGGGGGAGTGCCGAGATGACGCGCGACACCGCTCCAGGTGCCAATCGCCACCGAATGATCTCCCCCCAGCACCAGCGGAAAATCCCCCGCATCCAGTGTGGTCGCCACAACATCTGCCAGCCTGCGGCACACGCTGGCAATGCGCTGTATGGGCGATGCCTCCTGCGGCGCAAACAAGGTTTCACCCCAGTGCACATGCGCCCGCCCGCTCATCACCTGCCAGGCATGTGAGCGATGAAAGGCTAGCGGCCCCGCAGCGCAACCTTGATCCTGCGCCCCGACACCACTGGCCGCACCGATCACCCGAAATCGCCGTCCTTCCGACATGCTGCGCTCCATTTGCATTTAACCTGCCCTGCGGCTAGGATCGAGTTTCCACGCACCCACCCTAAGGAGTTCGTTCATGAAGGTCAAGGCAACGATTCAACGTGGTACCCGCTACCTGTGCACCAAGATCGGCGAGATCGTCATCGCCGTGGAACAAGTGGCGGTCGTCAAAGGTTTGGCCATGTGGGAAGTGGAGCGTGAAATCGCTGCCGGCATCAAGAAACGCATGATCGTTTCGCAACGCGCGCTGCTGCCGCTGCAAGCGGCCTGAGTCTTGCCCCGCACCGAGATTTCATGACCGGATCCGCCGCCGCGCCTGTCAGCTGTACCTTGAGTGCGGCGCTGCGGCAAGAACTCGACACCCTCGCCGCTGCCGGTCTGCACCGCCAGCACCGCATCCTGGAGTCACCCTGCGGACGGGAAATCCAGGTGGCCGGGCAAAAACTCATCAACTTCGCCAGCAACGACTACCTCGGACTGGCCGCCCATCCGGTGCTGGCGACGGCGCTCGCAGAAGGAGCCCAGCGCTGGGGTGCCGGCAGCGGTGCTGCGCACCTGCTGAGCGGTCACCTGACGCCACACTCCGAGCTGGAAGCGGCATTGGCAGACTTCACCGGTTTTGCCCGAGCACTTACCTTCAGCAGCGGCTACCTCGCCAACCTGGCTGTCACACCCACCCTGGCCGGGCGCGGTGCCGCCGTGTTTGCCGACAAACTCAACCACGCCTCCCTGATCGACGCCATGCAACTGGCAAAAACCCAGGGCGCGCACGTACAACGCTACCCCCACGCCGATCTGGCGACCCTGGAACGGCTGCTTGCCGACAGCACCGCCCAGCGCAAACTGATCGTCACCGACAGCATTTTCAGCATGGACGGCGACCTGGCGCCCCTGCCGGCGCTGCTTGCCCTGGCCCGCACTTACGACGCCTTCCTCATCGTCGATGACGCGCACGGTTTTGGTGTATTGGGGCCGCAAGGCCGGGGCAGCCTGGCGCATTTTGCGCTGCCAGCAGATCCACGCCTGATCCTCATGGGGACTCTGGGCAAGGCCGCCGGCGTCGGCGGTGCCTTTGTCGCGGCTTCGGCAGAAGTCATCGAGACCCTGATCTGCCGCGCCCGCAGCTACATCTTCACCACCGCCAGCCCGCCAGCCATTTCCTGTGCGCTGCTGGCGAGCCTGCGCCTGATCGAACAGGGTGATGCGCTGCGTCAGGCCCTGTTTGCACGCATCCAGCAATTGCGCCTGGGCCTGCAAGCACTGACCGCAGCCAGCGCCTGGCGCCTGCCGGCGTCGCTGAGCGCCATTCAGCCGCTCATCATCGGCCCCAATGAAGCCTGCCTGCAACTGGCCAACGCCTTGATGGAAAAAGGATTCTGGGTGCCTGCCATCCGCCCGCCCACCGTCCCGCAAGGGAGCGCACGCCTGCGCATCTCACTCTCTGCAGCCCACACGCCGGCTGACATCGACGGCCTGCTGGCGGCCCTGCAGGCGCTTGCAAACTAGCCCCCCCGGAACGGCGTACCGGTCCGGGCGCAACTCAGGCTGATGGTCTGGCTGGACGTAAGCGGACTCAGTCGTTCAGTTCAATCTGCCCGCTGACCTGGGTCGTCAATAGACTCTCTCCGGCTTCCAGCGGCGCTGGTGCAGCATCGGCCGCCATCATCCTGGCCGCACGAAACACCGGCATCGGCACCTGCCCGCCCTGTTGCGCTACGGTAAGCTGCTTGATCTTCCAGGATTTACCCAGGGCAGAGGCAATCACCTCGGCCCGCGACTGAAATGCCTTGATGGCGTCACGGGTCGCATCGTCTTCGGTACGGCGGCGGGTTTCAGGCGAAGGCATCTGCACCACCTGCGCCACCGCCAGCCGACGCTGCTGTAATTCGCCGATGAGATGTGACACGGCGGCCAGATCGCGCGACTCCAGCACCAACTCGCTGCGCATGCGCCAGGTCTCGATTTTCTGTTTTTCGCCATAGACCGGATAAGTCGACTGATTGCCGCTCTTAACCGAAACCTGCGGCCGGCTGCCGATCAATTGCAAGGCTGCATCGATGTCCCGATTCACCTGCCGGGCAATGTCGGCGGGGTTGCTGCCCTGCGCTTCGCTATAAACGACGGCGCGCACCTGATCGTTGCTTGCCGTCCGCGACGCTTCTGCCGCCAGATCGATGAGCGGGCCTGCCCACACGGGTGAAGCCAGCAGATAACCGGCCAGAACCAGGGAAACACGACGCATGGGAACACTCCTGCACAATTGGAAAGCGGCCATCTTAACCAGCAGTGACAGGAGTAGTGTGGGGAAAAAGGTAAAAACTTGTTGCCTCTAAAACGATATGACTCGTTTTCCTTGTCCCCACCCCTGCCTTTTGTAATACTTGCCGCCCATGAGTCCGGCCATTCCCCTCGTGCTGCCCGAGCAGCACAACCAGAACGACACCCCTGCCGAAGGCACTCGGCGCATCATCGATGGTGCCGAGCGCGTGTTTTACGACGGCTACTGGATCAAGGTCTATGTCGTCCCGGCGGATACGCTCGAAGCGAAAAAACGCCTGATCGATGCGCTCACCCGCCGCCTCTTCAATCATACCGAGCATGGCCTGAACATTCCCGGTACCCGGCTGGGAGAAGCGCGCCTGGCATTCGAGCGGGAAACCGATCCGGCCCGTCGCCGCATCAAGGGCGCCATGCTGGCGGGCGCTCTGTTCAACCGGGCAGCAGATATCTTCCGCAAGCTGGTTGAGTTACAGACCTGCGGCATCGAAATCCTGAGCGACAATCCGCTCATGCGTGAATGCGGACGCTGCCTCCTGGAAGCCATGGAACTGGGCAAGAATGTCCTGCACCGCAGCGGCGAGGAAGGCATCGACGAGCTTTGGGGCGAGCCCTTCCGCGCCTTTTCGATTCCGCTGGAAGACTTCTACGAGAGCCGTTACATCAAGATCGGCCAGACCATGCGCGACATTGACCGGATCGCTGCAGCCATGATCGGTAACCTGGCCCGTCTGCCCGCCTTTACTGCCGCCGAGCCCGCCATTATCGAACTGGCCAGCACGGCGAAGATCAAGACGGAAACCTTGCGCACCGACCCGGATATCTTTGATGTCTGGTCAAGCATGGTCACCGCTGGCGAACGCCTGACCAATCTGGTGCCACAACCGACGGCAGCAACCGGCTGCAGTGTCTGCCACGACGCGATGGAAGGCTTGCACCTTCTACGCCAGGGCCGTGATCTGATCTTCTACATCACCCGCGCCCGCACACCCATGCCGAAAAGCACGCGCGAATACATTTCTCGCTGTGAAATCTACCGCGAAACCGGACACGCACCGCTCGCCTTTTTCTGCCACGACTAGGCAAGTTTTCGCCCTGCCTGGCGCCTGCATCGGCGCAATGGACCCAACATAAACGGGGCTTCCGCCTCAGTTTGCAACACAGCGGTTACGGCCGCCGGATTTCGCCTCATACAGCAGATCATCCGCCATGCGGAAGGTTTCCTTGACCCAGCCAACTGCCGGCATGACGCGAATGGCGCCGACAGAAACCGTCACGCGACCGGCTTCATTCTTTTCGTGCGGCAGATTGAGCGCCGCCACCGCGTCCACCACCAATTTGCCGGCACGCTGGTGGCCGTCCACACCCGCCTCCGGGATCACGATGGCGAACTCCTCGCCACCGTAACGGGCTGCAAACACGCCGCGAGCCCAACCTTCGGCGTTGATCTGTTCGGCCACTTCTTCCAGACGGGCCGCCACCTTGCACAAGCAATCGTCGCCCGCCAGATGGCCGTAGTGGTCGTTGTATTTCTTGAAATGATCGACGTCGATCATCAGCAAACCGAAGGAATAACCGTTCTGTACGGCACTTTCCCACAGCAGGTCGACCCGCATGTCCATGGCCCGGCGGTTGTACAACCCCGTCAGGCCGTCGTGATTGGCCTGATCCTGCAGCCGGTTGTTGGCCTGAGCCAGGCGCGAACGCAGGGTGGCAATGCGGCTCATTGCCTTCATCTTGGCCTGCAGCACGCTCTCGGCCACCCCCTTGGAGATGAAATCGTCACCGCCGGCTTCGATCGCAGTTACCAGATTGTCATCGCTGTCAGTGGCGGTCACGAAGATGATCGGCGTCCATGCCCACTGCTCATGCCCTTCCAGACTGCGAATCCGGGTCGTGGTCTCGAACCCGTTCATGCCCGGCATTTCGATGTCCATCAGGATGAGATCGAAACTTTCTTTCTGGAAGAGTTCGATCGCCGTCGGCCCATTGATGGCATGACGCACTTCGTGCCCGAACGACTCCAGACGTGCCGTCGTAATCATGGCAATCGCGCGCGAATCATCCACCAGGAGAATTTTCATCGTTATAGGTTCCTCCGACCAAACCCGGGCAAGGATACCTTCTGCGCCAGTTTATGGATAGTACAAAAGGTCACACCCGCCGCTTTTTGCCATGAAAACCTCACATTTCATTTACAGTTCTTGACATAGCCATGGCCCAGCGGCCGCTAACATGCTGCGATGCTTTTCCATGCAGCACCATGAATCTCTCACACAAATTCATCCAGATTATTCGCAGCGGCCGTCTCAATGCACTGCGCCGCCTCTTTGACGCCGGTCTGCAACTGGACCTGCACGACCTGCAGGGTGACGCCGCGCTGGCAATGGGCATGGCCTGTCACATGGGGCACAAGGAAATCGTGCGCGAGCTATTTACGCGTGGCGTTCCGCTCAACCTGCCCGACAACCGTCATCCCACCTCACCGCTGAGCATGGCCATTCGCGGCAAACAGCCGGAAACGGTCCGCCTTCTGCTCGAGCTGGGGGCGGAATTGCCAGACGATCTGCCCTGCGGCCTATCTGCCAACGAAATCATGATTGCCCGCTGGAAGGCACAACGTGACGGCCATGCCCGCATACCCAAGCTCGCCCCTTTCACTTTGCCGGATATCGAGGAAATCGAGCTCGCGGGATGTGCCGGCATCGACACATCGGTCCTGGAAAGCGACGTCATGCAACTGAGCCGCAACATGCGCTGACAGCGGCACGCGCTTCGTCATCAGGGTGTAACACACGGCACGCAGACTACTGCAATTTGCCCCCTCACACCGACCATGACGCCTATACTTGCGCCATTGCCCTCCAATCCATGCGCCATGATTCCCGTTGCTCCGCCTCGCTTCCCGCCACAGAACTACCTCAACCGTGAACTGTGCCTGCTGGCATTCAACCGCCGGGTGCTGGCACAGGCTGCTGATGAACGGATACCGCTGCTGGAACGACTGCGTTTCCTTTCCATCGTCTCCAGCAATCTCGACGAATTTTTCGAGATCCGTGTCTCCGGGCTGAAAGAGCAGATTCGCTCACAGATGTCGCTCGCCACCATCGATGGCAAGACCGCGCAGGAGACCTTTCGTCTGGTCGCCGCTGAAACGCACGCCATCGTCGAGGAACAGTACGCTCTGTTGAACGAAGTCATTCTGCCCGCGCTGGCGCAGGAAGGTATTCGCTTTTTCCCCCGCGCGGCCTGGAATGAAGCGCAACGAGAGTGGATACGCAATTTTTTCCAGCGCGAAATGGTGCCGGTCCTAACCCCGATCGGACTCGATCCGTCGCACCCCTTCCCGCGCGTACTCAACAAGAGTCTTAATTTTGCTGTGGAACTGGAAGGCAAGGATGCCTTCGGCCGCAGCTCCAAGATCGCCATCGTCCAGGCGCCGCGCGTCCTGCCGCGAGTCATCCAGCTGCCGGAGGAACTTGCCGGCTGTGCTTACGGATTTGTTTTTCTTTCGTCCATCCTGCACGAGTTCGTCAACGAGCTGTTTGTCGGCATGAGCGTGCTGGGCTGCTACCAGTTCCGCGCCACCCGCAACTCCGATCTATTCGTCGATGAAGAGGAAATCACCAATCTGCGCACCAAGCTGCAGGGAGAATTGCCGCAGCGCCATTTTGGCGATGCCGTTCGGCTCGAAGTCGCCAACAACTGCTCGCCCCCCATCACCGATTTCCTGCTCGCCCAGTTCGGGCTGCAGGAGGTCGACCTTTACCGGGTCAATGGCCCGGTCAACCTGGTCCGCCTGATGCAGGTGCCAGACCGGGTGGACCGCCCGGACATGAAGTTTTCCTCTTTCCTGCCCGGCATTCCGAAAAACCTGGGCAAGGGAAGCAACATTTTCGCCAGCATCCGCCGTGGCGACATCCTGCTGCACCATCCATACCAATCGTTCGTCCCGGTCATCGACCTGCTCAGCCAGGCCGCCGTCGACCCCAGCGTGGTCGCCATCAAGATGACGGTGTACCGCACCGGCACCGATTCGGTACTGATGGAATCGCTCATCCGCGCCGCGCAGAATGGTAAGGCAGTGACGGTAGTAGTGGAACTGATGGCACGCTTTGACGAAGAAGCCAACATCGGCTGGGCCACCAAACTCGAGCAGGTCGGCGCACACGTGGTGTATGGCGTCGTCGGTTACAAGGTGCACGCCAAAGCGCTCCTGATCGTGCGCCGTGAGGACGGACAGCTGCGCCACTATGCCCACCTCGGCACCGGCAATTACCACCCGCGTACCGCCCGCCTCTATTCCGATTTCGGCCTGCTTACCGCCAATGAAGAACTCACCCACGACGTATCGGAAGTCTTCAAGCAGCTGACCGGTCTAGGCAAGGCTCGTACCCTGCGCCATCTGTGGCAGGCCCCGTTCACCCTGCAACCGAATATCGTCGCTGCCATCCAGGCCGAAACGGAGGCTGCCAAACGCGGCGAAAAGGCACACATCATCGCCAAGATGAACTCGCTGGTCGAACGCGAAGTCATCCAGGCGCTCTATGACGCCTCACAGGCTGGCGTGACGGTTGAACTGATCGTGCGCGGCATCTGCATGCTGCGCCCCGGCGTACCCGGTCTGTCGGAGAACATCCACGTCTGTTCGGTCATCGGCCGCTTCCTGGAACACCACCGGGTGTTTTATTTCTACGCGGGCGGACAGGAACTGGTTTATCTCTCCTCCGCCGACTGGATGGAACGCAATTTCTTCCGCCGCATCGAACTCGCCTTCCCGATGCTCGATCCCAAACTGAAAAAGCGGGTCATCAACGAAGGCCTGAAGCCTTACCTGCAGGACAATCAGCTGAACTGGGACATGGACGGCAACGGGCACTACCAGCGGCGACGCAAGCCGCGCAGCAAACCACACAACGCGCAAGGGGAACTGATGTTGCTGCTCGGCGGCTGAGCCTGCCGCAGTCCAGCCTGGCCGGAGGCGGGCCTGGCACGGAAATAGTGCGCCGGGAGAGCGGTTTTCCGGCTGGACAGGAGATTACTTGTCTTCCTTGTCCGCCGTCGGAAAGCCGGTAAACATTGAGCGCGTCTGGGTTTGCAGCTGATCCTGCATGGACTGGAACATTTTCTTCGACTGATCCATGTAGGTAGACATCACATTCTGCATGGCCGGCTGCTGGAAGTTGAGGAACTGGTTCCAGAAATCAGCCTGGATATGCGAGGCATCGCTGCCATAGACATTGCGCGTCTGCTCCTGCAGTTTCTGCTGGAACTCGATAAAGGTACGCATGTTGTTTTCCAGGTAGCGGCCCAGCATGTTCTGCGAGGCACTACCGTAGAAACGGATGAAACCGGAAAGCAATTCACAGGAAAACAGGGGCACACCGCCAGTTTCCTCTTCCAGGATGATCTGCAGCAGGATGCTGCGCGTCAGATCTTCGGCAGTTTTGGCATCAAGCACCTTGAAGCCTTCGTATTTCAGCACCAGCTCCTTGACGTCACCCAAGGTAATGTACGCACTGGTTTTGGTGTCATAAAGACGACGATTGGGGTACTTCTTGATCAAACGAACCGGTTCAGACATGCCGAATGCCTCAAATACCTTTGTGTGCAATGCAGCATTATAGCCCCATCCAGCAGGCGAAAAAAGCGTGATTTGCCACTCCGCGCAGGTCAAACCCTCTGTTTATAGTCGCCTTTCCTCCCGCTTTCTCCTTGTTCCACTGCGCCGAATCGGCGAAAATTACCCGTTTCGCAGCTTGCTGCCCTATCTGCCAACCGATTCACCAAGGATTATTCATGTCCGCACCCTCGCAATCCAACGCCGCTGATCAGCATCTCGACGAAAACCACATCATGGCCGAACGCCGCGCCAAGTTGGCCGAGCTGCGCCAAGCAGGCATCGCCTTCCCCAATGATTTCCTGCGCGAAAACCTCGCGCAGAAGGTGCACGACGGTTACGGCGCAAAAACGGCGGAAGAACTGGAAAGCCTGCCGGTCGAAGTCAAGATTGCCGGCCGCATGATGCTGAAACGGGTCATGGGCAAGGCAGCCTTTGCCACGCTGCAGGACGTCTCCGGCCGCATCCAAATCTATGTCGCACGCGACAAGGTGGGCGAGGAAATCTACGCTGGCTTCAAGACCTGGGACCTGGGTGACATCCTCGGCGTGGTCGGTACGCTGATGAAAACCAAGACCGGCGAACTCACGGTTGCCGCCAGCGAAATCCGTCTACTGACCAAATCACTGCGGCCGCTGCCCGATAAATTCCACGGTCTGGCCGACCAGGAAATGAAATACCGGCAACGCTACGTCGACCTCATCATGAACGAAGAAACACGCTTCGTTTTCCGCGCCCGCTCCGCCATCGTCGCCTCGATCCGCAATTACATGCTCGGCCACGGCTTCATGGAAGTGGAGACGCCGATGATGCACCCGATCCCCGGCGGCGCTTCCGCCAAACCCTTCGTGACGCACCACAACGCACTCGACATGCAGCAGTTCCTGCGCATCGCCCCGGAGCTGTACCTCAAGCGTCTGGTGGTTGGCGGTTTCGAAAAAGTGTTTGAAATCAACCGCAACTTCCGCAACGAAGGGCTGTCGCCGCGCCACAATCCCGAATTCACCATGATGGAATTCTACGAGGCGTATGCGAACTACCACACGCTGATGGATTTCACCGAAGGGCTGATCCGCCAGTCCGCCCGCGAAGCTCTGGGCAAGGAAGTTTTTGAATATCAGGGGCGGGTACTCGACCTGTCCAAACCCTTCCACCGCCTGACGATCTGCCAGGCCATCCAGCGCGAACAACCGGATTTCACCGATGCGCAGTTGGCCGACCCGGAATTCCTCAAAACCAAGATCAAGGCCTTTGGCGAGCCAGTCAAGCCAGGCGGCCTCGGCAGTCTGCAGCTGCAGCTGTTCGAAGCCTGCGCTGAAGCCAAGTGCTGGGAGCCAACCTTCATCATCGATTATCCGGTCGAAGTGTCGCCGCTGGCCCGCGCCTCCGACAGCAACCCCGAAATCACCGAACGCTTCGAGCTGTTCATCGTCGGCCGCGAAATCGCCAACGGCTTCTCCGAGCTGAACGACCCAGAAGATCAGGCGGCCCGCTTCCTGGAGCAGGCCAAGGCCAAGGACGCTGGCGACGAAGAAGCCATGTACTACGACGCCGACTTCATCCGCGCTCTCGAATACGGCCTGCCGCCGACGGGTGGCTGCGGCATCGGCATCGATCGACTGATCATGCTGCTGACCGACAGCCCGGCCATCCGCGACGTCATTCTGTTCCCGCAGATGCGTCCCGAATAAGGACGACCGACGGCACATCCCATGGCAGTCCTGACCCCGGCGCGCCTCGAATTCAACCCGGATGGCACGCCGGTGTCCGCCGCCTACGGCGATGTTTATCATTCCGCCCACGGCGGCCCAGCGCAGGCACGGCATGTCTTTCTTGCCGGCAACGACCTGCCCCGGCGCTGGCAAGGCAGGGATCGCTTTGTCATTCTGGAAACCGGCTTCGGCCTCGGCTTGAATTTCCTCGCCACCTGGCACGCCTGGCAGGCCGACCCACTACGTAGCCGACGGCTGCACTTCGTTTCCTACGAAAAGCACCCTTTCAGCGCCGCTGATCTGGCCATTGCCCAGCGGGCCTGGCCTGAATTTTCCGCCCTCGCCGCACAGCTGCAGCAGCAGTGGCCGGTGCTGACGCCCGGCGTACATCGCCTCTATTTTGCCCAACGCCAGGTCGTTCTGACACTCTTTTTCGGTGATGCCAGCCACTTGCTGCGCGCCACCGATGCCGCCGTCGACGCCTTCTATCTAGATGGTTTCTCGCCGGCAAAAAACCCTGACCTGTGGTCAGACAACGTGTGCAAGGCCATTTCCCGTCTGGCTGCGCCCGGCGCCACCCTGGCCACCTGGTCGGTCGCCGGCGCCTTGCGGGAAGCACTGCGGGCAGCCGAATTCGATCTGCACAAACGCCCTGGCTTTGCCGGCAAACGCGAGATGCTCTGCGGCCAGCTACGCTCGCGCCGCCCCGACCGCCATCAGCCGCCTGACGAACGCCGAGCGGCCATCATCGGTGCCGGCATCGCCGGTTGCACCACCGCCCACGCCCTGGCCGCCGCCGGCTGGCAAGTGGACATTTACGACCAGGCGGCGGCGCCGGCCACCGGCGCGTCCTGCAATCTGGCCGGGATGCTGCGCCCCCTACCCAGTGCCGATGACAACTATCTCTCCCGCCTCACCCGCGCTGGCTTTCTTGCCACCCGCGCCTTGCTCGCCGAACTACCGGCAGCTCGCTGGGCGCCGTGCGGGGTCCTCCACCTGGCGCGCGAAACCATGCACGCAGCAACGCAGCAGCGGGTGGTGGACAACCTGCAGCAGCCCGCCGAACTACTGCAGTTTCTCGACCGCGACCAGGCCAGCGAACTGCTCGGCTGGCCGGTCGATATCGGCGGCTGGTGGTTTCCCGGTGGCGGCTGGGTGAATCCAGCTTCCGTCTGTCGTGCTGCGCTGGCTGCTTTTCCGGAGCGCATCCGCAGCCACTATGCCGTGCCGATCACGCACTTCGAACACACCCCCGAAGGCTGGCGCCTGCATGCGGCAGACGGCTCGGCCAGCAGCCCCGTCCCGACCCTCATCATCGCGGCGGGGGTCGGCGCCACCGATTTTGCGCAGTTGAACTGGTTGCCGCAGAAGTCCGCCCGCGGGCAGGTCAGCCATCTTCCTGCCGGGCCGTCGCTGCCGTTTGTCGTCAATCGCTATGCTTATGCCCTGCCGCAGATTGATGCGCACCGCCTGATCGGAGCCACCCTGCAATACGCCGACAGCGATCCCTCCGTGCGCACGACCGACCACGCCGACAATCTTGCCCGGCTGCAGCTTGGCCTGCCGGCCTACGCTGCGACAGCAGCACTCGATCCGGCAACGCTGACGGGCCGGGTAGGCTGGCGCCCGATGTCGCCGGACCGGCTACCGATCGTCGGCGCAGTGCCTGCCCCGCAATCCATCCACGGCACCCCGCGCCTGCCCGCCCTGCCCCGACAACCCGGTTTATGGTGTGTCCAGGGCTTCGGTAGCCGTGGCATCGTCTGGTCGGCGCTGATGGCAGATCTGCTGCTGTCGCGCCTCGAAGGCGAACCCTTGCCTCTGGAAACCGATCTCGTGGCCGCCATTGATCCCGGCCGCTTTTTGCTGAAACCGGATCTCGGGTCGCAGGCCAGCGGCGGGCGCACAGCACTGCGCTGAATCATCACTGGCAGGCAAGACAGCGCCCCACTCGCCTTTGCAACAGACTGCCGACACCGGCGCCCCTGCTACTCAAACGCCCAGACGCCCCTGGCGATAATCGCTGATGGCCTGATAGATTTCCTGCTCATCATTCATCACGAACGGGCCGTGCTGCACAATGGGCTCCTGCAACGGCTTCCCCGCCACCAGCAGCAGACGGCTGTCTTCCCTGGCCAACAGGCGCACGCCATCGGCCGCTGGATCAGTGTCGAGCACCCCCAGCTGCAAGGCAGTCACCATCTCGTCAGCAACCGTCACCGCCCCACGGTAAACGACGATGAAGGCGTTGAGCTCTGCCGCCAGCCGTTCCTCGAAAGCCACACCCGCGGGCAAGGCGATGTCCAGATACAAAGGCTGCGTCTGCGGGCGACTGACGGCCCCCTGTACATCGCGGCTGGTACCGGCAATCACCGTCACGGCAGCCCCTGCCGCAGTGCGATAGGCCGGCAGTTCGGCAGCTGCAAAATCCCGATACCACGGCACGCACATCTTGTCGGCTGCCGGCAGGTTGAGCCAGAGCTGAAAACCTTCCATGCGCCCGGCCGTCTGTTCGGGAATCTCGGAATGGATGACGCCACGCCCGGCCGTCATCCATTGCACGCCACCAGGCCCCAGCACCCCTTCATGCCCGGCACTGTCGCGATGGCGCATGCGACCATCGAGCATGTAGGTGATGGTTTCAAAACCACGGTGCGGGTGATCAGGAAAACCGGCGATGTAATCCTCCGCATCGTCGCTGCCGAAGGCATCAAGCATCAGGAAAGGATCGAGCCGGCGTTGCAGCTTCTGCGTCAGCAGACGGGTCAGGCGGACCCCTGCCCCATCGGAAGTGGCGTAGCCGGCCACCAGCGCCTCGATCCGACGACTGCGCTGGAGCGGCGGTGACAGTTCGGCGGCAAGCATGGTGTTCTCCTTGGCTTATTTACTGCGGCGGGTGCTCAATCGAACAGGCGCGCCAGATCGGCTTCAGCTTCGGCAAAACCCTGCGCCGTCGCCTCGGGCCCCATGTTGAGACCTTCCGCGTGCACAAAATCGATCTCGCTAATGCCCACGAAACCAAGAATGGTTTTCAGATACGGCACCTGGCTGTCCAGTGGCGTATCGCGATAGCGCCCGCCCCGTGCCAGGCCGATGTAAGCACGCTTGCCCTTGAGCAAACCTTCCGGCCCGTTGGCGGTATAGCGGAAAGTGACGCCGTTGCGGGCAATGGCATCGAACCAGTTCTTCAGCTGCGCCGGAATGCCGAAGTTGTACATCGGCACCGCCAGCACCAGCACGTCTGCTGCCTGCAACTCGGCAATCAGCGCATCGTCGAGCGCCACGCGGGCGGCCTGCTCCGGGCTGCGCTGCTCGGCAGGCGTGAACAAGGCCGCCAGCGCCGTACCGTCCAGGATGGCCGGCGGGGTGGCACCGAGATCGCGCACAGTGAGGCGGGCAGCCGGATGCTTGGCCTGCAGCCGGGCCACGATACTGTTGGCAACGCGAGTGGAATTGGCATCCGTCGCACGGATGCTGGCATTGATTTGCAGAATGTTCATTTTTTTCTCCATCTGGAAAATTGGCACGGAGTCATTGTATTACCCGAAAATAAGTTGATTAACCCAATCAAATGGGTAACATTGTTCCGTATATGGAACAATTTAACGCCAACGATCTGCTCATCTTCGCCCGCGTCGCTGATACCGGCAGTTTCAGCCGCGCGGCCGAGCAGCTCGACCTTCCCAAGTCCACCCTGTCGCGGCGGATCAGTCTGCTCGAAGAACGGCTGGGGGAACGACTCCTTCTGCGCAGTACCCGCCGCCTGAGCCTGACCGACTATGGCCAGCAATTGCTCGAACACGCCCGCCAGGTCGTCGCCGAAGTCGATGCCGTGCGCGCCCTCAGCGAATTCCGCCAGGCCCGCCCCAGCGGCCGATTGCGGGTCTCCATGCCCAACGATTTCGCCACCCTGCTCCTCAGCGACATGCTGGCGGCCTTCATCACCCTACATCCGGCGGTCACGCTCGAACTCGACCTGTCCCCGCGGCGCGTCGACCTTCTCGCCGACAACATCGACCTGGCCATCCGCATGGGCGATCTGCCGGACGACAGCCTACTGGCGGCGCGCAAACTGGCCGAATTTCCCGGCGGCCTCTACGCTGCCCCGCACTACCTCGCCGAGCACGGCGAGCCGCAGCACCCGGATGACCTCATGCGCCACCACACCCTGCGCCTTTTTGCACGCAGCAACGAAGCGGACGTCTGGCAACTTCACTGTCCGCAACTGCCCACCGCCCAGCAGCACTGGCGCGGCGCACCACCCGCCCGCCTGCAGGCCAACTCGCCCGAACTCCTGATCCAGCTGGCCCGCGCCGGTGCCGGCATCACCGCCGTCCCCGATTACTTCGCCCTGCCCTGGGTACGCCAGGGCGGACTACGTCGCATCCTGCCCACCTGGTCCCTCCCCAGCCACACCGCCTGGGCCGTCTTCCCCGGCCGCCGTCTGATGCCCGCCAAAACCCGGGCCTTCATCGACATGCTACAAACGGCACTGGGGGGAACGGGCTAGGCGCATTGCCCGATCATCACACCGATTTTTACCGGACGACCTGCTTACCTGAGTTCGCCTTTTTCCATACATCTACCCGTTGTCCGTCTTGCGTTCAGAAACCAGTAGACAGCGCACATTCTCGTACCCCACTTCCTCCAGCACCATGCGCCGCGCGTCGTTGATATCATCGGCATTGCGCACAAAATACAGCTGCGTTTGGTTGTCATTGAAGCGCGCAGCCGCAATGTAATCGCCCCGCTTTTTCGGTATCGTTTTGCTTTTCCGCCCTCGGGGTTTACTGCTCTCGTTTGCCGCCATACCACCTCCAGGAAATATCAGAACCCGCAGGCGCGAACACTATACGCATGCCATATGCAAGTCAAACAGTTTCCCACATGACATATTTCCCCATCCGCAATCGAGACTTCCCGCGTCCTTGGCGGGAAAAACCAACACCGTTGCGTAGCCAGCGATAACGATGGCAAGACTATTATGTTGCGTTGCAGCATAATATCCCTTATGGTTTGCTGAATTGCTGCTTCGCCCGAGCTTGCCGGCGAGCAAAGCACCCCACCGAATATCCTGTCTTTCCGGAGCCATCGCATGAGCGACATTGATCTGAAACAGTTCTTTCTCGAACAAGTCCCCCTGTTTTCCAGTTTCTCGGCAGAAAAAATCGAGGAAATCCTCACCCGTTCCCGCCTGGCTACATTCGAAGGCAATGAGGCAATGCTGGAAACCGGTGATGAAACGCAGCATTTCGGGGTGATGATCAGTGGCCATGCCGAGGTTTCAACCAGCGACAACACCGGTTCCCGCCACGTCGTGGCGCAATTGGGACCGGGTGATGTGTTTGGCGTGATGGCCTTGCTGACGGCGGAAAAAATCGCCGCCGACGTGATTGCCGGTAATCGTTGTTTTGTCCTGTTGGTACCGCAAACCGTGTTTGCCTCACACATTCTGGCCAATCCGAAAGCCGTGGCGTATCTCTCTCGGCAACTGGCAGAACGCACCCGCGCCATGACGGCAAGTGAAAAAGCGGAACAACTGGGCGGGTCCGGCCTGCTCGCACTGCACAGCGCACAGGCGGGCAAGGTAGTGGCCCTGAATGTGGGTTTGCAGCAGATTCATTTTGGCATCTACGACACGCGCGAAAGCGGCGCCGACATCCTCGGCGTGGTGGAAGCAGCGGATACGCCTGCAGCCCATCTCACGGTCCGCGTCGGGCCGCAACAAAAAACCCTGCAGTGCTCCGAATTCAGGCTATCTGGCCTGTTTGCTGCAATTACCGAAGCGACCGCCCTGCTCGGTCAAGCGTTCACCTTCCACCCGGCCGATGTCGTGGCGATCGGCCACCGCGTGGTGCATGGCGGCAACCGCTTTGCCAGCGCCGTCGTCATCACACCAGAGGTGATTGCCGACATCGAAACACTGGCGACCTTTGCGCCGCTGCACAACCCGGCCAATATCGCCGGCATCCGCGTGGCACAAAAAGCATTTCCCAACGTACCGCAGGTCGCCGTATTCGACACAGCCTTTCACCAGACACTCGCCCCCTACGCGTACCTTTATGGCTTGCCCTACGAGTTGTACAAGCAGCATGGCATCCGCCGCTACGGCTTTCACGGCAGTTCGCACCGCTACGTATCGCTGAAGGCGGCGGAAGTGCTAGGCCGGCCGCTGGGTGAGCTGGAAATCGTCTCCTGCCATCTTGGCATCGGCGCCTCGCTGTGCGCCATCGACCATGGCCGCTCGGTCGACACCAGCATGGGCATGACACCGACTGACGGCCTGATCATGCCCAGCCGCTCTGGCAGCATTGACCCAGCAGTCATGCTGCACCTGATCGAAGCACACGGCATGACACCAGCAGCGCTGTCGAACCTGATCAACTGCGAAAGCGGCATGAAGGGAATTTCCGGCATTTCCGGGGACATTCACGCCATCGAGGCAGCCGCTGCGGCAGGCGACCACCGCGCCTTGCTGGCACACAAAGCCTTCTGCTACCAAGTGCGCAAGAACATCGGTGCCTACGCAGCAGCCATGGGCGGCATCGACGTTCTGGCCTTCACTGGCGACATCGGTGAAAGCAGCGCCACCGTGCGCAGCCTGGCGTGCCAGGGACTGGCCTGGATGGGTATCCGCCTGGATGAGGAAAAGAACCGCGCACTGGGCAAGAACCTCGGAAAATTCGAATCGCACGCCCTGATTTCAGCCGACGACTCGCCGGTCAAGATCATGGTCATCGCCAACGACGACGAGCGCCTGGTCGCCTGGGAAGCATTGCGCGCCATCGAGCGCAACAGCTTGCTGCAGGAAGCGCAGGCGGAAGATACCCCGGCCATTCCGGTGGAAATTTCCGCCCACCACGTACACCTCTCGCAAGCCGACGTGGAAGCTTTGTTCGGCCCCGGCCATCAGCTGACACCGATGCACGAATTGTCTCAACCCGGCCAGTATGCCTGCGAGGAAAAGGTGCACCTGGTCGGCCCCAAAGGGCGAATTGCCAACGTGCGCGTGCTTGGCCCGACCCGCAAGGAAACCCAGGTCGAAATCGCCATGACCGAGCAATTCAAGCTGGGTGTTCAGCCGCCCATCCGCCAGTCGGGCGATCTCACCGGCACCCCCGGGCTGACACTCGAAGGACCGCACGGCAGCACCCAGATCGAACGCGGCGTCATCTGCGCCCAACGCCATATCCACATGTCGCCGGATGACGCCCTGCGTTTCCGGGTGCGTGACAACACCGTGGTGCGCGTGCGCATCGCCGGTGAACGGGAACTCATTTTCGGTGACGTCGTCGTCCGCGTGAATCCGGCTTTCCGCCTGGCCATGCATATCGATACCGACGAAGGCAACGCCGGCAATATCCGCACCGGCATGCTGGGGTACATCGAGGGCATCGAGAGCCGGCCTTAGCCGAAACAGTTACCGCCGCGACGGGACACACCGTGCGCAAGCAGAACCGGTATGATGCCTGCTGGTTCATTCATGGAGCGCATCATGTCGAGCACAGTCACCGTCAAGGAAAATGGCCAGGGCCGGTATCAACAGGAAATCCGTGCCGGCAAGCATCAGTATCTCGCCGACGAACCCGTCGACATGGGAGGGGCTGATGCCGGCCCGGCCCCTTTCGATTTCATCATGTCCGGTCTGGGTGCCTGCACCTCGATGACCTTGCGCATGTACGCCGAGCGCAAGGAATTACCTCTGCGCCAGGTCACGGTCGAACTCTCACACCACAAGGTCGAGATCGATGGCGTCAAACGCGACTGCATCCAGCGCAGCATCACCCTGGATGGCGACCTGACCGCCGAGCAGCGTCAACGGCTGCTGGAAATTGCCAATAAATGTCCGGTGCATCGGGCGTTGTCGCAATCTTTCCTGCTTGATTGCAGCCTCACACCATAACCCTGATCGCTGTGCGGATATGCGACAATTCCGCACGCCAAAATTCCTGACACATCCGCTTGTTGAGAGGGTCTCATGTTGGAACAGCATTACCTGACCGCACTATTCGAACCCAAGTCCGTTGCCGTCATCGGTGCTTCGGATCGGGAAAATTCGGTTGGCAACATCATTTTCAAAAACATCCTCAGCTCCGGTTACAAAGGGCGTCTGTACGCCATCAACCCCAAGCATGAGACCATCCAGGGCCAGCCGGCCTACAAATCGATCGAGGAAATCGGCGCCCGCGTCGAAATGGCGGTGATCGCCACCCGCCCGCAAACGGTGCCGCAGATCATCGAACAGTGCGGCCGCAGCGGCGTCAAGAACGTCATCATCATCGCCGCCGGCTTTTCCGAAAGTGGCCACGTTGGCGCCGCGCTGGAACGCAAGGTGATGGAAATCGCCCGCTCCTACAGCGTGCGTGTACTCGGCCCCAACTGCCTGGGCATCATCCGCCCCGAACTGGGCCTGAATGCCACCTTCACCAAGATCACCGCCGATCCAGGCAATCTCGCTCTGGTCTCGCAATCCGGTGCGATGTGCTCGGCCGTGCTCGACTGGGCCAAGGCCAACCAGGTCGGCTTCTCGTCGGTGATCTCGCTGGGCATGACCGCCGATGTCGACTTCGGGGAAATCCTCGACTACCTGATCTACGACAGTCGCACCCACTACATCCTGATGTACGTCGAAGGCATCCGCCACGCCCGCCGCTTCATGAGCGCTCTGCGCTCGGCGGCACGGATCAAGCCGATCATCCTGCTCAAGGCCGGCCGACATGAGGCTGGCTCGCACGCGGCGCGTGTGCACTCGGGGATGAGTGCCGTCTCCGACACCGTGTTCGATGCTGCCATCCGCCGCGCCGGCGTCGTCCGTGTTAAGAACGTTGGCCAACTGTTCTATGCCGCCAAAGCGCTGGCCTCCAAATTCCGGCCGCAAGGCGACCGCCTGGCCATCATCACCAACGGTGGCGGCCCGGGCGCCATGGCCGCCGACCGTGCCGGAGATCTGGACATTCCGCTCGCCGCCCTGTCTACCGAAACCATCGGCAACCTGAACAAGGTGCTGCCTCCCCATTGGTCGCACAATAATCCCATCGACATTGGCGGTGATGCCACGCCGGAACGCTACCGTGACGCCCTGCTCGCCATTTCGCAGGACCCCAACGTGGACAGCACCCTGGTCATGCTGTCACCACAAGCCATGACCGACCCCATGGGCGTGGCCCAGGCCATCATCAGCATTTCCGACAAGCTCAACCGGCGTGTCATCTGCTGCTGGATGGGTGAAGCACAGGTCGCTGAGGCGCGCAAACTGCTCGAGGATTCGGGGATCCCAGCCTTCCGCATGCCGGAAACCGCCATCGAACTGTTCCATCACATTTCCAAGTATTACCGTAACCAGAAATTGTTGCTGCAGACGCCGGAACCCACCCGCCAGCATGGCCGCCCCGAAACCGAAGGGGCCAAGATGCTGATCGAGGCCCTGCTCGCCGAGCGGCGCAAGGTGCTGTCGGAAATGGAATCAAAGGCCATCCTGCGCGCCTTCAAGGTGCCAGTTGCCCAGACCATGGTCGCCCGCACCGCCACCGAAGCCTTGCTGCTGGCGGAACAGATCGGTTTCCCGGTGGCCATGAAGGTGGACTCCCCCGATCTGCGCCACAAATCGGATGCCGGCGGCGTCCGCCTGAACATCCTCAATGCCCCGGCTGTCCGCAATGCCTACCACGACATCGTGGACACCGTGCAAAAGCGCCATCCGGAAGCCAAGATCAACGGCGTCTCGATCGAACCCTTCCTGTCCCGCCCGCACGGCCGCGAAATCATGATCGGCGTCTTGCGCGATCCAATCTTCGGGCCGGTCATCACTTTCGGTGCCGGCGGTTTCGACAACGAAATCTTCTCCGACCGCTCGGTCGCCTTGCCGCCGCTCAACAAATTCCTGGCCAAGGACCTGATCGAATCGACCCGCACGTCGAAAATACTCGATCAGTTCCGCAACCTGCCGCCCGTGGATCGTGACGCACTGAAGGAAGTTCTCCTGTGCATCTCCGAAATGGTCTGCGAGTTGCCGTGGATTGTTGAAATGGACCTCAATCCGCTGATCGTCGACGAGCATGGCGCCATCGCTGCTGATGCACGCATCGTCATTGACCACGCCACCAATACGTCTGGCGACCGCTACTCGCATATGGCGATCTACCCCTACCCGGTGCATCTGATCCAGGAATGGACAATGAACGACGGCAAGCAGGTCATCATTCGTCCGATCCGCCCGGAAGACGCTGAAATGGAGCAGGAATTCGTCAAGAGCATGTCCGACGAATCCCGCTACTACCGCTTCATGGATACGCTGCGCGAGCTGACGCAGACCATGCTGGTCCGCTTCACGCAGATTGACTACGACCGCGAAATGGCGATGATCGCCACCATTCAAAATGAAGAAACCGGCAAGGACGAACAGATCGGCGTCGCCCGCTACGTTCTCAACCCGGATGGAGAATCCGTGGAATTCGCCCTCGCCGTCGGTGACGACTGGCAGAAATGCGGTGTTGGCCGCCGCTTGATGACGGCCATCATCGACTGCGCCCGCACCAAAGGCTATCGCGCCGTGGTAGGTGACGTGCTGTCAACCAACAGCAAGATGTTCCGCCTGATGACCAGTCTCGGCTTCTCCATTCATCCGCACCCTGACGACACCGCGGTAAAGCGTGTAGTCAAGCCGCTGACAGGCTGATGCGTTCTTCGCGACAACAAAAAACCGGTGCTAGCGCCGGTTTTTTTCTGCTGCGAACTTATTTCGCCAAGAGGGTCAAAAAGGATATCAACTAGTTTGAAGCTCTGATCGGCCCGTTTCCAAATCTGCCTCCCCCTGCCCTCAGACCGGGGCAAGGCCGGCCAGTTCGCGCGTCAACGCGGCCGCCGGGATTTCACGGCAGCCGCTGGCGTTCTGGCCGCACCATAGCGGCGAATAGTCGCTGCTGCCATGGGCCTCGGCCGCCGCGCGCAGTGGAGCCATGTACGGCACGCCCAGAGGAAAGGGCGGCGCATCCGGATGGATCGGTCCCCAGCGGCGGATGGCGTGATTGACAATACCCCGCGCGGGGCGGCCACTGAACACGTTGGTCAGGGCCGTATGCACCCGGCTCGGACTTTGCAGCGCCTGTCGGTGCAACGGGCGGGTATCGGCTTCAGGACATAGCAGATAGGCGGTGCCTGCCTGTACAGCGGACGCTCCCAGAGCAAGCGCGGCACGGACAGTGCGCGCATCAGCAATGCCTCCGGCAGCAATGACCGGCACACGCACCGCCGCGACGATTTGCGGCAGCAGCGCGAAAGTACCCACCTGCGTGGTCAGGTCATCGGTCAGAAACATACCGCGATGCCCGCCGGCTTCCGCTCCCTGGGCGATGATGGCATCAACACCCTGTTTCTCCAGCCACACGGCTTCCTCCAGGGTGGTAGCCGAGGACAACACCTTGCATCCGAGCGCCTTGACCCGGGCCAATAGCTCAGGCGCCGGCAGGCCAAAGTGAAAACTGACCACGGCAGGACGAAAGGCGTCCAGCACTTCGGCCAGAGTCTGATTGAAAGGGAGGTATCCCGAAGGTGTTGGGATATGCGCCGGATCAATGCCCCACTGACGGTATTCCGGTTGCAGCTGCCTGAACCAAGCCGAGTCCGGTCCAATATCTTCCTGTGGAGGAGAGTGGCAGAAGAAATTGAGGTTGTAGGGCTGAGTGCTCTGTGCCTGCAACTCCATCAGCGCCTTGCTCAGGGTTTCGGGCGAATAGGCCGCGGCAGGTATGGCGCCGAGTCCTCCGGCACCACTGACGGCGGCGGCCAGACGCGGCCCCTGGACGCCGGCCATCGGTGATTGCAGGATCGGAAGTTTTATTCCGAGCATTTCGCATAGTGACATTCGGTCGAGCTCCTATCGTAACAGGTCCGATTATGCAGAAAGATGAAAAACCAGTCCAAGCTGCGGAATGGACGCAGCTGACAGGCTGATGCGTTCTTCGCGACAACAAAAAACCGGCGCTAGCGCCGGTTTTTTTCTGCTCGAACTTACTTCGCCGAATTACTCGCCGAAGAAATTCACGTCGTAAGGGTAAGGCTTCTGGGGCACCTTCGACGCATTATTACGCGCCGTGGTATCGGTATCCTGCTGCTTGTCCCACCACAGGGCGCGGCCTTCCTTCTGACTGGCGACCCAGGACGGATTTTTTTCCAGCTGCTCATTCATCCAGCGCGTGTGATCGGACACGTAGCCACTATCGACGACACCCATTTCTTCCTCGCTATCCAGCAAAAAATAATGGCTGCGATTCTAGCACGTCAATGCAGGTAGATCGGTGCTGCACTGCCGCTGCAGTAATCATCGAGGAATTCATCAATGGTCTCGATATCGCGCCGCCCGGCGGGGATCTGGTTGATCGCTGCCTCAAAACAATTGGCTTCGATACCGTGCAGGAACAGCATCCGGCCACTGGTTTTATCCACCAGTTCGAACCCCTGGCACACCGGATAGGCCAGAACTGAAAAATGCTCACTGTTGTAAACGACGTTCATGGAACAACTCCCAGACTCCTGCGCACGCCGCGCACGACATCATTTACGGCCGCATTCCATATTTTTCAAGGGTAACAACGAATTGATACAAATCATTGCAGAAAATCATCAAGCACTTATAATTCGCAACAAACAAGCCTGCGATAGCGGCTACTCCGGTTTGGGGAAACTGGACGCCGCAGCCACACACCGGAGACGACATGAATATTCATGTAGCGATGGCGGCAGTGCTGTGCCTGGCATTAGCCCCCCTTGCAACCCATGCCAGAGACATTCCCTCTGTGCCGCAGGCAGGAAAAGCGGCTCACAGCGAGCGCGAAGCCACCACTGACCACGGTACGCTGGAGGCGCTCAAAGGTCCCTTCAAGAATGGCCCCGAAGTCACCAAAGCCTGTCTGAGTTGCCACAACACAGCGGGTCACCAGGTGATGAAAAGCATTCACTGGACCTGGGAAGCAAAGAATCCAACCATTGACAAAACCCTGGGCAAAAAACTGGTCGCCAATAATTTCTGCGGCTCCATTCTTTCCAACGAAAGCCGCTGCACCAGTTGTCACGCGGGTTACGGCTGGACAGACAAGAACTTCGATTTCAGCAACCAGGAAAATGTCGACTGTCTGGCCTGCCACGACACTACTGGCACTTACCGGAAATTCAGCACCAACGCCGGCCATCCACTGTACGAGGATATCGACAGTTTTGAGCCGATGGAAGGACCGCCTGGCGCGAAATCCTTCAAGGCCCCCGATCTGACCAATATTGCCCAGCATGTCGGCCCATCAGGGCGTAGCAACTGCGGCAACTGCCACTTCAACGGCGGTGGTGGAGATGCCGTAAAGCACGGCGACCTCGATTCATCCTTGAAGAACCCGCCGAAAGAACTTGATGTACACATGGCCAAAGACGGTGCCAACATGGTCTGTTCTGATTGCCATACGTTCAACAGCCACCAGCCATCCGGCAGCCGCTATGCAGCAACGGCCAAAGATCCGCACGGTCTCGACCTGCCCCGGAACGATCACAACCAGGCAACCTGCGAATCCTGCCATAGCAGCTCGCCCCACCAGCAAGCCAGGCTGAACATGCACACAGGCAAGCTCGCCTGTCAGACCTGTCACATTCCCGCATTTGCCCGTGGAGGTGTCGCCACAAAAACCCTGTGGGACTGGTCTACCGCCGGCAAGAGGGATGCCAACGGCAAGCCCCTGTTCATCAAGGATGACCACGGCCACCTGAAATATTCGGCTGCCAAAGGCGATTTTGCCTATGGTGAAAACGTGCGTCCGGAATACAAGTGGTACAACGGCGTCGTACATCAACTCACTTTTACCGACCGGATTGACGACACCAAAGTCCTCGAGCTCAACCGGGTAGAAGGTTCGGCCCAAGACCCCAACGCCCGCATCTGGCCGTTCAAGGTAATGCTGGGCAAACAGGCCTACGACACAGAAAACAAAACCCTGGTGGTCAATCACGTATACGGTGACGACGATACGTCGTTGTGGAAAAACTACGATTTCTCCAAGTCGATTCAGGCTGGTATGGATTATGCCGGTCTGCCCTACAGTGGCAAGTTCGGCTTCATTGAAACACGCATGAACTGGTTCATCACCCACATGGTTGCCCCCAAGGAAAAAGCCGTTCCCTGCGCCGAGTGCCACATGCGTGGCGAACAAGGGCGCCTGGCAGCCATTACCGACCTGTACTTACCCGGGCGCGACCGCAATCGCTGGGTCGATCTGTTCGGCACCCTCGCCATCGTCGGCGCCATCGGCGGCAGTACCGTGCATGGACTGATCCGCATCCTGACCCGCCGCCGCAAGGAGAATGCACAATGAGCGCCGAACGCATCTACATCTACAAGCGCTACGAGCGTTTCTGGCACTGGTCACAAGCCCTGCTCATCATCGCCATGATGGTTACCGGTTTTGAAGTACACGGCAGTTATCACCTGCTCGGTTTCGGCCAGGCGGTGCACTGGCACAGTCTGGCCGCGTGGACCCTGCTCGTCATCTGGGCCTTCACCATTTTCTGGCAATTCACCACCGGCGAATGGCGGCAATACCTGCCTTCACTGCAGAACATCCCGGCCATGATCCGTTTTTACGCTTACGGAATATTCAAGGGGGAACATTCGCCCTACCACAAAACTGCTGCCCAGAAACACAATCCGCTGCAACGCCTGACCTACCTCGCGTTGCTGGCGGTGATCTCACCGCTGATCTGGGGCTCTGGCCTGCTCTACCTGTTTTATGCCGAATGGGGAAATTTCGGGCTGGACAAATACCTGAGTCTGGAGTGGGTGGCCGTAACCCATACCCTGGGCGCATTTCTCATCACTGCCTTCTTTTTCGTGCACGTCTACCTCACCACCACCGGCCACACCGTCTTCGCGCACATCAAGGCGATGATTACCGGCTGGGAGGAAATCGAAGAAAACAGCAAACACTGATTGACTGCAATCCCACTTCCCCGGGCAGGCTGCGGTCTGCCTTTTTCATGGAAATTTTTTGCCAATAATGACGCGACTGACGTTTGTGTCACACAAAAAGGCAAGCAAGCCACCACGGAACAGGCAACACGCCATAAAAACCTTTCAAATCACAGAATTAGCAAATAAAAAACTTGGCACAACTCTTGATAAAGCCATCCATACCAGCCGGCCCCTCATCGCGGCTTCGTTCTCACAGGAGGCAATATGTCGCACTGCATGTGTCACGGAAATTCCTTTACCACTGGCAACATCGACCCGGCCCGCCGCCAGTGGATCATAGCCACTGCCGGCGTGGGCGGCATTCTCGGCATGACGGCGCTGATCCCCTTCGTTTCCAGCCTGCTCCCTTCCGAGCGTGCCCTGGCCGCCGGCGCACCGGTGGAAGTCGACATTGGCCGCCTGCAAGCGGGCGAAATGCTGGTGGTCGAATGGCGCGGCAAGCCGGTGTGGATTCTCAACCGCACGCCGGAAATGCTCGCAGCCCTAAAAAAAGCCGAACCCATGCTGGCCGACCCCGCCTCCCGCGTCGCCTCACAGCAACCGGAGTACGCAGCCAATCCCACCCGTTCACGGGTGCCGGAGATGCTCGTCGTCATCGGCATCTGCACCCATCTTGGCTGCTCTCCTTCCAATGCTTTCACACCGGGCGATCCCGCCCTTGGGGCCGATTGGCCCGGCGGATTTCTCTGCCCCTGCCACGGTTCCACCTTCGATTTCGCCGGGCGCGTGTTCAAGAACAAGCCCGCGCCGACCAATCTGGAGGTGCCGCCGCACCAATATCTAAGCGACACCCGCCTGCTCATCGGCAGCGATGAAGCCAGCAAAACCTGAATCCTCAACCCCAGAAAACACCATGCGCATCGCCATCACCAGCCAAAACCGCCACAGCATCACCGAACACGCCGGCAAATGCCGCAAATTCTGGATTTACGACGTCCGGGAACAGCGAGTGACAAACAAGCAACTTGTCGAACTCCCCGGCGGACAGAGCCTGCATGCCCAAAAAAACGGTCTACCGACGGCACTATCGGACATCAACGTGCTGATTAGCGGCAGCATGGGACGCCCCCTGTATCTGCGCCTGCGCGAACAGGGCATCCTTCCGCTGATTGCCTGCGAGGACGATCCAGATCGCGCGGTGCAGGATTTTCTCACCGGCAAGCTGTTCACCTGTAGCCCGAACGCACCACACGCCCGGCATCATGACCACCACTACGATTGCGAGGAAAACACACCATGAAACACACCCTTCTCAACGACAAATACCCCGTTTTTTCGCTGGAGATCGAGAAAAGCGAAATCCGCTACCGCTCGCTTCCCGCCTTGATCGATTACTTCAAGGAAAAAATTGCAGAAAACCCCAAGGTACAGTTCCTCACCGTATTCGACCATTTCGCCCATACCAGCCGGATCGGAGGCGAAATCATGCCCGGCCTGGTAGGGGCCGTCGACATCGTATTCTGCTTTGGCTTTGCCATTCCCAATCCGCTGGTACTGGCGGTGCGCCCACGTGCAATCGGCATCGCCGATCTGGGAGAACGCTTTGTCATCAGCTTCATGGAAGCACCGATGGTGCCGGCCAATCAGGCGATGCGGGCCTGGGTCATGGATTTGAAGGATGCCTAAAAATCAGGCAGCACGCTGACGGATGAAAGCAATCACCTCTTCGGCCGGTAGCGGCCGGCTGAAATAATAGCCCTGTACCAACTGGCAACCGCGCAATTTCAGGTAATCAAATTGTGACTCAGTTTCCACCCCCTCGGCCACCAACTCCAGATTAAGTGCATGCCCGAGGCCGATAGTGGCATCGCAGATCACCTCACCATCGGCATTCTGGCCAATGTCGGTAACGAAGGAGCGATCCAGCTTCAATTTGTCGAGCGCGAACATGCGCAGATAGGCGAGCGAGGAATAACCCGTGCCGAAATCGTCCAGAGCGACCTGAATCCCCATCGCGCGCAACTGGTCGAGAATGCGGACGGTTTCATCTGGCTGCGCCATGGCAACCGATTCGGTGATTTCAAAAATCAGCCAGGAAGGATCCAGTTCGAAGCGTTCGATCAGGGCTTCGGCCCGCGCCAGCAACTCACCACTGCGAATCTGCACAGCGGAAATATTGATCGCCATATTCACGTTCTGCAGCCCCTGGCGACGAAACTCTGCCAGTTGCCGGAAAGCCTCGGCCATCACCCAGGCACCGATCGGTTCGATCAGCCCGGTTTCTTCTGCCACACCAATGAACATCCCTGGCGGCAGCAAACCGCGTGCCGGATGCTGCCAGCGAATCAAGGCTTCGACGCTGGCCACCGCTCCACTTTCAGCATCGATCACCGGCTGGTAATGCAGCACGAACTCATCCGCGCCCAGCGCCTGGCGCAGGGCGTGCTCGATTTCCAGGCGTTCCACCGCCACGCTGTTCATGCGGCTGTCGAAAAACTGGAAGCCGTTCCTTCCTTCTGCCTTGGCGTGATACATCGCTGCCTCAGCATTTTTCATCAAGGTTTCACGATCCGGCCCGTCATTCGGGAAAATTGCCACACCAATACTGGGCGTGGCATACAGGGTGTGTTCCCCGAGAACATAAGCCTCGCCCAGTACTTTCAGCAATTTTTCCGCCACCTGGGCCGCAGTGTTGGCATAGCCCACTCCCGTCAGCATGACAACGAATTCATCGCCGCCCAGGCGAGCCACCAGGTCGCTCTCGCGTACCGTCCGCCGCAGACGCTGGCTGACCTGAATCAACAACTCATCACCGACGGGGTGCCCCAAGGTTTCGTTGATCACCTTGAAGCGGTCAAGATCGATGAACAGCAGCGCCACATGATGCGTTTCGCGGCGAGCCACGGCCAACGCATGATCAAGCCGGTCATCCAGGCTGAAACGGTTGTTCAGGCCGGTCAACATGTCATGATGGGCGATGTATTCAAGCTTGGCCTGGGTGGCTTTCTCAGCAGAAATATCCTTGAAGTTGGCGATGTGGTATTGCACCGCCCCGACCTCGTCGTAGACCACGGATATCGCCAACAGCTTGGGATAAACCGCACCATCCTTGCGCCGATCCCAGATTTCGCCCTGCCACCGGCCGGTGCTCTGCAGGGCTGCCCACATGGCCTCATACTCCGCGCGGCTGGTACGCCCGGACGACAAGAGGCGCGGATTCTTTCCCAGCACATCGTTCCTGGCATACCCCGTCAGCTCAGAGAAAGTGGGATTGACGTCGAGGATGCGATTGCCCGGATCAGTAATCATCACCGCTTCACCACTATGCTCGAAAACCTGATGCAACAGACCGACACGCTCCTTCAACCACTCGCTCACCTGCCATTGCAAGGCAAAAACCGTGAGCGAAACAATGCCCAGACACAGCAGCAAAACAGCAAACAAAGGCAGCCAGCCCAACCAATAAAGCGGCAGCATGCAGGCCAGCAGGAAAAACGCACACCAGACCCAAAGCGTGAACAGCGTTTTACGTTTCACCCGTACCCCCTCCTTGGCAACACCCGCGGATTACCCTGCTCGTACACCTGGAAGCGGCAATTCACCGATTGCCCGGAAATCCGCTCCAGGTATCTCGCCTGCCGCTCCTGCACCAGCCCCCAGTCGGCCAGGGGAATCGCCGCGGGCAAGAGCGTATCCCCGGCAAAATCTGCTTCAATTCGGGTCAGGTAGAAATAACGGCAATATGGCCAGGCTGCCGCATAGATCGACGCCCCGCCAATCACGAATACCTGTTTTCCCGTTGCGCAGGCGGCATGCAGAGCACTTTCAATATCCGGCATGCGACGACAGCCGGCTCGTAGCGGCAGGTCGGCAGCACGGGACAACACAAAGGAATCCTCTGGCACCACGTCCATTGACGCATAGGTCAACCGGCCCATCACCAGCGCCGCACCCGCAACAGTACGTTCGAAATACGCCAGTTCCTCCGGAATATCCCAGGGTAGCCACTGTTCGCGCCCCAGCATGCCATTGGCAGCAACAGCGGCGATGGCGGCAATCATGCCTGCGTTTGCAGCCACTGCTCGCGTGTCAGCGTCAGCGTGATCGCTGGCACGGCCTGACCTTTATAGACATGCGGCTTCTGCATCCTGACGGTCGCCATGCTGACTGGCGCAATGGCAAAAATCGCCCCCATCAACTCCAGAATGCTCGACTCCAGGCACTCGCAGTGCCCATTTTCTTCCAGCTTGCGAATAGCCAGGAAGATCACCTCGTAATTGATGACCTCGTTGATGTCATGCGGATTACGAATCGCCGTCACCGGCGCCCAGGCGTCAACATGCACGGCGACCGCTTGCGGACCATGTTTTTCCAGGTGATGACAGCCGGTCCGCAGCTGTATCGTCGCATCCACCGAAGCACACCAATGACCGTCCAGCACCTGATTCCACCCTTCGCCAAAAGCAGGCACATTACCAGAGCGCCGAAACAGTTAAAAGACACTGTGCCCGGACTGCACAAAAAAAAAGGGCGCCGTAGCGCCCTCTACACCAGAGAAAACCACAATCAGGCTGTGGTACTGATGATCTTCCCTGTTTCCTGCCCTTGCGCATTGACCACCATGCGCGGCGCTTCGCTATTACTCGCTTCGACAGGACGCGGCTGCTCGACCGGAACCGGCTGCGCAGCCTGCACGCCACCCGTTACGGTAGTTGTGGCAGGAACATATGCACCCGATGCGCCAACGCTTGCGATATCCATGATCGACTCCTTTACTGCAATCAACTTACGCCCTCAGTCTACACGATCGACGCAAATCGTCCAGTAAACTAACGCCCATGCAGCCTACCGAACGCCCCCACATCCTGTCGCTCATCCCACCGATGACACAGTTGAACGTCCCCTACCCGGCCACTGCCTATCTGACCGGATTCCTGCGTGATCGGGGTTATCCCGCACGGCAGGCCGACCTGGCCATCCTGCTGGTACTTGATCTGCTCTCACCGTCGGGACTGGGGACCTTGCGCGAGGCGGCAGAGGCCCTACCGCGCAAACGCCGTTCGGCAAGCCTGAAAGGCTTCCTCAACGAATTTCCCCGTTATCTGCAAGTCACCGGCCCGACCCTGGCCTTTCTGCAAGGGCGTGACCCTTCACTGGCGCAACGCATCGTGTCGCGCAGCTTTCTGCCGGAAGGACCGCGTTTTTCGGCCCTCGATCACTATCTCGACGATGGCAGCGGCGACCCGCTGGCCTGGGCCTTTGGCGCACTCGGCCTACATGATCGGGCACGCCATTTCGCGACACTGTTCCTCAACGACCTGGCAGACGTCATCCGCGATGCCGGTGATCCACGTTTCGAATTCATCCGCTACGGCGAATCGCTGGCGCAAAGCCAGGGGAGTTTCGCGCCACTCGCCGCTGCGCTGGCGGCAGCACCGAGCCTGGTCGATGCGAGTCTCGAGCGTCGCCTGCTGAGTGTGCTGGCAGAAGACATGCCACAGCTGGTCCTGTTCTCGGTCCCTTTCCCCGGCTCCGTCTATGCCGCTTTCCGCATGGCCCGGAGCATCAAGGAAAAGCACCCGGACATCGTCACCGTGCTTGGCGGTGGCTGGGTCAACACCGAATTGCGCGAACTTGCCGAGCCCCAGGTATTCGACTTTTTCGATTACGTCACCCTCGATGACGGCGAAAAACCCTTGCTTGCCCTGCTCGAACACCTTGCCGGCAGTCGCCCGCAGGAACAGCTGGTGCGCACCTATGTGCGTACAGCGGGCCGCGTCCGCTACATCCACTGCGGCGAACCCGACATTCCCTTTGCCGACACCGGCACGCCGACCTGGGACGGGCTACCCCTGGATCGCTACCTGTCCCTGCTCGACCTGCTCAACCCCATGCACCGCCTGTGGTCCGACGGGGGCTGGAACAAACTCACGGTCGCCCATGGGTGCTACTGGAAGAAATGCAGCTTCTGCGACATCAGCCTCGATTACATCTCCCGCTTCGAAGCCATCAATGCCAGCCAGCTGGTGGACCGGATGGAGCGCATCAGCGCTGAAACTGGCCGCAGCGGCTTTCATTTCGTCGATGAGGCCGCCCCGCCCAAAGCTTTGCGCGCCATGGCGGCGGAACTCAAGGCGCGGCAGCGGGTGGTCTCGTGGTGGGGTAATGTCCGCTTCGAGAAAGCCTTTACGCCGGAAGTCTGCCAGGAGCTCGCCGCGAGCGGCTGCATCGCGGTTTCCGGCGGTCTGGAAGTCGCCTCCGACCGCTTGCTGGCGTTGATGAAAAAAGGCGTCTCGGTTGATCAGGTGGCACGGGTGACACGGGCCTTCAGCGACGCCGGCATTCTGGTGCACGCCTACCTGATGTACGGTTTCCCCAGCCAGACCGTACAGGACACGGTCGATGCGCTGGAATACGTACGCCAGCTGTTTGCCGCCGGTTGCATCCAGTCCGGCTTCTTCCACCGCTTTGCCTGCACGGTGCATTCACCGGTCGGTAAAAACCCTGCCGAGTATGGCGTCACCCTGCACCCCGCACCTTTCGCCGGTTTTGCCAAAAACGATGTGGCTTTTTCCGACCCCGGCGGCGTCGACCACGACAGTCTCGGGCGCGCCCTGAATAAAGCGCTCTACAACTACATGCATGGCGTCTGCCTGGACGACGATGTGCGTGGCTGGTTTGAACAACGCGTTCCCCGCCCCCGCGTCAAACGCGATTTCATCGCCCGCGCGCTGGCACTCTAAGTGCCTGGCTGCAGTTGCCTATATAGCCAGCCTCCCTCCTGACCAATAGCGCCCGAACGGTTGAAAACATGCCACGCCAGGGAATTGGCAAAGTGAAGGCATGCACAAATTCTGTCAGATCATACGCGCTAACGGCTACAAACCGCGGGCCCAGGCGGGTCGTAACGGTGCCTGGCCTGCCTGGGCGGCGTCGATCTCGGCCAGCAAACGCGCCTTGTCAGCCCCCAGGGTGCCTTTCAGGATCAACCAGTTGGAGGCATGGTCGGAGCGGAAAACAGTACGCCGGAGTTCCAGCGCGCTGATGAAATGCCGCATTTCGGCAAACAACGCCGGCTGTTCCAGAGGTTCCCAGTTCGGGAAACCGGCACGGAAACGGGCTTCGCCGAGGGGAAAACTGACCACCAGGGTAGACAGATATTCCGGCTGCGCCGCATTGATCAGACGGGCTGAGTTTTCAGCATGCTGCAACGACAACGACTGCCCGCCCAGACCATTCAGGATCATTACCGAGCGGCTGATGCCCGCCGCGCCAAGTTTTTCCAGGGCATCCAGAGTCGTGGCATAGGTTTCACCCTTGTTGACCGCCGCCAGCACCTCGTCATCCCCCGATTCAGCACCCAGATAGACCAGTCCGAGTCCGGCCGCAGCCAGAGCCTGCAATTCGGAAACGCTCTTCTTGGCCAGGTTGCGCGCCAGACAGTAGCTGGAAACGCGGCGCACTGCCGGCAGATGTTCGCGAATGGCCGCAAGAATGTTCAGCAGACGCCGGGTAGGCAGAACCAGAGCGTCGCCATCGGCCAGAAAAATCCGCCGCAGCTGGCTACCGTAACGCGCGCCCAGGGCCCGGATGTTGTCCAGCACTTCCGCTTCGCTACGCGCCCGGAATTTCTTCTGCGGCGCAGTGTACATCTCGCAGAAAGTACATTGATTCCAGGAGCAGCCATCAGTCACCGGCAGAATCAGGGACTCCGCTTCAGAAGGCGGACGGTAGACCGGTTCGACGTAACGGATCGGAATCATGCGCCTGCCGTCCGGGCCCGGAATACGTCTGGCACCCTGGCCTTGCAGCGGGCGCTGTAATCGAAGAAAACGATGCCCTGCTTGCCCCGTGCGACCTCGCGGCCACTGCTGGTTTCCACCGCGAGCCAGACCAGATCGCAGCCGTAATCGTTGAAATCGGCGGTCGCCAGCGACAGGCGCAGCGTGTCGCCGTAGAAGGCTTCCGAACGGTATTGCACGGCGGCATCAGCAACGACGATACCGACGCCATCGACATCGAGTTCGCTCCAGCCGAAGTGACGGAAAAACCGCACGCGCGCTTCGGCAACCAGCATCAACAACGCAGCGTTATCGAGATGCTGACCATAATTGATGTGCTGGATGTAGAGCGGCAGTTCGGTGGAAAAAACGAATTCATCCGGGACTACGATCTTGATACGCGCCATGTGGCTTCCTTTGCTGACTGTAACTGTCGCCTTCAGCCCATGCAGACATGCCCCAGCGTACGCAGGGCAATGCCGACACAGGCACCGCAGGCGGCCGGCTTCCAAACCTGAGCGATGCGCGGGCCGGCAGAAATGAGCACGGCCACACCGGGCAAATCGAATGGAGAAATAAGGAAACCGGCACTCTGGTTGAGCAGTTCAATGCTGATCTGCCCGGCACGGCGCATTTCATCGACCACGCCCATCATCGCCGTACCCCCCGCCAGGTACTTGGTCAGCGCCGGCAGCACCAGCATCCGATCGATGCCTGCCCAGTCCAGCAGCGGCGCCAGCAGGGCCGTCAGGGCGTCAATCGCACCGTAGGCACGCAGCACGCTGACGGCAACCAGGGACAGTACCAGCATGGGAATCGCCCCGGTCGCCAGGCGGAAGGCTTCCGCCCCGGCACGATTGATGACATCGAGAATGCCTTTGGCGCTATCTGCCACCGGGTGGTCGAGATGCTCGTCCAGCACGCCTTCGGCAGAAGACAGCCGGCGCCCAAAGAAATAATAGGTGGCGCTGGCCGCCGCCAGTCCGCCCAGCAGCGACCACAGCAAAGTCAGCCCGATATCCAGCCCCATCGCCAGCATCGGCAAGGCCGCATTGGCCTGGGACATGGCAAACACCATGGCCAGCGTGGCCGCAATGTGGCGGTCGGAGGCACCGCGCTGGGCCATCATCACCAGCGTCGCCAGCGGCGCGGCAAAACTGACGAAATTGATCTGCAGGGCCGCAAACACCCCCAGTCCGGTCAACCCGAAAGGTTTCACCACCGGGGCCGTCTTATCCACCAGCCAGTCGAGCACCCCGCGCGCTTCGAGAAAGCGCATCAGGGACAGCATCACCACCATCACCGGCAGCAGTACGAACAGGGACAGCTCGACCGCCGAGCGCCCTGCCCGTAGCAGGACTTCGATCAGGACATCCACTCAGCCTCCCTGCTTGATCGCCAGCACTGCCTGATTGCGCAGCGTGCGCAGCAACGACAATTCCTTCTCGGGAATGATGATGCTGTTGGCGGCATCGGCATCGGCATAAATCAGCGCCACCGGCTTGCCCTTGATGGTCAGCGGCAGCAGGATGAACGAGCGGGCGGGCGTCAGCTTGTGGTACCACTCAGGAATGCGCGCTGCAATCTTGGGATCGTCGGTATCGCTGATGAGAATATCGGCACCGCGTGCGCAGGCAGCGAAAAACACGTCATTACCGTGCTCCAGTGAGAAACGGAAACTGCGCGACAAGGCGACACTATCCGGTCCCAGGCCAAAGCGCCCCTGCATGCTGTTGCTGCGCGCATCGCGGATGCACAGCAGGACACGCTTGAACCCCATGGCGCGGTACATGGTTTCGAGAATGATGCGCAGGATGTCGTTGAGCTTGAAATCATCGACCAGACTGTTGCTAATGTCCTGAATGCCGGCGGTCAGCACGGCCTGGGCGTCAGGCTGCTCGGACAGGGTCGGCGCATCGGCCAGTACCCCCTCTCCTTCATGCAATACCGTGCCGCTGAAGGTGCTGGCAGTACCGGCGTCCTCCCCGTCCGGCGCATTGTCGCTGACGAAATTCTGGATCTGCCGGCCAAAAGCCGTTTGCTTGACGTTCAACTGGATGATGCGGGCAAACTCACCCACTTCGGCAATCGAACGATGCAGGCTCTGGTTCAGCTCTTCGTCTGCGACCGGCAGGGCAGTGGCAAATCGCATCTGGATTTTCTTCATTTCCCGCACGCGGGTTTCCGGCGTGGCATCACCGAGCATGTCACACAACTGCTCGGCCATGCCGGACAGCACTCGCAGCCGTTCTTCGGCACTGGCCGGGTGCCGCACCCGGCCTGCCGGCAGGTCGCGCATGGAGTCGACGATCAGTTGCGGGAAGCCCCATTGCCGGGCGATTGCCACGCCGAGATCCTGCAAGCCGATCCCCAGCACCGAGCGGGCGGCGGTTTCCTCGCTGCAGTTCTTCTGCAGCATTTGACGGCGGATTTCGTCGCTTTCCTCAGGGAAATAATAGAGCGCCAGCAATCGCCCCAGACCGTGGAACAGCGCGCAGATGAAGGCCTGCTCAGGGTCGGCCAGGCGGGTGAGTTGGCTCAGGTCGCGCGCCAGCACGGCGGCCAGATTGGTGCGCAGGAAAGCTTCCTTCAACTGGCCGGCATTCCCCTTGTTCTGCAAATGTTCGAATAGAAGGACCGTAATCGCGATGTTGCGTACCGCTTCAAACCCCAGCACGATCACCGCCCGCGAGACGGTGCTGATGTTGCCGCCACCGGCGGTGCGGAAATGCACCGAATTGACCAGGCGCAGGATTTTATTAGTCAGTGCGAAATCACGCAGAATGGTGCTAGAAAGACGGTTGACGCTTTCCGTTTCGCTGTTGGCAATGCGGTTGATCGCCGTAACCGATTCGGACAGGGCGGGAAAATCGCTCTTGTGGCGCATGCGACGCAACAGGAATTCCACTGTCGCCTGCGCATTGACCTCGCCACTCGGCACCTCCAGCGGCGGCTCGAGATAATCGTCGAGCGCGGCGGCAAATTGTTCGGCACTCTGATAGCGTAGCGCCGGATCGACGGCCAGCGCCTTGTGGGTAATCGCAGCCAGACGTTCATCCACTGGTATCTCGGCGGGCAGACGCACGGTCTCGCTGGCCACGCGCTGCAACAAACCTTGCAGGTCCCCACCACTGAAGGCACGGCGGCCAGAGAGCATCTCGTAAAGGATGAGGCCGGCGGTAAAGACGTCGGAACGTTCACTCAATTCGCGCCGCAGCACATACTCCGGCGCCATGTAATTGGGGGTGCCGGAAAGTTGATCCATGCGCTCGCTCGGCGCATCGACCGGAGTAGCAATGCCGAAATCCATGACCCGCGGCGTGTCGTCCGCATCGAGCAGGATATTTGACGGTTTCAGATCGCGGTGAATGACCCCGGCTGCGTGCGCCTGCGCCACCGCCTCCAGGATGTCGCGCATGATGCCGGCTGCGCGCACCGGCTGCAGGGCACCATGAATGCGCAGGAACTCGGCCAGGTTACGCCCGGGCACATATTCAAATACGAGGTAAAGATCACCCTCTTCCTCGCCGGCCTCGAATATCGGTACCAGATTGGCGTGACGCAAGCGGCTGACTGAACGCGCCTCCGCCAGCAGCGCCCGATTCTGCCCCGGTTTGGGCTGCTGGAAATGCAGGGTCTTGATCGCCACCTCGCGCTCCAGCTGCGGGTCCCAGGCACGATAGACCACGCTCTGCGCACCACGCCCGAGTTCGCCACGAATTTCAAAACGACCGATTTTTTGCATCATGCATCCAGTTCGGCAGTCCAGGCCAACTCCGGGGTGCCCGCCGCAGTCCCCCACAGGATTGCATTTTGGCCGTAATCGGCCGCCAACGCCAGTGCATCGAGGCGTTCGAGATCGGGCACGAACACACTTTCTTCCACCGGCCACGCAGCATCATCGGCAATGTTCTCGCCACTGAAGGTATCGTAATTCCCCTCCAGCAAGTCAGCGACCAAGGCCGCCTGTTGTTCGGCGTTGCGCTCGACCGAGGCGACGCTACCCGGATTGCAGGCCGTCAGCACGGCAAAACAACGGGCACCAGTGGTCGCCAGCCAAGCGGCGAGTCGTGCATCCGTTTTGCCGACCCGCAAATCGATCACGCCGCCCGGCAGATAGACCCGGTAACAGGTCGCGGCATAGGCCGCGGCCAATTCACTCTGTGTCATGGTTGATCATCCCGCCACGGCAGCTCAATGCAGATTGAACATGACCTGGCCACCGGCAGGTGCCGCCTGCCCGGCCTTGGCGGGCACCAGGAATACCCGCTCAGGATCAACCTTGCCCTCCTCCACCAGCCAGCGTTGCACGCTTTCCGCACGCTGATTGGCCAGCGCGCCCAGATCACTGTCCGCCGCCGGTATATTGGCCAGCAGCAGGCGCTCCATTTCCTCTACCGGCAAGGTTTTCTGCAAACCGACAAAATTGCGTGGTTTGGGAAACTTTGCGGCCTTGTACACCCGGGTCAAGTAGCTGGCATATTCTTCCGGCGCGATACGCACATCACGCATTTCAATACTGTCGCCCCCTTTTTTCTGCAGGTCGGCCAATTTTTCACGCCGCATCAGGCGCTCGACCCCCACCCGCTTGATCCCTTCACGGTCGATTTCGGCGTCGGCAAAGCCAGTGATGTCAAGTTTGAGCGCGTCGCGTTCATTCATGGCCTTGGCCAGCGCCTGCAACTTCTTCTGTGCCGCGGCATCGGGGAGCCAGCGTCCCGGTTCGAATGCAATGCTCGACAGTTCCTGCCCATCACCGAACATCGAACCAAGCAAGGCGAAAGGCGAGGTCACCGCCTTGACGAAAAGATTGACGATCACCTTGACGATCAAGCCCCCGAGAGAAAACTGCGGATCGTCCAGGGAGCCGGAAATCGGCAGGCGGATATCGATTTCGCCCCGGTTGTTGCGCAGCAGGGCAATGGCCAGATTCACCGGTAGGCTGGTGGCATCCGGGCTGTCCACCTTTTGCCCGAAGTTGAACTGGTCGATGAAGAGATGGTTTTCCGCACTCAACACCCGGTTTTCCAGCTTGTACGCCACATCCAGGCTGAGTTTCCCTTTCTCGATCAGGTAGCCGGCGTATTTGCCCGAATACGGCGAGAAACCCGTCAGATCCACCCCTTTCACTTCTGCCTTCAGATCGAGGAAGGATTCAGCTGCCAGCGGATTCAGTTTTGCCGTCACCAGCACGGGCGCAGCACTACCGTAAGTACCACGCAATTCCATGTCGGCCAGCGTCCCGGCCTCTGAAGACAGCCCGGTGACACGCCCGGAGAGCTTGCCGACATTGACGGTGTAATTAGGTTTGACGAAATAATCCGAGAAATTGACCCGGCCGTTATTCAGCGTGATCTTGCCGATCCTGATCGGCAGCGACGACCCGGCGGGTGGTGCCACGGCCGGCGTGACTTCCGGGGCGGCCGCAACCGCTGCGACTGCAGAGGCATTGCCGGACGCAGCACCGTCCGCTGGCGTGGCAGCAGCTTCCTGGCGCAGGATGTCAGCCAGGTTGAGGCGACCATTGGCATTCAGGATCAGGCGCGAGAAAAAATCGCTGAGGGCAATTTCGCCGACATCGATTTTCATCGGTGCCAGCTGGAAGTCGATTTTGCCAACGTGCAGCGACTTCCATTTCAGGAAGTCATTCTTGTTTTCCCGGTCAACCAGCTGCAGGTTGCCCAGTGTGGCCGAGCCACGATAGGCCAGTTTCAGCGCGTCTTTTGCCGCCTTGGGGTTGAGCGAAAACTCCAGCTCGCCAGTGTTGGAAAACTGGCCGCGTTGCAGATTGGCATTCAGGTGGGGATCGATATACCCCTGCAGCACGTCGATGGGCACACCGGTGGTACTGACTTTGAGTTTGCCGGCGAGCGGCTCCACCTGGACACCGCCGCTCACCTCCAACTGGCCGGTCCGGTTGAGTTGTGCTTTCAGCTGCAGCTGCGCCTGTTGTTGCGGAATTGTGCCCAGATTGTCGGCCACCAGTTCGAGCGCATCGATTTCCTGCACGGCGTTCGGCTGCACACTCCGATCTTCAAACCGCACGGCCAGATCGGACACCTGCAGGCGCGCCAGGGTGGCGCGCCAGGGTGGCGTCTGACTGGCGGGCGCCTTGTTCGCGCTACGTTTGCCGGCTTGCAACTGCGGCGGACTGAGCCAATGCACGGCGCCATCCGCCGCGCGCAACACGCTCAGCCGGGCACCCTGCAGACGCACGGCGGCGACCTCGACCTGTTGCCCAGCAAGATCAAGCTGCACCCCTTCCACGGCCAGCTGGCTGGCGCGCAAGGCGTCGGCAAAATCGATGGCAGCCGTCAGCGAGTCCACCTGCACTTTTTTCAAATCCTGATCGAGCGCCGCCAGGCGCAGCGTCACGCCATCCACACTACCGACGACCGGGGGCGTATTCGACGCATCCTGCCAACGCAGGCGCGCATCGTTGAGCTGCAATCCGCCCAGCGACCAACGCAACGGCGTCTTGCTGGCGTCTCCCGCCGCCGGCTGCACTGCCTCCTCTGCCTTGCCGGTGGCCTGCGAATCCGCCTGCAAACGCTCGATCACTCGCAGAAAATTGAGTTCCCCCCTTTGGTTCACCGCCGCATCGACTTCCAGGCCATCCAGCGTCACCTGACGCAGCGCAAAATTCTGGTTGAACGGATCGATTTCTGCCACATCAACGCTCAGCTTCTGCCAGGCAAGCAGCGGCGCACCCGCCGAATCGGTCAGACGCAAACCGTTCAGCGCCAGCTGACCGGTCAGCACCAGCGAGTTGACACCACCAGGAAGCTCGCGGAACACCGCCTGCACACGGCTGTCGAGTTTTGCCGCCGGCAGACGCAGGGGAAAGTTTGCCGGCAGGTATGCACCGATACCCGCCAGATCGAAAGCGTCCAGCGTCAGGTTAAGCCGGCTCTCCCGGTCCTCGGCAAACGGCGTGCTCTCGCCTTCCAGACGCAGCGGGGCGCCATTGATGTTGGCGGCAAACAACGGCTGCACCTCGACATCAGCCTGATACGGCAGGCTGGAGACGAAAGGCAGACCCAGCTGCACACCATCGATCCGGTGCAGCTTGCCATGCAGCTGGTCGTCGAAAAGGATCTCGCCTTCCTCGATGCGAATATTGTTAAGGGAAAAACGCGGCGGCGGACCGGCCGGTGTATCGTCTGGCTGCATCCATGCATCGAGTAGATCTGACACGTTCAACCGCCCGTCGGCATAGCGGCTGATCGCCAGGCGCGGGCGCCGCAGTTGCAATTCATCCACCACCACAGCCAGCTTGAACAATGAGGCTGAGGAAAGGTTGACGAACAGCTCATCGAATCCAGCGATTTCCACCGGTGCCGCCACCACCGTAGCGTCCGTCGCCTCGCCAGGTCTGGCGCGCACCGACACACCGTTCAGGCGCAAGGAAAGCCGTAACGGATTGATCTCGACCCGCTCAATCACGACCTCGCGCTGCAGGCTGGCACTCAGTTGCTGCAACAGAATGTTTTTCAGGATCGGCGGCAGCACAAAAAAGCCCAGCAGCACCAACACGACAAAACTGCCCAACAGCCATTGCCCGCGCCGGCGATTTTTCGGCGTATCCATTCGCTTACAAATCTGTGACAATTTCATTAAAAAATGCGAATTAGCTGTGTTCATGCTAAATTCCAGCGCAGGATAAAAATAATTCGCTGAATCTAGCACAGTCCCCCTCCAGCAAGATATTCACTTCGCGCTGTTTCACCTGATACCGTTACATCGCAGCCCTGCCATGCGCCTGCTCACCAACGCCCGCCCCCTGCACTGCACTCGTCGCTGGTGGCATCTGGGACGAACCTTCTGGGGGCCTGCCGCCTGCTGCATCGCCTGCCTGCTGCCCCTGCCAGCACAGGCGGACACGCTGACCCGCATCAAGACACGCAATGCCGTTGATATCTGCATCTGGCCGGATTACTACGGGATTTCCTACCGCAATCCCAAAACCCGTGAGATATCAGGCATCGGGATTGATCTGGCGCATGCGCTGGCGGCGGATCTGGCGGTAACACCACGCTTCATCGACAGCTCATTCTCACGCCTGATTGATGACCTGCTCTCCGAACGTTGCGATGTCGCCATTTTCGCCATCGGCATCACTGCGGAGCGGCAGAAATACCTGCAATTCACCCAGCCTCACCTCAACAGCGGCACCTATGCCATCACCACGCGCAGCAACCGGCGCATCCGCACCTGGCAGGACATTGACCAGCCGGGCAATGTGGTCGCCGTAGCACGCGGCACCTATCACGAAAACGTCATGCGCCGCCAGTTACGTCATGCGCAGCTGCTGGTCACCCAGCGCCCCAATGGGCGCGAGGAAGAAGTGCAGTCGGGCCGCGCCGACGTCTTCATGACCGATTACCCCTACAGCCGGCGGATGCTGGAAACAACCACCTGGGCACGTTTGATCGAACCGCCACCGGAGATGGAAAAAATCCCCTACGCCTTTGCCCTGAAACCGGGCGACCCCGTCTGGCACAGCCGGCTGGAGCAGTTCGTCGCCGACATCAAGGCCGATGGCCGACTGTTCAAGGCAGCCCGGAAACACTCCCTGCTTCCCATCATCGCGGCTGATGCCCATGCCCGCTAAACCCTGGTCACCCCGCCGCATCTTCTTCAGCGTGCTGACGCTGGTCAGCCTGCTGTTCCTGGGCAGCACCGCTTACACCCTGTGGCGCCTGCACGCAGAAACCATGAACCGCATCGCTGCCAGCAGCGATCTCTACGCCCAGGTATTCGCCACCCAGCTGGCGCACACCTTCAATGCCGTCCGCCTGACCCTGGAACAACTCGACCCACACGCCACCGACAGCAGCCTGCAGCTGGCCCTGCTGCACGCCCCCTACCTGCGTTCCCTGTCACGCCTGGATGCCCAGGGGATGATCGTGGCCAGTTCCAATCCAGCCAACGTCGGCACCCGGATCGACCTGCAGACCTTCCTGCCGGACAACGAATTTCCCGGTCACTTCCTGCGTGCCGCCCTCCCCTGGGCGGGGCGCGATTTCAACCAGGGCCGGCAAACCTCGGCGCAACAGCCGGCAGCGGCCGACAGCCAGTTTCTGATCCCCGTCCTGCGCCACATTGACAGCACCGCCGGGGAAGCCGGCAGCTTTCTTGCCGCCATCAACCCGGGTTACTTTCTTGATTACTACGAACAACACCGTGGCCACCCGAAAAACATCGTCGAGGTGCTGCGTTACGACGCCAGTGTGCTGCTCTCGACGGATCCACAACGCCGCCCCGGTAGTCTGCTGACTGGCGCCCCGGATGCACAGACACTGGCCAAGCAGGTCAGCGGACGCTTCACCGGCGAACGGCAGGGCCAGGCCGCCGGCCCGGGAAGTTTCTTCGAGGCCCGTGAAACCCCGTTTTTCGTCAGCATGCAGATCGATGAAAAAGAAGCCATGGCCAGCTGGCAACAGGCAGCCTGGCACAGCACCGCTACCACCCTGCTCCTGCTGCTGGCGACGCTCGCGGCCAGCAGCCTGTACTTTTTCCGCTACGAGCGGATTGCCCGCCAGCGGGCTGCTGATACCGAACAGATCCGTCTGCATCACGCGGCGCTTTCCGCTGCTGCCAACGCCATCATCATCACTGACAAGGAGGGGCGCATCGAGTGGGCAAACCCCGCCTTCTGCAACATGAGCGGTTACAACATGCCAGAAATCTTGGGCCGCACCCCCGGCGAGCTGCAAAATTCCACCAGCCAGAACAGCCGCTTCTATAAACGGATGTGGCAAACCATCCTGTCTGGTCAGGTCTGGCGCGGTGAAATCCTCAACCGCCGGCGCGATGGCAGTCTGTACAGTGAAGACCAGACCATTACGCCCGTCCATGACGACAACGGCGGCATCCGCCATTTCATTGCCGTCAAGCAGGACATCCATGAGCGCAAGGAAACCGAGCGCCGCCTGAGCGAGCTGTCACGGCAATTGATCAGTGTGCAGGAAAGTGCCCGCCGCCGCCTGGCGGGCGAACTGCACGACCGCACCAGCCCCAACCTGGCGGCCCTCAGCATCCATCTGGATGATGCATTCGACCGCCTGGCGGCGCATGACGACCCCGAGCTGGCGCTACGCTTGGAGGATATCCGCGCCCTGGTGGAAGACACCGACGCCAGCATCCGCGACATTTCCAACGACCTGCGCCCCCCCATTCTCGATTACGCCGGCCTGTGCGCTGCCCTGACCAGCCATCTGCAGGCATTTACCAGCCGCACGGGTGTCGCAGCCCAACTCCACTGCTCTGAAGAGGAGACGCGGCTGCCGGCGGCGCAGGAATCGATTCTTTTCCGGATCGCCCAGGAAGCCCTGACCAATTGCGCCAAGCATGCCCAGGCCAATCGGGTCGATGTGCATCTGCTGCGGCACCCCGATCACATCGAACTGCGCATCGAAGATGACGGCTGCGGCTTCGTCCTCGAAGAACTCGGCCAGAGCACAGGTTCCGCTGGCCTCGGTATACTCACCGTGCGCGATCTGACCGAATTTTCCGGCGGCCAATGCCACATCGACACCCAACCGGGACGTGGCACGACCCTACGCATCGTACTGCCCATACAAGGAGAAATTGCGTGACTTTTCGCTTGCTGTTAGTGGATGACCACCAGATGTTCCGCGAAGCTCTGCATCTTCTGCTGGAGCGCAATCCGCGCCTGGAAATCGTGGGCGAAAGCGGCGACGGGAACGAAGCACTGGCACTGGCGCGCACCCTGCTGCCCGACATCGTCTGCATGGACATCGACCTGCCGGGCATCAACGGCATCGAAATCACCCGCCGCCTGCGCGCCGAACGCCCACATGTGCGCATCATCGCCCTGTCGATTTTTGCTGACCGGGGTTACATCTCCGACATGCTCAGTGCCGGCGCCCTGGCCTACGTCACCAAAGCAGCCGCCAGCTCCGAATTGCTGCGCGCCATCGAAGCTGTCTGCTACAACCGCACCTATCTCTGCCCGGACGCCACGCAGGCCATCCGCGATGTTCTGGGCGACCGCAACAAACTGGCCACCGGCAAACTCGGCGGCCGGGAAACCGAAGTCCTGCGCCTGGTCGCCAGCGGCCTGACTTCAGGACAAATTGCCGAGAAACTCGGTATTGCCCAATCCACCGTCGAAGTCCACCGCCGCAACATCATGCGCAAGCTGCGCATCGACAGTGCCGTCGGGCTGACTCACTACGCCATCCGTCACCGCCTGATACCCTCGGTCTGAGCCACCAAATGCCAACATGATTACGTGTTTACCGGTAATCACCTAAGCATTTCCGGGAATAGAGCGTGCCTTGCCCAAGACCTAGAATGCGAAACACTGTAACAACATCAGTTATCCGCAAACGCCAGATGCTTACAGCAGAAGCCTGCAGTACGCAGAGCGGACTGGAGCAATTCTTTTAGCCCCTGAACCCTGACACTCATCTGACCGTGGACACCCGTACCTTCACCACTCAACTCACCAACCACCCTGAGCAGATCTGCGAGGTGTTCGATCACCTTGACGAAGGTATCGTCTGGCTGGACGAACAGTTCCGCATCAGCGGCTTCAACCAGACTTACCTGCACCTGCTCGGCTTCAATGAATTCGAGCCGCTGATCGGACGCCCGTTCAACGATCTGCTACAGCAGATGCACGACAGCGGTGAATTGATCGAACAAGCGGAGCAGGAAAACTACATTGCCGACAGCCTGCGCCGGATGCAGAACCGGGAGCGCTGGCAGCTGACCCGTGTGCGGCCCAATGGCACCGTCCTGAAAGTCAATTGCCGCCCCCTCGCCAGCGGCGGCTATGTCTTCACCTACACCGACATCAGCGGCGAAAGCCGTGCCTTTGAGGAATTGCGTCGCAATGCCAAGGCCACGGTGGTCGCCTTTGCCAACTTTTCCGAACACCGTGACACGGATACCGGCGCCCACGTTCTGCGGGTCGCCCGTCTGGTCGGTGAAACCGCCCGTCTGCTGCAACGGCGCGGATTTTTTCCCGAAATCCTCGACGACGCCTATATCGACCAGGTCGCCACCGCCAGCATCCTGCACGATGTCGGCAAGATCGCGACGCCAGACCGCATCCTGTTCAAGGCCGGACCGCTCGACACCAGCGAGCGCAACACCATGCGCCAGCATGCCGCTGACGGTGCGCGCATGCTGACCCAGGCCAGCCTGCTCATGGACAACAGCCGCTACCTTGCCCTCGGTGCGGAAATTGCCCTCACCCACCATGAGTGGTATGACGGCAACGGCTACCCCAACGGGCTGGCCGGGGAAGAAATCCCGCTTTCCGGCCGACTCTGCGCCCTTGCTGACGTCTTCGACGCCCTCACGTCGCGCCGCCCCTACAAAGCCCCCTGGAAAATCCTGCAGGCCATCGAACAGATCCGCAACCTGAGCGGCACCCAGTTCGACCCCGTGGTCGTTGACGCTTTCCTCGAGGTCGTCGAGGGACGCAACCAGGTCAAACTGGTCGAATGGCATCCCAGGATGAGTGTGGGCAATACCCACATCGATGAACAGCACCAGATCCTGATCGACACCATCAATCAGCTGGCCAACGCCGAAATTCAGAACGACCGCGCCATCGTGGCGATGATCATCGATGAGCTGATCAACTACACGGTGTTCCACTTCCAGTACGAAGAAGATCTGATCGCTGCGGCCGGCTATCCCGACCTCGAGCAGCACCGACGCATCCACCAGGGATTTGTGCGCTGGATCCGTCAGGTGCGTGAGGAATTCACCTACCGCACACGCTACCAACTGGGCAGCGAAATTCTCGGTTACCTGCGCGACTGGCTACGCAACCACATCCTCGGCGAGGATCAGCTGTACCGCCCCTTCATCCACGAAGAAGAAAACGCCTGACAACGGACCGGGAACTTTGGTCCCGAAACTCACCGGCGGCAATACGCCGGGAAGGGTGGTGCCCATGGGCAGGATCGAACTGCCGACCTCTCCCTTACCAAGGGAGTGCTCTACCACTGAGCCACATGGGCACTGCCGGATGACTGCCCGCTCGCCTGATAAAAACAGAAACAGAGAGACAAGGCGGTCAAGACGCGCGCCCCACACATACGATAACCCAGAGGTGGGTGCGGGCACGAAGGCGCGCATTAGACCAGAATAAACGCTACAAGCCAATCGATTTATCACTACGCAGCCTACCTGGCGGACTCGGGCACGGCCAGAAAACTCCCGCCCCCCGCGCCCAATCCATCTCAACACTCCCTGCGGTGCAACTCGAACCCCGCGAGCAACTGACTGAGGCTTTGCGCTGTTCCCAGCAGTTGTTCTGCCGCCAGCCGGGCGGCACGTGCCGAGTCGGTATTACGCTCGATCAGATCGGTAATCTGCTGCATGTTCACCGCCACTTCTTCGCTGGCGTGCCCCTGCTGCTGCGCAGCATCAGCAATCTGCCCAGTCATCTGCGACACCCGGGCCGAGGCCTGGGCCACCCCTTCCAGCCCTGCGACACTCTCGTGCAGCATGCCAATACCCGCCTCAACCTCGCTGCACGCCACCCCCATGCTGCTTACCGCACGAGCCGTCACCGTCTGAATAGATTCCACCGTCGCCTTGATGTCAGCGGTGGATAGTGTGGTTCGCTCGGCAAGTTTGCGCACCTCGTCTGCCACCACGGCAAAACCGCGCCCCTGCTCGCCGGCCCGGGCCGCCTCAATCGCTGCGTTCAGGGCCAGCAGATTGGTCTGACCAGCGATGTCGCTGATAACGCTGGTAATGTCACCGATCCTGGCAATCGCCTGGTCGAGCTGGTCAATTGTCTGGCTGGAGGCCTGCACGGCATCGACCACCCGTACCGTCGCTGCCATGCTTTCGCTGATATGACGGTTGCTCGCCACCACCTGTACTTGCGCTTCCGTGGCAGCCTGCGCCGTGTCCTGCACGCTGGCCGCCACTTCCTGAACCGACTGGCTAAATTCCTCGGTCACGGCCGCCACCCCCTCGACGCTTCTCTGCTGTTGCTCCGACTGGCGACTCACCTGCTGCATTCTGGTTTCCAGTTGCTGGCTGCGCGCATCGATGGTATGCGCTGCGCTACTGATTTCATCGAGCACCACTTTGAGGTTGTTCTGCATCACTGCCAGGTGGCTCAACAGCTGGCCGGTTTCATTATCACCATCGATTTCGATCTCATCGGTCAGCCGCCCTTCGGCGATACGTTCAAAAAGTGCCACAGTTTTACGGATCGGTCCGGCAATACCAAGGATGAGGACAGCACCTGCACTGATGGCCAGCAGCACAGCCAGTACCAGCAGACCAACACTCAGGTTGCGCACCGATTGATAACGCGCCTCCGATTCCTGATAACGCGCGCTGGCACCGGCTGCAAGCTCATCAATCAAGGCGCGTGTCGCACTTTCCAGTTCAAGGTAAAACGGATTGACGTTGGTCAGCAGCATCACGCTGGCGTTGTAATACTGTCCGGCCTGTAGCAGCTCGAACACCGGATCAAGACCATCGCGCGAATAATTCTCACGCGCCGCCAGCACCAGATCCAGCAGGTTCTTCTCGCTGGGGCGAAGTTCGGTGGCGTGCAGTTGGGTCAACAAGCTTTCGATTTCCTGGCGGTTATTTCGATACACCGCGAAATAACGCTCCTGCGGCTCGTCATGCAGGGCGGACGCCGCATTGGCAGGATCGTACTGCATGGCCAGCATGAGCTGCGTACGATTGTCCGCCAGCAGAAAATTGATGCGATTGACCAGATTGGTGGGCTGCATTCCTTCCTCATACATGCTCACCAGCTGTGCATTGGTGGCCTTGAGGCCGGACAAGCCGGTAAAGCCGAGTACCGCCATCATCGCCAGCAACAACAGCATCGTGCCGCCGATTAAGGCACGCAGGGACAGACGGCGCCGGCGCGTGCCGGGCAAGCTGCCTTTTTGCCCGACACTGGCATACAACTGTTCTGCCAGCGCCCGTTTGCTGACGCCCAGGGGGGTGCGTACCGATTGATAGCCCACGGTTTGCCCATCGCGTTTCAAAGGCATGGCAAACGCTTCAACCCAGTAGAAATCACCATTCTTGCAGCGGTTCTTGACCGCACCACGCCACGGTTTACCCGCCTGCAAAGTAGCCCACATATCGCGAAACGCTGCTTCCGGCATGTCCGGGTGGCGGATCACATTGTGGTTTTTACCGATCAATTCCGCCCTGGAAAAACCGCTGATCTCGGTAAAGGCATCGTTGACGTAGGTGATGATGCCTTTGAGATCAGTCCGCGAAACGATGTAGGTATTCCCGGGAAAGGGAACTTCATTCTGGGTGACGGGGTGATTGTTCTTCATGCCTGGCCTGTAAGTTGCGTTGCATGGACGGCGCAACGACGCTGCCAGACGTGGCGCTAACCCGCTGGCAGACCTCAGCGGAAAGTTAACAGCGCAGTGTTAATGCTTCTTTACAGGCAGGGAAAAACTGCTGTGTTTGCGACTGCACGCACGCGCAGTCCCCCCAGGGAAGTCTTTATTCCGGGGCTCAGGCAAAAACGTTACGCCAGGCGCGCAAGGCGGCGAACACCTCGACCGGGTCAGCACTCGCGGCGCCGTGGGCACGGGCAGCGGCAATCACCGCGGGCTGATCGCAGCGCAGGAAGGGATTGGTCGCCAGCTCTTCCGCCAGATCGAGCGGGACGGTAGGCAGGCCTGCCTGCCGGCGGACATCGACCCGTGCTAGGCGGGCCAGGATGGCCGGATTCCCCGGTTCGACGGTCAGGGCAAACGGCAGGTTCATCTGCGTGTACTCGTGGGCGCAATAAATGCGCGTTTCTGCCGGCAACGCGGCAATGCATGCCAGCGCGGCATGCATCTGCTGCGGCGTACCTTCGAACAAGCGACCACAACCGGCGCCGAACAAGGTGTCACCACAAAACAAGGCCGTCGGCGCCAGATAGCCAAGATGCCCGCGGGTATGCCCGGGAATGGCAAGGACACTGACCGGTACCCCGAGTACATCGATCGTTTCACCCCCGCGCAAATGCTGGCTGGCCCCTGTGATAGACTCGTCGGCCGGTGCAAACACCGGGCAGGACCAGTAGGCGGCAAGTTCCGCCACCCCACCCTGGTGATCGGCGTGGTGGTGCGTCACAAGAATGCCCGCTAGCCGCAGCTGCGCCGCCGCCAGATAGGCCTGCACCGGCGCCGCCTCTCCGGGATCGACAACAAAGGCTTCCTGGCCGCGTTGCAACACCCAGATGTAGTTGTCTTTGAAAGCAGGAATGTACGAGATTTGAAACATGCCGGAACTATCCCGTCCAGACTCAGGCTTGTCAAATAGACCATTGACCGAACAGGAACTGGCACGCTGGCTGCGTTCACCGCTCGGCCGTTACGTGGTGGACTGGGAAAGTACGCAGATCGATAGCGAAGTGGCCGACATTTTCGGTTTCAATGCCGTCCAGATCGGACTACCCCAGCAGGACTTCCTGCGTGCCAACCGCATCGCGATGCGGGCACGGATCGGCTTGGGTGAGACGACGCATCCGGCAGCCCCGGTGGCCGCCCAATGCCAGCCGGAAGCTCTGCCCTTTGCCGGACAAAGCATTGATCTCGTGGTCCTGCCGCACGTGCTGGAATTCTCCGCCGACCCGCACCAAGTGCTGCGCGAAGTGGAGCGGGTGCTGATTGCCGAAGGACAGATCGTGATTTGCGGCTTCAACCCCCTGTCACTGTGGGGCCTGCGCAAACAGGCCCGGCGCCGGGAAAGCTTTCCCTGGCGCGGGCGCTATCTTGCCCTGCCACGGCTCAAGGACTGGCTGAGCCTGCTCGGCTTTGAAATCGAATCCTGCCAGTTCGGCTGCTATGCCCCGCCGTTCGAGCAACAGAAATGGCTGCAACGCTGGCAGTTCACCGAGCAGGCCGGGCGCCGCTGGTGGAAATTTTCCGGTGCTGTCTATATGCTGCGCGCCGTCAAACGAGTGCCCGGCATGCGCCTGATCACTCCCTGCTGGCAAAAGAAAACCCTGCGCAACAAGGCCTTGCAGCCTGTTGTGCGTAAAACCCCAAAGGAAATCCATGGTCAGTAATCCGGCGCACACTGCGGTCGACATCTTTACCGACGGCGCTTGTCGCGGCAACCCCGGCCCGGGCGGCTGGGGCGTCCTGCTGAAAAGCGGCGGGCACGAAAAGGAAATGTGGGGCGGCGAAGCGGCCACCACCAACAACCGCATGGAACTGCTGGCGGTCATCCGCGCCCTGGAAGCCATGAAACGGCCGGTGCATGCCCGCGTGCACAGCGACTCGCAATACGTGCTGAAAGGCATCAGCGAATGGATTCATGGCTGGAAAAAGAATGGCTGGAAAACCGCCGACAGGAAGCCCGTGAAGAATGCCGATCTATGGCAGAAGCTCGATAGCCTGCGCCACCCGCACCAGCTGGAATGGATCTGGGTCAAGGGCCATGCCGGCCATCCGGAAAACGAACGCGCCGATGCCCTCGCCAATCGCGGCATCGACGAATTGCTGAAGGAAGCGTGATGCGCCAGATCGTTCTCGACACCGAAACCACCGGGCTGGACCCGCGCCAGGGCCACCGCATCATCGAAGTGGCCTGTATCGAACTGGTCAACCGCCGCCTGACCGGCAACCACCTGCACAAATACATCAACCCCGAGCGCGAGATCGACGCCGAGGCGCAACGGGTGCACGGCATCAGTCTGGAGTTTCTTGCCGACAAACCGAAATTCGCCGATATCGCCGACGAGTTCCTTGAATTCATCAACGGCGCCCAACTCATCATCCACAACGCGCCGTTCGATTTGGGTTTTCTCAACGCTGAACTCGACCGGCTGGGTCGGGTTCCGGTGGAGACCCTGTGCCAGGGCGTGATCGACACCCTGAAGGACGCCAAGGAACTGCATCCGGGCAAGCGCAACAATCTCGATGCGCTGTGCGAGCGCTACGCCATCGACAATTCCGGCCGCACCCTGCACGGCGCCTTGCTCGATACCGAACTGCTGGCCGAGGTGTACCTCGCCATGACGCGCGGCCAGAACAGCCTGATGATCGATGCCGACGACGCGCCGCCGGTACGCCTGGACGCCGACGGCAAGGCGCGGCAGCGGAAACCGCTGCAGGTGCTGCGGGCCAGCGCCGAAGAAGAAAGCGAACATGCCCGCCTGCTGGCCGACATCGACAAGGAAAGCAAGGGGCAGTGCCTGTGGCTGGCACAAAACGCGGCAGCGGCCACTGCGGCAGGCGGCTGAAACAATGCCGGCCCTGCAACTGCAGCTCTGGCTGCTGCTCGAACTCACCCTGTATGCCCTTCTCGGCCACTGGCTGTTGGCACTGACACCCGGGCAGGCCCTCCTCGCCGGCAGCGGCGGACTGGTTGCCCTGCGCGTGTGGCAAAGCCTGAGCACCTGGCTCTTTGCTGCGTACTACGCCAGCCCCGCTGAGCCACGCCCCACTTTCGGCCAGATCCTGCGGGAAGCTGGCGCCAGCGTATTCACACAACTCCTGGTCCTGCCCCTGCCCAGCCTGTGGATGCCGCCGGACCGCATCGTTGCCGGCCGCCCCATCGTCTTGCTGGTGCACGGCTACACCTGTAACCGTGCCGTCTGGTGGCTGCTGCGCCGGCGCCTGGAAGCGGGCGGCCTGACGGTTGCCAGCGTCACCCTCGGCCCGCCGCTGGCCAGCATGGGACGCATGGTGCCGCTGCTGGAAGAGCGCATCCAGGCGTTGCGCCAGCACTGTCGCAATGCGCCGCTGATTCTCGTCGGCCACAGCATGGGCGGCCTGGTCTGCCGATCCTGGCTGGCCCGCTACGGTGGCCAGGGCATCCGCCGCCTGATCACGCTGGCCACGCCCAACGGCGGCACCCACCTGGCCCGTTACGGCTGGGGGCAGAACAGCCGCGAGATGCAGGTCGATTCGCACTGGCTACGAGATCTGGCGCATGAACAGCCCAGCATCCCCGTCATTGCCCTGGAAAACCCGCTCGACAACTTCATCATGCCGCGCGCCGGGCAACGCCTGCCGCAAGCGCAGAATCTCACCACGCCCCCCGTCGGCCACCTGAGCGCCCTCTACGACCGGCGGATTGCCGATCAATTGATCTCACTCTGCCGCGATTGATCACCGGCAACCCCTTCATTTCCGCCCTTTCCGCCTTCTCCGAGAGCACCCGTCATGCCCAGCCCGCAGCAACGTACCGAAGCGCAACAGCTTGTCGATTTCATCGCCGCCAGCCCCAGTCCCTGGCATGCCGTCAGCCGTGCCAGTGCCGAGCTCGACGCCGCCGGCTTCACGGCCCTCGACGAAAGCCAGCGCTGGACACTTGCGGAGGGTGGCAGCTATTACGTCAGCCGCGGTGGCAGTGCGTTGATTGCCTTTCGCCTCGGCCACGACCCGGCGGCGGGCCTGACCCTGATCGGCGCCCATACCGATTCGCCAGGACTGCGCGTCAAACCGCAGCCGGCGGACAGCCAGCACGGTGTAGACCGACTGGCGGTCGAAGTTTACGGTGGTCCCATCCTCGCCACTTTTGCCGACCGCGATCTCAGCCTGGCCGGGCGTGTCGTCGTGGACACCCCGACGGGACCACAGACGCGCCTGCTGCACATCGATCGCCCCCTGCTGCGCCTGCCCAATCTCGCCATCCACATGAACCGTGAGGTCAACGAAGCAGGACTCAAATTCAACAAGCAGACCGAACTGCCGCCGATTTTTGCCCTCAGCACGGCGCTGCTGGCGAGCGAACGTTTCCGGCAGCTACTGGCCGAACACCTGAGCGTTGCCGCCAGCGACATCCTGACCTGGGAACTTGCCGTCTGCGACACGCAGAAAGGCTGCTTCTGGGGCGCCGATGAAGAATTCATCGCCGCGCCGCAACTGGACAATCTCGCCTCCTGCCACGCCGCCCTGCGCGCCCTGCTCGCCTGCCAGCAACCGCAGAAAACAGCACTGATCGCCTTGTTCGATCACGAAGAAGTCGGCTCGGAAAGCGGTACCGGCGCAGGCGGCCGTTTCCTCGAGGATGTGCTGGCGCGCATCGCCCAGCAGCAGGCACTGGATGCCGAAGACCAGCAGCGCGCGCTGCGCCGCAGTTTCTTCATCAGTGCCGACATGGCACACGCCTGGCACCCCAATTTCCCCCAGGCCTACGAACCCGGCCACCGCATCCGCATGAATGGCGGCCCCGTCATCAAGCACAACGCCAACCAGCGTTACAGCACCAATGCCGAAAGTGCCGCCCGTTTCATGGCCATCTGCGCCCAGGCCAAGGTGCCCTGTCAACAGTACGCGCATCGCAGCGACCTCGGCTGTGGCAGCACCATCGGCCCCATCCTGGCGGCCCGTCTTGGCGTACCGGCAGTCGATATCGGCAGCCCGCTGTGGGCCATGCACAGTCTGCGCGAAAGCGCCGGCTGCGCCGACCATGCCTGGCTGATCGACGCCCTGACGGCGGCGCTGCAGGAACAGCCGGCCTGATCTGGCTCAGTCGCGCCGCCCGGCGGCAATCTGGCGCGACAGGAAGATCAGCGGCAGCAGACCGACCACGACAATGGCCAAGGATGCCGTCGAAGCTTCTGCCAGCCGCTCGTCTGACGCCAGGGTGTAGGCCTGCACGGCCAGCGTATCGAAATCGAACGGTCGCATCACCAGCGTCGCCGGCAATTCCTTCATTACATCCACAAACACCAGTAGTCCCGCCGTCAACAGGCTGCCGCGCAGCAACGGCGCATGTACCCGGCGCAATACCCCGGCCTGCCCCATGCCCAAACTGCGTGCAGCGTCGTCCATGGCCGGCGTGATACGTGCCAGACCGGCTTCCACCGCATGCAGGGCGCTGGCCAGGAAGCGCACCAGATAGGCATAGACCAGTGCCGCCACGCCACTGCTGAGCAGCAGACCCGGCGCCGCGCCGAACCAGCTTGCCCACCAGCCCGCCAGCCACAGATCGAGACGCGTCACCGGAATCAGCACCCCTACCGCAATCACCGAGCCGGGCACGGCGTAGCCCAGCCCGACCACGCGATTGAGCAGGGTCGCCAGGCGTGCCGCCAGCCCGGCCTTGGCCCAGCGCGCGCCATAGGCCAGCAGCAAGGCGAGCAGAACACCGATGACTGCCGTCACCCCGGCCAGCAAAAAGCTGTTGCGCGCCAGTGTCAGGAAACGCCAGCCAAATTGCGCATCGCCATCGTTGATCGCCATATCGAGCAGACAGGCGGCCGGCAGCAAAAAGCCAAACAGCAGTGGCAGCGCACAGGCCAGCACCGCTGCCAAGGCAGCCCAGCCGCGCAAAGGCCGGCGCTGTACCGCATGCTTGCCGCCGGCACTGTCGTGGTAACGCGCCCGCCCACGTGACAGACGTTCGCCCGCCAGCAGCAGCAGGACCACCGCCAGCAGCAGCGCCGCCAGTTGTGCCGCTGCCACCCGGTCGCCGAGCGAGAACCAGGCGCGGTAGATGCCGGTGGTGAAGGTATCGACCGCAAAATAGGCCACCGTCCCGAAATCGGCCAGCGTCTCCATCAACGCCAACGCCACACCCGCAGCAATGGCGGGGCGGGCGAGCGGCAGGGAAACACTGAAAAAAGCCCGCCACGGTCCCTGACCAAGACTGCGTGCCGCTTCCATCGCCCGTCCGGCGCGCTCAAGAAAGGCCGTACGCACCAGCAGGTAAACGTAGGGATAAAGCACGAACACGAACATCAGCACCGCACCGGGCAAGGTGCGTACGTCGGGAAACCAGTAGTCGCCGTAACGCCAGCCAAACGCTTCGCGCAGCGCACTCTGCACCGGTCCGGCAAAGGTCAGCAGATCGGTATACATGTACGCCATGACATAGGCCGGAACCGCCATCGGCAACAACAGCGCCCACTCGAACACTCGCCGCCCGGGAAAATCGTGCAGCGCAGTCAGCCACGCCGTTGTCACCCCGATCAAGGCCACACCCAGCCCCACCCCGAGACACAGCGCCAGGGAATTGAGCACATACGCCGGCAACACCGTCGCCGCCAGATGCTCAAGGGTGGCGCTGGTGCCCCCCTGGAACAGGTTGGCACCGATACCGACCACCGGCAGCGCCACCAGGAAGGCGATGCACAGTCCGCCAAGCAGCAGAGGCGACGGGCGGAATCCGCGGAGCTTTTGCAAAAGAGTAATTGTGCGCATGATTGAGAATCGTATTCAATCGCGAATTATAATCGCCCCATGAACCGACTCGAACTTAGTGGCGTCGTCCAGCGCTATGGCAAGCACATCGCGGTCGATGGTGTTGGCTTCCAGCTCGCCGCCGGACGCATCGCCTGTCTGCTCGGCCCTTCCGGCTGCGGCAAAACGAGCCTGCTGCGCTGCATCGCCGGCTTTGAAGACATTGTCAGCGGCGAAATCCGTCTGCACGGCGAACGCGTGGCTGCGCCCGGTTTTTCCCTGGCACCGGAAAAACGCCGTATCGGCATGGTTTTCCAGGACTACGCGTTGTTTCCTCATCTGAGCGTGGCACGCAACATCGCCTTCGGCCTCGACCGCCGCCAACACGCCGCCAACGCCCGGCGAGTGGACGAGTTGCTCGCCACCATCGGTCTGACCGGCCAGGGAGACAAGTTTCCCCATCAGCTTTCCGGTGGCCAGCAACAGCGCGTGGCACTGGCCCGCGCCCTGGCGCCCCGGCCCGAACTGGTGCTGCTCGACGAACCTTTTTCCAATCTCGATGTGGATATGCGCGAGCGACTCTCGCTCGAAGTACGCGACATCCTCAAGCGGGAAGGCTCGACGGCGCTGCTGGTCACACACGACCAGCACGAAGCCTTTGCGCTCGCCGACGACATCGGGGTCATGCAGAACGGCCGCATCCGGCAATGGGATACGCCGGCACAACTGTACCGGCAACCTGCCAACCGTTTTGTCGCCGGCTTCATCGGCGGTGGCACGCTGCTACCCGCCATAGTCGGCGCCGCCGGCCACCTGTGCTGCAGCTTCGGCACGGTCAGCCCGGCCGCCCCGGTCGCAGCCCCGGCCGGCACCCACGTCGATCTGTTGCTGCGCCCGGATGACATTCATGCCGACCCGCTCAGCCCACTGCAGTGCACGATCCGCCAGCGGGCCTTCCGTGGCGCCGACATCCTGTACACCCTGCGCCTGCCCGACGGCTGCGAAATTCCGGCACTTCTGCCGGCAAACCAGGACTATCCGCCTGGAGCCACCATCGGCATCCGGCTGGCCCCACAGCACTCCATCATCTTTCCGCACGAATAAATACGAACAAAACAAACAAGAACAATTCTTGTTTACAAAACAACACAAGACCTCTACAATGAGAGCCATTCTCAACAACCAAGGAGGCATCATGCAGAGTTTGTTACTCCATACCAGTCTCGCTGCCCTACTCCTCTGGCTGGCTGTTGCCAGCATTGCCGCGTAGGAGGATGGTCATGCCGAACCCGGAATTATGGGCTGCCGTCCTCAGCCAGGTGTTGATTCACGCAGAAACCGGCTGCCGCCATTCGGCCCTGCATGCAGCTCGCCTGCTCGACCATCTGTGCGAACAGGAAATTGATCCCCAGACCCGCCTGCTGTGCGAGCGCGCCAGCCAGCGTCTCGATCTTTCGGGAATGCGCCATGCTTGCGCCGCTTGAAAAGCGTGCCGTACTGGAGCGCATGCCAGCATGTTCTAACGAAAAACCACGGCCCACGCCAACTTGATCTAGATCAAGTTATTGACAATGGTTCTTATTTATATAAACTCACGCCACTCTGCGGACCCACTTCAATCATGCACAGTACCGCCCAACCCCCGCTCCAGTCGCCGCAGCCTGCACCAGCGCCGGCACCACAGATGAATAGCGCCGAATTACTGAAAGGCGCCAGTTCCGTTGAAATCCAGCATGCCGGCCAGCGCTACCTGTTACGCGTCACGCGCGAAAACAAGCTCATCCTGACCAAGTAAGCCTTCATCCTTGCCGCACAGTTTTTTCTCTCCGTTGCAAGACTTTTCCCACAGCCAGCCCGCCGATATGCCAGCAAGCCAGTGGCCTTTTCAGCTCCGTGCGAAAATCTTCCCCTCCCGCCCATGAGCTACGCCCTCTCCCAGAAATCCACGTTCCAGCGCAGCGGCCTGCTTGGCATCGTCATTGCCGTGCATGTCGGCGTTCTGCTACTCGTCTTGGCAGCCAAAACCATCGCGCCGCAGATCATGGAAATGCCCCTGATCGTCGATTTGCTGCCCGCGCCTGAAATCGAAGCCCCACCGGAAGCCAAACCCCTGCCGGTAGCCGCCCCCACCCCGGTCAAACCGCAGCCCCGCCCCCGCCCGCAACCCAAGGAAATGCCGGCGCCGGTACTGGAAACCACCCAGAGCACGGCGCCCGCCGAGCACGCTCCGGTTGCACCGCCCGTCATCGAAACTCCACCACCGCCGCCCGCACCGCCTGCCGTCACCCAGGCGCGGTTCGACGCCGATTACCTGCGCAACCCGCCGCCGCCCTACCCCCCTCTGGCCCGCCGCATGGGCGAGGAAGGCAAGGTGGTGCTACGCGTTGCGGTCACCCCTCAAGGCAGCGCCTCCGAAGTCCAGATTCACACCTCTTCCGGTAGCACGCGCCTGGATGAATCGGCACAAAGAACAGTGCGCAACTGGAAATTCATCCCCGCCAAGCAGGGCGACACCGCCGTGTCCAGCTGGGTGCTTGTCCCCATCATCTTCAAACTGGAGCAGTAAACCATGCAGGAAACCGCCACTGGCAACGTCTTCGGCCTTGCCCACCTATGGGCGCAGGGAGACAACGTTTCCCACGCCATCGCCATCCTCATCGTCCTCATGTCCGTGATCAGCTGGTACCTGATTCTTGCCAAATCGCTCGACTGGTGGCGACTGCGCAAAGCCTCCAAAGCCGTGGCGTCGTTCTGGGCGGCCAAGAGCGTGACCGAAGGCATCGACCAGCTGCGCGCTGCCGGCGAAGACAGCCCTTATGCACAGCTGGCCAATCAGGCCAACTGCTGTAACTGCGACTGTGAAGCAGTGAGCGGCCGCCTGGTGTCGCAGTTCGACCCGTCCGAACAGATGGAACGCGCCCTGCGCCAGCAACTCGCCACCACCCAGGCCGGCATGGAAAGTGGTCTCACCTTTCTCGCCACCACCGCCGCTACGGCACCGTTTGTCGGCCTGTTCGGTACGGTGTGGGGGATTTATCACGCCCTGATCGCCATTGGCATGAGCGGCCAGGCGGCGCTGGAAAAAATCGCCGGCCCGGTCGGTGAAGCGCTGATCATGACGGCCGCCGGCCTGGCCGTCGCTCTGCCGGCCGTGTTCGCCTACAACACATTTACGCGCGCCAACCGCCTGATCCTGGCCGATCTCGACGCCTTTGCCCACGACCTGCACGCCTTCTTCACCGTCGGCAAGCCACTGCTCGCCACCAGCGCCCAGATCCACCCGCTGCGTGCCCGCGCCGCGCAAGGAGCCGCCTGACATGGCCATCGGCAGCTTCAACAACACCGGCAGCCAGATGCCGACCGCAGAAATCAACATGATCCCGTTGATCGACGTCATGCTGGTGCTGCTCATCATCTTCATGATCACTGCGCCGCTGATGACGCACTCGGTCAAGGTCGATCTGCCGCGCGCATCGAGTACACCGACGCCGGAAAAGCCGATGGTCCTGCAGGTCGCCATCACGGCTGACAACCGTGTCTTCGTCGGCAGCGAACCGGTCGACAGCCAGCAGCTCGAAGCCCGCTTCCGCGATGCCGTCGCCCAGGACAGCAATGTCGAGTTGCACCTGAAAGCCGACCGTGACAGCCGCTATGAAAGTGTCGCCGAAACCATGAGCGCCGCCCGCCGCGCCGGCCTGAGCAAGATCGGTTTCGTCACCCAGCCGACACACGAGTAAGCCGTACCGCAGCACCACACGCCCCTGGACTCTCACCGGGGGCGTCGTTTTTCCACCTCTTTCGACTTTTCTTAAACCATCCCCACTCCAGCCAGCCGTGGCAATGCCAGCCAGAGAAACCTTATGGAATTCAAGACATGTCTGCCTACAAGGAATTTGCTCTAAGTCCACTGACTCTGGCTATCCTCGTCACGCTGAGCGGACCGGCGCTCGCCGACAAACAACTCAGTGAAATCACCGTCAGCAGTGGCAAGACGGTCGGTACCCGGCCTGTGTTGCGTGACGAAATCATCGCCACCGAATCGCTCGGCGCGCGTGAGCTGGAAAAGACCGGCGCCACCATGCTGACCGAGGCGCTCGACAAGCGCCCCGGCATTTCGGTGCAGACCGAATGCTCGATCTGCAATGTGCGCAATGTCGTGCTGAACAATCTGCCGGGACGTTACACCACGCTCCTCATCGACGGCATTCCCATCTTTTCTTCCGTCTCCACCGCCTACGGACTGGACAGCGTCAGCCTGGGCGGGGTCGAGCGCATCGACATCTCGCGGGGGGCCGGCACCAGCCTGATCGCGCCGGAAGCCCTGGCCGGGTCGGTGGATATGGTGACGCGTCGGCCAACAACCGACGAATTCAAGGCGGTACAACAATTCGGCGCCTTTGGTCAGGCCAACACCGAACTCTTCGCAGCCCGTGCGTTCTCCGGCGGCGCCCTGACCGCCAATTTCAACTACAACACGCACGACACCGTCGATGCCGATGGCAACAAGGTATCGGAATACTCCGGCTATGAGCGCAAACTCGGCGGCATCGGCTTCTTCTTCGACGATGTGGGCGGCTTCAAGATTCGCGGCCGTCTCGATCTGGTTGATGAAAAACGCATGGGCGGCGCCATGGGCGACAACTACGGCAAGGTCAAACGCGACGAAAGCGGCAACCCGTTCCGCTGGAACAAGGGAAAGAATGCGTCACCAAGTCCGGACGGCTGGGTTGCCGTGGCCGGCACGGAGGATGGCACGGTAGCCCCCGGCGGCATCGTGCCTTACAGCGGCGGCCAGGGCGGCATGTCGGAGATCATCTTCACCGACCGCCAGCAGTTCGTGAGCAGCGCCACGCATGCCCTCGGGGCCGGCAAACTGCGCCTGGCCCTGGGACTGGCCAAACACAAGCAGGATTCCTACTACGAACACTCGCTCTACAAAGCCGAGCAGACGCAGTATTACCTGGAAGCGAGCACCCAACAGCCCTTGGGCGCAACGCTCGTCACCGGCGGCCTGACCTACCGTTATGAAGACCTGAAGAGCAAAGGGGCAATGGCCGACGGCACACCGAACGACGGCATCGACAACTACGAATACAAAACGCCAGGCGTCTTCCTGCAGGCCTACCACGCCTTTCTCGACGGCAAAGTGGAAATCAACGGCTCGGTGCACTACGACGATCACAACATTTTTGGCGGCATCACCAGCCCACGCTTCAATGTGCTGTGGAACCACAATCACGCCTTGAACAGCCGTTTCGCCGTGGGTCGCGGCTTCCGCGCCCCGACCTCCTTCTTCGAACAGGATCACGGCATCCTCGACACCTCACGCATCGTGCGCGAGATCAAGGAAGCAGAAATTTCCGACAACGCTTCCTATGCCCTCTCCTACGCCGGCGACCGGCTGGCCTGGGTCGGCTCCCTGAATTACAACCGCATCAAGAACATGGCGCTGCTTGATTCCGGCGCCACCGACGCCGCAGGCAGGCCCATCACCATCTTCACTTCTGCCGACAAGCCCGTCACCGTGGTCGGTGGTGATCTGACCCTCACCTACAAATTGACCCCGGCACTGGAAACCACGCTTGCGGCGGAACACTTCAAATACCGTTTCACGGAACCCGGCACCCTCGCTTTCGCCCGCCCGGAAACTCGCGCCTACCTGCGTCTGGATTACGAAAGCGGGCCATGGACCGGCATGCTGCGCGGCACCTGGACCGGCCCGATGGACCTGAAAAAGTTTTACGACTACGCCAACACCCCACGCTACAACTTCGACGGCACGCGCAAGCTGGACAAAAGCCCGGCCTACTGGACGCTCGACCTGCGGGGTGAATATCGCATCAACAAACAATGGACGGCCTTTCTCGGTATCGATAACCTGACCGATTTCAAGCAGTCGGACAAGGAAAGCATGTTGTGGGTCGATCGCCACGGCAACTTCGATGTCACCCAGATCTGGGGGCCAAATCGTGGCCGCTTCGTATATGGCGGCCTGAAACTGAGCCTTTAATTTGCCCAGCCACCGCATGCACCACGACCGAAAAGCGCTTCCTGTCGCGCTTGTCCTTGCCCTCACCCTGAGTCCTCCTGGGCATGCCGGGGTGCCGCCGGCACTCGATTTCGAGTTGTCCGATGGCGCCCGCTTCGTACGCCTGGCGGCGCTCCCAGAACGCCCTACCGTAGTCAATTTCTGGCGCGCCGACTGCCCCCCCTGCCTGCGCGAACTGCCGCTGCTCGCTGCCCTCGCCAGTCAGGGTACTGCCCGCGTCATCACCATCGCCCTGCAGCGTCCGAGTGAAACCGCCAACGCCCCGGAGCATGTCCTGAACGCCTTGCGCCCCCCTCTACTCGCCCTGCACGGCCCCAGCGAACCGCGTGGCCTGCTGGCTCGTTTCGGCAACCGCAGCGGCGCCCTGCCCCACACAGTCATCCTCAACGCACATCGCCACAGTTGTGCCCATCACAGTGGCGAGATCAATGCCCACTGGCTACAGCAGCAACTCGCGCTTTGCGCAGCGCAGAAAGCCCCCAGCCGATGAACACCTCCACCGCTCCGGCCATCCTCCTGGTCGGCCATCCCAATGTCGGCAAGTCGGTACTCTTTCACCGCCTGACCGGTGCCTACGTCAACGTATCCAACTACCCGGGCACGACGGTCGAAGTCACTCAGGCTCCGGCACGTTTTGACGCCAGTGCCACGCTGCTCGACACGCCCGGCGTACTCGCCCTGCCCTCGCGCAGCGACGATGAGCGCGCCACCATGCGCGCCTTGCTCAATGAAACAAGCCGCTGCCTGGTGCAGGTGGGGGACGCCAAGAACCTGCGCCGAACCTTGACCCTGACCGCACTCCTGGCTGAACTGGGCGTTCCCATGGTGCTGGCCCTGAACATGCACGACGAAGCCATGGCCCGCGGCGTAACGGTGGATATTCCGGCACTGGCGGAGGAGCTGGCCATTCCGGTACTGGCCACCGTCGCCACCGGCGGTGAAGGCATGGGCGAACTCACCAGCAGCATCGCCCGCGCCGCCGTGCCCGACCCTCTGCTGCATTACGACCCGCTGCTGGAAGAAGAAATCACGCTCCTGGCGGCAGCCATCGCAACGCACGCGCCGCACCCCAGCCTGGCCGCCCGTGGCCTCGCCATCCTCTTCCTCGGCAATGACACCGAGGTGGACAGCTGGTTGCGCCAGCACGCCGGCCCGGCCTACGCCCAGCTCGACGCACTGCGGCGCGCCGCCAGCCAGCGCGCCGAAGAGGACCTGCCCGGATTGCTCGCCCGCCAGCGCACCGAAGCTGCCGATGCGCTCGCCACCAGCGTCAGTCAGCGCGCCGTACGCAGCTCACCGCTGCTGGCGCAGCGCATCGGCCAGGCCGTGGTGCACCCGCTGTGGGGTATTCCCATCCTGCTCGGCGTGCTTTACGCGGTCTATCTCTTCGTCGGCGTCTTCGGTGCCACCACGCTGGTCGGCCTGCTGGAGGAAGACCTGTTCGACGGCATTCTCAACCCGGCCGTCACCGATTTCGTCACCACGCAGATCGGCAACAACGGGTTGAGCGATCTGCTGGTCGGCCAGTACGGCCTGTGGACCATGGGCATGACCTACGCGCTGGCGCTGATCCTGCCCATCGTCAGCACCTTCTTCATTGCTTTCGGCATCCTCGAAGATTCAGGCTACATGCCGCGCCTGTCGGTCATTGCCAATCGCATCTTCGCCCGCATGGGCCTCAACGGGCGCGCCGTGCTGCCGATGGTGCTGGGGCTGGGCTGTGTCACCATGGCGACGCTCACCACCCGCATTCTGCACAGCCCGCGTGAGCGCCTGATCACCATTTTCCTACTGGCGCTGGCCATTCCCTGTTCAGCCCAACTGGGGGTCGTGCTCGGCATGCTTGGCGGCGTCTCCTTCTCCGCCCTGCTGGTCTGGGCGCTGGCCATGGTCGGCGTGCTTTTCCTGAGCGGTTTCCTGGCCGCCCGTCTGGTCCCCGGCCGACGCATCCCCCTGGTGACGGAGCTGCCACCGATGCGCCTGCCGATTGCCGGCAACGTCCTGAAAAAAACCACCGGTCGCCTGAAGTGGTATCTGATCGAAGTCATTCCGCTGTTCCTGATCGGCACTTTCCTGATGTATCTGCTCGACCGGCTCGGCATTCTGCCAGCCATCATCGAAGCCGGCGAACCGCTGGTCAGCGGCTGGCTGGGACTACCCAAGGAAGCCTCCGCCGCCTTCGTGATGGGTTTCCTGCGCCGCGATTTCGGTGCCACCGGCCTGTTCATGCTGGCCGACGCCTTGAGCCCGGTGCAGGCCATTGTCGGCATGATCACCATCACCCTGTTCGTTCCCTGTTTCGCCAGCCTGCTGATGATGATCAAGGAACGCGGCCTGAAGACCGGGCTGGCGATGCTCGCCATCATCGTGCCGTTCGCCTTCCTGGTGGGCGGCCTGTGCAACCTCGTCCTGACCGCCCTCTGGTAAACCGACATGAGCCCTCACCACGACGCCCGCCTGCCGCTCGCCTTCATTCCTCCCGGCGAAGAAGTCCGTCTGGCCGGCCTGGGCGATGAAATCGACGCCTTGCAGCGCGAACAACTCACCGCCTACGGCCTGGCCGAAAACCGCCCCTTGCGCGTCCTGCAGCAAAAGCCGATGACCGTCATCCTGGCCGAAGAAGTCGAACTCGCCCTCGAACACAGTGTCGCCCGCCACATCTGGGTCGTACGTTGACGACCCGGCAGCGCCGGATCTGGCTCAGACTTGCAGAAAGCGGTCGGGAATGAGCTGACGCAGCAGGCGGCTGCCTACCCGGCGAAACACAGGGTTGTGCAGGGCCACAGCGCCCAGCAGACCGACCAGGCAGCCCAGCAGGGTATCGAAAAAACGTTCCTGAATCAGACCATGCGCCGTGGCATGACCGAGTGTCGCTGCTTCCGCCAGCAGGATGGTCAGTACAAAGGGCATCTGCCAAGCAGCAGGCCGCCCGCTGTCAGGGCGTGGCCCAGCGGCGCAGCAAGTTGTGATACACCCCGGTCAGTTTCAGCAAGCGCGGATCATCGGCCGCCACACTGCTGGTCATGCCCTGGATCGACTGGTCGAGGTCAAACAGCAAGGTACGGGCGCCATCATCCTGCACCATGCTCTGAATCCACATGAAGGAGGCAATGCGCGCGCCCTGCGTCACCGGCGTCACCCGATGCAAGCTGCTCGACGGATAAAGCACCATGTCGCCCGCCGCCAGTTTGGCCGCCTGAATGCCGAACGGCCCTTCGATTTCCAGCTCCCCTCCTTCGTATTCCTCGGGTTCAGCGAGAAAAAGCGTGGCGGAAAGATCGCTGCGTACCGAAATCGACGTGCCCGGCACCTGCATCACCGCACTGTCGACATGCGCACCATAGGTGCCTCCATCGGCATAGCGGTTGAATTTGGGTGGGTAGATCCGGCTCGGCAAAGCCGCCGAAATGAACAAAGGATGGTTGCCCAGTTTGCGCAGGATCTGGTTGCCCAGCTCCACCGCCAGCGGCGAACCGTCGGCCAGCTGCTGGTTGCGCTTGACTGCCCGGGCCAGCGTGCCGGCCGTCTTCAGGCCATCTTCCCAGGGGGCCGTGGCGAGTTGGGCACGAAACTGCCGGACTTCATCCTTGCTCAGAACACCTGCGATCGGAATCAACATAGTCAGTCCTCTTGCGTTGCCTTGAAAATCATTGCGCTGCTGATATCGGCCAGCGTCGCACAGCCCGCCTGCGCCATGCAGGCTTCCAGCTCTTCGCGCAGCAAGCGCAGCATGTGCGCCACGCCGAGCGCCCCGGCCACCGCCAGCGCATAGGTTTGCAGCCGCCCGACCAGAACGGCATCCGCCCCCAGCGCCAGCGCCTTGAACACATCGCTACCGGCCTGGATGCCGCTATCGAGCAACAACGGGTAATTCGCTCCAACCGCCTGACGAATGCAGGGCAGGACGTCCAGACTGGCGGGAACGCCATCGAGGCCGCGCCCGCCGTGGTTGGAGACGATCAGCCCGGCCACCCCGAGAGACTGCAGGCGGGTCGCATCCGCCGGGTGCAAGACACCTTTGACGACCACCGGCAGATCGGTCTGCTGCAACAGCCAGGCCAGATCATCCCAACCTGGCGCCCGTTGCATCACGCCCTGAAATATCCGGCTCTGCCCCCGCTCAAGAGTGATCGGCGCGACCGGCGGGTAATGCGCCAGATTGGCGGCCTGGACATCGTCCGGCATCCGGAACCCGGCCCGCTGCGCACGCGGGCTGGGCAGCTTGATGGCGCTATCGAGCGTCACCACCAACACCTTGTAGGCGGCAGCCTCTGCCCGCCGGAGCAGGTCGAGGGTGATTTCCCGCGTTTCCTGAAAATACAGCTGAAACCAGCGTTCTTCGCCCGCCTGCTCCGCCACCGCCTCAAGGCTGCAACCGGCCAGGGTACTCAGCACGAAACCGCTGTCGGTCGCCGCTGCCGCGCGCGCCACTTCGATCTCGCCCCGCGCGTGCGCCAGGGTCTGGTAGGCCACCGGGGCCAGCAAAATGGGATGCTGCAGCGGACGACCGAGGAGCGTGCGCGCCAAGTGTCCGTGCCGCACATCGCGCAACAGCCGCGGCCACAGGCGCACGGCATCAAACGCCGCATGATTTGCCGCCAGCGTCACCTCCCGGCCACAACCGCCGGCAATGTAGGCATGCCGCTCCGGCGACAGAAAATGTTCCGCCGCCCAGACATAATCCTGCGCACAACGAATGTCGGCAGGTAGCGAGGTCAGCGCAGGACGGTTTTCTTGCATCGGAAGCCTCTTGAAAAAACGGACGGATCAACTGATCCGTCCGCTAACTACTCCATGCGATCAGAACTCGTAATTGAACGTCAGCCGGGCGTTACGCGCATCGCCCTTGTACAGGAAGGAACCCGAACGGTAGGCCGCCAGGTAATAATCCTTGTCGAAAACGTTACCTACATTCAAACGCAACTTGGCTGCCTTGTTCAGACGGTAATCGGCAAAGAAATCCCAGACGGTATAGCCGGGCACCGGCTGCGAATACTGCCCCTGGGCATTAAACGCCGCCGCACTGTCCGGTTGTCCCGCATATTTCTTGCTCTCGTATTTGACCGCAGCGCCCAGAGCAAATTTTTCCGTCGCCTGGTAACGCAACTGCGCCGACGCCGTCTTGTCGGCAAAGTTGCTCAAGGTCTTACCACGGCTGGCGGGCGTTGCCGATTTGAGCACTTCGGCATCCATGAAGGCCACCCCGGCAAAGGCGCTCAGTTTATCCGTCAGGTTGCCGGACAGGCCGAACTCGATGCCGCGCACCCGGTTCTTGCCGCTATTGAAGGTACCGGCAATACCGTAATCCGCGCCTTCCATCACATCCGACTTGGTAATCTGGAACACCACCGCCGTCGCCAGCAACTTGCCGCCCAGCAGGTTCCACTTGGTTCCCAGTTCGACATTCTCGGTTTTTTCCGGCTTCGCCCCGGCGGCCTGGCCATTGAAGGTGATCAAGCCGCCGTAACCGCCACTGGTCCCGACATCGGATTCGCCGCCATTGATGTCCTTGGCCGTGGCATAGGTCAGATAAACGTTGGCATAGGGCAGGAATTTGTAGGTCACGCCAACATGACCATTCCACATGTCGTCGCTGTAGTTGTAATCACCCGTCCGCACTGCGGTCGTAGCATTACGCGTGACCAGGGACAGCTTGGTGCGGTCGTAGCGGACACCGGCAAAAGCGGTCCACTTCTCGCTCAGATCAACCGTATCCATGACATAGGCGGAAACCGTCTTGGCCTGCCAGTCTTGATCCCAGCCGCCCTTGCTCATGTTGCGCGACACGGCACCCCGTACCTGGTCGAACGCGACCGGGTTGGCACTGGTTGCACCGACAAAACGGTACACCCCGTTGAGCACGCTGTGATCGGTGTATTCCAACCCGAAGTTGAGCTCATGTTTCATGCCACCCAAGACGGTATTGACGAAGAGGTTGGTCTGATTGGCCAGATAATCCACCTCCTGCCAGCCGTTGTGCGTGGACAGACGCAGACTGCTGTCGCTGACATAGCCCGCACCCGTCGTCACGTAGCCATTGTCAGTGCGCCCGTAGCGGGTGGCATTGGTAAGAGTCACCCCATCATTGATGCGATATTTCAGACGTGCGGTGAAGGTATCCACGTCAGAGGTCAGGAAATCCTGCATCTGCGCATAGACCGGTTCCTTCTTGAAGGGCTTGCGGTTAGGCACCGTGCCGTACAGATACGAGCCCAGATCGGGGCGGTCCTCACCGCGGAAACCGTAGTAATCGAGCAGGATATTGAGATTCTCGCTCGGCTTGATCAGGGCGGACAGCGCCACGCCCTTGCGCTCGCGGTTGGCCGGCGCACGATCCGGCACATCTTCCTTGGCGTAGAGCAGATTGGCGCGCAGGGCAACGCTATCGGTCAGGGTGTAGTTGGTGTCGACCGTCAGACGATGGTGCTTGTCGGTACCCACACCGACCGACAGTTTGGTGAAATCGAAATCGGTCGTTGCCTGCTTGGTGATCGAATTGATCGCCCCACCCGCCGTGCCGCGACCGGCAAAACTGGAACTCGGGCCTTTCGAAATCTCGACCTGTTCGACGGCAAAGCTCTCGCGGATGCTCATGCCGGGATCGCGCAGTCCGTCCACAAACACGTCGCTGCGTGCTTCCTGACCACGGATGATGTAGCGGTCACCAAAGGCATTGCCGTTTTCGCCCGTCCCGAGCGTGATGCCGGGTTGCGTGTCGAGAATGTCGCGCAGATCGGTGTAACCGGAGTCTTCGATCTGCGTCTTGGTCAGGACGCTGATCGTGGCCGGTGTTTCAGCCAGTGGCCGGGTCCGGCGCTCATCACCGGAAATGCGCGCCTTGTACGGCGCATCCGCTTCGGAATAAGGGTTGTGATCATAGGCCCGCTCCACCACGGTCACCGGCGCCATTTCGACCTCCTGCGCCAGCGCCACGCCGGGCACCAGCATGGTCGATGAAATTCCCAGGGCGATCCCCGTTTTCCTGAGGGCACCCGGGGCGCCAGAGCTTGCCGACGAGGCGAGGGGCTGGGTCCGGAACGACCCCGGAACCCTGATTTTCTGGTTGTTATCGTGCATCTTCATTGATCCGCAAAACGCCGCACCAACACCTGTACCGAACGTACCGGAAAACCAGGAACAGGGTTCAAGGCATCAGAAGCACGCCAGCACGGGGCATCCTGCGACAGACATAGAGAAAGGAGGAGCGAACTGCCGGGGTGGATCGACTACCGTCATCGCGAAAGAGAACGGCTGTGCGCAGCACAATGCGGCGCGCTCGACCCCTCCGCGGCATAACTGGCTGGCGTTGGGCTGGCTTGTCAGAATGGGAATCTATCTCATTCGCCTTGCTTTTACAAGTCGACACAGAGACGAGACATCGGCGCCGGAACCTAGCAGGCGCGGGACAACAAGCGATCCAGCTGATTGGCAAAAGCCTGTCGGTCAGCACTTGAAAGCGACGCCGGGCCACCGGTTTCAACGCCGCTGTTGCGCAAGCTTTCCATGAAATTACGCATGCTCAACCGCTCCTGGATGTTGCCCTTATCCAGCAATTCACCGCGCGGATCGATCACCACTGCGCCTTTGGCAATCACCAAGGCCGCCAGCGGTACATCGGCCGTCACGACGACATCACCCGCCACGACTTCCTGGGCAATTTTCTGGTCCGCCACGTCGAAACCGGCAGGCACCTGCAGCGCCTTGATCCACGGCGAAGGCGGCACCCGCAACATCTGATTGGCAATCAGCGTCAGCTCGATCCGGGTACGATTGGCCGCACGATAGAGAATTTCCTTGACCGCCACCGGACAGGCATCGGCATCCACCCAAATTTTCATCCTGACTTTCCCATGAAGTTATCCCTGCCGAGCCCGCGGTTCGACGACGAAAGATGACATGCTTTGGCCCACGACGCATCAATTATCCTGCCACAGGCACTGACATCCCTTGCTCAGATCCACCGCTTTCGCAGTTGCCGAAAAAAGCGACAGGCAATGGAAGGCATAAGCATAGTGGGCAATATTATTGAATCGCCTATCGCTTCGCCGTAAGCTCCGCCCTGCGCTTTTTCTCCACACCATTCACTCAACAACGGAAACGCCATCATGAAACTTGAAACGCTTGCCGTACACGGCGGCTACAGTCCCGACCCAACGACCAAATCGGTTGCCGTACCCATCTACCAGACCACTTCCTACGCCTTCGACAGCACCCAGCACGGCGCCGACCTGTTCGACCTCAAGGTCGCGGGCAACATCTACACCCGCATCATGAATCCGACCACCGACGTGCTGGAAAAGCGCGTCGCCGCGATGGAAGGCGGCATTGCGGCGCTGGCCATGGCCTCGGGCATGGCGGCGATCACCGCTGCGATCCAGACGATTGCCGAAGCCGGCGACAACATCGTCACGTCCAGCACCTTGTATGGCGGCACCTACAACCTGTTTGCCCACACCCTGCCGCAATATGGCATCGAGGTGCGCTTCGCCGATTACCGTGACCCGGCAGCCTTCGAAAAACTGATCGACGGCAAGACCAAGGCGGTGTTCTGCGAATCGGTCGGCAACCCGCTCGGCAACATCACCGACTTCGAAAAGCTCGCCGAGATCGCCCACAAGCATGGCGTGCCGGTCATCGTCGACAACACCGTGCCCTCGCCTTACCTGTGCCGCCCGTTCGAGCACGGCGCCGACATCGTCGTCCATGCCCTGACCAAGTACCTCGGCGGCCATGGCAATTCCATCGGCGGCATCATCGTCGATAGCGGCAAGTTCCCGTGGGCCGAGCACAAGGCCAAGTTCAAGCGTCTCAACGAACCGGACGTGTCCTACCACGGCGTCGTCTATACCGAAGCCCTCGGTGCCGCCGCCTACATCGGCCGCGCCCGCGTCGTGCCGCTGCGCAACATGGGCGCGGCGATTTCGCCCTTCAACTCGTTCCTGATCCTGCAGGGCATCGAAACCCTGGCGCTGCGCATGGACCGCATCTGCGACAACTCGCTGAAGATCGCCCAGTTCCTGCAGAAGCACCCGAAGGTCAGCTGGGTCAATTACGCCGGCCTGCCCGACCACAAGGACCATGCACTGGTGCAGAAGTACATGGGTGGCCGCGCCTCCGGCATCCTCAACTTCGGTGTCAAGGGAACGAACTGCGGAGGCCGCGAAGGCGGCGGCAAGTTCCAGGATGCACTGAAGCTGGTCACCCGCCTGGTGAACATCGGTGACTGCAAGACGCTCGCCTGCCACCCGGCCTCGACCACGCACCGCCAGCTGTCGCCGGAAGAACTGGCCAAGGCCGGTGTCTCCGAAGACATGATCCGCCTGTCGGTGGGCATCGAGCACATCGACGACCTCATCGCCGATCTCGATCAGGCCCTCAACGCCGCCTGATCCTCTGCGCCAGCCGCGGAACAACAGCCCGGGTGACTGCCCGGGCTGTTTTGCAAGCCCCGGGGCTTATGCGAAAATCCTGCCCATGAAAAAATCTTCGCCCCTCCTCTGTCTGCTCCTGCCGGTCGCGTTGCTGCTGAATGGCTGCGACCAGTTGTCCTCAACGCTGGGGGTGGAAACACCGGCACAAAAAGAAGCCAAGAACGACTCCGAGGGACGCGCTGTCGGCAGCGCCTGCCGCCATTCCGGACGGGCCATCGAAGATTGCTATTCGATCTACGCCTGGCTACCAAAATCAAGCATCTATGCCGGCTGGCGCGAAATGGACGAGTACATGCGGGAAAACAAGCTGGACACCATCGCCCCGCAACTTCCGCCACCGCAACCGCCAAACGCAAGCAAAAAGAAAAAGAAGGCGAGCAGTGCCGACACCGACCTCGTGCCAGAAGCAGCCCCCCCGGCTGTGCCTGCTCCGCAGCCGGCTCCTGCGGCTCCCGCCACAGCGGAACCGAGCAACGCCCCTGCTGCCAGCTGACCCTCGCCTCCCGCCGGCAACACCGGAAATGCGGGCTCACTCCTGCGGCGTAAGAATTTCCTCGCACTCCGTCCCGCCATCGCTACGCGCCGTGCTCAGAATGGGGAACATGTGCCATAGCCAGAGCGCGTAGGCCAGAGCCCAGCAGGCACCGGACGCGCCCCACACCACCCCGGCCGGCAGCACCGGCCAGGCACTGGCGGCGCGCAGCAGCGCCCCCAACACCAGCGCCGCAGCGCCAATCGGCACCCAGGCGCGTCGCTCGAGCGGATGACCGCTATGAATGCGCCCGGCAATATTCAACACAGCGTAGACGGCAATCCCCAGCCCCCCCACGGTCAGCAGGTGACGCCCGGCAGAAAATGTACCGCTGGCCAGCAACAGGTCCCAGCCGATCAGGGCATAACCTGCCGCCATCAAGCAGTACACCGAAAACAGGATCAACGGCCAACGGCGCAACAAAGCACGGCCAAGGTGCCAGTCGCTCTGCAGATGCAACAGTGCCGCCATGGCTGCCAGCGCCAGCCAGCCGCCCAGACGGTTGCCGGGCAGGAAGAATTCAGCGGCGGTATAGGCGGCGATGCAGACGATGGCGAGATTGCGCTTGGGCGGGCGGGCGCGATACACGGTATCCGCCGCCTCGCCGCGCCGGGCGGCTTCCTCGTTCAGCGCGTCGTTCATGATGCGCATGGAAATCCGGCTCATGGCAAGCACGATGAAAATCATGAACAGGCCCAGGGCGACATGCAGCCAGCGCCCCGGCGGCTCGTCGCGCAGAGCGTCGACATAGAAGCCCGCCACCACGCCGGCCAGCGCCAGCAAGGCCCAGGCGAAGGAAATGTGCCGTCGGTCCGGCGCGGCGAAAAGACGCGGGGCCAGCAGATAAAGCAGCCCGCCGAGCAAGGCCAGATGCGCCGCCCCGGACAAGGCCAGCGCCGGCGCGCCGAGCAGCCCGGACAACCAGAAGCCCAGCCGCCCGAGCAGCCACAGCCCGAACAGCCGGCGCACCGTGCACGGTGCGATGCTCGGCGTATCGGTGAATTCCGGGAAAGCGGTCAACGCGAAACCGGCCAGCGCCGCCAGGGCAAAGCCGAAAATCAGCTCATGCGCGTGCCAGATGAACGGCCCGCCCGGCACCTGCGGCACCGGCAGCGCGCCGCCGGTCAGGAGAAACAGCACCCACCAGCCGAGCAAGGCCACGGCCATGCCCGCCGAGGCCAGGAAAAAGGAGCGGAAACCGCACATCCAGACGGGGGCGCTTGGCAAATACATTCGCAGCTGCATTTTCATCATGTCCGGCGCTCCTGCGGCGGCGTCAATGGCGTCTGCTGTGTCACCTGCATTTGCGTCGACTCGATTTGCGTCGACCGCACCTGCGCCGCCCCAAGCTGCGGCGGCAGAATGTCGAAGCTCGCGCACACCGCCGGGTGCTGCAGAAATTCGGCGGTCAGGCGGTACACCTCGGCATCGCTGCGCAGGCGGGCCGGTTGCTGCAATTCCAGGCGATGCACGATGCGCCCCGGCTCTGCCGCCATGACGAGAATGCTGTCGGCCAGCCGCACCGCTTCCATCAGGTCGTGGGTAATCATCAGCACTGTCAGCCCGTGCGCCGCCTGATGTTCGAGCAGCAGGCGATGCAGTTGCTGTTTCAGGCCGATGTCGAGCGCCGAGAACGGCTCGTCCATCAGCAGCAGATCGGGCGCCAGCACCAACGCCCGAGCCAGCGCCGCCCGGCTCTGCATGCCGCCGGACAGTTCGTGCGGAAACTGGCCGAGCGCCAGCGCATCCAGCCCCACCGCCTCGGCCAGCGCTTTCGCCCTGTCCAAACGCTCTACCACCGGCACGCCGAGCGCCTGCAAGCCGAGCGCGATGTTGTCCTGTGTAGTTTTCCAGGGCAACAGGCGCGGCTGCTGGAACATCACCGCCGAACGCTCGAAAGGATTGCCGAGCGCGCCTTTCTGCACGCTCAACAGACCGGCGCACAGGTGCAGCAAGGTGGTCTTGCCGCAGCCGGAAGGCCCGACCAGCGCCACCGTGCGCCCGGCCGGGACGCTGAATTCAATATCTTCCAGCACCGTACGCGGCGGATAGCTGTGGCTCAAGCCACGGATTTCCAGCGCCTGACTCATCGCATCCGCTCCCCGCCGCCTTCCTGGCTGCGCCAGCGTTCGAGTTCGCGCTTGATCGGCTCCAGAAAGAGATATTCCACCGCCAGCAGGGCCAGCACCACGGCGGCGATCCAGGCCAGCGTCGCGGCTGTGTCCAGTTGCGAGCGGCTCACCGCCAGCGCCGCGCCGACGCCGTCGGCGGACGACAGCAATTCGGCCATCACCACCACCTTCCACGACGTGCCGAGCGCCGTAATCCAGGCCGGAAACAGGTAGGAAATGACGTGCGGCAGGTAGAGGTCGAAGAATTTCATGCGCGCCGGCAAGCGGAACACCGTCGCCATGTCCTTCAACTGCCCGTCCAGGGTGCGCGTGCCTTGCAGCGCGCCGACGAAAATCACCGGAAAACAGGCGATGAACACGGTGAATACCGGCGTGCCGTCGCTCGCGCCGAACCACAGCATCGCCAGCACCAGCCAGGCAATCGGCGGCGTGCCGAGCAGCACGGTGACGAGCGGGCGCGCCATCATCGAGGCGGTGAGCGACACCCCAGCCAGCATGCCGAGCAGGCTGCCCGCGGCAATCGCCAGCGCCAGACCGATCAGCGCGCGGCGGGCGGTGACGAAGAGTTCCGGCCAGGCCGCGCCACTCCCCAGCAAGTCGCCCAGGGTGGCGAACACGCTCAGAGGATCGGGCAGGATCAAGGCGCCGTAGAGGGCGCTTCCCGCTTCCCAGGCGGCGAGCAGGAGAAAGAGGCTGGCGAGCGCCCCCCAGCCGCTCCACAGATAAGCCGGAATGCCGGCCAGCCAGGCGCGCAGGAGTTTCATGGGGAGTACGGAGCGGGCAGAAGAACAGGTAATCGGGGGATCATCGGGCGGAGTCAGGGTGATAGTAGAAATCCGGCGCCGGCAGTTTGCCGCCGATCAGACCCGGCTGGCGCTCGTACAGGAGCTGAAAGAAATATGTCAGTTCGGGCTGCGCATCAGCGGCGGTGACGAACACGGCATTATCGACGCGCACCGAATCGGCGACAGCTTCCGGCGTCAGCAGATCGATCCGCCGGGCGACCAGCGCACCGCACTCCTGCGGCTGTTGCTCGCACCAGCGCAGGGAGGCGGCATAGGCCTTCTGAAAACGCTCGATCAGCGCCGGGTGGGCAAGCACCTTCCCCATCGCCACGATCCCCGCCTGTGGAATGCGCGCCTCACGCCGCAAAAGCCGCCCCCATTCCTGCTGCACATCGACACTGCGGTATAAATCGGGCGCGATCAGGCTGACCGGGAAGGATTTGGTCTTGCGCAGGGCCATCGACACGGCCGGCTCGGCCAGCAACGCGTGATCGGCCCGCCGGGCAATGAGCAACTGCATGGCATCGAGCGGAGTGCCGACGTAGCGCAGGCGGAAATTCTTTTTCGGGTCCAGCCCGGCCTTGGCGGCCAGCGTCTGGAACACGATGTCCGGCATGTCGGCGCGGAAGGGCATCAGCACTTCCTTGCCCTGGAAATCGGCCAGGGTTTTCAGCTTGGGATCGCGCGACACCAGCCACAGCACGCCCCAGGTGGAAATGTTGATGAGCTTGAGCTTCACGCCGCGGTTGTACAGGTTGGCCGCGACATTGCTCGGCATGGCAATGAAATCCGCCGGCTGCTTGCTGTCCAGCGCCAGCACGCGCAGCTGGTCGGGATCTTTCCAGGGTACGAACTCGACCGTTTCCGCCACGTCCTTCAAAGCGCCGCTTTCGACCATGTGGATGAGCGGAAAGGAGACGGCGGCAAATGGACCGGACAAGGTCAGTTTCGGCAGTCTGGCGGGGGTAGAGGCCGCTGTTGCGGCCGCTCCGGGAGCCGCCGCACCGACGCTGACGGACACCACACATGCCGCCAACAACCCGATATAGCGGGCAAGAAAAGCCAACTTCATTTCTCTCTTCCTCGTAAACACAAACGCCGCCATCAATCCCCCCGCCTGCAATAGCGCCGGCAACTCAGAAACTGCCACGCCAGGCAATCTGGACATTACGCCCCGGCGCCTTGATCTCGCTGCCGGACAGCCCTTCGCTCAAATGCTCATGATAGGTCTTGTCGGCAATATTCCTGACTGCCAGCCGCAGGCTCTGGTTTTTCGCGAACTGCCAGGTTGCCCCCAGATCGGCGGTGACGAACCCCGCCGTACGGTTTTCCGTACCATTGGTAAAGCGGGTGGCGACACGTTTCTGCTCATCGACCAGGCGCAGCGTGAAATCGCCCTTGACGCCGGGCATGATCTGACCGATCCAGCCAAGCGAGACTTCATCTGCCGGCATCTGGAACAGCGGCTCGTTCATGTCGTCGTTCTCGCCGCGAATGCGCGAGTAGCTGGCGTTCAGCCAGTGACTGCCGCTGACCTGCCAGGCCACTTTCGCCTCGAAACCCTTGATCGTCGCACTGCCGAGGTTGACGGTCTTCTTGCAGAAGGCATTCCCGGCACAAGCCGGCGTCGTGGCGGCAGGCATGATCTGGCCGGTGAGGTAATTGTCGATCTTGTTGTAAAAGGCGGACACTTGGTAATTCAACGCTGAGGTCTCACCCTTGATCCCGATTTCATACTGATCCGCCTGCTCTGCCTCGACCTCTGGACTGCCGGTGTAATAGTAACCATCGCCCCGTGGCCCGGATTCGAAACGCTCGCGCATGCCGGGAGCACGGAAGGCACGGGCATAACTGGCATACGGACGCAACAGCGGCGCCACTTCATAAATCGCCCCCAGACTGCCGGAAACGGCACTTTCCTTCTCTTTCAGCCCGGAAAAACGGCGCATCGCCGGATTGGCTGCATTGGGATTCATACTTTTTGCACTTCCCTCAACCTGATCCCAGCGCAAACCGGCAAGCACATTGAGCTGGCCAAAACGCATGTCATCCTGCAGATACAAACCCAACGCCCGAATTTCAGCATCCTGAAACGGATTGTTCACCACCGGTGCTGGAAATGCCGGCGGCGAACTCATGCGCCGGTCTGGATTACCGCTCATTTTCCAGGCGTTCACACCAAGCGCCAGCTGATGCTGCGGGTGAACCCACCAATCCGCCTTGGCGTCGACGCCATCGGTACGGAAGGTGACCTCATTGGTGACCATGTCACGGTTGAAGCGATTGGCCCAGGAGTAGATGCTGCGCTCCATCTCCTGACGATAGACACGCACATCAAAATTGAACGGCGCCGCCCCGTCCCCCTTGCGGCTGTAACCCGCTTCGTACAGACGGCGCTCCTGTTTCGGCGAATGCACGGTATTCGTACCAACCGCCGGATTGGCCGGATTGATGGGGCGGGTCGAACCCGGGTACCAGACATCTTCATCCCGGTGCCATTGCGCTGAAACGCGCAACTGCTGCTGACTGTCGATGCGGAAGCGGTACTGGCCGATGACGGCATCGGAATCGTAACCGGTGCGCTTGACGCGGCCTTCCGGCGACTTGTAATCGTCGATGCGCGCCAGCGACGCACCCAGCATCAGCGCGTGGTCGCCCGCGCTGGCGTTCATCACCGCCGTGCCACGCCAGCCCTGGCTGACACTGTCGTAGCTGGCTCCGGCATTGACGCCAACGCCCGGCGTGAAGCGCGCCTGCGGCATCAGCACGTTGATTGCGCCACCGAGCGCCCCCGTCCCGTACAACACCGACGCCCCGCCTTTGACCACCTCGATGCGCTCCGCCAGACCCAGCGTCATGAACGAGGCAATCGCACCGGCCGGCTGCGCCGAATTGAAGCGCATGCCATCGACCAGCAGCACCATGCTTTCCTTGCCTAGGCCGCGGATGACCGGGTTCTGCCCCTGCGCGCTATCGTTGGAAACGGCGATCCCCGGTTCGCCGCGCAAGGCATCGCCGACGTTGGCCGCGCCGCGCCGTGCGATCTCTTCCCGATCGAGCGACAACGTGCTGACCGGCGTTTCCAGATCCGCCGCGGCATAACCCTTGGCGGTGACGTTAACTGTGGCCAGCGTCGCTTCTTCAGCACGGACAGGGGCGAACACGCATAACAGCGCCAACGCCAACGGGGAAATACGGGGCAGATCCATGAAATAACTCCGGAAAGCATGGCTGGCTGGCGTCGTGCTGGCTTGCCGGTGAGGTGTTGAACAAAGAAAAGCAGACTCTAGTTAATGATAACAATTCTCACCTTGATTGACATCAAAGATCCAGTCCGTGCTCCCACATCCGGTGCCATGGTCGGAGACAAAACGGCCACCCTCACCCAAAACATCCGCACAGTAAAAAACTGCACCTTTCCGATGTCTTCCAGAAAAAACGATAAAAATACCTGCAGCAGGCATTGCACGGCGACCGCAAATCATTGATAATCCCGCGCTTCCCAGATCGGCCAATACCGCCGGTCGCTTGACTAAAGGAAATGAAATGAAAGCCGAAATCCACCCGAACTACCACGAAGTGCAGGTCACCTGCTCCTGTGGCAACACCTTCGCCACCAAGTCGACCATGGCCAAGGACGCCTTCCACATCGAAGTCTGCGCCGCCTGCCATCCCTTCTACACCGGCAAGCAGAAGATCGTCGACACCGCCGGTCGTGTTGAGAAGTTCAACCAGAAATTCGGCGCCATGCGTCGCAAGACCGCAGCCTGATCCGCAGTTCACGAATACCAGGGGCAGCCGGCAGGCTGCCTTTTTCATTTCTCGTCTGCATGCCCAGTCTCCAGAAACTACGCCAGGGAATCCAATTGCCACCGTCCGGCTGGATGCTGGCCGGCATGCTGGCGCTCTACGTACTGGCCGGTTTATTTGGCCGCGATCCGTGGAAGGGCGAAGACGCCATCCACATTGCCACCGCCTGGCAAATGCTCTCCAGTGGCGACTGGCTGGCCCCCATGCTCGCCGGCAGACCATTTCACGAGCCTCCCCTCTACTACTGGAGCGCCGCCATCAGTGGCTGGCTCTTCGGCCACATCCTGCCTCTGCACGACGCCTTGCGTCTAGCCAGCGGCGCCTGGGTTGCCCTGACCCTGGTGGCCCTGTATTACGCCGGCCGCGAACTGCACGGTGATGAACACGCCGCGGCGGCCCCCATGGTGCTGGCTGGTTCGGCCGGCCTGCTGCTGCATGCCCACGACGCACAGCCGATGCTGGTTGCCCTCGCCGCCTACGCCGGAACCATCGGCGCCGGCGCCTTGATGGCACGCAAGCCGTGGGCCGCCGGCCTGTTCTACGGCCTCGCCCTGGCCGCCTGCCTGCTCGGCGCCGGCATCGCTCCCACCCTGCCGCTGCTGGCGATCGCACCTTTCGCCTGGTATTTCGCCGGCCAGCGCACACAGGCAGCGCAGACCCTGCTGCTCGGCCTCGCCCTGGCCACCCTGCTCGTTGCCCCCTGGCTGCTGGCACTCGACCAATGGCGCCCCGGCCGTCTCGATGCCTGGCTGCACACCGAACTCACACCGCTGGCCACGCCCTTCTCCTTCACAGGTCTCGCACGTTTCAGCAGCCTGCTCCCCACATTTGCCTTTCCAGCCCTGCCGCTCGCGCTGTGGGCCCTCTGGCACGCGTGGCGGCAACGAAAACAGGCGAGCCATCCGGCGCAACTGCTGCCACTGATCCTCTTTTTCCTGACCTTGCTGCTACTTGCCTGGGCGTACCGGCCCCGGGAAATCCCGGCCCTGCTACTGCTCCCGCCCCTGGCCTTGCTCGCCGCCCCCGGCGCCCTGAATTTGCGCCGCGGCGCGGCCAACGCCTTCGACTGGTTCGCCATGAGCCTGTTCAGCCTGCTGGCGGCGCTCGTCTGGCTGGCCTGGTCGGCCATGGCGCTCGATTTCCCACCGCGACTGGCACAACGCGTGGTGGAATTACGCCCAGGTTTCGTCGGTGAATTGAATGCCTGGCACCTGTTGCTGGGGATTGCCATCAGTGTCTGGTGGTGGTGGCTGATCGTCACCGCGCCACGCTCTCCCTACCGCAGCCTGACGCACTGGACCCTGGGTTTCACCACTTTCTGGCTGCTTGCCACCACCCTGATCCTGCCCTGGTTCGACTACGGCCGCAGTTATCGTCCGGTTGCCGAAGCCGTCGCCAAGGCCTTGCCAGAGGGCACCACCTGCCTGGCCGAACGCCATCTCAGCCCGGCACAGCGCGCTTCACTGGCGTACTTCGCCAACCTGGCACCGCTGGACTGGAGCACCCGCGCCGGCCAGCAGTGCCGTTGGCTGCTGGTGGTCGGCGACCAAAGCAGCGAACTCAGCGCACCAGATGCCAGTTGGCGACTCGTCTGGCAAGGCAACCGCCCGGGTGAGCGGCGCGAGAAATTCCGTCTGTTCCAGCGTTGATTCCGGCGTACCTGCCCGCCTTGCCGGAATCACGCAGCTCAAGCGTCGGCAGATCGGGGCACAAGAAAATGCGCCCGGTAGTACTTCAGCTCATCGATCGACTCGTAAATATCCGCCAGCGCGGTATGTTTGCTCTTTTTGCTGAACCCCTTGTAAATCTGCGGCTGCCAGCGCTTGCACAATTCTTTCAGGGTGCTGACATCAAGGTTGCGGTAGTGGAAGAAAGCTTCCAGGGTCGGCATGTAGCGCGCCATGAAGCGACGATCCTGACCAATCGAATTACCGCACATCGGCGAATGGCCCTTGCCGGAGTATTTCCGCAGGAACTCCAGGGCGGCAGCTTCCACATCCGTTTCGGACAAGGTCGATTCGCGCACCTTCTGAATCAACCCGGAACGGCCGTGCGTGCGTTGATTCCATTCATCCATCGCCGCCAGCGTGGCGTCCGACTGATGCACCACCCAGGACGGCGACTCCGCCACCATCCGCAACTCGCTGTCGGTCACCACCATGGCCAGTTCGATGATGCGATCGCCCTCCGGATTCAAACCGGTCATTTCCATATCCAGCCATACCAGGTTGTTTGCGTTGCCTGCCATATAATTGCCCGTAATCAAGAATAATGTTGCCTAAGCCGCAATTCTCGCACACCTCCTCCCTCTCCCTTAGTTCCTTCCCGTGCCCGACACTTTCCGCCTCCTGTTCCTCTGCATCCTGGCCCTGACCTGCGGCATCCGCTTGTGGTTGAAATTACGCCAATGGCGTCACATTGCTGCCCACCGCTCCACGGTCCCGGCGCAATTCAGCGAACACATCAGCCTGGCTTCGCATCAGAAAGCGGCGGCGTACGGCATCGACCGCAGCAAGGTGGCATTGGTCGACATCGCCGTCGATACAGCCTGGCTGCTCGCGCTGACCCTCGGTGGCGGCCTGCTCGCCCTGCATGACTTCTGGGCCGCCCGCCTCGACGGTATCTCCTACGGCCTGGCGCTGATGTTCAGCGTGATGCTGCTCAGCGGTCTGGTCGATCTACCGTTTTCGCTCTACAAGCAATTCGTGATCGAAGCCCGGCACGGTTTCAATCGGATGACGGTGGCGCTGTTCGCCAGCGACCTGCTGAAGCAGACCCTGCTCGGCCTCGTCATCGGCGCCCCCGTACTGGCGACCGTACTGTGGCTGATGGAAGCCATGGGAAGCCTGTGGTGGCTCTATGTCTGGCTGTTCTGGAGCGTGTTCAACCTGCTCATGTTGTTCATTTTCCCGACCTGGATCGCCCCCTTGTTCAACAAATTCACGCCCCTGCCTGACGGCGAAGCAAAACAGCGCATCGAAGCCCTGTTGAAACGCTGCGGCTTTCGCAGCAACGGCCTGTTCGTAATGGACGGATCGAAGCGTTCGGCCCACGGCAACGCTTATTTCACCGGTTTTGGCAACAACAAGCGCATCGTCTTTTTCGACACTCTGCTGGAGCGCCTCTCACCCAGCGAAACCGAAGCCGTGCTGGCGCACGAACTGGGGCACTTCCGCAAACGCCACGTGTTGCAGCGCATGTTGCTGATGTTTGCCAGCTCGCTCCTGTTCCTCGCCCTACTCGGCCAACTGATCGACGCCCCCTGGTTCTACGCCGGACTGGGCGTCCCGGCGCAGAGCACGGCCTTGGCACTGACCCTGTTTTTCCTGGTCGTACCGGTCTTCCTCTTTCCGCTGACACCGCTGACCAGCTATTGGTCGCGCCGCCACGAATTCGAGGCCGATGCCTACGCCGCCGAACACACTGCCGCTGGTGAACTGGTACACGCACTGGTCAAACTCTATGACGACAATGCCGCCACGCTGACCCCGGACCCTCTGCATTCGCTCTTTTACGATTCCCACCCCCCGGCGGCGCTGCGCATTCTCCGCCTGCAGGGAGTACAGGCATGACCCTGCAGGGACGCATCATCGCCGCCCACGGACGACACTATCTGGTCGATACCGGCAATGGTGAGCATCTACCCTGTGTAACGCGCGGCAAAAAGAGCGATGTCGCCTGCGGTGACTGGGTGGAAATCATGCGCACCTCCGACGATCAGGGGGTCATCGAAAACATCCTGCCACGTCGGCAACTGCTTTACCGCTCCAACGAAACGCGGCAGAAACTGATTGCCGCCAATGTCGACCAGGTCGTCATCGTCGTTGCCTGTGCGCCGGCCTTTTCCGACGACCTCATCACCCGCGCCATCATTGCGGCCGAGAGCGAGGAAATTGAAGTTCATCTCGTGCTCAACAAATGCGACCTGACGGAGACCCTGCCACGTGCCCGCAAACAGCTCTCTGTATTCGCCGATCTCGGCTACCCGGTCCTGGAACTGTCCGCCCGCAGCAGCGCCGACCTGCTACGTCCCCGACTGCAGGGCAAGACCAGCGTATTGGTCGGGCAATCGGGCATGGGCAAATCAACCCTCATCAACGCCCTGATCCCGGATGCCGGTGCCGCCACACGGGAAATTTCCAAAGCACTCGATTCCGGCAAGCACACCACCACACACGCCACCCTCTATCCACTGGATGCCGAAAGTTTCCTGATCGATTCCCCTGGCCTGCAGGAATTCGGACTGGCGCACCTAGAACGAGGCGAAATCGAATATGCCTTCCGCGAATTCCGCCCCTACCTCGGACACTGCCGTTTCCGCAACTGCCGCCACGGCCAGGAGCCCGGCTGCGCCCTGCGCCCGGCCCTGGACTCAGGCGAAATCGACAAAAGCCGCTTCGCCAGCTATGCCCGGCTCACTGGTGTATAACCGGGCCGCCCATCGGTGCTATAGGTAGAAAACGCAAAAACAGACATAATTCGGCAAACTGTTGCGACATACGGAAAACGTCCATGCAAGCCCAACCCAACATCCTGATTGTTGACGACGTACCCGAAAACCTGAGTGTCCTCGGCGAGCTGTTGCAACCCACCTACCGCGTCCGCGCCGCCAACTCCGGGGCCCGCGCCTTGCAGATCGCCAACAGCCCGCCACCACCGGATCTGATCCTGCTCGACGTCATGATGCCGGGTATGGATGGGTATCAGGTGCTCCGCGAGTTGCGCGACAACGCCACGACGCGTGACATTCCCGTCATTTTCGTCACCGCCATGGATGGCACCGATGACGAAGAAAAAGGCCTCGACCTGGGCGCTGTCGATTACATCACCAAACCCATCCGCCCCGCCATCGTCCTTGCCCGTGTCCGCGCCCAGCTTGAACTGAAACGGGCGCGCGACATCCTGAGCGACCACAACGCCTATCTCGAGCAGGAAGTGGCGCGCCGCATGGCAGAAAACCAGTTGATCCAGGAAGTCAGCATCCATGCCCTGGCCCACCTGGCAGAAACACGCGACCCGGAAACCGGCAACCACCTGCGTCGCACGCAGGAATACGTCCGCACCCTGGCGCGCGGCCTGAAGCACCACCCGCGTTTCTCGCATTACCTCGACGAACGCACCATCGGCCAGCTGGCACAATCGGCGCCGCTGCACGACATCGGCAAGGTCGGCATCCCCGACCACATCCTGCTCAAACCCGGCAAGCTGACACCGGATGAATGGGCCATCATGAAAACGCACGCCGAAATCGGTGCCGAGGCCATTGCCCAGGCCATCGCCGATTCTGCCCGACCGGTGGAATTCCTGCAGATCGCCCAGGAAATCGCCCGCGGTCACCACGAAAAATGGGACGGCAGCGGTTATCCGCGTGGCCTTGCTGGCGATGGCATTCCCATCTCCGCCCGCCTCATGGCGCTGGCCGACGTCTTCGACGCGCTCATCTGCGCGCGGGTGTACAAACCCCCGATGCCTTACGAAGAGGCTTACTCGATCATCGTTTCCGGCAGCGGTACGCACTTCGACCCGGATGTCGTCGACGCCTTTATCCGCGAATTCGACACCTTCAAACGTATCGCCGACAACTACGCCGAGTAACCATCATGAGCGCTTCGGACGCCACCGGCATGCTGCGCCACCTTGACTCTCACCTGGCGCTGGCCCTGGGTACCGCCCAAGCGGGCGTGTGGGAATACCTGCCGGAACAGGACCTACTGCGTTGCTGCTGCAATCTGCACCGCATTCTCGGCGAAGATTGTGCCACCACGAGCTACCCGCTCAGCAGCTGGCAAACCCGTATTCACCCGGAAGACCGAGCGGCGTACGCGGCAGCCATGGCGGCACTGCAACGCGGCGAACACCCCGGGCACACCCTTGAGTACCGCATCCGCCATGCCAGCGGCAACTGGATCTGGGTGCGTGACTGCGGGCAGCGCAGCCATCTCGCCGATACCGGCACGGAATTGTTCCACGGCATCCTGACCGACATCAGCGCGCACTATCACGACCGCCAGCACATCGCCCGCCAGCACCGGGCGCTCGCGCTGCAGGCCGGCATCGCACGCAAGGCAGTGCGGGCCAGCGAAGAAGCTCAGTTTCTGGCCGAGCTGTGCCAGCTCTTCATCACGACCGGAACCTACCTGGATGCGCGTTTCCTCTCGCTGCAAGAGGCAGAAGCGCAGCCGCCCGCGGTGCACGAATTGCGCCTCCCCATCTTGGTGGAAGGGGGGCTCAGCCTGCAGTTGAGTCTGAAATATCAGCCCGACAACGAACCGGATGCAGAAGAAAAAACCCTGCTCGCCGAACTCGCCGATGAAATCAGCCTGGGCATCGAACGCCTGCGGGCACGCGCTGCCGTGGCAGAAAGCGAAATCAACCTGAACAAGCTGTGGCGCGCCCTGGAGCAAAGCCCGAACAGCGTACTCATCACCGATCTGCAGGGCCGGATCGAATATGTCAATCGACACTTCGAGAAAGTCAGCGGCTACAGTGCAGCGGAAAGCATCGGCCGCAATGCGGAATTCCTGGCTGGCAGCAACCATGATCCGATGCAGGCGAAAACCCTGTGGGCGGCGATCGCTGCCGGGCAGACCTGGGAAGGCGAATTCCGCAACCAGCACAAGAATGGCAGCAACTACATTTCGCACGCCATCATTTCGCCGATCCGCCAGAAAGACGGCAGCATCAGCCATTACCTGTCGATTCAGGAGGACGTCACCGAACGCAAGGCCGAGCAAGCCGAGCTGTCCCGTTACCGTAAGGAACTCGAACAGCAAGTTGCCCAGCGTACCGGCCAGTATCTGCGTGCAAAGGAAGAGGCCGAGGCAGCCAATCGTGCGAAGAGCGCCTTTCTGGCCAACATGAGCCACGAAATCCGCACCCCGCTCAATGCCATCATCGGCCTCACCCATCTCCTGCAACGGGATCTGAACACAGCGCCGCTCGATGAAAGCGAGACGCGCCTGACGCGCATCGATCAGGCGGCGCAGCAACTCTTGCAACTGCTCGACGACATTCTTGAATTGTCGCGCCTGGAAGCCGGTATTGTTTCGAGCGAAACACAGGAATTTTCGCCGCTCGCCCTGCTTCAGGAATGCCGCTCACAACAGCTGCAGCAGGCCACCGGCAAAGGTCTGGCCATCACCATCGAGCACCCGCTGAACCTCCCTGCCCGCGCCCTTTCTGACACCAGCAGCATCCGCCAGATTCTCTATCAGTTGCTTTCGAACGCCATAAAGTTCACCCAGGACGGCATGGTCGGCCTGATGGTGACGCAGGAAACAGACACCAGCGGGCGCGATTTCCTGCGTTTTTCAGTCAGCGATACCGGTCCCGGCATCAGCACAGCAGCGCAGCAGCGCCTGTTCCTTCCTTTCGAACAAGGCGACCCTTCGCTCACCCGCCAGCATGGTGGCAGCGGCCTGGGACTGGTCATCTGTCGCCGTCTGATCGAATTGCTGCACGGAGAATTCGGGGTCGACAGCACCCCCGGTCGAGGCAGCACCTTCTGGTTCACTGTTCCGCTGCACCGCCCGGGGACAACGGCGCAAACCGCATCGGCAAGTGTCCCCCAGAATCCGGGCAGCGAACCGCTGAATACAGTCCCCGGCCTCAATGCCGCAGCCGGTTTGCATGCCGTACGGGGCAAACGCGCCATGTATGTGCGCCTGCTCGAAACCTTCATCCAGACACACAGCGGTGATTTCGCACAGATGCGGACCCTGCTCGCCACCAACCAGCACGAGGAAGCGCGCCGCCTGGCCCACTCCATCAAAGGCGCCGCCGCCACCCTCGGCGCAAACGTGGTGTTCGAAAGTGCGGCGGCCACCGACCAGGCTTTCCGTCAGGGGCAGCCAGCCGAGGTCGTGTTGCAGCATATTGCGCAAACTGAAACGCACTACCAGGCCCTGCAGGATGCCCTGCGCCCCATCCTCGCGCAAACGCGTGAGCAGCTACCGGCCACCCGCCTCGACCCACACGCCTTGCGCCAGCATCTGAACGGCCTGAGCCAGTTGCTGCACGAAGGGGATTTCGCCGTACACCAGCGTCTACAGAAAGAAAACGACGCCTTGCAGCAACTCCTCGGAGATAAATTCCTGCGCTTCCAGCAGCATATCGAGCATTTCGATACAGGTGCCGCTGCCGCCTTGCTGGACGAGGCTCTGGCAGCACTGTAGACCTGCCCTGCTGGCGCCGGCAGCCTTTCAGGCTATGCCTGCAGCCAGCGCAGGATGCCCTCTCCAGCGCGGTAACCACTGGCCAGACAGGCGGTGAGCAGATAGCCGCCTGTAGGCGCTTCCCAGTCAAGCATTTCCCCTGCCACGAACACACCCGGATGCTGCGTCAGCATCAAATCTGCGTTTACCGCGCTGAAGGCAACCCCGCCCGCCGTGCTGATGGCCTCCGCCAAGGGTCGGGCGGCTACCACCGGCAAAGGCAGATGCTTGATATGGCGAGCCAGCTCAGCCATGTCACGCAGCCCTGCTGCGGGCAGCAGTTCATGCAGCAGCGCCGCCTTGACACCACTTATGCCCAGCCGCCGACGCAGGTGGTTGGCCAGCGAATCGCGCCCTCGCGGCTGCAGCAGGGCCGCCTGCACATCAGCCAAGGAGCGCCCGGGCAACAGGTCGAGATACAGCACCGCCGGTTGCCCGGCGAGCAAGGCATCGCGTAACGGTGCTGCAAGTGCATAAATCAGGCCCCCTTCGATCCCGTACTCGGTGATGTTGAATTCACCTTGCCGCCCTTCCGGCGCTGGACCACAGCAGCTTGCACGTACCGTTTTGACGGCGGCACCGGCAAAACGTGTGCGCAGATGCTCACTCCAGGCAACCGTAAAACCACAATTGGCCGGCTTGAGCGGCGTCACCGGAATACCCGCTGCCGCAAACACCGGCACCCAGGCGGCATCCGAACCCAGCTGCGGCCAGCTGCCGCCTCCCAGCGCAAGCAAGACTGCGGCACCACGCACCAGTACCTCTTGCTCCGGCCCCTGGAAACGCAACCGTCCATCTGCGGACCAACCCTGCCAGCGATGGCGTACCTGAAAACGCACGCCGCGCTGGCGCAAGCGCTGCAACCAGGCACGCAGCAACGGTGCCGCCTTCATCTCGCGCGGAAAGACCCGGCCTGAACTGCCGACGAAGGTCTCGATACCCAGGCCATGAATCCACTCGCGAATGGCCTGCGGCCCGAATGCATCCAGCCAGGGGCGGATTTCTGCCGCCTGCGGGCCATAACGGGAGACAAAGGTATCCAGCGCTTCGCTGTGGGTGATGTTCATGCCGCCCACGCCGGCCATGAGGAATTTACGCCCCAGGGAAGGCATGACGTCATAAACTGTCACCTGCACCCCCGGGCTGCAGGACAAACGCTCGGCAGCCATCAAACCCGCCGGGCCACCGCCAATGATGATGATTTCACGCACGTGGTCTAGATATCGGTAAAAGCAGGGGCAGTAAAACTGCGCAACAGAGCCTCTGCGGCACTGGCAGAAAGTGGTTTACCCCAAAGATAGCCTTGCTGCTCATGACACCCGTGTTCCTCGAGAAGCGTGCGCTGCGCTTCGTTCTCGACACCTTCGGCCAGCGTTGTCAGACCGAGGCTGCGCGCCAGCGAGATGATGGCACAGACGATCGCTGCATCATTGGCATCTTCATTCACATCACGCACGAAAGAACGATCGATTTTCAATTTATGCGCCGGAAACGCCTTCAGATAAGCCAGCGAAGAATAGCCCGTGCCGAAATCGTCGATCGCAATGCGGATGCCGCGCTGCTTGAGTGCATGGAGAATATCGACCGCCTGCTCGGCATCAGCCATCAGGACGCTTTCCGTAATCTCCAGTTCGAGTTGCTCCGCCGGGAATCCGGTGTTTGCCAGCACAGCGTCAATCCGTTCCAGCAAGTTGCGCTCTGTAAATTGGCGGGCAGAAAGGTTCACCGCCATCAATTGCTGCCCCAGCCCCGCCCGCTGCCAGGCCATGGCTTGCGCACAGGCGGTGGTCAGCACCCATTCCCCGAGCGGCACGATCAGACCGGTTTCTTCAGCGATGGGAATGAATTTCTCTGGCGGCACCAAACCATGCTGCGGGTGCTGCCAGCGAACGAGCGCCTCCCAACCAATCAGACGCCGCTCACTGATCGCCCACTGCGGCTGGTAATGCAGCACGAACTCTGCATCTGCCAACGCCCGGCGCAGGTCATTTTCCAGTTGCAAACGTTCCTGCACCGCCTGATTCATCGCCGGTGCGTAGAATGCCCAGGCATTACGTCCCTGCGCCTTGACCTGGTACATCGCCATATCGGCGTGCTGCATCAAGGTTTCGACCCGGGTACCATCGGTGGGATAGATCGCCACGCCCATCGAGGGCGGCGCGTGCACCTGCGTACCATTGATGACGTAGGCTTGCGCCAGCTCTGCCTGCAAATTAACGACGAGATGGGCACAGCGATTCTGGTCACCGACATTTTCCAGGACCACCAGGAATTCGTCCCCGCCCAATCGCGCCACCGTATCGGAGACCCGCACGGCAGCCCGCAACCGGCGTGCAGCCTCGATCAGCAGCTGATCACCAAACTGGTGGCCGAGGGAATCATTGATATTCTTGAAGCGGTCGAGGTCGATGAAGATGAGGGCCAGCCGGCTACCGTTCCGCTCCGCCCGGGCAATCGCGTGCTGCATGCGCTGTTCGAACATCAGGCGGTTGGCAAGACCGGTCAGATGATCGTGATAGGCCAGATACTGGATGCGCTCGTCGGCTTCCTTGCGCTCTGAAATATCGACGAATAAAGCCACGAAATGCGTCGTCACGCCATTTTCGCGTACTGCATTGATGACCGCCCATTTGGGATAGATCGAGCCATCTTTACGTTTGTCCCACACCTCACCGGACCATTGCCCTTCATTGATCAGGGCTTGCCACATCCGCTCGTAGAACGCCGCATCGTGCCGGCCAGAACTCAGCAGCCGCGGTGTCTGCCCGATCGCCTCGTTCGAGGCATAACCCGTAAGATGCGAGAAAGCAGGGTTGACGCGGATGATGACGCCATTGGCATCGGTCACCATGATCGCTTCCGAGCTGTATTCGAACACTTTTTCTGCCAGACGCAGACGTTGTTCGAACACGCTCAACTTGCGCTGGCGCACCTCTGTCAGTCTGTTCTCCAGACGTTTGCGCTCGCTGATGTCCGCTGCGATGCCAAGAAAACCACGAATCCTGCCATCCGCCGCATGCATCGCGGTCACCGACAACAGTACCGTCAGCCGCTTCCCGTCCTTGTGCAGATAGGTCCATTCGCGCTCTTCCGCCACACCGCGGCGGGCTTGCGCAACAAACACATCGAAACCGGGGTCCATCGGCTGACCGCTGATTTCGGACAAATAGCGTGCGCGCTCGGCCACCTCTTGCGGGTCGTGAAACAACGCGGGGGTATGCCGACCGATCACTTCCTCGGCGTGATAGCCCAGCATGCGCTCGGCGGCGGGATTAAAACTGAGAATGAGACCATTCTCGTCCGTCGTGATGATGGAGAAGTTGGCGCTCTGCAAAATTGCCACCCACCATTCCGGCAACGTGACGTCGTGCATCACATTTCTCAGTTGCAACAGAGTATGCCGAGGGGTGTTCATTACTGCAAAAATCTCCAAAAACCCACTCTTATATGGGCATCCCCACCCCAGGTCAACAGCAAATTAAATCACTACTCGTTTACCTGTAGCAAGCAAAAATACCCGTCGGCATAAAGGTAAAAGTGTTCGCGCACGCGTGAGTCTTTATAATCGCATCCCCCCTGATCGAATTTATCCGCTGTGTCGCTTCCGTCTCCGCTTTTTCCCCGGCCACAACTACCCAAACCGGGTCACCGCCTCGACCTCACCCTGCCTTCAGGCTCTGCCGACGCACTGTTCATCGCTGAACTGGCGAGCGCCCAGCGCGGACGATTGCTGACACTGATCACGGCCCGTGCTGCCGATGCCCAGCGGCTGATTGAAGAAATCGCCTGGTTCGCACCGCAACTGAAGGTGCGTCAGCTGCCCGACTGGGAAACCCTGCCCTACGACCATTTTTCACCGCACCAGGATCTGGTGTCAGAGCGCCTGGCCACCTTGTGGAGCATCACGCAGAACGCCCTGGACATCATTGTGGTGCCGGCCGCCACCGCACTGTACCGCTTGCCGCCGGCAGACTATCTGGCGGCCTATACATTCGCCTTCAAGAAAGGCGAAAACATTGATGCGGACAAGTTCCGCGCTCAGGTCACCCGTGCCGGCTACGCCCACGTCACCCAGGTAGTCGCGCCGGGCGAATACGCCATCCGCGGTGGTTTGATCGACCTTTTCCCGATGGGGGCTGCACTACCTTTCCGCATTGATCTTTTCGGCGACGAAATCGAAAGCATCAAGACTTTCGACGTGGATACCCAGCGCAGTCTGTACCCGGTCCCCGAAATCCGCCTGCTGCCGGCGCGCGAATTCCCCATGGACGAGGCCGGGCGCACCCGCTTCCGCCAGGCGTTCCGCGAAACCTTCGAGGGCGACCCTGGCCGCTCCGGCATTTACAAGGACATTTCTGCCGGCATTCCCAGTCCCGGCATCGAGTATTACCTGCCGCTGTTCTTCGAGCAAACGTCGCATTTTTTCGATTATCTGCCGGCGGACGCCCTCATCCTCACGCATGGCGACGTGCCTGCCGCACTGCGCACCTTCTGGAGCGACACCCGCTCTCGCTACAACCTGCTGCAAGGCGACCCGGTACGCCCCCTGCTGGCGCCCGACCAACTGTTCATGAGCGATGAAGCCTTCTTCGCCGCCTGCAAATCCTATCCACGCCTCGCCATCGGACGCAGCCCCGAGGAAACAAAAGAAGGGAGTAGCCTCGCCAACACCGCCGGACCGATGCCGCTTTCCCTGCCCAACCTGGCCATCAACCGCCGCAGCGACACACCGCTGGCGGCATTGCGCGACTGGCTGGACAGTTTTCCCGGGCGGGTCCTGCTGCTTGCCGAATCCGCCGGACGGCGGGAAACGCTGGCCTCGCTGCTCAGCGAACATGGACTGCAGGCTGGCACCTGCGCCGACCTCGGCGAATTTCTCGCCACCGACACCCGCTTTGCCCTGGCCGTCGGCCCGTTACAAACAGGCTTCATCCTCGACTCGCTGGCTTTCCTCACAGAAAACGAGCTATTCGCCAGCAGCCCTCGACGCAGCCGCAAGGACGCACAGCGCAAAGCCAGTTTCGACAACTGGCTGAAAGACCTCACTGAACTGAAAGTGGGCGATCCAGTAGTGCACGAAAGCCACGGCATCGGCCGTTACCGCGGCCTGGTGCATATGGACCTGGGCCTGGGCGAGCAGGAATTTCTCGAATTGCACTACGCCGGCGACGCCAAGTTGTTCGTGCCAGTCGCCCAGTTGCACGTCATTTCGCGCTACTCCGGCGCCGATCCCGATGCCGCGCCACTGCACACGCTGGGTTCCGGACAGTGGGAAAAAGCCAAGCGCAAAGCAGCGGAACAGGCGCGAGACACCGCTGCCGAGCTGCTTGCCCTCTACGCCGTACGCGCCGCCCGCGCAGGTCATGCCTTCACCTTCCAGGAAAACGACTACGCACTGTTCGCCGAGGGCTTCGGTTTCGAGGAAACCGCCGATCAGGCCGCTGCCATTGCCGCTGTCATCGACGACATGCGCAGCGGCAAACCCATGGACCGACTGGTCTGCGGCGATGTCGGCTTTGGCAAGACGGAAGTCGCACTGCGTGCTGCCTTCTGCGCTGTCGCCGGGGGCAAGCAGGTCGCCGTACTGTGCCCGACCACCCTGCTCTGCGAACAGCACTACCAGACGTTTTGCGACCGCTTTGCTGACTGGCCGGTAAAAATCGCTGAGTTGTCACGCTTTAACACTGCCAAGGAATCGGCGCTGGCACTGAAAGAATTGGCCGAAGGCAAGATCGACATCGTCATTGGCACCCACAAGCTGATCGGCAAGGAGGTCGCCTTCAACCGTCTGGGCCTGGTCATCATTGATGAAGAACACCGCTTTGGCGTGCGGCAGAAAGAACGGCTGAAAGCCATGCGCGCCGAAGTCGATGTACTGACGCTGACAGCGACGCCGATACCGCGCACGCTGGCGATGAGCATGGAGGGCCTGCGCGACTTCTCGGTGATCGCCACTGCCCCCAGCAAGCGTCTGGCCATCAAGACCTTCGTCAGCCGCCTGTCCGACGGCATCATCCGCGAAGCGGTGCTGCGCGAACTCAAACGCGGCGGACAGGTGTATTTCCTGCACAACGAAGTCGACACCATCCAGAACATGCGGGAAAAACTGGAAAAACTGGTACCGGAAGCGCGCATCGTGGTCGGCCACGGCCAGCTGAACGAGCGCGAGCTAGAACGCGTCATGCGCGATTTCACCAGCCAGCGCGCCAACCTCCTGCTGTGCACCACCATCATCGAGACCGGCATCGACAACCCGCACGCCAATACCATCCTCATCAACCGCGCCGACAAATTCGGTCTGGCCCAGCTGCACCAGCTACGCGGTCGAGTCGGTCGCTCGCACCACCAGGCCTACGCCTACCTGCTGGTTCCCGACGACAAGGCCCTGACCAAGCAGGCACGGCAGCGCTTGGAGGCCATCCAGCAGATGGAAGATCTCGGCTCAGGCTTCTACCTCGCCATGCACGACCTGGAAATCCGTGGGGCCGGCGAAGTCCTCGGCGACGATCAATCCGGCAACATGCAGGAAGTCGGTTTCAACGTATTCACCGACATGCTCAACCGTGCCATTGCCCACCTCAAGCAGGGCAAACCGCTGGATGCGGGCGATCTCACCCAGCCCCCCGGCGTCTCCGGCGAAATCAACCTGCGCACCCCGGCGCTGCTGCCGGATGCTTACTGTCCGGACGTACACGAACGTCTGAATCTGTACAAACGACTGGCCAACGGCGAAAACGGAGCCGACATCGACACCCTGCAGGAAGAGCTGATCGACCGCTTCGGCCCCTTGCCACCCCAGGCACAAGCCCTGATCGCCACCCACCGCCTGCGCCTGCTGCTGCAACCCTTGCTGGTACAAAAGCTGGATGCCAGCGCCGACCAGATCACCCTGCAGTTTGCCCCCGAATTTGCCAAAAATCCGCCCATCGAACCGCTGCGTATCATTCAACTGATTCAGAAGAACCGCCACTACAAGCTCGCCGGGCAGGATAAAATCACGCTTTTGCGCCACTGCCCCAGCCTGCAGGATAAAGTGGCCGCCATCAAGGACATGCTTCGCGAACTGACACAATGACTACAACTCAACTCGAAAACATCAACATCGCCTCGTTCGACCCCATGCCCAGTCCGGGCGAAATCCAGGCACGTGTGCCGGTGAGCGCAGCCGCCGGCGACACCGTTGCCGCCGGACGCCAAGCCCTGCGCGACATTCTGGATCGCCGCGACCACCGGCTGTTCGTCGTCGTTGGCCCCTGCTCCATTCACGACCCGGTAGCCGGCCTCGACTACGCTCGCCGTCTGAAGACGCTGGCCGATGACGTCAGCGATACGCTGTGCATCGTGATGCGGGTCTATTTTGAAAAACCACGCACGACGGTCGGCTGGAAAGGCTACATCAACGATCCATTCATGGACGACTCCTTCCAGGTCGATGTCGGCATGGAAAAGGCCCGCGCCTTCCTGCTGGCGGTCAATGAACTCGGCCTACCGGCCGGTACCGAAGCACTCGACCCGTATGGGCCGCAATACTATGGTGACCTGATTTCCTGGGCCGCCATCGGTGCCCGCACCACCGAGTCGCAGACGCACCGGGAAATGTCCTCCGGCCTGTCCACCCCGGTCGGCTTCAAGAACGCCACCAGCGGCGATCTGACAGTGGCCACCAATGCCATCCTCTCCGCCTCGCGTCCGCACTCTTTCCTGGGCCTGAACAGCAACGGCCAGGTCAGCATCGTGCGCACCCGTGGCAACCCGCACGGGCATGTCGTGCTGCGCGGCGGCGAAAATGGCCCGAACTACGACACGGTTTCCATTGCTTTGGCAGAGGCCGCCCTGGCCAAGGCCAAATTGCCGGCCAACCTGGTGGTCGACTGTTCGCATGCCAACAGCTCCAAAAAACCGGAAATGCAGCCGCTGGTCATGGCCGACATCGTCAGTCAGATCCGTGCCGGCAACAATTCCATCCTCGGCGTGATGATCGAATCCAATCTCGAAGCAGGCAATCAACCGATTCCAGCCGATCTGTCGCAACTGAAATACGGCTGCTCCGTAACCGACGGCTGCATCGACTGGGACACCACGGAAAAATCCCTGCGGGAAGCAGCCACCCTGCTACGCGATGTGCTGCCGGGACGCCTGGCGGACTGAATGACCACACTGCGGTAACGCCCCGTGCCTGGCCGCGATAGAGATATTGAGACTATGAAACTGGTGCTCCAGGGAGCCGCACTGCCCACATTCCTGCTCGAGAACATCGCTCGCGCGACAGGTGCTGAGCGCGTCGAACCTCGCCCGCCGCAAAGCACGCATTTCCATGGTGCGTGCCGTACAAATGAATTCGAACAGCTGCTGCCTCTGATCGAAGCGGAAAAACTGGATTGGGCCTTTGTCGCCAGCGACACAAAACTGAGCAATTTCGGCCTGATCTGTTTCGACATGGACTCCACGCTCATCACCATCGAGTGCATCGACGAGCTAGCTGATTTTGCGGGCAAGAAAGCAGAGGTGTCGGCCGTCACCGAAGCGGCCATGCGCGGTGAGATCGATTACCGCGAAAGCCTGCGCCGCCGCCTGGCCCTCATGGCAGGCCTTGATGCCCGCGTGCTGGCACGTGTGTTCGGCGAGCGCCTGCTGCTATCACCCGGCGCACGTGAGTTGCTCGATGCCTGCCAGCAAGCCGGCCTGCGCACAGCCATCCTTTCCGGTGGCTTCACCTACTTCACGGAGCGCCTGCGCATTGAACTCGGCTTCGATTTTGCCACCTCGAATGAACTGGAAATTTCTGGAGGCAAACTGACCGGCCGGGTCGTTGGCGACATCATTGACGCCAATGCCAAGGCACAGCATCTGGCTCGGTTGCGCGATGAACTGGGGCTGAGAAAAGAGCAAGTCATCGCCGTCGGCGATGGCGCCAATGATCTGCTGATGATGGCTGAGGCGGGATTATCCGTTGCCTATCATGCCAAACCGGCCACCCGTGCCAAAGCCGATATCAGCATCAACTTCGGCGGACTGGACAGTTTGCTCGCCCTGTTCGATTGAATTTATTTCGTGCCCGATTGCTGGCAGCGCGGCAGCCAGAACAGTGCTGAAATCGTCTTGGCATCAGTAATCTGGCCAGCAAAAACAGCGGCCGTCGCTGCCTCTGGTGACAGCTGCGTTATTTCAAGAAATTCATTGGCATCGAGCTTTTGCTCCCCATCGCGCACCAAATCATACGCCGCGAAAATCTCGATCCGCTCATCCGAATAGCCAATGCACGGGTGCATCACCCCAAGGTAGTGCCAACTCGCCGCCGTATAACCCGTCTCTTCCCGCAACTCACGCTGCGCCGTCTGCAGGGGATCTTCGCCCGCATCAATCTTTCCCGCGGGCAATTCGAGGAAAACGCGCCGCAACGGGTAGCGGAACTGCCGCTCGAATAACAAGTCACCACTCGGCAGAAAGGCCAGAATGACGACTGCCCCGGGATGGGTAATGAACTCCCGAAAAGACTCGGCACCATTGGGCAAGGCAACCCGCGCCAGATGTACCTGCAGAAAACCACCGGAAAACACTTGCTCCGTCTGCAGTTCAATCTCGATCAAATGCGCGTCAATGGACATGGGGCTATTTTCAGGTAATGAGTGACAGGAATAATAACGTAGCACCTGTCGTTCCGGATTTATTGCCTCACCGAATTTTCTTTTTTCAAGCGCAAAAGCCCCTAGTTACTTTGGTAACTAGGGGCTTTTGTTGGTATGTGTTGCCTGGCGGTGACCTACTTTCGCGAGCGAGATGCTCACTATCATTGGCG
>NZ_CAJHOB010000005.1 GCF_905120355.1 Azonexus hydrophilus | reverse complement strand
CGTCGGTCTCATCGTCTACCTCATCTCCTTCTTCGTCAAAGGAGAGGAAAAGTAAGACGGGCCGCCGTTTCACTCTGAACCAAGGGCAGCGCGAGCTGCCCTTTTTTTATCGCCGTTGGTCTTCTCCGGCTTGACCTGATGTTCACCCATGCCAAAATCCAGCAACTCGTATTGCTTTGTGCAAAGGATGCCCAGATGCCCTCGAACGCCCCGCTTGCCCAACGTCTCGCCCGCCAGCGCCTGACCCGCCGCGACGTCCTGTGGTTTTTCAGTGCCGCCGCCCTGTCCGGCTGTGCCCAGTCACCGATCGGCGGCAAATCCATCCTAGTCGGCATGAGCGAAGCGCAGGAAAAAGCCGTCGACCAGCAAGTCGCGCCACAGCAGTTCTCCACCGATCTGGGGCCGATTCAGGATAGCCAGGTCAACACCTACGTCAGCTCGGTCGGGCAACGCATGGACAAACTCACGCACCGCCCGAACATGCCCTATTCCTACCGGGTGCTGAACGCCAACTACGTCAATGCCTACACCTTCCCCGGTGGCGCCATGGGCGTCACGCGCGGGATTCTGGTCGAACTGCAGGATGAGGCCGAACTGGCCGCACTACTGGGCCATGAAATGGGCCACGTCAACGCCCGCCACGCCGCCCAGCGCCAGGGCCAGTCGATGATTGCCTCGGTTGCCATGGCGGGAGTCGGCATCGCCGCATCAAGCAGTGAATGGGGCGGACTGGTCGCCATTGGCGGGCAACTGGGGGCCAGCCTGCTGCTGTCCGGCTATTCGCGCGACAACGAGCGCGAGGCGGACGCCCTCGGTCAGGAATACATGGTGCGCGCCGGCTATCCGGCCAGCGGCATGACGCGCCTGCACGAACTGCTGGTCCGCCAGCAGAAAGAGCAGCCCGGAATGTTGCAGACCATGTTTTCCACCCATCCGATGAGCGTCGAGCGCCGCGACACCGCACAACAACTCGCCAGTACGCAATACGCCGCCAGCCTCAAGCGAGATCCTGGCCGCCAGCGTTTCATGGACAGCACGGCCAGCCTGCGCCGCATCAAACCCACCATCGAGGCCTGTCAGAACGGTGAAGTCGCCATGGCCAGCAAGGCCTATGACAAAGCCGAAGGGCAATTCCGCAGCGCCCTGCAGAAAACCCCGCGCGACTACGCGAGCAACCTGCTCATGGGCCAATGCCTGGAAGCCCAGGGCAAATCCCGCGAGGCACTGGCCTACGCCAACACGGCCAAGCAGATTTACCCGCAGGAGGCACAAGCACACAAACTCGCCGGCGCCCTTGCCCTCGGCCTGAAAGATCCCGCCGCCGCTTACGCCAGCCTCGACCAGTACGACCGCATGCTCCCCGGCGACGCCGGCGTCGGTTTCCTCAAGGGCGTAGCCCTGGAAGGCATGGGCAAACGCCAGGAAGCGGCCAGACAATACGCTGGCTATCTGAACCAGCAGCGCCAGGGCAAGGCGGCCGAATATGCCTACAGCCGTTTGCGGGGCTGGGGTTACGTGAAGTAGGCGCCGATAGATTGCCTGCCAGCCGCACCGAGCGGGTAACACACGCACGGCACTGACCTGTGGCGCTCTCGATCACGAAAGCCCCACAGGGTATTCCCGATCAGACGTTAAACGGGAAGTTTTCGAGAATTTCCTTGCCGAATATAGATTCCATTCACGATCTGTTCATTTTGTACCCGCTTTCATACCCGCTTTTGAAAATGTGCCTTGGTAGTTCAGGCCGCAGTAGCCTCTATTGTGCCAGTCATCCCCAGAAACGAAAAACCCGGCGCCGGGCCGGGTGGTATCAGAGCTCTGCATTTCGAGGTTTAGGGAACGAGGCTTTTCCTCCACCGGATTGCCGTTCCTCGATCCAGGCTTCAACCTCGGCCAAGTCCCAGGCCACGCGCCGGGCGGACAGGGTGAAGCGCTGGGGAAATTCGCCGCGCTTCTCCATGTCAAAAATCGTCCGCTCCGATAGGGGAACGATTTCATGAAGCCGGCTCCGGTCGATCAGCACCCGCCCCGGCTTCTTCATTTCGTCCATGGTCAGATCGCGGCCAGCCATCAAGCCACCTCGATTGCTTCAACGAGGATTGCATTCACCCGCTTCAGCATCAGCCAGGTAGCGATTTCCTCTTCGCTCCGATCTTCCGGGGGTGTTTCCTCCAGGAGGGACAGGCACCCCAGCACCATTGCCCGTGCATCCATCAGTTCGCTGCTCAGTTCGTCCTTGGTCATGGTCTCGTTCCTTTCATTAGTTGCTTGGTTTCCATCGCTTCGACATAGGCCAGCAGGGCGGCGCGTTCCGCCTTCCGTGCCTTGGCATAGGCCGTCTGTGCGGCGCTGAGACTCCGGCGGGCATCGGATAGCGCCTGCTGGGTGTCGTCCCTGGCCTGTCTCAGGCGGGTGATTTCGTTGTCAGTTTTCACGGCAAAGCGGCTCCAGTCCGACAGTCATCCTGAAACGATTGACCTGTTCAATGTATGCGGCGAAGGCGCTAACCCATGCCTCGTGCGCCGCCTCCACGTCAGCCATCATTTGTTCTTCTGCTCCGTTGGTTGGCTCAGGAAGGCCGTGACGACTCATGCTCTCATTGAGCGCGGCGATGCTTTCGATAAGCAGCTTGCGCGCTGGATTGAATGCGATGACTTCGCCCATGTCACACCGCCTTTTGCGATGCGATGAAAGCCTCCGTCCGGCGTTGCGCGGCCTCGTCCTCGCTTGCGCATCCGACGCCAAGCGCTTCACTGGCGATGCATCCTGCAAGGTGTTCCGACTTCATCCAAATGCCTGAAAAAATACGGGCAATGGTGCTCATGTCAGGGTGATTGGTCGGCGATTCCATTGCAGCCAGGGCGAGCTTGGCAATTGCGATGATTTCCGCCAGCCCTTCTTGCGCCAGGGCGTCCATGTCATGGATAGTGCCGTACAGGTCGCGTAAATCGGTGGGTTTGGCGATCATGATTGCGCCTCGCTTTCGGCTGCCAGGGCTTTTTGCAGTACCTCGTCCCTCGATTCGTACTCGCACCCAATGCAATTGCTCATGTCGCTGGCGACGTAGCTCCCCAGCTTTGCCAGATGAAGGATGCGGGATTCTTGCCCGCCCTTTTCGTGCAGCAACTCGATGGCGTGAAAGACGGCCTCCAGTCGATCAAGTGTTTCCTCACCCCAACGGATGGGGATGATTACGTCCGCCGGGAACTGCCCGAAAAGCGCCTTCGTGGTTTCATCAATGGATGCTGCGCTGCTTTTTGTCGGCTCTTGCTTTGCCATGATTGGCTCCTTTCGTGGTTGGTGTGTATGTATAGTAGGAACAGCTATGCATACTGTCAAGCAGTTTATGCTAGTGCTAAACTTCAGCCAACAGAAACCCCAGATCGGAACGAGAGTGGAAAAATCGAAAACACAGACGGCCATCGCGCTCGTCCGCCAGGGCATGACGCCCTATGCAGCAGCCCAGCAGGCCGGGATTGCCACCAGCACGCTCTATACCGCGCTCAAGCGCCAGCAGGACAAGACGCTATGCCCATGCTGTGGCCAGGTGGTCAGGGAAGGGTTTCAGATCAACCCGGATGCGCTGAAGGATCACCCCACCCCTGATTGATGTTTCGGCCGGCGATACCATGATTCATTGCCGCGCATCCCGGCATCTCGTCAAAACAGACTGCAACCCATTGAAATTACTGGTGTTTGCAGCATTTTTTATTGATGGTACGGCTGATGGTATCAACGAAAGACAAGGCCGAAAAACTCCAATAAAAACAACCTTCTGCGCTTGCAAACTACAATGTGCAGAGAATTATCAATGACTGGCAATATCAGGCGATTCCGGGCGGTGGCAGGCGGCACGGCTCCATGTCGAGAGTTAGCCAGCCGAATTGCTGGTTATGGAGTAACTTTCTGGTCAGTCATGGTTTCCTCGCGCGCGCACGCGCGCTTGGGCTGTAGAAATTCGGGGAAACCATCCCCAAAAAAACCATCATCTTCAGCATTGGCGCGGCTTTGCAAGGTTTTTCAGGCTTTGGTTTGAAGGTTTTCCAGAAACCATGCGCCACTTCAGAAAACCTTGATGGCGGACATTCACTATCGTTTTCCGGCCAGTGCTTCATGGCGCCGCCGGCTGGCTTCCGCTGTCCGCTTCCGGTTGTCGATCTGAATGGCGCGCGCAATGCCCATCAGGCCGCGATTGCCGGTTTCCTCGGCTATCTCCCGGAGAAACTGGGGGCGGTCGCTGTATTGCTCCCCAAGGGCTTCGTCAGGGGTCAGTGGTGCCCGTAGTCGGTTCGGCATCATTTCTGGAGTCCGGCTGTTACCTGGTTCCAGTCGTTGCGATCCAGGGCGGTGAGTGTGCAAAGGGTCATGGGCACAGCCATTTCGACGAAACGCCCGCCCTTATCAACTGGAGAGCTCCACGGCTGCCCGATGGACTCGATCACCAATGGAGAAAGCAATCTCCCTTTGTACTTCATGGCGATTTTGCAGGGGGCAAGCGAGGGTAATAGCGCTTGGGCAGCGGCACCGTCCAGCGGTTTCCCGGATGCAACCTGTTTTGCCCCCTCGATCAACGAGAGTATCGGGCCTTCAGTCGCAAGCTCTTTGGGTAGCGCCCACTTCATCAGCTGGTCAATGGGGGCCTCAACTTCTGTCAGGGCATTGCGCCAGGCCCTAAACAGGGCTGTGACTTGGAGTTTTACCGGGGGCATTCCGCTGAAAACCTGTGTGGAATTCAGCTTGGTGATACCGGTACGGCCTTCGAACTTCCCAAGGGACTCGCTTGCTTTGCCGTTGTCGCTGACGAATGGTTGCAGAGCGCCTGATTGCAACATAGCGCTGAGGCTGGGCATTCCCTTGTCGGCGCCGGCATTCTCGAAAGGGCTTTGCCAGTTGAGCAGAAGTTCAAGATTCGCCTCGGTGAGGGGCGCTTTGACACTGGGGCCGCCTTGTACAGGAAGCCACGCTTGGCGATCAGTTCCGCCGCGCTCAACCTCGTAGAAGCTGGCAATCAGGTGCGGCGACAGCCCATCCCACAGCGAGGACAGGGTATTTGTATCGAGACTTGGAGGGTTCATGGTTTTTGCTCTTCAGGTGGCAGACAGGCCGCCGGTGACGATGTGGGCAATGCGGCGATCCTTCAGGTCTTGCCCTGCCTCTGGCGCCGCTACGGTGATGGCCTGGGTCTTCCGTCCGCTCCCGGTATTGGATGCCAGGGTATCGACGACAGGAGGGGCGTCGGCAATCGGTGCAGTTTTCGGCGCCACGGATACCGGCGGCGCGCTAATGCTTGTGGAAACGGGGGCGGCCGGTGATGCGATGGATGCCGTTTTGAAGGCTGGCGTAACTACCGTTGCCGGCGCTTGTATCGGCGAAGCTGCCGCGAGGGTTGCTGTGGGTGCCTGCTGCGCTTTGGCAATGGCCGTTTGCGCCCCTCCCGTGTCTTTGGTCACGGCCGCATAGCGATCATCCAGCGCCTTCTTGTTCGTGGCGATGTAGTCGGCAGCGCTCGCACTGTTCGCGCCGTAGTTGAGGTTCATTGCCTTCTGGGTCTCGGGCGACATGTCCGCCTTCGACTTCCCATCAGCCGCACCACGAATCACCTCTTGGGCAGCCTTCGGCCCAAGCTGGTGCATCATGTAGAGGTTTTCAGCCGAAACCGGCAGGCCGGACTTCTCCAATGCCGCCTGGTTCTGCCTGGTCAGCTTCATTCCACCCTCGATGTTCTGATCCACGTCGAAACGGTTCTTGATGCCGACGCCAGATGCTGTCTGGCCGGTGAATTGATAGATGCCTGCCGCGCCCGTGCTGCTGATTGCATTGGCGTTGCCGCCGCTCTCCATCGCGGCGATCTTCTGCATCATCACCGGATCGAGGCCGGCCTTTTTCGCCTGCGCTGAAATCTTGTCCTGAACTTCCAGCGACATGCCGCCCTTGACGTTTGCCGACGTGTTGGCGCCGCTGGTTTTGAGCTCCCGAATCTTGGCCGCTTCCTCATCGGTGTAGCTGCCGTACTTGGTCAGGCTGTCGCCGCCCTTGATACCGTCAAACAATGCCTTGTGCCGGTAGCCTTTGGGCATGACGGTTTCCAGGGCAGACCCTGCCGTTGCTGCCGTGACGTTATAGGCGCGTTCTGCTGCCGCTGCTGTCTTCTCAGCTACGACCGATGCGCCTTGCCCGGCCGCCTTGACGCCCTTGCCAATGGTCGTGTTGTTAGCAACGTACTCGGCGCCTTTCTGAACCTTCTCTGCGGCCTTCGCCCCGACCTCGACCGCCTTTTCTTTGGCTGCAACAGCAGCGCCTTTCACATCGACGCCGGTTTTGTCCTTGATGAAGTTATTGGCGGCATTGGCCTTGTCTGAGGCCCATTGGGCGGCCTGGCTTCCAGCGTCCTTGATGCCCTTCCAGGCGTCGGACAACTTTTCGAGCGCGCCGTCCCATCCCTTCTTGAGGAAGTCGGTTGTCGCCTCCCAGGCGCCAACGATCTTTCCGGGTATGTCCGCCTCCCGAAGATCAGAAACCCACCCACCAACAGTGTCGCCGATGATCTGCCCGGCCTGGTCGCCAAAGAACATTCCGACAGCGCCACCCAGGACGCCGCCGATAGCAACCCCGATAGGGCCGCCGATTGCGCCGGCCATCGCCCCCAGCTTCGCGCCGGCGAGCATGCCGCCGACACTGCCGGCAAACCCTCCAACCGCCTTTCCTGCGTTTTCGTCCTTCTGGCGCCTGGTCAGCGAGTCATCTGTTTCGCTGCTGTAAATGTCGGATGCCGCCCCGACGCCGCCGATCAGCGCGCCAAGTAGCGGGATGCGGCGAAGCATCCCCTTGCCGGCTCCAAGCAATCCTTTTCCGGCGCCCATCAAGCCCTTGCCGGCGCCGCCCATCATTCCGGCGCCACCGGCCAGCATCGGCCCGATAACCGGGATTTTCGACAGCAGGCCGGACATCATGCCCAATAGGCCGCCGCCGTCTCCGCCACCCTTGGCTTCCGGCTTTTCCTCAAGCACCTTCAGGCTCTTGTTTGCCGCCTTTGAGTAGGCCGTTTCTTCCTTCCTGAACACGTTCAGAGTGGAGAAAATGCGCCGGAGAAAACCGGTCTGCTTCTTGTCCTCGCTGCCACCGGTCAGCATTTCATAGCCGCGCGCCATTGGTTGCGCAACCTCATTGAATGCCTTGACGGCCGGGTCAGCCTCTTCCATGCCGCCGCCTGCTCCATTCACGGCACTGACAACACGGTCGGTGAAGCCTCGAATTGCGCCGTCTCCCGTGCGGGCGTCACGATCATGCAGCCTGCCGTCAATGCTGGTGTTGCCGGCAACAAAGCGCCCTCGGCCGTCTCTTCCCGCCGGCACTGCAACGGTTTTGGTTGCCGCGCGTGATTCTTGCCGCACGACCGCTGCGGCGTGCCGTGACTTTCCTGACGGCGTTTGGGCGCGACGAGTAGTGGCGTTGGCATTCCCGCCACGGCGTCCAGCAGGAAGCGCAACTATAGCGGCCGCCTGCTCTTTGCCGGATTGGCGCTTGGCGCCGGCGGTCATGCTCGCCGTTGCACCTGTCACCGCCTTGCGAATCGCCTGAACATCATTTTTGATGGATTCTAGGGCCTTCAGCGTTACGCCAAGGTCGATAGGGTCTCCAACTAGGAACCCTTGCGCGTCATGCTTCAGTGCCATCATGCAGCCTTCTGCTCGATGGCATGCATCAGCAAGGCGGATGCAGCCGCAACCCTATCGGATGCCGGCGCCTTGGTATCCCTTGCTATCTCCGCCAGCACTGCAACTGCATCGCGGGCATGCTGGGCTGCTTTTGCACGGATGGTGCGGGACGCAAGAGGGCGCCCGCTGCTGGTCTGACTGCCATTCATTTTCATGGTTGGCTTTTCCTTTCTGGTGGCCGGGCCTCAATGAGGCCGACTCGAAGGCCGGGGGCTATTCCCGCGAAGCGCTGCGCGGTGTTGTATTTGCCCCTCTGCGCCCGGCCATTGATCGTTACGCAGCCTTCAGGAAGGCCGGGATTTCGAGCTTTGGCACAGGGGCGCAAACCTTGGCTGGTTCATCAACAACAAAACCGGCGGGAAGGTGGCGCTCATCGCCGGTGGAGATGAATAGCTGGAGGCTTTCGCTCTCGATCCGCAAGGCTGCTTGTTCGGCAATCAGGGCACCGATGGACTCAGCGTTGCTGAGTCGTTCCAGATCGTCGCCGGTCACGCCGGCCGCTTCCAAGGAGGCACGTTTCTTGTCGCTCTCGGTGCTGTGATTGCGGATCGCTGATTCAAGCATGGGCAGCTTGGCTGCGATTTCAAAGGTGCGACGTACAGCCGCCCCCATGGCTGGGGCAATCCGGGCCTTCTCGGCAGCCGCTACGCTGCCGCAGTCTTCGCCGTGGGCGGCAAGTTCCCGAAGGCCAGCGGCAATCTCTAGGCCCAGCTTGGAAGCGGCTTGAAAGTCGCCTTCTCCGGGGAAAAACTGCCGGGCCACTGCAATGACCGTGAAAGGGTGAAGCGCTTGAATCGCGCGCAGCAAGTCAGTCTTGATGCCGATGGCGGTGCGGATCGCCTCGGGATTGTGCTGGAATGCCCGAAGATCATCCGGGCTTGGGGTGGGTAGCTGGGAGGTGAGCATGCTTGATTACTCCTGATTGGTTTCGGGCATTTTCTGCCCGGTAGTTAGCGTGTTTTGCGCCGTTTTCCGGCTTTTAGGCTTCTTGCCGGGCGCCGTACAGAAGGGCGGCGCTGCGGCTCCGGTTCATCGCTCTGAATCCAGTGCTCAAAGCCCTGTTCGTAAGCCTCCAGGTCGCGCCGGCTCTGTGCATAAGCTGCCGCTTGGTCGCGCAAATGAGCACCGACAGCCTTCAACGAAAACCGGCCTTTACGCTCGGTATGCAGAACAGCGCGGAGAATCAAGTCACGCGGCGACATGCTGCCGACAAAGCTTTCCAAGGCCGAATGCGCCTCAGCCGCAAGCGTCTGGATTTCGGCCTCATTGAGGGCCGCCAGTGCATTATTTCGGTTCATTGCTGGCCCCTTGAAATTCGCTCGAAATAGCACTGATGGCCTTCAATGTCGTGTGCAGACTGGCAGCAACGAGCTCGGGGGTTGCGGGCTGGCCGGATTCCTCAATTTGCCGGGTTGCCAGGCTGATAAAACGCTCGGTTGTCGCGGCGCTGGCGGCCTCTTTCAGGGCCGACATGCAGGATTGGGCAATGCCGTGGCAGATGCCACAGTTGGCCGGGGTGTGGGCAGTGGTCATGCGGGTTCTCCTTCAGGTGTGGTGGGTTGATTGCTACGGTCGACGCCGATTTCGATGCGAAAACGCTGGGCTGTGCTATTGGCTTTTGCGGCATGGCGGACGAGGTTTTCGGCGGCAGCGGCAAGGCGAGCACCGCCGCGCATGTCATCGAATCCGGGGTTGATTTCGGCAAAGCGCCGGATGGCTTCGGCGGTTCGCTCGGCTTCATCGGCGACGGTCGGCAGCAAGCGGGAGATAGCGGTAACGCGGCGGTGCAGCTTTTCCAGTTCGGCCATGTCGCGGATGCGTGATTTCTCCAACTCGACAACCAGCCAGGTCTGAACGCCACGCTGCAAGCCGACCTCAAAATCGTCGGTGAGGCCGAAAAGGAAATCGACCGAAACGTCATAAAGTTTCGAGGCGCGCGAGATCAGCCACAAAGGCGCAGAGTTGGTATCGGTCGCCCCTTCCACCTTGGAGAGCTTCGAGGGGTTCGAGTACCCCAGGCGCCTGGCGGCCGCGCTCTGGGACATGTTGCACAGTTCGCGCGCCTCTCGCATCCGGGCGCCGATGGTTTTCACCACAGCCGCCTGTTCGATCTTCACGTTGTCCCGAAAAACCGGCAGGCCCGGCGCCTCATCGTCGTTCTCGAAATCTACGCCGGATAGCCAATCGCCATTTCCGGCGCTCTGGGGCGTTTTTTCATTCTCGGGAATATATGCGGGTGCATTCATCGCGCTTTTTGCCTCCTGTGCGTTTTCTGGTGGTCTGGCGGGGATTCTCAGGGCGGCAAGAAAGGCCGCTATCGGCTTTTGCCGAAAGGTGAAGATTTCAGCCATCGAACCCCCTCCGGCCGGATCGCGCCGGCTTGGTCTGGGCTGCCCGTGCCGCTGCTTCTGCAAACTCGCGCTGATCGGCATCGCAGAACCGGGAGAACTGCCCCTGGAAGACCAGTCGCACGTCACCCAGCGGCCCCATGCGTTGTTTTCGGATCAGGACTTCGGCGAATCCTTTGAATTGGCTGTCGGGGTTGTAGTAATCGTCGCGGTAAGTCATCAGGATTAAATCGGCATCCTGCTCAATGGCCCCGGATTCGCGCAGATCGGACATCATCGGTTTCTTGTCGGTGCGCTCTTCCACCTTCCGGGAAAGCTGCGACAGGACGATGATCGGCACCGACAGTTCCCGCGCGGTCAATTTCAGGTAGCGCGTGATGTGGCCCAGTTCCTCGTTGCGGGTGTTGGCGCCGTGCGACATCAGTTGCAGGTAGTCGATAACGATCAGATCGAGGCTGCCCATACGCTGTTTCACCTTCCGCGCAGCCAAGCGAATACGCTCAGCCCTGCTCAAGCTCGGATCGTCAGCAATGACAAGGCGCTTCTGATGCAATCGGGCCAGTGATGCCGAAATCTTGGTGTAGTCATCATCGGAAATATCGCCGGATCGCAGCGCTTGAGTGTCCAGGCTTCCAAAGCGGGCGACGGCCCTTTCTGCAAGCTGGTGGGCTGACATTTCCAGGCTGACGAAGAATGCCGTCCCGCCATTGATCGCCACGTTCTCCGCAATATTTGCGGCCAGGGTCGATTTGCCCATCGACGGGCGCCCGGCAATGACAATGAGGTCGCCGGGGTGCAGGCCGCATGTCGCCTTATCCAAGTCCCTGAAGCCGGTCGGTAGTCCAGCAATCTGCCCGCGTTTCTCGGTACGCTGCTCCAGCGTCTCCAGGACGCCCGGCAACAGTTCGTCAATGCTCTGCGGTTCCCGGCCAGCGTGGCGGGCGCCTGCCAAGCCCATCACAAGGCCGGACGCTTTCTCCAGCAATTCCATCACTCCGCGCCCGGCCGGGTTCATGGCATCGGCAGAGATTTCATCAGCGGTTGCCACCAGCTTCCGCAGAATTGCGCGCTCCGAGACAATCTCCGCATAGCGCCGGATGTTGGCGGCGCTGGGGGTGTTGTTGGCGATTTCGCCCAGGTAGGCCAGGCCGCCGGTAAGTTCGGCCTCGTTGCTGTCCTCCAGGCTCTCGGCGACAGTCACCACATCAGCCGGCTGCCCACGGTCGAGCATGCGGGTGATGTGCCGAAAGATGCGCCGGTGCTCATCGCGGTAGAAATCTGCCTCTGCCACTTGGCCGGCGATACGATCCCAGGCGCGGTTGTCGAGCAGCAGGCCGCCGATAACGGATTGTTCGGCCTCGATGGAGTGCGGGGGAAGACGAAGGTCAGGCGCGGTCATGCTGCGGCCCTCCTTGCCTGTTCGCCGGCAGTAGTCCATCGCGCTGCCTCGCCTTCTTTCAGGAACCACAAGCTGTACCAGTTGCGGCGCACGGCATTGCGAAAGTGCGCCCGCCAGTCCTTCTGTCGCTTCGTGGTCGGCAAAAGGCGGGCTTTGAACTCAGCCCATGCGACAGCCATCATTTCGTTGTCGATGCCAACCTTTTCGGCATAGTCGAAAATCGTGTCATCTTCGGGGAATGGTTTCTCGCCGGTTTCCTTGCAGGACTCAAGGAAGGCTTTCAGGGTTGTCCCTGATTTTTCCTTGCTGGCCATCTGGGGGGCGGGGGCTTGCTCCCGCGTATTGACGGTTATTGACGGTTCACTGACGGTTTGGGTCGCATGGGCGCGGCCCGTCTCTGCGCATGGGTGCGGCCCCTCCTGTGCATGGGTGCTACCCGTCGCATCCTCGCTACCCGTCGCATGGGTGCGGCCCGTAGGGGTTGCATCTGCGCTACCCGTCAAGGCTTTGAGGTTGATCTGATATTGCCGGGTTGAGCCGGGTTTTCCGCCTGTCTCGTTTCCTGTGACTGATACATACCCCGCGTCAATAAGACCATGCACGATTCGCTGTGCCTGTGATCTGGATAGACGAGTCTTGCTTGCAATGGACGCCATAGAAGGCCAGCACCGCCCGTTATCGTCTGCCCAGTCCGCCAAAGCGAGCATGGCGAGCAATTCGGAGCCCGCGCCGGGGTATGAGGCCCACACCTTTGTCATGACGGCGATGCTCATGGACGCGGCCCTTTCTTCAGGGTGGCGTTCTTGATGATCGGCGTAATGCGGAACACAGCACCGCCCTCATGCTTGGCGCCCTCGTCCTTGATCCATGCGGCAGCCACAAGGCGCCCAAGAATCTCGCCGGCCTGTTCAGGCGTCATGCGGCACTTCTTGGCAATATGGCCTGGATTGAGGGTGAATAGGCCGTCAGAGCCGGAGCCGTCGGCAATGGCGAGCAACACAAGTCTTTCCTCTGTGCTGCCTTGGAACGACTCCCAGACGGCAGAAATGGTGGCAATGCTCATGCTCAAACCCTCGCCTTCTTCGCGGCCTTGCGGCACGCTGATGCGTATTCGGTGGGTGTCGTTGCCCGCGCTGTCAGATCGGCCTTGCCAGCCTCGTAGCCAGCAAATGCGCCTGTGTGATTCCGCTGGCCGGAGGCTGGCCGCGTTGCGGGCTTGGTGGCTGGGTAGGCTTTGCACCACAAACGGATGCACGCCTGCTTGACCATGCCGGAATGCCGGGCGATGCAATACGCCCACCACTGCTGCCTAAATTGCCATTCGGGTTTCGGTTTTTCAGCCACGGCGCGGCCCTCCGTGACGGGTGAGCCAGCAAGCCAGGCCGATGGGGATCAAGCCCCAGAGGGCAGCGCGGATGATCGCCGCGTGAATGCGTGAGCGGTTCATGGCCGCCCCTCAAGCCGCTGCGCGACTGTTCTTTATTTGCTCGGCAATCCAGTCGTCAATCTCAGAAGAGACCCAGCCGACGGCCTTGGCGCCAACCCCTAGACGTATTGGCGCAGGGAATGTGCCGGCTTTTACGCGGTCGTAGATGGAGGATCGAGGAAGCCCGGTTTTTGCGGTTACTTCATCGCGCCGAATGATGGTCGGCGCGCACTTTGTTGGTTCAGTCATGTTCTTTTCTTTGTCCGAGAAAGCCGGTGAAAACCGGAATGACTGAATGCTGAATGTTTGAGCCTTGGGTGAAAATTCAGGCCATTGCCAGCAAATGCTATTTACTGACAGCGCGACTATTTATTTTTCTTGCTCCGCCCTCTCTTGAAGATGAAGCCGGGGATTGCTTCTTTCACCCACCGCTTCAGCGTGTTATCGGCCTGCCCCCAGGATGATTCAAAACCGCCCATCCCGCGCACATCTTCAATCTGAATACTCCCTGAATCTGTCTCTTGGTTAATAGCTTGTCTCGCCCACGTCTTGAATGCCTGCTCATCTTTAGCATCCTGCTTGGAAGCACGGGCGTTGGCCGCAGATACCGCCTTGGCCTGCTTGCCATTGTGCTCTTTAAGCCTGATGGCACCGTCAATCAAGCCGGTTGGCAATCCGTGCTTTTTCATCTGCTCCGGCTCTGTTGTTTGAGCCAAAGCCGCCAACTTCGCAATCTCTTCTACGGCCCGGTTCTCAAGTCGCATAAACAGCCACAGCAAATCATGTGCATCAAACTCATCGCCGCAGGAGATGAGAGTGGTTTTGATTCGTTCGTGTCTATTCTTCACGTCGCTGATGTCAGCTCTGCCGCCTCGGTATGAGAAGAGCAAAAAATCCCCGACAATCGCTTCGATGGCTTCGCGTTTTGTTTGCTTTTTCATGCTCAATCCAGTTAAGCCGCCGCAGGCCGTAGAGGCACCACGTTAGCGCCATCATTGCTCTTCCAGGAATCCAGCATGTCAGCCCATTGCTGCATCATTCTGGCGCGGTCAGCCAGATGCTCGGCATGGTTGTATGTGCGCCGAACCGCATTAGGTTCGGCATGCGCCAACTGCCGCTCAATCCAGTCTGACGAGTAGCCCATTTCATTTAGGCGCGTACTGCCTGTGGTGCGCGTGGCATGGGGGCTGAATTTCCCTGCCCAGCCCAATACCATCAATGCTTGACGAAAAGATGCGGTCGCCATGGGTTTTGTCTTGTCGTCCCGGTGCGGAAACAGATGAGCATGTCGGCCTGTAAGCCCATGCAAAACGCGCAGCATTTCCACGGCTTGTCTGGGTAGAGGAACGACATGCTCTTTGCGCTTCTTCATCCGCTCGGATGGGATGCGCCATAGCGCTGCGTCCAGATCGAACTCTTCCCAGCGCGCCTCCACCGCTTCGCTTGGGCGGGTCAGTGTCAGCCACATCAGGCGGAATGCCGTGATGGTTTCGTGCCGCCCGCCGTGTCCATCGAAGTCGCGCAGCAGTTGGCCGATTTCAGCAATCTCAAGCGGGCGCTTGTGCTGGGTCTTGTTCTTCGGTAAGGCTTCGCGCCACTGGTGCACGGGATTGGAATCGACGCGGAAGGTTTCTGCTGCTAACTCGAAGATGCCGAACATGGTGCGCTTGGCCTCATCCCTGACCGAAACCCCATTTTTCTCGGTGGCCTTCTTGAGAATGTCGAGAATGACCGGCGGTGTGATCTGCTTCACCGGCAATGTCCCGATGATGGGAAATACTACCCGCGTAAGCATGTCAAGCCGGCGTTTTTTGGTGACATCCTCCCAGTCCTTAAGGGCCAGCCACTCCTTGGCGACGGACTCGAAGGTGGTAGCGTTTTCCTGAGTGCGTTTGGTGCGCTCCAGTTGCCGATGCTGCGCCGGATTGATGCCCTGCTTAACCAATGCCCGCGCCTTGGTGCGCTCGTCTCTTGCCTCAGCCAATGTGAAGCGTCCGCCGGCTTTTCTGGCGGTAGCATCCTCCACCGTTTCGCCGTTGGGTGCGTTGGTGTATTCGCCGATAGCAAACACACTTTCTTTGATGGCCCCATCCCTGGAGAGCTTGAAGCGATAGCGCCACGCCTTCACGCCGTTGGGTTTTACCTCAAGATACAAACCCTTTCCGTCGGGCAGCTTGTATGGCTTTTCTCTGGGCTTGGCGGTGCGGCAATGGGTATCGGTCAGCATGCAGGGCTCCTGTTTTTCTCGTACCCGCTTTTTTGGTGGGCGAAAAAATTACATACCCGAAAACATACCCGCTTTTTGTTCGGAACTCAACGGCTTAACCGGAATTGCTCGGAATAAAAAACCCCGCTCAATCATTGACTGGCGGGGCTTTTCGGAAAACTTCGGAATCCCTCGGATTACAATCCTTACTTAGACGTTGAACAGGAAATTAAGTACATCGCCATCCTTGACGATGTACTCCTTGCCTTCCGCCCGCATCTTGCCGGCTTCCTTGGCGCCTTGTTCACCCTTGTACTGAATGAAATCGGCGAAGGCGATGGTCTGGGCGCGGATGAAGCCGCGTTCGAAATCGGTGTGGATGACCCCTGCCGCCTGCGGGGCGGTGTCGCCGGCGTGGATGGTCCAGGCACGGACTTCCTTGACGCCGGCGGTGAAGTAGGTCTGCAGGCCCAAGAGCTTGTAGCCGGCACGGATCAGGCGATCGAGGCCCGGCTCTTCCAGACCCATGTCGGCAAGGAATTCGGCTTTGTCGGCATCATCCAGATCGGCAATTTCCGCTTCGATGTTGGCACACAGGGCGACGACTTCAGCGCCCTCGGCAGCGGCATGCTGCTGCACGGCCGCCAGTAGCGGGTTGTCCTGGAAACCGTCATCGGCCACGTTGGCTGCATAGAGTACCGGTTTGGCGGTGATCAGACAGAACGGTTTGAGGTTGGCACGCTCTTCCTTCGACAGGTCGAGGGCACGTACCGGCTTGCCCTGGTCGAGCTGGGCCATGCATTTTTCCAGCACGGCCACCAGGATCTTCGCTTCCTTATCGCCGGCATTGGCCGGTTTTTTATAGCGGTTGAGTGCTTTTTCGACGGTTGCCATATCCGCCAGCGCCAGTTCGGTATCGATGATTTCGATATCGCGAATGGGATCAACGCTGCCAGACACGTGCACCACGTTCGGATCCTCGAAGCAGCGCACGACATGAACGATGGCATCCGTTTCGCGGATGTTGGCCAGAAACTGGTTGCCCAGGCCCTCGCCCTTGGAAGCCCCCGCCACCAGCCCGGCGATATCGACGAATTCAACGATGGCGGGCTGCACCTTCTGCGGTTTGACGATTTCCGACAGCTGCACCAAACGGGGATCGGGCACTTCGACAATGCCGACGTTCGGTTCGATGGTGCAGAAAGGGTAATTTGCCGCTTCGATACCCGCCTTGGTCAGGGCGTTGAACAGGGTGGATTTGCCGACGTTGGGCAGGCCGACGATGCCGCATTGGAGGGACATGGAAACTCCTTGAGAAAGCCGGAAGCAGGGGGCCTGGATTGCGCGCGGGGCGCGTCAGCTTTTGCCCTTGCCTTCTTCCTGGACGGGTTTGTGAAGTTGCTGCTGCGCGGCCGGATAATTGCCGGCTGCGATCAGCGGCCAGGCCTGCAGACTGCGTTCAATAGCCTGTTCAATGGCGGGCAATTCATCCTTGCGCGGCGGATGCAGGACGAAGTCGACAACTTGCTGCGCCAGATTGAGCGTGCGCGGATGGCCGATGCCCAGGCGCAGACGCCAGAAATCGGCACTGCCGAGCTTGGCCTGAATGTCTTTCAGCCCGTTGTGCCCACCATTGCCACCGCCCTGCTTGAGGCGGATGCCGCCGGGAGGAAGATCGAGCTCGTCGTGGATGACGAGGATTTCCGCAGGGCTGATCTTGTAGAAATTGGCCAGTGCCGCGACCGCCTGGCCGGAGCGATTCATGAAGGTGGTCGGCTGCAGCAGCCAGTGCTCACCTGCGCGCGCCGCCAGACCGAAGAATTTGGCCTGGGGGGCAAGGGCAGTCTTCAATTGCGCAGCCAGCCGGTCCACGTACCAGAACCCGACATTGTGGCGGGTATCGGCGTAGTCCGCGCCGGGATTGCCAAGACCGACGATAAGGCGGGGAGCTGTCATGGGGGCGTAATCATTGACGGACGGAATCTGCAAAAAGGCCGCCGGGGCGTTTGCCTGCGGCGGCCGGTCGCATTTGCGCAGCGTGCTTATTCAGCGGCAGCAACTTCTTCCTTGGCGCCGCCCTTGCCGACGATGCTGACGACCACCGGATCGTCTTCGCCGTGCTTGACCAGGCTCACGCCCTTGGGCAGCTTCAGCTGCGAAGCGTGGATGTTTTCACCCAGCTTGAGCGCGCCGAGGTCGACCTCGATGAATTCCGGCAGGTCCTTGGCCAGACAGGCCACTTCAACTTCGGTGGTGACGTGATTGACCAGACCGCCACCCAGCTTCACGCCCGGGCCAGCATCTTCGTTGGTGAAGTGCAGCGGCACCTTGATGTGCAGCGCCTGCTTGGCATCAACACGCTGGAAATCAACGTGCAGGACCAGGGGCTTGTAGGCGTGTTTCTGGAAATCGCGCAGCAGCACCTGCTCTTTCTTGCCATCGACCACCAGATTGATGATGGAGGAATGGAAAGCTTCCTTCTTCAGCTTCAGGAGAAGGTCGTTATGATCGGTTTCGATCACCTGCGGCGCAGCGTCGCCACCGTAAACGATGCCCGGAACGGTACCAGCACGGCGCAGGCGGCGGCTCGCACTCGAACCCTGAACGCTACGTGCAGAAGCAATGACTTCAAATTGCATGGAAGTACTCCAAAAATTTCCCGCACCGCGACCAGCGCAGGAAGGTTTAAAAAAACTTAGTCGATGAAAAGGGAGGATACAGAATCCTCATTGCTGATCCGGCGGATCGTCTCGGCCAGGATTTCGGCAACGGACAGCTGGCGAATGCGCGGACAATCTTCAGCATCGGTCCGTAACGGGATGGTGTCGGTCACTACCAGGGCGTCGAGATCGGAGGTATTCACGCGCTCGATGGCCGGGCCAGAAAGCACCGGGTGAGTACAGTAGGCAACGACCTTGCTGGCGCCATTGGCTTTCAGCGCCGACGCGGCCTTGCACAGCGTGCCGGCGGTATCGACCATGTCATCCATCAGGATGCAGGAACGCCCCTTGACGTCACCGATGATGTTCATGATTTCAGCGACATTGGCCTTGGGCCGACGCTTGTCGATGATGGCCAGATCGCATTCCAGGCGTTTGGCCAGGGAACGGGCACGGACCACCCCGCCATGGTCGGGCGACACGACCATCGGATTTTCGTAGTTCTGCAGCTTGATGTCCTGCAGCAGGATGGGCAGAGCGTAGATGTTATCGACCGGAATATCGAAGAAACCCTGAATCTGCTCGGCATGCAGATCCATGGTCAGCACACGGTCGACACCGGACGCGGCGAGCATGTTGGCCACCAGCTTGGCCGCAATCGGCACGCGCGACGAGCGCGAACGGCGATCCTGACGGGCATAGCCGAAGTAGGGAATGGTGGCGGTAATGCGACCGGCGGAAGCACGCTTGAGCGCATCCACCATGACCAGAAGTTCCATCAGGTTGTCATTGGTCGGCGCGCAGGTGGATTGCAGCACGAAGATATCGCGGCCACGTACGTGTTCCTGCAACTCGACACTAACTTCACCATCGGAAAACCGACCGACGTCGGCACGACCGAGGTCGACGTTGAGGCGTTTTGCAACATCGGCTGCCAATTTCTGATTGGCGTTACCGGCAAAAACCATCAGGCTGTTGTAGGCCATAGTGCGCATCCCGACGGGAAACCGCGCGTGGCGATTTGCCCGGTTCGATTCAACGAAAAAGGGCAGGTCGCTGACCTGCCCGGAGGAAATCTGGCAGAGGAGGAAGGATTCGAACCTTCGAATGCCGGAATCAAAATCCGGTGCCTTGACCAACTTGGCGACTCCCCTGCGGGCCGTTCTTGCGGGTCCGCAAATGAACGAGCCGCGAATCATACGGGAAGTTTTATGGAAAATCCAGCCTCTGGCGAAATTTCATCCAATTTCAGCCAGCGGGTGTTGCGCCAAGCCACGTGCGACCCAGCCACGCCATCCCGACGGTCGCTGGTCGAATACCGCCTGTGCCGCAGCCGGATCGGCAAAAGCCGCAAAAACGCAGGCTCCCGAGCCTGTCATCATCGCCTCCGGCGCGAAACCGCGCAGCCAGTCAAGGGCCGCCGCCACCGGCGGGAAAGCCGCACAGGCGACGGGTTCCAGGTCGTTATGTCCGATGCCAGGTCGCCACTGGGACGGATCGAGCGGCGGCGTATCCCGGCACAGCGTCGCCGCACCGAAAATCGCCGCCGTCGGCACATGTGCGGCAGGATGCAGGATCAGATAGGTTGCTGCCGGCAACTCCAGATCGATGAAACGTTCGCCCACCCCTTCGGCAAAGCAGTTTCGGCCATGCACGAATACCGGCACATCTGCCCCCAGCGCCAGCCCGATGCGTTCGAGCTCGCTGCGCGGCAGACCGGTCTGCCAGAGATGATTGAGCGCCAGCAGCACTGTTGCAGCGTCAGACGAACCGCCCCCCAGCCCGCCTCCCATCGGCAGGTGTTTGCGCAGCGTAATGCTGGCGCCCTGGCGACATCCCGTATGCGCCTGCAACATACGGGCTGCACGTACGGTGAGATCAGCCTCCTCGGCCACGCCAGGCGTCGGCGTGGCAAGGACGATTTCTCCGTCCACACGCGGCGCGAAGCGCAAGTAGTCGGCACACTCGATGAAGCGAAAAACAGTTTGCAGCAGGTGGTAACCATCCGGGCGACGACCAACGACATGCAGGAATAAATTCAGCTTGGCCGGCGCCGGCCACTCGCTCGTCCAGTCCATGGTATTCACGGTGTTTGCCATTGCTCGATGAAAAGACGCAACCCGATTTCCGGGTGCGAGATATCCAGCCGCTGCGGCAGGCTGTCGGGATGCGTATCGGAATAGCGGTAATCGATGCGCCAGGGGGGCGACTCGATGCGCAACGGGCGTTGCTGCGGGTCGCGGCTGAGTGTGTCCTGCGCCGCAGGCCGACCGAGCAACCAGCCAGGTAGCTGCTCAACCGGCAGGGGATAGCCGGTGGCCTCTTGCAGCAACGCTGCAGGATCAGTGCCGTGACGCTGCTGGCGGTCGCTGGTGATCAGCAGCGCCGCGCCCGGACCATACTGCAGTTCCGCCAGCCCGCTCCCGAGCGGCGTTGCCAACCGCACCAGATCACGAGAATTACTGCTGTCGTGCTGCCAGTGCAAGCGGCCAGCAGCCTTGTCGACTCGCCCCTCAGGGCGGCTCACCTGCAGCGCGAAACGGCCTTCAAGGATGAAATCACCCACTTCACCGCGCGCCCTGGCCGGCACCGTGGATGCGGGCGGCAGACTGGTGCACGCCGCGCACACTGCCAGCGTCAGCACACTCAAGAAAAAACTGCGCCGCCCACAGATCAAGGCTGGAATTTCCGTACCGTCGCCTGCAGGGTGGTGTTACCCGGGCTGCGCTTGAGCGCGTTCTGCCACACGGCACGCGCCTCATCCTGCTGCCCGAGCTGCCAGAGCACTTCGCCCAGATGCGCGGCAATTTCCGGATCCCCCTTCAGCTGAAAGGCCCGCCGCAAGGTCTGCAGCGCCTCGTTCAGCTTGCCCTGGCGGTACTGCAGCCAACCCAGGCTGTCCATGATAAACGGATCTTCCGGAGCCAACCGGGAGGCACGCAACAACAGGTCACCCGCTTCATCCAGGCGTAGATTACGATCCGCCAGGGAATAGCCGAGCGCATTCAGGGCATGCGCGTGCTCCGGTTGCAGCGAAAGCAGATGACGCAGGTGTCTTTCCATGTCGGCATACCGCCCCAGACGTTCTGCCGTCAGCGCCGCATCGTAGAGCAGATCGACATCGTCCGGCAGCTGCTTCAGGCCGACCAGCAAAGCATCGAGCGCCGCCGCCTCCTTGCCTTCTTCACGCAGCAATTGCGCCTGCGCCAGGAATAGCTGGCTTTTCTCTGCCGGCGTTCGGCCACTGGTGGCATGCAGCAGGGCCAGGGCTTCCTCCCGCTTATTCTGGTTGAGCAGGATGATGGCACTGCGCGCGCGCGCCGGAACCAGGCGTTCGCCGCCGTTGACCTGGCGGAAATGCTCCAGGGCAGTTTCCAACTGACCCGCCTCCTGCGCAATCTGGCCCAGCAGGTAGTGGATGTTGTTCTTGTCGATCGCGGGCAGTTGCAGCAACTGTTCCAGCAGCTGCTGGCCGGTACTTCGGTCGTCATTCTGCAGGGCCAGCAGAGCGGCTGGGTAAAGCACCGCCGGCTGCTCCGGAAAATCCCTGGCCAGCTGCAGATACAGTCCGCGCGCCTCGTCCAGGCGCTTGCCGGCAACCAGCATTTGCGCCAGTGCCAGGCGTGCCTCCTGTGCTGCCGGATATTTTTTCGTAAATCCCTTGAGAAAATCGATCGCCTGCGCCGGTGCACGCCGTTCCAGCAGCTTGGCCTGGAGGACAGCGGCGGTTTCCCAGCCCGGCTTCAAGCGCAGGGCAGCGCCCGCTTCATCCAGAGCCCGCTGCTCATCGCTGGCGGCAAGCGCACCTTGCGCCAGGGCGAAATGCGCCTCCGGCAAACCCAGATACGGCGGCAGAACCTGGTCAAGCAGCCGCAACACCGCCGCCTTTTCCGGGACCCGGACAAACATGCGGTTCAGATGCAGCAAGCTGCTGGCGAAAGCCTCCGGATCGGCAGCGTTGTCGCTCGCCAGTTGTGCCGTCAGCAATTCGGGCAGAGCATCCAGCTGCCGGGTCTGAATCAGGAGCGTGATCTGGACACGGCGCGCCTCCACCGAATCGGGTTCGATTGCCTGCCATTGCCGCACCAGTTGCAACGCCAGCGCATTGTTGCCGGCATAGCTGGCAATTTCCGCCGCGCGGGCGATCACTTTTGGATCACGGGTGCGCTGCGCCAGATCGACCCAGGCCTGCAGGGATAAATCCACCGCCCCTTCGCGCAGCGCCAATTCGCCGATCAGCACCTGGAACACGGTGCGCCCAAGCAGATCCTCCCCGCTTGCCTCCGGCGGCGCGGCCCAGGCAGGGAAAGCAAGAGCGAAAGACAGGGCAAACAGGGGACGCAAGCGGCGCATGATCGATTCCAGATGACGGCAGATTCGAACGCATAATAGCGGACAAGTTCAGGATGGTATTGAGGAAAGGACGGAGGGACAAGATCATGCCGGAATTACCGGAAGTCGAAGTGTGCCGACGCGGGATCGAGCCCGGGCTGGTCGGCCAGCGCCTGCTCGGTTTGGTCGTGCGTAACGGCCGCCTGCGCCAGCCCGTCCCAGCGGAGCTGGGCCACATCCTGCCCGGCAGCGACATCGTGGCGATACGCCGGCGCGGTAAATACCTGCTTATTGACTGCACGACCCCGGACGGGGCCGGCACCCTCATCGTGCATCTGGGCATGAGTGGCCGCCTGCGGTTTGCACCACTGGATCTGGCCGCGGACAAGCACGATCACGTCGACCTGGTACTTGCCCGAACACTGCTGCGCTTCACCGATCCTCGCCGGTTCGGCCTCATTCTGTGGCAGCCGGGGCCACCGCAGGCGGCACTGGCTCATCCGCTGCTGGCCCACCTGGGCGTGGAACCCCTGACCGAGGCATTCACTGCCGCGTGGCTGCAGGAAGCGCTGGCCCGCCGGCATAGCCCAATCAAGCCGGTCTTGATGGACAGCCACCTGCTGGTCGGCGTGGGCAACATCTATGCGTCCGAAAGCCTGTTCCGAGCCGGCATCTCCCCCCTGCGCGCTGCCAACCGCATCGCCGCCACGCGCATCGACCGGCTGACAACGGCCATCAAGGAGACGCTCAGCGAAGCCATTGCTGCCGGCGGCAGCAGTATCCGCGACTACGTACACAGCGACGGCAGCCCCGGCTGGTTCCAGATCCAGGCTGGCGTTTACGAGCGCGCCGGGCAGCCGTGTCGACGCTGTTCCGGCACCGTGCGGCAAATCCGCCAGGCCGGCCGCAGCACCTATTACTGCCCGGTTTGCCAGCGCTGATTCATGACATTTGTGCTAAATTGCTGGTCGCCTCGTCGCAAAGGAACGCACCCATGACGCTTGCCCACCAGTTTGCTGCATACACTGCCTGGCGCACCCTACTTGCCAGTGATATCGCCGAGTTTCAAACCTGGCTCACCGAAAACGAGCTGTCCGATGGGCAAATCGACCTGCGACTGGGACAACTGCTCGAGCGTCTGGCCGAGGATCGCCTGAATGTGGCCTTTGTTGCCGAGTTCTCGCGCGGCAAATCGGAACTGATCAACGCCATTTTCTTCGCCGATTACGGCGACCGCATGCTGCCTTCCTCAATCGGCCGCACCACCATGTGCCCGACCGAATTGCTGTTCGATGGCAACAAGCCCCCCCAGCTCGAATTGCTCCCCATCCAGACCCGCGCCTCCAACACCGGCGTCGGCGAATACAAGCGTTTTCCGGATCAATGGGAACGCCTGCCGATCGATGTCGATTCACCGGAAAGCCTGCAAGACGCCTTGCGCCATGTCAGCGAAACCACCCGGGTGACGCCGGATGAAGCGAGCCGACTCGGTTTCGCTACCGATGAGGAAGACAACGATCTGTATCGCCCGGACGCCGAAGGCATGGTCGAGATTCCGCGCTGGCGGCACGCACTGATCAATTTCCCTCACCCCTTGCTCAAGCAAGGTCTGGTGATTCTCGACACCCCCGGCCTGAACGCCATCGGCGCCGAGCCGGAACTGACACTGTCGCTGCTGCCCAATGCACACGCCGTGCTCTTCATTCTGGCGGCCGATACCGGCGTCACCCAATCCGACCTGGCCATCTGGAAAGAGCATATCTGCACCGGCGGTACCACCCGGCGCGGGCGCCTGGTGGTCCTGAACAAAATCGACGGCCAGTGGGACGAGCTGAAAACCGAAGCGGAAATCAATGCCGAAATCGCCCGCCAGGTTGAACAATCGGCGCAGATTCTCGATCTGCCAGCCAGCCAGGTGTTCCCGGTGTCGGCGCAGAAAGGTCTGGTTGCCAAGATCAACCAGGACATCGAGCTGCTGGCACGCAGCCGCCTACCCATGCTGGAAGCCGCCCTATCGGACGAGCTCATTCCGGCCAAACGCGATATCGTCTGCGAAAGCACCGGTCAGGAGTTCGGCGATGTTGCCAAACGCGTCCGCACCCTGCTCGAATCGCGACAGAGCGGCCTCAGCGAACAACTGACCGAACTCACCGAACTGCGCGGCAAGAATCGTGGCGTGGTCGAATACATGATGGGCAAGGTGCGCACCGAGAAAGATGAATTCGAACAGGGCTTGCAGCGCTACTACGCCGTGCGCAGCGTGTTCTCGACACTGACCAATAATCTGTTCGCCCACCTGGGCCTCGACCGCCTGCGCCAAGTGACCGGCGAAACACGCGAAGCCATGCTGGAAGCCAGTTTTTCGAAAAACCTGTCGAGCGCGATGAAATCATTTTTCGCGCAGACCCGGCGCGCGTTGGCGGATTCTTCACATGAAATCGGCGAAATCCTGGCCATGATGGAGATGGTGTACAAGAAATTCACGGTAGAACACGGCCTGAAACTGGGCTCCCCGACGACCTTCTCCCTGCTCCGTTACGAGAAGGAAATGGATCGGCTGGAGAACTGGTGCGACAGCCATCTCGGCTCGACCGTTTCGCTGCTCACGCATGACAAGAAGAACATCACCCAGAAATTTTTCGAAGAAGTCGCGGTGCAGGTGCGGCGTGCTTTCGAGCGCGCCAACAAGGACGCCGAAATCTGGCTGCGCGCCATCATGGCGCCCATGGAAACGCAGGTCCGCGAGCACCAGATCCAGTTGAAGCGCCGCCTGGAAAGTATCAAGCGCATCCACCAGGCCACCGACACGCTGGAAGACCGCATCGCCGAACTGGAAACAGTCGGCACCGGCCTGCAACAGCAGATCCGGATGCTCGACAACATGGAGGCACGCGTGCAGGAACTGCTGGAAACCGAGCAGATCGACGAATTGCAGGTCGCCTGAACGGCGACCCCGGGCGCGCCGCAAGCACAGCCCACAAAAAAACCCGCCAGGTTTGCACCGGCGGGTTTTTTGTCGAACAGAAGATCAGGCGCGGGGGTTGCCGGTCAGGGCGGTGTATTTCGCCCAGAGCTGATCTTCGTTCTCGGCATTGGCCGGGTCCTTGGGAATGCAATCGACCGGGCAGACCTGCACGCACTGCGGCTCATCGTAGTGACCAACACACTCGGTGCACTTCTTGGGGTCAATGACATAGATTTCCGGACCCTGCGAAATCGCTTCGTTCGGACATTCCGGTTCACATACGTCGCAGTTGATGCACTCGTCGGTAATCATCAGAGCCATGTTTTTTCCTCTCTCTTTTAAGCAGTGTGGGTTGCCCGCAGGCGCTTTTCCACGGTGGGATGAACGAATTTTGCTACATCTCCGCCCAAACGTGCAATTTCCCTTACCATCGTTGCGGAAATAAACATGTATTGCTCGCCCGGGGTGAGAAAAACGGTTTCAACGTCGGGATAGACGCTGCGATTCATGCCGGCCATCTGGAACTCGTACTCGAAGTCAGACACGGCACGCAAGCCGCGCACGATGACCTTGGCGCCACGTTCACGCACAAAACGCATGAGCAGACAGTTGAAGCCGACAATTTCCAGGTTGGGCAGATCACCGACCACTTCCCGCGCCATCTCGACCCGCTCACCCAGGCTGAAAAGCGGCTGCTTGGCCGGGCTTTCGGCAATGGCCAGGATCAGGTGATCGAACAGGCTGGCGGCGCGTCGTACCAGGTCTTCGTGCCCCCGGGTGATGGGGTCGAACGTACCAGGGTAAATGGCAATGCGGTGATTGAGTGGCTTCAAGTGCAGTCTCTCGCTTCGCGTGGGTCGGTATCTTGTTGCAGCAACTGGTAATGCACTTCGCCGGCGGTGCCGTAACGCACCCGGTGCCAGGGGCCGAAGCGGGTGACAGGGTTTTCCGCTTCGACATAGAGCAGGGTAGCGGCAGTCGTGACCCGTTCCAGCCGGGGCAGGAGTCGATCCAGCCAACCTGAGCGGTAGGGTGGATCAATGAACACCAGATCAAAACGTGCCGTCGTAGAATCAAGGTATTGTAACGCATCCCCCCGCCAAATCTGCACGCTGGCGGGGTGGTGCAGCAGTGCGTGGTTGGCCTGCAGAGCCGCCAGGACGGGCGCCGCCTTTTCCACCATAACCACTTTTTCCGCCCCCCGGGAAGCGGCTTCAAAACCCAGGGCACCACTACCGGCAAACAGATCGAGACACTGCCAGCCGCTCAGATCCTGCCCCAGCCAGTTGAACAGCGTTTCGCGCACGCGATCGGGCGTCGGACGCAGACCGGCGCTGTCAGGAAACCGCAGTTGCCGACGACGAAATTCGCCGCCGACGATACGCACCCTATTCACTCTGCTGCGACCGTAATCGTCACCAGATCCGCCGGCCGGACATGGCGGGCAAAAGCGGCCTTGACCTCGGCTGCGGTCACGGCATCGATCCGCGCGCGATACTGGTCGAGATAATCGAGCGGCAGACCATAGAAGCCGATGGCGGCCACGTTGGCGAGCAGCTTGGCGTTACTGTCCAGGCGCAGCGGGAAGCTGCCGGACAGGTTGGCCTTGGCCGCGGCCAGCTCTTCCTCGCTGGGGCCGTCGCGGAGAAAATCATCCAGCACCTTGCGCACAACGCGGATGGCTTCAGCCGCCTGCTTGCGCTGCGTCTGCAGCCCGATCTGGAACGGCCCAGCCTGACGCAGCGGCGCAAAGTAGCTGTACACACTGTAGGCAAAACCGCGTTTGTCGCGCACCTCCTGCACCAGGCGTGACACGAAACCACCGCCACCCAGGGTGTAGTTACCCACCTGCAGGGCAAAAAAATCCGGATGGCCGCGCTCGATCGCCGGCAAGCCAAGGTAGATGTGTGCCTGGCTGGCCGGATGGGCAATGTTCTTCTGCTGCGCCGGTGTTGCCACTGGTGCAGCCGGCAAGCTGGGCGGGGCGCCGGCAGGTAGGGCCGCGCTAATTTCGCCGGCGATCTTTTCGGCTTCCGCGCGACGTAACTGCCCGACCATAACAATGCTGGCATTCGCGGCGGTATACAGACGAGCATGAAATGCGGCCAAGGCATCTCGGTTCAAACTGGCGACGCTGTCGGGACTGGCCTGCTGGCCATACGGATGCTGCGGATACAGCGCTTCCCAGAACGCCCGACCGGCAATGCTGTCGGGACGGGTTTGTGCGTCCTTCAGGCTGGCAATGGTGCGCGCTTTTTCCCGTTCGACGATGGCCGCTGAAAAATGAGGCTGGGCCAGCACCTCGCGCAACACGGCCAGCGCCACATCACGCTTGCTGCGCTCAGCAAGGGTACGCAGGCTCAGGCTGGCGCGGTCGGTATCAACACCGCCCCCCATGACCGCCCCGAGATCGGCAAGCTGTTCGGCAATTTCGCTTTCATCGCGCTTGCCAGCGCCCAGATCGAGCGTCGCCCGGGTCAACGCGGCGAGTCCCGCCTGGCCGGGCGGATCGAACATCGAGCCCGCAGCAAAATCGACCTGCACATCAACGATGGGCAGCGCCGGCGCCGCAACGAAATAGACACGACTGCCCTGCGCGGTCGTCCAGTGTTCGATCTGCACGCCGGCGACAGCAAGCGGAGCGGCGAAGTGGCAAAGAATCAGCAGGCAAAAGCCGGAAAATATTTTTTTCATGACGTCACTCGGTTTCTTCCGGATCAGGCTCAATGGCGTACGGCAACGGCCGGACGACGGGGTTTGCCATCCAGAGGCTGAGGGTCGAGGATGCCTACGGTCAACGCATCATCGTTGAAATACTTTTTCGCTACCGCCTGCACTTCAGCCGCGCTGACGTTCTGCAGACGCTCCCGCATCACCTCCACATCCTGCCAGGGCAGGCCGACAGCTTCCATCTGACCAATTTCCATCGCCTGGCCAAACATTGAATCCAGTTTGTACACCTGACCGGCAATCAACTGCGCCTTGCTCCGCCGTAGCTCAGCCGCACTCACCCCTTGTTCCTGGATACGCTTGATTTCTTCGCGCAGCGCGCTTTCCAGTTCGGCCACGCTCCGCCCCTCGGCAGGGCTGCCGTAGAGATAGAGCATGCCGGGACCACGCGCGGTACTGTCGTAGCTGACGCCTGCGGACAGCGCCACCTTGTCTTCGCGCACCAGCTTGCGGTTGAAACGGGCGGCATCGTGGCCGTCGAGAATGCTGGCGAGGATTTCCAGCGCATAAGGCTCACGGTCCTGCCGGGCATCGCGCAGGATCGGCATCTTGTAGCCCATGATCAGCACCGGCAATTCCGCTGGCGCCTTGACCGTCACCCGCCGCGGACCTTCCTGACGCGGTTCGACCTGCTCCTTGCGCAGGGGCAAAGCACGCGCCGGCAAGGCGCCGTAGTGCTGCTGCGCCAGCGCAAACACAGCTTTGTGATCGACATCACCGGTCACCACCACGTAGGCGTTGTTGGGGACATACCAGTTGTCGTACCAGGCTTTGGCATCGGCCGCGCTCATGTTCTCCAGATCGCTCATCCAGCCGATGATGGGACGACGATAGGGATGCGCCTGGAATGCAACTGCATTCATCTGCTCGAACAGCTTGGCCTGCGGATCATCATCGGTGCGCATCCGACGCTCTTCCATGACCACCTTGATCTCCTGCGCGAATTCGCTGGCATCGACGTTCAGGTGGCGCATCCGGTCGGCCTCCAGGGCCATCATCTCGCCCAGCTTCTCCCGCGGAATCTGCTGGAAATAGGCGGTGTAATCACGGCTGGTGAAGGCATTGTCACGCCCGCCGGCTGCCGCCACACGCTTGTTGAATTCACCGGGACCCACCGTCGGCGTCCCCTTGAACATCATGTGTTCGAGCACATGCGCCACGCCCGACGTGCCATCCACCTCATCCATGCTGCCGATGCGGTACCACACCATATGCACGGCCGTCGGCGCCCGCCGGTCTTCCTTCACGATCACACGCAGGCCGTTGTCGAGCCGGGTTTCATACGGATTAGCCAGGGCCGGCGCGGCGCACACGGCGGCGGCCAGCCAGGGGGTAATTAAAAGACGGAGACGGGAAGCGGTACGCATGGGGCAAGGGGGCTTTCTGCTAGAATCGGGCGTTATTTCTGCATTCATCCGGGTGGCATGCTTGGGGCGGTATCTTAACGGCAGCGCGCCCGCCTGTCAGCCAGGAACCGAAGCTTAGATCGGACCTTAACACCCATGTTCAGTTTCCTCAAAAAAACCCCGCCGCCCGCCCCGGCAGACGTCCCCGCCGTGGCGCCCGCTGCCGCGCCCCCGCAACCGGACGCCAAACCGACCGCAGCGCCTTCCTGGCGCGAGCGTCTGTTCCAGGGTCTGGCCCGCACCCGCGCCCAGTGGGGCGGCAAGCTCAAATCCGTGTTTGCCCGCGGCAAGGTCGACGATGAGCTGCTCGAAGAACTGGAAACCCTGCTGCTGACCTCCGACGTCGGTATCGAAGCCACCACCCATCTGCTCGATGAACTGAAAAAAGCCGCCAAACGCGACAAGCTGGACACTCCGGAAAGCATCCAGGCAGCACTCGCCGACGCCTTGCACCGCGTGCTCCTGCCGCTGGAACAGCCGCTCGACGTGAGCACCCACTCGCCTTACGTGATCATGATTGCCGGGGTAAACGGGGCCGGCAAGACCACCTCCATCGGCAAGCTGGCCAAGTATTTCCAGAGCCAGGGCAAGAGCGTGCTGCTGGCTGCCGGCGACACCTTCCGCGCCGCCGCCCGCGAGCAGTTGCAGACCTGGGGCGAACGCAACAACGTCACCGTCATCGCTCAGGAATCGGGCGATCCGGCCGCCGTCATCTTCGATGCCATTTCTGCCGCCAAGGCACGCGGCATCGATGTCGTGCTGGCCGACACCGCCGGCCGCCTGCCGACACAACTGCACCTGATGGACGAAATTGCGAAAGTCCGCCGCGTCATCCAGAAGGTCGAACCGGAAGGCCCGCACGAAACCCTGCTGGTGCTCGACGCCAACATCGGCCAGAACGCCCTGGCCCAGGTCCGGGCCTTCGACAAGGCGATCAACGTCACCGGCCTGGTCCTGACCAAGCTCGACGGCACCGCCAAGGGCGGCGTCGTTGCGGCGATTGCCCGCCAGTGCCCGAAACCGATCCGCTTCATTGGCGTTGGCGAACAGATCGACGACCTGCGCCCCTTCGTCGCCCGTGATTTTGTGGATGCCCTGTTCGCCCAATGATCGTCGCCAGCAACCTGACCAAACGCTACCCCGGCGGCTTCGAAGCCCTGCGGGACGTCAGTTTCCGCATTGCCGCCGGCGAAATGGTGCTGATCACCGGCCATTCCGGTGCCGGCAAAACCACGCTGGTCAAGCTGATCGCTTCAATCGAACGCCCCACGTCCGGCAGCCTGGTGGTCAACGGGCAAAATCTTTCAGCCCTGCGCCGAGGCGCCATCCCCTACGTCCGGCGGCATTTCGGCCTGATCTTCCAGGACCAGAAACTGTTGTTCGACCGTAACGCGCTGGACAACGTGATGCTGCCGCTGCAGATTGCCGGTTTTTCCCAGCGCGACGCGGTGCGTCGGGCGCAGGCGGCACTCGACAAAGTGGGCCTGCTGGCACGCGAAAAAGCCATGCCGATTGCTCTCTCCGGTGGCGAACAACAGCGCCTGGCCATTGCCCGCGCCATCGTCAACCGCCCCACCGTGCTCCTGGCGGATGAACCTACCGCCAATCTGGACAAGGATTCCGCCGCCGACATCCGCTACCTGTTCAGTGATTTCCATCGCGTCGGCGTCACCGTGGTCGTGGCCACGCACGACCAGAACTGGATCGAAACCTGTCACGGCAACGCCCTGCGCCTGGGCCACGGGAGAGTGGTATGAACGCCTGGCTGACCCAGCATCGCGCTGCTTTCGTGCAGGCCGTGCGCCGCCTCGCCGGCAACCCCTTCAATACCCTGCTGTCGCTGTTTGCCATCGGCATCGCCATGACCTTGCCGGCGTTCGGCTACATCGTCCTCGACAATCTGCGCAGCCTGGGCCACAGCGCCTCCGGCGGACAGCAGATCAGCGTGTTCATGGCGCAGGATGCCAGCACGGCGCAAGTCGATGAAATCCGCCAACGCCTGCAGCAACTGCCCGGCGTCAACACCCGCTTCGTCCCGCGCGCCGAAGCACTGGAGCGCCTGCAGGCAAAACAGGATCTGGCCGACATTGTCGCCAGCCTGCCGCGCAACCCGCTGCCGGACGCCTTCATCGTCGAGCCCACGGACATCTCGCCGGCAGCGCTCGACACCTTGCGCAACGAAATTGCCGATTGGCCCAAAGTGGCCCACGTCCAGCTCGACACGGCCTGGGTCAAACGCTTCGATGCTTTCCTGCGCCTGGGCAAACTGGCCCTGACGCTGCTGGCGGCACTGTTTGCCATCGGCCTCATTGCCGTCACCTTCAATACGATCCGCCTGCAGGTCATGGCCAAAGCCGCCGAAATCGAGGTGGCACGCATGATCGGCGCCACCGATGCCTTCATCCGCCGCCCGTTCTACTACTTCGGCGCCCTGCAAGGTGCGCTGGGCGGCCTGATTGCCGCCGCCCTGGTATTCGCCGCCCTGGCCCAGCTCGCCGCGCCGGTCAGCGAACTGGCGGCCCTCTACGGTGGCGATTACCGCCTGCGCGCCCCCACCGGTATCGAGGTTGCCATCCTGACGGGCCTCGGCGCCTTCCTCGGCTGGATCGGCGCACAGCTTTCAGTCAGTCTGTCGCTGCGCAATTTCGACTGAGCCCGGTTGCGAGCATGCCCTGGCGCTGCACGCGGCGTCAGTCAATAAATAAGGAACGGGGCCCGCTGTGCCAGCCACGCTGCTTCATCGGCAGCCACTGCCTGTTCGAGTCCGGCCGCCGTGCTGTCCGGGTCATCCACCCACTCACGCAGCAGCGGCGAGCCATTGATGAGATCAATGGCCAGACGATCGAATTCGTATTCGTAGCCGAAATCCCGCCACAACGGGTAATCCGGATAAAGTCGACGAATTGCCTTGAAGGCGAGGGCTTGCAGCCGCCATGGACGGAATGCGGCATGATCGTAAGCTGGCCCTTCCGTGTGAATCTGCACCGCGTGGCAGAGCTGCCCCTGAAATTTGTGGAAGGTCGGCTCAAACCAGCATTCACGCAGGGCGCAACCCGCCAGCCAGGCCGGCGCGAAAGCCCGCATTTCCCGCAGGACGGCGCGGGCATCAAGATCGGGGGCGCCGAACAGGAATTCCAGTGGCCGGGTCGTACCGCGCCCCTCTGACAGCGTCGTGCCTTCGAGCATCACCGTGCCAGCATAGGCGCGGGCCATCCACAAATTGGGGGCATTCGGGCTGGGGTTGATCCAGGAACGTTCGCCCAGCGGCCAGCCGTAACCGGGCGCGGCGTCCGGCTGCCAGCTCTGCATTTCGATCACGGTGTAATCGACGTTGAGTTGCAGGTGGTGGATGAACCAGTGGCCGAGTTCGCCCAGCGTCAGACCATGGCGCATCGGTAACGGGCCGGCACCGACAAAACTTTCCCAGCCCGCGCGCAGGGTAAACCCCTCGACCGGCCGCCCGGCCGGATTCGGCCGGTCCAGCACCCAGACACTCTTGCCATGCGCCGCAGCCGCTTCCAGCACATAGCGCAGCGTGGTGATGAAGGTGTAGATGCGGCAGCCAAGATCCTGCAGATCAACCAGCAGCACATCAAAGCTGTCCATCATCGCCGCGGTCGGCCGACGAACTTCGCCGTACAGGCTGAACACCGGAATACCGTGCAGTGGATCGAGGAAATCGCCCGATTCCACCATGTTGTCCTGCTTGTCGCCCTTCAAGCCATGCTGTGGGCCGAAGGCGGCGGTGAACTTGAGATCGGGCAGGGCGGCCAAGGCATCCAGGCTATGGGTTAGATCGGCCGTCACGGAAGCCGGGTGGGCCAGTAAAGCAAGCCGCTTGCCCCGCAACGGCTGGCGCAGGGCAGGATCGGCGATGAGGCGGTCAATACCGAAAAGGGTCGTAGCAGTCATGGCAAAGGCAGCGTGAAGCTGGCAGCAAGATGGAAATCAGGCTGGGCGGCGACATGCGCCAACGCCCAATATGTTTTTTCGCCGCGCACCGTTTCGAGCACGACACTCAGACCAAGGCGGGCGGGCGCAGCGGGCAGGAGAAGACGGGGGATGACCGCTTCGAGCAGGACATCGTTCGCCGCCAGCTCGCAACGAATCTGTGGCGCCACCTCGGCCCGCCAATCCGGCTGACGCTCCCGGTAAGCCCGGAAGGCATACACCGCCCAGGCCCCCGAAGGAGAAAAATTGAACTCCCGATACCCAGTGCCCGCTCCCCCCGCCACAAACGCTTCACAGCAGGTGTGCTGCCACAGATCGTCGGCAGGGCCGGGCAACACGGGAGGAGGCAGGCGCAGCTGCGCGCCCCCTTGCAGATGATAGGCAAGACGCAGGTCGCCGGCCGACGTAGTGTCGGCACGCACGCTGACCGCCAGACCGGGGGGCGCCTGGCAACCGGGATGGCAAAAGAGGGGATGAAATGACACGGCAATGACAAACACAGGAAACGGGCGTTACTTTACCCCGGGAAATCGTTGAACACGCGCGTGAACTGCGCTGCACCCGGCCGGCCCTGTGGCAAAATACTGCACCCGCACATTCTGCTGGCCAACCCTGGCCTGCGGTTTTCTCTGGAGAGCGTAGCACGATGGGCAGCCCGCACGATGTAATGAAGATGATCGAGGAAAACGACGTCAAATTTGTCGATTTCCGCTTTACCGACACCCGCGGCAAGGAACAACACGTGACCGTGCCGGCCTCGGCCTTCGATGAGGAATTCTTCGAAAACGGGCACCCCTTCGACGGTTCATCGATTGCCGGCTGGAAGGGTGTGCAGGCCTCCGACATGGTCATGATGCCGGATGCCAACACAGCCTACATCGACCCCTTCTACGACGAAACCACGCTGGTCCTGACCTGTGACGTAGTCGATCCCGCCGATGGCCGCGGCTACGACCGCGACCCGCGCTCCATCGCCAAACGCGCCGAAGCCTACCTGAAGTCCTCCGGCCTGGGCGATACCGCCTTTTTTGGCCCGGAACCCGAATTTTTCATTTTCGATGGCGTCGAATGGGCCGTCGACATGTCCGGCTGCAATCTGAAGATCCACTCGCACGAAGCCGCCTGGGGCTCCGGTGAGAAAAACAACGGCATGGGCGCCAGCGGCCACCGGCCAACCGTCAAGGGCGGCTATTTCCCGGTCCCACCGGTCGACAGCCTGCATGACATCCGCTCGGCCATGGTGCTGACCCTGGAAGCGCTGGGCGTACCGGTGGAAGTACATCACCACGAAACCGCCAGCGCCGGCCAGTGCGAGATCGGCACCAAATTCTCCACCCTGGTTCAGCGGGCCGACTGGACCCAGATCCTCAAATACGTCGTGCACAACGTCGCTCACCAGTACGGCAAAACGGCGACCTTCATGCCCAAACCCATCGTCGGCGACAGCGGTTCCGGCATGCACGTGCATCAATCGATCTGGAAAGACGGCAAGAACCTCTTTGCCGGAGACGGCTACGCCGGCCTGAGTGAATTCGCGCTGTTCTACATTGGTGGCATCATCAAGCACGCCAAGGCGCTGAATGCCATCACCAACCCGGCCACCAACAGCTACAAGCGCCTGGTGCCGCACTTCGAAGCGCCGGTCAAGCTGGCCTACTCGGCAAAAAACCGCTCCGCCTCGATTCGCATTCCTTTTGTCGCTTCGACCAAGGCCCGCCGCGTCGAAACCCGTTTCCCCGACCCGGCGGCCAATCCCTACCTGTGCTTTGCCGCGTTGCTGATGGCGGGCCTGGATGGTGTGCAGAACAAGATTCACCCCGGCGACCCGGCCGACAAGAATCTCTATGACCTGCCGCCGGAAGAAGACGCCAAGACCCCGACCGTCTGCGCCTCCCTCGACGAAGCGCTGACCGCGCTGCACCAGGACCGCGATTTCCTGACCCGCGGCGGCGTCTTCTCCAACGACTGGATCGATGCCTACATTGCACTCAAGCGGGGTGAAGTCACACGGCTGAACATGACCACCCATCCAATTGAGTACGAAATGTATTACAGCTGCTGATCTGCCAAGCAGCAGTAATGGATTGTAAAAAAGGGTGGCCTGCCACCCTTTTTTCGTCCACAACCGACAGACTCCGGTACACTGGCCGCCCACCCCGGACCATGACAGTGACACAAACGCCATGACCCACAAGCTCATTCCCTTCCTTTGCGCCCTGCTGCCAATGGCAGTCAGCGCTCAGACCATCTACCGCTGCACCGACGCCAACGGCGGCGTGCTGATTTCCAGCAGCCGGGTGGACAAGAATTGCCAGGCCATCGCGGTGGACCCACACAACACCCTGCCGGCCCCAAAGGCGCGCGCCAGCAGCACCCCCACACCGGCAAGCTTTCCGCGCGTCCAGGACGACACGCAAAAAGCCCGCGACAATGATCGCCGCCACATCCTGGAACAGGAGCTGAGTGGCGAGCAGAAGCGGCTGGACCAGGCGAAAAAGGATCTCGCCGACCAGGAAGCACGCCGCGCCACACCGGAGCAACTGGGCCCCTACCGTGACCGTATCGCCCAGCACGAACGTAATCTGCAGGCGATTCAGAAAGAGCTCGGCAACTTGCGCTGAACCGAGCTGAACCCTTGTCCAGGCCGCACCTGCGGCCGGCCTGCAGCAGCCAGACTCGGCGCTGCAGCGTACCACTCCTTCAGCGCAGCTTCACCCTCGCCCCACCTTGTACCAGGCGGCATACAAAGCCGGCAGGAAAAACAGGGTCAGGGCGGTGGCGACGATCAAGCCGCCCATGATGGCAATCGCCATCGGACCAAAGAAATCGTTACGCGACAGCGGCACCATGGCCAGCACCGCCGCCGCTGCCGTCAGGGCAATCGGACGCAACCGGCGTACGGTGGATTCGACGATCGCTTCGGTGCGCGCCTTGCCGGCCGCCAGATCCTGTTCGATCTGATCGACCAGGATCACCGAATTGCGCATCACCATGCCAAACAGGGCAATGGTGCCGAGCAGGGCCATGAAACCGAAGGGTTTGCCACTGACCCACAGGAACAGCACCACACCGATGATGCCCAGCGGCGCCGTCAGGAGCACCATGATGACGCGCGACACGTTCTGCAACTGAATCATCAGGATGGTGATGACCGCCAAGATGAACACCGGCAGCCCCGCTGCCACCGAATCCCCCCCCTTGGCCGATTCTTCGACCGAACCGCCGGTTGCAATCTGGTAACCCGACGGCAACTCGGCACGGATGGCATCGATCCCCGGTCGCAGGGCATCAACCACGGTTGCCGGCTGCGTATCTCCATACAGATTGGCGCGCACGGTGATGGTCGGCACCCGGTCACGCCGCCAGATCAGCCCCGGCTCGAACACCGGCGTCAGATGCGCGATCTGGGCCAGCGGCACACTCTTGCCGCTGGCCGTCGGCAGCATCAGGCTGGCCAGTTGTTCGGGGTGCAGACGGGTATCGCCTGCCGCACGCAGCACCACATCCACCCGCTTGTCGCCTTCGCGCAGCGTGGTTGCCGGCTGTCCCTGCAGCGACAAGGCCAGCAACTGGGCAATATCCTGACTGGAGATACCGAGCAGGCGCGCCTTGTCCTGATCGATTTCGATGCGCACCGCCTTGCTCTGTTCGTACCAGTCGAAATTGATGTTGGACAGGCGTGCGTCATCGCGCATCCGCGCCGCGACGCGCTCGGCAAGCGCGCGCAGCACCTCGATATCCTCGCCGGACACGCGGTACTGCACCGGATAGCCGACCGGCGGACCATTTTCGATCCGCCCGATATTGGCCCTCACTCCGGCCGGATGCGCGGCATAAAAATCGATCAGGCGCTGACGCAAGGCCTCCCGTTCCGCGATGCCCGGCGTGACGATGATGAACTGGGCAAGATTGGCGGCCGGCAACTGCTGGTCGAGCGCCAGGTAGTAGCGCGGCACGCCACTCCCCACCCAGGTAATGTAGTGACTGAGTTGCCCATGCTCAGCGCGATCAGCGGCCAGCCAGTCTTCCAGCTCCGCCACTGCCCGCTCGGTCGCCAGCAATGAAGCCCCCTCCTGCAAGCGCAGTTCGACGTTGAGTTCCAGGCGCGTGGAATTGGGGAAAAACTGCTTCTGCACATGCTGCATGCCATAAATAGCGAACACGAATGCCAGCGCCGTAGCCACCACCACCCGCCAGCGGTGCGCGACGCACCAGGCGACCAGGCGGCGGAAACGCTGATAAAACGGCGTCCCGTACACATCATGATCGTCACCATGCACCGGTGCGCCGAGTCCGAGCCGCTGCGCCAGCCGCGCCACACGGGGAAAACGGCTGGGCGGGCGTGGCGCCCGCGGATCGGGCAGCAGTTTGTAGCCCAGCCAGGGAATCGCCACCACGGCAGCCAGCCAGGAAATGAGCAAGGCGATGGCGTTAACCTGGAAGAAGGAAAAGGCATATTCGCCCGTCGCCGATCGGGCAATCGCGATCGGGATGAAACCAGCCACCGTGACCAGCGTGCCCGACAGCATCGGGCCCGCCGTACTGACGAAAGCGAACGAGGCGGCGCGGGTCCGTTCCCAGCCTTGCTCCATTTTCACCCACATCATCTCGACCGCGATGATGGCATCGTCCACCAGCAACCCCAGGGCCAGCACCAGCGCGCCCAGCGAGACTTTGTGCAGACCGACGCCAAGCAGATGCATGCAGAGGAAGGAAGCGGCCAGCACCAGCGGAATGGAAATCGCCACCACCATACCGGTGCGCATCCCGAGACTGAGGAAGGTCACCGCCATCACGACGATCACCGCCTCCGCCAGCGCCTTGATGAAGGCATCGACGGAGCGGCTGACGGCAACCGGCTGGCTGATGGCTTCTTCGATCTCGACGCCGAGTGGCAGGGTCTGGCGCAGTGCCTGCACGCGCTGCGTCAGCGCCTTGCCCAAGGCGATGATGTCGCCTCCCGGTGCCATGACGACACCGATCGCCAGCGCCTGGCGACCGTTATAGCGCACGAAGGCTGCGGGCGGATCGCTCAGACCGCGATGCACATGGGCCACATCGCCCAGCCGGAAGGCGCGGCCATTGGCACGGATCAGGGTGGCCGCAACAGCATCGACGCCATCGAGCGCGCCATCCGGACGCAGGGTGATGCGTTCGTCGTGCATCTCGAAGAAACCGGCGCCGCTCAGGGCATTCTGCTGCGCCAGCGCCTGCATGATCGCGGCCGGTGTGATGCCCAGGGTGGCGAGCTTGGCATTGGCCAGATCAACGTAGATTTTTTCGTCCTGCACACCAAAAATTTCCACCTTGCTGACACTGGGCACCTGGCGCAGCTCATCGCGAATCCGCTCGGCCTGATCTTTCAGCAGAGGCTGGCTGAGGCCATCGCCGGTGAGCGCGAAAATATTACCGAACACATCACCGAACTCATCATTGAAGAAGGGACCGGCGATGTCCGGCGGCAAGCTGACGCGCAGATCGCCGATGCGCTTGCGCACCTGGTAGAGGGTTTCCGGCATCGCCTTCGCCGGCAGGCTTTCCCGGGCGTAGAAGATCACCGTCGATTCGCCGGCCCGCGAGTAACTCTGCAGCTTGTCCAGTTCGGCCATGTCCTGCAGCTTTTTCTCGATCCGCTCGGTAACCTGTTGCGTCACCTGCGTCGCCGTTGCCCCGGGCCACAGGGTGCGGATCACCATCACCTTGAAGGTGAATTGCGGATCTTCGGCCTGCCCCAGCTGGCCATAGGCAAACGCCCCCATGAGCGCCAGGGCAAACATGAAATACCCGACCAGGGTACGGTGATGCAGGGTCCAGTCGGACAGGTTGAAACGCGTATTCACGGGATACCGGCTCAGCGTTGCGCTGCCGGCGGCGGGGCCGGACGCGCGCTCACCGCCAACCCCTCGCTGAGCAGATTGATGCCGGCAATCACCACATTTTCTCCTGCCGCCAGGCCCGCACCGAGCAGGGCGCCATCGGCGCGGAAGGCCGTCACCTTCACCGGCCGGGCGCTCAACTTGCCGTCTTTCTCCACCCAGACAAAACTACCTTCACCACGGTCCCCCACTGCCGCCAGCGGCACCAGCACGCCGGCACTAGCCTCATTCGCTGGCGTGACACGCGCCGTCATGCCCAGGCTGACGCTCGGCGGCGGCGCCAGCAAGCGGATGCGGGCCGCGTAGGTACGGGTCTGCGGATCGGCGACACTCGCTAGTTCGCGCAACTCGCCGCGCATCTGCTCCTGCGGTGCCACCCAGAGCTGCACATTGAAGTAGGGCGCGGCGCGCACCTCGGCCAGCCGGCTCTCCGGCACCGCCACCAGTACTTCCTTCTCTTCCGGACGTGCCACCCGCAACACCGGCTGCCCCGCCGCCACCACCTGGCCGGCATCGGCCAGCACAGCGCTGACCACGGCGGGGAAACTGCTCACCAAAGCGCCATAGGCCGCCTGATTGGCACTCAGCTGGCTTTGTGAACGTGCCTGTTCCAGACGCGCACGGGCCGCGTTGAAGGCATTGTCGCGGCTGTCGAAGGCGGCCTGGCTGACAAACTTCTTCGCCAGCAACTCGGCGTAACGCTGGCGCTCCGCACTGGCTGTCGCCAGATCGCTTTCCGCCGCCGCCAGCTGTGCCGCTGCGGCACTGGCGGCCAGACGCAGATCGGCCGGGTCGAGTTCAGCCAATAACTGACCGGGGCGGATTTCCTGGCCGCTATCCACCTGCCGCAGCAGGATCTTCCCCCCCACCCGGAAGGCCAGATCAACTTCATGCCGGGCCCGAACTTCACCCGTCAGCACACCCCCTCCCACGGGTGCCAGCACGGCAGCCTGTACCAGCACGCTGCGTGGAGCACTCATCGTCTCCGGCGCCGGCTGGCAGGCCGTCAGCAAGAGCGCAAGCAGAGCGCCGGCAAGACAGGAAAAGATTGAAGAACGGCCATCAGCAAACATGCAGCGCCCCAGCTCAAATAAGCGCCGGATTATGAGGGAGCGCAGGCCGGCATGGCAATGCGCCACATCAAGAGGGCGCTCCCTATGAGGCAACACCTGTTAGAGAACACGGTTATACCCACAGTGGGACAGCTGCAATACGCGTAAAAGCGGATAGTTTTCGGATATAGCACTGCGGCACGCAATACCGCACTCGACGATTTTTGAACGCACCTCGGCGACAAACTCATCGATAGACATGATTTGACCGCCAGCAATGGTGTCCCGGCCTTTGGGGTGCGAGGGAAATACCGCGATTTGACGCAGCTGAGTTTCTGGCGGCAGCCATGAAAAAACCTCAGCAAAAATGAGTTTGCGTGCCGCCTCGAATTTTTTGGCATATCTGGTCTCGCGCGTATCCCATGTATGAGCATCAACCGACGGCTCGTAATGGACAAGATCACTGGTGTGCGGGTTGTAGCCGATGACATCAAGCTCCATCTCCCAGCCACCATGTTTTAGCCGACCAACCTTGGTATTTCGACGCACCAAATAGCCCTGCCAGTCGAGGTATTCAACGATGAGTGATTCAAGGTGGGACATAGTGCGCTCTACCTCTGTAGGTTTATAACGAAGACACTTTGCATGCGAGCACATGAAAGCATTTTTCGGGCAAGGCCAGCAAGCCACCTAGAGACGGTTAGTAACAGGCTTGAGCATCGCCATCACGAAATCGCATGGCGACCATCAGATATCAATGAGATACCAAACCATTCGGTAGTTTTACCAACGATGCAAAGGAGTTTGTAGTAAAGAGCCCGTGCATTGATTCAATCAAGCAAGCTGCGTGCCGCCTCGTAGCGCTGGGCAAAATAGCGGTTGCTCATCTGTTCGACACGCACGGCACCATTGCTCGACGGCGCGTGGATGAAGCGGTTGTCACCGATGTAGATCCCCACGTGCGAGAAAGGGCGGTTCAGGGTATTGAAGAACACCAGATCACCGGCACGCAACTCGTGGCGGCCGACCGGACGGCCCTGGCGGGCGATGTCGGCGGCACTGCCGCTGACTTTCAGGCCGGCGGCCTGGCCGAAAACGTAGCTGACCATGCCGCTGCAATCGAGACCCGCTTGCGGATTTTTGCCGCCAAAGCGATAACCGGTATCGATCAACGTCAAAGCATAAAGCGCGACATCGGCCCCGGCCGGGCTGGCGGGACGGCGGCTCTGCGCTATAGTTTCCCCCTCTCCGGGCGGACGCGGTGCCGGGCTGCCGCAGGCAGCAAGCACGAACGCGACACCCAGGGCGGACAAGAGGGAAGACAGGGACAAGCGGCAGCGCATAGGCAATCCGGTTTCTTGAAATCCGCATAACGTAACGTTTTTTCAGGATTTTTCAAAATGGTTAACTTGCAAAACCCGGCTTTACTGCGTACCTTCAACTATGTGGACGGCCAGTGGATTGCCGCAGACAACGGCGCCCTACTGGCCGTGCACAACCCGGCCAACGGCGCCCTGCTGGCCGAGGTGCCGCGCTGTGGGGCAGCGGAAACCCGCCGTGCCATTGCCGCCGCCGAAACAGCGCTGGCCGAATGGCGGGCACGCCCGGCCAAGACCCGGGCACAGGTCTTGCACGCCTGGTTCCGCGCCATCAACGACAACGCCGAAGATCTCGCCCGCCTGATCACTGCCGAATGTGGCAAGCCGTTGGCCGAGGCGCGGGGAGAGGTGGCCTACGGCGCCTCTTTCGTCGAATGGTTTGCCGAAGAAGGCAAGCGCACCTACGGTGAGACCATTCCCAGCCCGCAAGCGCACACGCGGCTGCTGACGATCAAGCAGGCAGTCGGCGTCTGTGCCGCCATCACACCGTGGAATTTCCCGCTGGCCATGATTACCCGCAAGGTAGCGCCGGCGCTGGCCGCTGGCTGTACGGTGGTGGTAAAACCCGCCGAAGCGACGCCGCTGACGGCGCTGGCCCTAGCCGCGCTGGCTGAGGCCGCGGGCTTGCCGGCAGGCGTATTCAATGTCGTGAGCGGCGACCCGCAGGCCATTGGCGGCGAACTCTGCGCCAATCCCACCGTACGCAAGCTGTCGTTTACCGGTTCGACCGCCGTCGGCCGACAGTTGATGGCGCAATGCGCACCGAGCATCAAGAAGCTGTCACTGGAGTTGGGCGGCAACGCGCCCTTCATCGTTTTCGCCGATGCCGATGTCGACGCTGCGGTGGAAGGCGCTTTGGCGGCGAAATACCGCAACACCGGGCAAACCTGCGTCTGCGCCAACCGCTTTCTGGTGGAGGACAGTATCTACGAGACGTTTGCCGAAAAACTCGCCGCCCGCGTCCAGGACCTGCAGGTGGGCGCAGGCGATGAGGCCGGCGTGCAGCAGGGGCCGCTGATCAATGCGTCGGGGCTGGCCAAGGTCGAAGCGCATGTGGCGGACGCCCTGGCACAGGGGGCGCAGGTACGCTGTGGCGGTGCACGCCATGCGCGCGGCGGCAATTTCTATCAGCCTACCGTCCTGACCGAGGTCACACCTGCCATGCGCGTCGCCCGCGAGGAAAGCTTCGGCCCGCTGGCGCCCTTGTTCCGCTTTTCCGGCGAAGCAGAGGCTATCGCGCTCGCCAACGCAACCGAATTCGGACTGGCCGCCTACGTATACACACGCGATCTCGGCCGCGCCTGGCGGATGGGTGAGGCACTGGAATACGGCATGGTCGGTGTCAATACCGGGCTGATTTCCAACGAAGTGGCACCGTTTGGCGGCGTCAAGCAATCCGGCCTGGGCCGGGAAGGTGCGAAATACGGCATCGAGGAATATCTGGAAGTGAAGTACCTGTGCCTGGCCATCAACTGATGCAGGATGCCGCTCAGCCGTTGCCGTAGCGCTCCCGGTACCAGGCGATGAACTGTGCCAGCGGCATCGGCTTGCCATACAGGTAGCCCTGGCCGACCTGGCAGCCGAGTGCGCTGACGGCAGCGTGGGCAGCATCGTTCTCGACGCCTTCGGCAATCGGCAGCATCCCCAGGTCGCTGGCCAGATCGACGATGGTGCGCACCACCCGGCGCGCATCGGCGCTTTGTTCCATGGCGATGACGAAAGAGCGGTCAATCTTGATTTCCTGCACCGGCAAGGTGACCAGGTAACTGAGCGAGGAATAGCCGGTACCGAAATCATCAAGTGCCAGCCGGCAACCCAAGGCGCGCAAACGTTCCATGTTGGCCAGCGCAAGCGTGCGGTTATGCAGCAGGGCCGATTCCGTCAGTTCCAGAGTCAGACGGCTGCCCGGCAGGCGCCAGGTGGTGAGACACTGCGCCAGCAGCTCGGGCAGATCGGCATCGAGCATGTCGGCAGCGGTCAGATTGAATGACAGGCCGATACCAATGCCGGCAGCATCCAGTTCACTCAAGGTCCGCAGGGCAGTACGTACCAGCCAGTCGGTGTATTGCGTGCGCCAGCCATTGCTCTCGATCAATTCGATGCTTTTCGCGGGCGGCACGAACTGGCCGTCGTGCTGCCAGCGCAGGAGCAGTTCGGCGTCGATGCAACGGCCGTCGGTCAGATCGACCTGCGGTTGCAGATACAGCGTCAGCCTGTCCTGAGTCAGCGCTTCCTGCAGCGGCACGAGCAATTGTTCGCGCTGCTGCCAGCGTTCGCCCAGATGCGGCTCGTACCAGGCGCAGGCCTGCCTTTCCCGGCGCGCCTGCCAGCGTGCCAGGCGGGCAGCCTTGAGCGCATTTTCCGCATCCTCTGCATGTTCCGGCAGGGCCACACAGCCGATCGCCGTATGCATGGGCACCCGCCGGCCACTGAGCAGCAGCAGGGGGGGCTCGAAACTGCGGCTGATTTGGGTCGCGGCAAGCATCACCTGCGCCGGCGTCTGCAGCCCATTCAGCAACACCAGCCACTCATTGTCGCGGCCGCTGAAAATCTGGTCTTCCGGACGCAGACAAGCCGCAATGTGCTCGGCCAGCAGGTAGGGAATCTGCTGCAGATCGGCAGCGGGCAGGCTGGTAAACGCTTCGCGATTGCTGGCGCTGATCGACAGCAGGCCGAACAGTTCGCCGGCGAGCAGACGTTCGCGTACATTGCGCAGGGCAATCAGCTCGCCGGGTAATGCGTCCTCGCTCTCGCCGCGCGCCATGCTGCTCAGATCGATGACACTGATGATCGCCGCCAGAACAGCCCGGCGCAGACAGGTAAACAGATTGATGATGACGCGGCTGACACTGCCGCTGTCACCCAATAGTTCGTTTTCGCACTGCGCCACCACGGTGAAGAACAGGCGGAAGATATCAGCCTGCGCGTAGCCGCGACTGGTCAATGTCTGCCAACCTGCCACCCATTCTCGCTGCCAGCCGGCATCGGCCAGCGCCAAGGGCAGCCACTCGGCGATCACGAGGAATTCCAGCAAAGCCAGATCGCCCTCGGCTGCCGCCAGGTGCGGCGCCAGCGCTCCGCGCCAGATTCCACTCAGGCCACGCAGGGAACTGAGATCATCCTCGCTCAGGGCAAAGGCGGCCAGATCGAGCTCGCTCACCTGATGGTCTTGTGGCGACGGCGGATCAGGCGAGAAAGTAGTCATGTTGTGACAAGTCGTAAGCGCCGCGCGGCAAGGCTTTTTGAATACGCAGATGATCACACTCCACTGCGCGCAGGTCACGCAACCGATAGCTGCGCAACACCGTCTTGTCAGCGTCGAGAAGAATCAGAACACGCGGGCGAGCACGCTGTACCCGGTTCTGCAGCAGTACGACGCCCACCTCGCCATTGCTCAACTCGACCAGAGTGCCGACGGGATAGAGCCCGACACACTGGGCAAACTGTTCCATCAGCACCGGGTTGAATTTCTTGCCGCGCAGGCCAAACAGGATTTCCAGCGCCTGCTGATGTCCGGTCGCCAGGCGGTAGGGGCGGTCGCTCAGCATGGCGCAGAAGGAATCGGCCAGCCCCAGAATTTCGGCATTCAGGCCGATCTCCTCGAAACGCAGGCCACGGGGATAACCGCTGCCATCCCAGCGCTCGTGATGCCGGGCAATGGCCTGCAGTATGTCGGTTGGAAAATCAGCCTGGCGCAACAGCAATTCCAGCGATGCCGCGACATGTGCCCGAATCTGCAGTACCTCCTCGGCAGTAAGCGCCTCCCGTTTGTTCAGGATGGCGGCGGGAATCTGCGTCTTGCCCACATCCTGCAACAGCGCGGCAACCCCCAGTTCGAGCAGGGGCGTGCCACGCCAGCCCAGGTGATTGCCCAGCAGCAGGGCATGCACGGCGACTTCCATGGCGTGATCGAAACTGTAATCGTCGACCGTCTTCAGCCGCAACAGCCACATCAGCGCATCGGGATTGCGCCGCAGGCTGCCGGCCAGATCGCCCACCCCTTCGCGCAATTGCCCCAGATCACAGCCCTGTTCCGCCTTGGCACGCTGGAAGGTCTGCTGCAGGGCGTGCTGCAAAGCTTCGTAACGCGGTTCGATGTGCACGATCTCGCGGCCCAGGGCGATCGCTTCGTGATCGTCCTGCTGCCGCTGCAGAAAATTGAGTAGTCGCCGCCGCTGCTCAGCCGGTGCCGTGGCCTGCAACGGTCGCCCCGGTGGACCGCGACGGGCCAGTTGGGGCGCTTCTGCGGCCAGCGTTGCCGCCCGCAACTGGTGCGCCGGATTGACGCGCTGGGAAGCGGCATACTGATCGAGAATTGAGCGGCTGCGGTCAATCTGCACAAAACGGCACTTACTGGCGAAGGTATCGATCTGTTCCGGAGTGCTGATGACGAAGCCCTGTAACGCGAAATTGAATTCGGTCCACGGGCAATCGGGTTCGACGATGAACATGCCGATCTTCAGTTCGGCGACGGGGACGATTTCCATGGTTCTCAGCTAATGTTCAATTCCTGCCGTGCCAGTTGACGCAGGCCGAGCAGGGGTAAGTCAGCGATCTGGCGCGTCGGGCACGTAAGGTGTGGCGCAAGCAGCGGGCTGGCGCCACCCGACAGCAGGCAGATGCTGTCCGGCCAGGCTGCCCAGACGCGCTCGATGGCACCGAGTTGCGCGAAGAGGGTGCCGGTATGGATGGCATCGGCCGTGGTTTGTGGCCAGCGCTCGCAAGCCCCCTCGGCCAGCGGCAGAGCAGCGGTATCGCGGGCCAGCGCCTGGCGCATCAGGGACTGACCAGGCAGGATGAGTCCCCCGCGAAAATTCCCTTCTGCATCGAGCACATCGATGGTGGTGGCGGTGCCCGCCATGACCACCAGCAGATTGCCCGCCTGCAGACTGCGGGCGCCGAGCAAGGCGCACCAGCGATCCACGCCCAACTGCCCTGGGTTCTGATAGCCGTTACGCACCCCTGCCGCTTGCGCCGTGCTACGCACACTGTGCCACTGCGCAGCGAAACCGTGCAGAACCGCACGTAGCTGCGCCTCGATGGCCTCCCCCGCGACATTGGCACACAGAATGTGCTGCGGTGGGGGATAAGGCGCCAACAGCCCCGGCAGACTGGCCAGCGCCGCATGCTCGAGACTGCCGCTGCAACGCCAGCGGTCATCCGTGGCGGCGCTCAGACCATATTTAATGCGGCTGTTGCCGCAGTCGAGACAGAGCATCATGACGCACGCAGACTGACATCGCCGGCCAGGATGCGGCGCAGGCCAGTGGCAGTTTCCAGCAACAGGGCGCCATCGGCATCGACCCCCCGGCAGTATCCGCTTTCTTCGATCGCTCCTTCAGCAAGCAGGCTGACCGGACGATCCTGCCAGGCGTGATGGCGCATCCAGTCCGCACGCAGCGGCGCAAAGCCGACGCTGGTGAACGCGTCCAGCCGACCGGCCAGAGTGCGCAACATCTCCGCCAGCAGGATGTGACGGGCGGGCAGGGCGGGCAGGGCTTCAGCCAACCCGGCCACGGGAAAAGCGAAATCACCCTCCGGCGGGCGCAGGTTCAAACCGATGCCGATACAGGCCAGCATGCCACGGCGGTCACTGGAAAGTTCGATAAGCACCCCCGCCAGTTTGGCAAAACCGTCTTCCCGCACGAGCAGCAGATCGTTCGGCCATTTCAGAGCGAGGCCAGCTGCCCCCAGCGAATGCAGGGCTTCCAGCACGGCCAGGCCGACCACCAGGGACAGGCCACTGGGCTGGCAGCCCGCAGGCAGACGCCAGAGCAGGGAAAAAGTCAGGCTGTCGGCCGGTTGCGCGGCCCAACTGCGCCCCCGACGACCGCGCCCGGCCCACTGCCGCTCGGCCAGCACGACGCTGCCGGAGGGCGCACCGGCGGTAGCCCGGCGCAGCAGTTCGCTGCTGGTGGAGTCGCATTCGGCCAGCACATCAACATCAAAACGCCCGGCCAGTGAGGCAAGGCGTTCTTTCAGCAAAAGCGTGTCGAGATGGGGCATGCGCCCATTCTACTATGCTCCCGGACTGCGCGTCTCACCGCACCCCGGGCGGTGGCGCCGGGGGCCGGCCCGGCGGCGGGGGCGGAATACCCGCATCGCCACTACGTAACGGTGCCTCCTGCGTCAGATTGCCGGCGACCGGCACCCGATGCCCCTGGGCGTACATGCACTGAACGTAGGCGTTGTCGTACTGCCGCTGACTACCCACCGCCGATTGCCGGCCGGCATCGCTACCCGCAGCACTGCCGGCAATCAGGCCAACACCGGCGCCGACTGCTGCACCACGGCCACTACCGCCGATAGCCAGGCCAGCAACGGTGCCAATGGCGGTCCCGATTGCCGCCGAATTGAGCGTCGCCTGCCGCTGGTTGTCGCTGGCGCTCTGGCCGCCGATCTGACGCAAGGCATCGTCACGGCACCAGGTTTCATCGGCACGAAATCGCTCCAGGCTCATGCCGGTGCCGGGCAAGACCATCACCGACGGGCCGGTCGGCACAGTCGTGCAGGCGCCCAGCAACAAGACGACAGGCAGGGCCAGATAGAAACGCGAATATTGAGGCACACGCATCGGAAGTCCTTTCATTCCTGCAGTGCAGGAGCAGTGGCGGGTGGGGCAGACGGTTCCGGCAATACCGGTAACCAGCCCTGCGGGCAAACACTGACCGCCGGGTAATAGTCCCCGGCCGACCGGCAGTAATACCAGTATTCGGCTGCCTCTGGCGCCGGCCTGGCCTGTTCGACATAGACGGGCGGCGGCGCCGGTGGCATCACGATCACCGGCGGAGGGTAATACGGCCAGGGCGCCGGATACCAGAATGGGCTCCACACCGGGCCGACATAAACCCCCACCCGGGCCCGTGGCCCGTGCGCCCACGCGCTCTGGCCGGCAAGGCAGAAGGCGAGGAGGAGCAAGGTGATTGATCTGGCAATTTTCATGGCGGAATCCCGGTAGCCCATGCCGCAGGATAGACCAGCAGCGCTGCGGAGAGGAGAGGCGAATTGCTACAGGTTGTAAACCGGGCACAAAAAAGCCGGGATGTCGCCATCCCGGCCTGCGACCTGCAATTGAAAATCAGAGCAGGTTCAATTTCTTTGCCTGCTCACGCAACTCGGCACGGAAATTCGGGTGAGCAATGGCGATCAGCGCCTCGCAACGCTGCTTGGCGGTTTTACCGCGCAGTTGCGCCACGCCGTATTCGGTCACCACGTAGTTGATGTCGTTCTTGCTGGTGGTGACATGGGTGCCCGGCGTCAGGGTCGGCACGATACGCGAGATGGTGTCGTCCTTGGCCGTAGACGGCAGCACGATGAACGCCTTGCCGCCGTTGGAGCGATTGGCGGCGCGCACGAAATCGGCTTGGCCACCGGTACCGGAATACGGCTTCGGGCCGAGGGTTTCCGAGCCGCACTGGCCGAGGAAATCGATCTGCATGGTGGCGTTGATGCAGTGCAGGTTGTCGTTCTGGCCCGCCAGGAAGGGATCGTTGGTGGTATCGACCGGGTGCATTTCGATCGACGGATTGCGGTTGATGAAGTCGTACAGCTTCTTCGAGCCTAGGGCGAAGGTGGCGAGCATCTTGCCGCGATTGACGTTTTTGCGGCTGTTGTCGATGACCCCGGCTTCGACCAGGGTCATGATGCCGTCGCCCACCATTTCGGTGTGCACGCCAAGGTTGTGCTTGTTGGTCAGCTGCATCACCACGGCGTCAGGAATACCGCCGTAACCGATCTGCAGGGTGGCTCCGTCAGGAATCATCTCGGCGACGTGGGCGCCGATGGCTTCCTGCACCGGACCAATTTTCGGCAGACCGACTTCGAACAGGGGATCGTTGCTCTCGGTCAGTGCGGCCACCTGCGAGATGTGGATGTGGCAGTTGCCGTTGGCAAACGGCACGTTCGGATTGACTTCGAGCACCACGGCCCGGGCCTTTTCAACCGCCGCCATGGTGTAGTCCGGGCCAAGGGAGAGAGAGAAGTAACCGTATTCGTCCATCGGCGACACAATGGCAAAAACCACGTCGGCCGGGGTCATGTTGCGGCGGATCAGCATCGGCAGTTCGCTGAAGTAGGCGGGAACATAATCCACCCAGCCTTCCTGGCCGCCCGGGCGGGTCGCGCCACCGAAGAAATAGGCGCTATGACGGACGTTCTCGACCGTTTCCGGATCAATATAGGCGTACTTGCGCAGGGGCAGGATCTGCGAAACGACGACGCCATGCAGCTTGTGCCGCGCATCCGACAAAGCGTGCAGGAGAGCAGGGGGTTCGGCGGCGCCGGTAGGGACGACGATGGTGTCACCATTACGGACGAACTGCACGGCATCGGCTGCCGACATGCGTTTGGATTGATACATGGACTGCACGGACATACGCTTCTCCTGAACTTTTTTCTTTGGATTTTGAAGAAATACCGGGCGCCATTGTCTATAGAAATCCGGGGCGAATCAAACCTCTTTTATGACGCAGTGCAGCATTCACGGTTTGCGGTTACTGCCCGCCACCATCCGTATTTCAAACAATCGGCACTCCAGGGGGCCATTGTAGAGAGGCGTCTTGCGACTGGGTTTGAGCCCCATCAATTTGGGCAGGCGCAGATCGGCCGTGAAGAAGAAACAGTTCCAGCCCGCCCAGTGACGCTTCAGGACTGCGCCCAGCTGTGGATAGAATGCCGCCAACTCTTCCTGCTCGCCCAGGCGCTCACCGTAAGGAGGGTTGGCCACCAGCGTGCCGGCCGGCGCCGGCGCGCTGAGCTCCAGCAAATCCGCCGTATCGACCCGCACCCACTGGCTGAAACCGGCCTCTTCCAGATTCCGCCGGGCAGCCCGTACGGCGCGCTCGTCATGGTCGGAACCACGGATGTCCAGCTGTGCCGGATTTTTCACCCGCGCCAGTGCAGCATTGCGGATGTGCGTCCACAGCGCGGCATCAAATTTTTTCAGGCGCTCGAAACCGAAGTGCCGGTCCAGGCCGGGCGCCCGATCGAGGGCCATCTGCACCGCTTCGAGGAGGAAGGTACCGCTACCGCACATGGGATCAACCAGCGGTGTATCCGGTTGCCAGCCGCTCAGTTTCAGGATGCCGGCGGCCAGATTCTCCTTCACCGGCGCATCCACGCTGGCCCGGCGAAAACCTCGCTGCCACAAGGGCTGACCGGACGTATCCAGATACAGGGTGCAGCGATCGGCGGTCAGGAAAACATGCACACTGACATCCGGATAGCGGGTATCGATGTTGGGGCGCTCACCCGCATCTTCGCGGAAACGGTCGCACACGGCATCCTTGACGCGCAGGGTGACGAAATCCAGCGATTTGAGCGGGCACTTGATGGCGGTGGTGACCACCCGGAAAGTGTTGGCGACGGAGAAATGATTCGGCCACAACTGCCGCACCGCCAGCCGGTAAATATCGTCTTCCCGGGTATAAGGACCGGTCACCAGGTGCCACAGGATGCGGGTAGCCAGGCGCGATTCCAGATTGGCGCGATAGCACACCGCCCAGTCACCGGCAAAGTGCACGCCGCCGTGCGTGATCTTCAACTCGGTTGCACCGAGCGCGGCAAGTTCATCCTGCAGCAGCGTTTCCAGGCCGCGCGGGCAGATGGCGAAATAGTGGTTCATGATCAGAAAGGCTTGAGAACAACGAGGAAAATGACGGCCAGCAGGACCAGCACCGGCACTTCATTGAAAAAGCGGAACCAGACATGCGATTTGCGATTGGCGCGCCCGCGAAAAGCGTTCAGGAGGCTGCCGCAATAGAGGTGGTAGCCGGCCAGAGCCGCCACCAGAGTGGTCTTGGCGTGCAACCAGCCGCCGGAAAAACCATAGCCGAACCACAGCCACAGGCCGGTGACGATGGTCAGTACCGCCAGCGGCGTCATGAATTTGAACAGTTTCCCCGCCATCAGCAGCAGGCGGTCGTACTCTGCCGCGCTCTCCGCCGGCACCATGGCCAGATTGACGAAAATGCGTGGCAGATAGAAGAGTCCAGCGAACCAGGACACCACCATCCAGATGTGCAGTGATTTTACGACGAGCATCCATTCCTCCGGGTCAGTGTTGCGGCGATGCCGTCCAGTACGGAGTCGACTGTCGGATGCCGCAGGCGTAAGTGCAGTTCAGTTTTCAGGCGGTCGTTGCGGATGCGCCGCGATTCCCGCATGAAGGAAAGCTGTAGCGGTGTCAGCACCTCCTGCAACTGCTGCCGCGACAGACGCGGCGGTGCGGGCAGATGGCAGGCGGCGGCGACACGGTCAAAGTAATCGGCCATTTTCAGGCTGCTGTCATCGACGACGTTGTACACCCGTCCCGGACGACCGTGGCGCATGGCCGCACAACAGGCAGCCGCGAGATCGTCGGCGTGGATATGGTTGGAATAGACATCCTCCGCCGCCAGCAAAGCCGGGGTGCCCTGCTGCAAGCGCGCCAGCGGCAGACGTTCGGCGGCATAAATGCCCGGTGCGCGCAGGATGCACACCGTCACCCCCTGGCGCCGTCCCCAGGCACGCAGGGTGGTTTCAGCATCGACCCGGCGCCGGGCGCGCGCACTGTGCGCGGCCCCAGGGCGGGTTTCGTCGATCCAGGCACCGCCGCAATCGCCATAGACGCCGGTGGTGCTAACGTAGATCAGGCGGCGTGGTAGACTCGCCGCGCGCGACAGGCTGGCCAGCAAATGGCGGGTCCGGCTGTCGCATTCGCCGTGTGCGGGCGGCGGCGCGAGATGCAGGACGGTGTCGGCCAGACCGGCCAGGCGACGCAGACTGGCGGGCTGATCGAGGTCACCGAGAATGGGCCGGGCGCCAGCGGCACGCCAGGCAGCAGCGGCCGCCACATCGCGCACCAGCGCATACACGCGGCACGCGCGCGGCAGTTGACAGAGGATGCGGCGGGCCACGTCCCCGCTGCCGACAATCAGGATTTTTTGCACGCCGGCATTGTAGCCGACGACCAAGGAGTAAGGATGTCCTACCAGATCACCGTCCAACCCAGTGGCCGCCAGTACGTGGCCGAAGCCGATGAAACCCTGCTCGATGCCGCCCTGCGGCAAGGCCTGCAGCTACCGCATGGCTGCCGCGACGGGGCCTGCGGGGCCTGCAAGGGCAAGGTGCTGGGCGGCGAAGTCGATCACGGCAAGGCCAGGCTCAGTGACGCGGACCTGGCGGCCGGCCTGACCCTGTTCTGCTGCGCCCGTCCCCGCAGCGATGTCACCATCGAATGCGCCCAGTTGCGTACCCGCGATGCCCTGCCGGTCAAGACCCTGCCCGCCCGCATCGAACACCTGGACAAACCGGCCGCCGACGTCCTCATCCTGCAACTGCGCCTGCCCGCTGCCGAAACCCTGGATTTCCATGCCGGGCAATACATCGACATCCTGCTCAAGGATGGCCGCAAGCGCAGCTTTTCCCTGGCCAATGCACCGGCCGCCGGCGGTTTGCTGGAACTGCACATTCGTCATGTGCCGGGCGGCGCATTCACCGAACCGCTGTTCGCCAGCGCCAAAGTGCGTGACATCCTGCGCTTCGAGGGGCCGCACGGTAGCTTCTACCTGCAGAACCCGGAACAGAAACCACTGATCCTGCTCGCGGGCGGCACCGGCTTTGCGCCGATCAAGGCCATTGTCGAGCAAAGCCTGAGTGCGGGCGAACGCACCCCACTGCATATTTACTGGGGTGCACGCCGGCCTGGCGATCTGTACCAGCATGCTCTGGCTACCCGCTGGGCAGCGGAACACGCCCACATCCGCTACGTCCCCGTCCTCTCGGAAGCGGCTGTGGAAGATGCCTGGAGCGGGCGCACCGGCCTGGTGCATCAGGCCGTGCTGGCGGATTTTCCCGATCTGTCCGCGCATCAGGTGTACGCCTGCGGCGCGCCCGCCATGATCGACGCCGCCCGTAGCGATTACATCGGCCAGCGCGGTTTGCCGGAAACAGAATTTTTTGCCGATGCCTTTACCTATGCTGCGACCTGAGAGCGCATACAGCGGGCAATTTTTCGCCGCCTTGCAGGCGCCGGAACGGCTGCAATGAACAGTACGCCTGCCCGCCAGTTTGCCCTGCAGGGCGCTGCCGTCATTCTCGTGCTGTCGATCGCCTGGCCGTATTACGGCTGGGGCAGTGAAGCCTTGCCCTGGCAGCAGACCAGTCTGGCGATCGGCGCCGTTGCCCTGGCCTTTGCCACCATCGCCCGCCAGGCCTGGTGGTGGCGGCTGATCCACGCCCTCTTCATGCCGGCGATCTGGCTCACGCACCAGCTGGCCATCGATCCGGGCTGGTTCCTGCTGGCCTTCATCCTGTTGCTACTGGTGTATCGCGGCGCCCTGTCCGGCCAGGTGCCGCTCTATCTGTCCAACCGGGCCACAGTGGCGGCACTGGATGAACTGCTGGGCGAAGAAGAAGCGGCCCGTTTTCTCGATCTGGGCGCCGGCCTGGGCAGCACCCTGGTGCCATTGGCCGATGCCTGGCCGGAACGGCAGTTCACCGGAATCGAAAATGCCCCGCTGACCTGGCTGGGCGGACGCATCCTCAGCCTAGGCCGAGCAAATATCGACTGGCGCTGGGGCGATTTGTGGCAAACCTCGCTCGCCGACCATGATCTGGTGTATGCCTTTCTTTCCCCGGCGCCGATGACCAAGTTGTGGGCCAAGGCGCAGGCAGAAATGCGGCCGGGCAGCCTCTTCGTCAGCAACAGTTTCCCGGTCCCCGGCGTGACGCCATGGCGGGTGATCGATGTTGCTTGCAACCCGCCGCGCCCGCTGTACTGCTATCGCATCGCATGTTCGCCAAGCTGAACCGCACGCCGGAAAAATTCGCCCTGTTCGCCGTGCTGGTGGGCACGCTGGCCGTGCTGTCAGCCTTTCTCATCGATCTCGGCCTGTCCTATCGCGATGAACTGGCCCGCGGCGAACGGGAACTACAGCAATTCACCAGCATGATGGCCGAACATACCGCCCGTGCGGTCGAGGCCATCGACATCCTGGCGCGGGAAATCGCCACCGATCTCTCCCTCAACCGCCCCGACTGGCCCGACTGGTCGCCACTCAAGGGATGGGAATACGTCGCCCAGCGGCATTCACGGGCCATGCCGCAACTGCGCGATCTGGTTATTTTCGATGCCAACGGCAATCAACGCTTCATCTCCACCCACTTTCCACCGCCGCAGATCAACGTCAGCGACCGACAATATTTCATCGACCTGCACCGCGGCGCCTCGTCCTCGACATTCGGACCGTACATCGGACGCAATACCGGGCGCTATGGGTATGGCGTGGCCCACCGCCTGACCAACAGCGCCCTGCCAGACGGCAATCGCTTCGCCGGCATTGCCTACGCCACGCTGGAGCCCAGCTACCTGCAGGATTTTTGCTGGCCGGGACGACCCAGTGATGATTTCGACGCCATGCTGATCAATCGCAAGGGCGAAATCGTCGGCTCCTGTCGCCCTGTAGACATGACGGCACACTCTGGCATTCTTGGCCGCCAGGTCGGAGAGGTCCTGTTTGCCGGCACACTGCGGGGCGTGCTACCCGACAATGGGGTCGCCCGAGCACGCGGTTACCTGATGTCGACTTCGCCGGTACCGGGCTTCCCCGATTTACGCTTGACGGCGGCGATCTCCGAACGCGCCGTATTGCTGCCTTGGCGTGAGCGCTTTGCGCAAATTGCGACACTGGCGATCCTGCTTTCCTCGATCCTGTTTTTTGGCCTGCTGCTGCTACGCCGCCAGTTCAACGACCTGCGCCGGCTGACGGCAGCCATCGAAGGCCACCGCAAAAAACTGGAAGAGCGGATCGAACAGGCCACAGCCGACCTGCTGCACGAAAAAGATCTGGCGGAACGTGCCAACACCGCCAAGAGCCGCTTCCTGGCAGCAGCTAGCCACGATCTGCGCCAGCCCCTGCACGCCATTGCCTTGTTCAGCACCGATCTACTGCGGCAGCTGGACAGCGCCACGCCGACGCACCGTATTGCGCAGCAGATCAACCAGTCCGCCCAAAACCTGGGGGAAATGCTCAACACACTACTCGACATCTCACGTCTCGATATCGGCGGCACGCAGGCGCATCCGCAGACTTTCCCACTGCAAGAACTGTTCGCCTCGCTGGAAAAAACCTATGCCCGCCAGGCCGAAGCGGCGAACCTACGCTTACGTTTCAGGAAAACCCGGATCTGGGTACACACCGACCCCCAGTTGCTCGGCCAAATTCTTGGCAACCTCATCACCAATGCTTTGCGCTACACACCGGCAGGTGGCAGCGTCCTGGTCGGCGTACGGCAGGAAAGCGCCGCCGGGGAATTGCGCCTCGAAGTCCGCGACAACGGAATTGGCATCGCTCTCGCCGATCAGCAACACGTTTTTGCCGAATTCTTCCAGGTCGCCAATACCGCACGCGAGCAAGAAGGCGGGCTGGGACTGGGACTCTCCATCGTGCAACGTCTGGCGCGCCTGCTGGCGATCGAAATCAGCCTGCGCTCACAAGTCGGACTGGGCACCTGCTTCGGGCTGCGGCTGGCTCGCGCCGAGCCCGTCAGCGCTGCAGCAACTGACCTGCACACGGACGACAACGCCAATCTACTGTATCTGCATGGCGATATAGCAGCGCTGCAGCAGTGCCAGACGCTGGTAGAGCGCTGGGGGTACCAGACCCGCTACTGCGATGACGCAGACTGCCAGCACCTGCCCTCGGGCAGCATCGTCCTGTGCCTGGCTGACGCCATTCCCGAGGTGGCGACGGCGGTCGACCTGATCATTCTCGGCGACATCAGCCCCTGCCCGCCGGGCGCTTACTGCCTGCATCTGCCACTCCGTCCGGCCCGCCTGCGCGCCGTGTTGCAAACCTGCCGCGACCGGTAAGCCATCACTCACTTCTCGTCGGATTCAGTCGACACAAATTCCAGACCATAACGTGCCGCCGCAACCAGGGCCTGGGTGCGACTGGTCACGCCAAGCACCTTGAAAATCGCCGTCGCATGAATCTTGACGGTACCTTCAGACAGGTTCAGCTGCTTGGCGATCAGGCGGTTGGACAAACCTCGCACCATCAAGTCCAGCACCTGCGCCTGACGCTCGGTCAGACCGATCTCCTCCGGGCGCACGCCACGACCGGTAGCTGGCGGTGGCGGCGTCAGTTTATCCAGACGCGCCACTTCCGGCAGACTGGGGCGGTAGATATTGCCTTCCAGCACATGCCGCACGGCATGCAGCAATTCGCTGCCGTTCAGGGCTTTGGGAATGAAGCCGGAAGCGCCCAGGTGAATGGCCCGGGTTACCGAAGGCGGGTCATCGAAGGCTGACACCACCACGACCGGCATGGCCGGATAGCGCCGGCGCAGGATGTCCAGGCCGGAAAAACCATCCACGCCCGGCAGCGCCAGATCGAGCAGCATCAGATCGTAGTCACTGTCTTCGTCGAGCACATCGAATGCGTTCTCCAGATCGGCGCACTCCTGCACGCTGACCCCCTCTTCCATCTGCCGCAACAAGCCCACCATGCTCTCGCGCACCAGCGCATGATCTTCGACCACCAAAAATCTGTACATGACCATTTCCTGTAAAAGAGGCTGCTAATCTAGCATCGTGTGGCACAAAGTGGTTTAAGATCAACGAAACGACACAACGGGAGGCCGACATGATGCAGAACCCTGGCAATGACCCACTCAATTTCATGCGCAATCTGTGGGGGAACATGGGTTTCTCCCTGCCTGGCATGGTGGCGCCGACCTTCGATGTGGATGAGCTCGACAAGCGCATCAAGGACATGAAGGCCGTGGAAGGCTGGCTGCGCATGAATCTTTCAATGCTGCAGATGACCATCCAAGGGCTGGAAATGCAGCGTACCACCGTGGGCACCGTGCACGCCATGGGCCAGATGGCGTCACAGGCCGCACAGCAGATGCAGAACGAATCTGCCGCAGCGCCCGAGGCCGCAGAAACCGACGCCGAAGTTCCCGCCTTCCTCACGGAAGCGATGATGTTTCCCTGGCAGATGATGCAGCAGATGCGTGAACATCTGGAACAAATGCAGCCGGAACCCCCTCCCGCTCCAGAGGCCAAACCAGAGCCAGCCGCCAAGGCGCCACCGAAAAAACGCAGCACCCCCCGCGCCGGCGCGACGGCGAAGAAGAAAACGACCTGATCCGCTCAGGGCTGCCCGGCGGCAAGTAACCAGGCAGCCCAGAGCGGCAAGGTGAGCATGGCACCCAGGGTGCTGGCAGAAATCAGCCAGGCGACACTGCGGCCATCCCCGCCCATGCGCATGGCCAGGATATAGGCTGACGACGCGGTCGGCATCGCGGCAAATAGCACCACCACCTGATAACTCAGCCCATCCAGCCCGAGCAGATGGCCGATGGCCGCCGCCACCAGTGGCAGGGCCAACAGCTTGACCGCGAGCAGCCAGCCGGACAAAAAGCGGACGCCGGCGACGCCGTCCAGACGCAAGGCCGCGCCAACCGTCAGCAAACCCAGCGCAATCGAGGCATCTGCCAGGCGGCCAAGAAACGCCTGTAGCGGCGCCGGCGGCAGAAAGCCGGCAAGATTCAGCAGGAATCCCCCGGCAGTAGCCCAAATCAGCGGATTACGTGCAATTTCCCGCCAGACACCAACGGTCCCGTGCCGTGCCAGCATCCACACCGACACCAGGTTGGCAAACGGCACGGCTGCTCCGAGAATCAAGCCCATGGTGGCAATGCCCGGCGTACCGAAAAGCATGCCCACCACCGCCAGGGCAATGTAGGAATTGAAGCGGTAACCGCACTGGAACAGGGAGGCAAAATTGATGGGCGCCACCTTCAGGAAGGGGCGCGGCAGCAGTCCCAGCAACATGCCGGCGGCCATCGCCGCAAACGCTGTCAGCAACAAGGGCAGGGCCGCTCCCAGATCGAGCTGGGTGCGCAGGATGGCATTCACCAGCAGCGCCGGGAACAGGATGAAATACACCAATTTTTCCACCCCCTGCCAGAAGTGATCGCCCAGATGCATCCAGCGCCGGATCAGGGCGCCGAGCAGGATCAGGGAAAAATCGGGCAGCAACAGGAGGAGGGTATGCATGGGCGAATTCTAGAAAAGCCCGCCCGAGTTGTGGATTCGTAGAAACCACAAATCTGCTTGACCCATCGTCATAAACCCGAAATACTCGCCGGATGGAAATCCTCTCGCAACTGCAATGGTGGCACTGGCTGGTCGGCGGCATCATCCTGATCGTCGCGGAACTGGCAATTCCGACCTTCTACCTGATCTGGTTCGGATTGGGGGGGCTGCTGGTGGGATTGTCGCTGGCCCTGTTCGATCTCTCGCCCACCGCCCAGATCCTGCTCTGGATCGTTGCCTCACTGGCCTTCACCTTCATCTGGTTCCGCTTCTTCCGGCACGACACGCGCACCCTGAGTGGCAGCGCCGATGGCGAAGTTGTCGGCGAAATCGGTCTGGCAGTCGCCGCCATCGCCCCCTTTGCCAAGGGTCGCGTCCGTTTCCAGCGCCCGCTCCTGGGCTCCGAAGAATGGACCTGCCTCGCCGATGAAGCCATCGCCGCCGGCGACCGGGTACGCGTGGTGGCGATTGAAGGCAATTACCTCAAAGTCGTCAAAAATTAGTCACAGGAGAAATCGAGATGGAAGTTGGACTGACCGTTGCACTTGCACTGCTCGCCTTTGCCGTCATCACCATCGGCAAGGGCGTACGCATCGTGCCGCAGGGCGAGGAATGGGTGGTCGAGCGTCTGGGCAAATATCTCAACACCCTGAAGCCGGGCCTGAACATCGTCATCCCCTATCTGGACAACGTTGCCTACAAGCTGATCACCAAGGACATCATCCTCGACGTCCAGGAGCAGGAGGTGATTACCCGCGACAACGCCGTCATCCTGACCAACGCCATCGCTTTCGTGAAAGTCACCGACCCGGTCAAAGCCGTTTATGGCGTGACCAATTTCTCCGAAGCCATCCGCAACCTGATCATGACCACGCTGCGCTCCATCATCGGCGAAATGGAACTCGACGAAGCCCTGTCGTCGCGTGACAAGATCAAGGCGCGACTGCGCGAAAGCATCGCCGATGAAGCCATCGACTGGGGCCTTACGGTGAAGTCAGTGGAAATCCAGGACATCAAGCCGTCGCAATCGATGCAGAAAGCCATGGAAATGCAGGCCGCAGCCGAGCGCGAACGCAAGGCGGTGGTCACCCGCTCCGAAGGCGCCAAGCAGTCCGCCATTCTGGAAGCCGAAGCCCGTCTGGAGTCAGCCAAGCGCGACGCCGACGCCCAGGTAATGCTGGCCGAAGCCTCCGCCGAAGCCATCCGCCGCGTCACTTCCGCCATTGGCGACCACTCCACACCGATGGCTTACCTGCTCGGCGAGAAATACATCGCGGCGATGGAACGCCTGGGCGAGAAAGACAACGCCAAGCTGGTCGTGTTGCCAGCCGACCTGCAGGAAGCGGTCAAAGGCCTGTTCGGACGCAAGGCCTGAAATCCACCACCCGCAGTACTTTGAGCCGCCGGCTGAACTCCGGCTCCCTGCTGGAAAAAATGATACTTGCCGCCCTAGCGCCTCTCACCTCGGCGGTGCCGGCGGATCCGTATCATCGTATTGCTTGCGCAGCCGGTTCAAGCCCTGCTGGAAAGCTTCCGCATCGCCATAGTCGAAGAATTTCGGATAGCGGTCGTGTGCGGCCCGAATACGGCGGGCGTGCTTGATCGGGCACCAGTATTGCTCGGTACGTGCGGCAATCTCGCGGGTGTAGGCAGCGACACCGTTGCCGTACGAGCAGTAGAAGCAGTTGAATTTTTCGACCAGATTCAGATAGGGCAGGTCGGCCCGATCGAAGACGATGTAATCGGCCCGGCGCACGCGCGGGATGCGATAGACGCGAAAGCAGATGTGCTGATAAACCGAGACGAACAGATCCATCAGCACAAAAGGAATCCAGCCCGCGTAGATAACCGGCGCGGTCAGCAGCACCAAAAAACGGGAGCGGATCAGGAAACGGAACAAGCCGGTCTTGTACCGCCGCTGCTGACGGGCGAATTCGTCGGCCAATTCGGCCTTCTTGCGTGCCCAGTCCTCACGCGCCCGGCGGTACTCGCCGTCGAGTTCGTCCTGCAGAGCGGCAATTCGCCCGAGTAATTCATCAATCTTACTTTTCATCGCGTCCCTCCGGTCAATTCGCGATCATGCCCGAAGCACGATGCCGCCGGCAAACACATGCGATACTGCGGACCGCTTCAACTCACTCCATTCACGCATGAACACCCGCACCAGCTCAACCCAAACCGGTCCGCTCAGCGGCCTCAAAGTGCTCGAATTCGCCGGCATCGGCCCCGGCCCCTTCTGCGGCATGCTGCTCGCCGACATGGGGGCGGAAGTGACACTGCTCGAACGGGCGGGCGGCACCTTCGCCTCACAGCTGTTTGGCGGTGGACGCAAGGCAGTGGCCAACCGTGGCAAGAAATCCATCTGCATTGATCTCAAGAATCCGGAGATACGCCCTCTCGTACTGCGCATGATCGCCGAAACCGATGTCTTGCTCGAAGGGTTCCGCCCCGGCGTGATGGAGCGCCTGGGCTTTGGCCCGGAGATCTGCCTGCAGGCCAACCCGCGCCTGGTCTATGGCCGCATGACCGGCTGGGGGCAGAGCGGACCACTCGCTGCCCGCGCCGGGCATGACGCCAATTACGCGGCGCTGGCCGGCATGCTGGATAGTGGCCGCCGCCATGGCGGCGCCCCCTGGGCGCCCCCCACGCTGGTGGGTGACATGGGCGGCGGCGGTCTACTGCTGGCCTGGGGAATTGCCTGCGCGCTGATCGAAGCGCAGAAAAGTGGCCAGGGGCAGGTCATTGATGCGGCCATGTGCGAGGGCGCTGCCCTGCTCGGACATGGGCTGTTCAATCTGGAGGCGCTGGGCGAATGGCAGGGCCAGTGCGCCATCGATTCGAGCGCACCGTTCTACGATGTTTACGCCTGCGCCGATGGCCTGTGGCTGTCGGTCTGCCCGCTGGAGCCGCAGTTCTATGCCAGCTTCCTCGCCCGCCTGCAACTGACCGAGGATCCTGACTTTCAAGGGGCGCAGTACGACACGGCACGCTGGCCGCGCATGAAGGCACGCCTCACGACGCTCTTTGCCAGCCAGCCGCGCGCCCACTGGGAGAATGTTTTTGCGGACACCGATGACTGTGTCTGGCCAGTGCTGACCATGGCGCAGGCACGACAGCACCCGCATCACCAGGCGCGCGCCAGCTTCATCGAACTGGCCGGCGTAGCGCAACCGGCGCCGGCCCCCCGGCTGTCGCGCACCCCGGCACAGGTTCAGGAAGCGCCGCCCGTGCTCGGCGAACACACAGTGGAACGCCTGCAAGCCCTGGGACTGACGGCGGTGGAAATCGAGCGTCTGGTGGCACTCGGCGCAGTGTCCCTCATGCGCAGCACTTGAGTAGCCGCTACAGGTAGCCACCCAGCGTGGTCTCCTGTCGCTTGCTTACTCTCCGGCCGGGCAGGGCGCTAGCAGGTCGGCTTCGAGTTCGATTTCCAGATCCTTGCGCAGACGCTGATCGAGGAAATAGCCGCGGTACAGGCGGCCGGCGTTTTCCATCTTGCGCTCGTAAGGCGTTTCCCAGCTGGCGACGCGCAGTTGCACCAGGCCGATCTGCTCGCTGCGCTCGCCTTCATGCGCCGCCAGACAAGGCGTGGCCTGGAAGTGGCGAATCGCTTCGGCACGGTTGTACTGCTCCGGCAACTTCCCGGGTACCTGCGGACAGTGTGGCAGCTGCCGGGTACTGACAGCCGCCGCAATGACATGCGCTTTCAGGTAATACAGCGGCTCGGTCAATACCCAGCCAGCCCCACCTTCCCGATACATGACGCAAGTGCCGGGCTGCAACAGTTCGGGATACTTGAACAACAGACTGGCCGAAGGCCGCAGGGCAGCGCTTTCGGCCAGCGCAGAGGCTGGCGGCAGGAGCAAACAGGCCAGAATGGCAGCCAGACGGCGCATGGCGATTTCCTGAAATCAATACACCCGCCTATCTTCGATCACTTTCCCGTCATTGGGCAAGCCCCCGCGCGCCACGAAAGCCACTTCGCCACGCAACTTGGTCTGTTCGCGCAGCACTTCCCGCAGGCGCAGCACCAAAGCATCCGGCGCCTGCTCAAGCTCGCACTGCAACACCATGCGGTCCTGTGCCTGCGGATTGTCGACCACCAGGCGCATGCGGGAAATTTCCGGAAAGCGCGCCTGAATTTCTGCCACCTGCTCGGGGTGCACGAACATGCCCTTGATCTTGGTGGTCTGGTCCGCCCGCCCGAGCCAGCCCTTGAGGCGTTGATTGGTACGGCCGCAGGCAGACATTCCGGGCAGAAGCGCTGACAGGTCGCCGGTGGCAAAACGGATCAGCGGGTAATCACGGTTGAAGGTGGTGACGACGACTTCACCCACTTCGCCCGCCGGCACTGGGTCGCCGGTGCCGGGACGTACGATCTCCAGCAGCAGATCTTCCTCAACCACCATGCCGGCGTCGATCTCGGATTCGTAGGCAATGGCGCCGATATCGGCCGTGGCGTAGCACTGCCGCACGACGATGCCGCGCTCAGCCAGGCAGGTCCGGGTCACGCCGGGCAGTGCTTCACCGGACACCAACGCTTTACGCAGCGACGAAATATCGGCACCCAGCTCATCCGCCTTGTCGATGATGAGCTTGAGGAAGGAGGGCGTCCCCACATACCCGTCCGGGCGCAGGTTCACCATGGCCTGCACCTGCTGCTCGGTCTGCCCGACACCACCGGGAAAAACCGCGCAACCCAGCTTGCGGGCGCCCCCTTCCATGAGGAAAGCGCCGGGCGTGAAATGGTAGGAAAAACAGTTGTGGATCAACTCGCCACGGCGAAAACCCGCCGCATAAAGCGCCCGCACCATGCGCCAGTGATCGACCTCGGCCCCCTGCAATTCGAAGATCGGCCCGGGCGACGCGAAGACCCGGCGCACCTCTCCCTTGGCCAGCGCGTTGAGGCCGCCAAACGGCGGGGTCGCCTTCTGCAATTCGATCAACTCGCGCTTGCGCGTCAGCGGCAGTGCTGCCAGCGCCTGGCGTGAGTCGCAGGCCGCCGGATCAATCCCGGCCAGCACGTGTGCGTAGTAAGTGCTCGCCTGCTTGGCATGCGCCAGCTGGCGGCGCAACTTGTCCATCAGATCGGCCTCGCGCACCGCCGGATCACGGGTTTCGAGCGAATCGTAGTAGCTCATTTCATTTTTCTCCGTTTTTCACGGTCGGCCGTAACCATTGGGTTCTATAAAGGAAGGATGCCGGAACGGCAAAGTAGTCGCTCAGGGCAAGGCGGAGGCCGGCGCCGTTTGCTCCTGCAAACAAGCCGGCCGACAACGCCGCCCTGAGCGACGCACTGCCGTTACGAAAGCCAGCGCTTGCGGCGGCGGTAATGCTTGACGTCCTTGAACGACTTCCGCCCGGCCGAACTGAGCCCGAGGTAGAACTCCTTGACGTCCTCGTTGGTGCGCAGTGCTTCCGCTTCGCCCTCCATCACCACCCGCCCGTTCTCCAGGATGTAGCCAAAATCGGCGTACTTGAGCGCGACCATGGTGTTCTGCTCGGCCAGCAGGAAGCTGACCTGTTCGCGGCTGTTCAGATCGCGCACGATTTCGAAGATTTCTTCCACGATCTGTGGTGCCAGGCCCATGGACGGCTCATCGAGCAGGATCATCTCCGGCCTGGCCATCAGCGCCCGGCCAATGGCGCACATCTGCTGTTCGCCGCCGGAGGTGTAGCCGGCCTGCGAGCTGCGCCGCGTCTTGAGGCGCGGGAAATAGTGATAAACCCTGTCCAGACTGTCCTTCAGCTCGGCCCGCGAAATGTTGCGCGTATAAGCCCCGGTCAGCAGGTTTTCCTCGATGCTCAGGTGGGCAAAGCAGTGGCGCCCTTCCATGACCTGGATGACGCCGCGCTTGACCAGTTCGTTGGGCGACAGCTGATCAACACGCTGGCCCTTGTACTCGACCGATCCCTTGGTCACATCGCCGCGCTCGGCGTGCAGCAGGTTGGAAATCGCCTTCAGCGTGGTCGACTTGCCGGCGCCATTGGCCCCCAGCAGGGCGACGATCTTGCCCTTGGGAACAGCCAGCGAGACGCCCTTGAGGACCAGGATCACGTGGTCGTAGATGACCTCGATGTTGTTGATGCTCAGGTAGTTGGCGACGCCGGCAGCGGCGTGCGTTTCCTGGGTCGCAGCTTGTGTATTCATGTCGTATCCCGTCATGTGCGCAGTGGCCGGATGCGGGGTGGATGCGCCCACACCCGGCCACTCGCTGCCGCCTTATTTTTCCTTGCTGCAGTCACGCGGCGTGATGCCCTTTTCCTTGGCATACTGCTTGGCGGACGCCTGGAACAGCGGGTGGATCAGCGCCTTGTTGCCCTCGATCCAGCCAGATACCGGCACCCACTTGGCACCATCCCATTGCTGGATCTTCACCTTGCCGGAGCCCTCGTGATTGTTGCAGGAGGTCTTGATTTCCGGCAGCAGATCGGTGGCCCCCAGTTGCTTGATGCGGGCATCGGTGATGTTGAGGTTTTCCAGCGCCCAGCGCGTCTGCTCGCCGTTGAGCGGCTTGCCCTTGCCGTACTTCTCCTGTCCCTTGCGGATCGCCTCGACCGACAGCACCGCCGCCGACACGCCGCGGTTATAGAGCACCGTGCCGATCTTCGAGGTGTCCTGCAGGTTGCCCTTGCCGGCGCCATAGATCACTTTTTCCATATCGGCGATCAGCGGAATGTGCTTGCCGGCCAGATTCCAGGTTGCCGCCATGTAGCCCTTGGCGGCATCGCCCGCCGGCACCACGTCTTCTTCCGATCCGGTCCACCACGAGCCGATCATCTTGTCGCGCGGGAAACCGACCTTCTGCGCCGCCTTCAGCGCCGTCTGGTTCATCACGCCCCAGCCCCAGAACACGACATAGTCCGGCCGCTCCTGACGGATGCGCAGCCATTGCGCATTCTGCTCATTCCCCGGGTGGGCCACCGGAATCTGCACCAGTTTGAACTTGTTGAGCGCCGCCTCCGCCTCCATGGCGATGATGGCCTCCTTGCCATAGGCCGAATCATGGTAGAGGTAGACGATCTTCTTGCCCTCCAGGCTGCCGCCCAGTTTTTCCTTGACGAACCTGACGATGGCCGAAGCCTGCATCTGATAGGTGGTGACCAGCGGGAAGGCGTAGGGGAAGACGGAACCATCCACCGCATCGGTGCGACCGTAGCCCATCATCGCCAGCGGCAGCTTGTCCTGTGCCGACTTGTCGATCAGCGCATAGGAAATGCCGGTGGACATGGTGTGGATCGGCCCCGCCGATTCACCGGCCTTGCGTTTGAGGCGCTCGTAACACTCGACGCCCTTGGCGTTGTTGTATTCCGTTTCACACTCTTCCCAGGTCAGGGTCACGCCGTTGACACCGCCTTCCTTGGTATTGACGTAGTTCAGGTAATCGATGAAGCCACCGTAGAAAGCCTGGCCGTTGGCACCATAGGCGCCGACGCGGTAACTCGGGATGGGGAAGAACTGCTCGGCAGCGAAAGTCTGCGGTGCGATCAGGGCCAGGGAAACCGCGGCAGCGGCAACAGCGGGCTTGAAATTTATTTTCATGTGTATGTCTCCTTCCAGTGTTACAAAAAAAGGCCGGTTCTCAGTGCGGGAATGGCCACAGGCGCAGCTTCTCCTTGGCGATCTGCCACAGACGGGCCAACCCGTGCGGCTCGACGATCAGGAAGAACATGATCAGCGCCCCGAACACCAGGATCTGGATGTGCGACACGGTGGCGCTGGAGAAGGGTAAGCCGAACACCCCGGCCAGAGCAGGCAGGGTGATGTCCAGGAAAATGGGCAGGAGCAGGATGAAGGCGGCACCGAGGAAGGAACCAAGAATCGAACCGACGCCGCCGATGATGATCATGAACAGGATGCGGAAGGACATGTCGAGCGAGAAACCGTCCGGCTCGACCGAGCCGAGGTAGCAGTAGGCGTAGAGAGCGCCGGCCACACCGCAGTAGAAAGAACTGACGGCAAAGGCGAGCAGTTTGGTACGCATCAGACGGATACCGATCACCGAAGCGGCGACGTCCATGTCACGTACCGCCATCCAGGCCCGCCCGGTCGATGAGCGCACCATGTTCTTGGCCGCCAGCGCCATGACGACGACAATCGCCAGCACCAGCAAATACTTGCTCACCGGCGTATTGAAGGCAAAACCCAGAATCTCGATGTTCTGCGCCGAAATCACACCCGACGAGGAATTGTTCGACAACCAGGGAAACTTGGTCAGGCACCAGACGATGAAGAACTGCGCCGCCAGCGTCGCCACGGCCAGGTAAAAACCCTTGATGCGCAGGCTGGGCAGGCCGAACAGGATGCCGACGCCGGCTGCAACCAGACCGGCACCGATGAAGGACACCAGGATCGGGATGCCTTCGATGCGCAACTGGAAGTTGTAGGCGGCGTAGGCGCCGACCGCCATGAAGGCGGCGGTGCCAAGCGACAACTGGCCGGCGTAACCGGTCAGGATATTGAGCCCGAGCGCCGCCAGCGAGAAGATCAGGAAAGGAATGAGGATGGCCGAGAACCAGTATTCACTGGCAAACAGCGGCACGCCGAAAAAGGCCACGGCAAGCAACAACAGGACGCCGATGCGATCCTGACGGATCGGAAACAGCTGCTGATCGGCGGCGTAAGTAGTCTTGAACTGACCGGCTTCACGGTAAAGCATCGCGTTTTCTCCTTAGACCCGGTCGATGTGTTTTTCGCCGAACAGCCCTTCCGGCCGTACCAGCAGGAACAACAGGGCCAGCACATAGGGGAACCAGCCTTCGATGCCGCCGAAGTTGCCACCGAAGAGGTCCTGCATCACCGGCGGGATGTAGATTTCGGCGAGCTTTTCCGAAGCACCGATGATCAGACCACCAACGATGGCGCCCGGCACCGAGGTGAAGCCGCCGAGAATGAGCACCGGCAGCGCCTTCAATGCCGTGAAAGTGAGCGCAAACTGCACGCCGTTTCTCGCGCCCCACATCATGCCGGCAACCAGCGCGACGAAGCCGGCAACGCCCCAGACGATGGCCCAGATGTGCTGCAGTGGAATGCCGATCGACAGCGCCGCCTGGTGGTCGTCGGCGACCGCGCGCAGGGCGCGGCCGATCCGCGTGTACTGGAAGAACAGGGCGAGCACGGTGACCAGCAAGGCGGCGACACCGGCCGCGATCAAGTCGAACTTGGAGATGACCATGTTCCAGTTGTCGAGGATGTAGGGGATCGGCTCGTCGACGATGCCGATATCAAGAGCGCGCGGATCGGAGCCGAAGATCATCGGCGCCAGCCCCTCGATGAAGAAAGTCAGGCCGATGGTGGCCATGAACAACGCGATCGGCGGCTGGTTCACCAGCTTCCTGAGCACGAACTTCTCGGTGCCGATACCGAAGGCGGTCATGATGCCAAAGGCCAGAATCACCGCCAGCCACAACGGCGCCCCCCATTCCATGATGCCGACCACCGACAACGCAGCAAGATAGACCATCGCCCCCTGGGCGAAGTTGAACACGCCGGAGGCCTTGTAGATCAACACGAAACCGAGGGCGACCAGTGCGTACATGACGCCGCTGAGCAAACCGCCGATGAGAACTTCAAAAAAGAATTCCATCTTCCGTCTCCTCAGTGACCCTGGCCCAGATAGGCCTTGATCACGTCTTCGTTGTTCTTCACGTCGTCCGGCGAGCCGTCGCCGATCTTCTTGCCGTAGTCGAGCACCACCACCCGGTCGGAGATGTCCATCACCACCCATGTCGTGCTCGATGAGGACGATGGTGGTGCCGAACTGGTCGTTCACGTCGAGGATGAAACGGCACATGTCCTGCTTTTCCTCGACGTTCATGCCCGCCATCGGCTCGTCGAGGAGCAGCATCGACGGCTCGGCGGCAAGCGCCCGGCCGAGCTCAACGCGCTTCTGCAGACCGTAGGGCAGCCGCCCGACCGGCGTTTTGCGGATGTGCTGGATTTCGAGGAAGTCGATCACCTCCTCGACCTTCTTGCGGTGCTCCAGCTCCTCGTTCTTGGCCCGGCCGAACCACAGCGCGTGCTCGAGGAAGGTCGATTTCATCTTGGTGATGCGCCCGGTCATGATGTTGTCGAGCACGCTCATACCCTTGAACAACGCGATGTTCTGGAAGGTGCGGGCGATGTTCTGCTGCGCCGCCATGTGCGGTTCCATTTTCTTGCGCTCGCTGCCGCGCCAGAACACCTTGCCTTCCTGCGGGTGGTAAACGCCGTTGATCACATTGAGCATCGAGCTCTTGCCCGCGCCGTTCGGGCCGATGATGGCGCGGATCTCGTGTTCGCGGACGTCGAAGGAAATGTCGGTCAGCGCCTTGACGCCGCCGAAGCGCAGGGAAATGTTCTGCAGATCGAGAATGACGTCGCCGATTTTCTTGGCCATCTCATGCCGCCTTTCGTGCAATCGGGAAGGTCTTGCAATCGACGATGCGCAAGTCGGCGGACACCTTGCCGCGACGACCGTCCTCGAATTTGACCTCGGTTTCGATGAATTGCGACGGCAGGCCGCCGTAGAGCGCGTCGATCAACACCTTGTATTTCTCGGAAACGAAGTTGCGGCGGACCTTGCGCGTGCGGGTCAACTCGTCGTCGTCGGGATCGAGTTCCTTGTGCAGGATGAGGAAACGATGCACCTGCGAGTCGGCAACCATGCTGTCGCTGGCCAGCGTCGCATTGACCTCTTCCAGACAGCTCTTGATCAACTCGTACACCTCGGTCTTGGCAGCCAGATCGGTATAGCCGGCGTAGGCGATACCGCGACGTTCAGCCCAGTTACCGACAGCGCCGACGTCAATATTGATGAAGGCGGTCACCATCTCGCGGTCGGCGCCGAAGCAGACCGCTTCCTTGACGTACTGGAAGAATTTCAGTTTGTTCTCGATGTAGTTGGGAGCGAACATCGCACCATTGGCCAGCTTGCCGACATCCTTGGCCCGGTCGATGATCTTCAGATCGCCATCCGCATCCAGGAAACCGGCATCGCCGGTGAGGAACCAGCCCTCGTCATCGCAGGCTTCGGCTGTAGCTTCCGGGCGCTTGTAGTATTCCTTGAGCAGCATCGGCCCCTTGACCAGAACTTCGCCGTTATCGGCAATCTTCAGCTGCACGCCGGGTGCCGCCCGCCCCACTGAATCGAACTTGATCTGGCCATCGTGCTGCAGGCAGACATAGGCGCAGGTTTCCGTCTGACCATAGAACTGTTTGAGATTGATGCCGATGGAGCGATAGAACCGGAACAGATCCGGTCCGATCGCCGCTCCCGCGGTATAGGCGACACGGATGCGGCTCATCCCGAGTACATTGCACAAGGGCCCATAAATGAACAGGTTGCCCAGCCAGTACTGCAGACGATCCGCCAGAGGTACCGGTTTGCGGTCGAGAATGTCGGCGCCGCAACGCTGCGCCACCGCCATGAAGTGCTGGAACAGGAGCTGCTTCAGTTTGCCGGCATCTTCCATGCGGATCATCACCGACGTCAGCAGGCTCTCGAAAACACGCGGCGGGGCAAAGTAGTAGGTCGGCCCGATCTCGCGCAAGTCGGTCATCACCGTATCGCCGGACTCCGGGCAGTTGATGGTGAAGCCGGCGACCATCGCCTGGGCGAAGGAAAACAGGTGGTCGCCGACCCAGGCCATGGGCAGGTAGGACAGGATGTCACCGTCGGCCGTCATGCGGTCAACCTCGATGCCTCCCCGCGCCGCCGCGATGAAGGCGGCGTGTGTCTGGCAGACGCCCTTCGGCTTGCCCGTGGTGCCGGAGGTATAGAGCATGACCGAGACATCATCGAAATGCCCCCGCTCGATCTCGCCGTCAAGAAAATCGGGATGGTTGCGGTCATGGACGCGCCCCAGCTCCATCAAGGCCTCGACATCGTGCAGGAAACTCTCGGTGTAGTGGCGCATGCCGCGCGGGTCGTCATAAATGATGTGCTCCAGGTGCGGAATCTGCCCCCGGATCTCCAGCATCTTGTCGACCTGCTCCTGGTCTTCGACCACCACGAAGCGAACGCCGGCATCCTGCATGACGAACAGCATTTCCTCAGCCACCGCATCCTGATAGAGCGGCACAGGTATGCCGCCCAGACACTGGGCGGCGGTCATCATCATGTAAAGATGCGGCCGGTTGTCACCCACGATGGCCAGATTGTCACCCCGCCGAAACCCCAGCTCGGCCAGGCCGCAGGCCAGGGCGCGCACACGTTCGGCGACAGCAGCCCAAGTCCAGGTCTGCCAGATGCCGAGATCCTTCTCGCGCATGGCAGGCGCCTGCCCACGGGTCGCTGCATGGTGCATCAACAGACGCGGGAAGGTGTGCTGCCCATCCGGCGCCGAATACTTTGCCTGCATAAATTGTCTCCTCCGCCGCAACTCTTTGTTTGCGATCTGTCTGGGTGCGGGTCATTCTGTCCCGGCTGCCTTACAGCAAACTTGCAGGAGGGAAAGGGCCCATGCAGGACAGTCTAGGCCCTGCCGCGGAGCGTGAATGTCATCCGGGGGACATTGTTGGAGAAAGAGGGCGCCACAGCATGGGCCGATACGCTCGGCAGGGTCGACGAAAAACGGCGGAACATTGTGCTGTTCCGCCGTTTTTGCTGGCAGTAGCGACCTGCTAACCGCCGCTGGTGTCTGTTCAGACCTTGAACTTGGCTACCGACTGGCGCAAACCGTCGGCCAATTCGTCGAGATGCTGCGCCGTGCGCGCAGCGGCATCGGCGGCCGCCGTGTTCTCTTCGGTCATCTGGGCAATCTGCTCGATGCGCTGGGAAACCTGCTGTACCGCCGAATCCTGCTCGCGCATCGCGTCAGCGATAGTGCGCACCGACTCCGTCACCCGGTGCGTTTCGGCGTTTGCGCTGTCCAGGGTATCGGTCGAGGCCACCACCCGCTCGCGCGCCGTGCCAGCCTTCTCGTTGGCGGCCTGCATGCGGTATACCGCAGCATCGACCTGAGACTGAACACCACTGATCAAACCGGAGATTTCGTTGGTGGCATGCGCGGTATTTTCAGCCAGCTTGCGCACCTCGTCGGCCACCACTGCAAAACCACGTCCCTGCTCACCGGCACGGGCTGCTTCAATGGCCGCATTCAGGGCGAGCAGATTGGTCTGGTCGGCAATGTCCTTGATGGTGCGCACAATGCCGTCAATCTGCCGTGAGCTTTCCGCCAGACGGGCAATGTCGCCGCTGGCTTCGGAGATCATGGCGGCCAGGTTGTCGACGTTGTCAGCGGCATCACGTACGGTCGCCAGCGTCGTCTCGATATTGTTGCGCGCGCGGGTCGCCGTTTCGTCGGCCAGCTGCGCGTTGTGCGCCGTTTCCGACATGCTGACCGAGGTCTGCTCAATCGCCGCCGCCACCGCCGAAGCCGCTGCTGACTGCTCACCGGAACCGCGCGCCACCTGTACCCCGGCCGCGGACATTTCCTGCGCCGCTGCGGCAATGGCCGTCGCCGAGCCACGGGTCTCGCCGATCAAGGCCGCAATGCGGGCCAGCATGCCGTCAAAGGCCGCGGCAGTGTGGCCGATTTCATCCTGCGCCTGGATCCCGACACGCAGGGTGCAGTCACCACTGCGCTCGACCTGCACGATGGTGTCCTGCAAACTGGCCAACGGCCGCGTAATGGAGCGAATGATGAATGTCGCAATCGCCAGCAGCAAAACCGCTGCCAGCACCGAAATACCCAGGGTCAGAGTGGTACGGCGCTGACCGTCCTGCAGGCTCTGCGCCTGCAACTGGGCAAGGCTGTCCTCGCGCAGTTTGACCAGTTGAGCCAGGGGTTTCTGCACCTTGGTGATGACAATTGGCCAATCATCTTCCAGCACCATCTTCAACGCCTCGTTATCGTTGGCGCCGTAGAGGCTATCAATCGTACTGAAGATCGGCGGCAGGGCCTTGATGCCTTCGGCAATCTGCGCCGCCAGTTCGCTTTCTTCTGTGGAATGGGCAACGAAGATCGCCGCAAACGCCTGCCAGTTGCTTTCGATCGCCTGGCGCGCCTGCTTCAGGTGATTCTGGGCGCCAACACTCGGTAATTGATCGAGCACGACGCCGGCGACGCGGAAACGGATTTCAAGCAGATCGCGGTCTATGGCCTGCGTCAGAAGAAGGGTTTTGACTTCATGCTCCACCATGTTCTGCATGTCCGCGTTGGCCTGACGGCCACCGAACAGGTTGATCGTGGTCAGGGCGATCAACATCAGCAGGGCAATGGCGGCGAAAAGATAGAGTTTTTTGCCGATGGTCAGTTGCATGTCGCTAGGGGAAAGTGAGGGTTTGTCGAGAAGAAGGGCAATCAGGCAAACAGGCGCTTGCCCCGCCAAGGGCAAGCGCCTGCAGAATTACTCCGATTACTCGACCGGATGACCGGCAGCTTTCCAGGCCGGCAGCCCGTCACGGTACCAATTCACCTTGCTGTAGCCGGCCTTGATCGCCATCACAGCGCCCTTGTAGGCGCGCCAGCAAGGCGAACCGTTACAGTAGAAGACCAGCGGCTTGGCCTTATCGGCCGGCAATTTGGCCAAGTCCATCTTGTCCTCCGGATCAATCGTCGACACCTTGCTGTGCTTTTCCCGGTAAACAACGCTGGTGGCCCCCTTGATGTGCTCTTCGGCGTATTCGGCCGGCACGCGCGAATCGATGAACACGGCGCCCTTGTCGAACTGCGCCTTGGCCTGTGCCGTGGTGACATAGGTCCCGCCCGGGATCGTCATCGGGGTTTCTTCCACCGCCTGCACGGTTGCAGAATCTTGTTTTTTATGAGTGGTCAGTCGATGACAGAGGCGCACAACGCCTGCAACCCGGAGTGCCAAATACCCCTACGTTCTGTGCGGCTGTCGGCTGCAGGCTATGTTGTCCCCGACATGAAAGTCAACCACAATCCTGGAAAAGGCCAGCCACAGGTGCTTTACGAAACGTTGCCATCCACCCGGAATCGACCGTTACGTTTACAGCATGCGTCATGCCGACTCTCGACACGCGCATCCCCGGAACAAACTCCACCCCCTATAATCAGCCTCGACACGGCACAGGGAAACGAACGTTGAACACCATCGAAACATTGCTGCGCAACTCCCTTTGGGGGCAGGCACTGAGCGCGGACGCGTTCCAGCGCGCCCTGGCCGGCACGGTGGAACGACGCTTCCCCGCCAACGCCTTCATCTGCATGAAAGGCGAACCGGTCACCCACTGGATGGGCATCATCGATGGCCTGGGCAAGATGGCCAGCCACTGGACCAGCGGCAAGACCACCTCGCTGACCGGCATCAGCACGGGCGGCTGGTTCGGCGAAGGTTCCCTGCTCAAGGAAGAACCGCGCCGCTACGATGTGATGGCCATCCGCGAAACACGAGTGGCATTCATGAACCGCGCCACCTTTCTGTGGCTACTGGACCACAGCATTCCCTTCAACCGCTACATGATCACCCAGTTGAACGAACGCCTGGGCCAGTTCATCGGCATGATGGAAAACGAGCGCATGCTCGGCATCGACACCCGCATCGCCCGTGTGCTGGCCGCCCTGTTCAACCCGGTGTTGTACCCCGGCACCCAGCGCCTGCTGCAAATCTCGCAGGAAGAGCTTGGTTATCTCGCCGGGGTCTCCCGCCAGCGGGCCAACCAGGGGATCAAGGCGCTGGAAGAAGCCGGGCTGGTGCGCTGCGAATATGGCGGCATCCACGTCATCGATCTCGATGGCCTGCAGCACTTCGGGGAAAATGTGTAACCGGCCTGTGCAAGCCGCCGCCCCAACCACGCCAGAATGGCGTACAAATTGGCCATCGCCAAATTCGGGTATATTCGCGCCCCATGATGAAAAAAGCAGTCGTTCTCCTTTCCGGCGGCCTCGATTCGGCCACCTGTCTGGCTCTGGCAAAACAGCAGGGATTCGCCACCTATTGCCTGTCCTTCGATTATGGCCAGCGTCATCGTGCCGAACTGGCCGCAGCGCAGCGGGTGGCTGCCGCGCTGGGCGCCAGCGAACAACGCGTGATCGACTTCGGCTTGGCGCAATTCGGCGGCTCGGCGCTGACCGATACCTCCCTGGCAGTGCCGGTTGACGGCGCCCAGGGCGGTATCCCCATCACCTACGTCCCGGCGCGCAACACCATCATGTTGTCCTTGGCGCTGGCCTGGGCGGAAGTGCTGGGCAGCCGCGATATTTTCGTCGGCGTCAATGCGGTGGATTATTCCGGCTATCCGGATTGCCGCCCGGAGTACATCGCCGCCTTTGAAAAAATGGCCAATCTCGCCACCAGGGCTGGCGTGGAAGGACAAGGGGTGCATATCCACGCGCCGTTGATCGACCTGTCCAAGGCCGACATCATCCGGCAGGGCGTGCGCCTCGGCGTCGATTACGGTCTCACCGTATCCTGCTACCAGGCGGATGCCGAAGGGCGCGCCTGCGGCGTATGCGATTCCTGCCGCCTGCGCGCCGCCGGATTTGCCGCCGCCGGCATCACCGACCCCACCCGCTACCAATGCTGACATGAACGCGCTGTCACCCGACCTGATTCTCGGCCTGAGCTTTGCGCTCGCCTTCATTTTTGCCCTGATCGGCCAGAAAACCCATTTCTGTACCATGGGCGCCGTTGCCGACATTGTGAACATGGGCGACTGGAGCCGCATGCGGATGTGGCTGCTGGCGATCGGCGTGGCCATACTGGGGGCTGGTTCACTGGAGTTGGCCGGCCTGATCGACCTGAACAAATCGCTCTACCGCAGCGGCAGTCTGCCTTGGTTGTCTTTCACCCTAGGCGGCTTCTGCTTCGGGTTCGGCATGGTGCTGGCGTCCGGCTGCGGCTCGAAAACATTGCTCCGCATTGGCGGTGGCAATCTGAAGTCGCTGGTGGTGCTCCTGGTCCTGGGCCTGACGGCCTACATGACCATGCGCGGCCTATTTGGCGTGTGGCGCGTCAACCTGCTTGACCCTTGGTCGATTCCCCTGCCGCAAGGCGCTGACCTCACCAGCCTGCTGCGCCAGGCCGGGGTGGACGGCAGCCTCGCCCGCGGGCTGGCGGTGTATGGCTGCGGCGGGGCGCTGGTGGCCTGGAGTCTGGCCCGGCGTGATTTCTGGACGATCGACAACCTCGTCGGCGGTCTTGGCAGCGGCCTGGTCATTGTTGCTGCCTGGTATGTCAGCGGCCATCTGGGCTATGTTGCGGAACACCCGGAAACCCTGCAGGAAGCGTTTCTCGCCACCAATAGCGGGCGTATGGAAGCATTCACTTTTGTCGGGCCGGTTGCCTATACCCTGGAGTGGCTGATGCTGTGGTCCGATAGCAGCCGCGTCCTGACCGTGGGCATCACCACTGTCCTCGGCCTGTTGGCGGGTTCGCTGCTCTGGTCGCTGGCCACCCGCAGTTTTCGCTGGGAGGGGTTTAGCGGTGTGGAGGATACGGCCAACCACCTGATCGGTGCCGCCCTGATGGGATTTGGCGGCGTCACCGCCCTCGGCTGCACCATCGGCCAGGGGTTGAGCGGTGTATCCACCCTGGCACTGGGGTCCTTCCTCGCCCTGGCTGCGATTATTGCCGGCGCCGTGGCCGCCCTGAAATTCCAGTACTGGCGCATCATGCGCGAAGCGTGATCGGCACGGCTGTGGCCATACTGAATGCACCTTGCAGGCGGGCGTCTCTTATAATCAAGGCATAAACCCAAGCCGCTGGAGGCATCGTGTTCAAGAAAATTTTTGGCCGCCTGCTGGGCGAAACGCACGTTGCCACGCCCCCGCAACCTACCCATCCCCCTGCGCCGGCCGCGGAATCGCCCGCCGCCGCCCGCGCCCCGTCAGCGCAGCAGACTGAAACAGCCGCCACTTACCTCTGCCGCGAGCCCATTCTCGGCGAGGACCAGCGTATCGTTGCCTACCTGTTTGCCCTGCAGGAAGCAGCTCATCACAATATCCGCCACAGCAGCCGGCGGCTGCGGCATTTGTACACTGAAATCCTCATCGGCCATCTACTGGATGCGCGCATTGACCGCCTGCTCGGACAACGGCTGGCCTGCATCGAAATTCCCGATTCCTTCCTGACGCATCCGTTACTCGACCAACTCCCGGCCCACCAGATCATGCTGCTACTGGCGCCACCGCTATCCGATGCAGGAAGCCTGGCACCGGCAGCCCTGCAGGCGGCCCTGCGCCAGCGCCAGGCTGACGGCTTCCGCATCGGCCTGCCCGATCCATTAGTCATTGAGGAATACGGCGCGGCCCTGCCGCTGGCGGAATTCATTGCCCTGCAGGCACCGACGCTCTATCCCAATCACTGCACCCGCCTGCGCCAGCTGCAACTCGAGCAGGGCAGCACGGCGCGCTGGTTCGTGCGTGATCTGCCGGCGCTGGAAGATTTCCGCTTTGCGCACAAAATGGGCGCGGCCCTGTTTCATGGCGCTTTTGTCACCAGCCGGGAAGAGTGGGGTAAACACGAGCCCGGCCCGGACACCCTGCGCATCGCCACCTTGATCGCCAAACTGCGCGCCGATGGCGAAACAAGGGAAATCGCCAACCTGCTCAAACAGGATGCCGCGCTCTCGCTGCGCCTGCTGCGCTACGTCAATTCCGCCGCCTACCAGCCGCAGGAACCGGTCACCTCGATCGAGCACGCCCTGCTCATGTTCGGCCGCGAACGGCTCTACCGCTGGCTGATCCTCCTCGCCTGCGCCCCTGACGCCAACAATGGCCGCACCTCGGCCGCGCTGGAAATTGCTCTGGTCCGCGCCCGCATGCTCGAACTTCTCGGGGCCGAAAAAGCGCCCGGACAGAGCGAATCGCTGTTCCTGGTCGGCCTGCTGTCACTCGCCGACATCGTGCTGCAAGTACCCCTGGCCAAGGCCATCGCGCCACTCTCGCTGGCCGACGAAGTGCGCGCCGCACTCCTCGACCACAGCGGCCCTTACTTTCCGTTCCTCGACCTCACCATCGCCTGCGAACATGGTTTCAAGGAACCGGAACGTCTGCAGCAAGCCGCCGAACGTTGCGGCATCAGCCCGGAACAAGCCACCGACAGCCACCTTGCCGCCCTGCAATGGGCCATGGAAGTGCATGGCTGAAAGCGCCGGGGAATAAAAAACGGCCGCTACAACGCGGCCGTTTTTCTGGTTGGGCAGATTTACGCCTGTTCGATCCCGGCGATGACCCAACCCCGGCTACCGTCGACCGGCTTGGTCATGTGCCAGACTTCGGAGAAACTTTCCGCCGGTCCATCACGCTCCTCGCGGATCTGGCCGCTGAAATGCACGCTGACGATGTAGCGGCGCTCTTCCTCGGTCACATCAATCACTTCCGCATCCAGATGCACCACGTCGGTTTCCTGAGCGGCGCCGTTGCGTTCTTCAATTGCCAGCTTCACTTCGGCGAAGACTTCCGGACTGGTGAATTCGCGAATGTCGTCAAGATTGCCCGAATCATTCGCGGCCTGCAGACGGATGAAGTTGACTTTGGCATTGCGCACGAAGGCGGCCGTATCGAAATCCGCCGGAATGTTGCCGCTGCTGCCATCGGCCGCCACCGCCTGTGCGGCCGCAGCCGTCGCCGTGCCACCCGCAGCCGGGGTAAATTCCGGACGTGCGATCTGGCCACCGCCCTGACCCGCTGCAGCATATTGCATGCCTTGCGCCGGCGCTGCCTTGTTGCGCGTGAAGAAGCGGAACAGCATGAACGCAGCGATGGCCAGCAGGGCAATCATCATGATGTTGGCCATTTCCTCACCGAAACCGAGGTGCGAGGCCAGTGCCGCCAGCCCCAGACCTGCGGCCAGACCCGCCAGCGGTCCCATCCAGGAACGTTTCGGCTGCGCTTGCTGGCCCGGCGTACCCGCCTGCTGGCGATTGGGCGCCTGCTGGGCGGTATTGTTCTTGGCCGGCGGCGTCATCTGCCGCTTCATGCCGAGGGAACCACCGCCCCCCATGCGCTTGGCTTCGGCATCGCTGATGTTGAGGGTGAAACCGACGACCACAGCGGCCACAAGGGCAAGAAATTTGTTCATACTTGTCTCCAGGAAAAAACAGCGGCCATTGTACGTGGCCTTTCTGTTTCTAAAAAACCAGCGATGAACGCAGGTAAACTTCGGAAATACGGAAGATAGGCACTCCACCACGTGACAATGGCAACCCTGACGCTGCGCGACATCCGGGCCTGAAGTCACGCCGAAGCCAGCAGTGTCGTTACCACTCGAGCCCGGGCATGGCCTGGATTCCTGCCTGGAAAGCGTGTTTTTCCATGCCAATGTCGCTCACCGTATCCGCCAGCTCGCGCAGGGCAGGCGGTGCCCCACGCCCGGTAATGATCACGTGCTGCATGGGCGGACGCGCGCGCAGCACAGCGCAGACCGCATCCAGGTCGAGCCACTGATATTTGAAGGCATAGGTGAATTCATCAAGAATCACCAGATCGATGCCGGGATCGGCTAGATGCTGGCAAGCGACGCCCCAGGCGGCCTGAGCCGCGGCGGCATCGCGTCCCTGATCCTGGGTCTCCCAGGTAAAGCCGGCACCGCCGGTATGCCAGGTGACACCTGGCTGCTGGCGGAAGAAAGCTTCTTCCCCGGTATCGCTACGGCCCTTCACAAATTGCACCACGGCCGCCCGCTGACCATGTCCCAGCGCCCGCGCCAGAACACCAAAAGCCGCAGTCGACTTGCCCTTGCCGTTACCGGTGTGAACGACCAGCACACCACGGGCAACGGTGGCAGCCTCGATCTTGTCATCGATCACGGCTTTCTTTTTCTGCATGCGCTGCTGATGGCTGATGCTCATGAAAGTCACTCCGGAATGAAACAACGTTGGTCACCGTCGCTGATCTGGCGCAGCCGGTAAGCGTAAAGCTCGGACAACTTCGCCGCCGTCAGGGTTTCATCTGCCGTACCCTGTACGCACCGGCCGTCGCCGTGAATGAGCAGGGCCCGGTCGCAAAAACGATGCGCCAGTGCCGGTTCATGCAACACCATGACTACCGCTGCCCCCTGCGTGTGGGCAAGCTGAGAGAACAAGCGCAACACGGCCATCTGGTGGTTGAGGTCGAGATGCGACAAAGGTTCATCGAGCAGGTACACGCCTGGTGCCTGCACCAGCAAGGTCGCCAGTGCCAGACGCTGGCGCTCCCCCCCAGACAGGGTATGCACCTGCCGCTGCTCCATGCCGGCCAGGCCAAGCAGGCTCAAGGCCTCACGCACCTTGGCACCATCGGCGGCAGATTCCCAGTCCCAGCGCCCGAGATGCGGATGCCGGCCGGCAAGTGCCGTCTCCAGCACGCTGGCACCGAAAGGGTCTTGCTGGAATTGCCCGAGCCAGCCTCGCTGCAGGGCAGCAGCACGCGGGTTGAGCTGCGGATAAGGCGTCCCGGCCAGCAGAACCTCGCCCTGCGCAGGGGGCCGCAACCCCGCCAAGGTGGTCAGCAGGGTTGATTTCCCCGCGCCATTACGTCCCAGAATGCCCAGGCATTCGCCCGCCGCCACGTTCAGGTCAAGCCCATCGATCACCCGCCGGCCGCCCACTTCAACCACCAGTTGCCGGGCAGCCAGCGGCGCCACATATGGGCCGCTCATCGCGGCTGCCTCGCCAGCAGGAACAAGAATACCGGCACGCCGATCAGCGCGGTCAGCACGCCGACCGGCAATTGTTGTGGCGCAATCAGTGTGCGCGCCGCCGTATCGGCCAGCACCAGCAAAGCTCCCCCCGCAAGCGCGGCGCCCGGCAGCAGCACGCGCTGGTCGTTGCCGATCGCCAGCCGCACCAGATGTGGCACCACCAGACCGACAAAGCCAATCGAGCCGGCAGTGGTCACCGCCGCCGCCGTGGCCAGCGACGCCAGCACATACACAATGAAGCGCAGGCGTCCGACCGCAACGCCAAAAGCCTGCGCCTGCAGCAGGCCCCGTGCCAGGAGATTCAGCTCACGGGCAAAGGGCAGGCTGCACAGCAACGCCACCACCAGCACCAGCATGGCCGGCCACCAGATGAAGGTTTGTCCGAGATCGCCCATCAGCCAGAACAACATGCCGTGCACCCGACCATCTTCCGCCAGCGACAGCATCAGCGCGATCAAGGCGCCGCAGCCTGCGGCAACGATTACCCCGGTCAGCAGCAGCCGGGTCTGCGTCCAGCTACCATCGCCGCGTGCCAGACCAAACACCGTCAGCATCGCCAGCAGGGCCCCGGCAAATGCCAGCGCATCAACCGCCCATAAAGATAAGCCAAAAAACAGACCACTCATGGCTCCGACCCCGGCACCACCGGAAATGCCGAGCACGTAAGGGTCAGCCAAGGGATTGCGCAGCAATACCTGCATCAGCGCGCCGGCCAGCGCCAGCAAGGCGCCACAGGCAAAGGCAGCCAGCGCGCGCGGCAGGCGCAGCTCTAGCACCAGCCCTCCCGATCCGCTCGCACTTCCAGTCACGGCAGCCCACAGTTCGGCCGGCGTCACCTGCAGACTACCTACCAGCAGCGCCAATACAATGGACAGCAACACCAGCAGGGCAAGCAGCACGAGAATCAGCGCAGCGCGGCGCGGTGAAGGCATGGGCAGGATAGGGCGCAGGACAGTGGAGGCAGCATTCTACCGGCCTTGTCCCCGGCGTGCTGCACACGGCGTGGCAAAGCCAGTCACCGTGCGATAAAACACTTTGAAAATAGCCGCTTAGTCCTTGACTCGTTTATCTTTACCCCTCTATAGTGCGCGCCATGAATGCCGAACTCACTGCGCTCGAAGAGAAAATCGAACAGGTTCTTGCCCTGGTCAAACAACTGCGTGCCGAAAATGACGTGCTGAAAAATCAGCTCGCCACTGCCGACCACGAACGCCTCAACCTGCGCGCGGCCATGGACACCGCACGCGATCGCCTGGCCGGCCTGGTCGAGCAACTGCCCGAGGAGGCCTGACATGGGTAACGAAGGAAATTTTCTCGACGTCAAGATCATGGGCCGCGAATACCGTGTGGCCTGCCATAGCGAAGAACGTCCGGCACTGCTGGCGGCGGTCGAACTGGTCGACAGCAAGATGCGCGAAATCGCACAGAAAACCAAGAACACGATTGCCGAGCGCGTCGCCGTCATGGCCGCCCTGAACATCGCCCACGAGCGACTGAGCGAGAAGGGGGGCGAAGAAAGTGCAACAGTGCTTGCATCGCCGGACCTGAAGGGTAGAATCCAGGACATGGGCGCACGGTTGGATACCGTGCTGGTTTCCCAGCAACCACTGGATATCTGATACCAGTGACGCACGGAAAGCCCGCCGATTGCTCCCTGCGGTGTTTGTTAAGGCCATAATTCCTTGAACCAATGCTGATTGGCATCGGTTGCTGACCACGATGTCGCTGTTGTGCGCGTTCCCCGCGAACGCACCTGATGCGAAAGGGAAGCAGCCACTCTGAACTCCGGTTCAGGATGCCGGCCTGACGGCACCCGCGGGGACTTTATTCAACAGGTGGCAGACACTTCTGCCACCTGTTTTCGTTTACGCAACATCGCGGATCATCGTAATGGCTATCGAATGGCTTGCCGCCTATCTTGTCCTGGGCGCTTTCGTCGGGTTCTTTGCCGGCCTGCTGGGCGTGGGCGGCGGTGGCATCATGGTGCCGATGCTGATCACCCTGTTCGCCGCCCAAGGCTTTCCGGCTGAACAACTGGTGCATCTGGCACTAGGAACTTCGATGGCCGCCATCGTACTCACCTCGATCGCCAGTCTGCGCGCCCATCACCGACACGGCGCGGTGCGCTGGGAAATCGTCCGCGGCGTCACCCCGGGCGTCTTGCTCGGCACCTTCTCCGGCACTTTTTTCGCAACCCGCGCCGACAGCAGCAGCCTGGCACTGTTTTTCGCCTGCTTCATGGTGTACGTCTCACTGCAGATGGTGCTCAACATCAAACCCAAACCGGCGCGCGAGTTGCCCGGCCGCGTCGGCCTCTTTGCCACGGGTAGCGTCATCGGCGGTATTTCCTCGCTGGTGGCGATTGGTGGCGGCACCTTGTCGGTACCGTTCATGACCTGGTGCAACGTCAGGATGCAGGAAGCCATCGGCACCTCCGCCGCGATCGGACTGCCCATTGCCCTGGCCGGCGCCGCAGGGTATCTGCTCAATGGCTGGCACAGCCAGGGACTGCCCACGGGCAGCATCGGCTACGTCTATCTGCCAGCCTTGCTGCTGATCAGTCTGGTATCGACCTTCACCGCCCCGTTCGGTGCGCGCATGGCCCACCGCTTGCCGGTGCCTACCCTGAAGAAGATTTTTGCCGGTGTACTGCTCCTGCTCTCCGCCAAGATGCTGCACACCGTCCTGGGTGGATAGTCAGCGCGCCTTGAACTGCGGCTTGCGCTTTTCGAGAAAGGCCGCCAGCCCTTCGCGGTAGTCTTCTGTCGCAAGAAAGGCAAAGGAAGCGGCCTTTTCTTCCTCGCTCAAGGGTGCTCCGCTCTGCAGGCGCTTGATCCACTGCTTGTGCCAGCCGGCGACCAGCGGCGCCCCCTGGCAGATTCGTTCGACACTGGCGGCGACTTCCGCAGCCAATTCCTCGCCCGCCACCACCCGGGTCAGCAGCCCTTTCTCGTAGGCCTCCGTCGCCGTCAGGATACGTCCCTCGAGCAGGATTTCCTTGACCACCGCCGGTCCGACCAGTTGCAGCAAGCCTTCCATTTCTCCGGGATACATGGAAAACCCAAGCTTGTTGATCGGCGCGCCAAAGCGGGCGTTGTTGCTGGCGATGCGCAAATCGCAGGCAGCCGCGATTTCCAGACCTCCACCGACGCAGGCGCCGCGAATCATGGCGATGGTGGGATGTGGAAAATCAGCAATCGCCTGCAGTGCCGCCGCGACTTCGCCGTGGTAATGCAGGGCTTGTTCCAGCGTCGCCCGGGCGGTGACGAACTCTTCCAGGTCTCCCCCGGCAGCAAAAGCCTCGTCGCCTGCACCACGCACGACGACGCAACGTACATCCGGCTGGGCTACCAGTTCTGCCATGCGCTGTTTGAGTGCCTGCCACATGGACAGGTCGATGGCGTTGAGTTTTCCCGGATTGGAAAGGATCAGGGTAGCGACTGCACCCGTGCGCTGTAGGTCTATGCTGCTCATGAATTGTGCGGTGAGGTGTAAAAAGAAGGCTGAAGCTTACATCGCCTGTAAGGTTAATGCCTCTTATATAAGCTACAATGCGCCCGCTGTTTTTTATAATTATGAATAAGGAGAATGGTTATGAGCAGCGCAATGTACGAAAGGATGCGGGACAATCCCAAATTCCAGGAGTTGGTTAACAAGCGGGGACGATTTGCCTGGACCTTGGCCGCGATCGTGTTAACCCTGTTCTACGGCTTCGTGCTGATAGTGGCTTTTGCCCCTGAATCCCTCGGCAATCCGATTGCCGAAGGTTCGCGGTGGACAGTCGGTGTCACCTTGGAGCTGTTCCTCTTCGTCTTTTTCTGGGTGACCACGGTGATTTATGTCCGCCGTGCCAATACGGAATTCGACACCCTGTCGCAGGAAATCGTCCGCGACGCCTGGAAGGAGGAAAAATAATGCGCAAGCTTCTGACTGCACTCGGCCTTTTCAGCCTGTGCGCCCTTGCCGTTGCTGCCGACGCCGTCGGTGCCACGGAAAAACAGGCGACCAACTGGCACGCCATCATCATGTTCTGCATCTTCGTGGCCCTGACCATGGGGATCACCTACTGGGCAGCCAGCCGCACCAAGTCGACCTCTGACTTCTACACTGCGGGCGGCGGCATCACCGGCTTCCAGAATGGCCTGGCCATTGCCGGTGACTACATGTCGGCAGCCACCCTGCTCGGTCTCACCGCCATGGTGTACACCTCGGGCTATGACGGCTACATCTACATGCTGTGCTTCTTCGCCGGCTGGCCGATCATCCTGTTCCTGATGGCTGAACGCCTGCGCAATCTGGGCAAGTTCACCTTCTCCGACATCACCGCCTACCGCCTCGATCAAGGCCGGGTGCGTACCATGGCCGCGATTTCCTCGCGGACCGTGGTCTGCTTCTACCTGATTGCGCAGATGGTCGGTGCCGGTCAGCTGATCAAGCTGCTGTTCGGTCTGGACTACAACGTCGCCATCTTCGTGGTCGGCATCCTGATGATGGTCTACGTCACCTTCGGCGGCATGGTTGCCACCACCTGGGTGCAGATCATCAAGGCCGTCATGCTGCTGTCCGGTGGCACGCTGGTCATGCTGCTGGCCATGAACGAGTTCGGTTTCTCGTACGAAAAGATGGTCGACCAGGCCATGTCGGTGCACAAGCTGGGGGAACGCATGATGCACCCGGGCTCCCTGCTCGCCGACCCGATCACCGCCATCTCGCTCGGTCTGGGCCTGATGTTCGGTACCGCCGGCCTGCCGCACATCCTGATGCGCTTCTTCACCGTCACCGACGCCAAGGAAGCCCGCAAATCGGTGCTCTACGCATCCGGTTTCGTGGCCTACTTCTTCAACGTCATCTTCTTCATGGGCCTGGCTGCGATCATCATCGTGGGTCAGAATCCTGAATACTTCGAAGGCGGCGACATCAGCAGCAAGCTGATCGGCGGCGGCAACATGGTTGCCATGCACCTGGCCAAAGCAGTTGGCGGCAACATGCTGCTCGGCTTCCTGGCTGCGGTAGCCTTCGCCACCATCCTGGCGGTGGTATCCGGCCTGGCGCTGGCGGGTGCCTCGGCCATCTCGCATGACATCTACGCCCGCGTCATCAAGAAGGGTACGGCCTCGGAAGCCTCCGAAATCCGTGTATCCCGGATCGCCACCATCATCCTCGGCTTCGTGGCCATCGTCCTCGGCATCATGTTCGAGAAGATGAACATCGCCTTCATGGTGGGTCTGGCCTTCGGTGTTGCCGCAGCCGCCAACTTCCCGGTGCTCATCCTCTCCATGTACTGGAAGGGCCTGACCACCCGTGGCGCTCTGTGGGGCGGCTACGGTGGCCTGGTTTCCGCCGTCTGCTTCGTGCTCTTCTCGAAGTCGGTATGGGTCGATGTGCTGGGCAATGCAGCTCCGCTCTTCCCCTACACCCAGCCGGCACTGTTCGCCATGCCGATCGCCTTCTTCCTGGCCTGGTTTGGTTCGACCACCGACAGCAGCGCTCGCGGCAAGTCGGAAATCGAAGCCTTTGACGACCAGTACGTCCGTGCCCAGACGGGTTACGGCGCAGCAGGTGCCGCCAAGCACTAAGCAACCTCCAACTGGAGTACAAAAAACCCCCTGCGCAGTCAGACTGCCAGGGGGTTTTTCTTGTGCGGCACTTGTGCATCGACAACCGATGCCCCGGCTCTTTTTTCAGCTGTTTTTTGCTGCCTGCGCTTCCATCCGCGCCAATGCCTCGCGCCCGGAAATGATGTGGGCGTACATCGCCCGCTCCGCGGCCGCCGCATCGTGCGCCTGAACATGCTGGAGGATGCTGCGATGCTCTGCCAGCGACTGCTGCAGACGCCCTTCCAGCGACAGGGAGTGCAAACGTGAGAGTTTGAGCACCTTGCGCAGATCCTGGATGACCGACAACAGCCAGCGGTTGCCGGACATGGCCTGAAGCTTGCGATGAAACTCCTGATTGGCCTCAAAGAAAAGGGCGATCTGCTGGGCCGCCGCTGCACGCTCGAGTTGGTCATGAATGGTCGCCAACTCAGCGAGATCGGCTTCCGTCGCGCGCTGCACGGCATCGAACGTGCAACGCCCTTCGAGCAAAGCGATCAGCGGAAAAATATCGTCAATATCCTGGCGGGAAATTTCCGTCACATAGCAGCCCCGGCGCGGCTTCAGTTCCACCAGACCTTCCGCCGCCAGCACCTTGAGCGCTTCGCGCAGGGGCGTGCGGGAAATACCATACTGCTCGGCCAGTTTCTGTTCATCCACCCAGTCGCCAGGGGTCAGTTCGTGCGCAAAAATCTGCTGCCGCAAACGTTCGGCAACTTGCTGGTAGAGGGCGGTGGAAGCGATTCGAGTCATTGTCGTTGTTGTGTTTTCATCCGGCGGCCTACCGCCACGTGACAAAAAGTATACGCGCGCGAGCGGCTTGTTCCGTAATTATGGATAACGTATTATGTCCGGCTAATCATTTCTAGCCAATCCCAAAGATGCGATTTTTTGCATCCAGCATGGGCTGGGTTAAATCCAACCGGCGAAAGGTCTTTCATGTCTGAAAAATTCCTGGACTCCAACACTCTCGACGCATGGGAAAAAGCAGCCGCCAAGCAGGCTCCTGGTGGCGATGTCGCCAATCTGGTGTGGCACACGCCGGAAGGTCTGCAGGTCAAGGCGCTGTACACCAAAAAAGATGTCGAGAGCCTCGAATTTGCTGACACTCTGCCCGGCATCGCCCCGTTCCTGCGCGGCCCGCAGCCGACCATGTACGCGGTCAAGCCGTGGACCATCCGCCAGTATGCCGGCTTCTCCACCGCCGAAGCCTCCAACGCCTTCTACCGCAAGGCGCTTGCCGCCGGTGGCCAGGGCGTGTCGGTCGCCTTCGACCTGGCCACCCACCGCGGCTATGACTCCGACCATCCGCGCGTCACCGGCGACGTCGGCAAGGCAGGCGTGGCCATCGATTCCGTGGAAGACATGAAGATCCTGTTCGACGGCATTCCGCTCGACAAGATTTCCGTCTCCATGACCATGAACGGCGCCGTGCTGCCCATTCTCGCCGGCTACATCGTCGCCGCCGAGGAACAGGGCGTGTCGCAGGACAAGCTGTCGGGCACCATCCAGAACGACATCCTCAAGGAGTTCATGGTCCGCAACACCTACATCTATCCGCCGACGCCGTCGATGAAGATCATCGCCGACATCTTCGCCTACACGGCGCAGCACATGCCGAAGTTCAACTCGATTTCCATTTCCGGCTATCACATCCAGGAAGCGGGCGCCAACCAGGCCATCGAGCTGGCCTTCACCCTGGCTGACGGCATGGAATACGTGCGTACCGGCATGAAAGCGGGCATGGACGTGGATACCTTCGCTGGCCGCCTGTCCTTCTTCTGGGCAGTGGGCATGAATTTCTATCTCGAAATCGCCAAGATGCGCGCCGCCCGCCTCCTGTGGCACCGCATCATGTCCGGCTTCGGCGCCAAGAACGCCAAGTCGATGATGCTGCGCACGCACAGCCAGACTTCCGGCTGGTCGCTGACCGAGCAGGACCCGTACAACAACGTCGTGCGCACCACCATCGAGGCGATGGCGGCGGTCTTCGGCGGCACCCAGTCGCTGCACACCAATGCCCTCGACGAAGCCATTGCCCTGCCGACCGAGTTCTCGGCCCGCATCGCCCGCAACACCCAGTTGATCATCCAGGAAGAAACCCACATCACCAACGTCGTTGATCCGTGGGCCGGTTCCTACATGATGGAAAAGCTGACCCAGGACATGGCCGACAAGGCCTGGGGCATCATCCAGGAAATCGAGGCGATGGGTGGCATGACCAAGGCCGTCGAATCCGGCTGGGCCAAGATGCAGGTCGAAACCTGCGCCGCCGACAAACAGGCGCGCATCGACTCCGGCAAGGATGTCATCGTCGGCGTTAACAAGTACAAGCTGGCCAAGGAAGACCCGATCGAGATCCTCGACATCGACAACCACGCCGTGCGTGACGCCCAGATCGCCCGCCTGCAGAAAATCCGCGCCAGCCGCGATAGCGCCGCCGTCAATGCAGCGCTGGACGCGCTGACCAAGGCCGCTGAAACCGGCGAAGGCAACCTGCTTGACCTCACCGTCAAGGCCATCCGCCTGCGCGCCTCGATCGGCGAAGTATCGGATGCGCTGGAAAAGGTCTACGGCCGTTTCCGCGCCAACAACCAGACCATTTCAGGTGTCTATGGAGGTGTCGTGGACGGCATGAACAGCTGGGAAGAAATCAAGGCCGAAGTGGCCAAATTCGCCGAAGAAGAAGGCCGTCGGCCCCGTGTGATGATCGCCAAGCTGGGCCAGGACGGCCATGACCGCGGCGCCAAGGTCGTCGCCACCGCCTACGCCGACCTCGGTTTCGACATCGACATGGGCCCGCTCTTCCAGACCCCGGAAGAAGCCGCCCGTCAGGCCATCGAAAACGACGTCCATGCCATCGGCTGCTCGTCGCTGGCTGCGGGCCACAAGACCCTGGTGCCCCAGATCATCGAAGCACTGCGCGCCCAAGGTGCTGACGACATCATCGTCTTCGCCGGCGGTGTGATTCCGGCGCAGGACTACGATGCCCTATACGCGGCTGGCGCCAAGGCCATCTTCGGCCCGGGCACGCGGATCGAGGATTCCGCCCGCAAGGTGCTGGAAGAAATCAAGAAAGCTCGTTCCTGAAACGGCGTTTGCGTGACAGACGTAACCTCCGTACCGGGCGCAGACCTGTCAGCCGCTGACCAGCAACTGGTCAGCGGTGTGCTGGCGGGCCAGCGGCGCGCGCTGGCCAAGTCGATCACCCTGATCGAATCGACCCGTGGCGACCATCAGACACGCGCACATGCTGTGCTCAATGCCCTGCTGCCGCACACCGGGGGGGCCATCCGCATCGGTATTTCCGGCGTTCCCGGCGCCGGCAAGTCGACCTTCATCGAGGCGCTCGGCGTCTGGCTGATCGAGCAGGGCAAGAAACTCGCCGTGCTGGCCATCGACCCGTCCTCCTCCGTCACTGGCGGCTCCATTCTGGGCGACAAGACCCGGATGGAACTGCTCAGCCAGCGGGAAGAAGCCTTCATCCGCCCCAGCCCGTCTGCCGGTTCGCTCGGCGGCGTCGCCGAAAAAACGCGTGAGGCCATGTTGCTCTGCGAAGCCGCCGGATACGACGTCATCATCGTCGAGACCGTCGGCGTCGGCCAGAGCGAAACCACCGTCGCCGGCATGGTCGACATGTTCTGCCTGCTGCAACTGCCGAATGCCGGCGATGACCTGCAAGCGATCAAGAAGGGCATTGTCGAAATCGCCGACATGGTGGTGATCAACAAGGCCGATATCGACCCGCAGGCCACCGCCGTGGTCCGTGCCCAGTGGCGCAATGCCCTGCACATGCTGCGACCCGCCTCGCAACACTGGGCACCGCCGGTGATTTCATTGTCGGCCTTGCGCAAGGCGGGTATTGCAGAGTTCTGGGCCGAGGTGGAAAAATTCCGTGCCGCACTCGAGGCCAGCGGCGAGTTTGCCAGCAAGCGTCAGCATCAGGCGCTGGCCTGGATGTGGCAGATGATCGACGCCGGGCTGCGCCAGCATTTCCGCCAGCACCCGGCAGTACGCCGCAACCTGCCGGCGCTAGCGGCTGCGGTCGAAACAGGACGCACGACACCGGCCGCCGCAGCCTATACACTGCTGGGCTACCTGAACCACTGATTTCCGACACTCATTTCCAAGTTAGCCGATTTTCTGAGGGAGTTTTTATGCACAACATCATTCGCCAGCTGGAAAAAAAGCGTGAACTGGCCCGCCTCGGCGGTGGCCAGAAACGCATCGACAGTCAGCACAAAAAAGGCAAGCTGACCGCGCGCGAGCGCATCGAACTGCTGCTTGACCCCGGTTCCTTCGAAGAATGGGACATGTTCAAGGAACACCGTTGCGTGGACTTCGGCATGGATCAATCGGAAAAAACACCGGGTGACGGCGTCGTGGTCGGCTACGGCACCATCAACGGTCGTCTGGTCTTTGTTTTCTCGCAGGATTTCACCGTATTCGGCGGCTCGCTGTCGGAAACCCATGCCGAGAAGATCTGCAAGGTCATGGATCACGCCATGAAGGTCGGCGCCCCGGTGATCGGCCTCAACGACTCGGGCGGCGCCCGTATTCAGGAAGGCGTTGCCTCGCTCGGCGGCTACGCCGACGTGTTCCAGCGCAACGTGATGGCCTCCGGCGTCGTGCCGCAGATCTCCATGATCATGGGCCCCTGCGCCGGCGGTGCCGTGTACTCGCCGTCGATGACCGACTTCATCTTCATGGTCAAGGACTCGTCCTACATGTTCGTGACCGGCCCGGAAGTGGTCAAGACCGTCACCCACGAAGACGTTACCGCCGAAGAACTGGGTGGCGCCATCACCCACACGACCAAGTCCGGCGTCGCCGACCTGGCCTTCGAGAACGACGTTGAAGCGCTGTCCATGCTGCGCCGCTTCATGAACTTCATTCCGGCCAACAACCGTGAAAAACCACCGGTGACGCCGACCAACGATCCAGCCGACCGCTTCGATCACTCGCTCGACACGCTGGTGCCGGACAATCCGAACAAGCCGTACGACATGAAGGAATTGATCATCAAGGTGGTCGATGACAACGATTTCTTCGAACTGCAGGCCGACTACGCCAAGAACATCATCATCGGCTTTGGCCGCATGGATGGTCACCCGGTCGGTATCGTCGCCAACCAGCCACTGGTGCTGGCCGGCTGTCTCGACATCAAGTCGGCGATCAAGGCCGCCCGCTTCGTCCGTTTCTGCGACGCCTTCAACATTCCGGTCGTCACCTTCGTCGATGTGCCGGGCTTCATGCCGGGTACCGCTCAGGAATACGGCGGCATCATCAAGCACGGCGCCAAGCTGCTCTATGCCTACGCCGAGTGCACCGTGCCCAAGGTCACCGTGATTACCCGCAAGGCTTACGGCGGCGCCTACGACGTGATGAGCTCCAAGCACCTGCGCGGCGACGTCAACCTGGCCTGGCCGACTGCCGAAATCGCCGTCATGGGCCCCAAAGGTGCGGTCGAAATCATCTTCCGTGAAGAAAAGAACGATCCGGAAAAGCTGGCCCAGCGCGAAGCCGAGTACAAGGAAAAGTTCGCCAACCCGTTTGTCGCCGGCGCCCGTGGCTTCATCGACGACGTCATCATGCCGCACGCTACCCGCAAGCGTATCTGCCGCTCGCTGGCCATGCTGCGCGACAAGAAACTCGACAATCCGTGGCGCAAGCACGGCAACATTCCTCTGTAAGCGTCAGGGAGAAAAAGGAACATGTTCAAGAAAATTCTGATCGCCAACCGCGGTGAAATCGCCTGCCGCGTCATCAAGACTGCCCGCAAGATGGGCATTGCCACCGTGGCAGTCTATTCCGAGGCCGACAAGGACTCCCTGCACGTGATCGAGGCCGACGAAGCCGTCTGCATCGGCCCGGCCGCCTCGAAGGAATCCTACCTGGTCATGGACAAGATCATCGCCGCCTGCAAGCAGACCGGCGCTGAGGCAGTGCATCCCGGCTACGGCTTCCTGTCGGAGAACGCCGAGTTCTCGCGTCGCCTGGAAGAAGAAGGCATCAAGTTCATCGGCCCGAAGCACTACTCCGTGGCCAAGATGGGCGACAAGATCGAGTCGAAGAAGCTGGCCATCGAAGCCAAGGTCAACACCATTCCCGGCTACAACGATGCCATCGCCGGCCCCGACGAAGCGGTCGAGATCGCCAAGAAGATCGGCTATCCGGTGATGATCAAGGCCTCCGCCGGCGGCGGCGGCAAGGGTCTGCGCGTGGCCTACAACGATGCCGAAGCGCACGAAGGCTTCTCCTCCTGCGTCAACGAAGCGCGCAACTCCTTCGGTGACGACCGCGTCTTCATCGAAAAGTACGTGCTGGAACCGCGCCACATCGAAATCCAGGTGCTCGGCGACAGCCATGGCAACTACGTGTACCTGAACGAGCGCGATTGCTCGATCCAGCGCCGCCACCAGAAGGTCATCGAAGAGGCACCGAGCCCCTTCGTCGATCCGGAAATGCGCAAGGCGATGGGCGAACAGGCCGTGGCCCTGGCCCGTGCGGTGAATTACGAATCGGCCGGCACGGTCGAATTCGTCGTCTCTGGCGCGACCAAGGAGTTCTACTTCCTGGAAATGAACACCCGCCTGCAGGTGGAACACCCGGTCACCGAACTGATCACCGGCCTCGACCTGGTCGAGCAGATGATCCGCGTCGCCTACGGCGAAAAGCTGCCCATCACCCAGGCCGACGTCAAGATCAATGGCTGGTCGATGGAATGCCGGATCAACGCCGAAGACCCCTTCCGCGGTTTCCTGCCGTCGACGGGCCGTCTGGTCAAATTCCTGCCGCCGGTGGAAGAAACCGACAGCGACGGCAGCACCCGTGTCGATACCGGCGTGTACGACGGTGGCGAAATCTCGATGTTCTACGACTCGATGATCGCCAAGCTGATCGTGCACGGCAAGGATCGTAACGCCGCCATTGCCCGCATGCGTCAGGCACTGAACAGCTTCGTGATTCGTGGCATCTCCTCGAACATTCCGTTCCAGGCAGCGCTGATGCAGCATCCGCGCTTCCAGTCCGGCATTTTCGACACCAGCTTCATCGCCAAGGAATACCCGACGGGCTTCGACTCCTCGATGGTGCCGCACGACAACCCGGCGCTGCTGGTGTCGGTCGCTGCCTACGTGTATCGCGCCTTCACCGATCGCTCGGCCTCCATCAGCGGCCAGCTGCAAGGGCACGAACGCATCGTCGGCGATCACTGGATGGTGGTCCGCCTGAATGGTGAAGAGAAGGAAAACCACCCGGTCATCGCCCGTCCCATCGACGGTGGCTACTACGTTGAATACGAAGGCAAGCCGTACGAGATCCTGTCTGACTGGAAACTCGGCGAGACCCTGTTCATCGGCACCTGCAACGGCAAGCCATTCACCCTGCAGGTGGAGCGGCACAAGACCAAGTACTCCCTGTTCCACTGGGGCGCGCGCGCCGATTTCATGGTGATGAGCGCCCGTGCTGCCGAACTCCTCGCCCTGATGCCGGAAAAACCGGCACCAGACCTGTCCAAGTTCCTGCTCTCGCCAATGCCTGGCCTGCTGCGCGAAGTATCGGTACAGGTCGGTCAGGAAGTGAAGGCCGGCGAGAAGCTCGCCGTGATCGAAGCAATGAAGATGGAAAACATCCTCAAGGCCGATCAGGACTGCAAGGTCAAGAAGATTGCCGCTGCCGTGGGTGAAAGCCTGTCGGTGGATCAGGTCATCATCGAGTTCGAGTAACCACACCCACCGCTGCACGCCTTCCCGGCGGCGCAGCACCGGATACCGTAACCCCCGTTTCGCCGCTGATCGAAACGGGGGTTTATTTCATTCCAGGCCATGCCCAAACTTGCCCGAATCTTCCTGTTCGCCGCAGCTGCTGCACTCAACAGCGCCTGCGCTGTCGTGACTGTCGCGGACGCTGCCGTCAGTGTCGTCGCCACGACCGTCAAGGTGGGAGCGACGGTTGTTGGCACCACGGTGGATGTCGCGGCTGCTGGTATCAACGCGGTGGTGAGCGACGATGACGAGGACGACAGCGGCAAACAAAAGGAGTAGCTGCACGCAGCAGGCCCTACCCGAAGAGGCAAAAAAAATCCCCCGCAGTCTGCAAACTGCGGGGGATTTTTCTTGACCAGCTGAGCGGCTAGTTCGCCTTCTGCTTCATCTGCTCGATTCCTTGGCGCAGCATCTGGTCGAGCTCGGAGCCGGGTTCGACCTGGCTCAGCAGCGTTTCCCAGTAGCCGATGGCGGCACTGCGGTCGCCGCGCTCCATGGCCGCCATGCCGGCGAGGAACAGGGCATGTGCGTGTTGCGGATTCAGTTTCAGGGCCTGATTGACCAGTTCCAGCGCCTTGCCGCTCAGGCCCTTGCCGCTGGCCATGGCCAGTGTTTCGGCATAGCTGGCAAGCTGCTCCGGATCTTCAGCCACTGCCTTTTCCGCCTTGCCAAAAGCCGCCACAGCTTCATCGTAACGACCCAGCATCTTGTAGGAGCGGGCAAGCATCAGCCAGCCATTGGTGTCGTCCGGATTTTCCTGCATGCGGGCGGCCAGCTTTTCGACCATGGCATTGATATCCTCTGCCGTCATCTGCGGCTGCGCCACCGCTTTTTCCGGATTCAGGGCAAGCGGATTGCCAAGCAGGGCGTAACCGGCAACGGCCAGCAAGGGCAGGGCAAACAGCAGCGCGATAGCCGTTGGCCGGCTACGCTGCGTCGTACTGACAAGCGCCTCATCCTGTGGGCCGACCTCTTCCAGCATGCGCCGCTGCAGTTCCGTCCTGGCCTGCTCGAAATCATCGGTCGCCAGACTGCCCTCGGCATGCTCGCGCTCCAGTTCGGCCAGCTGGTCGCGATAGATGGCCAGGTTGGTACGTTTGCGGTCGGCGTCGACGGCGCGGCGCCGCTGACCGAACCACAAGGCGGGAAAAAGCAGCGCCAGCGTGGTCAGGAGGAGAAGGAAGGCAAAAACGGCAAATGGGGTCATTTTGAGTCAAGTTCCTTCAGTAAGGCCTCGGCGCGGCGGGCTTCCTCGGCACTCAGGGGTTTGTCCGTTTTCGCCACCAGGATGCTGCGCCGCTTCAGATAGCTGCGCAGCGACAGCACGGCGATCAGCAGCAAGGCAATCGGCCCACCCCAGAGCAGCAGGGTGATGGCCTTGACCGGCGGCCGGTAGAGCACGAAATCGCCATAGCGGGTGACCATGAATTCGAGAATTTCGTTGTCGGAACGACCTTCCTGAATCATGCCGCGGATTTCACGCCGCAAATCAACCGCCAGCTCGGCGTTGGAGTCGGCAATGGTTTCGTTCTGGCACACCAGGCAACGCAGTTCCCGCGACAATGCCTGCAGACGCTTCTCTGCCACCGGATCAGTCGCCACGGCCGCTTCGTAGGTGGACGATGCCTGTGCCGGCAGGATGCACAAGCTCACCAGCAGGCCCGCAATATAAAGTGCTTTCATCGGCTCAACTCCGCCACCAGCGGCAGGATCTTGTCATTGAGTATCTGCGGCGACACCGGGCCAGTGTGCTTCATGCGGATCACGCCTTCCTTGTCGATGACGTAGGTTTCCGGCACGCCATACACGCCATAATCGATGCCGACCCGGCCATCGATATCCATCACCGTCAGCAGGTAGGGATCGCCATGCTGCTTCAGCCAGCCAGCCGCCCGTTCGCGCGCCAGTGGTGCTTCCTGCTCCGGCACGACGCGGCGCATGTCGATTTCACCATCACCGCGCAGCTCCTTGTAATTCAGGCCGACAATCGGGGTGCCGTTGCCGCGCCGCGAGAACTCCACCAGCACCGGATGTTCCTGCCGGCAGGATACGCACCAACTGGCCCAGACATTGAGCAACCACACCTTGCCGCGCATCGCCTCCGGCCCCATGGTTTCGCCCTCCTTGCCCAGCACGGCCAGATTGAAGGCCGGCGCCGGCTTGCCCACCAGCGGCGAAGGCACCTCGCGCGGATTGAGCCCTAACCCCACAGCCAGCAACGCCGCAAGGGCGATGAAGGCGCCGAGAATCCAGAAATAACGGTTCATTCCCCCTGCTCCCCTTGCTGTCCGGACGACACTGCCTGGCGGCGGGTGCGGTAACGACGATCGAGCATGGCCAGCAGCCCGCCCAGGGACATCAGGACGCTCCCCCCCCAGATCCAGTCGACAAACGGCTTGTAATACACACGTACGGCCCAATCCCCTTCCGGCTGATCCGGGTTGATCGGTTCGCCGAGCGACACATACACATCGCGCAGCAATCCAGCATCGATTGCCGCTTCGGTCATCGGCATCATGGACGAGAAATAATTGCGCTTTTCCGGATGCAGGGTACGTAGCACGCGACCATTTTCACTAAGCTCGAATTCGCCTTGTGCGGCGTTGTAATTCGGCCCTTCCACCGAGCGCACGCCCTTGAAGGTGAAGTGGTAACCGCCGACATCGACGCTTTCACCCGGGCCAAGCTTGACGTCCTTTTCCTGCTCGAAACTCGTCACCATGGTGACGCCGACCACGAACACCGCCACACCGATATGCGCCAGATGCATGCCGGCAAACGCACCGGGCTGCGCCAGGATGGCGGCAACCACACCACGCTCGCCCCGCGTCGCCCGTACCCGCTGGGCAAAATTGAGTAGGGCAGTAAAGGCGATCCAGGCGGCCAGCAACAACCCCAGCGCCGTCATCGCCTTCCACTGGCCGTAGATCAAGGGTAGGGCAATCGCCACTACGGCAGCACAGGCCAGCGCCCAGCGCCCGGTGCGCAGTATTTCGGTGAATGACGCCGATTTCCAGCGCGCAAACGGCGTGATGCCGATCAGGAACAGCACCGGCGTCATCACCGGCACAAACACTGCGTCGAAATAAGGCTGGCCAACGGAAATCTTGCCCACGCCCAAGGCATCGATCAGCAGCGGATACAGTGTCCCCAGCAGCACGGTGGCGCACGCCACGACCAGCAGCACGTTATTGGTCAGCAGCAGCGACTCCCGCGACACCAGGGCAAAGCGGCCACCAAGCCCGACCGACGGGGCGCGCCAGGCAAACAACGCAAGCGACGAACCGATCACCGCAACCAGGAAGATCAGGATGAAGACACCGCGCGTCGGATCAGTGGCAAAGGCATGTACTGAAGTGAGCACGCCGGAACGCACCAGGAAGGTACCAAGCAGCGACAGCGAGAAGGCCGAAATGGCGAGCAGCACCGTCCAGTTCTTGAAACTGCCGCGCTTTTCCGTAACCGCCAGCGAGTGGATCAGCGCCGTGCCGACCAGCCAGGGCATGAACGAAGCGTTCTCGACCGGGTCCCAGAACCACCAGCCACCCCAGCCCAGTTCGTAATACGCCCACCACGAACCCATGGCGATGCCCAGCGTCAGAAAGACCCAGGCCGCCGTCGTCCATGGCCGCGACCAGCGCGCCCAGGCGGCATCGAGCTTGCCCGAGAGCAGGGCGGCGATGGCAAAGGCGTAGGCGACCGAGAAACCGACGTAACCCATGTAGAGCAACGGCGGATGGATGATCAGGCCGGGATCCTGCAACAGCGGATTCAGATCGCGCCCTTCCGCCACTGCCGGCAGCAGACGCTCGAACGGGTTGGAGGTGAACAGGATGAACAGCAGGAAGCCGAAGGAGACCAGACCCAGCGTGCCGAGTACCCGCGCCAGCATCACTTCCGGCAATTGCCGGGAGAAGATGCGCACGCCGAGCGCCCACCACGACATCATCAGCATCCACAGCAGCAGAGAACCTTCATGCCCGCCCCACACGGCGGAAATGCGGTAGGCCATGGGCAGCAGCGAATTCGAGTGCTGCGCCACATACACCACCGAGAAATCGTTGGCGGCAAAAGCCCAGGTCAGGCACAGGAAAGAAAACGTCGTCAGCAGGGCATAGGCCGATGTCGCCGGGCGAGCCAGCGCAATCCAGGCCGCATGGCCGCGATGGGCGCCGATCAGGGGCAGGGTGCCGAGCAGCAGACTGACCAGGGCCGCGAGGATGAGGGAAAAATGTCCAAGTTCAGGAATCATGCTCAGTTACTCGCTTTCGGCGCAGTTTCGGCGGTGCTTGCTGCCGAAGCAGCTTCCGCCGCCGCTTTTTCTGCGGCTTTCTCCACCCCGCGCACATGCGCTTCGTTCAGGGCCTGCGCTGCTTCCGGCGGCATGTAGTTTTCGTCGTGTTTGGCCAGCACTTCCTGCGCCTTGAATACCCCGCTCTCCAGCATCCGTCCCTGCGCCACCGCGCCTTTTCCTTCCATGAACAGATCGGGCAGGATGCCCACGTAATCGACCGGAATATCATTCTCGGTATCGGTGATGATGAAGCGGATCGTCACCCCATCGGCCTGCCGCTGAATACTGGCTTCCTTGACCAGACCGCCGATGCGGAACAGCTTGTCGGCCGGCGCCTTGCCGTTTTTCACGTCAGTCGGCGAAATGTAGAGGGCAATATTGCTGTTCAACGCGTTCAGCACCAGGGCAGCGATGATGCCGAGCAGGGCGAGCGCCCCACCGATCAGGGCAAGTTTCTTGTGACGCAGCTTCATGCAGCAGGACTCCGTGATTCAGCGCGCTGTTCGGCACGCAACTGGCGCTTGAGACGCGCCACACTTGCCCGCTGGTTGCGGGCGACGAGGATGGGTTCGGCCACCATGACCAGGGCGGTAACGCCGAACGAACCCCAGACGTAGAGCCCGTACCCCCCCATGGCAAGAAAGTCGGCAAAACTGTTCCAGTAAATCATGCGTTTTCCTCGCTCAGCATCTTCCGCACCCATTCGGCGTTGCGCTCGCGCTCCAGCATCAGGGTGCGCACCCGGGCCAGCGCCACGGCGATGGCATACATCCAGAACGCCAGCGCCATCAGCAGCATGCCCCAGAGCATGATTTCGGCCATCGACGATTTGGTCAGGTTGACGCTGGAGCCCTGGTGCAGGGTGTTCCACCACTTCACCGAGAAGTAGATGATCGGAATATTGACCACGCCAACCAGCAGCAGGATGCCGCCGGCCTTGTCAGCCCGGCGCGGATCGTCAATCGCCGCCACCAGCGCCATGTAGCCGATGTAGAGAAAGAGCAGGATCAGTTCGGAGGTCAGGCGGGCATCCCAGACCCACCAGGTCCCCCACATCGGCTTGCCCCACAGGGCGCCGGTCCACAACGAGAGAAAGGCCATCAGCGCGCCGGTCGGCGCCAGCGCCTGCGCCATCATGCCCGACAGGCGGGTATTGAAGGCCAGCCCGATGGCGGCCCAGAAAGCCATCACCAGATAGATGAACATGCTCATCCATGAGGTTGGGACGTGGATGAAGATGATGCGGTAGCCCTCGCCCTGCTGGAAATCGGTGGGTGCCACCAGCATGCCGATATACAGGCCGACCAGCCCGAACAGCACGCCTGCCGCAGCAAACCAGGGAATCAGCTTGCCGGCAAGGGGATAAAAGGTGGCGGGGGAAGCGAAACGGTAGAGGTTGAAGCGATCGATCATTCGAGGGCAATTTTCAAGGCCGCGGCCGATGCCCAGGGGGCAAAGCCGATGGCGGCGGTGGTCATGGCAGCGAGCAACGATAGATGTCCATCCCCCCCGAGACCGGACACCGTGGCTTCAACTGCGCCAGCGCCGAATATTAACACCGGAATGTAGAGGGGGAGAACCAGGAGCGAGAGAAGGACGCCGCCGCCACGCAAGCCCAGCGTCAGCGCCGCACCGATGGCGCCGATACCGGACAGGGCCGGCGTGCCGATCAGGATGGTCAGGGTCAGCACCCACAAGGCATCGGCCGCAAGATCGAACTGCACCCCGAGAATTGGCGCAATCAGGGCCAGCGGCAGACCGGACACCAGCCAGTGAGCGATGGTTTTTCCAGTCACGATCAAGCCCAGCGGATAGGGCGAAAGTGCCAGCTGCTCCAGTGTGCCGTCGCGATGATCGTCGGCAAACAGACGCGGCAGGGACAGCATGGTGGCCAGCAATGCCGCCACCCACAGCACGCCGGGCGCGAGTTTGCGCAGCAGGTCGGTTTCCGGGCCGATCCCGAGCGGAAACAGGCTGACGACGATGACGAAAAAGAACAGCGCCGACACGATATCCGCCTGCCGGCGCATGGCCAGCTGCAAATCACGGGCTATCACGGAAAAAATGATCTTGAGCACGCTGTGTCCTGGTCGTCCTTAAATGTTCTTGTGCAGCATCGACTCAGCCAATGCGCAACTCCCGCACGGCACCGGCGGGAATCTCCACCGCCTGGTGCGTGGTCATGATCGCCATGCCACCGCGCTGCAAATGGGCGGAAATGATCTGCGCCAGCCAGTCCACCGCCGCCACATCGAGCGCCACGAAAGGTTCGTCGAGCACCCACAGGGGCCGCCGATCCACCACCAGCCGGGCCAGCGCCACCCGTCGTTTCTGCCCTTGCGACAGGTAGCGGCAGGGCAGATCCTCGCGCCCGGCCAGCCCCACCTGTGCCAGCGCGTCAAGCGCGGCATCCTCGTCCATGTCCTGGCCGGCAAAGCGCGCCGCATGGTGAAAGTTCTCCAGCGGCGTCAATTCTTCCTTGATTGCATTGTGATGGCCGAGATAGCACAGCGCGGCATGGTATTCGTCGCGCTGTTTGCCAATCGATTCTCCCTGCCAGCGAATGTCGCCGCTCTCCGGCGGCAGCAGCCCGATCAGCATGCGCAGCAGGCTGGTCTTGCCGGCGCCATTGCGCCCCTGCAGATAAATCAGTTCGCCCGGGGCCAGGGTAAAGCCGAGCCCGGCAAACAGGCGGTTGTCACCGCGCAGGCATTCCAGATTGTCAGCTTCGAGCATGGCAGAAGGGCAAGTGCCCGGATCAGGGTGGGCAAATTATGGAGGCGCCAGTGTACCGGCAGATTGAGGCGAATCAAACCGCAAAAATATCGCCCCGGCGCATGCCTCCTGGTACTTCCAGCACAGAAATCTCCTCGCGCCTGCCGAGCATCACGCCCGCACTCCCGCAACACCCCAGGCCGATAGCCCATTTTCCGCCCGAGGCCAGGCATATGCTCATACGTATTTCTTCGTTCTCGCGGCGCGGCACGCCCGGCACACTGCCCGCGTCATTCAGCTCCCCGCGAAGGAATTTCGTCATGCCGTTCACCGATCTTGTGCATTACCTCAACGCCGGCCGCACCGCCAAACCCGCCGGCCCGACCACCTTCAGCACGGCACAGGGCAGGGTGCTGGCCCATTTCGCCAACCTGCAACTGAGTTCGCAATTCCTGCCCATCGTCGATACCACCACCGGCCAGATCTACGGCCATGCCGCGCACCTGCAGGCCGTCAGCCTGCGGCACGGCACACCACTCGACCCGCACAGCGTTTTCGTGCTGCCCTACGATGATGAGGAATTCATCTACCTGGACCGCCTGGTGCGCACCTTGCATGCCCTCAATTACCTGCACCATCCGGAACGCAGCAACTTGCTGCTCAAGGTCCACCCTCGCCACGTACTCAACGTGCCGGCCAACCATGGCCAGGTTTTTGCCGCCTTGCTGCGCACCTGCGGCCTGAGCCCGCAGCAAGTCACCCTCGAACTTGAAGTCGGCGGCCTGCTTCCGGGCGACCCGGTGCAGCGAGCCATCACCAATTACCAGGCGCAGGGCTATCACCTCGCCATTCACCGTTTTGGCCGTGGCGATCCGAATGACGCCCTGCTCGAACAGTTGCGGCCGGACATCGTGCGCCTCGACGCCAGCCAACTCGAGTCGCCGCAGCGACTACGTGACATCGCCCGAAAAACCCGGGCCATCGGTGCCCGCCTCCTGCTAGAGGACGGCGCTACGCCGCATGACACCCCGCACGGCACCGGCGAGCTACGGCAAGCCCGACCGGAGGCTTGCAACACAGCGCTGCCGCAGGCCCGCAGCGAAGCTGCCAGGCTGAACGGACTCCGGCCCGCCGCCTGAAATAGCAGCGTCCCGGACCTCGCGAGGTCCGGGACGCATTGGTCTCCCGCTTGAGTTTTTGCGTTTGCCGCCGGTCAATCTCCGGTCAGGGATGCCGGCGGCCTGATTTCGTAGCCGCAGCGCTGAAGAAAGCGGATGGCCTGGTCGACCCGCCGGGCCTGCCGCCCAAGCCGGCTCGCTTCCTGCTGGCTGGTCAGCAGCAGGCCATGGGCCGCCAGCCAGTCGGCAATGATGTCGAGCCCCCGGGGCCCGAGACCACTCACCTTGAGCAAGCGCGCATGACCCAGGGCATGCACCTCCTCTGGCGTGAAGTCGGGACGCTCAAAGAGCTTGCTCAAAGCGTTGCGCTGCTTGGTCGGCAGGCAAGCAGGGCGTTTTTCGTGAGGACCGCCGCCAGCTGCCCGATCAACATCTACTGCCATCACCGTCACCGCCAATACTCAGGAACCCGCTCCCGTGCCCAGTACCGCCTCCACCACTGGAGGCCGCTCAAGCTGGGCCCGCTTCTGGCCATCACGTCGCACCGGCGGTTTCTCGGCGCGGACGCTCACCGTGACGGGCACGGGCTTGCGCAATTCCACCCCGGAGCGCCCGTCCGGCACCGGAACAGGGCTGGCCGCCAGCAAGGCGGAAAGTACAGTGGCGATCTGGCAAGTCATGGTTAACGGCTCCGGGTCATGTCGTGATGCCCGGAGCGTAAGGCAAGCGCCGGTGCAAATTAACGACGGAATCCGTATATGGATATACGCCGGCCCCGACCACGCAACACTCTCCAGGCCGGCACGAGGCGCCTGCGGGCACCTGCAGAAGCACCTGCGCCAACGCAGATATGCTTATCGAAAATAAATCGTTCTCTCCGCAGCACCGGCGCCCGAACATGCGCAGCCTCTGGCGCTGGCATTCAGGCGCCACCCCTGACGACAAGGAGAGAACATGCCCGTTTCACCCCGCAACCCGTGGCGCGCCACGTTACGCCCCCTGGCCATCGCCACGGCGTTGACCCTGGCCCAGCCGGCGCTGGCCCAGTACGCCTTGGACGGCAAGACTGCCGGCAAGATGGCCGATACAGCCGCCAGCGCCCTGGCCGCCCCGGATTCCATCGGCGAATTCGCCCGCCTGGTGGACCCGCAGACCCTGGCCGGCTGGGTCAGAGTGCTGACCCGCGCCGAAACCATTGAAGCCCTGCTCAAGCAGGGCAATGCGGAAAACATCAACCGCTGGGTGGACATCATGACCAACCCGGCCCTGGTGGCCAACGTGCTCAAGGCGGCCGACCCGACCCTGGCACAGCAGTGGGTGACGGGCTTTACCGACCCGAAATTTGTCGACGCCGCCCTCGGCCTGGCCGACAAACGGGTGCTGGAACAGTGGCTGAAGACCTTCACCGATCCCCGCCTGCTCAATGCCGCCCTGAAGCTGGGCGACCCGAAACTGACCAACGCCTGGATCAGCCTGCTCGGCAATCCGAAACTGATCGAAGCCAGCCTGAGCTGGGCTGATCCCAAATACATCAGCCAGCTGGCCCTGGTGTTCACCGACCCGAAGATCATCGAACCCCTGGCCAGGGTGGCGGACGCCAAGCTCTGGAGCCAGTGGCTGCTGGCCGCCGCCAATCCCAAGGTGGTGGATGCCTTCCTCAAGGTCGCCGACGACAAGGCCATTGCCGCCTACGTGAGCGCCTTCACCGATCCCCGCTTCCTCGACGCCCTGATCCGCTTCGCCGAGCCGGAGGCAGTGCGCGCCTGGCTCAAGCTCGCCACCGACCCGCGCCTGGTGGATGCCCTGCTGCGCTTTGCCGACCCGAAACTGCTGGGCCCGTGGATCGCCACCCTGACCCAGCCCAAGGTGGTGGATGCCATCGTCCAGACCACCGACCCGGTGCTGATCAACCAGTGGATCCTCTCCCTGACCCAGCCCGCCTTCATCGACAGCGTGCTGGCCTGGAGCGACCCGCGCATCAGCGCCCCCTACCTGAACGCCCTGACCCAGCCCCGGGTGCTCAACGCCCTGATGCTGTCCGCCGACCCCAAGCTGCTCGACACCAGCCTGCGCGCCCTGGCCCAGGGGCTGCGGGCTTCCGCCCAGAGCGCCCACGGCCTGCAGCAACGGGCCGCTGCCCAGAACACCCAGAAGAAAGGGAAATGACATGACCCGGCATTCCATCCCCCCGCGTTCCCTGGCCACGGCCCTCGCCCTGGCCTTCACCCTGGCCAGCGGTTCCGCCCTGGCCCAGTACGGCAGCGGCGCCCCCCAGCAGCAAACCGGCAAAGGCAGTTACACCCTGCCGGACAAATACCCGGTGCCCGTGCCGGAAGCCCGCCGGCACACGCCCAACACCATGCTCGACCCGATCACCCCAGAAGCCCGCAACCGCTTCGTGCAGAGCAGCCTGGCCCTGTCGCCCCTGTCGCTGCGGGACCTGATCAACCTGCTGGCCTACAAGGTGGAGGCCAAGCCCGGCCTCAGCTACGACGACGTGGTGGCCTCCATGAAGGCCCGGGCCAACAAGATCAACTTCAAGTTCGTCGGCGTGAACGCCATCTGGAAGGACGTGGCCGCCACCACCGGCAAGCCCACGCCGCGGGTGGAAATCTTCAACTTCTGCGACGCCAACATCGCCCGGGAACTGCTCGATTACAGCCTGGAATTCGTGATCTTCCTGCCCTGCCGCATCGCCGTGGTGGAAGACGCCAACCAGAAGATCTGGCTGGTGATGCTCGACTGGGACGTGCGCTGGGTGGATGACCTGCCCAACCCCGACCGTATTCCCGACGCCCTGCGCCAGGGCGCCATCCAGCTGCGCCAGGGCCTGGCGGACATCATCCAGGCCGGTGCCAACGGCGATCTGTAAGGAATGACCATGACTCCCTTCAAGCAATCCCTGTTCGCGGCCGCCGTCGGCGCCGCCCTGCTCGCCGGACAACCGGCCCTGGCGCAGAACAATCTGGCCGATCCGGCCCAGGTTCAGGCCATCGTCGGCCAGCTGGCCTCACCCGATGCGGGCAAGGTCGTTACCACTCAACAAGCGCAGCAATGGATCAAGGAACTCACCTCTCCAGCTTCGCTGGCCAAGGCTCTGCTGGGCCAGGACAAGGCCTATGTGGACGGCTGGCTGCAGCTCATCACCGACCCGCGCCTGATCGATGCCGCCCTGCAATCCGCCGATCCCGTGCTGCTCAACAGCTGGGCCACCGCCTTCACGGACCCGCGCCTGGCCGACACCCTGGCCCGGCTGGCCGACGACAAGCTGCTGGTGCGCTGGGTGGAAGCCGGCTTCTACCCGCCGGTGTTTGCAAACCTGATCGGCCGCAACGCCCAGGACAACCTGCTGCAGCGCTATGTGGAAACCCTCATCAACCCCAACACCATCGCCGTGGGCCTCAAGCTCTCCGACCCGGTGGTGGTGGAAAAGTGGCTGAACGTGGCCGCCAACCCCAAGCTGATCACCGCCCTGGGTAAGTTGGGCAACCCCCGCCTGGTGAATGCCTGGGTGCGCACCCTGACCCGCACCGAGACCGTCAATGGTCTGCTGCGCCTAGGCCAACCCGCCCTGCTGGAAAAATGGCTGACGGCGAGCACCACCCTGCTGCAGACCGATTTCATCGCCAAAAACCTGGAGCCGGAGAGCCTGGTGGCCTGGGCCAACGCCATGGTCAATCCGGAACTGATCCAGGCCCTGACCCAGCTGGCGGACGCCCGCCTCTCCGGACGCTGGGTGCAGGCCATGAGCGACCCCCAGGTCATCGCGGCCCTGTTCCAGAGCGTCACTCCGCAGACCCTGGCGGCCTTCTTCCGGGCGGCAGCCCAGGTGGGCAGCGGCCTGCCGGGCGAGAAGTCCGGCCAGAGCTATTGAGCGGAGGAAACGGTCTTGCAACGTCGCCACTTCCTCGCCGGCGGTCTCGCCCTGCTCAGCGCCTATCTGGCGCCGGGCGGGGCCTGGGCCAACAGCCCCGCCAGCCGCAACAGCAACGCCTTCAACGCCCGCAGCCCGGCCTCGGTCTACGCCGCCCTGGGCCTCAAGCCGCCCCGGGACAGCGATGCAATCCGCATCGTTGCGCCCGATGTGGCGGAAAACGGCGCCAATATCCCGGTGGAAATCCAGACCGACCTGCCGCAGGTGGAGCGGATTCTCCTGATCGGCGAGCGCAATCTATTCCCGCTCCTGGCCGATGCTAGCTTCAATCCCCGCCTGCAGCCCTGGTTCGAAGCCCGGATCAAGCTGGCGGAAACCTCGAAGCTGCACGTCCTGGTCCAGGCCAACGGCCAGCTCTACAGCAACAGCAGGACAGTGCGCGTCATTCTCGGCGGCTGCCTGCCCGGGTGAGGTAAACCATGAATAAATTCCCCATTCGCATGCGCGCCAGCCTGCAAAACGACCCGGACCACACGGCCCTGATCAAGGTGCTGCTCAACCACCCCATGCTCACTGGCCTGAGCAAGGACGAGCAGGGACGCCCCCGGCCGGCCCACTTCATCACCGAAATCGAGCTTTCCCTGAACGGGCAGCCGGTGGCCCGGGTACAGACCGGCTCCGGCATTGCCGCCGATCCCCTGTTCGGCTGGCGCCTCAAGGGCGTCAAGGCGGGCGACAAGGTCGGCATCGCCTGGCTGGACAACCAGGGCCAGCAACAGTCTTTTGAAACGACGGCGCAGTAAGGCGCCATTCCTGAAGGAGGTCCCATGAAAATCCGCACCATCCCCCTCACCCTGGCCCTGCTGGCAAGCAGTGCGGGCCTGGCCCAGGCCAGCGGCCTGCCCCAGACCCCGCCGCCCTACTTTGCCGCCAATTGCGCCAACTGCCACGGCACCGACGGCAAATCCACCGCCGCCATTCCCGGTATCGCCGGCAAGGACAAGGACTGGCTGGAAGAAGTCCTGAAGGCCTACAAGCAAGGCACCCGCCCCGCCACCATCATGCACCAGCTGGCCAAGGGCTATACCGACGAAGAAATCGCCATCCTGGCGGACTACTTTTCCAGGCAGAAATAAGGGAGACCCGCCATGAACAAATTCAATCCTGAACGTCGCCGCCTGCTGCAAGGCATCGGCGCCAGCGCTGCCTTTGCTGCCGTCCCTGGCACCGCCCTGGCCGCCAAGGGCAAGAAGCCCGTGGGCCGGGTGGTGGTGATCGGCGCCGGTTTCGGCGGCGCCACCGCCGCCAAATACCTGCGCAAGTGGAGCCATGGCGCCATCGAGGTGGTGCTGATCGAACGCCAGAAGGAATTCATCTCCTGCCCCACCTCCAACGAAGTGCTGGCAGGACACCGCAAGTTCGAAACCACGGTGCACAGCTACTACAACCTGAAGAAGCACTGGGGCATCAAGGTGGTGACCGCCAGCGTCACCGATGTGGATACGGAGAAGCGCGTCGTCAAGACTGACAAGGCCGGGGATTTCAGCTACGACCGGCTGGTGCTTTCCCCCGGCTTCGACTTCAACTACGACAGCATCGCCGGCTACGACGAGAAGGCCCGGGAAACCGTGCTGCACGCCTGGAAAGCCGGCCCCCAGACCCTGGCGCTGCGCAAACAACTGGAAGACCTGCCGGACGGCGGCACCTATGTGCTCTCCATCCCCAAGGCTCCCTACCGCTGCCCCCCCGGCCCCTATGAGCGGGCCAGCCTGATCGCCTCCTACTTCAAGGAGCACAAGCCCAAATCCAAGGTACTGGTGCTGGACGCCAACGACAAGATCATCTCCAAGGAAAAGCTCTTCCTCAGCGTCTGGGAGAAAGACTACAAGGAGATCATCGAGTACCGGCCCAAGTGGAACGTAGTGGCCCTGGACGCGGCCAGCCGCACGGTCACCAGTGAGCTGGGGGAAAAGGTGACGGGGGACGTGCTCAACATCCTGCCCCAGCAACGCGCCGCCGACATCGCCCGCAAGATCGGCGTAGTCAATGTGAACGACCGCTGGGCCGAGGTGAACTGGATCACCCTGGAATCCACCGCCGTGCCGAAGGTGCATGTACTGGGCGACACCCTCTCCGCCGCGCCCCTGATGCCCAAGTCGGGCCACATGGCCAACCAGCACGGCAAGGCCGTGGCCGCCGCCATTGTGGAAATCTTCTCCGGCCGGGAACCGCAACCCACCCTGATGGCCAACACCTGTTATTCCATGGTCGATGGCAAGCGGGCCATCCATGTCGATTCGGTGCACCGCTACCACCCGGAAAAGAAGGTGCCCCTGGTGGTCGAAGGTTCCGGCGGCGTCTCCAAGGAAGCGTCGGTGGAAGAAGGCATCTACACCCGGGCCTGGGCCACCACCATCTGGAAGGACGTGCTCGGCTGACCCTCCCGTGCGGAGCCCCGCCGGCAGCCATTAGCCGGCGGGAGCGAAACGTTCAGGCGTCCCCTGTCGATCGGGAACGCCGATTGAAGGCGAGGATGCCGCCACAAAAACCGGCGACAAACACCATGGCCGGCAAAAATCCACCTCCCAGCCCAACCAGGGCAGGGCCGGGGCAAATGCCGGACAGTCCCCAGCCAATACCAAACAGCACACTACCGAACACCAGCCGGCGGTCCACCCGGGCGCTGACCGGCAGGGCCAGCGGCAAACCCAACCAGGTTCGGGATCGCTGCCGGGCCCAGAAGAAAAAGGGCATGGCGACGCCGATCGCCCCCGCCATGGTGAACGCCAGCGAAGGGTCCCAGGCCCCGGAAATGTCCAGAAACCCCTGCACCTTGGCCGGATTGCTCATGCCCGACAGCAGCAGTCCCAGGCCGAAAATGAGTCCACTCAAGCACGCTAGCAGCAAGCTCATGACACGCCTCCCGGCAGATGGCGCAGCAGCGCCACAGTCAGCATGGCGCTACCCATGAACACCAGCACCGCCACCAGGGAGCGGGGCGACAAGCGTGCCAGGCCGCAGACACCGTGGCCGCTGGTACACCCGTTGGCCATGCGGGTGCCGTAACCCACCAGCACACCCGCCACCAGCAACAGCAGCCACTGTCCTGGCGCAGTAATGTCAGCGTCAGGGAACGCTGGCTGCCCGGGACGCAAGGTCCGCAGCAACCAGGGGCTGAACAACAGGCCGAGAAAAAAAGCCCAGCGCCAGCGATTTTCTGCCGCAAATGGCTGCAACAAGCCGGCAAATATGCCGCTGATCCCGGCAATCCGGCCCAGGCCGGTCAACAGCAGGGCAGCGGCCAGACCAATCAGCCCCCCACCGGCCAGCGCCGACCACGGCGTGAAGTGCGGCCAGTCGATAATCATGGTATCGCCCATTCCGGATCAAACGAAAATGCATGCGATGCCGTAGCGGCCTGTGCTGGAGCACGCCACAGTGCGGCAGCAGGACGGGCGTAGAAATAGCCCTGCAACCAGTCGGCCCCGGCATCGACCGCCAGCTGGTGCTGCGTCCGGTTCTCTATACCTTCGCATACCACCGTGGCACCGAGTTCGTGGATGATCTCCACCAGTTTCGGCAGCACCCGCCGCGCCCGGGAATTAGCTTCCGCCTGCACCATCAGCGAGCGATCCAGCTTGACGATGTCCGGGCTGAGCTGCCAGAGGCGATCGAAATTGGAATGCGCGCAACCAAAATCGTCGATCGCCACCCGATACCCCCGGCTGCGATAACCGCTCACCGCTTCCTGCAAACATCCCAGATCATCGATGCGCGCTTCCAGGATTTCCAGCACGACGCGCTCCGGGGTCAGGCCACACACCTTGAGCAGGGATTCAAACGTCTGACCATGGTTGGAAGCTGCCAGCAGGTGACGCCCTTCAATATTCAGGAAGAGGTCACCCGACGGCGCCTGCCGCACGAAATTGCCCGCATGAACCACCCGGCACAACCGGTCGAGAAACAGCATTTCCTGCGCATTGCAGGGAAAAGCAAATACCTCGCCGGGCAGCAGTGACCGTCCCTGGCAATCGGCCGCCCGCAGCAGTGCCTCGTGCGCGACCGGCTGCCCGGAATGGCTGGAGAACAGAGGCTGAAAGACGCTTTTCAGCGCCAGCCCGCGAAAATGACCGCTGATCTCGCCCGCCTGCAGACGCAGGCAGGAATCATCGTCCTCGGCGCCACGGAGCGCATCAAAATAGTGCAACAGGGTATTCACTGCAGCGGCAACCTCCATGCTCACCCTTGTTCGCCCCGGCCATTCTGGCGGATGGCCTCCTTGACCACGGCTTCGGACAAGTCCGGCGATACCTTCTCGATAAAGGCATAGGTGTAGCTGCGCAACCAGGCCCCTTTACGCACGGCCAGGCGAGTCGTGTTGAGCGGAAACAGGTCTTCCGCCTGCAACAACGCCAGACCGCGATCATGCTCCGGGTCAAAGGCCATGGAGGCCACTAGCCCCACGCCCAGCCCCAGACCGACATAGGTCTTGATCACATCGGCGTCGATGGCCGACAGCACCACATCGGGCACGATGCCGGCACTGGCAAACGCCTGGTCGATATGGGAGCGGCCGGTAAAACCCGCGTGGTAGGTGATGATGGGGTAGTCACTCAGGACATCCAGCGTCAGCTTGTCGACCTGCTGCAGCGGATGCCCTTGTGGCACGATCACCGCATGCCGCCACTGATAGCAGGGAAATGTCGCCAGATCGTCATTGCCCTCCAGCCCTTCGGTGGCGATCCCAACATCGGCTTCACCGGCAGCCAGCATTTCGCCGATCTCGCGCGGGCTGCCCTGCAGCAGCGTCAGGTGCACCTTGGGGTAATCCTGCTTGAACCACTTGATCACCTTGGGCAGGGCGTAACGCGCCTGAGTGTGCGTGGTCGCCACCACGAAATGGCCGGTTTCCCGGCTGGCAAACTGGTCGGCGATGCGGCGCAGGTTCTGGGTGTCGAGCAGAATGCGTTCAACCACTCCAGCCAGTTCCTGACCGGGGCCCGTCAGGCCAAGCAGGCGCTTGCCACGACGCTCGAAAATCTCCACCCCCAGTTCGTCCTCAAGATCCTTGATGTGCTTGGACACCCCCGGCTGAGAGGTAAATAAGGCGTTGGCCACTTCCGTCAGATTGAAATCCTGGCGAATGGCTTCGCGCACGATGCGCAGTTGTTGCAAGTTCATCTCAGACTCCCGTGTGCTCGAACACCTTGAGCCGCGACGGCACCAGGCGCACTTGCTGGCCCTCGGCCGGCCCCTGCTGCAACACTTGCTCCCGCGTCAGTTCGACCTCGAAATGCTGACCGCTGGCGCCATTGACGCCATCGAGCTCGATCCGGGCGGTCACACCAAAAGCCAGGATGCGCGATATTTTTGCCGCCACCCCTTCACCCGCGCCGACGTCGGGCAGAATCATCAGTTCGTGCGGGCGTGCAAAAGCCACCACCGACGCGCCCTGCGCCAGGGTCTGGGCAAAATCGTCCGGCTGGCGCTGCAACACATCCTCACCGACGCGGATCAGGCCATCCTCGGTGCGACCGTGGAAATGATTCACCGCCCCCAGAAAACTGTACACAAAAGGCGTCGCCGGATGCCGATACACCTCTTCCGGCGTACCGATCTGCTCGACATGACCGTGATCCATCAGCACCACCCGGTCCGCCACTTCCAGCGCCTCTTCCTGATCGTGGGTGACGAAGATCGAGGTGATATGCAGCTCGTCGTGCAGACGCCGCAGCCAGCGCCGCAGTTCCTTGCGCACTTTGGCATCGAGCGCGCCAAACGGCTCGTCGAGCAGGAGCACACGGGGTTCCACCGCCAACGCCCGGGCCAGCGCGATCCGCTGGCGCTGCCCCCCGGACAACTGCGCCGGGAAACGGTCGGCCAGCCAATCCAGCTGCACCAGATTGAGCAATTCATGCACCTTGTCCCGGATTTTCGCCGCCGACGGCCGCTGAGCACGCGGCTTCATGCGCATGCCAAAGGCGACGTTATCAAACACCGTCATGTGCTTGAACAGCGCGTAGTGCTGGAACACAAACCCCACCTGACGCTCGCGCACATGGGTCGCGGAAGCATCTTCGCCTTCAAGCAGCACCTGGCCGGAATCAGCCTGCTCCAGTCCGGCAATGATGCGCAGCAGGGTGGTCTTCCCGCAACCGGAGGGACCGAGCAGGGCAACCAGTTCACCAGTCGGAAAGTCGAGGCTGATATTGTCGAGCGCGACAAAATTGCCGAAGGACTTGTGAATGTTCTTGACTTCAATGCTCATGATGCGGATTCCTGCTGGGATGTGCCATAGGTGGTGCGGTAACTGCGTGCCGCCTGATATTCGATCCAGTTCTTGATGACCAGGGTGACCAGCGCCAGCATGGCCAGCAGCGAAGCCACGGCAAACGCCGCCGAAAACATGTATTCGTTGTAGAGGATTTCGACGTGCAGCGGCAGGGTGTTGGTCTGGCCGCGTATATGCCCCGAAACCACGCTGACGGCACCAAACTCGCCCACCGCCCGGGCGTTGGTGAGGATCACGCCATAGAGCAGCCCCCACTTGATATTGGGCAGGGTGACATACCAGAAGGTCTGCCAGCCATTGGCACCCAGCACCACCGCCGCTTCTTCCTCTTCCTTGCCCTGCGCCTGCATCAGCGGGATCAGCTCGCGGGCAACGAAGGGAAAGGTGACGAACACGGTGGCCAGCACGATGCCGGGCACGGCGAAGATGATCTTGATGTCGTTGTCGAACAACCACGGCCCCAACCAGCCCTGGGCCCCGAAAATCAGCACAAAGACCAGACCGGCAATCACCGGCGACACCGAAAACGGCAGATCGATCAGGGTAATGAGGAAGTGCTTGCCGCGAAATTCAAACTTGGCAATCGCCCAGGCTGCCGCCACCCCGAACACCAGGTTGAGCGGTACCGAAATCAGCGCCGCCAGCAGGGTCAGCCGGACCGCCGACAAGGCATCCGGATCGGTCAGGGCCGTCAGATAGGTTTCCCACCCCTTGCGGAAGGCTTCGACAAAGACTGCCAGCAGAGGCAGCAGCAGGAAAATGGCGAAGAAAGTCAGCGCGAGGCCGATGATCGTCCATTTGACCAGCGGGGTTTCGCGCGTCGCCGCCTTGCCCTCGAAACGGGCGGCATGGTCGCCGCCCACATGCAGTGCCACAGCGCCAGCCATCAGCGATCCCTCCCGGTACGTTTGGCGGTCCAAGCCTGCAAGCCATTGATGATCAGCAGCAGGACGAAGGAAAAGACGAGCATGACCGACGCAATCGCCGTCGCCCCGACATAGTCGTACTGCTCCAGCTTGGTGATAATCATCAGCGGCGTGATCTCCGACACCATCGGCAGATTGCCGGCGATGAAGATGACCGAACCGTACTCGCCGACAGCGCGGGCAAACGCCAGTGCAAAACCGGTCAGCAACGCCGGCAGGAGGATCGGCAGGGTCACGTGGCGAAAGGTCTGCCAGCGCTGCGCGCCGAGGCTGGCCGCCGCTTCTTCCAGTTCGGTATCAAGATCTTCCAGAATCGGCTGCACCGTGCGGACAACGAAGGGCAAGCCAATGAACACCAGCGCCACCAGCACGCCGAGCGGCGTAAACGCCACCTTGATGCCGAGCGGCTCAAGATACTGGCCAAGCCAGCCATTGCGGGCATAGAGCGCGGTCAAGGCAATGCCGGCCACCGCCGTCGGCAGGGCGAACGGCAGATCGACCAGGGCATCGACCAGCTTCTTGCCGGGAAAGGAGTAGCGCACCAGCGCCCAGGCCAGCAGCAGGCCAAACACAGCATTGATGCCCGCCGCCAGGAAAGAGGCGCCAAACGAGAGTTTGTAGGAGGCCACCACCCGGTCGGCACTGACCACCTGCCAGAACTCGTCGAAACTCATGCTCGCCGTTTTCAGGAACACCGCCGTCAGCGGAATCAGCACGATCAGCGACAGATAGCCGATGGTGTAGCCCAGCGTCAGGTTGAAGCCGGGCAACACGCTTGATTTTTTTAGCGTCGCCATCAGCGTGTCACAACAGCAAATACGCCCGGACGAATCGCCAGGGTGCTAGGAAATTTCTTCAGGGGCATGCGCTTCTCCGGGGCACGGGGTGAAAAAGTGTAGGGCTTCTGAATTCAACGAAAAAGAATAAACAGGTCATTGCTTATTCCCTGGTCAAACAAGGCAGGGACTTTGCCCTGCCTTGGCAACCACTTCGTTCAGCGACGCGTAAAGATCTGGTCGAACACCCCGCCGTCCTTGAAATGCACTTCCTTGGCCTTGCTCCAGCCACCAAACGCCTCATCCACGGTGAACAAGGTTACGGCTGGGAACTGTTTGGCGTACTTCTTCGCCACCTTGTCGAGCGTCGGCCGGTAGTAGTTGCGGGCCGCAATTTCCTGGCCCGCCTCGCTATACAGGTACTCGAGATAAGCCTGCGCCACCTGGCGGGTCCCTTTCTTGTCCACGTTCTTGTCGACAATCGCCACCGGCGGCTGAGCCAGCACCGACAGCGACGGCACGATGATGTCGAACTTGTCCGGACCAAGCTCCTTGACCGCCAGGAAGGCTTCGTTCTCCCACGACAGGAAAACATCGCCAATACCGCGTTCGACGAAGGTGATGGTCGAACCGCGGGCACCGGAATCCAGTACCGGCACGTTTTTGTACAGGTTGGCGACGAATTCCTTCGCCTTCGCCTCGCTGCCATAGGTGCGCTTGGCGAATTCCCAGGCAGCCAGATAGTTCCACTGTGCACCGCCGGAAGTCTTCGGATTCGGCGTAATCACCGCCACCCCGGGCTTGACCAGATCGCCCCAATCCTTGATGCCTTTCGGATTGCCCTTGCGCACCAGGAAAACGATGGTCGAGGTATAAGGCGTGGACGCCAGCGGCAGCCGCTTCTGCCAGTCCGCCGGCAACAACCGCGCCTTCTCGGCAATGGCATCGATATCCCCCGCCAGCGCCAGGGTCACCACATCGGCATCCACCCCATCAATCACCGACCGCGCCTGCTTGCCGGAACCGCCATGCGACTGTTTAACCACTACCTCCTGGCCACTCTTGCCCTTCCAGTACTTGGTAAAAGCCGGGTTGAATTCCTGATACAGCTCCCGGGTTGGGTCGTAAGACACATTGAGCAGGGTCGTTTGCGCCTGCGCCAGGGAAAAATTGAGCAGACCGGCCGCGAACAGGCCGACCAGAAGAGATTTGCGTTGCATGCTGCGCTCCGTTTCGTTAAGACGAGCGCCAGTCTAGAAAGCGCCAGCATGGCGCGGAACGATTGATTTCTGATTTGCTTATTCAGGGAAGCGCGGGGCGCCCTCGATCATTTTTCACTTCGGCATCAAGTCAGCAGACCCTGAGACCCTTCTGCACCAGGACTTGCTGACACGGAAGCCGACGGGCCACGCAGTTTAGCCAGGCGGGGCGTCTACAGGTTGGGTATGCATCGGCTGAGCCACCAGCCGGACACCGAGCAACGGCACGTCAGACCACGAAATAATTTCTCATAGTAGACATTCTTTTGTTTTTGAATACTATGAGAAACACTATGGGAACAAACGACTTGCCATCCGACGACATCACCAGCCGACGTCTAAAAACACTGGGTGAGGAAATTCGTACCCGGCGTAAGCAACTTCGCATCAGCGCCATCGCCACGGCTGAAGCCGCTGGCATTTCCCGGGTTACCCTGCACCGCATTGAAAAAGGCGAAACCAGCGTTGCCATGGGAGCTTACGGCAAGACGTTGACTGTCCTGGGGCTGGATTTCCATGTCGTGCCGACCGACAGGCCAGATACCCCCGCCGACCACAAAGTAGGCTGGATTCCGGCGCGCATCGCCCTGGTCGATTACCCCCAACTCAAAACACTCGCCTGGCACGTCAGGGGCATCGATACGTTAAGCCCTGTCGAAGCATTCGACATCTACGAGCGTAATGCACGTCATCTCGAGAGCGCCAAACTGACCCAGTCCGAGCAGGATTTGCTTGAAGCGCTCCACCAGGCTTTCGCCAACGTTCCACGCCATGTTTGAGCGCCCACACCACCAACGCATCGCGCGCGTCCTGCAGGCACTCGACGCTGATCTACTGCGGCAACATGGCTGCCTCTTCGGCGGCGGCACCTGCATTACCTTGCGTTTTGGCGAATACCGCGAATCGGTCGATATGGATTTCCTGATTTCCAACCCCACCGGCTATCGCGAACTCCGGCAAATACTCACCAGCGCACAGGGCATGGCGTCAATCACCCGCGCCGGCGCCATTCCCCTCATCGTCCAGCGGGAGATCCGCGCCGATCAATACGGAATCCGCACGCAACTACTGATGGATAACGAGCCCATCAAATTTGAAATCGTTCGCGAAGCCCGCATCACGCTCGACGCCCCCGGCCCTACCGACATCCTGTGCTCAATCAGCACCCTGACCCTGACCGACCTCGCCGCCAGTAAACTCCTGGCCAATGCCGACAGACACGCGGACGACGGCATCTTCAGCCGCGACCTGATCGACCTGGCCATGCTGAACCTCGATCTTGCCCGCTTGCGCCAGGCGCTTGCCAAAGCCGAATCAGCCTACGGCCAGGCCATCCGGCGCGACCTGAACACCGCCATCGAGCGCATGCACCAACGCCACGGCTGGCTGGAGCGCTGCATGCAGGCCATGACCATCGATATTCCGCCAGCCCAGCTTTGGCAGCGGATTCGTGCCTTGAAACGGTTATAAGCACAAAAGCTCGTGTGTTTTCCTTGTGGGCCTTGAATGTACTGGACGACGTGGACAAGATTGCCGTCCTCGAATCTGATAGCCATCGGCTAATGGCCAGCCGACTACCGAAGAGAATCCGCAATGGCTAAGAAGTCGACGCCCATCCTGGTGTACCGTCCGGGTGAAACGAAACCGGTGCGGGCTGGCGTCTTCTCCTGGTCTCCCGAGACACGGGTAGGCGAATTTGCCTATGACGCTGGCTATCTGGAAGAGAGGGAGGCGATCTCTTTGGACCCCATGGGCCTGCGTTTTCGACGTTCGGTCATCAAGGAGGCTAGACAGGATGGAATTTTCGGGGTGTTTCGAGATGCGGGGCCAGATGCCTGGGGACGTGACACCTATTGAGCCAATTCGCCAGAAACTGCTTTCGTGCCTTCAAACGTCCATGAGCACCAGATCAACATCGGCCACAAGAAAACCGGTTAAAGAAGCCGGATTGTGCGCCCCCCCCTCGATAGGGCAAGCTGACTCACATTGTCTGACCAGGCTTGCAGCAGCCCGCCCCACAGCGCATCTGCTATATTGCTTCGTCCAACATGAAGCAATCATCACGGGCAAAGCACAACCGGAGAACACCATGGCCCTGCCAGCACCTCAAACCTCGATGAGCCTTAATGATTTTCTAGCCTGGGAAGCCGAGCAGCCGTACAAGCACGAATACTGGAAAGGTGAAGTGTTCGCCATGACCGGCGCCCGCCAAGCGCATGTACTGGTGGCCGGCAACTGCTTCGCCGCCCTCAAGGCCCATCTGCGTGGCGGTCCCTGCCGCACCTACATTGCCGACATGCAACTGGCCGTCGATGAAGCCGATGCGGTGTTCTACCCGGATGTTTTCGTCAGCTGCCATCCCGACGACCTGCAGGCCGAGCGGGTGCTGCACCACCCCAAGATCATCATCGAAGTGCTCTCCGACTCCACCGCCGCCTATGACCGGGGCGAAAAATTCGCGGCCTACCGGAAAATTTCCGACCTGCAGGAATATGCCCTCATCGACCCGCTGTATCGCCGTATCGAAATCTTCCGCCGCACCGAAAACGACGAATGGCTGCTCGCCACCCGGGATGCCGAACGTGGCCTGGTTCTCAAATCCCTGGACTTCCTCGCCACCCCGGCAGAAGTCTTCGAATCCTTGCCAGAAGCCAGCTCAAGCACAAGCAAGGAACCCTCGTGAACGCCCAGACACCGGGGCTGTCCCTGGTTTGACCTATGGAAGGGTAGGGGCCTAAAGTCCATCGTTTCCGCCATTTGCCCCCCGTGGGGGCAGGGTTCAACCCCGCCTGTATTGACAACAGCTACACGCGCCACTAGCATCCGTATATCTGTTGTGCTTACAAAAGGAGTCTCGCTATGCGTGCCGCCGCCATCAATCTACGCGCCCTGCCGGAGCAGCGTGACCTCATCGATCACGCCGCCAATCTGCTAGGCAAAAATCGTTCGGACTTCATGCTGGAGGCTGCTTGCGAGCGCGCCCAGTCCGTTGTACTCGATCAGGTTCACTTCTCTCTGGATACCGACAAATTTCAGCAATTTGTTGAACTGCTGGATGCGCCACCCAAGCCCAACGCCGGGCTGGATCGCCTGCTTGCACTGAAGCCAGTTTGGAACAAGGCATGAGCCTTGATCTGGTCGCGCCACAGCCATTGACGCTCGATCATCGCTGCGCCGATTTTTCCTGCGGCGAACCGCTACTGGATGAATGGCTCAAACGTCGTGCGATGGCCAATCAGCTCAGCGGAGCCAGTCGCACGTTTGTCGTAGCGGATAGTGCACGCCGCGTTTACGGTTACTACGCAATGGCAGCCGGTGCCGTGTCCCATCAACTCGCAACAGGCGGTGTGCGTAGAAACATACCCGATCCAGTGCCCGTCATGGTCTTGGCCAGACTTGCGGTCGACAACCAAGCCCAAGGCATCAAGCTGGGTGGATCGCTACTGCAAGATGCCGTCAAGCGCGCAGTGAACGTTGCGCAGAACACTGGCGTTCGTGCCTTGCTCGTGCATGCCCTGCACGAGCGCGCCAAGCTGTTTTACGAGCATTACGGCTTGCAGGCGGCGACGGCAGATCCGTTGGTGCTGATGCTGCGCTTGAGGCATGCCAGGCCGTAATACCCGCGTCCAACATCGTTCCCTGGGCAATCGCATGAGTCTTATGGCATCAGTGCATATCGCCATCACCACATGAAACGCTCTATCGCACGCTGTCGAGTCGGGGCAATCCAACCATCCGGACTCTTAACGCGGTTCTCAAGGCGACGAACTTGAAGTTCGGTTTTTCAGCGAACGCGTGTTAAAGGAAATGGACTTCATTGCGACTGAGGTGCATGAGCTCCACGCAACAAGCCCTCGGTGCTCAGATCTTCGTCAATATCGGGCCAATGGATGCCATAGCCACCACCGGCCAGCTGCCAATGGCTGCGCTGCTGGGGAGTGGCATTGGCCAATCTGGGGTACCACGCCAGCGGCACGGCAATCGTGCGCCCGTCCATTAAATCGACCACCAAGCGCGCATCATCCAAGACAACGTTCATTGCACGCACGTCGGTTTCAGGTACCAAAGAATGCATTCCATGCTTCCTTTAATGAAGATTGGTGACTTCTCACCATCTGTTGAATTTTGCCTAAATCTTGGGCAGAGGAACCTATGCTGCGTGCCACAGTGGCGTCATGCAGCCACACTTTGGCGGTGGCCACGTCTTTGTCGATATGCACATGGGGCGGCTCGTTAGGCTCGTGGCTATAGAAATAGAACCGAAATCCACCCACTCTCAAAATTGTCGGCATATGTGAGATTTCCTCGGTTTTTCGTCTGCCAAAGGGTGAGATTCATGCTACCAGTTTTTCCTGCCAAACAACATAAACACGCCGCTTTAGCTCAGCTTCCCTCGTTTTTTTGTCTGCCGACGGCTGGGTTTCATGCTGCCAGTTTTTCCTGATTCTGCCTGTTGAGCCAATTCGCCAGAAACTGCGTTCGCGCCCTCAAACATCCATGAGCACCAGATCGATATCCGCCACAAGCAAACCGACAACCAACCCAGCGCGGCGGATTCAAAACCGCCGGAGGATTCGTGCGACTCGGGCATCACGAACGCCCGAGGTTGCGATAGAAGTTCTCGTGGGGGCCGACCGCTTCCAGATAGACCAGTCGCACCGCGTCATCAACGGTGTAGCCCAGCAGGTAGAGCTGATCTTGGCTGCGGAATTTGTAGACCAGCAACTGCGCCAGATCGCCTTTCTTGCGCTCGCCCACCGTCGGGTCAGCCGCCACGACTTCGGTGGCGGCATCGACGTCTGCCGCCACGTTGTCGTGCAACTTCTTGTAGGCCCGGGCAAAGCGCCGAGTTTGCTGCAGGCCGTGACTCATACGCGGCCGGGCTTTTGTGTGGAGCGCGGCACGAAGCGCGTGGCCTCACCACGCGGCTCGGTCAGCGAAGCCAGCGACTCGGCGACGAAGCTCACCGGTAGGTCGGGATTGTCCAGGGCGGCGCGGCCGATCTTGGCCCAGTACTCGATCTGCCCGGCGATGGTGCGGTGTTCACTCACGGCTTCGGAGCGCGCCTGATCGTACAAGGTCTGGTCGATGCGAATGGATGTCGATGTGCTCATAGTGGCCTCCAGGACGGGCAAAACCTAAGCTGAAACCAATCTACCACAAATGTGGCAAACCCTCCAGGAAGCCCACTCATGCCGCTTTCCGGTAATTGCCAAGTGAATGGCGCTAGCACTCAGAAGGGGCTTCCGGATTGCATAACGGTCAGCTCAGTAAATAACAATAGTTGAACAACTGCAGCACGCTAATAAAGCGATTTTCCATACTTGAACTCGGTCACCATGTTGTAGTCGGTGATCTGCTCCAAAGGCCGTCCCGCTGATTTCTGAACCGAATCTATGCCCACAAAGGGCCGGGTCACAAAACGCTCAATAGCGGGGGAATTGGCTGCAAAAAAGGGCGCACCGCCCAGCGTCAGGCTTTGGTAGAGCTGGCGCGTGGCAGCCGTATCTTTGCGGGCACGAAAATCAAAATCTGCGGCATAAACAAAATTCACATAGCGGTAAGCATGGGCAAACACCTTGCTGGCCGTATAAAAAGCATCCGCCGAGCCGGTAGCGTTGAACGACAGCACCGCACCCGGCGCCATGTGCGCCTGCATCAACTGCAAAAACTCAGTGGATAGCAGCAAGCTGATGTTGGCGCGCCAGTGCCACGTGGTGTTCATGATGATGAGGTCGTATTGCTTGCCCGGGTGCTGGCGCAGCCAGCGCCGGGCATCATCCACCACCACGTTGACGCGCGGGTCTTGCAAAGCACGCGCCTGCGCCGGGTAGGCCTGTGCGGCCTGCAAATAGCCGGGGTTAATTTCCACCACATCCACCTGCTCAACGCCCGGAAACTCGTTCACCAGCGCCAGCCAAGTACCAATCGACAAGCCCACCATCAACACCCGGCTGGGTTTGGGTTGCAGGGCCGCCATCAGCAGCGGGCGCTCCAGGCCGTTGCTATTGATTTCAGGGTTCAGGTTGGTGCGCCCGTCGTACACATTGCCGCCATACACTGCATCGCCTTGGCCAGCCTCAGGGAAGATGGTGATGATGCCGTGCCGGTTTTCGATCACTGTGCCCGCACGCGTCCCCGTTTGATTGACCGATTGCACCAAGGCATGGGGGTCTTGCAGCGTGCTGGCTAGCGCACCGCCCAAAGCCAGCAAAGTGCCCACGCCTGCCAGCACGCCATAGCGCGGCTTGGCTTTGAGCGCCAGCGTAAAAAACACCGCCGCTGCACATTGCACCGCACAAATCACCAAAAAGCTTTGCTGCAAGCTCAGGCTATGCAGCAGCACATAGCCCGTCACCAGTGGCCCCAACGCCGCCCCGGCCACGTTCGAGGTATAGACCAGCGCAAAGCGTCGGCCTTGCTGGCCCTCCAAGTTTTGCGTGCCCAAATGGTGGGCAATAGGGAAGACAAACGCCAGCACGCTCGATGCGGTAGCCATCAGCAGCAAGTCCAGCACTGCGCTTTCCAGCCAAACGCTGGCCATTGCGCCAAATAGTGCGGGCAACACCAAAGTCAGTAGCCCCGACAACCACAGTGCCGCAATGCTGTGCTCCCACAGTTGGGCATCACTATCAGCGCGGCGGCAGGCGCGGGCACCGGCATGTGCACCCAGCGCAATGCCCAGCAAATAAGCCATGAGCACAAAGCCAAACGCTGCCGGGGTGGACAACTTGGCAAAGCTATACAGGCGCACCCACAAAATCTCCAAACTCAAACTGGCAAAACCGCAGGCAAAAGAAAGCAAGGCGGGGTAGTTCATGCGGGGGCTCCGGTGGTTGTGGTGACAGCGGTAGTGCGCGGCAGCAATTGGGCAGCCAGCACCGCACACAGCACCACCGCCACATTGCCCGCCACGGCCACCCAGACCACCTGCGGCAACGTCCACAGCGGCAGCAGCACAAAAGGCACCAGCGCAGCACCGGTGGCTGCCCCCAAGGTGTTGATGAAATACAGCGTGCCCACCGAAACCCCAATATTGGCCGTGCGCTCGTCAAAAGCCATCGTCAGCAGCGGCAGCGTCATGCCCATCAGCACCGTGGGCAGCAGCAAAAAACCAAAACTGGCCACCGCACTGCCCACAGCGCCGTCGCCCAAAAAACTGTCTGCCAACCCAGCTTGAAGCAACCGCAACAACCACAGGCTGGCACTGCCGTACAGCGCAATCGACAGCTCGATACCCGCATACCACTGCAAACGCCGCAGAGGAAACCGATCCGACAGCCACCCGCCCAACATGCCGCCCAAGCCAATGCCCAGCATGAACACCGACACGATGATGGTGATGGAATCCATGTCCACGCCAATCAAGCTGTACAACGCGCGCTGCCAACTCACTTGGTAAATCAAGGCGCTGCAGCCGGAGATGAAAAAGCTCAGTAGCAATACCGTATTGATCAAAATTACTCCTTATCAATGAGCCACGATGGAACACGCGCTCTTTTGTCGTGCCGCATCAAAGTCCACCAAGTTGCCGGTCATACCTGCCACCATGCGCGGCGGCAGCGGCTGAGCAGGGGACTGTAAAAAACTCTCGGCGGGCAAGCCACCAGAAACATTAATCGATGCCAGCCCTAGCAGCGTGGCATACAGCGCGCGGGTGGTGTAGGGCTGCTGGGCGTTGTTTTGCAAGCGCTGCCATTGCGCCCGGTGCTGCGTGCGCATCGGCTCGCTGAGCCACACAAATGCAGGTACACGGTAGGCAGCCTCGCTGCGCCGGTTGGGCTTTTGCGAGGCGCACTGCCCTTGCGCTGGATCAACGCCGTGGTCTGAAAAATAGGCCACCACTGAATTGCCGCCGCGCTGCTGCACGGCATTAAGTACCTGGGCCAGTATGTGGTCGGTATAGCGCAGGCTGTTGTCGTAGCTGTTGCTGACCTGCTCGGCATAACGTGCCGGATCTGTCGCAGCAGGGGCCGACTGCAACGACGGCTGGAAGTGGTCAAAACTGGACGGGTAGCGCAAAGCGTAATCAAAGTGGCTGCCCAGCAAGTGGAGCACCACCAGATGTCGCCCCGGTTGTGCCAGCACATCGCGCAAAGGTGCAAGCAGAGCCTCATCCATGTGAAAACGGTGCTGGTAGGTACCAGGGTTTACAAAACGCACATCGGCGGCCTCGCGGGCATACAAGCTGATAGAAGTGTCGTGCCGACCCATCCGCGATTGTGCAGACAGCCAATGCGTCTGGTAGCCCACTTGGGCGAAAGCTTGCACCAGCGAGGGCTCGGCCTGCAAATCTATATCCCCACTGGGCTTCAATACAGGTTTGCGCGACAGCACCCCCGGCACTGCAGTGCGCGTCAGCACGGAGAGGCCCACCACATCGCTAAAAACCACCACCCCTTGCTGCTGCGCCAATTGCGGCGTGGTGTCGCGGCCATAACCCAGCAAGCCCCAGCGCGTGGCGCTGGCCGACTCACCAATCACCAACACCACCACCTCGGGGCTGTGGGCATGCACCATCTGCTGCGCCTGCAAGCTGCGACTGGCCAACCCCGATTGCAGCGCGTGCAGCTTGCCCTGATGCTCACGAAAATGTATTACGGCCAAGGGCAAATTAACAGGATAAACATCAGCCCACTGCAAGGTCCAGCTCGATATTTTGGGATCTGCTAAAGCCTCCGAAGCCACATCACTAACCAACACCTCATCAGTGCCATGAAATCGATAGAACTGCACCAACAAGGTCGCACAAAGAGCTACCACATAAACCCGGGAGCGGTGCTGCCAACGCACATCGAACCGCCACGCCCACCAGCAGCTCACTGCATACAGCACCAGCCAAACCAAACCAAACCAAACCAAACCAAACCAAACCCGTAGGCGGATAAAAAATTAGCACTCTCTGCCCAATTGCTCTCGAGCACCAGCGCTGCCAAATGGGGCGAAATGGGGGTGCCGTTGTGCCAGCGCAACCACAACTCCAGTGGCCACACCAGCGCGGCGGGCAAGGCCAGCACCAACACCAACCACAAGCGCCCCAGCAGTGCCACGCACAGCAGCCACAACACAGCACCCAGGACTGCAATTTCTACCTGATCCGCTAGCGCTGGAACACCCAGCAGGTTGGGCGCCCACAAAGCCAACAAAACGCACAACGCAACACCTTGTGCCAAGGTAGTGCGCAAAGAAATAGATGCAAACGAAACAGAAAAAGAGGACATGGGCAAAAAATCTCAACCACCTTGGAAAATTTTGGCAAACCCTTGATAAATCCAAAATTCTGCAAGATAAAAATTCCACAAAACAGTCACTTCCCCACCCTCAAATACAAAAATGGAACCATGTCGTCTTTTGAAAAATACTTCCTAATTCCAACACCCAAAAATGGAGGCGAGTGATCTCCAACAAAAACCACATGCAAATCTTTTACCCCAGGATCATCAAATTTTTCCGCAAAATCAGAAAAAAACTCTTGCAGCAATTGAAAATGAATACAACGATCCCTGGCCTCAATTCCCAAAATGCGACAAATACCATCATCCCTGCGCTTCAAGTCTCTTGCATCGTAAGGGATATGAGAATTTAGGGTTAACCAATAAAAAAATATGGATTCACTAGAAATAATCTTATTTTTTACAGCATCAATAAAATCCACATCACAATACCCCGGAAAACTAAAGCATTTCCGAGCCTTGGCAATAGGGTTATCAAAAAAATAAGTTTCTTCAAATCCTATTCGGGGGTACCAATCTTCTCTGTGGTACATATGGCCCGATGCAGCATGCAAAGCAACAGTCAGACGGCCCTCGTCCCGCAATTTTCTTGGCAAACAATTCTTTGCAAAATCTTCAGGAATATCTCTGAACGACAATGCATGAGGATATAGCCTACACAACTCACGAAGCTCTGCAACAGCAGTACCTCCACCATACTTTATTAAACCCTCATTAAGAATTTTTATATTTTTTTTGCTCTTCAAATTCCTTAGTTGATAAATATATTCTTCTTGATTTATGGGCATCCCCCAAGACTCAACCATTACAAAAAGAATTTTTTTAGGCAGCACGCCACCCGCCCAGACATTCATCGGCACATTAGAGTGCTCCCACAACGCAAAAGGCACACCCCCTTCTTTTTTTTCTTGAGGGGCATTATTAAACCTCCTGCTTCCCTCTAAACTAAAATAAACCCCCCCTACCAAGGTTTGATTTAGAATGAAAAATTTTTCTGACTCATAAGAAAAGTTATTAAATTTTTCTCCCAAAGAAAAACCGCAAATCATCAATACAACGATTGATAAAGAAAACTTCCCAGAAAAACGAGAAAGCTTAGCACCCAAAAAAACAACCCCAAAAAACACAAAAAAATACATCGCAACAAGCAAAATGTATTTTTTATTGGCATTTGGCAAAAATTCCACCACATCAATTAATTGGGTAGCCTCAAAAAGAGGATAAGCCTGAGATACGCCGTAAATCAGTTCCAACCCAGCAAAAAAAACCCCATAAATAAATACAAAAAAACCAGCCTCCACTCCCGCCAACAGAACAAGCGGCAAGCTCTCAAGTACAAACAAACCTCTATCATAGCCAACTGTAATCGCAAATAATGCAGGAATAATATTAAATAATATTGCCGCACTCCAGCCAGCCAAAAATTTCTTCAAAACAATGAATCTCATAAAAAATTCAAACAAAAAAAGAGGGCGTAGCCCTCTTCTTTGCTTCAGCCAATTTTATGATTGACGGCACTCAGCAGGAACATACTTGTATTTTGCCGCCGATGCAGTGGTGCACTTCCATTCTACTTTGCCAGCACTCGGTGTCGGCGTATAAACCAACACCACACCTTGGGCTGCAGTTGTCCCTGTAACGGTCAACACACCAGTGGCGGCAGTGCATGCCAAGCTAGCGGTATTTTTGGTTGCAGAGGAAAACACGCTCACACCGACACATGCGTCAGCAGGAATCGCGCCACCGTTGTTGGCAATATTCTCACTCACAGTAGCCTTAGCACCAGAAGCCATAATTGCCAATTCAGAGACGCGGCCGCGGACCGTGTAGTCCTGATAAGCCGGCAGTGCCACAGCAGCCAAGATACCGATAATCGCCACAACGATCATCAGTTCGATCAGGGTAAAACCTTGTTGCATCTTTTTCATGTTGAATCTCCTTGGAGGAAAAAGGCGGGATACTCCGCTGGTGGGGCTATAAGCATATGCCATGCCAACTATTGGAGAATCGCCCAGCACACGCCCCGCTCTGCAGCAAACCCGCTGCCGTGGCGATTTCCCGGCACTCACCTGTTCGCGCCGCATGCGCCGCGACGTGAAGCCCGCGCCATGCTGCGCATCCCTGCCGCATGACAAAACAATGATGGCACAGCCTGTAGCTGTGCCACGCCGGAATGGCACACCGTTCAGCCGAATGCCCACCTTAGGCTGTCACAGTGGAGACCTGTACGCCCACCGACAGCCCGCCCGACCTCCGCAACGCGGACGAGCGGCAATCTTGGCCGAACAGCGCCAAGGTGACTTGCCATGAAGCTCGACGTCCAGGTCAGTGGCAAGACCGTTGCCCAACTCTACCGCGAACGCGACGAGTATGTGCTCAAGTATTTACCGGGCGCTGATGCGGCCGATTTCATCAGCCTAACCATGCCGGTGCGCGACGAACCCTGGCGTTGGCCGCGCGACCTGCATCCGTTCTTTCACTCGCCTTCAACACCTTCAAAAATCTCGGCAACGGGGCAGCGGAAGTCGAGGCTGGCGAGTTCGAGGGTTTCATCAAGGGCGAAGGGGTGCAACACCCAGTGGCCGGTGGCATCGCGGCGAAAGATTTCGATGCGCCGGGCTTCGAGGCTGACCAGGGCGTATTCCTGCAACGCTTCGAGCTGGCGGTAGGCGGCAAACTTGTTACCACGGTCGTAGGCTTCGGTGCTGGGGGAGAGCACTTCAACGATGAGGCAGGGGTGTTGCTTGACGTGGCTGGCTTCTGGCGTGCGGTCACGCGGATCGCAGGTCACGAGGATATCCGGGTAGTAGAAGCTGTTGGCGGCTGCGACCTGCACTTTCATGTCGGCGATGAAGGGTTTGCAGGGGGTGCCGCGGGTAAAGGTATGCAAGGCTGCGAAAAGATTTCCTGCTGCCGTGCCGTGCGCATCCGAGGCGCCACTCATGGCGAAAACTTCACCGTCGATGTATTCATGTCGACAAGGCTGCTCCTGTTCCCAGGCCAGGTAATCGTCGGCTCCCAACGGCATTTTGGCTTGCGGCAGGCTCATTTTCGTTCTCGCAGGGGAGGGCAGGGGTTTTGAGCATAGCGATAGACGTGGCGCGCGGCAATCGTCCGCCCTTACCCGGAGCGAAACAAAGTGGCGGAAATGACTTTCGCCTCGGTGGTCTTGTTGCTTCAGTTCGCCACAATAAACCAGCATCGCACTGCCGCGCTGCTGCATGCGACAATCCACAGCAGCAATCCGCATCGAAGCCCAGACAAATGGAGATGACCCATGGCCCTCGCGCAAATTCGTGAAACGCTTTCTGTCGCAGACTACCTGAACGGGGAAGAAATCGCCGCCGAGCGGCATGAATATCTGGCCGGCGAAGTGCATGCCATGAGCGGCGCCAGCGCTCGCCATAACATTATCTGCCTCAATCTGGCTGCCGCCCTGCATCGCCACCTGGCGGGTGGTCCGTGCCGGGTGTTCATGGCGGATCTCAAAGTTCGCCTGTCGGTCAATGAAGAAGATTTTTTTTACTACCCGGACATCATGGTGGCCTGCAATCCGGCCGATCAAGCCAGCCACTTTCGCACGCAACCCTCGGTGCTGGTAGAGGTCATGTCTCCCAGTACCGAGCGCATTGACCGCCGCGAAAAACTGTTTGCTTACCGCACGCTGGATTCCTTGCGCGAGTACGTTCTGATCGGGCAGGACAACCCGGAGGTGGTGGCCTATGTGCGCACGGAGAACCAGTGGTCCACGCAGCGCCCGCAACCGGACGGCGTGCTGACCCTGCCCAGCCTGGAATTTTCCCTGCCGGTGGCGGAGTTGTATCGGGGCACGGAAGGGTTGTAATTTGGCGCACGCGGGAAAAAGATCTCGCAAACGGACGCTTACCGAGGCCTGAAGGCTTGCGCTTCGGTATCATAACCATACAATGGGATCATTGATGGTTTATAGATGGAGATATATCAAGTGGCGAACGTGAATGTAAGAAATCTGCCCGATGAGGTGCATAGAGCCATCCGAATCCAAGCCGCCCATCATGGCCGCAGCACCGAGGCCGAAATCCGCGACATTCTGGAGCGGGCAACCAAGCCGGAAGGGCGTGTGAAACTTGGCTCGCTCCTGGCTTCCATCGCCCGCGAGGCTGGCGGCCTGACCGATGAAGAACACTCCTTGTTTGAGAGCGCACGCATCAAGTCTCCGGCCCGTGCGGTGAGCATCGAATGATCCTGCTCGATACGAACGTAATTTCGGAGCCGCAGCGCCTGGAACCAAATGCCCGCGTCCTTGACTGGATGGACGCGCAAGCGCTGGAAACGCTCTACCTGTCCACGATCACGGTGGCTGAGTTGCGTGCGGGTGTCGCGCTGATGCCGGCGGGAAAGCGCCGGGACAGCCTGCATGAGAATTTGGAAAAGCGCTTGCTGCCGCTGTTCGCCAACCGGGTGTTGCCGTTCGACATGGCTTGCACAAAGTCTTATGCCGAGTTGCTGGCCACGTCCCGCGCTGCTGGCTTGGCCGTTGCAACGGCCGATGCTTTCATTGCCGCCATTGCCCTTGCCAACGGCTTCGCCGTCGCCACCCGTGACACCACCCCTTTTGAGGCTGCCGGGGTGAACGTCATCAACCCCTGGGAGGCACGCTGATGAGAACGTGTCAGCATGTCTTTGCGTTTTACCCGCAGTGACCAGGCCTGTTGCAAATCTTCTGAAGGCACCTGCAACCGGACTTCAGCGTTCCACCGCTGCTTCCGGCAAATCCGCCAGCAGCCGCGCCCGTTGCCGCGCCATGGCAGCCGCAGCGGCTGCATCGCCGGCATGGTTCAATCGCGCCTCTTCCAGTTGCAGCCAGTGGGCGAGGGGGCGGCGCCAGCCTTGCTGGCTGGCGGTATCGATGGCGATTTGGTAGGCGGCGGGTGGCAAGCGGCCGGCGTGCAGGAGCACGGCGGCCGCGAGCAGACGACTGAGGGGGTCGGTGATGTCGCTCAGGCTGGACGGATTGCGCCATGCGGCCTGTTGGGTAGCGGGCAGCAGGGCCAGATCGCCTTCGACCAGCTGACCGGTGAGATAGCGAAAATACGCGTTCTCGGCTTGGCCGGCATCGTCAGCCAACGGTTGGAATTCAGGGCAGGCGGGGGGCTGCAGGCTGGCGATTCGGGCGGCGCAGGCGTGTAGTTCGATCCGTGCCATGGCGCTGGCGTTGCCGGTACGGGCTGTGGCAGCGCGGGCGGTCTGGAGCTGGCTTTGCGCCAACCGGTCACGCCCTTCGAGATAGAGGCGGGCATGCTGTTCGCTGGCGCTGCGGGCGACAAGCAGCCAGTCCGGTGGCGGGGGCTGGTGGGCACAGGCCGCCAGCAGCAGGGCGCTCAAAGCCAAGGTGAAGAGGCAGCGCATCAGGGCAACTCCAGCTTTTGCTCGCGGGCAAAAGGCCATTTGCGGTTGAGCTCATCCACCATGCCAGAGACCTTGCGCAGGTTGAGATCGACCTCGGCACGCAGTGCATCGAGATCTTCGCTGGCGCCACGCACGTTGCCGCTGATGGCCTTGGCGTCATCGACAATCGGGCGCAGATCACTGCTGATGGCCTGCATATTCACCAAACTGGCATCGAGTTTCTGCAGACTGGCACGGGCATCAACCAGCAGTGCCCGGGTCTGCTCCAGGCTGGCAATGACTTTGGCCACATCCTTTTCGTTACCCAGCAGCGCGCCCAGGGCACCGTGTTTGCCATTCAGGCTGGCGGAAAATTGCTGCAGGTTGGCGAGCGTGCCGCTCAGGGCGGAATCGGCGTTGCTCAGGCGTTCCAGGTTGTCGATGAGTTTGTGCGCGGTCGCCACCAGTTCCGGCACACCGGCGGCAGCGTCGCCGATCAGCACGTCACGCCGGGCGCCATCCGGCAACTGGGGGTCGTCGAGCAGGCCGCTGTAGGCACGCAATTTGGCACTGCCGACGACATTGCGCTCCAGGGTGAAAATGGACGAGGTACGCAGCCAACGCGCCTGCGCCACGGGAATATCGAGGTGGATGTGCGCCTTGCCGTCCTCGGCCAGTTCGATCCGGCTGACCCGGCCAATGGGAAAACCGGAAAAGCTGAGGTCGCTGCCCACCGTCACCCCTTCAGCGTTTTCGGCCACCAGCAACAGTTGCTGGTTTTCCGTAAACACCCCGCGCGCCTGCATCACGTACAGCACGAACAAGACCAGCAGCGTACCCGCCAGCAGGAGGAGGGCGACGGCCTTGGTCTGGGCGTGAGCGATGGTAGGGACGCTGTGGGAGGAAAGGGGAGATTCGGACATGGCTCAGAACAGGCGCAGGGCGAGGAAGAACACCTCGACCAGCAGCAGGGCAAAAAGCAGCCGCACCATGATACGCATTTCCAGACTGGCGGGTGTCTGCTGCGTTTCAAGTACGGCGGTGGTTGGCGCCAGGCCGACCGCAAGGCCGAACCAGACGATTTTGCTCAGCAACACCAGGCTGAGTACGGGATCGAACACCTGACCGATCAGCCGGCCATAGGCCGGCAGCGCCCACGGGCTGAGGCCATGCACCACCAGATAGGCGACGACCAAGGACAGGATGCCGGCAAACACGGCCAGCACCAGCACCGCTGTTGCGTTACCGAGGACGCAAGGCAGCACATCGGCCAGCGTCGCCTGCCGGCGCACGCTGGCCTGGGCAAACTGGCGCAACGCCGGCGGCACGGCACGGGTAGCCACAAACAACGTTGCCGCCAGCGGCAGGATTTCGATGACAAAGACCCGCAACACGCCTTCCAGCGCCAGATGCGACAAACCGTAGCTGGCAGCGCTGACAGTCACCAGCCGGGTCAGCACGGCGCTGATCAGGGTGCAGGCCAGCAGGTAGCTGGCCAGGGTCTGCCAGGCGCTGCTGCAGAGCACCTGGGCGGTGCGTTGATACAGCGGTGCCTGATGAAAACGGGGGCTAAGCAGGGCCAGAGCGATCTGGGCAGAAAATAGCAGCAGGCGTTTGCTACGCAGCCACAGGCCCCACGGCCCGCGCTGCCGGATGGCGGGAAAGCTCTGCCTCAGCAGCTCGGCCATGCTGCCGCGGCGCTGCGTGCCACAACACCCGCCACCGACTCAGCCACGTTCGCTCTCCAGATGCTTGCGGCGCAGGATGGCGTCGGCAATGGCACGGCCGATGCCATCGACGTCGGGCAACTTGTTGGGGGAAAAGACGATGAGCGGAATGCCCAGGCTCTGCAAGGCCACCCGTTTCACGTCTTCAGCATTGTCGCCGTCCGGCACGGCCGTCGGCCAGACCAGTTCGATGGCTGCGACAATCGAAAAATCATGATCGCAAACGACAAAATCGACGCCCCGACCGGCCATGCGGTTCAGGCGCTGCGCTTCATGCCGCCCCCGCGCCAGCGCCAGCTGCGACACCCCGACCTGAGCAAACACCCGCATATTGGGCATGGCCTCGCACAGCCGCTGGTAAAGCTCCTGCTCGCTATCGTTCAGCAGGCGATAGGGCTTGCGCTTGGTCGGCTCGATGAAACGGGTCTGCGGATCGAGCGGGTCGGCCTTGGGCAGGGTCGAATGCACCCGCGAGTGCACCTCCGGGCGCGGATGCAGGCGGCGCTCGACAAAGCGCTGGGCGCTGTCATCCTTGGGCGAACGGCGCAGCATGAGAAACAGACCGGCGATGATGAGCGCGGTGAGCAGGGCAAGAAGAGCGACGTTTTCCATGGCGGATCGGGAGCGGTCTGGATTGCGGGGGCCACGCATTATAACGGCATGTGACGCAATGCAACAGGAATGCCGGGCGCACTGGGCGGGCTTGGTAGAATCGGCCAAAATTTCGAGTCTTTCCCATGCGCATCACACTTGTTCACCCCGCCGGCTTCAATTTCGTACCCGGCCAACCCGATTTTTCCGTCTTCGCCAACCGCATGCCACCGATTGGCATCGCCCAGCTGGCTTCCTGGCTGGAACAGTTCGGCCACAGCGTACAGCTGCACGACTGCCTCGGCCCCTACGCTCCGCCAGGAATTGCCGCCAACGCCGAGATCGTGCTGGCGACCGAGCCGGAATTGGTGGGCTTTTCCGCCACCACGTCCGGCTTCATGGATGCGGTGGACATGGCGCGCATCATCCGCGAGCAGCGACCGCAGACGCGCATCGTGTTCGGCAATGTGCATGTGTCGTCGCTGGGCGCGCCGATTCTGGAACACTTTCCGGAAATCGACGCCCTGGTCGTCGGCGAAGGCGAGGGCGCCCTGCTGGATCTGGCGGACGGCAAACCGCTGGCAACGATCGGCAACCTGATCTGGCGCGACGAGAACGGCAAGATCCGCGTCAACCCACGGCGCGACCGCATCCTCGACCTGGACGAATTGCCTTTCCCGGCGTACGAGAAACTGGCCGGCTTTCCCCACGCCTATCACCTGCCGCTGTTTTCCTACGCCCAGCGCCACGGGGCGACCATGATCACCTCGCGCGGCTGCCCCTACACCTGCTCCTTCTGCGACCGCACTGTCTTCGAGCGCCTGTACAAGACCAATTCGGCGGATTACATCTACCGCCACATGAAATATCTGCGCGACCGCTTCGGCGTCCATCACGTCAACATCTACGACGATTTATTCACCGCCAAGAAACAGCGCGTTTTCGATCTGTGCCAGCTGCTCATCGACAAACCGCTGGGCATGCAGTTCAACTGTGCCATCCGCACCGGCCACACTTCGGACGAGATGCTGGTGCAGCTGAAGAAAGCCGGGGCGCTGATGGTGTCGATGGGCATCGAATCGGCCGATCCGGAAATGATGGCCCGCCACAAGGCGGGTGTGACCCTGGACGCGGTTCGCGATACCGTGCGCCAGATTCACGCCGCCGGCCTGCGCGCCAAGGGCCTGTTCATTTTCGGCATGCCCGGCGAGACCCCGGAAACGGTGAAGACCACCAGCGATTTCATTCTCTCGCTCGACCTCGACGAAATGAACATGACCAAGTTCAGCCCGCTGCATGGCGCGCCGATCTGGGACGAATGTGCCAGCGGCACTTCGGGCGACCTGATCGAAGACTGGCGGCTGATGAACTGCCTGAATTTCGTCTATCTGCCCGAGGGGTTTTCTTCGCGCGAAGAAATGGACGCCCTCTACAACTGGCACGTGCGCCGCTTCTACGACAGCAAAGGCTACCGGCGGCGTTTTGCCCGCCGCTTGTGGCAACACCGCTGGAGCCTGTGGCACATCATCCGCCACCTGCCGCAAACCATCGCCGCTGCGCGCTATTTCAGCGCCAATCAGGCGCAGATCGAAGCCGCCAAACGCGATTTCGCCCGCCACCCACGCCAGCCGCTCGGGCTGCAACCCATGCTGTCGGAAGACCTGCAGATCGACAACCGCGTCGCCATGTCCAGCGAACGCCTGTCGCGCCGCCAGATCATGCTGCAGGTGGCGCAGGCAACGGCGGGATGCGCGCCGGACACCCCACATGGCAACGCAGAATGAAAGCCCCCGAAACAAACGCGTGCAGCTGACTGATAGCTCAGCACCCGCCTACATCCTGGGACAAGGAAAATGTTGCAATCCATGTTGCTCGGGTGCAACATGGATTGCAACATTACCCGAGGATGAACATGCCACTGACTGAGCGCCAGCAACGAATCATCGACCTGTTTCTTGAAACACCGGAGCAAACACGGTCTGTTGCAGATTTTGCGGACTTTGATGTGGGGCGGACGACTCTCTTCCGGGACTTCAAGACACTCGTGCGCGCTGGCCTGCTTCAGTCTGCAGGGAAGTCGTACCGCATCGACACAGATTCCGATGCCTATCTACGCTGGGATTTATCCCGCGCGCCACACCACCGCTCGCCAGTGCCGTACAACCCTGATCTTCTGGACGATTATCAGCCGAATTCGACATTTCTATTGAGCGATGCGCAGCTTTTGACGCTCGAACGCGCCGGCAAGGTCAAGGGCACCACCGCTGCCAAAGAAAAGGGGAAGTTGTACGAACGGGTGTTGGCATCCCTGTTGATTGACCTGACACATGCCTCCAGCAACCTGGAAAACGTCAACATCTCATGGCTCGATACCAAGACCCTCATTGAATTCGGAGAACGCCCCGAAGGCTTGACGGAGCGGCAAATCCAGATCGTTCTGAACCACAAGGCCGCAATTGCGTTTCTGAAAGATCATGGCCCCAGCCTGTCATTTGCAAAAAAAGACTTGCTGGATATCCATTCCTTGCTGATCAAGGGACTGCTCGGCGACCCGTCCGCAATCGGTGCCCTGCGCTCGGTTGTAGTCAGGTTCGACGACAGCAAGTACCTGCCGCCCGACAATCCGCACCTGCTCAGGGAAATCTTCACCACCTTCTGCGCGAAGGCCGATGCCATTGCCAACCCTTATGAGCAGGCATTCTTTGCCATGTTGTTCATTGCTTACATTCAGCCATTCCAGGATGGCAACAAAAGAACGTCCCGCATTGCAATGAACATTCCGCTGGTCAAACATGCGCTCGCTCCCTTCTCTTTCTCTGACATTCGGGGGCGAGACTATACGTTCGGCTTGCTGGCTTTCTACGAAAGAGGGCGACACCACTTTCTGGCCGATACTTTCACGGCGGCGTACCAGAAATCGGCAGCCCGCTATGGTGAGCTTGTCGCACACATCAATGACGGTGGCTTGCTGGGCACTGTCGCAGGCTGACTTTGCACCGCTTTACAGGGCGTCGGCGCACCGACGCCCCCGCTAAGCCACCGGCATCGGCAGTATAATCGCCGCCTTGCCGGGGGATGCAGTGCACGGCAAGTCACGATAACGAGAATTCAACGCGCCCCAGAGAACCGCGTAAAAATTGATGGACAGGATGCAGAAGATGGAACACGCAACACCCAGCCAGTGCGATGTGCTGGTGATCGGCGGGGGGCCGGCAGGCGCTACGGTGGCTCCGCTACTGGCGGCGCAGGGCTACAAGGTGGTGGTGCTGGAGAAGGCGCGTTTTCCCCGTTTTCACATCGGCGAATCGCTGTTGCCGGCCAATCTGCCGCTATTCGAGCAGATGGGCGTCGCCGAGGAAATCCGGGCGATCGGCATGGAAAAATATGCCGCCGAATTCATCTCGCCACAGCACGAACACCCGCAGGCCTTCCGCTTTGCCGAAGCCTGGGACAAATCCATGCCTTACGCTTACCAGGTCCCGCGTGCCGAATTCGACACCATCCTGCTGCGCAACGCCGCCCGCAAGGGCGCCGATGTGCATGAGGGCTGCCGGGTCAGGGACGTCGAATTCCTGGCGGACGACTGCGTACAGGTCAGCGCCCAGCACGATGATGGGCGCAATCAGGTCTGGCAGGCCCGCTTCCTGGTCGATGCCTCCGGCCGCGATACTTTCCTGGCCAACCGCTTCCGCATCAAGCACCGCAACCCCAAGCACAACAGTTCGGCGGTGTATGGGCATTTTTCCCATGCCCGCCGCTACCCGGGCAAAGACGCTGGCCACATCAGCATTTACTGGTTCGAGCACGGCTGGTTCTGGTTCATTCCGATGCAGAACGACGTCACCAGTGTCGGCATGGTGACCTGGCCTTACCACATGAAAACGCGCGGCAAACGCAGCCTGGAGCAGTTCCTGCGCGATGGCATCGCCACCGTTCCCTTGCTTGCCGAACGTCTCAAGGATTCGGCGCTGGTTCACGCCGTCGAGGCCACCGGCAATTTCTCCTATGTCTCCGAGCGCAACCACGGCCGCAACTACGTCATGCTGGGCGACGCCTATGCCTTCATCGACCCGGTCTTTTCTTCCGGCGTGCTGCTGGCGATGAATGGCGCCGTCGCTGCCGCCGAAGCCATTCACACCTGCCTGTCACAACCGGCGCAAGCCACGGCGGCACTGCAAGCTTTCGACCAGCGCATGCAGCATGGGCCGAAAGCCTTTTCCTGGTTCATTTACCGCATGACCAACCCGATCATGCGCGATTTCTTCATGTATCCGCAGAATCGCTGGCGGGTGAAGGAAGCCGTGCTGTCGGTGCTGGCCGGTGACATTTTCGGCAAGACACCGATCTGGCGTTCGATCGGGCTGTTCAAGATGCTCTACTACGGTGCCAACCTGGTGCAGCCGAAACGCGCCTGGCAGGCGTGGCGGCGACGTCAGGTGAACATCCGGCAGGTTGACGACCCGGACCTGATTGCCATCGACGCGGCCTTCAAGTGAGCGGGTTGCAGCTGCTTGGCGGCCCGGGCGAGCCGCTGGTTTCACGTGAAACCGCACTCATTCTGGGGGGCGCGCGCATTGGCCTGTGCCCGGACGCGGCACACACCGCGCTAGGCGCGTGGCCGGAACAGATTCTGCCAGCACGCCTGCTCGGCACCACCGCAGCGAGCTGGCAGGAGGTCTGGCAGTGCCCGCATCCCTGCCGCGCCGGCCAGCACGACGGTCTGGTCTGGCGCCGTAGCAGCGACATCCTGTACGGCGTCATCAGCCTAGACGAAGCCGAGTTTGCACACAGCGAACTACCGCCCCTGCAGGCAGCCACCGAAAGCGCCTACCGGCGGATTTTTGCCCTGCTGGCGGCAGAGCAGCTGCCGGAATTGTGGCGGGTATGGAACTACTTTGCCGCGATCAATGCAGAAACGCATGGCCTGGAACGCTACCGGCAATTCAACAGCGGGCGGCAAGCCGCCTTCATTGCCTGCCAGGCCGCACTCAGCGGCAAGGTGCCGGCTGCCTGTGCGCTGGGTGTCGCTCACGGTCCGTTGAGCATCGCCTTCATGGCCGGGAAGACTGCCGCCACGCCGGTGGAAAACCCACGCCAGGTGAGCGCCTACTTCTATCCCGCTGCCTACGGTCCAAAGAGCCCGACCTTCTCGCGCGCAGTCCTGGCCCATCCACCGGGGCAGGAAATTCTGTTCATTTCCGGCACTGCCAGCATCCTCGGCCACCAGACCGTACATGCCGGCGATGTCGCCGCCCAGACCGAGGAAAGTCTCAACAACATCCTGGCCGTGCTGGCCGAGGCTAACCGGCAAGCGCACAGCACCCCCTTCCAGGCTCAGGAACTCTGTTATCGCGCTTATGTCCGCCACGCCGCCGACCAGCCACGGGTCGCCCGCGTGCTGGCATCGGTAGTGGGGGCGGTGGACATCTGTTACGTCGAAGCCGACGTCTGCCGCAGTGATCTTCTGGTGGAGATCGAAGCTACCGGCATCCACCGGACATGAAGTTATTGTGGCGCGCCTACGAGCGGCTGGCGATGCTGCTCGGTCTGGGGGGACTGGCCGTGGCCTGCCTGGGCTGGCTGCCGTTTGCCCTGGTGCTGCACCCCTTCCTGTCGCGGCAACGGGCGCGCCATCTTGGCCGACGGGCGATTCAACGCGGCTTCCGCGGCTATGTCTGGTTTCTCGAATACTGCTGTGCCTGCCGTTTTGACCTGACGGCGCTGGACTCTCTGCCAGCGGCCGGGCCGCTGGTCGTGGTCGCCAATCATCCCTCACTGCTCGATGCCGTGCTCATCCTGTCGCGCCTGCCTAATGCCGTCTGCGTGATGAAGGCCAGCCTGCTCGACAACATCCTTTTCGGTGCCGGCGCCCGCATGGCGGGTTACATTGCCAACGATGCGCCGCTCAAGGTCGTGCTGGAAAGCCGGCAGGCGTTGCAGGAAGGCGCGCAACTGGTGATTTTTCCGGAAGGCAGCCGCACCGGCAATTTCCCGCTCGATCCCTGCCAGGCCACCGCCGCGCTGATTGCTCGCCGCGCTGGAGTTCCCCTGCAGGCGGTGTTGATCGAGTTTTCCAGCCCCTATCTGGGCAAGGTCTGGCCGCTGTTCCGCCCGCCCCGCCTGCCGCTGCGCTGCCAAGTGCGCCTGGGACAACGCCTGCCTGCCGAAGGCGACGTCATGGCATTGACACACGCGCTGGAAAACATCCTGCGCAGCGCCCGCAATCCACTGCCCGCCGAACCCCGCTGATTTCTCTTTGCCGCCCGCCATGTCCGCCACCCACCTCGTCCTCATTCCCAGTTACAACCCCGGTCCCGCCGTTCTGGCCACGGTACAGGCCGCCCGTGCGCAGTGGCCGGTGGTGTGGGTGGTCGATGACGGCAGCAACGATGGCAGCACGGCCTCGCTGCAGGAGTTGGCGGCGAGCGATCCGGGCCTGCATCTGATCGTCCTGCCCCGTAACAGCGGCAAGGGCGCCGCCGTGCTCACCGGTCTGGAGGCGGCAGCAGCGGCTGGCTTCACCCACGTCCTGACCATGGATGCCGATGGGCAACACCCGGCCGCGCTGATTCCCGATTTCATGGCCGCATCGCAGGCGGCGCCGGCGGCGATGATCCTCGGCAAACCGGTATTCGGGCCGGAAGCCCCGGCACTGCGGGTCAATGGGCGCAAGGTGTCGAATGGCTGGGCCAATTTCGAAACCCTGTGGATGGGAATCGGCGACTCGCTGTACGGTTTCCGCGTCTATCCGATTGCTCCGCTGATGCGCATCATGCGGGGCCGGCGCTGGATGCGGCGCTTCGATTTCGATCCGGAAGCCGTGGTACGCCTGTGCTGGGCCGGGGTGCAGCCGATCAACAAGGATGCGCCGGTACGCTACCTGAGTGCGGAGGAAGGCGGGGTATCGCATTTCCGCTACCTGCGCGACAACATCCTGCTCACCTGGATGCACACGCGCCTCTTTCTCGGCTTTCTTGGGCGTCTGCCGCTACTGCTGCTGCGCCGCTGGCGTACCTGAGGCCCGACATGCCAACGAGCGAACTCTACCTGCTGGCGATGAGCCTGATTTTCGCGCTGCCCTGGCTATTCTGGCGTTTGAGCGGCTGTGACTACTACGCGCCACTGGTGGTGGTGCAGATCATTGCCGGCATCCTGCTCGGCCCGGGGGTTCTGGGACAGCTTTATCCGGCCTATTACGACTTCCTGTTTACTCCCGCCGTGATCCAGTCGCTCAACGGCATTGCCTGGTGGGCCGTGATGCTGTTCGTGATGATTGCCGGCGTCGAACTGGACCTGGGTGCCGCCTGGGCGCACCGGCGCGAAAGCACGATCACGGCCGGACTGGCACTCGGCGTGCCGTTCTGCTTCGGCGCCGTGGCGGCGGCCCTGCTACTCACCACCCCCGGCTGGCTGGGGGAACAAGGCAGCAACTGGCAGTTCATACTCGGCATCGGCATGGCCTGTGCCGTGACGGCCCTGCCCATTCTCATCCTGCTCATGGAAAAGCTGGAGATCCTGCGCCAGCCGATCGGCCAGCGCATCCTGCGCTATGCCAGCCTGGACGACATCGCCATCTGGGCGATACTGGCGCTGATCCTCCTCGACTGGGGGCGAGTCGGCCGGCAGGCCCTGTTCCTCGTCCTCTTCGCCAGTGCCGCCTGGCTGTTCCGCCGCCTGATGCAGCGGGTAGCGGAAACCGATCGCTGGTATCTGGCCCTGATCTGGCTGCCGATCTGCAGCTTTGCCGCCGACTGGGCCGGCCTGCACAGCATGGTGGGGGCTTTCCTCGCCGGCGCTGTACTGGAAGCGCGCTGGTTCAACCAGGAGCGGATGGACCTGCTGCGCCATTACGTGCTGCTGGCACTGATGCCGGTATTTTTCCTGTCCACCGGCCTGCGCACCGAATGGAACGTTGCCGGCTTCACGGTGTTTGCCGCTGCCGCCTTGTTCCTGTTCGCCTCGGTCGCCGGCAAATTGCTCGGCGTGCGTCTGGCCGGCCGCATCCTGGGCTGGGGTGCCGGCGAGGCCAGCATCATCGGCTGGCTGCTGCAGACCAAGGCGCTGATCATGATCATCTTCGCCAACGTGCTGCTCGACCGCGCCATCATCACCAGCGATACCTTCACCGCGCTCCTGCTGATGGCGGTGGCCAGCACCATGCTCACCGTACCCCGGGTCAGCCGCCGGCTGGTCGGTCAGTCGGCACTGCAGGGCCGGATTTCCTGAACATTTCCCGGCGCCGGCAGCGCCTCAGGCCATGCCGCCGTTGATCGAGATCACCTGGCCGGTGATGTAGCCGGCCGCGTCGGACGCCAGGAAGGCCACCAGCGCCGCCACCTCTGCGGCGGTGCCGGCGCGCTGCATCGGCACCATCTGCCGGATGCTGGCGGTGTCGAAATGGTCGGCGCTCATGGCGGTTTCGATGATCCCTGGGGCGACGACATTGACGGTCACCCCCCGACTGGCCAGTTCCAGGGCCAACGATTTACTGGCCGCGTGCAGCGCCCCCTTGGCGGCGGAATAATTCACCTGGCCGCGATTGCCGGTCACGGCGGCAACCGACGATAGGGTGATGATGCGTCCCCAGCGCGTGCGCAGCATGGGTAGCGTCAAGGGCTGGGTGACATTGAAGAAACCGTTGAGGGAAACATCAAGCACACGGTCCCACTGCTGCGGCTGCATGCCGGGAAAGACAGCGTCGTCATGAATGCCGGCATTGTTCACCAGCACCTGGATTGCCCCCTGCTCAAGCAAGCCGGCGATAGCTTGCGCTGTCCCGGCGCGGTCAGTGAGATCGAACACGACCACCTCGGCCTGGCCGCCGGCGGCACGGATTTCCTCGACCAGTCCCTCGGCCGGGGCGGGATTCCGGTTGGCATGCAGGATCACGTGAAAACCATCGTCTGCCAGACGGCGGCCGATGGCAGCACCAATGCCACCACTGGCGCCGGTAATGAGTGCGCGTTTCATGCTGGGCTGGATTCCGGTTGGGCGACGAGCATGACGGCTGCCCGCCCGCTGAGAAGCAGGTCGCCGGCATGTTCGACACGAAAGTGATAAAGGATGTTGTGTTCGTCGCCGGACAGACGCTCGGCAACGATGTCGAGATCCTGCGGCAGATCGTCCAGCCGGTCCACGGCCAGCTGCACGCTGCGCACGCTGGCGAGGTAACCGGGGCGGGGCGGCGCGCCTTCAGGCGCCAGCAGGACACCATGTACGGCCATCGCCTGTGCCGCATATTCAATGCCGCAGGCCGCCCCCAGCCGCTCCGCCGCACGCAGGGGATTGTCCGGCTGCCGGTGGCTGCTGGCCCGACAGTGAATCTGCCCGCTATCCCAGGCCAGCACGGCATCGAGCAGACACATGCTGCCCTGATGCGGAATCCTGGCGGCGATGGCGACGCGGTCTAGCATGCAGTTAGCTCGGCCGCCAGCTGCATGGGCGGCAGATAATCGAGCACGCAACGGCCACTGCGCTGCGCTGCCAGTTGTTGCAACAGGGGCAGGGCGCGCAAGGCGGGGATCTGCCGGCGCAGGTTTTCCAGGGCCGGCACGGTGCAGGTTTGCGCCGCCTCTCCGGTCGGCGCCAGCTGCAACCGCGCCTGACTGCGCGCCCCCCGCTGCGGACTCAGCAGCAAGGCCACGCCGGCGCAATCGGGCGTGTCACGTTTGGCGTGCAGCGGCTGCGGATATTCACTGTCATAGGCAATCAGCAGTACCGGCACCTGCCCGGTAACAACCTGCGCCAGCGCATCCAGCAAGCCGGCACCGAAACTCGCATCGAAGCCGGCAATGACCTGGCAGGGCGCGGTGGCGCCCGTGGCAATGCCCCAGTAGCCGGCGGCCGCGTTATGCACGGAGTTATGAAACCGGGTGGGCGAGATCTGCCGGTCATCACCCGCCAGCTGCTCACACAGGGCGTGGCAGTTGTGACCATCGGCCCCGGAAGCGGTAAACACGGTGGCCAGGGTGGCAGCATCGACCTGGGCATCGGCACAGGCGGCCAGCCCCAGAGCAAGCGCCAGCTTGACCACACGGCTGGCCCGCCGGCGCTCGGCGGGCGGCAGCACACTCGGGGCCGGTAACTCGCTGGGTGCCGGCTGATACGGCTGCTCACCGCGTAGCACCGCACGCGCCAGCGACCAGTCGGGCAGACCGGGCGCGATCAGGGCGACGCCGTCAATCCAGGCGGCAAGGGAAGGCAGGGGAGTCGTCATGGCGAAGAAAGGCCTCAGACAGCGAGAATCAGGCTGCAGTTGCTGCCGCCAAAACCGAAGGAATTGCTCAGGACCGTGCGGGCTGCGGCCGGCTGACCGTGACGCAGGTAGTTGAGCGCGATGGCAGGATCGAGTGTCTGCGTCCCCGGACTACCGGGCAGGAAGGAGGATTCCAGCGCCATGGCGCAAATGACGGCCTCCACCGCACCGGCCGCCCCCAGGGTGTGGCCGGTGGCCCCTTTGGTCGAGCTGCACGGGGTATGCGGGCCGAAGACGGCGGCAACCGCGCATCCCTCGGCGGCATCGTTGGCTGGCGTAGCCGTGCCGTGCAGGTTGATGTAATCGATTGCCGCCGGCGGCAGGCCCGCAGCGGCGAGGGCAGCCAGCATCGCCTGACGGGCGCCGCGCCCTTCCGGATGTGGCGCCGACATGTGATAGGCATCACTCGATTCGCCCACACCAAGCAGGCGCACCCCTTCTCCGTTGCCGGCAGAAGGCCGTTCGAGCAGCGCGAAGGCCGCCGCTTCGCCAATCGAAATCCCGTTGCGCGCCGCATCGTAAGGTTGGCAGGGCTGCGCCGAGGTCAGCTGCAGCGAGGCAAAGCCGTACAACGTGGTCAGGCACAGGCTATCCACCCCTCCCACCACCGCCGCATCAATCGTACCAACGGCGAGTTGACGGGCGGCGGCGGCAAAGACCTTGGCGCTCGATGAGCAGGCCGTTGAAATCGCCAGCGCCGGGCCACTCAGCGCGAAATAATCGCGGGTAAAGGCGGCCAGAGAAAACGAGTTGTGCGTATCGCGGTAGTTGAATTCCGCCGGCAGCGCACCGCTCTCCGGGTCGCGCTGACGATAGGCCAGCTCCGTCTGCAGGATGCCCGCGGTACTGGTGCCGAGAAAGACACCGACCCGCTCCGGGCCATAACGCTCACGTGCCGCCAGCACGGCAGCAGCAAAACCATCGCCGAGCAGCCCCAGCTGGGTCAGGCGATTATTGCGGCAGTCGTAACGGGCGAGTGGTTCAGCCAGGGTGATTGCATCGACACCGGCGACCTCGCCGATCCAGGTGGCAAGCTGCACCGTCTCGAAGGCACAGGGGGCGAGTCCGCTCTGTCCCGCCCGCAGGGCTTGCCAGTTGGCAGCGCGGCCGTGGCCGAGGCAGGTGGTGAGCGTACTGGCAGTGATTTGGCAGGGAGAAAACATGCCCGGATTCTAGCAGAGGGTCTTGGCCTGGCCGTCCGGCAGGCGGCAGACCAGCATGATGTTGGCAAAGGGCTTGCCTTCGTTCATCGGCGCCGTCTCGACTTCGAAACCCAGGCGCTGCAACAGGGCAACCCACTCCTGCAGCGACCGGCAATAGAGTTGCGGCAGACGGTGGCCGCGCACGAAGGTCACCACCCGATCCACCAGATTGCACAGATGGAAGGGCAGGCCAGCCGCCGCATCGCCCACACGGGTGAGGAACAGGCCACCGGGATTGAGCGCATCGCGGATACGCGTCAGTACCTGCTCCTGGTGGGCATGGTCGAAGTAATGCAGGGCATCGAGAATGGTGACCACATCCACCTTGCCGAAATCGACGTCATTCATGTCGCCCTGTTCGATGCACAGCTCAGGATGATTGCTACCGAAGGCCAGGGCGGCACGGTCGACGTCTTTCTGCATCAGTTCGACCCCGCGCAGCTGCGTCGGGGCGGGCGGCGGCGGCCAGTCATCCGGCCAGCAGCCACGCTGGTGCAAGCGGCGGGCCGCCAGCAGACAGGAAAACAGGCTGCCCTGACCACAGCCGAGATCAAGGTAGCGCCCACCCGGCGGCAGGATGCCGCGGCGCAGCAGTTCGCGGAAGATGCTGTCGGAAGACAGCTTGCCGCGGGTGTAGTGGTAAGCAAAGCGGCCGGCCGCACGAAAGGGCTGGCTGGCTTCATCGAGCAGTAAAGGCAGAAATTTTTGTGGTGTCATGAACAGGCGGCGTGCAGGGTGACCGTGGTCAGGCCCTGCTGGTGTAAAAGATCAAGAAGTGCGGGCAGGGTGTCGAGGATGACGGCACGCCCGCTGCTGCCACGCGCGGCGTTGCCATCGTGCATGAGCAGGATGTCCCCGGCGCCCAGATTTTTGCTCAGCCGGGCGAGGACAATGTTGGCATCACCACAGCGGGTATCGTACGGACGCCGAGTCCAGGCCGCCAGGTGCAGGTCCAGCTCGGCCAGCACCGGCTCCAGAAAGGGGTTGCGCAGACCGGCCGTCGCCCGGAAAAAGCGGGGCAACTGACCGCTGATGTCGGCCAGGCAAGCCTGGGCAGCGGCAATATCGGTACGCAAGCGTGCCGGGCCGAAGAAAGCGAGAGTCTTGGCATGCGCGTCGCCGTGATTCTCGACACGGTGGCCACGCGCCACGATTTCCCGGCATAGCGCCGGATTTTCGCGCGCCCGGCGACCGATGCAGAAAAAAGTGGCGCGGGCGCCCGCGGCATCGAGCAGATCGAGCACCTGCGGCGTCACTTCGGGGTCTGGCCCATCGTCGATGGTCAGCGCCACGGCATCCGTACAGCCCGCGGGCAAGCGGGTCAGATTGGGGCCGAGCAGGGTCGAGCGCGGCAACAAGCCGGCCGTCGTCAGCACAGCATGGTTGGCAGCCAGCGCAGCCAGCCAGCCCGGCCAGTGCTGCGGCGCGGCCAGCAGCCCGGCCGCCGCCGCGCCATGTACGGCAAAGGTGGCGTACAGCGTGGGAGTCGGTTGCCAGCGCCGCGACATGGTCAGCAGCCCTGACTGATGCGGCGCGGCGCGAACATCGCCGACAGCAGGAAAACGATCAATGCCCCCGGACCGACCGTGACCCCGATCGCCTGCAGCACCGGCACCTGTGACAGGGCCAGGGTGCCAAAGCCGATGGCCGTTGTCAGGGTGGCGATCAGGGTCGAGTTGAGGGTGCCGGGATCATGCCGCCCATCTTCGGCCAGATCGAAGAACAGGGAGTAATTCGAGCCCACAGCGACAATCAGCAACAAACCGATCAGATGCAGCAGATGCAACGCCTGCCCCGCCAGATGCAGACCGGCGACCACGAACAGCACGGCCAGCACCAGCGGCAAGGTGACGGTCACGAAGCGGCGCGGTTGCCGCAGGACCACGGCCAGCGTCAGAAGCACCGCCGCCACACCGGCCAGGGAAAGCAGGATGGCTTCATCCAGATAGCTGGCGTAGAGCGCATCGAACTCGCCCTTCATGTCGATGAACAGGGCATCGCTGCCGGCCAGCGCCGCCTGCACCCGCGCCACCGGAATGCTCAGGTCACCCCCCGCAGCCGGATGCAGCGGCAGCAGCACGCTCCAGCCATGCTCGTTGTGCAGGGTCAGGGCGCTGACCGCCAGTTCCAGATGGCTGCCAGCCAGGGCCTCGCGTGTCAGGACGGGAGCCACACGGGCCGCCGCCACATCGTCGATGAACGCCTGCAGGCGCGCGGCCGATAGCGGCAAACCCTCGCTGGCATCCTGCAGTCGCCGGGCCAGTTCGCCCGGTTCCGGCAGGGCGGCGCGGCGGGCCGCCTGGGTCGCCTGGCTGGGCAGGAAACGTGTTGGTGAGTCGTAGCCCGCCAGGGTGCCATCCGCCACCAGCGGCTCAAGGCGGGCCGCCGCCTGCTCGGCCGCCTGCAGCACGCTTTCCTGATCGGCCGCTCGCACCACCACGAAATAGCGCGAATCGGCGGTTCCCAGATCGCTGCGCAGTTCACCATCGGCCCGAGCATCCGCCGTACTGACCGTACTCAGGGCAGAAATGTCGGCCTGCCACAACGTCTGCCGCTCGACGACGATATAGGTCAGCGCGACCAGCGCCAGCACCAGCATCGGCCAGCGCGCACGCGGCAGGGCGCAGATCCAGTTCAGGGCCAGCGGTGGCCGTTCAGCCAGACGACCGGGCAGGGGGCCGGCCAGATCCGGCAAGGTGTAGCGGGCCACCAGGGCGGCGGCAACAACGCCGGCAATCGAATACAGACCCAGCTGTGCCAGCCCCGGGAAACCGGAAAACAGCAATGCCGCGAAACCAAAGACGGAGGTCAGCACGCCGAGACGCACCGTCGGCCAGAATCGATGCCGCCACGCCGCCACACCGCTGCGGCCGGACTGCACGAAATAATAGGTGGAATAATCGACCGCCTCACCGATCAGGGCGGCACCAAACCCCACGGTAATACCGAACACCGTGCCATAAGCCAGGGCCACTGCCAGCACCCCCGCCACAACGCCGCTGAGAATGGGCAGCAGGCTGAGCAGGATCAGGCGGGCCGAGCGGTAAACGGTGAACAGCACGGCAAAGATGGCCAACATGCTGATCAGGGTCAGGCGCTGGATGTCGTCCTTGATGGTGGCCCGCGCATCGACGGCAAACTTGCCCGGCCCGGACAAAGTCAGGCGGAAATCGTCGCCAAAACGCGGGGATAGCGCCGCAAATGCTGCGTTGAACGCATTCAGCGCAGCTTCCTGACCATCGGTATCGGAACCCAGCGCCCGCGTCTGCGCCAGCAGCACGGCCCGCTCGCCGTCTGGCGAGACCCACACACCGTGGCGGCTGGCCGGCTGGGCGCTGGCGTTGAGCTGACGGATCAAGGTCGGCAATTCGCCGGTTGGATCGCGCGTCAGGTAGGGCTTGAACAGGGCGCCCAGTGGCGACAGCAAGAAATCGACGCTGTCCGTGATGGCCGCACGCAGGCCCGCCTCGGTAAAGCGTTCCGGCGTTACTGCCGGGCTGAGGACATAGCGGTGCGCCAGCAACAGGTCACGGTCGCGGTCCAGACTTTCCTGCACCCCGTTCTCCACCGAGATGAAATGCTCCGTCTGCAACAACTGCTGGCGCAGGGCCTGCGACAAGGCGGCACGGCGCTGCGCATCACCGCCGCTGATAGCGGCCATGAGCAGGCGGGTCACCGCACCTTCGCGGATCTGGTCAACCAGTACCTGCTGCTCCGGCGTCGGCTCGCTGGGCAGGAAAAAGCTCATGTCGGCGTTGAAGCGCGCCTGGCTGTAAATCAGCCACAGCCCGACAGCCATCGCGGCCAGCCAGATCAGGGCACTTTTCAGGGCCGGCCGCATCACTGCCCTCCGCTCGGCTCGATGCGCAATTCGGTGCGATCACCATCGGCCTGCAGATATTCAATGGCCCGCAGCTGCCCGCGCGAGCCCTGCACCGTGATGCGCAGCACCAATTCGGCAATTTTCATGTCGCGCGGCAGCAGGGTCAGCGTCCATTGGTCCAGCCGGCCGGCAAGGTGCAGGCTGTAATTCTGTTCCAGCGCCTGCCGGTTGCCAGCGAGGATGCCGCGAATGCTGTCGATGAACGCCAGCGCCTGGGGTTGGCTGGCCAGATCGATACTGAGCGTCTGACGATCCCGCTGCAGGCTGAGGCGGTTGCCCTCCAGCAACAGGGTTTCCTGCTTTGGCGACAGCGTCCGTTTCTCCAGGCGGCCGGGCGGGGTGTAAGTCATCTCGCCGCGTGCCACCAGCGGCTGATCGAGTACGGCCAGGTGTTTGGTTTCGACAAACCGCGCCTTGCCACCCGGATGGGCGACCAGATGGCGCATCAGATCGCCCAGATCGAAAGCCGCCGCCGGCAACGGGGCAAGGCAGGCAAAAAGACAACACAGCAGGGCACGGCGCATCAGGAAGTTTTCCAGAAATCGTAAAAATTGAACCAATTGTAGGGCGTCTGCCGGCAGTGCTGGCTCAGTCGCTCGGCGTAACGTTCGATGGCGGCATGCATGGCCGCTTCGCGTTCGGCAGGCGCCACCCGGGAAAAATCGGCCAGCGGCTCGAGATGGATGCGATAACGCCGCCCGCCAAGATACAGCGCCGCCATGAAAAACACCGGCCGACGCAGCAGGGCGGCAACTTTCCACGGCCCGAGCGGGAACGCCGCCGGCTGACCAAGAAAGGAGGCGAGATGGCTGGGATCGTCACCCAGACCACGGTCGGCCAGCATGCCGACCAGATGCCCGGCATCCAGACGATCGCGGGCCGCCAGCATGGAATCCGGCTGGCCCAGCGACAGGATGTCTTCTTGCGCCTGCGGGTTGATGGCCGCCAGGACCTGGCCGATCTTGCGTGCGTTGTCGGCATGCATCAGCATCGTCACCTCCAGCCCGGCGCGCTGCCGGCCCAGCGCCCGCAGCGCTTCGAAACTGCCCAGATGGGCCCCGATCAACAGGGCACCCGGCTGCTCGGCCAGCGCCGCAAGCAGCGCCTCGGCGCCCTGCACCTCGATCTCGAACAGGTCGGCACGGCCATTGAGAAAATAGACCCGGTCGTGGATGGTGCTGGCAAAGCTGAGGATGTGCTGGAAATGATCGCGCCAGCCCGGAGCCCGCCCCAGCGCCCGCTGCAGGTAAGGACGGCTGGCACGGCGCGCGCGCGGCGCAAACAGGGTGAAATACAGGGCAATGCCATAGAGCACCAGACGACTCACGCGCCGTCCGCAGGTCAGCGAAATCCAGACCATGAGACGCAAGGTGGGCAGGTTGCTGCGTTCGCGCTGCGTACGCCAGACGGCTTTACCACTCATGGCGCGGCAACCGCCTGCAGTTTGCCACTGGCGACGGTATGTCCGTCCGCCTCGACGGCAAAGGCAACATCCCCGCGCTCACCGGGCGTCAGTGTGAATTGCAGCTGCGCCCCGGGACCGACCGGGCGCAGGAACTTGCTGTGCACGATCTGCCAGCCGCACGCCGGCCGCATACGCTGTGCACATAGTATTGCCTGATCGAGGATGAGCACGCCCGGCACGATCGGGCGCCCCGGAAAGTGTCCGGCAAAGGCAGGGTGATCGACGGGCACCTGCCAGATGTGGTGGTACGCCTGCTCACTCATGCATGGCCTGCTGGTAAAGGGTTTCCAGCGCCTGCTGGGTAAGCTTGCCGGTGCTGTTGCGCGGCAAAACGTCGAGCAGGCGCAATGGACGGGGCAGGAAAACGGCATCAATGCGCTGGCGCAGCGCCGCCAGCAGACCCTGCGACGACAGCCCGGGCGCAACGACGAAAGCCGCCAGACGCACGACATGCTGTCCGGGGCGCCCAGCCGGCAGGTAGAACGCTGCGTCGCGCACTCCGGGAATGGCACTGATCTGGTGATTGAGCCACGCCAGCGACGTACGCTTGCCCGCCACGTTGATTATGTCCGCATGCCGCCCCAGCAGCTCGAAACGCCCATCCGCCAGCCGTTCGATCCGGTCACCAAGCGGCACCCGCCCTTCGACATGACGACCGCTGGCCAGAATCTGGCCGGCGGCATCTTCCAGCCGCACCCCCGCCAGCAAGGTCCACGCCGTATCCTGTGTCGGGCGGCGGCTGGCCAGCTGGCCGCTTTCCGTCGACCCGTAAATTTCCAGCAACGGTGCGCCCAGCGCGGCCTCGGCACGGGCCGCCAGCTCTGGCGCCAACGGCGCGGTAGCGGACACGATGCCGTCAAGCGCCGGAATATCGATGCCGGCATCGAGCAAGGTTGCCAGATGAAACGGTGTCGTCACCAGCAAACGGGGCCGGGGTACAGCGGCCAGCGCAGCGGTGATGTCCTGCGGATAGAAGGGCTTGCCCGCCCAGAACGGCGAGGCGGCCTGCAAGGCGGGCAAGAAGCTCGACTCGAAACCGTAGCTGTGCTGTGCCGGCACCGTCGCCACGATGTGCTGCGGCATGTGCGCCAAGCCCAGCGCCTGGGCACCGGCCTCTACGTTGGCGACCAGCTTGCCCCAGGTCTTGCGCTGCGCCTGCGGCCGGCCGGTGGAACCGGAAGTAAACAGAATGGCCACCACCCGGTCGACGGGAATTTCCGGCTGCTGAGTGATTCCGTCCGGCTGCGCCAGACTGAGGTCGGGCAGCGGGAAGTCACGCAACGCCGGCGGCAACGCGCTGTCGTCGCCATCGCGCAGACACAGGCTACCCGGGTAATCGGCTGCAATTTCGGCGAGTGTTTCATGCGCATGCGATGCCGGCTGCAGGCTCACAGCATCGAGCAACAGACCCGCCACGAAACCGAGCGCAAAGTGGTAACGGTCGTTGCATAAATTGACGATTCCCGCCCCCGGCGCCAGGTGCGGCGACATCTTTTCCGCCAGCAGGGCAGCCTCCGCCAGCAGGCGGCGGCGGCTGCGCGACACCGCCCGCCCGCCTTCGTCACGCCAGGCCACAGGGAGATCAAGGTCGTCGCTGCTGAACAGCGGCAGGCGGCAGGCTGAATTCATGAGCCGCTGCGATTACCGGATTGCATGCCGCGATAGGCGCGGATCGAGGCGACCAGGCCGGAACGGTCTTCCGGCAACAGTACCCGGCGACGCAGCAGCAGTTCGCCGAGGAAGAAGAGGGCAATCAGCGGCCAGGTCAGTAAATTGGCATGTACTGACCAGATCTCGCGCGGCGCCAAGAAGAAGAGCAGGGTGGACAGCAGCGCATTGCACGCGAGAAAAATGCTCCAGGCGGCCGTCACCTGGCGCGTGTAGCGCTCGTGCCGGGGCGATAGCGGCGCGCTGTGCAATTGCCGGGCAATGCGGGTGATGAGCGCATCCCCGGGCGTGAACAGGCTGCGTCCGAAAAGCCAGGACAGGCCCAGATGCATCCCCAGATGCTGCAGGTAGTAGAGCCAGGCGACATCCTGACGCAAATGCGGCCAGAGCAGGAACAGCAGGGCACCGAGACCGCCCCCAATCAGGCCGCGCCAGAACCAGCTCAGCGGCCGCGCCACCACGGCCGCGATGAACACCAGCGGCAGACAGCCCAGGGCCGTATTGAAATCGGCCGGGCCGTGTCCGGCGCTGGCGTAATGCGCAGCCACGGCCCAGGCCGCGCACAGCAGCAGCACGGCCAGACCGCGCCAGAATTTAGTCTGGCGACTCGGCATTACTGCGTGCGCTGGCTGGCAATGTGTGCCGTCAACGCGCGCAGGGAAGCAAAGATACGGGTGTTGTCGGCGTTGTCCGAGCGCAGCTGGAAACCGTAACGCTTGGAGATGACCAGGGCGATTTCCAGCACATCGATGGAATCCAGCCCGAGGCCGTCGCCAAAAAGCGGCGCGTCGGGCTGGATTTCGTCTGCCGTCACTTCGAGATTGAGCGCTTCGACGATCAGCTGGGCGACTTCCGGCAGCAAGGCAGCAACGGTTTCCGGCGTGGGAGCAGTAGACATGGGCAATCCGTGAGATCAGGAGGCGGCGCGCAAGGCGAGAACGGCGTTGCTGCCACCAAAGGCAAAGGAATTCGAAAGGGCCGCACGCAACGGTCGGGCTCTGGCCTGAGTCAGATGCTCGACCCCGGCGCAGGCCGGATCGAGGGCATCAAGGTGTGCCGTGGGCGGGGCAATTTGCTGGCGCAGAGCCAGGACGGTGACGATGGCCTCGATGGCACCCGCGGCACCAAGCAAGTGACCATGCATGGATTTGCTGGCACTGACGGCAAGCGTGGCGGCATGCGTGCCAAACACCTGCCGCAGCGCCTCGATTTCAACCGGGTCGCCTTCGGCGGTGGCCGTGCCATGCGCATTGACGTAATCGACATCGGCAACGGTCAGCCCGGCATCGGCCAGCGCCGCGCGCAAGGCACGCACCTGCCCGGCGGCTTCCGGCTTGACCAGGTGGCTGTGATCGCAACTGGTGCCATAACCGGCGATTTCGCCATAGATGCGGGCACCACGGGCAACGGCATGTTCCCACTCTTCCAGGACCAGGGCCGCCCCGCCCTCGCCGAGCACCAGACCCCGGCGCTCGGAAGAAAATGGGCGGCACGCCTGCGCGGAGGTTTCCGCATTGCCCGGCGCCAGCACGCGCAAGGCCTCCCAGGCGCGGGCCACGCCATACGCCTGCGGCACATCCGAACCGCCGGTCAGCATTACCTGCGCCTCACCCGAGCGCACCCGGCGGAAGGCCTCACCAATGGCCACCGCCGACGAGGCGCAGGCCACCGTATGGCTCATGCTTACCCCGCCCAGGCCAAGCTGGATCGAGATATGGGCATTGGCGGCGTTATTCATGCCGAGCACCACGGCCAGCGGCGACAGGCGCTCGCGCCCCTTCTGCCACAACTCGCGGTAACCCTTTTCGTAAGCCAGCGTGCCACCGAGCGCCGTGCCCCAGGAACACCCCCAGCTGTCGCGATTTTCTTCGCCGGACTGGCGACTCAGGCCCGCATCGTCCCAGGCGGAAAAAGCTGCGGCCATGCCGAGCTGGGCAAAACGATCCATCATCGACGCCAGCGGCTTGCCCAAAGCCATATCCGGATCGAAATCCGGGCAACTGACAAACGGCATGTTCAGGGGCCGCGGCTGATCGTCGGTCAGCAGATGCCGTACCGCCGACTCGCCAGCACAGAGCCGATGAAAGAAATCATCCAGCCCTTCGCCCGGCGCATAGGGACTGACCAGCCCCAGGCCGGTAATGGCAACCCGCCGCATCATGTGGCGCCGTCTGGACTGGCTGTCTGCTGGGCGATCAACGCTTCCATCAGCGTGGCGAGTTCGCCCACTGTCTGTGGTGCCTTCAGGTCGGATTCGAGCTTGATGGCAAAGCGATCCTCAAACTCAAACATCAATTCGAGCATCATCAGGGAGTCGACACCCAGATCGACCAGTACCGCTTCCGGAACAACGGCAGCGGGGTCGGCGGCAAGGCGCTCGTGGAGAAATTCGCGGATCAGTTCTATCGCTTTCATGGGGGGCGATTTTAGCCAATGGCATCTGTTTTTCAAAGAAATAGCCGCTTTTGTACTCCCTGCCATGTTTCATTCATCTGCCGCAGGCGTATTTTCGTCCGTAGCGGTGCTGCCGTGGCTGGGCCGCCGGCAAGCCGGCATCCGCCAGAGCTCGCTTCTGCCCCCTGAATTCGGCCGGCATCATGCCAGCGTCACCAGATAATCCAGGATCTGCAGTTCCCGCCGGGGTTTCCTTTGCTACCATGCAGCCTCTTCTTTTTTCCAGCCTCCATGCGCCTGCAGATTTCACCCACCGTTGACCTGTTGCCCTGGTGGCGGCAATTACTGTGCCGTGCCTGCCTGCTCATGTGGCTGAAGGCACTCGGCACCATGGCATTCATGGGTCTGTTTTTCTGGGCCTATTTTTCCGTGCTGGCGCACCCTTTGCGCCCAGCCTGGGTCATGCCACAGCTGGCACTGGATCATTGGGTAGCCTTCACCCCACTGGCGTTTCCGGTGTACGCCTCACTCTGGATTTATGTCTCCCTGCCGCCTGCCTTTCTCGGCAATTTACGGGCGCTGCTCTGTTTTGGTGGCTGGATGGCGGCCCTGTGCCTGTCTGGCCTGGCGATTTTCTGGCTATTGCCGACAGCGGTCCCGCCGGCAGGACTGGACTGGTCGGCCTACCCGCAGATGGCCTTGATCAAGAATATCGACGGCGGCGGCAATGCCTGCCCCTCGCTGCATGTCGCCTCGGCAGTCTTTGCCGCCCTCTGGCTCGGCCGCGTGCTGTGGCAGGTACGTGCTCCGCTCTGGCTGCGCGGGGCAAACTGGCTGCTGGCACTGGCCATCGTCTGGTCGACCCTGGCGACGCGGCAGCATGTGCTGCTCGACGTCATCGCCGGTTTGCTGCTCGGCCTGCTGTTTGCTTTTGGCTCCCTGCGCCAGCTGCAACGCACGCAGTGCCGGCCACTGCTGTAGGCAGGTCAGAGCAGGAAGGGCAGGTAACGCCGGGTCCGTTGCATGTAGCGGCGGTATTCCTCGCCGAAATACGCCAGGCATTCAGCCTCGTCGGCCAGGGTGGTCCGCACCAGCAGCGCCGTGGCCAGACCAGCCAGGGCCAGACCGGGCCAGGAAGGATCCTGGCAAAACACCGCCCAGGTCAGCGCCAGCAACGATGCGTACATGGGATGGCGGATGTAGCGGAACACCCCGCTGCTGACCAGCCGGCTGGTTTTCTCGAATTCGTACAGCGTGGCATCGACACGCCGTTTGCCGCCATAAGCCGGCAGCAAACCGCTCAAGGCCGCCAGCAGCAGCACCAGGCTGCTGATCTGCAGCACGGTGGCGACCTGCTGGTGCAGGGTTTCCGGATGCTCGCCCCACTCCGGCCGGTTGAGGAAGATCAGCACGAGCATGGTCTGCCAGGCGAAATAACGATAAAAGCCGTGACTGCCGGGGCGCCGCAACGGCTTGTGCGAGACGGCGACAAGCAGGCCCGATAGCAGGAGGAAAGCGATCAGGTCGTGGCTACCGAAGTACGGCATGGCCAGACTCAGAGCACCTGGCGTAAGGTCGCGCTGAAGCGCTCGGCATCCTGATAGCCGACTACGCGCTGGCCACTGATTTCCTGACCGCGGGTATCGAAAAAGATGATCCCGGGCGGGCCGAAAAGCTTGAAGCGCGCCAGCAATGCCTTGTCATCATCGTTATTGGCGGTGACGTCGGCCTTGAGCAAGGTGAAGCCGGCCAGAACGCCACGAACGGCGGGATCACTGAAGGTGAATTTCTCCATTTCCTTGCACGAGACACACCAGTCGGCGTAGAAATCGAGCATCACCGGGCGATCGCTATTCGCCAGCCGAGCTTCAAGCTCAGCGACGGAGCGCACCGGCGTGAAGGGCAGGGCCGTGTTTTCAGCGGCATTGGCGCTACCCCGCAGGCCGGCCAGTGGCTGCAGCGGATCGCGGTTGCCCGCCAGAGCGCCGATCAGGAGCGCCGCCCCGGTGAGCAGCATGAGCAGGCCGATGCCCTTCCAGAACCGCTGCCAGCCCTTGGCATTGACCGGCAGGGGATCGATGGCGTGCAGATAGATGGCGGAAATGCTGAACAACATGGCCCAGCCGAGCATCGCCGCGAAATCGGAAATCACCGGCGAAACCAGCCACAGGGCGGTAGCCAGCAACAGCACGCCAAAGGTTTTCTTGACGTTGTCCATCCACGCGCCCGCCTTCGGCAGCAGCGACCCTCCGGCGATACCGACGGCGATCAGCGGCGCCCCCATGCCCAGCGCCATGACGAACAGGGCAACGCCTCCGAACACGGCATCGCCGCTCTGGCCGATGTAGAGCAGGGCACCCGCCAGCGGCGCCGCGACACAGGGGCCGACGATCACCGAAGACAGCGCCCCCATCAGGAACACGCCGGCAAAACTGCCGCCCTTGAGCTGCCCGGATTCATGCGCCAGCTTGCTCTGCAAGGCAACCGGCAACTGCAAGTCGTAGAGACCGAACATCGACAGCGACAGCACAACGAAAATCAGGGAGAACGCCCCCAGCACCCAGGCATTCTGCAAAGCGGCGGACAACAGCGTGCCGCTCAGACCGGCGGCGATGCCGACCGCAGCATAGGTGAGCGCCATCCCCAGAACGTAAGCGAGCGACAGGGCGAAGCCGCGCATCTTGGTCGCGTGCCGCCCCTGGCCAGCAATGATGCCGGAGAGAATCGGGATCATCGGGAAAACGCAGGGGGTCAGTGATAGCCCGAGGCCGGCGACGAAAAAGAGGGCGAGGCTGGTCCACAGGCTGGCGTTTTTCAGCAGCTCGGCAATCTGCCCGCTTTCATCGCCGCTACCGGCAGACGGGGTGCCCAGCGGCGGGGCGGCGGGGGTAGTCGCCGGGTCGGGCAGTTGCACGCCAAGCGTCTGCGTCTGCGGTGGGTAACAGATACCGGCATCGGCACAACCCTGCGACTGCAGATCGAGCGTCAGATCAAGCGGGCCGGAACTGCTGCGCTCCACGGGCAGACGGAATACCACTTCCTTGTAGTACACCTCGGTGCGCCCGAAGGTGTCATCGTCCTTTTCCTTGCCCGGCGGCAGCTGCAATGGTCCCAGATCCTGCGCCGGGTCGGCGGCATGGACACGGAACTTGTCGCGGTACAGGTAATAGCCCTTGGCAATCTCGTAGCGCACTTCCACCGTCTGCCCATCGAGCGCCCGCAGAGTAGGTTTGAAGGCAACCAGCGGGTCCAAGAATTCCTGGGCAGTGACGCTCGCGCCAAAACACAGTGAAAACAGCAGAAATACGCGCAAAAGGGCAGGCAGCAGCAGGTTCATGACGAGGTTTCTTCCGTCAACCAGTCCAGATAGGCTGGCAGACCGTGGGTGATGGGCAGGGCAATGACTTCCGGCACGCTGTAGGGATGCAGCTCGACAATCCGCTGCTGCAGCGCCGGATAGCAGGCAGTGCGGGTCTTGATCAGCAGGGGAACCTCGGTCGCCTCCTCCAGCGCCCCCCGCCAGTGGTAGAGCGAAGTAGCCGGGGCCTGAATAGTGACGCAAGCCGCCAACCGCTCACTGAGCAGGGTTCGGGCAATGGCGCGCGCAACGCCAGCATCGGGACAGTTGGTGAGAACGAGGCAGTGGTCCATCGGTTGATTCTACTATCGCAGCCCCTGGCCATTGGTTGCCCGTGTGTGACCGTACTCAGTGCCGCCAGGCGCGGGTAATGATGTCGCGGATCTGATGCAGACGGCGGTGGAAAAAATGATCTGCCCCCGGCACAACGGTGACCGGTAGATCATTCGTTTCCGCCCAAGCCAGTACATTGGCCAGTGGCACGGTGGTATCGGCCGAACCATGAATGACGATGGTGTCGTGCGGCACCGATTCGGTATCGTACTGACGCAGACCTTCGACGAAACCCGCCGCGGTCCCGACCAGCACCAGACGCTGCGCTGGCCGGCCGGCATCGGCCAGCCGCCGGGCCACGCGCGTCTGGCAATAGGCACCGAAGGAAAAACCGGCCAGCACGACGGGAATGTCGCCACACCGCAGCTGTGCGTTATGCAGTACGGCCAGAAGATCTTCCGTTTCGCCCCGGCCCTCGTCATGCGTGCCTTCAGTCGCGCCGACGCCGCGGAAGTTTGGCCGGAAAGCGGCATAGCCCAGAGCAACAAAAGTCTTGGCCAGTGTATGTGCGACCTTATTGGTATTGGCGCCCCCACCAAAAGGATGCGGATGCGCCACCAGAGCAATACCGCGCGGCGCATCGGGGCGCTCCATCAGGACTTCGATGTTACCGACCGGGCCGGCAACCGCGAGTTTTTCTTCGTGAATTTTCATACTTTCAGGCGCTCCACCACACGGCCGTGCACGAGGTGCTCCTGCACGATTTCCTCGATATCTTCGTTATCGACATAGCCGTACCAGGTTTCTTCCGGATACACGACCAGTACCGGGCCTGCGTCACAACGCCCGAGGCAGCCGGCCTTGTTGATGCGCACCCCGCCGGGACCATTCAGCTGCATCTGAGCGATGCGCTCCTTGGCATAGGCAAAGGCGTCACTGCCACCGCGCGCATGACAGCAGGGCTCGCCGTTGTCGCGCTGGTTGGTGCAGACGAAAACATGGTGCTTGAAGTAACTCATGATGATCTCCTTGTTTCACGTGGAACGGTAGCCGTTGCGTGCTGGCACCAGCACCAGGAAAGGCAGCGCCAGCAACGGCCACAGGCTGGCAACCAGGCGGGTCAGGCCATTGAAATTGAGGAAGTGTCCTTGCTGCCAGGTGGCCAGAGCCGCCTGTGAATAGGGATTGAAGGGCGCCAGGTTGACCAGCGCAGTTCCCGCCAGCAAGGCAACCAGAGCAAGCACGGCAGCACCGCGGGTCGGTAGCCACAAGGTCAGCAGCAGCGCCACGCCACTGATCTGCAGCCCGAGCTGGGCACCCGGCGTCAGCCACAGCATGGCTTCACCCGGGCTAACGAGCACTGCAGCAGCCAGCGTACGCACTGTCAGGCCAATGGCCAGGAAGAGCGGCACCAGCAAATAAGCCAGCCACCAGCGCAGCAACAGGCAGCGCAACAGCAGACCAACCGCCAGCGCGTTACAGGCGGTGACGCCGGCCTCGATGACTGAGAAATGCTCGACGGTGAACGGCAGGGGAGGTGTCACGGCAAGGCGCTGGCGCAGATCACCGGCTCCGAACAGAAGGATTTCCGGCGACAGCGGCACCATCATCCATAAGCCCAGCAAGGTCAGACCCAGTTCGCTGTGCGGCATTGGCGACAACAGATGTTGCGCTGCATTTTCCAGGCGGATCAGGCTGCGCGGCGCGACGATCTGGCCCAGCAGCGCCCCCAGGGCCGCGCCCAGCGTGTTGCAGGCGAGGTCAAGATTGGACGGAACGCGACTGGGCAACCAGTTCTGCAGCGTTTCCAGGGACAGACTGAGGAGTGCGCCACACAAGGTCGCCAGCACAAATGCGGTGATCCGTCCGCGTAAGGAACGCAGCCCCAGACATAAAAAAAACCCCAGCGGCAGATAGACGGCCACGTTGGCCACCAGATCGAAGCCGGTCCAGTAGCGTGGCCAGGCCGCCGGGAGAAAACCCCAGGGAGAAATGCCGGTGCTGCGCCAGCCACTGAACGGGTGCAGGCTGGCGTAGACGATCAGCGCACACCAGGCCAGCGCCAGATAGCGGGCAAGCACGATGGGGCGGTTTCCGGAAACAGGCATCGCCCGATTGTACGAGGAAAGCCGGCCTCAGGTCAGTGATGGGAGGCGGGCGTGTGATGGGTTTCGGCAGCGGCACGATGATGCAGCGCGGCATGAGCATCCGGCTCGCTCCCGGCGCGACCGACCCACTGCGGCAGCAGGGAACCCAGCAGCATGCCGATGAAGCTGACGATCAGACCGATCAACTGCGGCGGCACCAGACCGTCGTCGCCAATCAGCACCTCCACCAGAATCCAGGTAGTCACGCCGCCGATGCACGCCGCCAGGGCGCCCTGCGTTGTCGCCCGGGCCCAGAACGCACCGACCACCAGCGGCACGAAAGCACCGGCCAGGGTGACCCGGTACGCGTTCTCCACCATATGGAAGATGCTTGATTCCGAATTGAGCGCAAACAGCAGCACCCCGAAAGTGAAGCAGACGATGGTCACCCGCATCAGGCGCAGGAATTCCCGATCACCCATGCTCGGAAAGAAGCCGCGCACGATGTTCTCGGCAAACGCCACCGACGGCGCCAGCAGCGTGGCGGAAGAGCAACTCATGATCGCCGCCAGAACCGAGCCGAAGAAAATGGCCTGGGCAAACACCGGCGTCTGTTGCAGCACCAGCGTTGGCAGCACCAGTTGCGAATCCAGCGCCATCAGATCGCCGTAGAGCGTGGGATCGATCAGGGTGGCCGAGTAGGCAATGAACATCGGCACGAAAGTGAAGACGAAATAGATCGACCCACCGATGATGGAACCCCACAGGGCGATCCTGGCTGTGCGCGCCGAGGTGATGCGCTGGAACACGTCCTGCTGCGGAATGGAACCCAGCATCATGGTCATGCCGGCGCCGAGAAAACCGACCCACTGCCACAAGTCGGGTTCGGGGAAGAACTGCAGCTTGCCTGCCGCCGCCGCATGCTCGATCACCGGCATGACCCCGCCGGTCTGCCCGGAAATCAGCCAGGCGATGAACAACATGCCGCCAATGATGATGCCCATCTGGACGAAATCCAGAATAGCCACCGACAGCATGCCCCCCAGCGTGGTGTAGGTCAGCACCACCAGCGCGCCGATGATCATGCCCATTTCCTGGCTGACCGCGCCATCAGTGACAACGTTGAAAATGAGCCCCAACGCCTTGATCTGCGCCGCCACCCAGCCCAGATAGGCCAGCACGATGCACAGCGTGGCCAGCACTTCGACCGTCCGGTTGTAACGCAGGCGGAAATAATCGCCCAGCGTCAGCACATTGAGCTTGTACAGCTTGCGCGAGAAAAAAATGCCGCCAAGAATCAGGCACAGCGCCGCGCCAAACGGATCAGCCACGACACCGCGCAACCCTTCCTGGACGAAGGTGGACGACACCCCGAAAATCGCCTCGGCGCCAAACCAGGTGGCAAATACCGTGGCCGTGACGACCGGTAGCGGCAAATGACGGCCGGCAACAGCGAAATCCTTGGTGGTGTGAACGCGTGTGGCGGCCAGCAGGCCGATGCCGATCGAAACAACCAGATAAATGACGACGAACCAGATCAGCATGGCACGAGGCAAAAAGCCGCAAGGGGTTGAAAACGCGGGCGATTATAAAGTCAACGCTGGCGCAGCCAAGGGAAAAAATGGGGCCGGACAATGAAAATGCACGCGCCTGTCGTTTTGCGGATGAGCAAAGGCGATTTCGCTGGCGTGCAGCAGGAGGCGCGGTGCCCGTTCAGCGGCTACGCCGGCATAGAGTTCATCACCCAGGATCGGGTGACCCAGTGCCGCCAGATGCACGCGCAACTGGTGTGAACGGCCGGTCACCGGCTCCAGTTCGACCACCGTGCAATCTTCATGGGGCATGCGCTGCAGCACACGGAAACGGGTCAGCGACGGCTTGCCACGCGCAGGGCACACCATCTGGCGCGGCCGGTTCGGCCAATCGCAGATGAGTGGCAGGTCGATGGCCCCACTCTCCGGCGTCACCACGCCAGCCACCAGGGCGATGTAGCGTTTTTCCACCGCCCGTTCGCGGAACAGGCGGTACATGACCTGCTGCATGGCCGCATCGCGTGCCACCACCAATAAGCCGGAAGTGGACATGTCGAGGCGGTGCGCGATCTGCGCCTGCGGAAAATCCTGCTGCACACGGTGGATCACACAATCCTGCTTGTCCGGCCCGCGCCCGGGTACCGACAGCAGCCCGGCCGGCTTGACCACCACAATGATGGCGTCGTCCACATAGTGCAGCCGTAGTGGCTCCTGCGGCGGCTGATACGTGCTCACGGTTGCCCTGCCAGCTGGCAGCGGGCATCGCGATAGGGGCCGCGCTGAACCTTCCAGCCCGGTCCGGGCGATACCTGCCGGCAGATCAGGCGACCATCGAGCTGGCTCGCCCACAAGTACCAGGCGGCCGGTTTGGCGCTGGCGACCGGAACATGTCCAACACCAAGAAGGACACAGAGAAGTACGAAGGAAACGCGCAGCATTGGTGTCGTCAATTGAATACTGTATAGTTGTACAGTGTTTTGCAGCAATCAAGCTATTATACGAAGCAAACGCCAGCCGTTTCTTGTGCGTTTATTTCACACCAGCAATTTTTGTTCCATTTTCGGCCCCTGTGCCATAATCCGCTCAACTTTCTGAGGTCATACCATGGACGACAACAAGGCAAAAGCACTCGCTGCGGCGTTGCAACAGATCGAAAAACAATTCGGCAAGGGCTCCATCATGAAGATGGGCGATGCCGAGATCGACGAAGGGCTGCAGGTGGTATCCACCGGCTCGCTCGGCCTCGATCTGGCGCTCGGCGTCGGCGGTCTGCCCCGCGGCCGGGTCGTGGAAATCTACGGCCCGGAATCCTCTGGCAAGACCACCCTGTGTCTGCAGGTCGTCGCCGAAATGCAGAAGCTCGGCGGCACGGCGGCTTTCATCGATGCCGAACATGCGCTTGATCCGCAGTACGCACAGAAACTCGGCGTCAATGTCGGCGAACTTCTGATTTCGCAGCCGGATACCGGCGAACAGGCCCTGGAAATTGCCGACATGCTGGTGCGGTCCGGCTCGGTCGACATCATCGTCATCGACTCGGTCGCCGCCCTGACACCTCGTGCCGAAATCGAGGGCGACATGGGCGACCAGATGGTCGGCCTGCATGCCCGCCTGATGAGCCAGGCCCTCAGAAAACTCACCGCCAACATCAAGAAGACCAACACCCTGGTCATCTTCATCAACCAGATCCGAATGAAGATCGGGGTCATGTTCGGCTCGCCAGAAACCACCACCGGCGGCAACGCCCTCAAGTTCTACGCCTCGGTGCGCATGGATATCCGCCGTATCGGCGGGATCAAGAAGGGCGACGAGGTGATCGGCAACGAAACCCGCGTCAAGGTCGTCAAGAACAAGGTCTCGCCGCCGTTCCGCGAAGCGATTTTCGATATTCTCTACGGCGAGGGCATTTCGCGCGAAGGCGAAATTGTTGAACTCGGCGTCGCTCACAAGCTGATCGACAAATCCGGCGCCTGGTATGCCTATAACGGCGAGAAAATCGGCCAAGGCAAGGACAACGTGCGCGAATTCCTCAAATCGCGCCCGGAAATCGCCCAGGAAGTGGAAGCCAAAATCCGTGCCGCCGTGGCCGCCGGCAGCAAAACCGAGAAACCCGTGAAGGGTGGCGCTGCGGCCAGCGATGGCTGAACTACGCCAACACGCACTCGCCTGTCTGGCCCGGCGCGACTACAGCCGGGCCGAATTGCGTGCCCGACTGCGACCTCTGGCGGCAGATGATGCAGCGGTGGATGAAGTCCTCGATCGCCTCGAAAGTGAGCGCCTGCTCTCGGATCAACGCTACGCCAGTCAGCGCATTGCTGCGCGCGCCGTGCGCTACGGCGATACTCGCCTGCGCCAGGAACTACGCCTGCGGGGCCTGAGCGATGCCGACATCGCCGCTGCCCTGCCGGCAGCAGGCGACGAGCTCGAGCGCTGCCGCGCCTTGTGGCAGAAAAAATTTGGCAGCCCGGCACAGACACCTGCAGAACGTGCCAAGCAGCTGCGTTTCCTGCAATATCGCGGCTTTTCGCATACGGCCATCAGCGCGGTACTACGCTACGGAGAGGAAGCATGACGCAAACGACGGCAACGCTCGCCGCCCACAACCTGAAAAAAAGCTACAAATCGCGTACTGTGGTCGAGGACGTCTCCTTCAGCGTCCGCTCCGGCGAAGTCGTTGGCCTGCTCGGGCCCAACGGGGCCGGCAAGACCACCTGCTTCTACATGGTGGTCGGTCTCGTGACCGCTGATGCCGGCGAGGTCTATATCGACACTACCCGCCTCTCGCACCAGGCCATGCATGCGCGGGCAAAACAAGGACTATCCTATCTGCCGCAGGAGGCATCGGTATTCCGCAAGCTGAATGTCGAGGAAAACATCCTCGCCGTACTGGAATTGCAGGATTTATCGAAAGCAGAACAGCAATCGCAGCTGGAAAACCTGCTGGAAGAGCTGCACATCGGTCACATCCGCCACATCAATGCGGCCGCCCTGTCCGGGGGGGAACGGCGGCGCGTGGAAATCGCCCGCGCTCTGGCAACCCGACCGCGCTTCATCCTGCTCGACGAACCCTTTGCCGGCGTGGACCCGATCGCCGTGCTGGAAATCCAGAAAATCATCCGCTTTCTCAAGGAACGCGGCATCGGCGTCCTCATTACGGACCACAACGTACGCGAAACCCTAGGCATCTGCGACCACGCCGTCATCATCAACGCCGGCCATGTTCTGGCCTCCGGCACACCCGCCGATATCGTCGCCAACGAAAGTGTGCGCCAGGTCTATCTCGGCGAGCACTTCCGCCTCTGAGCGGCAACGGGTGCGGACATGAAACCGGCTCTGCAACTCAAACTTTCGCAAAGTCTGACGCTGACACCGCAGCTGCAGCAGGCAATCAAGCTGCTGCAGATGTCCACCCTCGAAATGGAGCAGGAAATCGAACGGGTGCTGCTGGAAAACCCGTTGCTCGAACGCCTGGACGAACCGGAAACAGGCTATCCGGGCAGCCAGGAATTCAGCACCGCTGCGGCAACCGCAGAAAGCGAAGGCAATGCCGCGGCCACGGATGAGCAGAACCTGATACCGGAAACGCCCGCCGACATCGACGATGATCGCTGGTCGCAGGATGCCGGCACCTTCTCCGGCGGCGGTCGCGATGAAGAGGATGATCGCGAAGCACAGGACACACATGCTGGCACCGTCAGCCTGCGTGAGCACCTGAACTGGCAGCTGGGAATGACACAACTGAACGAACGCGACCGCAGCCTGGTACGCTTTCTGATCGAAGCCCTGACCGACGATGGCTATCTGTCGGCACCGCTGGAGGAGTTGCAGGCCAGCCTGCCGGAACGCTACGAAGTGGAGCTAGAGGAACTGGAAATTGCCCTGCACCAGTTGCAGAATTTCGACCCTGCCGGCGTGGGGGCCCGCGACCTGCGCGAATGCCTGCTCCTGCAACTCCGCGAACGTGACAACGACCCTGCTTGTGCGCTGGCCCGCGACATTGTCGACCAGCATCTGGAAGTCCTTGCCGCCCGGGATTTCGTGCGCCTGCGCCGGCTGACCCGGCACAAGGACGAAGCCATCAAGGCAGCGCAGGAACTGATCGTCAGCCTCAATCCCCGCCCCGGTGCCGAATACGCCGCGTTGGACACGCGCTACATCGTGCCGGACGTCGTAGTCAGGAAACTCAAGGGGCAGTGGGTCGCCTATACCAATCCGGACGCCTTTCCGCGCCTGCGCATCAACCGCATGTACGCCGACATCCTGAGCAAACAACGACGCGGTGACGGGCGGTTGAGCGGGCAACTGCAGGAAGCGCGCTGGATGCTGAAGAATGTACAACAGCGCTACGACACCATCCTGCGCGTCAGTCAGGCCATTGTCGAACGGCAAAAGCAATTCTTCGAACACGGAGAAATCGCCATGCGCCCGCTCATCCTGCGGGAAATTGCGGAAGAGCTCGATCTACACGAATCGACCATTTCCCGGGTAACCAACCAGAAGTACATGGCGACGCCGCGTGGCATTTTCGAACTGAAGTATTTCTTCGGCAGCCATGTCGCAACCGAAGCTGGCGGCGCCTGCTCGTCAACCGCGACCCGGGCGTTGATCAAGCAATTGATTTCAAACGAGAGCAGCAAGAAGCCCTTGTCGGACAGTAAAATATCCGAAATACTGGGACAACAGGGAATCGTGGTGGCACGGCGTACGGTTGCCAAATATCGCGAATCGCTTAATATCCCGCCGACCAATTTACGTAAGACCCTGTAGAACGAGGAGAGAAACATGAATCTGCAAATCAGCGGTCATCACATCGAAGTGACAGCAGCCCTGCGCGAATATGTGGAAAACAAGCTGGAACCCGTAGTCCGTCACTTTGACAAAGTCATTGGTGTCAATGTCGTACTTGCCGTTGAAAAGCTGAAGCAGAAGGCTGAAGTCACCGTGCACGTACCAGGCAAGGACATTCACGTCGAAGAAGCCGGTGACGATCTGTATGCAGCCATTGACGCCCTGTTCGACAAACTGGATCGCCAAGTACAGAAATACAAGCAGAAAATGCAGGATCATCGGCGCGGTGACAAGCCCGAACTGCAAACCGACGACGAGTGATTTTTTCGTGACTGACCGCACCGTACGGTGCGGTTTTTTGCTTTCTGCGCCATGAATGCCATCAGCCAAATCCTGACTGCCGACCAGATTCTTCTTGATCTCGATGCGAGCAGTAAAAAACGCGTTTTCGAGCATGCCGGCATGCTCTTTGAGCAAAAACTGGGAATGCCGCGTGCAAGCATCTTTGACAGCCTGTTCGCCCGGGAAAAACTCGGTTCCACAGGCCTGGGCCAGGGCATTGCCATTCCCCATGGCCGCATCAAGGGGCTCAAGCAGGCGGCCGGAGCAGTCATCCGGCTACAGACACCGATCCCTTTCGACTCCCCGGACGGCAAACCGGTCACCCTGCTGTTCGTACTCCTGGTACCGGAACAGGCGACTGAAGAACACCTGCAGATTCTCTCCGAGCTGGCACAACGGTTTTCAGATCGCAGCTTCCGCGAGAAGCTGCAAAACGCTGCCGATGCAGCGGGTGTACTCGCCCTGTTTGACGCTGCAGAACACTGAGCGTGCGCACGCTTTCACTCGACCAACTGTTTGAGGATAACCGCGAGACGCTGTTATTGAACTGGCTGTTCGGCCACAGCACCGACCGCAAGGTCGAACTGAAGGCCGCCAGCGCCTACGGCGCCGATGTCGTCGGCCACATCAACGTCATCCACCCCGAGCGCTTGCAGGTTGTTGGCCAGGCTGAACACGAATGGGCTCTGCGCATCGGCGAACGGCGCTTCACCCAGTTGTTCAATGAACTGCTTGCCGCCAGTGCCCCTGCGGTCATCGTCGCGGATGGCCTGAAACCACCTGATTTCATGGTCAAGGCCTGTCTTGATGCCAATGTCCCGCTAATCCTCTCGCCCAAGCATTGCTCCGCAGTGATCGATCAACTGCGCATCTACCTGTCCGCCAAACTGGCCGATACCATCAGCATGCACGGGGTTTTCATGGATGTGCTGGGCATGGGTGTGCTGATCACGGGCGATTCAGGTGCCGGCAAATCGGAGCTGGCGCTTGAACTCATTTCGCGCGGCCATGGCCTGGTCGCGGATGATGTCGTGGAAATGGCACGGGTCACGCCAAGCACGATCGAAGGTCGTTGCCCAGGCATGCTGCGCGATTTTCTTGAGGTGCGCGGCCTCGGCCTGCTCAATATCCGCACCATTTTCGGCGAAACTGCCTCGCGCCTGAAAATGCGGCTGAAGCTCATCGTCCATCTGCAACGGCCGCATAACGCCGCGGAGGCGCCCCGCTTGCCACTCGATGCACAAACTCAGGATATTCTGGGCGTGCCCATCCGCAAGGTAGTCATCCCGGTCGCCGCGGGCCGCAACCTGGCTGTGCTACTGGAAGCCGCAGTACGCAACACCATCCTGCAGTTCCGCGGTATTGATTCAATGCAGGATTTCATTGCGCGGCAAAGCCGCTGCATGCAGGCCGACAGCGCCGACTAAGCCTGATCGCGCCGCTCAGAGGTGCTCAAACTCCAGGCACTCCGAGCGTCCGTCGTTGACGGTGCTGCCAAGACAGATCTTGCCACGCCCTTCGAGCAGCACATCATGCTTGCGCACCAGCGCTTCCTGGCGCCCCTGGATGCTGACGAAACTGCCATTGGTACTGGTATCAACCAGATAGAAACCGTCACTGCGCCGTTCGATCCGGGCATGCTGACGCGACACCCGACGATCATCGACGATGACGCCGCAACTGGCATCACGACCGGTCGTCAGTACCGGATTTTGCGAGCTGACCAGATAGGTCTGGCCCAGGTAGCGCAGGCACAAGCGGCTCGCCTGGTCGAAGGCAGGCGGTGGTTCGCTCGCTTCAGACAGCTGGGCGTTGCCGCCAGTATTCGACCAGAGCAGCTGGAAGGGGGAAACACCCGCAGACCCAGGGCTGGCATCGCAGCTGATCTGCCGGCCGGCAAGCGGCATGAGGTTCAACCCATCGTTATCACGCAACATTTCCCCCAGCCTAGCATCGCAGAGGATTTCGCCCGCCGCGCCGAGCGCTGCCAGACGCAGGGCCTGGGTGATGTGCTGGCTCTCGCCTTGCGCTGCGTCGGCTGCTGTCGCCAACGCAACACGCAGGCTCAGCTTATGCCCGGACACCGGCGGCAGATCCGCTACCCGCTGCTGCATGTCGATGGCGGCATGACAGGCCGCCTCAGCCTGGGTGAAACGGGCCAGCAGTTCATCGCCAACCACCTGCTGTACCTTCCCGCCCTGGCCTTCAATGGAGCGGGTCATGCGCTTCAGGCCACGATCGATGACTCGCTCGGCTTCCTGCTCGTTGAGACGTTGATGCAGGGAAACACTGCCGGTCATGTCGGCGACCATGAAAATACTGGCGGTATGAGGATCGTGCATGCTGACGGTCGGATTCAGGTGAGTAGGTGAGGGCAGCGCGTGATTGTACGCTTAAAATCAGGGCTCTGACGGCGTGCAGACGACCGGTTGCTGAATGGGAATCGCAGCAAAAACAGGGTATTCGACACTATCGAAGGCAATATCGCCTTCACTCACAGGCGTATCCAGGGTCAGGCCGCGAAAATCAAACAACCGGTTGTCGCCCAGATGGGATGGCACCACATTTTGCAGGGCCGTAAATACGGCCTCGGTACGCCCGGGGTAGCGGCGATCCCAGTCCTGCATCATTTCACGCACCTTCTGTCGCTGCAGGTTTTCCTGGGAGCCGCACAGATTGCACGGAATCAAAGGATATTCCATGGCGCGGGCGAATTTAGCGATATCACTTTCGGCACAATACGCCAGCGGCCGAATCACGATATGCGCCTTGTCGTCGGTCACCAGCTTGGGCGGCATGGCTTTCATCTTGCCGCCAAACAACAGGTTGAGAAACAGGGTATGCACCATGTCATCGCGATGGTGGCCAAGGGCAATCTTGTTTGCACCCAGCTCTTTCGCCGTCCGGTAGATGATGCCCCGGCGCAGGCGGGAGCACAGTGAACACGTCGTCTTGCCTTCCGGAATCTTGTCCTTGACGATGGAGTAGGTGTCCGCCTCGATGATGCGGTAGTCGATGCCCAGCGACTCGAAATAACCGGGCAATACGTCAGCAGGAAAACCCGGCTGTTTTTGGTCGAGATTCATGGCGATCAGTTTGAAGCTGACCGGCGCCCGCTGCTGCAGGGCCAGCAGCATGGACAGCAGGGTGTATGAATCCTTACCCCCCGAGCAACAGACCAGGACCACATCGCCATCCTCGATCATGTTGTAGTCGATAATGGCTTTGCCGGTACGGCTTTCCAGATGTTTACGCAGTTTTTGCATGGTGCCGGACAGAGGAGTGCTCATGGTGCGCTGAGTAGGATGCGGAAAACCCGCAAGTGTACCTGCAACTACGGGGAATGCCTGCACTCTCGGTAGAATGCCCCTTTTCCCGACTGGCGACTTTCCATGACCGGCCTGCCCCTCCCTTCAGAAGATGCTCTGGCGCACAGCCAGGCGATGTTTGCGCACCTCGTTGGCGAAATCAAAAAGAATGGCGGCTGGCTGTCCTTTGCCGACTATATGGCGCAGGTCCTCTACGCTCCGGGACTCGGGTATTACGCTGCCGGGGCACAAAAATTCGGTGCGGCGGGGGACTTTGTCACCGCACCTGAAATGACGCCATTATTTGCACAGGCACTGGCCCCGCAGGTGGCTGAAATCATGGCCGCGTCAGCACCAGAAATCATCGAGGTCGGCGCCGGCTCCGGTCAGCTGGCGGCAGATCTGCTGCAGGCCCTGGAAACGCTACAGGCGCTGCCGGAGCATTACGCCATACTCGAGCTCTCCCCCGATCTGCAGGCACGCCAACGGGAAACACTTGCTGCGCAAGTACCGCACCTGCAGGACCGCGTGCACTGGTTGCACCGGCTACCTGACGAATTTTCCGGCGTCATCGTGGCCAACGAACTGCTCGACGCGCTGCCAGCACATCTGGTCGTCTGGGGACCCAAGGAGATCTGCGAACGGGGTGTAGGTCTTGATGCGGCGGGACGTTTCACGTGGAACGACCGGCCGGCCAGTGGCGAACTGCTGAAGGTGGCAACAGAAATTGCACGCACTCACAGCCTGCATGACGGCTATCTGTCAGAAATTTCGCTCGCGGCACGTGGCTGGACAGCGGCCTGGGCCGACCGTTTGCGCAAGGGGGCACTGCTACTGTTCGATTATGGTTTCCCGGCGCATGAGTACTACCACCCGCAGCGTAGCGCAGGAACACTAATGTGCCATTACCGCCATCAGGCCCATGCCGACCCCTTCTACCTGCCAGGTTTGCAGGATGTCACGGTCCACGTCGATTTCACCGCCATCATCGCGACCGCTCACGCCAGCGGGCTGGATCTGCTCGGATACACCAGCCAGGGACAATTCCTGCTCAACTGCGGCATTCTGCAAGCGCTGGAGCAGCTCCCCGCCGCGTCACCCGCCTACTTTCGCGCAGCAGGCGCGGTCGGCAAGCTGACCATGCCGCATGAGATGGGGGAATTGTTCAAGGTCATGGCGCTAGGACGCGGCATCGATCAGCACCTTCTCGGCTTTACGCGGGGCGACCAGAGCCATCGCCTGTAAGGGCAGGTATACTCGCCCCACAGTAACCCGCCACGGTGATCGCCATGAACATTCCTGCCGTCAATAGCACGATCAATGCTCTCAGCCAGTCGGCGTCGCCGGATGCGATCAGTTTACTGGTGTTGAAAAAGGCCATCGCCCTGGAAGGCAGTTCCGCCCTGCAGCTGCTACAGGCCGTGCCGGCGCCGTCCAATCCCGAGCACCTAGGCAATCGCATCGATACCCACGCCTGATGCAGCATGCCGGGAGGAATCAGCCTTCCAGTTGTGCCAACCAGCTTTCCACCAGGCCCGCAGCAGCGGGCCAATCTTTTTCGTGCGTGATGGCATGCCCCATTCCCGGCAGAATGTGACAGGGCTCCCCATACGTTTGTGCCGTCGTCTGGACGAGAAATGCGGGTACCAGGACATCATGTTGCGCCCCCACGATGAGCATGGGCGGTCGGCGCATGTGCAGCAAATTCGGCAGGCTGAACATCGACATGTCCCAGATGGCACGTTGTGATTCGTTCTGCATCCGACTCAACCAAGTCTGCAGCATCTCCGGATCGGCCTCGCCGGCAAACAGGGCTTCACGCAGGGTATCCGTATCGGTGTAATTGCCAGCCAGGATGCGGTTGAGCTCAAGGAAGATGCCCGGTTTCTGCAGCATGAGGTGGAACTGGGCTGCCACCAGGCCTTGTGGCGGCACCGAACACAGCAGCGCAACCGCACGTGCCGGATGGTGTTCAAGATACTTCTGGGCAATAAAACCGCCCATGGAATGACCGATCAGCACAGGATCGATGGCCAACCCCTGGATCACGCTACGAACGTCATCCACGTAATCGGCTACCGACAGCCAGTTGATCTGTTCATGCCCGCTGCTGCCACCATGACCGCGCAGCGACAAGGCATGGCAGGGATAACCAGCGGCAGCGAAGTAAGGCATGAACGTTTCCGTCCACATCCAGCCGCCGGCAAAGGCGCCGTGGATGAAGAGCAATGGCGGACGCGGGCTAGGCTTGAGCGGCAGGCAGGAGAACACCTCACGGCCGGCAATCTGTTGGCTGGTAATTTGCATGAGCGAATCGTTGTAGTTGGTCATATGGTGTAATGCGCGCTTCCAAGGGAGGCTGACATGTTGAAATGGGTGTTGACCCTGGTGCTGGCGATTTTCCTGCTGGGCATCGTGACACCGCATCTGGCTCGTTTCATCCGCTTCGGCCAACTCCCGGGCGACCTGAAATGGCGCCGGGGAGAGCGGGAATATCATTTTCCATTCAGCAGCATTGCGCTCTTCTCGTTATTACTCTGGCTGCTTGGCCGCGTCCTCTGACACGGCGGCTACGGCGGCAATGCGGGCACGCCGGATCCGCTCAGGAATCTTGCCCGGGCTGCTGCAACTGGCGGCAATCGCACCCGCATTGACCTGCTGCACGGCCGCCAGCATCCGCTGCAGATAGGGCCGCTGCGGATAGGGCCGCGCCTCCCAGCCGAGGCGGCCGTTGAAATCGCATTGGCAGGCCGCCAGCAGCTCCTGAAAGCGCTGCGGACGGCGCAGGGCATCGCAGCGCTCAAGCAGATCCACCACGGTACTGGCCTTCAATTCAGCCGCGCGGTGCACATTGCCGTGCTCGCGCGCGACCAACACCGCCAGTTCGCGACACTCGTTGGGCACCCGCAGCCGCTGGCTCATGATTTTGCACAACCCGACGCTGCGTCCTTCGTGTCCATGATGGCGCGGCAGGATATCGGCCGGCGTCGTGGCCTTGCCCAGGTCGTGGCACAGCGCGGCGTAGCGCACGCTCAACGGCAAGTCGCAGCGGGCCGCCTGATCGAGCACCATCAGGGTGTGAATACCCGTATCGATTTCCGGGTGATATTCCGCCCGTTGCGGCACACCGAACAGGGCATCGACTTCCGGCAGCAAGCGCTGCAGGGCGCCACAGGCCCGCAGGACATCGAACATCCGCGACGGCTTCACCTCCAGCAAGCCTTTGGCCAGCTCCTGCCACACCCGTTCCGCCACCAGGTGATCGACTTCACCCGCCTGCACCATGCCTTGCATCAGGCACAGCGTTTCCGCCGCCACCGTGAAATCGGCAAAACGGGCGGCAAAACGAGCCAGGCGCAGGATGCGCACGGGGTCCTCGGCAAACGCCGGACCGACATGCCGCAGAATTTTCGCCGCCAGGTCTGCCTGCCCATTGAAAGGATCGATGATGTGTCCGCCGACATCACGCGCCATGGCATTGATGGTCAGATCACGGCGAGCCAGATCCTGCTCCAGGGTGACGTCTGGCGTCGTATGAAAGGTAAAGCCGTGGTAACCCCGCCCGCTCTTGCGCTCGGTACGGGCCAGGGCATATTCGGCTTGAGTATGGGGGTGCAGAAATACCGGAAAATCCTTGCCGACCGGACGGAAACCCGCCGCCAGCATGACCTCGGGCGTCGCCCCGACAACGACGAAATCCTGATCATCGCTTTGCCGGCCAAGCAGGCTGTCACGCACCGCACCGCCAACACAATACACCTGCGCCGCCGCAGGCAGGCCAGAACAACCTGCCTGTGTCGGGCTGTCGGGCCTGGGGGGAGGATCAGCGACCGGCACGGAAGCGGAAGCCGTCGAGCCTGCCCTTCGGAGTATTTTGCGCAATGTAGGTGGGTGCGACAGCTTCGAGCGCCGTCGGGTGCCAGTCAGCCGGCGGCTGACAGGTGCTGTCACAGACGCTGTCGACCTGCATCGAGCGCAGGTTGTCCGGCGACAGAACAGGATTGGGCATCAGCCACATCAAACCCGCCTGCAGATACGCCCAACCTTCGGAAAGCGCGACGATGCGGGCCCTGCTGCCGCACAAACGGGCGGTGTAATCGACCAGCTGGCGCAGGGTATAGGTCTGCGGGCCGGTCAGGTCATAGGCCTGACCAAAGGTGCTGGCATCCGTCAGCGCGTCAACAAAGGCATCGGCCACATCGGCCGCCCATACCGGCTGGAAGCGGGCATGCCCGAAACCAAGCGGGAAGACTGGCGCACACTTGAGTACCTTGGCAAAGGTGCTGAGAAAGCTGTCGCCCAGGCCAAAGATGACGGAGGGGCGGAACACGGTGACATCCAGCTGATCGCGCGCTGCCATCACGACGGCTTCCCCCTCGCCCTTGGAAGCAAGATATTCGGACGGCCCCTTGGGATCTGCCTTCAGGGCGCTCATGTGCAGCAGGCGGCGTACACCGCTGGCCTGACAGGCTGCCACGACCTTCTTCGGCAACTCGACGTGCGCTTCGGCGAAATCCTTGCTGTACGGCAGCTTGACGTCGCGGCTGTGCAGCACCCCGACCAGATTGATCACCGCATCCTGGCCACGCATCAGCTCCTGCAGGGTTTGCGGGCAGTGAATGTTGGCTTCCGGCATCGTGACACCGGCTTGCATGATCAGCGCCTTGGTCCGCTCGCGCCGGCGCGTCGGCACGGTAACCTCAATCCCGCGCTGGGCCAGACGATTGACGATATAGGTGCCGACAAAACCGCTCCCGCCCAGCAGCAGAACTTTTTTGATGCTCATCAGAAACCCCGCAAAACATGACTCGATAAAGCCGCAATTTTACGGGAAATCCGCTGTTTACGGGGATTTTGCGGGCGCTTGACGGGCCGCAGCAAGCGCCCGCTGCAGCAGGGTACTCACCAGATCCGGATCCCCCAGCAGACGAATGTTGCCGGCAGCAACTTCCGCCGCCAGAAGGTGGCTGAGGATAGTAAACGCCTCACTCTGCGGCGCGTTGATCAGCAGCAGGCGCTCACTCGCCGGGCTTTTCTGGCAGAGGCAGAAATTCTGCTCGCGCCCCGCCAGCGTAAGCTGAAACCACTGCCCAGGCGCAAAGGCATGACGCCCGGGCGTGGCAGTCAATGGCGGGCGACACTCACGCGTGTGCAGAATCAAGGTACCGCTTTCCAGCTGGCCATCAATCATGGCCGCTACCGGCAAGCCACTGCCAACCGACGTTTCTGACGCTTTCTCTTCGGGCGTACCAGAGCGCATGGCCCGGGTCTGCAAGGCAAAACAGGCATCGAGAATTTGAGCCTGCTGGTCGGAGGAAAGCTTGAGGCGCTCCATGTCCTCCTTCAATACCTGTAGCACGCCCGGGAGTTCACGCGCCAGCGCCTTGCGCTCTTCGCCATCGGTTTTAGGGCGAAAAGTCCACAACAGCTTGTCCAGATTCGCCAGACGTGCCGCCCACGCCGTGCTTTCCGGCCCCTCCTGCAACCAGGTGCGCTCCAGTAGGCGGTAGACATCCTGGCGCAGGTAACTCTGCAACACAGCGGGGAGCGTGCCGATATTCATCTGCGCCAGCAGGATGCTGATGGCTTCCGCAGCCTGATCGCGCCGGTCAATCTGGCGCAACAGGGGGAGGTACACCGCCGCCGCCTGCAGGCGTTGATTGAAACGGGCCTCAAGCTGCTGCTCCAGACTCTGTGCCGCACGCTCGAATGCAGCAGCATGATCACTGTGCTTGACTAGGTCGTGCACGAGGCTTTCCAGGCTGGCCTGAAAGCCGTCGCTGCCTCCGCTGCCATCGCCCAGTTCGCCGGCGCAACGACCAAGCACAGACACGAACCGTCGCCAGGGATGATTGGCGCGGGTAAACAGACTGCGGTCCTTCAAAGCCAGCTTGACGGTTGGAACCTGCAAGGAGGCAAACAACTGCTTGAGTACTGGCGGCAGCTCGGGCGCACTAAACAACATGTCGAACAACAGACCGACCGCATCGATGGTCTGCCCTTCGCTGGTCGCCGCCGGAATACCAAGTTCCAGGGCACTGACTGGCCGCAGTGCTGCTGGCGGACTGCCAATCGCTGCACTGGGGGGGGCGAACAACTCCGGAATCAATGCTTCCAGCCGTGGCGAGGTATCCGTAAGGAAACTGCTGCTGGCTGGTTTGGTCGTTTTCGGCGCCGTGCTCATCTGCTCCAGGCGGAACCACAGATTCTCGAGGGCCGCCTGGTCGAGCAAGGCAGGCTCCGGCGCGTCACTACGGCGGGCTTTCTGTGCCAGCAGTGTCAGCAGGTCATCAGGCAAGGAGGCCGCGGTGTTGCTTGCGGCCCGCTCCGGTTTGCTGCCAGCTCTGCCTGCTGCACCCGTCAGACTGACGACACTTTCCTGCGCCCTGATGATGCCGGCCTGCGTCGGTTCGATTTCCATGCGGGACATTTCCTGTTCCAGCGCTTCGTACAGCACGGGCAGTTCACGCCGCAGGGTATTCTCGACCCGATCGAGAAGATCGAGTTTTTCATCCAGGGAACTGGCACCGGCCTGCTCGAAGAACAGCCGCAAGCCTTCGACGATCCCCGCCGGTCCGATCGGATTCTGATTCTTGCCCAGATCCGGGCGTCCCAACAGCGTCATGAAGCGCAGCTGGGTTTTCCACAAGGCCGTGCTGGCCGCGTCACTGAGCTGCGTATTGAGGCGCTCCAGGCGCAGATTGAGCTCAAGGTCATCTTCCGGGACCAGCGAAATATGCGATGACGTCAGACCACGCACTTCGTCGCCAAAGCTGCTTTGCTGCTGCTGCGCCGCCCGCGCGTCGAAATAACGGCCACTGCCGTTGATGATGGCCTGGATCGCCGCCGGCGAAAGCAGGTTGCATTGACGCAGCACGTCGGCGAGGTGTTGCAGATAAAACTTCCGGCACTGCGGCAGGCGTGCCAGCTGAATGTGCTTTCCCGCTGCGATCTGCATCGACATGGTGAGGGCCTGTTCGTCCTTGTATGAAAAATGTCTTCGTCTGGGGGAAATACGTCAGGAATTATTTTTAGGTCAGCCTGACGATTGCTGACACAATTTTACGGCAAATCAGCGGCCCTGGTGCCGCCCGGGACCGCTGGCGCCACCGTACCCAAGCGATTTTTCAGTGAATCGGGGCGGTTGTTGAAATAAATCGAGTAATACACGGCGTTACTCATCACTTTCTTGACGTAATCGCGGGTTTCGGAAAAAGGAATGGTCTCGGCATAAATCGCCCCTTCCAGCGGCCGTTCGGCACGCCAGCGACGGGCCCGGCCTGGGCCCGCGTTGTAAGCGGCGGAAGCCAGCACCGGATGCTGGTCGAGATCATCCATCACCATCCGCATGTAGCTCGTCCCCAGCAGGACATTGGTGTCGGTATCGTTGACCTGGCTAGGGTTGTAGTCGCGTAGCCCGATCTTGCGCGCCACCCACTTGGCGGTTGCCGGCATCAGTTGCATCAGACCGGAAGCGCCGACACTGGAACGGGCATTGCCGATGAAGCGGCTTTCCTGACGCATCAGGCCGTACACCCAGGCATCGTCAAGTGCCTGCTGGCGGGCGGCAGGACGGATCTGGTCGGCATAGGGCGCCAGAAAGCGGAGCTGGTAATCGTGCTCGTGCTGGGTACGCTCGGCGGTATTGATGGCGCGATCCCACAGCTTGTTTTCTTCGGCCAGACGCGCGGCAGCCAGCAACTGCCGATCATTCATCCCGCGCAACGCCCAATTCCACTCGCGCACGGCCTCGGTACGCAGATCGAGACGGAAAAAAGCCAGCGCCCGCTGCAGCCCGGGATTGTCCCGGGCGGCCTGCAATTCGGGCGGAGTCAACGGCCGTGGCGACGGCGGCGGGGCAACCTGACGGCCAAGTTCCTCGGCGGCAAGATTGCCGTAAAAACTGGCTTGGTCAGCAATGCGGGAAAACAACTTATGCGCTTCCTCACTGCGTCCGCCTGCCTTCTCGGCCCGACCCAGCCAGTACAGCCATTCCGGTCGCTCCGCCAGCGCCGGCGGCATGGCGAGAATGGCCTTGCGCACCTCGGCCCACGCCTGCTGCCGCAAGGCGCTGCGCACTTTCCATTGGTGATTTTCCTCGCTGAGCCAAGTATTGGCGGCATGCTGGTAGTAGCCGTAGGCTTCCGGCAAATGCTTGCGCGCCGCCTGCAGTGCAATCTGACTCCAGGCCCACGCTGCTGCATCCTCACCCAACTGCGGCAGACGCTTTTCCAGCTCGGCCGCCGCCGTCCGTGGGTCGTTGGCGGCGACATAACGCAGGGCTATTGCCGTCAGTTCGCGCCCACCGCGGGTCGCGGACCAGTTTGCCGGCTGACGGGCAAGATACGCCATGGCACTTTTGTAGCTCTGATCGAAAGCCGCCAGCTCGCTGACACGGTTTGCCGGCAGATAGTCGAGGGTGCGCCGGGCAGCTTGCGGACGGTTGAGTTCGATCTGCAGCCGCGCACGCGCCCAGACCTTGTCAACATCGGCCCGGCCCTGTGCGACCAGGGCGTCCAGCACCGGCTGGCAGGTATCCGGCAGACTGGCAACACTCAGCCACAGGCTTTCGGCATCTGTCAGCACCGAATTGTCCCCCTGGTTGAGCGACGCTTGCTGCGCCAGGCAAGTGAGTTCGGTATCCGGTGCCAGCAGCTTCGCTGCTTCGCGCTGCGCAGTGCCCCAGTGGGACTCTTTCACCAGCCAGCGCAGCCAGTCGGCGCGCAGTTTTTCGGCAACGTACGTCCCTTCGTTAGCATCAAGAAAAGCGGGAATACCGCTGGCGTCATTTTTGGCCAGCAGGTTGCGCAGGCGGTAGTTCTCGGCATAGACAGCCAGGGGATGGCTGCCTATTTGCGTGATGGCCAGCTCCAGGCGCGGCAGATCGCCCTTGCGAAAAGCTTCACGGGCTTCAGTGAAGTTCATGTCGCTGACGGGCTGCGCCTGACCAGGAGCAGCCAAAAACAGGCAGCAGCACAGCGCTGTCAGACGCACAGAAAACGATGATGCAGGCTGCAGCAGCAATTGTGGCAACCGTTGGGACAGGGCTAAACTGGTATTCATTATTCGTTGAGGGCAGGCTTGCGGTGGATCAAATTTTGGGTGCGGACGAGGATAGCACGCAGTTGCGGGCGGCACGCCGGCAGCAGCTGCGGCAAACAATGCGGCAACTGCGGCTGGCGTTGCGCCCCGATCTGCATCAGGCCTATTCAGCCGCCATCGCCGGACATTTGCGCGCCCTGCCACAACCACAGGTTGCTGCCTTCTGCTGGCCGATCGAGCAGGAACCGGATGTCCGCGCGGCCATTGCCCACTGGTGTGCTACCGGCAGCCGGGCAGCGCTGCCCGTCGTTGTGGCGCCGGCGAGCCCGCTGGCTTTCCGTGCCTGGACGCCGGCTACGCCTCTGACGCCGGATCGCTACGGTATTCCCACCCCGGCGGCCGGTGACTGGCTGCAGCCCGACCTGCTGCTGTTGCCACTCAATGCCTTCGATGGAGCGGGCTATCGGCTGGGGTACGGCGGTGGCTTTTTCGACCGTACCCTGGCCACACTGAAGCCACGGCCAGTGGCCGTCGGGGTCGGTTTCGAAATCAACCGCGTGGACAGCATTGAACCGGAGGCACACGACGAACGGCTGGACTGGATCGTGACCGAGGCCGGCCTGTGGCAGATCACACCCTGAAACTGTCGCGGCTTGGCACAGCAGCACGCACATCAGCGACCGCGCCGGACTGATTCAGCGAGCGGCGCGCACGGCCGCTGTCAGACGACGCAGCGCTTCTTCCAGCATCTTTGGCGTGCAACCGAAATTCTGGCGCAGCCAGCCGGGCGCGGCGAAATCCTTGCCATCGCTCAGCCCCAGACCATGCGCCTCGAAGTGCCGGGCGGGATCAGGCAAACCCAGTTCGCGCACATCCAGCCAGGCGAGATAGGTCGCTTCCACGTGCGTCATGCGCACGCCAGGCAACGCCGCCACCGCATTTTCGAGCTGCTGCCGGTTACCGCGCAGCACCTCCAGCAGTTCCCGGTGCCAGTCGGCGCTGTCACGGTAGGCGGCAGCGCAGGCAGTCAGCCCGAGCACGTTGACGTGCGGCACGATGCCATCCATGGCTGCGGCGAAGCGCCGCCGCAGGGTGGCATCGGGAATGACCGCAAAGGCACAGCCCAGACCGGGGAGGTTGTAGGTCTTGGAAGGCGCCATCAAGGTAATGCTACGCCGGGCTGCCGCTGGCGACAGGCTGGCGAAAGGCAGATGGCGCCGCCCGCTATCGAGAATCAGGCCGCAGTGAATTTCATCGGAGCACACAACGAGGTCGTGGCGTTCGGCAAAATCAGCCAGACGCAACAATTCATCGCGATTCCAGGCCCGACCGACCGGGTTGTGGGGATGGCACAGCAGAAATAATTCACTGTCAGCATGGACGCTGGCCGCCAGCGCCTCCCAGTCCCACTGCCAGCCAGTTTCGCCACAGTGCAGAGCGCAGGTATCGAGGGCTCGCCCAGACAGGCGCGGCGCCGAGAGAAAAGGGGGATAGACTGGCGTGGCGGTGAGTACGCGCCCACTGACGCTGCGACAGGCCACATTCAAGCCCGTCACCAATCCCGGCAACCAGAGCAGCCAGTCCGCTTCGATTGCCCAGTCGTACGCCTGCCGTAAATGCTCGACCACCGCCTCGACCACCTGTGGCGTTGTCTGCGCGTAACCGAAAATGCCGTGCGCCACCCGCTCCTGCAACGCCGCCAGCACGGCCGGCGGGGCAGGGAAATCCATGTCGGCCACCCACATGGGCAACACATCACGCCCGGCATAGCGGGCCCATTTGATCGAGTCGCTGCCGCGCCGCTCAGGTGGGTCGAAAAAGGAGTTCATCATGCTGCGCAGGCCGGTCCGTCACTCAGACCGCGAGATGTTCGTAGAGGGCAGTGGACAGGTAGCGTTCGCCATAAGAGGGGGTCAGCACGACAATCAACTTGCCGGCGTTTTCCGGACGGCGGGCAACTTCCAGGGCCGCCCAGATCGCGGCGCCGGAAGAAATACCGACCAGCAGGCCCTCATCGGTCGCCGCCCGGCGGGCAGTGGCGAAGGCATCCTCATTCCGGACCCGGATCACTTCATCGTAAATCGCCGTATCCAGCGTGGCCGGCACAAATCCGGCGCCAATGCCCTGGATCGGGTGTGGCCCCTTGTTGCCGCCCGACAATACCGGCGAAGCATCGGGTTCGACGGCAATGACCTGGACCCCGGGTTTCTTCGCCTTCAGCGCTGCGCCCACACCGGAAATCGTTCCACCGGTACCGACACCGGCGACGAAGATGTCGACCTGCCCATCGGTATCGCGCCAGATTTCCTCGCCGGTCGTATCGCGGTGCACTGCCGGATTGGCTGGATTTTCGAATTGCTGCGGAATGAAGTAGCGGCTATCGGATTCCGCCAGCGCCTTGGCCCGGGCAATCGCGCCGCCCATACCCTCGCTGCCGGGCGTCAGAATCAGATCGGCGCCATAAGCCTGCAGCAACAATTTACGCTCCCGGCTCATGGTGTCGGGCATGACAAAAGCCGCTTTCAGGCCACGCGCTGCGCAGACCATGGCCAGACCAATCCCAGTGTTGCCGGAAGTAGGTTCCAGAATGATGGTATTCGGCCCGATCTTGCCCTCGGCTTGTGCCGCATCGAGCATGGCGAGCGCGATACGGTCCTTGACGCTATGCCCGGGATTGAAGAATTCCAGCTTGGCGACCACCCGCGCGCCGGCCTCGGCGGCCAGGCGGTTGATCTGGACCAGCGGGGTGTTGCCGATCAGTTCGGTGACGTTCTGCGCAATGTTCATGAGAAGCTCCAAGAGATGAATGAGGAGATTCTAAGCGCGGCAATTCTGGCGTAAAAGAATAAAAATCGAGTTCTTTATTCGATTTCCAACTATCCCAGGAAGAGCTTGTACACCGGGCTGTCACTCTCATCCCAGTGCTCATAGCCCAAGGTATTGAGAAATTGCCGGAAGGACTGCATTTCGCTGCGGGGCACCTGCATGCCGACCAGCACCCGGCCATAGTCGGCCCCATGGTTGCGGTAGTGGAACAGGCTGATGTTCCAGCCGCTGCTCATCTTCTCCAGGAAATTCATCAGCGCGCCGGGGCGTTCGGGGAAGACGAAGCGATACACCAGCTCCTGCAGGTCGCCTTGCTGCGCCAGCGGCGCATGCCCGCCCACCATGTGGCGAACGTGATTGCGGGCCAGATCGTCATCACTCAGGTCAAGGGTGGGGTAACCGTGCTTGCGCAGCGTTTCGGCAAGCTTTTCCGATTCCTTGCGCCCGCTCACCTGCACGCCCACATAAACGTGCGCCTCATGTGCGGCGTTATAACGGTAGTTGAATTCGGTCAGGTTGCGCTGACCGAGCAGGGCGAGAAATTTTTTGTAGGCACCCGGCTTTTCCGGCAGGGTAACGGCAAAAACCGCTTCCCGTTGCTCGCCGAATTCGGCCCGCTCGGCAACGAAACGCAGGCGGTCGAAGTTCATGTTGGCACCGGAAGTCACCGCCACCAGATTCTTGTCCTTGAGCTTGTGCTGCCGGGCATATTCCTTGGCACCGGCCACCGCCAAGGCTCCGGACGGTTCGAGAATCGAACGGGTATCCTCGAACACATCCTTGACGGCCGCACAGATGGCATCGGTATCGACCAGCACGATATCGTCCAGATACTGCCGGCAGAGGCGGAAGGTTTCCTCGCCCACGTATTTCACGGCAGTACCGTCGGCAAACAGGCCCACCTGGGGTAATTGCACCCGCTTGCCAGCAGCAATCGACTGCTTCATTGCATCGGCATCAAAGGTTTCCACCCCGATGACCTTGATTTCCGGACGCAGACGCTTGATATAGGCGGCCACACCGGCAGCCAGTCCGCCACCGCCAATGGCGCAGAACACCGCATGCAGCGGCCCGTTGTGACGCGAATGCTGGCGCAGGATTTCCATGGCAATGGTGCCCTGGCCGGCAATCACCTCCGGATCGTCGAAGGGGTGCACGAACGTCAGCTTTTCGGCCTTCTCCAGCTCCCGGGCGTGGGCATAGGCAGCATCGTAGGAATCGCCGTGCAGCACGACCTCGCCGCCGCGCTGACGAACGGCATCGACCTTGATCTGCGGTGTCGATACCGGCATCACGATCACCGCCCGACATCCCAGGTAGCGCGCCGACAAAGCCACGCCTTGCGCATGGTTACCGGCAGAAGCACAGATCACCCCACGCTTGAGGCGCTCCGGAGAAAGGCTGGCAATCTTGTTGTAGGCGCCCCGCAGCTTGAAGGAAAACACCGGCTGCATGTCCTCGCGCTTGAGCCAGATGCGGTTGTGTACGCGGGCCGACAGGTTGTCAGCCAGGTCGAGTGGGGTTTCCTCGGCCAGATCGTACACCTGGGCATTGAGAATTTTTTCAAGGTAATCGGGAGCGGCAGACATGGCTTTGATACGTAAGCAAAGAGTGAAATTTAACAGTTTCAGCCTGCCCATGCCCGTTTCCTTTTCCACCAGCCCGCAAGGCTTCTGAGTGAAGAGCAGGAAAATTCCTAGCTTCTTATGGATGCGAATCGCATTTCCGCTTCGTCATTTTTGTATGAAAAACACACGTGGGCATATGACCTCAGTGCTATTTTTCAATGACTTGTTCTGGCTTAGGATGCACCCACAATAACCAGGGAGGGCGTGCAATGTCCGCAGTACAGCCAAAAAAAAGGGCGGCGAAAGTCGCTATCGGGCGCCGGAAAAATTATCTGGCCGCAGTGCGTTATCTCGACGGACGCCGGGAAATCATTGAGGTCCGCAACGCCGATGACCTTGCCGATGCGCGAATCATGGTGCTGGAAGAACTCGGACCGGTACGCTGCCTGCTCTTAAGCGAGCTGGGCTGATCAACGCCGTCCAGCCAGGCGGCGGAAAAAACCACGCCGATCCAGCACCGCTGCAGCGGGTGCTGGCGACGTTTCACTATCGGTAACGGCCACCTGAGCAGGTTCAAAAATCAGCTGCAGCGCCTGCATGGCGCTCGCCAGTGCCGCGTCCTGACCCGCCAGGGCATCCAGGGGCGCAATCACCGTGGCAAAAGCATGCGCCGGCAAATCCGCATCGACGGCATGCTCGACAACGAATTCAAGATCCCCCCCAGGAAATCCCACCCGCAGTATTTCGCCCGCCGCCAGCGGTTGCCACAGCTCGCCGCCACCCGGCAACAGCAGAAGATGGATGAACCAGGGCGTTACCACCGCCCCCACCCAGTCGCCCTGGTAACGGCGAAAACCAGCAATATCGACACTGATACCGGCGTGTCCGCTGTTTCCCTGTGCTGCCAGTTGCTGCTGAAAACGCCGGTAATAGGCCAGTACGCGCGGCGCGGGATTATCGTGATGCACCATGCTCACGCTCAGACGAGAAGTTGGTAAGCCGGCGAATCCAGGCCACGCACTGCGGCCAGCAGGGCATCGATGGCTTTCGGACGGACAAAACCGACGCGCCAGGCAAGTGCCACACGGCGCGATGGCTGCGGTTCGGTAAAGGGAATGACGCGGATCATGTCGTTATTGTACGGGTGTTGCAGGGCGCTTTCCGGCAGCACCGAGACGCCCAGACCGGAAGCCACCATGCAGCGGATGGTGCCGATCGAATGCCCCAGACGCACATCCGTTTCCGGGCTGCTGACCTGCGGACAAGCATCCAGCACCTGATCGCGGAAGCAGTTACCCGCCTTGAGCAGCAACACCTCGTCGCCGGCCACCTCTTCCGGCGCAATCCGCTCCCGCGATTCCCAGGGATGACCGATAGGTACGATGACCTTGAACAATTCGTCGTAAAGCGAACGAGTCAGCACCCCCGGCAGATTGAACGGCAGGGCCAGGATGGCGACGTCAATATCGTTGTCGCGCAGCATGTCAGCCAGATTGGCCGTCATGTTTTCCTCGATCACCAGCGGCATATTGGGCGCCACCTCTTTCAGGGCGTGGATCAGCCGCGGCAGCAGATACGGCCCAATGGTATGGATCACCCCCAGCCGCAGGGCCCCCTCCAATTGATCGCGTCCGCGCAGGGCAATCTGGCGGATTCTTTCGACTTCATCCAGCGCCGTTTGTGCCTGCGCCACAACCTGACTCCCCACCAGACTGGGGCTGACAAAGCCCTTGCCACGCTCGAACAGCTGCACGCCCAATTCATCCTCCAGGCGGGCAATGGCCACGCTCAGGGTAGGCTGACTGACCGAGCAACGCTCGGCAGCACGACTGAAATTGCTTTCCTGGGCAAGCGCCACAATGTAACGAAGCTCCGTCAAGGTCATACATTTCCCTCCTGGCATCCGGGTTATAGGGTGAGACTATGGGTGCTATAGCCTGAACCCATAGAAAACATTGACTTAAATCAACTGTAGCATGATGTATGTCGAGACAATGCTCAGACAAATCTTATCCACAACCATCCTGAGAGGGAGAAAACAATGCAACGGACCATTCTATCGTCTGCAATCGCACTAATCTCCGGCCTGGCCGTATTCACCGCCGTGCATGCCGCGAACGATGAACCGATCAGCCCGATCAAGCCGCCTGCCAACATCAACCTGGGCCAGGCTGAACTGGGTAAGAAGCTTTACTTCGATCCCCGCCTGTCGAAATCGGGCTTCATCTCCTGTAACTCCTGCCACAATCTGTCCATGGGCGGCACCGACAACATCCCGACCTCCATCGGTGACAAATGGCAGCAAGGTCCGATCAACTCGCCGACCGTGCTCAACTCCAGCCTCAATCTGGCCCAGTTCTGGGACGGCCGCGCTGCCGACCTGAAGGAACAAGCAGGCGGCCCGATCGCCAACCCGGGCGAAATGGCCTTCACCCACACCCTGGCCATCGACGTACTGCAGTCGATTCCGGGCTATGTCCGCGAATTCAAGCAAGTTTTCGGCAAGGACAAGATCGACATCGATCAAGTCACGACGGCCATCGCCGAATTTGAAAAGACCCTGGTCACGCCCAACTCCCGTTTTGACCAGTGGCTACTGGGCAAGAAGGACGCCCTGACCAAGACCGAACTCGAAGGCTACAAACTGTTCAAGGACAGCGGCTGCGTCGCCTGCCACAACGGCGAAGCCGTCGGCGGCAACTCCTTCCAGAAAATGGGCCTGGTCGAACCGTACAAGGGCAACATGCCTGACGGCCGCGCTGCCGTGACCGGCAACGATGCCGACCGCTTCAACTTCAAGGTGCCGACGCTGCGCAACGTGGAAATGACCTATCCCTACTTCCACGACGGTGCCGCCAACACCCTGACCGAAGCCGTCGACGTCATGGGTCGCCTGCAACTGGGCAAGAAGTTCACCAAGGATGAAAACGCCAAGATCGTCGCCTTCCTCAAGACGCTGACCGGCGACCAACCGAACTTCCAGCTGCCGATCCTGCCGCCGTCTTCCGACACCACGCCGCGTCCGCAGCCATTTGGCAAATAAGCTGACCGAACTGGAAAACCAGTACTGAAACAAACAAGGGGGCTGCGGCCCCCTTGCTTATTTGTTCATCTGCTGTCGCTTCCGCTCGACTGAAGGGTTAGACAAAATTTCAAGCATTACGACGCTTCTCCAGCCAGGGCTCAATTACGTTTAGCGAGAGTAAATAAGGCGCAAACCCGCCAAGGATAAGAAGCGTGACGTAAACCCCTGGACCGCGAGCGACTACGGCAATCCAAAGCGCTGAAGACCAAATGGCCCAGCAAAGGCAAATGCAGAGGCTTCGAACAAATGATGTCTTGAGCATGGCAGGCTAACGTCCAGAATCACCATTCTGCGGCTTTTCGCACAAGTCCGATTGCGCGCGGGGTTAGCCGTGCCTTCAGTACGGAGCAAGTCAAGAGAGTTCCCCCTTACTTTGAATGTCTTGTAGAACGCGAAGGACCATTTGTTCTAGCACTCGCTCAAAGGCCGCGTTGGGTGGCATTGTTTCAAGACCTTCAGGAATCGCCGTATTCCCTATTGCCGTATGTAACGCATGCTTTACTGCGACGCGCTCCACGGTTTTTCCTTTAGCAGTAATGGCAACGGCCATTTCATAAGCATCCGTCACAGTGGTACCAACCAGTCCAAAAGTTAATCCCGTGCCAAATCCTTTGGCTGCTGCGGCCCCCCGATCTGCGATGTTGTTAACCACAACTCTAATTTGTCCTTCGCTGGCGTCAGATACTGGCACGATAACCCCTGAAGCACGTAATACCCGTTCCGTGTTATCTCGCAACGTTGAATCGACTTTAGCAGGCCGTTGAAAAACCCCGCAAATTCCATGCAAATGGTATAATTTGTCTTTCGA
>NZ_CAJHOB010000004.1 GCF_905120355.1 Azonexus hydrophilus | reverse complement strand
GGCTTCCAACGAAGCAAAGAAGCGAGATTATGAAAGACCAACTAGCTTCTGTCAAGCGGTTTTGAAAAAATTTCTTTTTCTTCAAAACCCCCTCAAACCCCGGAAATCCCCGGCAACTCAAGGAAGCCGCGCATTCTACCGACTCCAAAAATTCCGTCAACTACTTTTCGAAAGATTTTTGCTTTGCCAACGGATTGTCAGAAACGAAGCACCAGGATCTATGCCACGGCCGCGTAGCGAACTTCCATGATTTCTATCTCACGTATGCCGGCCGGGCTCTGGAACCGGACGCTATCGCCCTCTCGCGATTTAATCAGCGCCCGTGCCAGTGGCGATATCCAGCTAATGCGGCCCAGGGTGGCATCCGCCTCATCTATTCCAACAATGGTGTAAGTCTGCTCCTGCCCCTCGGTATCGCACAGGGTTACTGTTGCGCCAAAAAACACCTGATCGTTGTCACCATGTTGCAGCGGGTCGACTACTTCGGCGATATCCAGCCGCTTGGTAAGGAAGCGGATCCGCCGGTCGATTTCCCGGAGACGACGTTTACCATAGATATAGTCACCATTTTCCGACCGGTCACCATTGGAGGCTGCCCAAGCAACAATCTCGACGATCCGCGGGCGTTCGTGCTTGACGAGCTCCTCAAGCTCTTCCTTGAGACGGGCATACCCTGCCGGTGTAATGTAGTTGCGCGTACCGGGCGGGATACGCAAAGCCGGCGAGAGGTTTTCCTCATCGTCGCCCTCACTTTCGCGAACAAACGCCTTGCTCACTCTATGTATCCTGCTTTTAATCAGTAGCCAATGCTGTACTGCTCGACATCAACCCGGATCAGGTCACGCCCCAGGATGGCTGCCGTATTCTTGGCAAACTGTTCCGCCCAGACGACATCCGTTCTGAACCGATCGCTCCCTGCATACTTAGCGACACTCAGGATTCGATCAACCGCAAGAATCTTGCCAGTCGGTGTTGCCACATCACACTCCAGCGTAACGAACTCGCGGTCAAACCACTGCCGGGCTTCCTCGGCAGCGCCCGGCGCGGACAAGCGATACTCGTATTCAGCGTCCTTGCCAAAAGAAACGATGATGTGGTGTTGCATGTTGTTCTCCTCCTGTTATTGGTTCGGTTATTCTAAGCAAAACCCCCGTTGCTGTCAGGAGCACTCCCGTGACCTTGCGTCCGCTTACCGAAGCTGAAATTACCGACATCCGCCACAAGCTGCACCAACTTGAAAGCGAGCATCGCGAACTCGATCGAAATATCACACACCTGGACCAGCTGACCAATGCCGACCCCCTGCTCATTCGCCGCCTGAAAAAACAGAAACTGGCACTGAAGGATCGCATATTGGTGTTACGCCACATGCTCAACCCGGCCACTGGCGATTAAGATCGGACATGGCTTTATCGTTTCCTGCCACTGCATTCGGCGACCCATTCGACCTGCATAGCCTGCCGTTACCCCGTCCTGCCGATGGCTATGCCGTGCAACGCCTCGACCACGATCAGTTGCTGGATCGTTCGAGCCAGGCCTTCCTGCCAGTCCGCGATAGAGCATTGGATGCCCTGTTTGCAAGTTTTGTCGAAGCACACACCGCTGCCAGCGAGTGGCTTTGTGCGCAGGGCTTAAGCAGCGAAACCCATCCTCTTGCCATTGTCCCCGCAGCGTTTGATCCCGTACTCCAACGCCACATCCTGATCTATGGTGTCCTGCGCACCCAGCCTTGAAGCTCGCGGCAAGACTTTGCTGACGCCTCCGCAGCGCTACCCGAAGCAAAGCCCAACCGGTACAATGCGCCCCTCTGATTGATTCGGCATGCCTCCATAGTTAAATGGATATAACACGCCCCTCCTAAGGGCGAATTGGTGGTTCGATTCCACCTGGGGGCACCACCGACAAGCTGCGGACTACCTGTCACCCCACCCACGAGCACTGAGCATGCACCCGATTGAAATCAGCGAAAGCGCAGGAATCCGCAATCTGCACTTCGGCTCCGATTGGGTTCAAGGCGCCATGCGCATCTGCCGCCCGCATGCACTGGTGCTGGAGTACACGCAGGTCATGATGGCCAGCCTGCTCCTGCGCGACGCGGGCGAACAGTTCAAGCGCTGGCCCAGGCGCGCGCTCTTGATCGGCCTGGGTGCCGGCTCCCTGGCGAAATTCATTCATCGCTATCTGCCGTCCTGCCGGACCACTGTGGTCGAAATCAATCCTCAGGTTGAATTCATCGCCCGCCAGTATTTCAAACTACCAGCCGAATCCACGCACTTCAACATACAGATCGGCTGCGGCGCAGCTTATCTTGCCAGCAGTAAACACCGCTTCGACCTCATCCTGGTCGATGGCTTCTCTCCGGATGGGCAACCCGGCGAACTAGCCTCCCCTGCCTTCTACCAGAACTGTCGGACACAGCTGAGCAGTTCCGGGATTTTCTGTGTCAATGTCTTGCGCGAAACTGGCTGGCGCGAACAAATCAGCGCCATCGATACCGCTTTTTCGCAGCAGACGGTAGCTTTCCCACCCTGCGCCAGCGGTAATACCCTGGTTTTCGCACGCGGGGAAGAACGTGTCTGCGTTGATCACACAACATTGAGCGCGCGTGCCATAGCGCTTAAAAAGCACACGCACCTCGATCTTTCACGCACGGTCAAGGCACTCCCCCTCTCTGGGCTCGATTTCTGAGAACGCCGACCCTGCCTTGCATTTGTCGCGCAACGTGTTATAAACAAAGCGTAACGCCTCCACCCATAATTAACACCAAGGAGGGCAGTTCGCACCATCACTGACCCGCCAAACTGGAGGAAATCATGCTCTCCATGCAAGACATTCTCGACTATTGCGACCTGAACGATGATGTCATTGAGGTCATTGCTGATCACACGGGCGTGCCAATGATCGTCGCGGCCGAAATGAGCGAGGCGCTACTATGCTCACCGGAAGGCGTGTGCCGCCTGCACATGATGCTGGTTGAATGCATGAAGGAAGCGCTGGCGCGGCAGCGTAATGAGCGAGTAATTGAGTTGATGGAGGTTTATGAACACCTCCGGCGAAGCCATCCTCTACCTTCGCATTTCTAATCGGCAAGTTGGTTGCTGGTCAGCGCGACACCTACCGTCCCGATTATCCAAGCTCGGAACTGGCCCGCGCTTGACTCAGGGATCGTGACGAAAGCACGCATCTCGTGCACTCGCCCTTGGAGCATTGGTTATTTTCAGCAAAACAATACGAAAATCATACTTTCCTACGCGCCAGCCATAAAACAACAGGCATCACAATCCCTACATCATTTCGCGAATAGTCTGTAAACTCCGGGCCCTCATCAAATTCCCCGGGTTCTGTTCATGTTCACGTATTTCGCACGCCAACCAATTGGCAGGCAACTCCTGCTGGGAATTGCTGCACTCTGCCTGATTGCGCTTTCCGTTCTTGCCCTAACGCTTTCGACATACACCCGGGAAATTGCGCTGCAGGAAACCAAGACAGCCTTGCAAGTAGAAGTCGACCTGATTTCCCGCACGCTCGAATATGCACAGGAAACACTGGAGCAGCGAACAGCCGCCAGCCTCGACCAGTTCATCAACGCACTGCCCCCTGCCCGGCTGACTGGCAACAAGGTCATGCAAGGTGGGCAGGAGCGCCCCGAATTGATGCTAGGCAACATTCCTGGTAACGGCAATCAGAACTACCTGGAAGAATTTCGCCGTATCAATCCTGGGCATGACCCATCCTTCCTGGTCAGGGACGGCGAACGCTTTTATCGGGCATCAACCTTGCTGAAAAACAAGAGCGGGCAAAGCCGGGATGGGGAAGAGGTCAGTGAGGCCTATGTCAAGGCGGCAGCCGAAGGCAAGGCATACAGTGGGACACTGGAGCGCTCCGGCAAGATGTATGCATTGGCCTCCAAGCCGATCAAGGATGCCAACGGCAATGTAATCGGCATTTACACCATGCGCATGGACGCCGAAAGCAACATCGCCATCCTCAAGGACAAACTGCGCAGCATCGTTGTCGGCCAATCGGGCTATCCTTACATCCTGGCCGAACCCACCGGTGACAGCACTGCCGGGCGTTTTGTTGTCCATCCCCAGTTCGAGGGCAAGGAATTCTCGGCTCTGGGCAACAGTACTATCATCGGCGTTCTGGAAAAAATGCTGGTCGATAAAAAAGGCCTGGTGCTTTATGACTGGCCTGACGAAAACGGCAACACACGCCAGAAAATCGTCGTCTTCCAATCGATTCCCGCCTTGCACTGGGTCGTAGCGACCGGCTCCTGGCTTGATGAATTCACAGCACCTTACGACCGCATCAGGAACATCATTCTGCTTGGCCTGGCGCTGTTCGCCGGCATCCTTCTTGCCGCCATCACCCTGCTGATCCGTACACAACTCAAACCGCTCGACGACATCAAGCATGGGCTGCAGACGCTGGGCGCAGGTGATCTCAGCGAGCGCATCCCGGTTTTGCCGGATTCGGACAATGAAATCCACCGCGTCGCGCAGCAAGTCAACGACACCGCCGGCGCCATGAGCGGCCTGGTCAGCACGCTGCGCCAATCTTCCGACGGCTTGCGCGGCTGCGCCACGGACATCTCCGCCTCAGCCAATCAGTTGCAAGGCAGCATCGGGCAACTCGCCGAAACGGTCAATGACATGAGTTCCTCTTCGGAAGAGTTGTCGGTCTCCATCGACCAAGTGGCAGATTCCGCACGGCAGACAGATGCTTTCGCCGAAGAAGCGGTCAGTGAAGTGGAAAAAGGCAAGGCTGTCACCCTGCAGGCAATCGCCGCGATTCAGCAGATCCAGGAACGCGTCGGCTCCGCCCTGGCTGAGGTAGAGATCTTGGGTGGCCATTCGGCAGAGATCGGCCAGGTCGTCAATGCCATCCGTCAGATTGCCGAGCAAACCAATCTGCTTGCACTCAATGCTGCCATCGAAGCAGCTCGTGCAGGAGAAGTCGGCCGGGGCTTTGCCGTAGTCGCCGACGAAGTGCGTAAACTGGCGGAACAATCCGCCAAATCAGCAGGAGAAATCGGCGAAATTCTGGGCCGTGTCAGCAGCGGCGTCAGCACTGTCCAGGCTGTCATCGGCGACGCCGTGAAGGAAGCCCATCAGGGTGGCCTGGCAAGCGCACATGCCGAAACCGCGCTAGAGAGCATCGAACGAGCGACCCAGCACATTGCCAAGGCAGTGCGCGATATTTCAAACGCCGTCCAGGAACAATCTGCTGCAGCCCAGAACATTACTCAACGCATTGAAGGCGCCGCCCAAGTGGCCGAGGAAACGGAGCAGGTTTCCCAAAGGGTAAACGGCAACGCCAGCCAACTGACCAACCTGGCTGCCAGCCTGGAAAACGAAGTGGGGCACTTCCGTCTGTAAATACCGGTCAAAACAAAAACTCCGATTGCAGCCCCATGCGCCCCCTGCCTCCTGCCATTTTGCTGATGGGCCCCACCGCTTCCGGTAAAACGGCAGCGGCCATGGCCTTGTATGACGCCCTCCCGGTCGAGTTGATCAGTGTCGACTCGGCACAGGTTTTCGTCGACATGAACATCGGCACAGCCAAGCCTGATGTCGGGCTACTGACACGCTACCCACACCGGTTGATCGATCTCATCACACCTGAGGAGCGCTATTCAGCCGCCCGCTTTCGTGCCGATGCGCTGGCAGCAATGGCTGAAATCACGGCAGCGGGCCGCGTACCAATACTGGTCGGCGGCACCATGCTGTATTTTCGCGCCCTGCTGCATGGCTTGGCAGAACTGCCACAGGCTGACGCAGCACTGCGTGCGCAAATCGACCGCGATGCCGCCAGCAAGGGATGGCCCGCCATGCACGCCCTGTTGCAAACGCTGGACCCTGTCACGGCAGAGCGCTTACATCCGACTGACAGCCAGCGGATCCAGCGCGCGCTGGAAGTGTGCCTGGCGAGCGGCAAGCCCATGTCGACCCTGCTGGCCGCGGCCGAACAAGAAGAACCGCCCTACAATTTCCTGCAACTCGCCCTGCTCCCGTCTGACCGCACCGCACTGCATGAGCGTATCGCGCAGCGATTCGATGCCATGCTGCGTGCCGGCCTGCTCGATGAAGTACGCCAACTGCGCTGCACATACCAGCTTTCCCTGGAATTACCCTCCATGCGCTGCGTCGGCTATCGGCAAGCCTGGGAAGCGCTGGACGGCAGCCTCCCCCTGGATGAATTGCGTGACCGCGGCATCTATGCCACACGCCAGCTGGCGAAACGGCAAATCACCTGGCTCGGAAATTCCTTCACCGCCGAAACTTTCGATTGCCTGAACCCGGCACTGGCGCATTCCATTCTGGAACGCACGCAAAAATTCCTCGCCTGAGCTGCTTGCACTGCCCTATCGGGATTCAGAATTGACCTATGTCAAATCGTGCACACCTGTGCTAACTTTGCGACACTGTGGCAAACCTTGGAGGAGAGATGCTCGAGGAGGAAATTCTCGATTTTTCGCGCCGGCTCGAATGCCTGCCGCAATTTTGCGTCTTGACTGCGCCAGAACGCGACCTGCTCATGCAGAACAGCGCAAAATTACTGGTGGGCAAGGGCCAGATACTGTTCCAACAAGGTGATCTCTGCAGCGGCCTGCATATCCTTCTCAGCGGTCAGATGAAGCTCGCCTTTGCGTCACCACAAGGCCAGGAAAAAGTGTTGCGCATCATCCGCCCGGGAGAAAGCTTCTGCACCGCCATGCTGTTTACAAAACAGCCCTACGCCTTTTTTTCCCAGGCCGTTCGCAACAGCCTGTTGCTGCACCTGAACAAGCAGGCCATGCACGAAATAATGGCCAGCAATCCCCTGTTCATGCAAAACATCATGCAAGGCCTGGCCGATGACTACCAGCAACTGGTCATAGATTTCGAATCAGTGCGACTGCACAGCGCGGCCGAGCGCATCGTTCGCTACCTGCTACGCGAAATGGAAGCCAGCCATGCCAGCAGCGGCGTGATCAATCTCGATGTTGCCAAGGGCCTGATCGCATCCCAACTCAACCTGACGCAAGAACATTTTTCCAGAATCCTGAACGAACTTCATCGCTTCGGCCTGATCATTCTGGACGGGCGACGCATCGAAATTCCGCAAGTCGACGCACTGCAGGCTTATATTCCCGCTACCGCCTGATACTGTAGTTTCGACGGGGCTCAGGCCATGCTGGCCAGCGCCGCCATGAGATCAGAATCAGCACCGCCGGCAGGCTCGCCGCCCCCTGCATCAATCATGCCGTTCTGCGCTTCGACATAGGCGACGTACCCCAAACCGCGCAACGTCTCCGCCCAACCTTCCGCCGTTTTCTGCGCAACGTGCCACGGCCCACGTTCGACGACGGGGCGAGGGCTGCCATTGCGGTAAGTGGTGACGACGCGGTACACAGGCGTGGCTCAAATGGAATGGGCTGATTATCCGGTCAGCTCAAGGTCGGATGCAAGCGGCAAGCGGAAATAATTTTATCAATGTCCGGTATTTTTGCCTTTTTGCCAGAGTACATCACCGCAACCACCCACTTTATTGAGGTGACGCCCCAGAACAAACAGACAATCGGAGAGGCGGTTGATGTAACGACGCGCCGGATCAGACAAGGTTTCTGCGTGATGTAACGCTGCCATGGCACGTTCGGCACGGCGGCAGATGGTCCGGCACAGATGTGCCACCGCTGCCGGACGGGTACCACCAGGCAAGATGAATTCCTTGAGCATGGACAGCTCCCGATTGAACTCCTCTGTCAGCGTTTCCAGGCGTTCGACCTGCCTGTCCTGCATCACCGCCATACCCGGCAGGCAAAGCTCACCGCCCAGATCGAACAGATCGTGCTGAATATCCAGCAACGCCGACCGCACCGCCGGCGGCAGATCCTCGCACAGCAAGAGACCGAGACTGGAATTCAGCTCATCCACCTCACCAATCGCATGAATACGCAAACTGTCCTTGCTCGTACGGCTACCGTCGCCCAAACCCGTCGTGCCACCGTCGCCGGTACGGGTAACAATTTTCGAGAGGCGGTGTCCTTTGCGCTCACCATCTGCCATGGGAGCGGCCTCAATTTTGTCTTGTTCCATCCTTGTTCTCCATCCTCGCTATTTTCGTTGGCATTCACTGTTCAAGGCTGCAGATTATACTTTCCCCCCTGCTCGATCTCCTCTCCTCATGCTCAAATTTGCCGCCAACCTGAGTTTTCTCTTTACCGAGGCCGCTTTTCCCGATCGCTTCAAACTGGCAGCCGATGCCGGGTTTGGTGGTGTTGAATACCTTTTTCCCTACGATTACCCGACAAAAGATATCCGCCACTGGCTGACAGAAAACAAGCTGCAGCAAGTTCTGTTCAACCTTCCCCCTGGCGACTGGGCTGCGGGAGAGCGTGGGCTGGCCTGCCTGCCCGGCCGGGAAGAAGAATTTAAGGCCAGCCTGGCGGTGGCCGCAGAGTACGCCGGCACGCTGGGTTGCCAACGACTGCATTGCATGGCCGGATTACGCCCCGCCGGCATTGACGAGCTTGAACTGGAAGCCACCTACCTCGCCAACCTACGCCAGGCAGCAAGCTTCTTTGCCCCGCTGGGCATCGAACTGCTGATCGAACCCATCAATAGCCGCATCGACATGCCGGGGTACTGGCTGGATAACATCCCCAAAGCGATCCGCCTGCTGGAAATGATCGCCGCACCGAACGTCAAGCTGCAACTGGATCTGTACCATGCCCAGATCATGCACGGAGACCTGGCACGGACCATCCACAACCACCGCGCGCGCATCGGCCACATACAAATCGCCGACAACCCCGGACGCCACGAACCTGGTAGCGGTGAAATCAATTACCCCTACCTGTTCAGTCTTCTGGAACAACTCGCGTACAACGGATGGATTGGCTGCGAATACAAGCCACAGGGTGAAACATTAGCCGGACTAGGCTGGCGGCCAGTGTAAATCAGGCCACACAGTTGCGACCGTTACGCTTGGCTGCGTAAAGGTGACCATCACAGGTGCTAATAATTTCCTCGATCAGGCGGCTATCCACCACTTGATAAGAGTCGGGGGACACTTCGCTGACGCCGAAGCTGGCACTAAGCGCAATCGGTATCTCGCCCTGCAGGGGGGATGCGGCAATTTTCTCCCGCAGCTTTTCTGCCAACAAACGCGCCTGCAGCAGATTGGTCGACGGGCACACCAGCATGAACTCTTCGCCGCCATAGCGAAAGACCAGATCAGACTGCCGCAGTGTCTCACGCACCAAGCTGGCAACATGCACCAGTGCCTTGTCGCCGGCCAGATGGCCGTACGTGTCGTTCAGCACCTTGAAATGGTCCAAGTCGAACATGATGACGGAAAACGGCATTTCGGTTGCTTTGGCCACCTCCATCTGTCCAAACAGCACGCGATCGAGAAAGCGACGACTGAGGAAGCCGGTCAACGCATCCTTGCTGTAGACATTCATGATGACCACATTGTTGAGCAACGAAATTTCGTTACCCAGCTCCAACGAATAAATTTCGGCTTTTCGCAGCAAGGCGTACAAAGGGCTACTGGCCTGCGGCAACAGCAAAATGTCCTGCATTTCAGCGACCACATGGTGCATGGTTTCATGCAGCAACTGAATTTGTTTGACATGGCTACGGTCGCGAATCAACTGCAGTCCCTCCGAGTTGAGCCACAAGCCAAACTGACAGCGGGTCGGGTCAAGCTCAGGCAAAACATCTTGCCGACGCAGGCGCACAGCTTCGATCAAACGCCCCATCCACACCAAATGGCTTTCAAAGTAGGACAGCAGATTCTGATCATCCAACGCCCGGATATGCCCTAGGCGAACATGGTTTCGCGTCCCCAGGCGATTGAGAAATATTTTCAGATAGATTGCCGCGAACTCTTCTTCCATGGTCCCAAACAAGTTCATCACTTGTTCAACCACATCGATATCACGTTCCGCCAGCGCCTCCTTGAGCACCAGATTGCGCAATACGCCAAACTGGTGCGCAAAAAGCATGAACGGCGTATTGGTATTCGCCAGATGCTCGATGATTTTATGGCAATCGGAATTCTTGGCGTCGTTCAACGTAGCCAGCAGACACACCCGAATTTTTGGCCAGGCCGTGTACGCCCCATCGACAACCAGCGCCCCCTCAACCATCGTCACTGACGGTGTCATCTGATCGAGACTGGCCAGCAAGCGGGTCAATAAGGCCCGATTTTCCGGGGTACGCCAATCCGGCAACGGTGGGGTGTACGTCATGGCTCAGGCTTTCTCCAATAACGGGCCATTATACCGTGTCATAAGTTGACTCGACCCTCCGCAAGATAGGGGCTTTGCGTTAGTATTCGCCCTCCACAAGGGACCGCCATGCCACTCACCATCGATGCCTGCGCCGCCCAACACCAAGGGGACCGCAAGGAACAACAAGACCGTGTTGCCATCTTCCCACACCCCCGTCACAAAGGGGTTCTGCTCGCCATCGTGGCGGATGGCATGGGGGGGCACACGGGGGGCGCTCTGGCGGCGGAGCAGGTCGTACACACCGCACGCACCAATCTGGAGCACTTTGCGCCGGGCGAGGAAAACCCGCGCTATCTGCTTGAAAACAGCATGCATGAAGCACATACCATGATCAAGGCATCGCGCTTCATCAACGAAAAAGACCCCCACAGCACAGCGGTTGCCATGGTTGTGCAACCTGGCCACATCACCTGGGGCTATTGCGGTGACAGCCGCCTGTATCATTTTCACGGCAAGCACCTGCAGACGCGAACGGTCGACCACTCCTACGTCGAACACCTGGTCGCCAGCGGACGCATCACGCCGCTGCAGGCCCTGACCCACCCCAACCGCAACGTCCTGATGACTTCACTGGGAGGAGAGAACGCGCCGCGCTTTGACTTTGCAGAGCACAACGCACCCAGCGCCGGCGACAACTTCATTCTGTGCTCCGATGGCATCTGGGCCTACTTCAGCGATGATGAACTCGGCTGCCTGCTCAATGAGAATTCAGCGCGCGAGGCCTGTCAGAAAATCATCCGGCTGGCCCGTGAACGGGCCAGCGGTAGCGGTGACAATCTGTCACTGGTGGTTATTCGCCTGCAGGAGGCCACCAGAAAACCCGGCCACAAGCCTGCATAAACCTGCAGCGATTCAGACAGGCTTACGCCCCATCCCGCCCAGCAAGGCAGCGACCATCTTGCGCGGTTTGTTTGGCGGGACGGTAGCCGGTGCCGCCGCAGTATTACCGGCCACACTCAGGCTTGCTTTAGGCTCGTAGGGCTTGCTGAAATCAAAACCATCCGCAGCGATGGTCGAATCACGCCGTCCTTTGCGCTGCGGTTTCTCGGACAGCGGCGCACGTACCGGCGGCGGACGTTTTTTCTTGTTGCCGGGCGGATACTCATATTCCGCTTCGGCCTCGAAACCAGCAATTTCGATCTGCTCGATCGGACGCTTGATCAGTTTCTCGATTTCTACGAGATAGGCCACTTCGTGCGCGCTGACCAGGGAAATCGCATTCCCCTGACGCCCGGCACGCCCCGTCCGGCCGATACGATGCACGTAGTCTTCCGGCACATGCGGCAATTCGTAATTGATCACGTAGGGCAGATCGTCGATATCCAGCCCGCGTGCCGCCACATCGGTCGCCACCAGCGCCTGGGTACCGCCCGCCTTGAAGGCGTCGAGCGCCTTGATGCGCTCCAGCTGGCTCTTGTCACCATGAATCGCATCGGCATGGATACCTGCCCGCTGCAACTCCCGCGTCAAACGCGAACACCCTTGCTTGGTGCGCATGAACACGATGCACTGACGAATATCCCCGGATTTGAGCAGTTTGATCAGCAAACCGCGCTTCCCCCACTCCGAGACCGGGTGCACGCGGTGGGTGATGGTGTCCGATACCTGATTCCGCCGCGCCACTTCCACCAGCACGGGATTGTGCAGCATGGTATCGGCCAGCTTCTTGATGTCATCGGAAAACGTGGCCGAAAACAGCAGGCTCTGCCGTTGCGCAGGCAGCATCTTGAGAATACGCGTGACATCGGGGATGAAGCCCATGTCGAGCATGCGATCCGCCTCATCCAGCACCAGCGCCTGAACCGAATTGAAACTGACACTCTTCGACTCGACGTGGTCGAGCAGTCGTCCCGGCGTCGCCACCAGAATTTCCACGCCCTTCTTCAATTCGGCAATCTGCGGCTTGATATCCACCCCGCCATAAGCGCACATGGCGCGCAGCGGCGTGTGTTTGCTGTAGGCCGCCACCGATTCATACACTTGTAGCGCCAGTTCGCGCGTCGGCGCCAGAATCAGGGCACGCACCGGATGCCGGGCGGGCGAAGGGCTGCTGCTGGCGAAGGGCAGGATGCGCTGCAGGATGGGCAAGGTGAAGGCAGCGGTCTTGCCGGTCCCGGTCTGCGCCCCACCCATGATGTCCTGGCCGGCAATCACCAGGGGAATCGCTTTCGCCTGGATCGGGGTCGGTTTGCTGTAGCCGAGATCGTTGAGGGCACGCAACAATTCGGGCGCCAGGCCCAGATCAGCAAACGTGGTTTCAGGTGCCGCCAACGCGGCTTCAGAGGTCGTGTTTTCTAACATGGGGCGCAATTATACGCTCGCGGAAGCCTGTTTTTTTATGGATTGTTTCCAACCGTAATCCAGCACAAAACAAAGTACTGTACAAATAAACAGTCGTGATTTAATCTTGCGACCACTGTTTGTTTATCCAGCACTTCCTGAATCACCCCAAGGAGAAGACATGAACCGCCTGCAGAAATGGTTTGAAGCCTTTGTCGGAATCTGCGCCGCCGAGCAAGAACGTCTGGCCCGTGCCCACGCCATCTTCAACGCTCCCGCACCTGATTTATCTCCACTCGAAAAGCCCGCTTGCTGGCGACGCAGCTGCGCGCATTGAAGATGTGCAGCCCGCTGCGGCATAATACGGCGCATCAGGATATTCAGCCGGCAGGGCCGGGGAGAGCACAGAGTGGCCAAATTAATGCCGACCCAGATCGAAGAGGCAATCCGCTTGCACAGCAAGTGGCGACGTCAGTTTTTCAATGCATTCGCTGGCGGCAATTATGCCGAGATGCCCTTGTCGGAACACCGCAGCTGCCTCCTGGCGGGCGCCCTTGAAGCCCACAACGCCAGCCCTGAACTGATTGCCCTGCACCTGCGCTTTCACTCGCTGGCCAATGAAATCACCACCCTCAGCCAGAATGGCATGGGCGATGCAGCCGATCTGCTGCTCCCCGAACTGAGCGAAACCACGCACCAGCTGGCGACACAACTGGATCAATTGCGCTGAGTCGAGCCAGAGAGCATTCACGCAACTGACGTCAGCAAAGCCAGCCGCCACGCCGCCAAGGCGATCCAGATCATCGCCAGCAGGGCGAAACACAGCGCGCCCTCCCACCAAGGGCGGCGCACGCCGGGGATTAATTTGCCGCAGAGATGCCGTGGCCGGCGGGTAATGAGCGCAAAGAGCTGGTAGATCGGGTTAGTGTTGCGGGCGCTGCCCGCCAACAAGGCCAGAGCCCCCTGAGCCAGTAACGCCAGGCCCAGCATCTCGACGATGGCACGCAAGGCCGACAGGCAAAAAACCAGAACGCTCATTCCCCACCCTGCCCCGACGGCACGGTATGTACAGCATCGAGAGACTGCATCCTGCGGTTGTAATACACCACAATGCCGAGATAGCAGAAAAACACCCCCTGGGCCGCAAAATAAAAACCCAGGGGAAAGCCTAACCAGTTGAATTCGTTCAGTTCACGGGCAAAAAAAACCACCCCGAAGGTCAGCACATACCAGACCAGCAGCAGGCTCCCGGTCAAACGGCGCGTCCGGCGCCAGTAGGGGGATATTTCTGGTTGTGGCATCAACTCCGTCCCAACTGTTCGCTTGGCTCACGCACACAAGCGAGAAAATCTTCCGCCTCTGGATTAGCCGGGGTCAGCAGGCTGACGACGACATGCGTCACGAAGCCCGCAACAATACCGAATACCCCAGCGGAAGTGGAATGCAGATCAAACCATGGCCCGAGCATTTCCTCTCCCAGCCCCAGCCAGGCATGACCACCAAATTCCATGCGGGCAATGTAATACAGGGTCAGGCCAAGCCCCACCAGCATGCTGGCAATCGCGCCGGCGCGCGTCGCACGTGCCCAGAAAATCCCCAATACCAGCGCCGGAAACAGCGCTGCGCCAGCAATGGAGAATGCCCAGGCCACCATCGACAAAATCGTCCCGGGCTTCTGTGCTGCCACCAAGGCGGCCATCAGGGCCACCACCAGCAACAGGATTTTAGCGATCACCAGGCGGAATTGCGTGGACGACTGCGGACGAAAAACCCGGAAATACACATCGTGGGACAGGGCGCTGGTAATCGTCAGCAACAGACCGTCGGCAGTGGACAAGGCTGCCGCCAGCCCCCCCGCCGCGACCAAGCCGGAAACGACATAGGGCATGCCGGCAATTTCCGGCGTTGCCAGCACGATCACGTCCGGATTCAACGACAGCTCGGCAAATTGCAGCAGGCCGTCGCCGTTGATGTCCTCAATCGAAATCAATCCGATCTTGGTCCACGCCATTACCCACCCGGGCAGTTTGGCAATCGGAATCCCCACCAGATTGGACAGCACCTCGAACTTGGCAAATACGGCATAGGCCGGCGCGGTCACATAGAGTATGCCGATGAACAACAATGACCAGAAAACCGATTGCCGCGCCTGCGCGACACTGGGCGTGGTGTAGTAACGCATCAGGACGTGCGGCAGTGCGGCGGTACCGATGGTCAGACAGAACACCAGTGCCAGAAAGTTATTGCGCAGTACATTGCGCTCGGCTTCGGTCGTACCTGGGAAAGCCTCCGCATGTGGCCGCGGCGGCTGGCTGCGCTCAAGCGCTTCGTGCTGCGCCCGCTCCCAATGGTGCCGGGCTTCTTCCGAGGTTTTCGGCAATTCCCGCCGCTGCCGCTCCAGCGCCACCACCTCCCGCATCTGGGCATCGCTGCTACGCAGGCGCTCGACCTCGGCCGCGTAATAGGCGCGCTCTTCCAGCAACGAGTGGGGCAAATGCTGAATTTTCTCGGCATAGGTGGCCGCGCGCTCCCGATACAGTTCACGCACCTCGGTTTCGGCCGGCGCCACAAACAATTCCGTCTCCAGCGCCGTCACCTGCTGCAGCACACTGCCATACACCACCTGCGGCACGGGCACCCCGGTCACCTTGTAGGACAGGATGGCCACCGGCGTCAGATAGGCAACGATCAGAATCAGATACTGCGCCACCTGCGTCCAGGTAATCGCCCGCATGCCGCCCAGAAAGGAACAGACCAGAACGCCGGCCAAGCCGACAAACACCCCGATTTCAAATTGCAGGCTGACAAACCGGCTGGTAATCACCCCCACGCCGTAAATCTGCGCCACCACATAAACGAAGGAAGCCAGAATGGCGGCAAACACTGCAATCAGCCGCACCGCGTTACCACCATAACGGGCACTCAGGAAGTCTGGAATCGTGAATTGTCCGAAACGCCGCAGATAAGGCGCCAGCAGCAACGCCACCAGCACGAAACCGCCGGTCCAGCCAACGATGTAGGCCAGCCCCTGAAATCCCTGCAAATACAGGGTACCCGCCAGCCCCATGAAGGAGGCGGCACTCATCCAGTCGGCCCCGGTAGCCATGCCGTTGAAGAACGCCGGCACCCGGCGACCGGCCACATAATATTCGGAGACATCGGAGGTACGGCTGAACACGCCGATGGTGGCGTACATCGATACGGTAAACACCAGAAAGGCATAGCCAATCCAGCGCGGCGGCATGCCGTGCCGTTCGAGCACCGCCAAAAACCCCGTAAACAGAAGGAACAGGACGGTGTAGTAGAGGTAGTAGCGTTGCAGCCGGGTCAGTCGCACAACACCACCACGCCTCAGTGACTGCGCCGCAGGTGGCTGCTGGCCTTTGATTCCTCGATCAGCGCGGCCACGGTATCGACCCCCTTGCTATGGGCGCGCACCACCAGCATCTGGAACAGGCGCGCCAGTGCCAGGCAGTTCTCGTTCGGACTGCGCCGCCCCTCGCCCGGATCGAGGCCGAAGAGCTGCAGCCAGTCATCGAGCGGCATCGGCTGGTGGCTTTTGTCGGCAAACAGTGCTGGCAGCAACCAGGCCAGGTCCACCCAACGCGGTTGTAGCGACAACCCCAGGTGTTGACGCAGGGCCGGCAGCAAAAAACCACCCACATAGGCGGCATAAAACACCACCAGCGGCGCCTTGCCGATGAACTGCAGAAACGCGGTCAGGCGCCGGGCACGATCCTCTTCGTCTGCCACTTCCAACAAGTCGAGATACATGCTGCGTGCCGGCGCCACTACGCCACGGTGCACCTCCGTTGCGGCCAGACCGGTCAGCCGATGGCGTTCCGGGTCGGGACCGTCAGTGACGATATCAAGCACCACATAACGGGTCAGAAAGTGGGTCGACTCCAGATCGTCGACAACGCGTGCCTGCCAGTCGGTCAGTGCTGCCCTGACATCCGCCGGCAGACTCGCCGCCTCTGCCACACCAGAGAAAAGTTTCTTGATGCCAAACATGTCAGTGATTCACCTGATAATCGAGTTTCAGACGCGACTGTATCTTGCGCGCCTGACGGAAGGATTCCTTCAGGATGCGGCGGTCAAGCTCGTTCAGCTTTTCCGGATCAATCAGATTGTCGCCCTGCCGCCCCGGTTCGCCATTCAGATACTGATGCTGCAGGCGCAGGAACTGGATGAAATTCAGGCCATCCAGCACGGCATTGATCTCGTCACCGCGGATGTTCATTTTCTGCGCCGACAGACGCAGGCGCTGCAGGGTGTTGGTGCTATGCACCCCGGCCGCCAGAGCGTAAATCCGCGCCACGTCGACAAAGATGCGCGAACCGTATTTCTTGAGGTCGATCTTGCCCGGCGCATCGGCTTCCAGATCGGTCAGGAAATCACGGATCTTGCCCAATGGTGGTGCCACATCGAGCGCGTTGCGCGCCATCGCCTGCAGGAACACCGGCATCGCCTGCGCCTGGTGCAACAGGTGGCGACGCATGCTGTCCGCCAGTTCCACCTTGCCATACAGCGGCCGGAAATCGAAGAAAATGCTGGCGTTCAGCAGCGCCACCGGCTCCGGTACGCGAATCCACTCGGTAAACTGATTGCGCCATTCATCCAATGTCAGGCACCACTGCGGGTTACTTGCCATGATGTCGCCCTTGCACAGCGGAAAGCCGATCTGGTCGAGCGATTTGTTGACCTCCAGGGCAAACGCCAGCAGGCGTTTTTTCAGCTCGGCCTGATCTTCGCCCGGCGGCACCTGGAAGACGATGCCATTATCCTGATCGGTACTGAAAGTCTGCTCGTCCCGCCCTTCCGAACCAAAGGCCAGCCAGCACCAGTCGATGCCGGAAAAATCATGGCGCTCCAGGTTGAGTTGCAGCACACGCCGGGTCAACGCGTCGTTCAGGGCCGAAATGAACTGGGTCAGCTGCTCGGCGCCAATCCCCTGGGCCAGCATGTTGAAGGACAGCTGGCGCACATCCGCCGCTGCCGTTTTCAAGGCATCGACATCCGGGGCGGCTTCTATGGTCTGGCGAATCTGGCGCAGGCCGACACGCTGCAAGGCAAACAGGTCGCGCTCCGAGACGATGCCACTCAAGGCCCCCGCGTGATCGGTGATGAGCACGTGGCGGATGCCTTCCTTGGCCATGGCCAGCATGGCATCGTAGGCCGTGGCATGTTCGTTCAGACTCGTTGGCGACGGCGACATGGCTTCGCGAATGGCCGTCGTCAATGGCAATTCGGCCAGTACCACCCGATCGAGCAGATCACTGCGGGTAAAAATCCCCATAGGTTTCTGTTCGCCATCGACCACGACCACCGAGCCGACGTTGGCCTGCGACATGGCCTGAAAGGCATCGCGCAACGGCGTTTCCGGCAACACGGCCAGCGGATTGCGGGTACCGATACCAGCCAGAGGTGAATTGAGCGTCTGCTGTTCGCTGGCTTTCTGCGCAAACTGCGCCTGCAATTGGCGCCGCGACTGGTCGAGCAGGCTGGCGATGTATTGTGTGCAGAACAGATTGAATTCCGGGCTTTTCGCCATCAGCGTGAGGTAATCCTCGGCCGGCAACTGGTAGCAGAAGGTATCTTCCAGGGCGGTATAGTCGTTGGTCGATGGCCGCCCGGCCGTCACCGCCCCGATCGGAAAGCTCTCGCCCGGGCCATGGCTGAGAATGGAATATTCCGTCACCACCACCTCGCCAGCCTGGCGCGCCTGCACCTTGCCGGATTCGATCAGATAGAAATAACGGACCGTACCGGAATCGGCGCCAACAATCAGGTTCCCCGCCGGATAAAAAACAATCTGCGCTTTTTCCGCAAACCATTGCAGGGACTCCGGGTCCATCTTGTTGAACGGCGCATGCCGGGAAAGAAAAGCCACCGCACTCGCCGCTGCCCGGCGCTGTCCGTCCTGCTGCAACATGGCACCGATTTTTTCCACCTCGGATACGCCACCTGCTTCTTGTGCTGTACTCACGAAAATCCCCTTATTGTTCAAGTCATGGCGAATGCCCCGGGTTGCATCCCGGTTGTAGTCATTTCAATATTTGACGCGCGCGAAATAAGTTTTTTCGGCTGCCTCCAAGGCCTGCCGAACAGTAACGATGCCCTGCTCCTCCAGCAACGGCAGCAGCTTGAGGAAGACTTCGCCGGTGGCCAGGGCATCCTCCAGTGCGTTGTGCCGCGTACCGATCTGGATGCCCAGACGCTCCAGGATCACATCCAGCTTGTGCGACTCCTGATTCGGATGCACCACTGCTGACAGCAGCAAGGTATCCAGCACCGGCTGCGTAAAGCGAACCCCGGTGCGCTCCTCCTTCAATTGCAGAAAGCGCATGTCGAAAGCGGCGTTATGCGCAATCAGCACGGTTTCTTCACAGAAGGCATGAAACGCCGGCAGCACCACATCGATATTGGGTTGCCCGCGCACCATGTCGTCGCTGATGCCATGAATGGGAATACCCTGCGGCGGAATCGGCCCTTCCGGATCAACCAGTTGATTGAAGGTTTCCTGCCGCAGCAGGCGATTATTGACAATGCGGGCGGCACCGATCTGGATGATTTCATCGCCCCGGGACGGCTCCAGGCCGGTGGTTTCGGTATCAAAAACGGTGTAGGCCAGTTCCGACAGCTTGCGGTCCAGATCGATCGACTTGTCTTCGAACTTGAACAAGTCGAAATCGTAGTATTCAGGCCGGCCAGTGGCCCGCCGTTCCTCGGCCAATTCGACCCCCGGAGTGGACAGCGGCAGGACGAAACGGAAATAGGCGCGATGCGCGGCGCGCTCGCGCTGGTACCAGATTTCGCCACCATGCCGATCAATCACATCGCGCAGCGACAAGGCGGAGGTTTCGCCCAGCGCCTGCATGTTTTCCATTTCCCAGGAATAGAAGGTTTCCGAAGACACCGCCTGCCCCACCCAGATTGCATCGAGATACACGAGTTTGCCTTCGCAACTGGTTCGGAAACGCAGATCGCGGATCTGGTAATGATCGAGCAGGCGCTCGGCAATGAAGGTCAGCGCAAAAACCAGCGAGTAACTATCCGCCTTGATCCACAGGCTTTCATCGACATCCTCGATGCGCGCGACCAGATCGAGCTTGCTCTCGATACGCCGCTGGGCCGCCGCGATGATATCGATGGCCAGCACATCTTCCAGCGGCCAGCGGGTTTTCGACGAATCGGAAAACTCGCTCATGGTCTCATCCAGGCGCCGGCTCATCTGCGCCGCCTCGTCATCGACCACCTTGACGAAACGCTCGCGCAACTCGGCATCCATGTCCGGATAGTCGATCAGGTTCGCCACCGCAGCCCGGATGCTGCCCAGCGCCGCCCGACTGCCCTCGGTCAGCGCATGCAGCGCCTGATCGCGGCGCGCTTCCTCTTCCAGGGCGCGGGTGATGTTGTCCACCGTCAGCACATATCCGGTCATCGCCCGCTCGCCTTCCTCGGCGCCGCCAGCAAATACCGGCACCATCTGGATGCGCAGCAGCTGCCCACCCAGCGTGGTGGTGACAAAATTGGCCAGCGGATTCTGGTGTTTGGCCAGACGCTGGTGGATGATTTCTCGCGCATGCTCGACCTGGCTTTTTTCCAGGATGGAGAAAATGGAGCGTCCCAGGCCGATCAAGGTGCCTCCGCTGACCGAGGTCAGCCCCGGCGACAAGGGGGTTGCACCCTGCGACAAGGCCTTGAATTGCAGACGGGCACGATTGTTGTAGAGCAGGATGCGGCCATCGAGATTGCACACCACGACAGCTTGCGCCAGTTCCGACATGAGCGCCGCTAGCCGGTTCTTCTCTTCCTCGATGGAGGCATTGGCCTGGGCGATACGTGTCTCCACATCGTCGAGCAAGGCATCGCGCTGCGCCGCCAGATCGTTGGCTGCTTTCGCCAGTTGCTCGACTTCGGGCGGCCCCTCCTGCTTGACGCGGAAGTTGCGGTTGGCCGCCAGCATCATGTGCAACTGCTCTGCCATGCCGAGCAGACCCTCCACATACTGCTTGAACAGCTTGTGCAACACGACCACACCCACCACGAAGCCAAACAGGGTCATGGAAATGCCCACCGGCAGATGCGGCAGCAGGAGATCGAGTAATTTCTGGTGCTCGATCTCTTCCATCCCGACCCAGACCAGCAGTACGGTGATCAGGAAAGGTCCGGTCATCAACAGACCGAGCACGGCAATGGCGAGCAGGAAACGTGCTTTAGCTTTCATGGGTTCTGCAGGAAAGAAAAAAAGGGGGAAGGATTCGGCGTACGTAGTACAAACCTCACGCCGCCAGCACCTCGCGGATGCGGGCGATCAGATCCTTGGTGGAGAATGGCTTGGTCATGTAGGCATCCGCTCCCAGAGCCAGTCCCTTGGCCATTTCCGTATCACGCCCCTTGGCGGTGAGCATGATGATTTTCAGGCCACTGCGCGCAGGGTCGGCACGCAGGGCTTCGCACACCTCGAAGCCGGATTTTTTCGGCATCATCACATCAAGCAGAATCAGATCGGGCGAAAATTCGGCCACCTTGGCCAGCGCCTCCTCGCCATCGGCAGCCACGGCAACCGTAAAACCTTCTTTCTTGACGAGAAATTCCAGAGAAATGACGATATTGGGTTCGTCATCGACGATCAGTACTTTTTTTGACATTCTTTTTTAGTCTCCTATCGTTGTGCATCCGATCCCTGTGCTGGAATCGTGAAAATGAAGGTGGCACCAGCCCCCGGCGCACTTTCGACCGAAAGCTTACCACCAAAGTGTTCGACGATCTGCCGGCTGATCGGCAGGCCCAGACCGGTACCTTGCGGCTTGTTCGTCAGGGTGTTGCCGCCCTGGCGGAATTTCTCGAAAACGCTGCGGCACTCTTCCTCTGTCAGCCCCGGGCCATTGTCTGCCACCGCGACCCGCACCATGCCATCAGCAACGCTCACACTGACGCTGACTGCGCCCGTCGTGGCGGGCACAAACTTGACCGCATTCGACAACAGATTCACCACCACCTGCATCAGGCGATCCCGATCAGCCAGCACCGGCGGCACAGCGGCAGCAATATCCGGTGTCAGCCGCACGTCCTTGTCGCGGAACAAGGGTTCCAGCGCTGCCACGCTTTCAGCAACGACGGCATCCACCTGCACCACCCCAGTCACCCACTCCGCCCGTCCCGATTCGAGTTTGGCCATGTCCAGCACCTGGTTGATGAGCCGGGTCAGACGTTCGGTTTCGCTGACGATGATGGCCAGGAAACGGGTACGCTGAGCCGGTTCCAGTTCCGGATCTTCGTGCAGCATTTCCGACAGGGCGCGGATGGAAGTCAGTGGTGTGCGTAATTCGTGCGTCACGGTGGAGATGAAATCGTCTTTCATCCGATCCAACTCGCGCAGGCGTTCATTCGCAGCACGCAAGTCGCTGGTTGCCGCTTCCAGCGCCCGCTGCTTGTCCTCCAGTTCACGGCTGTAGGCACGAATCTGGCTGGCTTCATCAAGAATCTCGAACACCTCCTCCAGCCCCAGATCCTCCTCCCGCACCACGCTCGCCACCATGGCGCGTGCGCTGGCCGAGCCGATGGCGCCCGCCAGTTCATTTTCGGCAAAGGCAACACACTGCGCATCCGCCGGCAGATCAAGCCAATCGGATACACCACGACTCTGCGCATACAGGCGCAACTGCGCACTGGCGCGTTGCGGTCCGAGAAATCGCTCCAGCAACCTGGCCACTTCGGAGAGTGAAGCATTCCCTCGCCAGGGGCGGCTATCCGGCAGCTGCCAGCTGTGGCGGAACACATCGACAAAGGCTTCGGCCTGCCGCGCTTCCATGGCATCGGCCCGGGTCAGCAGCGACACCAGCACATAGGCCAGACCGTTCGCCAGCAAACTCCACCACAGGCAGTGCGAAATCTCATCAAGGCCGGTCAAACCGAGCATGGCCTGCGCCCGCAACAGCTCGAAGCCAAACAGGCCAGCGGTCAGAAAATGATCGTCAATCCAGCCGGATTTGGCGAAGGCCGGCAGGAGCAATGTATATAGCCAGACCGAGAATCCTGCCAGCAAGCCGGCCAGGGCGCCGGCGCGCGTCCCCTGCTTCCAGTACATGCCGCCAAACAAGGCCGGCGCAAATTGCGCCACCGCCGCGAAGGAAATCAGACCGATCCCGACCAGCGCATGCGCCTCGCCTGCCGCCTTGAAATAGACATAACCCAGCAGCAGAACCAGCACGATGGCCAGGCGCCGAATGCCGATCAGCACGCCGGAGAGATCCGGATGCCGCTCGTGTTGCAGCCAATGAGAACGCAGCAGGATAGGCATCACCAGGTCATTGCAGATCATGGTGGATAGCGCGATGGTTTCGACAATCACCATACCGGTGGCTGCTGACAGACCGCCGATGAATACGAACAACGCCAGCGCCTTCGCATTTTCAGCCAGCGGCAGGGTCAGCACGAAGACATCAGGATTCACCGCGCTGCCAAAATGCAGCAGTCCCCCCAGCGCCACCGGCAGCACGAAAATATTGATCAGCAGCAGATACAGCGGAAACAGCCAGAGCGCCCGTTTCAGGTGCGATTCATCCACATTTTCCACCACCAGCACCTGAAACTGGCGCGGCAGAAAAATGATGGCAAATGCCGACAGCACGATCATCGCCACCCAGGTACTGGCTTGCGGCGTATCAGGCGCCAGCAGCGAGCGCAACTGCGGGTGAGCTGCCGCCCGCGTGAAAATATCGCTAAAACCGTCGTACATGCCGTAGGTCACAAACAGGCCCACCGCCAGGAAAGCCAGCAGTTTGACCAACGACTCGAAAGCCACCGCAGCCACCATGCCTTCGTGACGCTCGGTGGCATCAAGGTGCCGGGTACCAAACAGGATGGTGAAGGCAGCAAGCACTGCGGCGACCAGCAAGGTGGAATCGATGCCCGCCAGACGCACCCCCTGACCAGGCTGATCGACCAGAACTTCGAGACTGGCCGCCACCGCTTTCAACTGCAAGGCGATGTAGGGCACCACACCGATGACCGCGATCACCGTCACCAGGCCGGCCAACAAGGCACTCTTGCCATAGCGGGCAGCGATGAAATCGGCAATGCTGGTGATGCGCTGCGCCTTGGCGATGCGCAGCATCTTGACCAGAACGCCAACACACAGAAGCATCAGGGTCGGGCCGAGATAGATGGTCAGGAAGGACAGCCCGCCCGAGGTGGCCCGGCCGACACTGCCAAAAAAGGTCCAGGAGGTGCAGAAGACGGCCAGCGACAAGGCATACACATTGGCTGAAATGATCGACCGGCCAGCATCCGCCCGCGCATCACCGTAGCGCGCGATGGCAAACAAAGTCCCCAGGTAGAGCACTGCCAGGAAAGTCACCAGCCAGCCGGAAAGCATCAGCGCCCCCGGCTTTCAGCGATCAACGCCGCCAGAACAATGACCCCGGCCCAGACCCCGAACAGGTACACAACCACCACCGGCCAGCCGGCCAGTGAGCCCTGCGCCAGGCCCAGCAGCGGATAAGTCAGCAGCGTGGCAGCAAACAGGCTCAGTGCCGTCAGGCGCTGGCGTGTCAGGCTGGTGCGTCGCATCACACTCCTCCTGAAAAAAATGGCTGGTACGCCAAGCGCACCAGCCATTTGGGCTTGCAGTCCGTCAGACCACATGGAACCGCTACATCGGCGGTTCCTCGTCTCCTCTCGCCCTGGTTATGCTTAGCCGCGCAGTTGCTCCAGGATGGCCGGATTTTCCAGCGTCGAGGTGTCCTGCGTCAGCTCTTCACCCTTGGCCAGGCCACGCAACAGACGGCGCATGATCTTGCCGGAACGGGTCTTCGGCAGGTTGTCACCGAAGCGGATGTCCTTCGGCTTGGCGATCGGCCCGATCTCCTTGCCCACCCAATCCTGCAATTCCTTGACCAATTTCTTGGTCGCTTCCGGATCGGTCGGGCGCTGGCCCTTGAGCACGACGAAGGCGACAATGGCTTCACCGGTCAGGTCGTCCGGGCGACCAACGACGGCAGCTTCGGCAACGAGCGGGTTAGCAACCAGCGCCGATTCGATTTCCATGGTGCCCATGCGGTGACCGGAAACGTTCAGCACGTCGTCGATACGGCCGGTGATGGTGAAGTAGCCGGTATCCTTGTCACGGATGGCGCCGTCACCTGCCAGATAGAGCTTGCCCTGGAAATCGGCCGGGAAGTAGGACTTCACGAAGCGCTCGTCGTCGTTCCAGATGGTACGGATCATCGACGGCCACGGCTTCTTGCACACCAGGATACCGCCCTGACCCCACGGCAGTTCGGCACCGGTCTCATCGACCACGGCGAACTGGATACCCGGGAACGGCAGGGTGCAGGAACCCGGCACCATCGGCGTGGCCCCCGGCAGCGGGGTGATCATGTGGCCACCGGTTTCGGTTTGCCAGAAGGTATCGACGATGGGGCAACGCGATCCGCCGACGTTTTCGTAGTACCAGGTCCATGCCGCCGGATTGATCGGCTCGCCCACCGAACCGAGGATGCGCAGGGAAGACAGGTTGAAGCTCTTCGGATGCACGGCGGCATCGGCTTCGGAAGCCTTGATCAGCGAACGGATGGCCGTTGGCGCGGTGTAGAAGATGGTGGCCTTGTGGTCCTGCACCATTTTCCAGAAGCGCCCGGCGTTGGGATAGGTCGGTACGCCTTCAAAGACGATTTCGGTCGCACCGCAGGCCAGCGGGCCATAGGTGATGTAGGTGTGACCGGTCACCCAGCCGATATCGGCGGTACACCAGAAGGTGTCGCTGTCCTTGATATCGAAGGTGTACTTCATCGTCATGATGGCGTGCAGCAGATAACCGCCGGTGGAGTGTTGCACCCCCTTCGGCTTGCCGGTGGAACCGGAGGTGTAGAGCAGGAACAGCGGATGCTCGGCCTCAACCCATTCCGGATCGCAGGTTTCCGGTTGGCCTTCCAGCCCTTCGTGCAGCCACGAATCACGCCCGGCCACCATGTTGATTTCTGCGCCGGTACGTTTGAAGACGATGACGTTCTTGGCCGACTCGCATCCCCCCAGCGCGAAGGCTTCGTCTGCGATGGGCTTGAGCGGGATGGACTTGCCGCCACGGAACTGGCCGTCGGCAGTAATCAGCATGACAGCACCAGCGTCGTTAATACGGTCGCGCAGGGATTGCGACGAGAAACCACCAAACACCACCGAGTGCGTCGCGCCGATACGAGCGCAGGCCTGCATCGCAACAATGCCTTCCACCGTCATCGGCAGGTAGATGACGACGCGGTCGCCTTTCTTGACCCCCTTGCTCTTGAGCAGGTTGGCCATTTTGCAGACCTTGACCAGCAGTTCCTTGTAGGTGACCTTGGTGACATCGCCATTATCGGCTTCGAAAATGATGGCAACCTTGTCGCCCTTGCCGGCCTCGACCTGACGATCCAGGCAGTTGTAGGAAACGTTCAGCTTGCCATCGGCAAACCACTTGTAGAACGGTGCGTTCGATTCGTCCAGCACCTGGGTAAACGGCTCTTTCCAGCTGATCAGCTCACGGGCGCGCTTGGCCCAGTACCCTTCGTAATCGGCTTCCGCTTCCGCGCACAGCGCCTTGTAGGCGTCCATCCCGGAAACCGCTGCGTTCTTCACGATCTCTTCGGACGGATAGTAGAACTGCACGGATTCATTCGACATATTTTTCTCCTCTGCGGTACTTCGCACGTGTGTTGAAACAAAAAAAATCGAACCGGGCGAACCCGGCTGTAATTGATAAGCGATGAACAAGCATAACCAAACCGCATACACCAGAAGCCTGACATCCTCCCAGGCCGGCGACGGAGTTCATTACACGATGATAATCTTACAAAGCCCTTACGAAATCACGCTGCGGCGCAGCATTGCAGCACCTGCAAACAGCCCGCTCCGCCCATGCTAAACTTGCCGCCCCTTTCGGCCCGTAGCAGCCCATTTTTCATAGCCTGCGACGATCCTTCCCGAGAATTCATTTCATCCACCTACAACTCCGCATGCAACCAACCAAACTGCTGCCCTCCTTCCTCTTTGCCAGCCGCTGGCTGCAAGCTCCGCTCTACTTCGGACTGGTCCTTGCCCAGGCTTTCTTCGTCTGGCAGTTCATGGTCGAACTAGGTCATCTTGCACATGGCTTCTTTGCTGACACACCACTGAGCGAAGCAGACGTCGTGCTCGTCGTACTTGGCCTGATCGACATCGTGATGATCGCCAACCTGCTCATCATGGTCATCGTCGGCGGTTATGAAACCTTCGTCTCACGCCTGCATCTGGACGAGCACCCCGACCAACCCGAATGGCTCAACCACGTCAATGCCGGCGTCCTCAAGATCAAGCTATCGACGGCGATCATCGGCATCTCGTCGATCCATCTCCTGAAAAATTTCATCAATGCCGGCAACCTGCCTGAGCACACCCTGCAATGGCAGGTGATCATCCATCTCGTATTCATCTTCTCGGCACTAGCCATGGCCTGGGTGGACAAGATCATGACCCAGACCCTCATTTTGCAGCACCAGCACGACCACTAAAACGGAGACCCTTTATGACCGCCATCAAGCAGGAAGACCTGATCCAGTCGATCGCCGATTCCTTCCAGTACATCAGCTACTACCACCCGCTCGATTACATCAAAGCCCTCGGCGAAGCCTACGAGCGCGAGGAATCACCGGCAGCCAAGGATGCCATCGCACAAATCCTGACCAATTCACGTATGGCCGCCGAAGGCCATCGCCCGATTTGCCAGGACACCGGCATCGGCGTCGTCTTCATCAAGGTGGGCATGCAGGTCACCTGGCCGGACGCCACGATGAGCGTGCAGGAAATGATCAATGAAGGCGTGCGCCGCGCCTACACCAACCCGGACAACCCCCTGCGCGCCTCGGTTCTGCTCGATCCAGCCGGCGCCCGCAAGAACTCGAAGGACAATACCCCGGCAGTGGTCCATTTCGAACTGGTTGAAGGCGACCACGTCGAAGTGATCTGCGCGGCCAAGGGCGGCGGCTCGGAGAATAAGTCCAAATTTTACGCACTGAACCCGTCCGACTCGATCGTCGACTGGGTTCTGAAGACAGTGCCCACCATGGGTGCGGGCTGGTGTCCACCGGGCATTCTCGGTATCGGCATCGGCGGCACTCCGGAAAAGGCCATGCTGCTGGCCAAGGAATCGCTGATGGCGCCGGTCGACATCCAGGATCTGATCGCCAAGCAGAAGTCGGGCGCGGAACTTTCACGCGTCGAACAGCTGCGCCTCGAACTTTACGAGAAGGTCAACGCGCTTGGCATCGGCGCCCAGGGCCTTGGCGGCCTGACCACCGTGCTCGACGTCAAGATCATGGACTATCCGACACACGCCGCCTCGCTGCCGGTGGCGATGATTCCGAACTGCGCCGCCACCCGCCACTGCCATTTCCACCTCGACGGCTCCGGCCCGGCCAAGCTTGAACCGCCGAAGCTGGAAGACTGGCCGGCAGTGACTTGGACGCCGGACCTCAAATCGGCAACCCGCGTCAACCTCGATACCCTGACCAAGGAAGAAGTCGCCGCCTGGAAGCCTGGCCAGAAGCTGCTCCTCAACGGCAAGCTGCTCACCGGCCGCGATGCAGCGCATAAGCGCATCGCCGACATGTTGGCCAAGGGCGAGAAACTGCCGGTCGATTTCACCAACCGCGTCATCTACTATGTCGGCCCGGTTGATCCGGTACGCGATGAAGTCGTCGGGCCGGCCGGCCCGACCACCGCCACGCGCATGGACAAGTTCACCCGCATGATGCTGGAGCAGACCGGCCTGATCTCGATGATCGGCAAGTCCGAGCGCGGTCCGGTCGCCATCGAGGCGATCAAGGACAACAAGTCGGCCTACCTGATGGCTGTCGGCGGCGCTGCCTACCTGGTCGCCAAGGCGATCAAGACGGCCAAGGTCGTCGGTTTCGCCGACCTTGGCATGGAAGCCATCTACGAGTTCGACGTCCAGGATATGCCGGTCACCGTCGCTGTCGATTCGGCCGGCACCAGTGTGCATGAAACCGGTCCGCAGGAATGGCAGATCAAAATCGGCAAGATCCCGGTCAAATCCTAAGCCGTACTCTCGCGTCACAGACAGCCGGCCCTTGCGAGGGCCGGTTTTTTATCTGCACCTCAGGCCTTCGGCACCGAATAAAAAAAACCGCCCCAATCGGGGCGGTCCTTGTTGCCACACTGCCGTGCGGTACGCTTAAAGCATCTTAGTGGAACTGCTCTTCTTCGGTCGAGCCGGTCAGGGCCTTCACGGAGGAGGAACCGCCCTGGATGACGGTGGTGACTTCGTCAAAGTAACCGGTACCGACTTCCTGCTGGTGCGACACGAAGGTGTAGCCCTGTTCGCGAGCGGCGAATTCCGGTTCCTGAACCATTTCAACGTAGTGCTTCATGCCTTCGCCGCGAGCATAGGCGTGGGCGAACTTGAAGGTGTTGAATCTTGGAGAGAAACGCGGAAACCCTTGCAGCACAACGAAATAGTTCGATTTTCTCTCGGCCATTACCTTGCCACCCACAGTATTTCAACGAGCTGACAGTATGTAGAGGTGCATCGGTACTGAGTGGAATTCCGGATTTTTCGGTTGGTGCCAAGCCGACACCCACCACCTACCCACTGGGTTGCAAAGCTGGGGAGGGGAAGAGGCTGACAAAGGGAGAATTTTGCCCAAGGTCACGCTACACCGGTGAAGATTTTGAGGTGGCCCAAACGTTTGCCATGGCATTGGCGGCAGTGTCAGCAGCAGCAAGCAAAGAATCGTCTGCCAAATGGGAGTACCGCTCTGTCGTCTTCAACTGCGTGTGTCCGAGAATCTTCGAGACCGTGTAGATGGGGATATTGGCCTGAACCAGCATGCTGGCGGCGGTATGTCGCAGATCGTGTATCCGAACATCTTCAAGCCCCGCGCGTTTGCGAGCAACATGCCAAGGCTCATACAGGGAGACATAGGGTTTCAGGGTTTTGGGATTGGGAATGACGAAAGGGCAGCCCCTCCATCGTGGAAGCTGCTTGAACATTTCCACCGCCTGTAGCGATAGAGGAATGTTCCGTGGCTTTCCAGATTTGGACAGCGGTACGTACAAAAGTCGGCGTTCCAGATCGACATATTCCCACCGAGCATCGAGCAATTCGCGCTTGCGGCAGCCGAGCAGCAACAGCAAGGGCACGATGTATCGCAGTTGGGGGTTCTCGCTCAGTTCCAACGCTTCCCTGAGTCGCTGAATTTCCTCGGGCGTCAGATACCGTTCCCGAGCATTGTTGACCTGAAACAATTGCACCTCGTTGGCTGGATTCGGGGTAGCACCCGGCACCTTCTGGCGGCGACACAGGTTGTAGATTGTCTTCATGAAGATTGGCAAGCGATTGGCAGTAGCCAGCGCATAGCCACTGTCACGCAAGGCAACATGCACCTCAGAAATTTTCTCCGGGGTGATCTCGTCCAAGTGCAAATGCCCCAAAGCTGGCAGCAGATGCTTGTGGAGGAAACTGAGGGTGGAACTGTAGTTGCGCCGATGCTGCTGAATGTTCGGGATGTATCGCTGCTCAACGACCTCTAGCAACGTCGGAATGGTGCGCAATACCTTTCGATCTTCGGCAGGGTTTTCACCCAATACAACACGAGAACGAAGTCGTTGAGCGACTTGCCGAGCTTTGTCGTAGGTCAGACTTTTCGCGTCACCGATCTTGTGCTGGCGCAATTTTCCACGGTCATCCCGATACCGCAGGTAATAGGTTTTGCCACCCGTATGTCGAACCTCCAGCATGAAGCCGGTGATCGCTTGGTCGTAGTAGTCAATCTTGCTTTTGGCGTCGGGACACTGCGCAGACCTGACGAAAGCTTGGTCCATGCTGACGATAGGCATGATCACTTCCTTTCATATTGCAATGTGAAATCCCAATGGATGCTGGCGCGATCGCATGGGCATGGGAAATTCAAAGGGGGTATGCCGTTCTCCCGTTGCCAGGGAGATGGCGGAGATTGTTCGTGGCCTGATAAATGTGGGGCACACGCCCGATACTCGACAAAGGAACGGGCGTTTGGCATCTACAGAGCCGCTGCGATATTGGATATGCATCGCTAGAGGGCTCCTTGGGAGCTTGCGCGAGCCACACATATGAGATCGGGTCGGCTTTGCATCACAGATTTCAGGATGCCTCGTCGGGGCGCTGCCGTTTGTGCGCGTCTGTAATACTTCTGTGCAAGTTCAAAACAGAATTTTGGGCAGCAAACCCAAGGCCGCTGCTGCGATTTGCTAACCGGCTGCGATGTTAGTGATCGATGAAATGAAGGATCGACGCCGGGTGATGCTGGATACAGATGAGGGGGTGGGGGTGTGTTCGGGGGCGGCGACGACGGGGCGCAGGGTGCTAGCGTCTTGGGCGCAGGTGGAGCGATTGGGCGGTGCCGATGGGGCAGGTGATGGCGTGACGCGTCGGGGTGCAGGTGGCACAGCGCTTGAGTGGGCGCAGGTGCAGGTGGGGGGAGGGGGGCAGCGGCGCCGCAAGGAGGAAATGGGATGGATTTCTCACACCCAGTGAGAAATTTGTTTCCCATTTCCGGACTTCTACATCTGAGCTTTACAAGACAATCCAATATTGCAAAGCGTTTGCACTATTTTTTGTAGGGCTCTTCCTTATAGGAAGGCGCTTTGTGTCGGTCCAGTGTGAGATCGTTTGTCCGATCTTGTTGGGCAGATGATCACCAGCGTTTTTGAAAATTTCCCAGACTTCTTCTCCGCATAATTCCTTGGCGGTGTAGGGGGTTGGTCGATTGGGTTCAAGAGAAGCTATTCGCGCAACGAGTATGTTGTGTAATTCCTCGAAAAATTGAGCGGATTCCGCTGAAATGTCTTTAGGTTCATTGTTGATGTGCTGATCAGGCGGCAGAGGTACTGCGTTCTTGTGGTGCATAATTTACTCCACTTGCTTTCAGTGCAGGTGCTACCCCCTCCCCCCCCCTTTTTTTTGCTGGTGGAGGAGGTGGTGGCAGATTTCGAAGTAACAGGGCTCAGTAGAGGTCATCAGGATCTGGTGCTGGCTGGTACCAGCTCGAACCAAAGCTGTTGAACTCTCTGAAAGGGATGCGCCATTTGTAATTGCCTTGGATTTTCTTTGGTTCGCCCAACATCTCGCGCAGGACTGTAGCGGCCTCCTTGCACTGCTGGTTGCTTGGTCGTTCGTAGCCGATCTGCCCAAGTGCCTGACCGGCGGTGTAGGGTTTTGTCTCCTTTTGCGTAGGTAAAGGGTCTGTATTGATTGCCGCGATAAGTCGTTCTCGGATGATGCTGACAGTCCGATGGTCCTTATTGTGATGTTCCAGTAGCTGTTCTTCCTCTTGCGTCAGCCACCAAGGAACGCCGTTTTTGTAATCAACAGCCACCTGGGCAAAAAGTTGCTGCATATCGACGTCGTGCTGGTATTTGATCGCAGTGACAGGGATCGTCCAGAACCGACTGTTCCCTGTTTGATCGACTAGGAATGCGTGATCGTTGACCGATGCACAGAAGACAGTCCTGCGTGGATACTCGGAATCACCGCGAGCGTAGGGGCGCCGAATTTTATCCCGGTCGCTGGTGATGAAGCCTTTCAGGCGGGCGACGTCCTTTTTCAGGCTGCTGTCGAGTTCTCCTATCTCAACGATCCAGTGGCTGATCGCGGTAAGTTTTGAGTCCTTGTTGCCCGCGTCAAGATGATGGTCAATTCGGATTAAATCTTTTTGCAGTTCAGGGACATCGATCAGTTTCCGAATCCAACTCGTCTTGCCGATCGATTGTGGCCCTTGTAGCGTCAGAATGCCGCGACAGCGAAAGCCATTTTCCATTAGGACGGCGGCCACGGCGCTGATCAGCCAACGGTGAATCAACGTCTTTTTCAGCTCGGCAGAGAAGTCAGACCTCTCGGTTAGCGTGCCGCAGAAATCCTGGAGGCGATCTATGCCATCCCACTGCCTACTGTTGATCCAATCTGCTGCCGGGCTGTATGGGTTTTGATTGGCAATCACCTCAAGCATCGCTGGCACCTGAGTGGGGGACATATGGTTCTTGAGCATCAGACTCATGACCACATTCAGTGCGGTAGAGGACAGATTTTCGGATACGCCCCGTTGCCCCTCCCAAAGAATCTCAGGCTGTTTTTTTATGACGTTGTAACGTATGGAAATGCCATGCTCTTTGAGTATGTAGGCGACGTTGCTAGCTGTGGTCGGTGGTGCGTGCTGGCCATGGGGACGATTGGGGAAGCGAGCAGGATCAAGTGCTGGATGCCGATCGAGTTCAGTGACGTATTCAACCCGTTGCGGCTCCTGGAGGGTGACGTCATTTTTCGCGTTAGAGCGAACGAACGGCTGATCGTTCGCTACTTCTGTGGTCGCAATGCTCGTGGTTTCTCGAAGGTGGGTGCCCTCGATGTTTGGCTTAAGGGGGGGCTTCAACTGGGCTGGGTTGAAAGAAGTGGCTAGCTTGCTACTCATCGTCGTTTCTCCTTGATTGGTTACGGCGATGAGGAGTTTCGGCCTGAGTGGGTGTCCCCCTTCAACTATCCCCTAGTGCACAATTTTTGGGTCAGAGGGTATAGCCGATCTTTTTGGCTTTCAGAAGATTTTCCCATTGTCTGTTGAAGAGCTTGGTTTCGTATCGCTTCTGGTGTTCTGTCGAGCGCTCTGGGTGCTGGAATAGCTGAGAACCTGGAGTCACAAGCTGTTTGCGGACTTCGGCTTTAATTCCCCCTCTGTTGCTGGTGTGAGTCTTGGGGAGCTCCGTAGGTTCATAGCCGAGTTCAGTGATTGTTTTCAGGATGACACGGCAAACGAGTTGGCCTTTGTTCCTTGGCTTGGCTACCTTCGCCGGGTCCTGTTCGTCGATATCGATTTTGAATTGCCGCTTCGCCCAGTCACGCAGGCTTGCCGTGACTATCAGGTCAGGGTTGCTCCTGTCAGTTTTGAGCGGGCTGTTTTTCCTGTCCAAGCTTGCTTCAATGGCTTTGAAGTACTTTGCTGCTTGCTCGCCGATGTTGTCCCAATAATCGAAGTCGGCCTCGCGAGCAGCGACGATTTCAAAGAGCTCGTTGCGTTTCTTGTCAGAGAATTCAGACGACTTTGTGCTTGCGAACCATGCATCTGCAGCTTCGAAAAGTTTTAGCCGGGCAGTTTCACGTTCGTCGTGGATGATTTTCATCAAAGGCTCGGGCAGTCGATAAAGTCGAACGAACTGAGTTCGATCAATTCCATCGAGGGTGACCTGCAAATGTGGAATCCGCCGCTCGGTACGCATCCAGCCGATCAACTTTGCGACTGCTTCATCAATCGTGACTGTTCTGTCGTCGGCGAAGTACGTCGTTTCGTATTTTTCATGCATGGTGTTTATGGTCTCAAATCAATAGGGCCCGGTGTGGATGAAATTCGTTTTGAGAGTAGCTATGTCTTGCGCCATGGACCAACTGGCAATGTAGTTAAGCACAGATTTTTTTCTGAACGGCGTTCGTTGCTACCCCTCCCCCCACCACCCCTTAATCTGCAGGGGGGGCAGGTGGGAGCAGGTTCGGTGGGTCAGTCTATTGCTGCCCGGATTTCTCCAACCTCGGGGTGCATCATGGCGAAGTCAAGTAACTGGTGGTAGTGCTCTGCACACGTTTCAGCGAACACGCCTTCGCCAAAGGACAGGTTGCTGAATGCGTACAGGCATGCCGTGATCCCGAGCGCTTCCGCCGACAGATTGCCCGAATACCCATTGTCGGCGATGACGTCGAATGTTTCGTCCATGTTTGGTGCCATGAAGAAGCCGCCGTTAGTCAAGGTGTAGAAGTGCCAGTATCCACCGGTGTATGAAGGCGCAAGCTGTGATGCGAACTGAAAGATCATGGGTTCTACGTTGATCGGAAAGCGGATGCCGAAATGTTTGTCAGCAACATCCAGTCGTTCTGCTTCCTGGACGATGGTTGAATTAATGAAGTGTGCGCTCGTTTCGTGCATATAAATCCCTGAAAGAATGGTGTGCAACCCCCTCCCTGCCGCTAAAAATGGCGTGCAGATGCCTCCGTGCTAACGGATGCGGGTTTGATACTGCTCAGATTTTGTGCTTGTGGGAGGGGGGGGCTATGGGATATCTGCCGCTGGCAGATCAGGTGATGCGGTAATGCGGTTTGCTGATATTCACTGTTCGAAATGAGATACCGCCATGGAATGAGCTGTCGGGATGAACAGTTCAGGTGTTTCGAGTTCCAGCATTTTGCTGATGACAGATTGCAGATGATATTCGTACATGGTGATGCTCCTTTGAGTGTGGTTACTTACGAAACTTGAAGAGGTAAATCCAGGCTGCAATGCATAAGCCGACGACTGCTGCCAGCCAAGGCCGGTCAAAGGCGAGGGCCGATGTAGCAGCGATGCCCAGCCATCTTGTCGTGCTGAAGCACATCCCGAGCAATGCAGCGGTGACCATGGCGGCAGTCATGCCAGTGATCAATTTGCTCTCTTGGTTTTACGCGGCGTGGCTTTATGGCTCGTTGCCTGGTCTTGATCCGGGGGTGATGCTTGCTGCGTGTTCATCGAGATAGCTGACTGCCGGAAGGCCTTGATGTCCCCAGACAGATAGCCTTTGTCTTTGTCATCCTGTGAGATCACCAAAGCTTCAGCTTTCAACGCGGCGAAGAGGAAGGCTGGGCTATTGCTGCTCTTGCCTCTGTATAGCGGCAGCAGCGCCGTAGATGACAGCGCTCTCTCGGGGGGTATTGCTGAAATGATGGCTTCGATATCGTCCAGCGAAATCCAGTCAGCGTTGAACTGACCGCTGCCCGTGTTCTGTGTGATGCGAAAGTGGATATCGCCTGAGGTGCCCTTGGCAATCTGGTAGCTCAGTTGTGACCTTCCGGACAGGCTTGGGCAGGTATCCACCTTGACGATGCTTATTTCGGTGGCGAGAGTGGTTTGCTGATCTTGCATGCTGAATCCTCTGTGTTGGTTGATAGTGCTTCATGAAGTAGTCCTTCATATAAGGTGGCAGGAAGAGCGCCTTTTCAAAGTTGATTCGATTCGTTCCATCTGTATTTTTTGATGACTTCCAGCAGCGCCCATGCTTCAGCCAGGTGTCGATCGACACCGGCATCGAATTCCAGAATTGCGGCGCGTTCTTCGTATGCTTCGCGTTGCGTTTCATCCAGGCTGGCCACCATCTCAGCGACGAGGGGGTGTTGCTTATTACTGCTATGTGACATACAGGACTCCAAAAAAGGAAACCCCCGAGAGGCTGAAACCTGTCGGGGGCGGTTGATTGGTAGGATGGGGTTTGATCGGTGTCGAAGTCTTAGCCACATTTCCGGTGCTGTGAAAGTAGCCAGCAGACCTCTTGCCGGTTCTTCATCGGCTTAGGCATCGGGACCAAGCCCATTTGCTGGGCAACGGAAATGTTCGGGTTTTGCATATTGTTGTCCTCCATAAATGACTAATGCCGCCGAGACCGTGATGGCCAGGGCGGCTTGGATTGAGAAGTGCAGGGTGGTGGTGGTGGTTTACAGTTGATCTGGGTTTTGTGTGGCATAGGCCTGACAAAATGCAAGTAGAACGGGATCAATGCCGGGGGTGTTCTGGATGAAGATGTCGTAGCCATATCCGCCATCGCTGACGATATAGACCAGTTCGAACAGGTGATCCCCATGGGATTCTGCGAACTCGAACGAGGGGGCGAAATTCTCGTCACCAAAGCGGGAATCGTCGAATAGCCCTTCGATGATTGAAAAGCCCGTGACTGCCTCAAGATCGCGCACGGTATCGATAGGCTCGATGACGATGATGGGACCGAGTTCATCGGGGTCCCCTGAGCAGTATTCATTCCGTTCATTAATTCGTTGTTCAATGAGTTGCCTCAGGGGCAGGTTACTGATTGCGGTAGTTTGGGTTTGGTCAGTGATGACGAGCATTTGACTCTCCAGTGTTTAAGCATATGAGGCAGGTGTGTGCAGGAGGGGGTGTATTCGCGATGGACTCCATAAAGAAAAACCCCCGAGAGGTATTCCTGTCGGGGGCTTGTTTTTCAGTGATCTATTGCTAAGAGTAATGATTTTCGCCGAAAATGTTTGCAGATGAACTATCGGTCTGGTGTGGTCCTTATTTTAGATTTAATACAAGGTCGATTGTCTTTCCATCTCTTAGGATTGATAGATCAACAGTTTTCGTATCTTCTGGAATTGCATTGAGTACCCTTCCTAGGTGCTCCGTATTCAATACCTCTCTGTTATTGACATGGGTTATAACGTCGCCCTTGAATAAGTTAGCGTTGAATGCTGGCGTGTCATCGAATACGATCATCACCAGTACTCCTTTATTTGTCCCTAGATTTTTCCTTGTTTCTGGATTTAAATCTTCCGGGCCAATGCCAAATCTAGGTTTTGTTTTTGACTTTGCCATAAATGCTGCTAATTGGTCGAAGCGTAACTGTTGGCCTATCATTGTAGTCGACGAAAATCCACCAAATCCATTAGGTAGTATCAGCGGAGAGCTAGTGATCTGGCTATTCGTGTATTTTGAAGTGTAAACTACGTGCGTAGCCTTAACTTTTGTTGCCTGCTGTATAAGTAGGTCTTTTGAGTGAATTTTTCCGTTAAATAGCGAGTGCCCAATTAGTACGTGATTTTTTGATTTTAATATGTCGATGTCGCGGTCTGGGTTGTCACTCTCATAAATTATTGGCATTTCGCCTGCTTTTAAAAGTATTAGTTCTCTTTCGGCCTCGATGCTGTTCACATTCTGTGTGTAAAAGTCACTAAAGCCGTTCGCGCAGCCCCCTAGGAGTGTTAATGCCACTGTTAAAAGTGCAGCTTTTGCTTTTGTCTTTGTGATTTTGTGGTGTCTCGATGGCATGTTGCTTCCTCAAAGTATGAATGCGTTGTTTATTGATTTCTGCTGTTTTTATCTTTCTGGTTATTTTTATCGCTGTTATTCAAGCTACTTGGCAGTGCTGTTTTGACGGTTTCTATACATTGGCTACCGTAACTTTTTAGTGTGTTTCCCGCAACTGAGGCTGCTTCGACTGACGCTTCAATGACGGAATTTGCTGTAGTGACCGTATGATTTAGAGTGGCTATCACTTTATCTGTGGCGCTGCGAGTGATGTCGTACAGTGTTCTGCCAAACACTGCAGCTTCTTTCTCTATGTATTCCTTCAGAAGCTTTACGTTATTTGAAGTTACAACAGAGGCAATGCCGTTTAGAATGTACTGGATTATTGACTTAATGAGTTCAATGCCAATTTCTAGGCCTCGGCTCAGTTTGTCGAGTATGTCATTGCGTTCGGAATCATTAAGTGCATTCCAGCCATAGTATATTGCCCCGATTGATGCGCACGTCATTGCAATCGGATTCGATATGGTTGCAGCTGTGGCAACTGTCGTTATCACTGACAGAGGGTTTCCAAGTAGCATTTGGCCAGTAGCGATTGCTATGATGGGTGCGGCGTATCCCAAGCCAAATCCAAACTTTGCTCCCTCTAACACTTTGCCGGTGCGTGATACTGTGATGTTTTCACTTTCTTGCATCGACAGAATATGTTTGTTCATCCAGTCGTTAACATCAGTTGCAACTCCATATAATGTAACTATGCTGCTGACAATCGATGATGTGGCGAACGCTGCGAGGGGGACTGCTGCCGGAATCATATCGTTATCCTAATTTCAAATGGCTGGGGATTTTTGGGCCTGTATTTTACGGCTACATACATTTGCAAGGCAGATGCAATTGCGAATATAAATACTCCAGGCCCATTCGATAGCAGTGGCAAGTTGGCCAATGCAAGAAGCAAGAGTAAACTGATTAATATCGATGCTGCCCCAGAGATGATTAGTGCCTTTCTCCCGATCTCTTTTTTTAAAACGTAAAAAATTATGATGCTGACACTCATCGCGATGATTGGGAATATCGATGGATCAAATCCGTCAATATCTTTAAATAGCCGAACCTCCACCCATGTCGAAGTTACCGATACTAGGTACATTATTAGGATTGCTATTAACTTTAGTTTTGTTGCGGTGGTGTTGTGGTTGTCAATCTTGTCTTGTTTTATCTTGCGGATTATGTAATATGCTGTCGCGATTGTTGCGGCTAGTGTAATTGCTATGATCGCGGGGAGAATCCAGTTTTTCATTTGGTTATTTATTATATTTTTTTGTTACGCTCTTGGACTATCTAACCTTCTTGTAAGGTTAATTGTAACGAAAAACGTGACAACACAGCGGCATTTTGTCACGAGACTCGCAACATGTCTCGCCCAACTGCCACCCAATGTTCACCGAGCGTCGTCGGACGTCGGATGCGTCAAGTACGCGAGGCTTTGGGCTGGTCTCAGGAGCGGGTGGGCGTTGCGATTGGAATTGACGAATCAAGCGCCAGAGCGCGGATCAGTCGTTATGAGCTTGGTGTTCATGAGCCGCCCTTGCCAACCGTGAGACTTATCGCTGATTCGCTTCGAGTGCCTGTTGCCTACCTGTATTGCGATGATGATCAAGTGGCTACGTTGCTGCTCAAACTGAGTTACCTTGATGCCGCAGCTAGGACTGAACAGGTGGCGCTGTTCCTTGCTGAACTTGGCTGATGTTATCGGCCTGGTAATTTCATTCCACAAACAGCAGAGTGATCTGTGGCTGGCAGTCCGTGGGCAGACTTCAATTCATTCATGTCCCGGAGTGTGTCGCACATATCCTTGATGTCCCACAGCGTCATTCCTGCCGCCATTACTGTGCCGACGATAGGGGCAACTTTTGCAGGGAGTGACGACGCGCTACGTCTGGCGGTGTTGGTTATGCGCGGAGTGATTCGTTCAGACACGCGCTTTGCAACTGCTGCTTGCTGGGTCTGTTGCTTGGTGAGTGCCGCATGTTCGGAACTGACTCTTGCGTGGCGAGCCTCCAAGTCACCATAGCTCTTCAGTACCGCCTGATGTCGGCTATCAAGATCACGGTGTTTGGCTGCCAAAGCATTGTGCCGCTCAATCTCAGTGCGATGCGTGCTTTGTAGCGTTCTATGCACTGATCGTTCATTGTCGAGTTCAGTACGAATCCCGGCTGTCGCCTGCTTGATATGGACTTCTTGTTTTGAGGTAGGGCTCTGTGCAAGCAGCTTATGTGAGACTGCCTCAGCACCTACTCGCATGAGCAGCGTATCAGCGACGCCGAGAATGTTCTGGATGCCGTTATAGGCAAATTGGTGGGCTCCGTCATGCATGAGTGTCGCGACGTTGAGCGATCCAAGCCCGAAGATCGAGGATGCTGTTACCCACACCCTCAAGCTGGGCTTGCTCTTATGCTTTTTCTCTTGTGCTGTGTCCATGGGTGCTCATGTCTTTGTGATTAGTACATTGTACTCATGGGGGCGATGGATCAGGAACGAAAAAAGCCGATCCCTTTTGAGGATCGGCCTTCTGGATGCCGCAGGATGTCGCGGCAATCGTAAGCGGTTGCTTAGTGGAACTGCTCTTCTTCGGTCGAGCCGGTCAGGGCCTTCACGGAGGAGGAACCGCCCTGGATGACGGTGGTGACTTCGTCAAAGTAACCGGTACCGACTTCCTGCTGGTGCGACACGAAGGTGTAGCCCTGTTCGCGAGCGGCGAATTCCGGTTCCTGAACCATTTCAACGTAGTGCTTCATGCCTTCGCCGCGAGCATAGGCGTGGGCGAACTTGAAGGTGTTGTACCAATTGACGTGGATACCGGCCAGGGTGATGAACTGGTACTTGTAGCCCAGCGCCGACAGTTCTTCCTGGAAGGAGGCGATCTGGCTGTCGTTGAGGTTCTTCTTCCAGTTGAAAGACGGCGAGCAGTTGTACGACAGTAGCTTGCCTGGGCAGGCGGCCTGCACGGCCTGGGCGAATTCGCGGGCGAAGCCGATATCGGGCACGCCGGTTTCGCACCAGACGAGGTCGGCGTACGGGGCGTAGGCCACGCCGCGGGAGATCGATTGCTCCAGACCGTTCTTGACGCGGTAGAAGCCTTCCTGGGTGCGCTCACCGGTGAGGAAGGGCTTGTCGTTGTCGTCGTAGTCGGAGGTGATCAGGTTGGCGGCTTCAGCATCGGTACGAGCCAGGATCAGCGTCGGAACGCCCATGACGTCAGCAGCGAAACGAGCGGAGATCAGCTTCTCGACGGCTTCGCGGGTCGGGACGAGCACCTTGCCACCCATGTGGCCGCACTTCTTGGCGGCAGCCAGCTGGTCTTCGAAGTGCACACCGGCGGCGCCGGCGGCGATCATGTTCTTCATCAGTTCGAAGGCGTTCAGCACGCCGCCGAAACCGGCTTCTGCGTCGGCAACGATCGGCAGGAAGTAGTCGATGAAGCCTTCGTCGCCCGGATTGATGCCACGCGACCACTGGATTTCGTCAGCGCGCTTGAAGGTGTTGTTGATGCGGCGAACCATCGTCGGGACGGAGTCGTAGGCGTACAGCGACTGGTCCGGGTACATGGTTTCCGAGGTGTTGCCGTCGGCAGCAACCTGCCAGCCGGAGAGATACACGGCTTCCAGGCCAGCCTTGGCCTGTTGCATGGCTTGACCAGCGGTGATGGCGCCGAAGGCGTTCACATAACCCTTCTTGGCACCGCCGTTGACCTTTTCCCAGAGGACCTTGGCGCCGCGCTGGGCCAGGGTGTATTCCGGCTGCAGGGAGCCGCGCAGACGAACCACGTCAGCAGCGGAGTAGCCGCGCTTGACGAGCTTCCAACGGGGGTTTTCAGCCCAGTCTTTTTCCAGGGCGGCGATTTGCTGTTCGCGAGTGCTCATGTGTCTTCCTTCGTAGTCAGGGTGGTATTTCTCAAAAAACCGTCGGTTTTTTTGTCCGACAGCATGGGCAAAGTATAGAGCGTTTTTTGCAGAGCAGCAAGAGTCTTATATAAGACACAAGACAAAAATTTTTCCATATTTTTCATTGTATTAAGCAATGTGTTTCACAATGCGGGATTTAATCCACGCCTGTGAAACGCACTGCGGCATACCCCGGATCGGCGCTTTATTGCGAATTTGTTTCATCCGCTTGACGGTTACTAGCAAACCGGTATTGAATTCGATACTTTTAAAAATTCCGGGTGATTCCAATGAAATTATTCTGGCGTCTTTACGATTGGAATGAGCGCACTTTCTGGAACTCATTGACCAAGAAGTTGATGAGTTTTCTGGTTCTTTTCGTCATTGATCTTGGCTATCTGGTGGTCTACTTCCGCGAAAAGCAAGCCATCATGGCGGAGCTGGCGCAATCCAGCATCGGTCAGGATGCGTTATTACGGGTTTCGCAAGGACTGGATACCACCCTGACACTGATGATCGGCCTCACAGTGGTGGCTTTGTGCTGGAACGTGATGCAGATTCTCTACATCCGTTTTCTGATCTTGCGGCCGGTACGCATGATTGCGCAGATTTTCGACGAAATCGGGCGCGGCGAAGGCGATTTTTCACGCGATCTTCCCACCATGACCCATGATGAACTGCGCACCCTGGCCGAGGCATACAACCGCTTTGCCGACAAGATGCGCGAAATCATCAGCGAAGTCCGCCGCGCCAGTGTGGACATCGCCCGGGAAGCCGTCGTGGTGCGCCGTGCCGTGACAGTGACGGCACGCAGCGCCGACGAGCAAGGCGAGCTGGCAAGAGCAGTATTTTCCGCCAGTGGCGAGGCCATCCAGGCCATCCAGGAGGTGTCCGCATCGGCCGCCATGATCTCCAACGATACCGAGCGCAACCTGAGTACAGCACGCAATTCGCTGCTGGAAATGCACGATTTCGTCAGCAAGGTACAAAACGTCAGCAACAAACTGGCCGCCTTCAACGATACGGTCGGCATGCTGGCCGAGCGTTCCGACAGCATTCGCCAGATCGCCAGCCTGATCAAGGATATTGCCAATCAGACCAACCTGCTGGCTCTGAACGCAGCCATCGAGGCCGCCCGCGCTGGCGAAATGGGGCGCGGTTTTGCCGTGGTCGCCGACGAAGTGCGCAAACTGGCCGAACGGGTCGATGTCGCCACGCAGGAAATCACCAGCAATATCGCTGGAATGACTGATTTGGTGCTGGAAACCCAGCAGGAAAACGAAGCCATCAACGCAGACATCATGCAAGCACGGCAGGTTGTCGAACATTCCGCTGCTGAATTCCAGAACATGGTGGGCAATTTCGAGCGCACCGGTGATCAGCTGAACCAGATCGCCAGCGCCATGGAGGAACTGACAGCCACCAACGGTCAGGTGCATGATTCAGTGCATCAGGTGCAGACGCTTTCCGGCAATGTCGCCGCCAGCATGGAAGATTCGAGCAAAACCTCGGAAATGCTCAGCCAGGCTGCGGAAAGCGTGCAGGAGCTGGTGTCGCGTTTCAAGATCGGGCGAGGGGCATTCGACTTCAACGTCGACCAGGCCCGCCTTTTCCGCGACCGGATTCAGGAACGACTGACCGCGCTCGCCGCCGAAGGCGTCAATATCTGGGACCAGAATTACCAGCCACTGGCACGCACCAATCCGCAGAAATACGACGTCAGTTACTGCGCAGCGTTTGAACGCCAGCTGCAGCCCCTACTTGAAGACACGCTGAGCAAGCTGAAGGGCGGTATTTTTGCCCTCATCATCGACACCAAAGGCTACGGCGCCATCCACAACCTGAAGTTTTCCAGACCGCTGACCGGCGATTACCAGACTGATCTGCTCGGCAACCGCACCCGCCGCATATGGAGCGACCCCACCGGCCAGCGCGGCGCGCACAACACCGCCCCCTTGTTGGTACAAACTTACGCCCGCGATACCGGTGAAATTCTGTCGGAAATCAACCTGCCAATCATGATCGACAATCGGCACTGGGGGACCGTGCGGGTTGGCTGCGACAGCACGGTACTGCTGGAGGACTAAGCCGACTGTTCAATCCTCCTGCAAAGTGGCGCCCTGTCGGGCGCCGTGGGCAGTCTGGCGATCCATCTCCCGCTCGGCTGCCACTGCTTCTTGCAGCAGCTTTTCCCCCAAAGTATTGGCAGCACGGCTCAAGGCTGCGCAGGAGGTCATTTGCGGCAGGCGCCGGATACCTTCGTCAATACGACGCGCATAGCGCCGGCCAATCGCCACGTGTTCTATTTCGTGTGCCCGCAGCGCCCCCAGGTAACGGTCAAAACGGCGACGCACCGCTGGATCACTGGTGACCAGGCGAGGCAGCGTGATTTCCACCTGCAGACGGGTCTGATTACTGGTGATGCGGCAACGGCCATCGCGCTCTTCCCACCAGCGGAAATTCCACTGAATATTCCAGCCGGTGTAGGCATGAAAGATCTGGCTGTTCTGGCGGATCGGGGAATAGTGGTTCAGGGTCGCCAGCAGCATCGTCCCGGCACGATGCTCGGCACTGTAATACGTGCTGCGGATATTTTCCTGCAACTCGGCGCAGGCCAGCCCGGCAAACTGCGCCAGCAGCCAGGCCACCGCGACAAGACGCACCTTCAGCGTAGCGGCTTGGCCGAAACGAGAATACCGTCTTCATCGACGTAGATAGACTCGCCCGGATGGAAGGTGACACCGCCAAACATCAGGGGAAGATTGCGGTCGCCGATGCCTTTTTTGACGGTTTTTTGTGGGTGCGTGTTCAGCGCCCGCACCCCGATGTCAATGCCGTTGATGTCCCCGGAATCGCGGATGCAGCCATAAACGACCACACCTTCCCAACCATTCTTGTGCGCCAGAATGGCCAGCTGGTCACCCACCAGGGCGCAGCGCAGCGAACCACCGCCATCGATGACCAGTACCTTGCCCTGACCGGGTTCGTTGAAAATTTCTCGGACCAGCGTGTTGTCCTCAAAAATCTTCAACGTGACGATTTCGCCGGCAAAAGCCGTGCGGCCGCCATAACGCTGAAACATCGGGGCAACAACGCGCACTGTCTTGCCGAGTTCGGCTTCGTACTGGTCGCAGAGGTCGGGCGTCTTGAAGGTCATGATGATTTTCCGTCAATAAAAGAAGAGCCTGCTCAGACTGCCGCTGCCTCACTGGCTTCTTCAACAAAATCCAGGCGCACCTGACCGTCCGCGTCGACATCCACCGTCACCTTGCCGCCGTTGGCCAGGCGACCGAACAGCAATTCGTCGGCCAGCGCGGCACGAATGCTGTCCTGGATCAGACGGCTCATGGGCCGGGCACCCATCAGCGGGTCGAACCCCTTCGCTGCCAGCATTTCCTTGATGGCATCGGTGAAATGCGCCTCTACTTTCTTCTCGTGCAGCTGTTCCTCCAGCTGCATGAGGAATTTATCCACCACCCGCAGGATCACGGCGTGATCGAGCATGCGGAAGGAAATCGTGGCATCCAGGCGATTGCGGAACTCCGGCGAGAACAGGCGTTTGATTTCTGCCATTTCGTCGCCGGCTTCCTTCACGGAGGTAAACCCCATGCTCGATTTCTGTAGATCGGCCGCCCCGGCATTGGTCGTCATGATGATGATGACGTTGCGGAAATCGGCCTTGCGTCCGTTGTTATCGGTCAGCGTCCCATGATCCATGACCTGCAGCAGGATGTTGAAGATATCCGGGTGGGCTTTCTCGATTTCATCCAACAGCAGCACACAATGCGGTTTCTTGCTGATCGCCTCGGTCAGCAGCCCCCCTTGATCGAAACCGACATAACCCGGCGGTGCGCCAATCAGACGTGACACCGCGTGCCGCTCCATGTACTCGGACATATCGAAACGCTGCAGTTCGATCCCCAGGCAAAACGCCAGCTGCCGCGCCACCTCGGTCTTGCCGACTCCGGTAGGGCCGGAAAAGAGGAAGCTGCCGATGGGTTTGCCCGGACTACCCAGACCGGAGCGGGCCATCTTGATGGCCTTCGCCAGCGCATCAATCGCCGGGTCCTGGCCGAAAACGACATTCTTCAGGTCGCGGTCGAGGTTTTTCAGCGCACTACGATCATCCACTGACACGTGTTGCGACGGAATGCGCGCAATCTTGGCGACGATTTCCTCGATGTCACTCTTGCTGATTGTTTTTTTCTGCTTCGATTTCGGCAGGATGCGCTGCGCTGCGCCGGCCTCATCGATCACATCAATCGCTTTGTCGGGCAGGTGACGGTCGGTAATGTAGCGTGCCGACAGCTCCACGGCCGAAGTCAGTGCCGTATTGGAGTATTTGATACCGTGGTGCGCCTCGAAACGCGATTTCAGCCCCTTGAGAATATCAATGGTCTCGGCGACGGAAGGCTCGGGAACATCAATCTTCTGAAAACGCCGGGAGAGCGCACTGTCTTTGTCGAATACACCGCGAAACTCGGTGTAAGTCGTTGCCCCAATGCACTTCAACTGCCCGGAAGAGAGTGCCGGCTTGAGCAGATTCGAAGCATCCATGGTGCCCCCCGAAGCTGCACCCGCACCGATCAGGGTATGAATCTCATCGATGAAGAGCACAGCATTCGGATTGTTCTGCAAAGCTTTGAGCACCGATTTGAGGCGCTGCTCGAAATCACCACGGTACTTGGTCCCTGCCAGCAAGGCCCCCATATCGAGAGCGTACACCTGAGCCTGGGCCAGCACCTCCGGCACATCACCCTCCACAACCCGCCGCGCCAAGCCTTCGGCGATGGCGGTCTTGCCAACGCCGGCCTCACCAACCAGCAGCGGATTGTTCTTGCGCCGCCGACACAATACCTGAATCACCCGTTCCAGCTCGTCATGGCGCCCGATCAAGGGATCAATGCGTCCAGCCAGTGCCTGCGCATTCAAATTATGCGTGAATTGCTCCAGCGGTCCGGCCTCCCCCTTGTCACTGCCGCTCTCCGCCCCCTCTTCCGGCACAGCCTTGGCTGGCTGCACCTTGCTGACGCCGTGAGCTATGTAATTAACCACATCGAGACGGCTGACGCCCTGCTTCTGCAGGTGATACACCGCGTGCGAATCCTTTTCTCCGTAGATCGCCGCCAGCACACTGGCCCCGTTGATTTCCTTCTTGCCGGAAGATTGCGCATGCAGAATGGCCCGCTGCACGACACGCTGAAATCCCAAGGTCGGCTGGGTATCGTAATCTCCCTCGCCAGTCATGGTCGGAGTATGGTCAGCAATGAATTTCGACAGCTCGCGGCGCAGCACCTCCGGCTGGGCCCCGCAGGCGCGCAGGGCATCCGCAGCGGACGGGTTGTCCACCAAAGCTAGCAGCAGATGCTCAACGGTAACGAACTCGTGACGCTTCTGGCGCGCCTCGACAAAAGCCAGATGCAGACTGACTTCGAGTTCCTGGGCAATCATCAGTTTTCCTCCATGAGACAAGCCAGCGGGTGCTGATGCTGACGAGCAAAGGCGCTGACCTGCTCAACCTTGGTTGCGGCAACATCACGCGAAAACACGCCACAGGCAGCACGGCCCTCGTTGTGGACTTTGAGCATGATGCGCGTCGCCTGTTCAGTATCGAGTGAAAAAAAACGCTGCAAGACCGTAATGACGAAATCCATCGGGGTGAAATCGTCATTGAGCAACAGCACGCGGTACATTTTGGGCGGCTGCAACTTGCTGCGTAGTGCTTCAATCTGCCCGTCTTCTATAATTTTGCTAGCCATGGGTAGATTCTAACCATTCCCGCCGCGCAAAGTACGCGCTTTCGTCTTGTTTTTGTAGCAAAAATTGCTGCGCTGCGGCATTCAATTATGTTGACGGAAAAATTCAAGTCGCGTAAAAATCAGGCTGTTGGATTCAGATTGCATCGCAGGTGCGCCAAGTGCCGAGAGGTCGGGATCAAACAGGGAGACGGGGCAACCCGGCAATTCGTTCGTTTTTTGTAGGAAATTAGCACATCATGGCAATCGGTACGGTCAAATGGTTCAACGATTCGAAAGGCTTTGGCTTCATTACGCCGGATGACGGCAGCGAAGACCTTTTCGCACATTTCTCGGCCATCAACATGAATGGTTTCAAGACCCTGAAAGAAGGCGAAAAAGTCTCTTTCGAAGTGGTGCAAGGCCCGAAAGGCAAGCAGGCTTCCAACATCCAGCGCGCTTGATACAGCAACCAGCTCCTTCTGAGCCGGCATGCCTCGTAGTCATTTACTGCGAGGCTTTTTTTTGCCGGTTCACACCGATGCAAGTGCCCCACTTAGACGAAAAAAAAGCCCGGAATCCCGGGCCTCTCTACAGTGGACTGTTCTCTACGCCTAGAGATAGCCTGCGCCAAGCAGACCAAACACGATAAAGCCCCCCAAAAACACGCTGAAGGCAGCCGCGAAATACCGTGTCTGCGTCAACTGACGATTGATCGATGCACGCAAGATCGCCAAGTCTTCTATTTTTTTTTCGTTTCCCTGTTGGTCCGTCATGGTTGCTCTCCCATAAAAACAACAAAAGCGGCAATGTATTGTTTTTCTTGACTTATTCTAAACACTGCAGCGACGCTTTAGACTATAGGAAAAAAGGCGGAGTGACACAAGGAAACTCAAGGCGTTCTCATAGATTTTTTCTGCATATGCCGAACAGGAAAAGTGCAAACCCTGACCAGACAAGGTTTGCAGACCATCACCCAGCAGATACGCGGGATACCGGTTTACCCCTATAGCGCGAACACATGCTTGGCACGCAACGCCGGTTCACCATCGGCAATGCGCAACAAGCGGGCAATATTGGGATGTTTACCCGGATGCGCGCGTTCTTCATCGACGTGCTCAGCAAACAGCTCTAGCCCCTTTCTGGCTGCCTCGGCATTGATGAGACCATAGGTCTGCGCCAGGTGATTGTAGATCGCCAGCGAACCCTGGCTGCCGGCCTTGTTTTCTATGCTCGCCACGACCTGTCCTGCGTCATCAAGCAGGTTAAGGGCTGCCAGATGGGACACCTTGGGAAGTTTTTTCAAATTTTCCACAAAACTCATTGTTCGCTCCAGACAAAAAGGCCAGCCTGAGCTGGCCTGCCATAAGCCACAGCGCCGCTCAGATACGGCGGGCGAGCTCGGCCGCCTTGCCGGTGTAATCCCAGGGCGTCAGCTTGAGCAATTCTGTTTTGGCGGCCTCGGGAATTTCCAGCGTCGCCACGAAAGCCTGCATGCCGGCGCGTGAGACACGGGCGCCACGGGTCAGATCCTTCAGTTTTTCATACGCGTTCGGCACAGCGTAACGGCGCATCACTGTCTGGATGGGCTCGGCCAGAAGCTCCCAGTTGGCATCAAGGTCAACATGCATGGCTTCGGCGTTGATTTCGAGCTTCCCCAGCCCCTTGAGCAGGGAGTCGTAAGCAAGCAAGGTGTAGCCGAGACCGACGCCCATGTTACGCAGCACGGTGGAGTCGGTCAGGTCACGCTGCCAGCGCGAGATCGGCAATTTCTCGGCCAGGTGCTTCAGGACCGCATTGGCCAGGCCGAGATTGCCTTCGGAGTTTTCGAAGTCGATCGGATTGACCTTGTGTGGCATGGTCGACGAGCCGATTTCGCCCGCCTTGACCTTCTGCTTGAAGAAGCCGAGCGAGATGTAGCCCCAGACGTCGCGATCGAGGTCGATCAGGATGCTGTTGGCGCGGGCAAAGGCATCGAACAGCTCGGCCAGCGCGTCGTGCGGCTCAATCTGGATGGTATAGGGGTTGAAGGTCAGGCCGAGCGACTCGACGAACTTCTTGGCGAAACCTTCCCAGTCGTAGCCCGGATAGGCGGCGAGGTGGGCGTTGTAGTTGCCGACGGCGCCGTTGATCTTGCCGAGCAGTTCGACCTGGGCGATGCGGGCACGGGCGCGCTGCAGGCGGTAGGCGACGTTGGCCATTTCCTTGCCCATCGTCGACGGCGTCGCCGGCTGGCCGTGCGTGCGGCTCATCATCGGGATGTCGGCGTAGGCATGGGCCAGTTCGCGCAGGCGCTCGATGATCTTGTCCAGCACCGGCAACATGGCCTGTTCGCGGGCGCCCTGGCACATCAGCGCGTGCGACAGGTTGTTGATGTCTTCAGAAGTACAGGCAAAGTGGATGAATTCGCTGACTTTCTCCACCTCGGCATTGCCCTTGGTGTTTTTCTTGATCCAGTACTCCAGCGCCTTCACATCATGGTTGGTGACGGCTTCTTCAGCCTTGACCTCTGCTGCCTGCGCCGGGCCGAAATTTTCCACCAGCGCGTCGAGTGCAGCGATCGTAGCTGCTGAAAAAGGCGGAATTTCGTTGAAATGCGGCTCGGCAGCGAGCGCCTTCAGCCACTCGATTTCCACCTTGAGACGAGCACGGATCAGGCCAAACTCGGAAAAATGTGCCCGCAGGGCATCGACCTTGCCGGCATAGCGGCCATCGAGCGGAGAAATTGCAGTCAGTGGATTGAATTCCATAACAAGTCCTTGGTGTATAAGCCGCAATGCAGAAAAGCCGGCTATTTTACCCGGCAGGCAGGGGACTGGGCCATAGGTTATAATCCACATCCCGCATTCATGAGCATGCAATGAAGCTGATCGGAACCCATACCAGCCCTTACGTACGCAAAGTACGTGTCGTTCTGGCCGAAAAAAAGATGGATTACGACTTCGTCGTCGAATCGCCTCGCGCGCCTGGCAGCACCCTGCTGGACATCAATCCTCTCGGCCGCGTGCCGACGCTGGTGCTGGACGACGACACGCCGCTCTTCGATTCGAGCGTGATTGTCGAATATATCGACAGCATCACGCCCAACAACAAGCTGTTCCCTGCTCCCAACCGCGAACGCACCGAAGTCAAACGCTGGGAGGCGCTGGCGGATGGTCTGTGTGAAACGGCCATCAACATCGTCCTGGAACACCGGCGCCCGGAAAAAGAGCAAAGCGCCGAGTGGATCGCCAGGCAGCAGGAAATCCTGACCCGGACCTTGCGCTTCATGGAAAGCCAGCTGGGCGAAAAAAGCTTCTGCATGGGCACCCACTTCTCACTGGCTGACATCGTGGTGGGTGTTGCCTTGAGCTATCTTGACCTGCGCTTCCAGGGCATACAATGGGCGGACAATCACCCCAACCTTGCCCGACTATACGAAAAACTGCAGCAGCGACCGTCTTTCATGGAGACGGTGCTGCACGACTAACGTCAGCGGATGACCCCACCGCCCAGGCAGACCCGGCTCTCATAGATGACCACCGACTGCCCTGGGGTCAGCGCCCATTGGGGCTCAGCAAAATAAAGAGCGCAGGCATCCCCGTCCACACTGAGCAGATGGCAGGTCTGGTCTGCCGTGCGGTAACGCGGCTTGGCGGTATAAACCCAATTGGCACGTGGCGCACGGCCAGCTACCCAGCTCAATTGTTCAGCCTGCAGTTCATTCTTGAGCAAGGCGGGATGATCGTGCCCCTGGACAACGTAGAGAATGTTCCGCTCCATATCCTTGCCTGCCACAAACCAGGCATCGTGCTCGCCACCACCAGCCTGGCCTTTTTCCTTCAGCCCACCGATATGCAGCCCCTTGCGCTGGCCCAGGGTATGAAACATCAGGCCATCATGCATCCCCAGCACCTTGCCGTCGTCCAGACGCCGGATCTCCCCCGACTTGGGCGGCAGATAACGCGCCAGAAACTCCTTGAACGGACGTTCGCCGATGAAACAGATGCCAGTTGAATCCTTCTTCAGGGCCACGTGCAGGCCGGCGGCTTCGGCCATCTTGCGCACATCACGCTTGTAGAGATTGGCCAGTGGAAACAGGGTTCTGGCCAATTGCGCCTGATTCAGGCGATAGAGGAAGTAACTCTGATCCTTGGTGCCATCTTCGGCTTTCAGAAGCTGAAACTTGCCTTCGAATTCACGCACGCCGGCATAGTGACCGGTCGCAATCCTGTCCGCGCCAAGCTTCAGCGCATGCTCGAGAAAAGCCTTGAACTTGATTTCGGAATTGCACAGCACATCCGGATTGGGCGTGCGCCCAGCCTGGTATTCGCGCAGAAATTCGGCGAAGACACGATCACGATATTCAGCGGCAAAATTGACCACTTCGACATCGATGCCGATCTTGTCAGCAACACTCATCACGTCGATCAGATCCTGGCGTGAAGAGCAATATTCCTCGGTATCGTCATCTTCCCAGTTCTTCATGAACAGGCCGATCACGTTCCAACCTTGCTCTTTCAGCAGCAAGGCGGCAACCGAAGAATCCACACCGCCCGACAGACCCACCACCACCGTTTTCTTAGACATCCGGCCCAGCCCCTTTCTTCCACTCGGCCAGCGGCAGAATCACCGCCGGCTCACCATTATTCACAAACCAGCTATCCACGACAAAACGCCCCGGCACCGCTGCCGCATTTTCCTCGATCACCGCCGACCAGTGGCTCGGAAAAACACCCAGAAAATAACGCACATCCGGCGCCAGCACCCGATGCCAACGCAACATTTCCGCACGCTCCAGCATCGCGAGCAGGCGGGTGGTCGAGGCGGAATGATCGATGCAATCCATTTTCCCCGGCACATGCCCGTCGGCATAATTGCCGGCGCGGTCATTGCGCACCACCGACTGCTCCCCGGCCCAGCGGTACAACAACCCCACGACCTGTGCCAGGCGCGCGCGTTCTTCCTCTGCATCACTGGCGCCAGCCAACAGACGCCGGACCTCACCCAAGCGTTCAGCCGAATACCAGATTTCCGCCTGGGCGATACAAGAATAGCCGTGGCAGATACTGACCCGCGCCTCACCCCAGGCCAGCGGCCCATGCAAGGCCGCGAGCGCAGCCAGAACATACAACCTCAAAGCCAGTGCACCAACAATTCAAGCGGATAACGCCGACCACTCAACCAGTCGTCGCAGCACCGCTGCACCAACGGACTGCGGTGCCGATCAGAAACGGCTGCAATTTCCGCCAGCGTCAACCAGCGTGCAGCCACGATGCCCTCGTCCAGCGCCCGCGGCAAGGCCTCACCCTGCAACTCGCCACTGAAGGCGAAACGCAGGTAAGTCAGGTCCTTGACCGGATGCCGCCATTGATAGATACCCACCAGTGCCGTTGGGCGAAACGGATAGGCCGTTTCCTCCATGGTTTCCCGCACCACGGCATCGAGCAAGGACTCACCGACCTCCAGATGGCCCGCAGGCTGATTGAACGCCAACCCGCTCTCGGTTTCTTCCTCGACCAGCAAGAACTTGCCGTCACGCTCGATGACGGCAGCAACAGTAACGTTCGGTTTCCAGATCATGTCCGGCGAATCCATAGGATGCAAACGCAAAAGGCGTTATTTTAGCCCCTGATTTCGGCTAGAATTCTCGGTTTCAACGAGAGTTTCACGGAGAGTTCCACCATGTCCATGTCGGATCGCGACGGCTTTATTTGGCAGGATGGCAAACTCGTGCCCTGGCGCGAGGCGACCACCCACGTTCTCACCCACTCGCTACACTACGGCATGGGCGTTTTCGAAGGGGTCCGTGCCTATAAAACCGAATCGGGCACGGCAATTTTCCGTCTCAAGGAACACACCGAGCGGCTGTTCCGCTCCGCCCACATTTTCCAGATGCAGATGCCGCACAGCATCGAGGAAATCAACGAAGCGCAGAAGGAAGTGATTCGCGCCAACAACCTCGAATCCGGTTATCTGCGCCCGCTGGCCTTCTACGGTTCGGAAAAACTGGGCGTTTCGCCCAAGGGCGCCAAAGTGCACATCATCATCGCTGCCTGGCCGTGGGGTGCTTATCTCGGTGAAGACGGCATGCAGCGCGGCATCCGCATCAAGACCTCGTCCTACACCCGGCACCATGTCAACATCACCATGGTGCGCGCCAAGGCCTCCGGCAATTACATGAATTCCATCCTCGCCAACAACGAGGCTCTCGGCGATGGTTACGACGAAGCCCTGTTGCTCGACCCGGAAGGCTATGTCTGCGAAGGTGCCGGCGAAAACATCTTCATCGTCCGCGACGGCAAGCTGTACACCCCTGACCTGACCGCCTGCCTGGAAGGCATCACCCGCGCCACGGTGATGCAGCTGGCACGGGAAATGGGCATTGAGGTGATCGAAAAACGCATCACCCGCGACGAAGTCTATTGCGCCGACGAAGCCTTCTTCACCGGCACTGCAGCCGAAGTCACGCCGATCCGCGAACTCGACAACCGCCAGATCGGCCCCGGTCACCGCGGCCCGATCACCAAGGCCCTGCAGGAAAAATACTTCGACGTCGTCTACGGTCGTTCGGCTGCCCACGCCGACTGGCTGGCCTACGTCTGATCAGGAGGGAGAATCCGCATGTCCGATAGCCAAAGCATTGCCGTCACCGCCAGCGACCTGCCGCTGCACTGTCCGCAACCGGACGCACCGCTGTGGAGCCAGCACCCGCGCGTATTCCTTGACGTCCTGCCTACCGGCGAAGTCGTCTGCCCTTACTGCAGCGCCAAGTATGTCCTGACCGGCGAACGCCCCAAGGCCCACCACTGAGCACGATGCGTCAAACAACAACGGCGGGTCGAACACCCGCCGTTTTTCCATTGCCAGAACAAAACCATGCGTAAAGCCCTGATCATCGCCCCCAGCTGGATTGGCGACACCATCATGGCGCAACCTCTGTTCGCCCGCCTGCAACAGCGCCATCCCAGCCTGCAGCTGGATGCACTGGCGCCACGCTGGGTCGCTCCCGTACTACGGCGCATGGCGGGTATCGGCGAGATCATCGACAACCCCTTCGGACACGGCAGCCTGCGTCTCAAGGAACGCTGGCAACTGGCACGACAGCTGGCAACCCGCGGCTACGACAGTGCGCTAGTTCTGCCCAATTCGCTCAAATCCGCACTGATTCCCGCTTTTGCCGGTATTCCGCGACGGATCGGCTTTACCGGCGAAGCGCGCTACGCTCTGATCAACCAGCGACACCACCTTGACCCGCAGGCGCTACCGCTGATGCTCGAACGTTTCATGCAGCTGGCAGAAATCCCGGGAGCAACGCTCGAGCGCCCCCTGCCCTATCCCGTTCTGCAGTCAACACCGGAGCAGCAGGCGCAAACACTGGCCACCCTCGGCATGCGGCGCCCGGACAAAATCGCCGCCTTTTGCCCGGGCGCCGAATACGGTCCGGCCAAGCGCTGGCCCGCCGCGCATTTTGCTGAACTCGCCCGCCTGCTGGCGGCGCAGGGCTATCAGTGCTGGCTGTTTGGTTCGCCCAAAGATCACTCCGTTGCCGAAGAGATCAGCCAGCTGGCGCCGGGCTGCTGCCTGAATCTATGTGGCACGACGAGCCTGGATCAGGCGGTCGACCTGATCGCCCTGAGTGATTTCGTCGTCTGCAACGATTCGGGGCTGATGCACGTCGCGGCCGCGGTTGGCCGCCCCTTGGTGGCCCTCTACGGTTCTTCCTCGCCAGGATTCACCCCTCCCTTGTCGACGCAGGCCCGCATCCTCAACCTCGAACTCGACTGCAGCCCCTGCTTCAAACGCGACTGCCCGCTCGGCCATCTGGACTGCCTGAACAAACTCATGCCGGCAGATGTCCTGGCCGCCTGCGCTAATTGGATCGAACGATGACGAGCCAGATCACTTCCTTTGCCACCCCCGAAGAGTTGGAAAATGCGTTTTACGATGCCGTTGCCGCGCACGATGCCGATACCCTGATGCGCTACTGGTCGGATGAAGAAGAATTGCTCTGCATTCATCCGACCGGTGTGCGCCTGACTGGCCAGGCCGCCATTTACGAAAGCTGGCGCGCCATCTTTGCCAACACCGCCATGCGTATCGAATACGACACGGTGGCCAGCTGGCAGGGCAGCGTGATGGCGGTGCACCACCTGACCGAAACCCTTTACATTGCCGATGACCCGAACCCGCACGGGCCGCTGTACGTCACCCACCACTACCTGCGCGGCGCCCATGGCTGGCGTCTGGTCTGCCGCCATGCCTCGGCGGCCGATGACAGCCATCAGGCCATGGCCGACGCCCTCCCCCACACCCTGCATTGACCCACGGAGTCTTTCATGCCCCAACTACCTGCCGAAATTTTCAAAGCCTACGACATCCGCGGCATCGTCGATAAAAGCCTGACCGCCGATGTCGTCCGAAAGATCGGCCAGGCCCTCGGCACGCTGGCGCTCGAGCAGGGCCAGACGGCCATCGCGGTCGGTCGCGACGGCCGCCTGTCGGGACCGGAACTGGCCGGTGAGCTGATGGACGGGATCATGGCCGCCGGCTGCGACGCCATTGACGTCGGCTGCGTGCCGACCCCGCTGACCTACTTCGCCGCCTACGAACTCGGTTGCAATTCCTGCGTCTCGGTCACCGGCAGCCACAACCCGCCCGACTACAACGGCCTGAAGATGGTCATCGCCGGCACGACGCTGGCGCTCGACGCCATCCAGGACCTGAAGCGGCGCATCGAAGCTGGCCAGATACGCAGCGGCCAGGGCAGCAAGCGCAGCGCCGATGTCGTTGCCGCCTACGTCGACAAGATCGTCAGCGACGTCAAGCTGGCACGGCCGCTGAAGATCGTCATGGATTGCGGCAACGGCGTCGCTGGCGCGGTCGCACCGGAACTGTTCAAGCGCCTGGGTTGCGAGATCGTACCGCTCTATTGCGAAGTCGACGGCAACTTCCCCAACCACCACCCAGACCCGTCCAAGCCGGAAAATCTGGCCGACGTGGTCCAGGCGCTCAAGGATACCGACGCCGAAATCGGCATCGCCTTCGACGGCGACGGCGACCGTCTCGGCGTCGTCACCAAGGACGGCGAGATCATCTACCCGGACCGCCAGCTGATGTTGTTCGCCGCCGACGTGCTGTCGCGCGTGCCGGGCGGCACCATCATCTACGACGTCAAATGCACGCGCCTGCTGGCGCCGTGGATCAAGCAGCACGGCGGCACGCCGCTGATGTGGAACACCGGCCACGCGCTGGTCAAGGCCAAGCTCAAGGAGACCGGCGCCCCGCTGGCCGGCGAGATGAGCGGCCACACCTTCTTCAAGGAGCGCTGGTACGGCTTTGACGATGGCCTGTACACCGGCGCCCGCCTGCTCGAAATCCTCAGCCGTTCGGCCGACGTCAATGCGCCGCTGAAAGCGTTGCCGAATTCGCCGTCGACCCCGGAACTGAACATCAAGATGGCCGAAGGCGAACCCTTTGCCCTGATCGAACGCCTGCAAAAAGACGGTCGCTTCACCGCTGCACAACACATCATCACCATTGATGGCGTGCGCGTCGAGTATGCCGATGGTTTCGGACTGGCGCGCGCCTCCAACACCACGCCAGTCGTCGTGCTGCGCTTCGAAGCCGACAACGCCAGTGCTCTGAGCCGCATCCAGGCCGACTTCCGCCAGGCACTAATGGCCATCTGGCCCGGCGTCACCCTGCCTTTCTGAATCGCGGAGCCCGCATGCAGCCCTTACCGCAACCTCCTGGCAACCTGCTCACCCGCATCCTGGCGTTCATTCTGAGCGCCGCTCTGCTGGTGGCGGGGCTGATGTTCTCCCTGGTTTTTCTCGCCATCGCCGCTGTCGCCGGCCTCGCGCTCGGCGGCTGGCTCTGGTGGAAAACCCGAGTCTTACGCCGCAACATGCAGAATTTCAATGACACCCTGCAGCAGGCAGCCAGAACGCCGGAGAACGGCACCATCATTGAAGGCGAGTTTGCGCGTGAAGCCGACAAGACGCCGGACGGCGACACTGCGCTGAGACGCCTACCCTGAACAAGCCGCGCCCAGGTCAGGCGCCTTGGTGTTCAATCTCCTCCGGCCAGGCTGGCAAAGCTGGCGCCCTGCGCATCCTTGGCGGACAACAGAGGATTTTCCAGTGGCCAGTCGATCGCCAGATCCGGATCATCCCAGCGGATGCAGCGCTCGCATTCCGGCGCATAGTAATCGGTGGTTTTGTAGAGAAATTCCGCCGTATCGCTCAGGGTAACAAAACCATGCGCAAAACCCGGTGGTATCCACAACTGCTTCTTGTTTTCGGCGGACAGAATTTCCGCCACCCACTGGCCATAGGTCGGCGAACCGGCGCGGATATCGACCGCCACGTCGAACACCTCACCGGCCACGACACGCACCAGTTTGCCCTGGGCATGCGGCGCAAGCTGATAATGCAGACCGCGCAGAACGCCACGGGATGAACGTGAGTGGTTGTCCTGGACGAACTCGACAGTGGCGCCGAGCGCCTCTGAAAACACCTTCAGATTGAAGCTTTCGAAGAAGAAGCCGCGCGCATCGCCAAACACGCGCGGTTCGATCAGGAGCACTTCGGGAACACGGGTTGCGGTCACTTTCATCCGATCACCCGATCCTGCAGCAGGGCCAGGAGATATTGACCGTAGGCATTCTTGGCCAGCGGCTGGGCCAGTCTGGTCAGTTGTTCGGCATCGATCCAGCCTTGACGATAAGCCAGCTCTTCCGGACAAGCCACTTTCAGGCCCTGGCGTTTTTCCAGGGTGGCAATGAACTGACTGGCATCCAGCAGACTGTCGTGGGTTCCAGTATCCAGCCAGGCATAACCACGGCCCATGATTTCAACATTGAGCTGACCACGTTCCAGATAGCAGCGGTTGAGATCAGTGATCTCCAGTTCGCCGCGCGGCGAAGGTTTGAGCTGACGCGCCAGTTCAACCACCTGCTGGTCGTAAAAATAAAGGCCCGTGACCGCGTAATTCGATTTCGGCTGCGCCGGTTTTTCCTCCAGACTCAACACCCGCCCTGCCGGATCGAATTCCGCCACACCATAGCGCTCCGGATCGGTCACATGGTAGGCAAACACACTGGCACCCTCACCGCGAGCATCGGCATTTGCCAGCAAGTGGTGAAAATCATGACCGTAGAAAATATTGTCCCCCAGCACCAGCGCCGAAGGCGCGTCGGCAATGAAATCCGCACCGATGATGAAGGCCTGCGCCAGTCCGTCCGGACTGGGCTGCACGGCATATTGCAGCTGAATCCCCCACTGGCTGCCATCGCCCAGCAACTGCTGGAAACGTGGCGTATCCTGCGGCGTCGAAATCACCAGAATTTCACGGATACCCGCCAGCAACAAAGTACTGAGCGGGTAGTAGATCATCGGCTTGTCATAGACCGGCAGCAGCTGTTTGGATACTGCCAGGGTGGCCGGATGCAGACGGGTGCCAGCGCCGCCGGCGAGGATAATGCCCTTGCGTTTCATGCCTGTACTCATGCTTTGTCCGCTCCATACTGTTGCCCCACCCAGTCGCGATAGCTGCCGCTGGTGACGTTCGCGACCCATTGTGGGTGATCAAGATACCAGCGCACCGTCTTGCGCATGCCGGTCGAGAAGGTTTCCGCCGGCTTCCAGCCCAGTTCCTGCTCCAGCTTGCGCGCATCGATGGCGTAGCGGCGGTCATGACCGGGGCGGTCGGCGACATAAGTGATCTGGCAACGATAGGACTGCCCATCCGCACGCGGGCTGAGTTCATCGAGCAAATCACACAGCGTGTGCACCACCTCCAGATTGGCCTTTTCATTCCAGCCGCCGACGTTATACACCTCGCCCAAGCGTCCGGCCGCAAGGACCCGGCGAATGGCACTGCAGTGATCCTTGACGTAGAGCCAGTCACGAATCTGCTGGCCATCGCCATAAATTGGCAGGGGTTTGCCCGCCAGCGCGTTGTGGATCACCAGCGGAATGAGCTTTTCCGGGAAATGGAAGGGGCCATAATTGTTGGAGCAATTGGTGGTCAGCACTGGCAGACCATAGGTGTGGTGGTAGGCACGCACCAGGTGGTCGGACGCCGCCTTGCTCGCCGAGTAAGGACTGTTCGGCTCGTAGCGGTGGGTTTCACTGAATGCGGGCGCATCCTTTTCCAGCGAGCCATAGACTTCATCCGTGGAGACATGCAGAAAGCGGAAAGCCTCCCGCTCCACATCCGCGAGGGTGGCGTAATAGGCGCGGACAGCTTCGAGCAGGCGGAAGGTGCCGACAATGTTGGTCTGGATGAAATCTTCCGGCCCATGGATGGAACGATCGACGTGCGATTCTGCAGCGAAGTTGACCACCGCGCGTGGCTGATGTTCTGCCAGCAAGCGGGCCAGCAGATCGGCATCGGCAATGCTGCCATGGACGAACACATGGCGAGCATCACCGGCCAGGCTGGCCAGATTCTCCAGATTGCCGGCATAGGTCAGGGCATCGAGATTGAGCACCGGTTCATCGCTTTGCGCCAGCCAGTCGAGAACGAAATTGCTGCCAATGAAACCAGCGCCGCCGGTGACAAGAATCATGACGTTTTCCTTACGCAAGAAAACCGCCATTTTAGCTCAGACGGTGCTCATTCCTGACGCTGACGCAGGAAGCTGGCGAAGCGTGGCAATCCTTTGCCGGTCAATTCCCGGTAGCGGTAGGTCACGGTACTCCCCAGTGGCGGAGGCTCTCGCCGCTGGGCATCGCTGAATCCGGTACCCAGACGAAATTCCCTACCATCGGGAGCACGTACCAGCAGAGCCCCCAGCTGCCCTTGATATTTCCCCTTACCCGGCAGGTGAGCAATGACAACAGCTTCCGCATCAAGCCAGGGTTTCAATTTGAGCAGGGTATCGGAGCGCCCGCTCTCGTAAAGCGCATCGGCACGATGCAGCATCAAGCCTTCGCCACCGGCCTGCACCACCTGCGCCAGAATTTGCTGCAGTTCGGCGGCACTGGCCACCTTGTTCTGCCCCACCGCCTGCACCCAGGAGGCGCCAATGCGTCGGGTCAGCGCTTCGATACGCCGCACCCGTTGGGAAAAATCGCCCGCCGCCCCGGGCAGCTCGAACACCATGTAGCGCACCGTGCGCCAATCGCTGTCAACGGGAGTCTCGCGCCGGACAATGCCGGAAAGGCGCTCGAATTGTCCGCGTCCCAGCCACAGCTCGCCATCCAGCGGGACATCCGCGGGCAAGGGCTGGGTGAACCAGGCCGGTGCGGCAATCGGATAACCGTTGCGAGAGACCAGCTGCTTGCCGTTCCAGATGGCACGCACACCATCATATTTCTCACTGACCAGGTAGCGACTGACATCGATACCCTCACGATAGACATTGGCCAGCAGGATATCCGGCGGTGCGGCGCCGAGCAGCAGTGAATACAGCGACAGCAACCCACAAAGGATGGCGCGCCGGAATTTCACGGTCAGCCGCCCGACCACTCCCGGCGTGCCTGTCGGGCAATGCCGAAAATATCCTCCAGACGCTCGCCATCGCTGGCAGTGAGTGCATCATGCAGCTCGCACAGTTGCGCCTGGTAACGTTCCAGTTCCTGCAGCAGGGCCTGCCGGTTGGCCAGGCAGATATCCCGCCACATTTCCGGATGGCTGGCGGCGATACGAGTGAAATCGCGAAAGCCGGAGGCGGCAAAAGTGAAGAACAGATCGGCATCCTCACGCGTTGCCAGATCATGCACCAGCGCATAGGACAGCACGTGGGGCAGATGGCTGACGGCAGCGAAGACGCGGTCATGCTGCTCCGGAGTCAGCTCGTAAATATCCGCACCGCACAGCGCCCAGGCGCGCTTGATGCGATCCAGGCGCTCATCGTTGTTTTCCGCCAGGGGCGTCACCACCACTTTCTTGCCCCGGTAGAGATCCCAGCGCGCCGCAGCGGGCCCGCTGTTCTCGGCCCCGGCGATGGGATGCGCCGGCACGAATTTTCCGATATGCCCCTTGAACGCGGCCCGGGCCGCCGCCACCACATCACCCTTGGTCGATCCTCCGTCGGTAACCAGGGTATTCGGCCCGAGATAGGGGGCGATACGGCTGAAGATCTCCGGCATCTGCGCCACCGGCGTGGCCACCAGAACGATGTCGGCATCGCCGATCTCATGTGCCGGATTGATGCCGGCACGATCGATGACGCCCAGCTCTTGCGCGATGCGCAGGGTGCCTGGCGCGCGGCCAAAGCCCACCACTTCCTCGACCGCCCCTGCCGCTTTCAGGGCCAGGGCGAAGGAGCCGCCAATCAGTCCGGTACCGAAAACGACGATCTTGCCGAATTCCGGCTGGCGGCTGTCCATCTACTGCGCTCCCGCCAGAACCCGCTCAAGCGCCTCGATGAAGCGGGCATTTTCCTGCGCCGTGCCGATGGTCACCCGCAGCCAGTCTGGCAGGCCATAGCCGGCAATGGGACGGACGATGACGCCCTCAGCCAGCAGCTTCTGGTTCACTACCGCAGCATCGCGCACCCGGAAGGCAACGAAATTACCACCCGAGGGGATGTGCTGCAGCCCCAGTCGGCCAAGCGCATTGACGATATCCGCCATACCGGTCCGATTCAATTCATAGCTGGCCTGCAGGAAATCCTCGTCATCCAGCGCCGCCATGGCCGCTACCAGGGCCAGGTTATTCACATTAAAAGGCTGCCGTACGCGATTGAGCAGATCGACCACTGCCGGCGCCGCCAGGGCGTAGCCGATACGCAAGCCAGCTAGCCCGTAAATTTTCGACAGGGTACGGCAGACCACCAGGTTCGGAAACTCTGCGATCCAGGCCGCCATGTCGACACGTGCCGCCGGCGGCAGGTAGTCGTTATAAGCCTCGTCAAGCACCACCAGCACGTCCGCCGGCACATTCTCCAGAAAGGCGCGGATATCGGCGTAAGGCAGAAAATTACCGGTCGGATTGTTCGGATTGGCAATCCACACCACTCGCGTGTCCGGGCGAATCGCCGCCAGCATTTCGGCCAGATCATGGCCGTAATCGAGCGCCGGCACCTGGATCGACTCGGCACCGCTGGCCTGCGTCGCCAGCGGATACACCGCAAAGGCGTACTGTGAAAACACCGCCGAACGCCCTGGCGCGAGAAACACCCGCGCCACCATCTCCAGCACGTCGTTCGACCCATTGCCCAGCACCACCTGGCCAGCCGCGACACCCGAGCGTGTAGCCAGCTTGTCAATCAGTTCGTACTGATCCGGATAACGCGCCACGCCCGACAACGCCGCCGCCACTGCCGCCTGCACCCGCGGACTGGTGCCCAGCGGATTTTCATTGGAGGCCAGTTTGACAATGCGCTCCAGCGGGATATTCATTTCCCGCGCCAGTTCGGTAACGGGCTTTCCCGGCTGATAGGGCGAAATGGCACGCACGTAGGGCAAAGCGAAATCGGCGATGGACATTGCTGAAACCTCTTAAAAAACGGCCGCCGGGTAGGAGCCCAGTATCTTCAGATAAGCCGCATTGGCAGCCAGTTGCGCAAGCGCCGTCTTGATCTCCGGCGTTTCACGGTGGCCCTCGATATCAACGTAGAACACATATTCCCACAAGGCATTACGCGCCGGACGCGATTCCAGTCGGCACATCGACACGCCAGCGGCCGTCAGCGGCGCGAGCAGGTCATGCAACGCCCCCGTGCGATTAGGCGTAGACATCACCAGCGACGTCTTGTCGCGCCCGGAAATCCCGGCGTCCTGCCGGCCCAGCACCAGAAAGCGCGTCGTGTTGTTGGGCTCGTCCTCGATCTTTTCAGCCAGCTTGGGCAATTCATAGCGCACCGCCGCCGCTTCCCCGGCAATTGCCGCAGCGCCTTGCTCGGCTGCCGCCAGCTGCGCCGCCTGTGCATTGCTGCCGACCGAAATGCGCTGCGCCTGCGGCAACATGCGGTTCAACCATTCGTGGCACTGCGCCAGCGACTGGGCGTGCGAATAAACCTTCTGGATGGCCGACAGATCCGCTGCCCTGGACAGCAGATTCTGGTGAATACGCAAGACCACTTCACCGCAGATCTTGAGCGACGTCGACAGAAGCAGATCCATGGTCCGCCCCACGGCCCCCTCGGTCGAGTTTTCCACCGGCACGACCGCATAATGCGCACGCCCGGCCTCCACTTCACGAAAGACATCGTCGATCGAATTCTGCGGCAGCAGACAAGCGGCATGCCCGAAATGCTTGCTCGCCGCCGACTCGGAGAAGGTACCCAAAGGCCCCAGGAAGGCAATCGACAGCGGCTGTTCAAGCGACAGACAGGCGGACATCACCTCGCGAAAGAAGAAAGTGATGTTCTCATTCGGCAAAGGCCCGGGATTGGCCTCCTGCAAGCGGCGCAATACCTGCGCTTCGCGTTCCGGCCGATAGATGAATCCGGCATCGCCAAATTCGGCCTTGATCTCGCCCACCCGCTGCGCACAGCGGGCGCGCTGGTTGAGCAGTTGCAGCAATTCACCGTCGATGCGGTCAATCTCGGCGCGGACGCCGGCAAGGGCTTGTTGCAGATCGTTGCTCATGAAATATCGACACCTGTCATCAGCCGTTGCGGCGGGCAAAATCGTTCATGAAATCGACCAGAACGCGCACCGATTCCAGCGGCACGGCATTGTAGATCGACGCGCGCATGCCACCGACCGATTTATGCCCTTTCAGCCCGACCAGGCCGGCTTGCTTCGCTTCGGTCAGGAAGCTTGCATCAAGCTCGGGGTTGGCCAGCACGAAGGGCACATTCATGCGCGAACGGCAATCCGGATCGACCGGATTGACATAAAAACCCTGCGAGCTGTCGATGCAGTTGTAAAGCGCCGAGGCTTTTTCGCTGTTGACCTGCTCGATACCGGCCAGCCCCCCCTGTGCCTGCAGCCACTTGAACACCAGGCCCGCCATGTAAATACCGAAGGTCGGCGGCGTATTGAGCATGGAGCCGTTTTCAGCCTGCACCGCATAATCGAGCAACGTCGGCACTGTCAGCGGCGCCATACCGAGCAGGTCGCGGTGCACGATGACCAGGGTCAGCCCGGAAGGGCCGATGTTTTTCTGCGCGCCGGCGTAGATCAGGCCGAATTTCTCGACATTGACCGGCCGCGAAAGGATGTGCGACGACATGTCGGCAACCAGCGGCACGCCGGTGTCCGCGATGCGCTCAGCGGGTATCTCGACGCCGTGAATGGTTTCGTTGGTGCACACGTGCAGATAGGCGGCGAAAGGATCAAGCTTGATCTCCTCGGCTTGTGGCAGACGGGTGTAATTGCTCTCCCGGGTGGACGCCGCCAGACGAACACAGCTCCCCTGAGCCAGCCCGGGCGCAACCCGCTGTGCTTCCTTGAAGGCTTTTTCCGACCAGCTGCCGGTGACGATGTAATCCGCCGACCGCCCCGCCAGCAGATTCATCGGAATCTGCGCGAACTGCTGCGTAGCCCCCCCTTGCAGGAACAGCACCCGGTACTGTTCGGGTATGCCGAGCAAGGCCCGCAAATCGGCTTCTGCCTGCTCGATGACCGAGGTGAATTCCTTGCCGCGATGGCTCATTTCCATCACCCCGCAGCCGGCACCATGCCAGTCGAGCAACTCTTCCTGCGCCTGGCGCAGCACCGCTTCCGGCAGCGCAGCGGGGCCGGCACTGAAATTATGAATCCGGCTCATTTCAGTTGCCCTCCGCCTCGCCTGCAACCGCATCGGTATCGCCCTCCGCCGGCATATCAGCAAGTTCATCCGCCACTTCTGCCCCAGCATCGCCCACCGACTCGGCAACCTTTTCCAGGCCAGCGAGCTTTTCGCCATTGTCCAGAGCGATCAGGGTAACCCCCTGCGTTGCCCGGCCCATGCCGCGAATTTCGGACACCCGGGTACGGATCAGCACACCCCCCGTGGTAATCAGCATTACTTCGTCATCGTCATTGACCAGCTTGGCCGCAATCACGACCCCGTTGCGCTCGGAATCGGCAATGGCCTTGACCCCCTGCGTGCCCCGTCCGGAGTGGCGGAAATCAGCCAGCACGGTCCGTTTACCAAAACCGTTCTCGGTCGCCACCAGCACGGTCTGCTGGTCATCCTCGGCCACCAGCAGGGAAATGACCGCTTGCCCGTCCTGCAGCTTCATGCCGCGCACACCGCGGGCACCACGACCCATCGGGCGGACATCCTCCTCGTCGAACCAGACCGCCTTGCCCGCGTCCGAGACGAGCACGATGTCACTCTGGCCGGTGGTCAGCTCAACACCGATCAGGTAATCGTCATCGAGCAGGTCGACAGCGATGATGCCGGCCTTGCGCGGGTTGGAGAAGTCGGACAACGGCGTCTTCTTGACCGTACCGCTGCGGGTCGCCATGAACACGTACTTGTCCTCGGCAAACTCCTTGACCGGCAGCACGGCATTGATCTTCTCGCCCTCTTCCAGCGGGAACAGGTTGACGATCGGCTTGCCCCGGCTGACACGGCTGCCCTGCGGCGCCTCGTACACCTTCAGCCAGTAGCAGCGGCCACGGTTGGAGAAACACAGGATGTAATCGTGCGTATTGGCAACGAACAGGTGATCGATGAAATCTTCGTCCTTGATCGCCGCCGCCTGCTTGCCGCGACCACCGCGCCGTTGGGCGCGATAGTCGGCCAGCGGCTGGGCCTTGATGTAACCGCCATGCGACAGGGTCACCACCATGTCCTGCGGCGTGATCAGGTCTTCGATACCCAGTTCCTGGGTATGCAGCACGATTTCCGACTTGCGCTCGTCACCGTACTGCTCGCGCACCGCGTTCAATTCGTCGACGATGATGGCGGTGATGCGCTCCGGACGGGCCAGGATGTCGAGCAAATCAACAATTCTGTCCATCACTTCCTTGTACTCGCCGACGATCTTGTCCTGCTCCAGGCCGGTCAGGCGCTGCAGGCGCAGTTCGAGAATCGCCTGGGTCTGCGCTTCGGACAGGCGGTAGCCTTGGCTCGACAGACCAAATTCCGGCGCCAGTCCTTCCGGACGGGAAGCGTCGGAAGCTGCGCGCTGCAGCATTTCCTCGACCACCGGGCTGCGCCACAGACGCGACATCAGGCTCAGCTTGGCATCCGCCGGCGTCGGCGCGGCCTTGATCAGGGCAATGATTTCATCGACGTTGGAGAGCGCGACCGCCAGACCTTCGAGGATGTGACCCCGCTCGCGCGCCTTGCGCAGTTCATAGACAGTACGCCGGGTGACGACTTCACGCCGATGCGACAGGAAGCACTCAAGCATCTGCTTGAGGTTCAAGAGACGCGGCTGGCCGTCGACCAGCGCCACCATGTTCATACCGAAGGTATCCTGCAGCTGCGTCTGCTTGTACAGGTTGTTGAGAATGACCTCACCGACCTCGCCACGCTTCAGTTCAATGACGATACGCATGCCCGACTTGTCGGACTCGTCACGAATGTCGGAAATCCCTTCGATCTTTTTGTCATTGACCAGTTCGGCGATCTTCTCGATCAGGGTCTTCTTGTTGACCTGATAGGGAATCTCATCAACGATCAGTGCCTGCCGGTCGCCCTTGCCGATGTCCTCGAAATGCGTACGGGCACGCATGACGACGCGGCCACGCCCGGTGCGGTAACCTTCGCGCACGCCCATCACGCCATAAATCAGGCCGGCAGTAGGAAAGTCCGGGGCAGGAATGAGTTCGATCAGATCATCGATGCTCAGCGCCGGATTCTCCAGCAGCGCCAGACAGCCCGCCACTACCTCACGCAGGTTGTGCGGCGGAATATTGGTCGCCATGCCCACCGCAATACCGGCTGAACCATTGATGAGCAGATTGGGAATGCGTGTCGGCAGAACCGAAGGCTCCAGCTCCTTGCCGTCGTAGTTGGGCACGAAATCGACGGTTTCCTTGTCGATATCGGCAGTCAGATCGGAGGCAATACGATCCAGACGGCATTCGGTGTAGCGCATGGCCGCCGCATTGTCGCCATCGATCGAGCCGAAATTACCCTGACCATCGACCAGGGTGTAACGCAGGGAAAAGTCCTGCGCCATACGCACCAGCGTATCGTAAATCGCCGAGTCGCCATGCGGGTGATACTTACCCATGACCTCGCCGACGACCCGGGCACATTTGACGAACGGACGGTTCCACACATTGTTGGTTTCGTGCATGGCGTACAACACGCGCCGATGCACCGGTTTCAGGCCATCGCGCGCATCGGGCAAGGCACGGCCGACGATGACGCTCATCGCATAATCGAGATAGGAACGCCGCATTTCCTCTTCGAGGCTGATGGGCAGGGTTTCTTTGGCGAATTGATCCATGTTTGTGCAGTCCGTGCCGCCGGAGCGGCGCTGAGATTGGCGCGAGTCCGACAACAAGCCCCAGGGTTGTCGCTATCGGATGACGGAGAATCTGTTATTTTACCACGCCACCCCCTACCCCGCTTGCCATACACATGACACCAACACCCCGTAGCATCAATCTCTTGCTGGAAGCGCGCTGGATTGCCACCGCCGAACAGGACGAGGTCCTGAAAAATCACGCCATTGCCATTGACAACGGCAAGATCCTTGCCATCCTGCCCATTGCCGAGGCCCGCGAACGCTACCTGCCACGCGAAAAAACACAACTCGACGAACACATCCTGATTCCCGGCCTGATCAACCTGCACACCCACGCCGCGATGAATCTGCTGCGTGGCATCGCCGACGACCTGCCGCTGATGGAGTGGCTGCAGAAACATATCTGGCCGGCGGAAGGTGCGCTCGTTTCCAGCGCCTTCGTCCTTGACGGCACACGTCTTGCCTGTCACGAAATGCTGCGCGGCGGCATCACCTGCTTCAACGACATGTATTTCTTTCCCGAGGCCGCCGCCCAGGCCGCGAGCGAATTCGGCATGCGGGCCATGCTCGGCATGACCACCCTGGAATTCCCCACCAACTATGCCAGCGACGCCGAAGACTACCTGCGCAAGGGCCTGGCCGCACGCGACAGCACCAGCGACCCGCACATTCATTTCGCCCTCGCACCGCACGCCCCCTACACGGTCAGCGACCACAGCTTCGCGCACATCGCCACTCTGGCCGAGCAGCTCAATCTACCGATTCACTGCCACATTCATGAAACCCGTGCCGAAATCGAACAGTCGCTCGCCGAACACGGCGCGCGCCCACTGGCCCGACTGCATCGCCTGGGCTTGATCGACCCCGGCTTCATCGGGGTGCATGCAGTGCACCTGACAGATGCAGAAATTGATCTGCTCGCCGAACAGAACGCCAGCATCGCCCATTGCCCCACCTCCAATCTCAAGCTTGGCAGCGGCATTGCCCGCATTGCCGATCTGCTCGCCGCAGGCGTCAACGTCGGTCTGGGCACCGATGGTGCCGCCAGCAACAACCGGCTCGACCTGTTCCAGGAAATGCGCTTGGCCGCCCTGCTCGCCAAAGGCCACGGCGAAAATGCCAGCCTGCTGCCTGCCACCCAGATCCTGCGCATGGCCACCCTAAACGGCGCCAGGGCGCTCGGACTGGAGCACGTCACAGGCTCCCTGGCCACAGGCAAAGCAGCCGATATCGTGGCGGTCGCGCTAGGCGACATCGACAGCCAGCCTTGTTATGACCCCTTGTCACATCTGATCTACGTTGCCGGTCGCGAACAGGTCAGTCACGTCTGGGTCGATGGCATGTGTCGTATCTACAACAAAACAGCGCAGTTTCCGCACGCAATAAGCTTGGAAGCCGGCTTGGCCCTGTGGCAGAATAGAGCGCAAGTTTGCGCAAGGGGTCATGAAACGTCATAATCACCTGCTGCTAACCGTCACAACCATCAATTTCTCAACGAGGGAAGAGATTATGCTGAAGAACATCGCCAAGAAAACCCTGGCTGCCGCCCTGCTCGCCAGCGTCGGCTTTGCTGCCGTTGCACAAGAGCGCGTTTATGTCATCGACCAACGCGACGTCGTCGCCAAGTCCGGCTTCGATCTGTGCTGGCGCACCGGCTACTGGACCCCGGCTGCTGCTGCCGCCGACAAGGCCGGTTGCGAGTGCGACAAGGACCTGATCCCGGCTGACGTCTGCGCCGGCAAGGCCGCCCCGGCTGCCGCTCCGGCTGCCGCCGCTCCGAAACCGGCTGGCGAAAAGATCACCATCGCCGCTGACGCCCTGTTCGACTTCGACAAGGCCGTTCTGCGTCCGGAAGGTCAGGCCAAGCTCGACGAACTCGCCAGTAAGGCCGGTCAACTGAACCTCGAAGTCATCCTCGCCGTCGGCCACACCGACCGCCTGGGTGGCGCTGCCTACAACCAGAAGCTGTCCGAGAAGCGCGCTGCCGCCGTCAAGGAATACCTGGTTGCCAAGGGCATCGAAGCCAACCGTGTTTACACCGAAGGCAAGGGCAAGTCCCAGCCGGTTACGGGTGACACCTGCAAGGGTAACAAGAAGACCAAGGCGCTGATCGACTGCCTGCAACCGGATCGTCGCGTTGATATCGAACTGATCGGCACCAACAAGTAAGCCGGTTGTTTTGACGAAACCCCGCCTCGGCGGGGTTTTTTTACGCCTGCGATTTCACCCAGACGACTTCCCAGATCTGCTCGCTCATGTAATAATAATGGTTCGCATTTAGCCAGCTAGCCAGATTTTCTGCCAGCCAGCCACCAGCGTTCATTTCGCTCAAACTGACTGGAGAAAATTCAATGCACTCCCCGTTCCGGTTCGGCCTGCGCGCCGTTCCCTTGGCGCTGCTCGGCGCTTTCTCGCAAACACCTGCGCTGGCAGCCGATACCAGCCTCGCCGAAACCATCGTTTCGGCGAACCGTCGCGACTCCAGCATCGACGACGCAACCACCACCGTCACCGCAGTCAATCGCGAACAGCTCGACCGTCGCCAACCCATGGACGCCGCCGATCTGTTCCGCGACGACACCGACGTCGTCATGTCACGCGACTTGCGCCGCTACGGCTCGACCCGCGTCAACATCCGCGGCATTGACGACAACCGCGTCGTCCAAACCGTCGATGGCGTGCGCATGCCCGACTATCTGGACAAAAGCGGCCCGACCAATTACATGATGAGCTCCCCTCCAGGCGTCATGCCCGATTTCCTGCGCCGCGTCGAGATCGTGCGCGGCCCGGCTTCCAGTCTCTACGGCTCCGACGCTCTGGGGGGCTTGGTCGGCTACGTGACACTCAACCCGGAAGACATCGCCCATGACGGCGCCAGCTACGGCGCGCGCGTCAAAACCAGTTACAGCAGCGCCAACAAGGGATTCACCGGCACGCTGATCGGCGCCTGGCGCGGTGAAGTGGCGGACGTCATGCTCGGCTACTCGCAGGCCAGCAGCGACGAATACGACACCATGGGCAAGGACGGCAGCTTCGGCGCCAACCGCACCAAGCCCAACCGTCTGGACAACAACGACAAGGGCGTCATCGCCAAACTCGTGCTGCGCCCGGCCACCGGCCACCGCATCACGACCGCGCTGGAAGGCCGTCATACGCAGACCGATTCCGACATCCTGCGTCACACCTCGGCTTATTCCCGCGTCAGCGCGATGCAGGGCAACGACGACAGCAAACGTCTGCGCGGCAGTATCGAATACGAGCACAAGCCGACCAACGCCTTCTACGACCGGATGACCGCCCGCCTGTCGCACCAGGTCATGAAGACTGACAACACCAACGACCAGCGGCGCGGCAATGCCTCCTATTCCCCCATGGGCACGGGGTGTTCTGCCGTCACCCCAGGCAGCACGACCTGCGACATGCTCCAGAGTTTCGAGCTTGAACAGCGTCAAACCGCCTTCAACGTGCAGTTCGACTCCATGTTCGAACATGGCGGCATCTCGCACATCCTCACTTATGGCCTCGATTTGTCGAGACAGGAAGTGGAAACCTACCGTGATGGCACGGTGATCAACCGCAACACAGGTGTCGTCACCAAGAACGTGGCCGGTGAAGTTTATCCGCTACGCGATTTTCCCAACGGCAAAACCGACACCCTCGGCGCCTTCATTCAGGATGAAATCGGCCTGTTCGGCAACCGCCTGACGCTGACTCCGGGCATCCGCTACGACCGTACCCAGCTGAAACCGGATCACGACCCGCTGTCGGTCAAGATGCTCAACTCCCTCGGCCTCGAACCGGAAAACGCCACCTGGAGCCGCGTTTCCCCGAAACTCGGCGTGCAATGGCGGTTTGATCCGGTGTTCAGCACCTATGGCCAGATCGCCAGCGGTTTCCGCGCCCCGAATTACAACGAAGTGAACGGCGCTTTCCGCAACACCACCTACGGCTACGGCATCGCCGCCAATCCGGACCTCAAGCCGGAAACCAGCATCGGCGTCGAACTCGGCCTGCGCGGACGCACTGAACGCGGTCATTTCCAGGTCGCGGTGTACGACAACCGTTACAAGGATTTCATCGAGAACATCCAGTTGCAATGCCCGACCGACCCCGCCTGCATCGCAGGTCTGAGCGGCGGCACCTACCAGAACCGCAACCTCGCTAAGGTACGCATCTACGGTGCTGACGTGCGCGGCGTCTATCGCCTGAACAATCAATGGCAGATCGACGGCTCGCTCTCCTACACCCGGGGCAAGGACGAGGACACCGGCGAAGGTCTGGGCAGTGTCGAACCGATGCGCGCCAGCCTCGGGCTTACCTACGAAACCGGCAGCTGGGGCACAGAAGGCCGCCTGCGCCTGGCGAAAGCCAAATCGAAGGGCAGCCTGAGCACGGACTCAACCCTGTTCCGGCCTGCCGGCTACGGCGTCACCGACCTGACCGCCTGGTACCGCCCGAGCAAGAACACCCGCATCGTGGCTTCGGTAAACAACCTGTTCGACAAGAAATACTGGCTGTGGGGCGACGTCCGCCACTACGGCCTGGGCGCCACCGAGCCAGGTGCCGATTTCTTCACCCAGCCAGGCCGAAACTTCCGCCTGTCCTTCCAGGCCGATTTCTGACCCCCATCGGCAGGCACTCCGTACAGAGTGTCTGCCTTTTTCATTTTCAGGACGCATACATGCACATAGCGCAGACGAATACAGCGAAAAAATTACGCTTTGGGTACAAAACCTCGCATCCAAAGCGCAGTTTTTTTCACGCCTCGAAAATCAAGACCCTGTTTGCCGCCTGCCTGATAGCGGGCTGCGGCGCGGCGGTGGCCGCCGAGCGCATCGTCGACCTCGGCAATCAACGGGAAATCTCCCGCGAAGCCTTGGTGGCCTCGTTGAAACAAGGCGAATTCATCCTCCTGGGCGAGTTGCACGATAACCCGGCGCACCACGCCGACCGCGCCTGGTTGCTGGAAAAACTGGCGGCGGCGCGGCCTGTGATCGTTGCGGAGCATCTGGAGCGCGGCCGCAGCGCGGCTGGCGAGGGGGAACTGCTGCCTACCCTGGAAAGCGCAGGTTTCGATGCCAGAAACTGGCGCTGGCCCTTGCATCGACCCTTGTTCGAGGCAGCCCGCCAATCCGCCCGAGCGCTCGTGGGCGGCAACATCGAGCGCCAGACGGCCCGCGCCATCGTCAAGGAAAAGGCAAGCGCCCTGCCCGCCGACATCGCGGCGGCCATCGCTGCGGCACCGCTGACCGAATACGCCCGGCAAACGCTGGAGCAGGATTTGCTCGACAACCACTGCGGGCAGATTCCCGCCAGCCTGATTCCCGGCCTCAACCTCGCCCAGCGCGCCCGCGATGCGGCGATGGCGCTGGCGCTCGAGGCAGCCGTCAAAGACGGCACGCCCGCCCTGCTCCTGGCGGGTAACGGTCACGTCCGGCGCGATTACGGCGTACCTGTGCTGCTCGATGCCCTGGCATCGGCACGCAAAACCATCGCCGTCGGTTTTCTCGAAAGCGACAAAACGTCCGAACTGCACGATGCCACGCTCAAAGCCCGCTACGACTTCATCTGGATCACCGATCCGGCGACGCGCGAAGACCCCTGCCTGAATTTCCCCAAACGCTAGGCGGCTTCACCCGATTCTTCAATTTCCATTCCCAGCCAGGCACTCCATGACCCAGCTACGCGCCCTTCTCGTTTCGATCTTCGCCACCCTGCTCCTTGTCTGCACCGGCAGCGCCACCGCCCAGAACGTACTTTTCGTCGCCGTTTCCCCGGTTCCGCCCGGCAAGTTCAAGATGGTGAAGGAAGTCGCCACCAAGTACGGCCTGACCGTGGAGGCGCATTTTGCCGAGCGGATTCCGCCCAATCTGGCCGACACGCTGCTCGACAAGCGCGATGCAGTGTTTTTCGACGCCGGGCGGCCACACATGCGGGACGCGGTGAAACGCCGGCTGGAAAAACCGCTGGCGGCTTTCAAGGGCCGCCACATCTGGATGAACGACGAGGGGCCGCAGGCTGAAGGCTTTGCCGGGCCGCTGGCCAAGCGCCTGCACGCTTATTACGTCAATGGCGGCCGGGCCAATTTCGAGGGCTTTTTCGCCACGCTGGCCGCTGAACTGCGCGGCCAGCCGGCGCCGAAAGTCGCCGATCCCTTCATTTTCCCGGACGACGCCGTCTATCACCCGCAAGCGCCGAACCAGGTATTCGCCACGCCCGCCGAGTATTTCCGCTGGCGCGGCATCGACCCCGCCAAACGCCCGCCGACGGTGGCGATCGCCTTCCACCAGATCCACATCGGCGCGGAACAGACCGCCTTCATCGACGACCTGATTACCCGCATCGAAGCCGGCGGCGGGCTGGCCCTGCCCTACTACGCCGGGGTGATGACGCTGCACGCGCCGATGCTGACCATCGATGGCAAGCCGGTGGCCGACGCGCTCATCAACACGCAGATCATCCTCAACCCGGAAGGCTGGCGCAAGGAACTGGCAGCGCTCGGCATCCCGGTGACGCAGGCGCTCGCCTATCGCCGTGGCGACGAAGCCGCCTGGCGCGCCGACGCCCAGGGCATGCCACTGATGGACGTGCCGTTTTATCTCTCGCAAGCCGAGTACGCCGGCATTTTCGATCCGATGATGAGCAATGTCGTCAGCCGCGAGGGCGACGTCAAGGTGCTGCCGGAGCAGACCGCCGCCGTGGTCAACAAGGCGCTCAAGCTGATCCGCCTGCAACGCCTGCCCAACGCCGAGAAGAAGGTGGCGGTGCTGTTCTGGAACTACCCGTCGGGCGAAAAAAATTTTTCCGCCTCCTACCTCAACGTGCCGCGCAGCATGGAAGCCACGCTCAAGGCGCTGCGTCAGGCCGGTTACGACGTGACGCCGGAAACCGAGCAAACGCTCATCGCCAACCTGCAACGCCTGCTCGCCTCCCACTACCGCGACGGCGAACTCGAATCGCTGCTGCGCGACGGTCTGGCCGAGCGCCTGCCGGTCAAGACCTACCGCGCCTGGCTGGCCAGGCAGCCGGCGGCGGCGCAGGCCGACATGAAGGAACGCTGGGGCGATCCGGAAAAATCGACCATGGTGGTGAAAGACGGCGGCGAAGCGTATTTCGTCATTCCGCGCTACCGCATCGGCAAGCTCATCCTGACACCACAGGCCCCGCGCGGCGAGCGCTGGGAGGACAAGGAAAAGGCGCTCTACCATTCCTCGGTGGCCGCCCCCTCGCACTACTACATGGCGCATTACCTGTGGGTGCGCGAACAGTTCAAGGCCGACGCCATCGTGCACTACGGCACGCACGGCTCGCAGGAATGGCTGCCCGGCAAGGAACGCGGCCTGCCGGTGACGGATTACCCGTTTGCCGCCATCGGCGACGTGCCGGTGGTGTATCCCTACATCGTCGACAACATTGGCGAAGCCCTGCAAACCAAGCGCCGCGGCCGCGCCGTCACCGTCACCCACCAGACGCCGCCGTTTGCCCCCGCCGGCCTGCATCTGGCGCTGAACGAAATCCATGACCTGCTGCACGCCTGGGTGGGCCAGGACGAAGGTTCCGTGCGCGAGAAAATCGCCACCGATCTGATGAAGAAGGTGAGGAAGGAACGCATCGACAAGGACATGGGCTGGGACGACAAACGCATCGCCGCCGACATGCGCGGTTTCGTGACGGAACTGCACGACCACCTGCACGAACTGGCGCAGACCGCGCAGCCGCTCGGCCTGCACACGCTCGGCACGCCGCCGCCGGAAAAATTCCGCCTCGGCACGGTGCTCCTGATGCTCGGCAAACCCTACTGGGAAGCCGCCGCCAAGGCCGCCGGCGTGCCCAGTGAAGACCTCGACGAAACCTTCGTCGGCGATTACGAAAAAATCAGCGACACACCGCCCTTCAAGCTCCTGCGCAACCACCTCGCCGGTGCGGCGGTGAACGTCGATGAAAAACTCAAGGCCCAGCTCGAACAAGGCAAGCAGTGGTACGTCGACCTCGGCGCGGCAGGCGAAATGGCCGGCCTGCTCTCGGCGCTGGCCGGCCAGCACCGCCCGACCTCCTACGGCGGCGACCCGATGAAGAACCCGGACGCGCTGCCCACGGGCCGCAATCTCTACGGCTTCGACCCCTCGCGCGTTCCCACCAAGCAAGCCTGGGAAGCCGGCAAGGATGCCGCCGAGCAGTTGATCGCGGCGCACACAGCGAAAACCGGCAAGCCGCCGAAGAAGCTCGCCTTCTCGCTGTGGTCGGTCGAAACCATGCGCCATCAGGGCATGCTCGAAGCGCAGGTATTGGCGGCGCTGGGCGTCGAACCGGTGTGGGATGCCGGCGGGCGCGTCATCGACGTCAAGCTGATGCCGCGTGAAAGCATGCAGCGCCCGCGTGTCGACGTCGTGATTTCCGCTACCGGCCTGTACCGCGACCATTTCCCCAACGCCATGAAGCAACTGGCGAAAGCGGTCGAACTCGCCGCCCGCGCCAATGAGGCCGACAACCCGGTGCACGCCAACAGCCTGCGCATCGCCGCCAGCCTCAAGCAGCGCGGCGTGCCGGAAGCAGCAGCACGGCGGGCGGCGGAAACCCGCATCTTCTCCAACGAATCGGGCCGCTACGGCACCGGCCTCGACGACGCGGCGCTGGCCACCGACACCTGGAAAAGCAAGGCCGAAGCCGACCGCAAGATGGCGCAGCTTTACCTGAAGAACATGCAGTACGCCTTCGGGGCCGACGAAACCGCCTGGAACACCAAGGGCATCGCCGGGGCCGACGGCGTCGACGTCAACCTCTACGCCGAGCAGTTGAAAGGCACCGAGGGCGCGGTGCTGTCGCGCACCTCCAACCTCTACGGCATGCTCACCACCGACGACCCCTTCCAGTACCTCGGCGGCATCGGCGCGGCGGTGCGCCATCTCGACGGCAAGGCGCCGGAACTCTACATCTCCAACCTGCGCGGCAGCGGTTCCGGCAAGGTCGAAGGGGCCGACAAGTTTCTCGCCAAGGAACTCGCCACCCGCAATTTCCATCCCGGCTACATCAAGGGGCTGATGGCCGAGGGCTACTCCGGCACGCTGCAAGTGCTCGATTCGATGAACAACTTCACCGGCTGGACCACCGTGGCCCGCGAAATCGTGCGCGACGACCAGTGGCAGGAGTTCGTCGACGTCTACGTGCGCGACAAGCACCAGCTCGGCCTGAAGAACTGGTTCGAGCAGAACAACCCGCACGCGCTGGCGCAGACCATCGAGAAGATGCTGGAAATGGCCCGCCACGGCTACTGGCAGGCCGACGCCAAGACGGTGGCCGAACTCAAGGATCGCTACAACGACCTCGCCCGCCGCTTCGACGTGCAGACCGACAACGCCGTATTCGAGAAATTCGTCGCCCCCGGCTTCGGCCTCGCCGCCGTCCTGCCCGCTGCCCCCGCGCCGACCCGCCCGCAAAGCGCCGAAGATCTGGTCATGACGCCGCCCGCCCCGCCGCCGCCCGTCGAAGGCATGGTGCTGAAAAAAGTGGATGACAACGAACCGCCCGTCCCGCCGCTGGCTCTCTTTGGCGCTTCGCTGCTGCTCTTTGCCGGCTTCGGCGGCGGTATCTCGGCTTACCGGAGACAAGCATGAAAAAACGCCTCACCCCGCATCTGACCTGCATCGCCCTCGGCCTGGCGGCCTTTCCCACCGCCGCCGAGGAAACCCGCACGCTCAAGGAAGTCACCGTCACCGCCAGCAGCGATGCGCTGGAGAAACAACAGGCGTCAGTCACCCAGAAAACCATCATCAACCGTGCCGAAATCGAGGCGCTGGGCGGGCTGACCGTCAATGAAGTGATCCGCAAGCTGCCCGGCATCGACGCCAGCGGCCACAGTGGCGACGGCGGGCCGTCCGGCAACGCCCGCGGCATGGGCCGCGACGCGGTGCAGTTCCTGGTCGACGGCGAGCGCCCCAGCGCTAACGCCCGTTACGCGCTGACCACGGTGGGTCGCATGCCCTCCGGCGAACTCGAACGCATCGAGATCCTGCGCGGCGCTTCCGCCGAACACGGCGGCGCGGCAGCGGTCACGGTGAACCTCATCATGAAGAAGGCGCGCCCGAACACGCCGAACGCCCCGTCCACCACCCTGCGCCTAGCCGCCGGCACGCGCGGCGACGAGGCCAACGGCCAGTTTTCGACCAGCCTGGGCGGCGGCGACAAGGATTTTTCCTGGAGTCTGCCGATCTCCATCAACCACCACGGCCTGCCCACCGACAAAAAGCTCGACCGCCAGCACGCCAGCGCCGGCGTCCGCGACCAATGGCAAAGCGAGCGTGAGCGCGGCGCCTACACGCTCAACGAATTCGTCCTCGCGCCACGCCTCACCTGGCGCGGCGCGACGGGCAGCTTCACCCTGTGGCCGAGCATTTACCACAACGAAGGCGAGCGCACGACGCGCGCCCAACGCGCCGCCTACGCCAACCCGGCTGCCGGCACCGGCCTTGCCGCCGACGGCAGCCGGCGCGAGGATGAAGACAGCCGCATCACCCTGCTGCGCCTGCGCGCCGAGGGTGAAACCAAGCTCGACCTCGGCAAGCTCTCGGGTCGCATCGCCGTCCTCGACGGCCAGCGCCACACCAATACCGACCGCCGCTGGCGCGATGCCGCCGGCCTCGTTACCGCCGCCAACAACGAGCGCCTGCGCCGCGACGAGAACGAAGTATCCTCGGCAGTGCGCCTGGATCGCGGCGTCGGCTTGGGGCTACTCTCCCTCGGCCTGGAGCAAAGCTGGCTCCGACGCGAGGAAACGCAGCGCATCACCGGCAGCGCTGGCGGCAACACCGCCTGGCGCGGCGACCACGAGGCCACCGCGAAACAGTGGACCGCCTGGCTGCAACACGAAGCGCCGGTCAGCGACAAGCTGACCCTGACCGGCGGCCTGCGCGGCGAACACATCGCGCTCGAAGCCGATGGCCGCTCACAGCACGCCAGCCAGATCGCCCCCTCGCTCGCCGCCCGCTATGAACTGGCCGCCGATCTCGTCCTGCGCTCCTCCATCGGCGCCGGCATCAAGGCGCCCAAACTCGACGAAATTTCCGGCCTGACCGTGCATGCCACCACCGCCAACAGCCCGCTCGAACCTGACCGCGCCGGCAATGGCAACCTCAAGGCCGAGCGCAACGTCAATTGGGAAGCCGCGCTGGAAAAACGCCTGCTCAACGAACTCGGCACCGTCGGCGCCAACGTCTATCTGCGCCGCACCGAGAACTTCATCGAGCGGCGCACGCAACGCGAAGGTACGCGTTGGGTCGAACGCCCCTACAACGAAGGCACCGCCCGCCACTGGGGGCTGGAACTCGACGCCAAGCTGAAAACCGATGCCCTCGGCTGGAAAGGTGCGGCACTGCGCAGCCACCTGACCCTGCCGCGCGCCCGCGTCGACGACCAGCGCCTGAACCGCCAGCGCGATGCCCGCGAACTGCCGCGCTACCAATGGACACTGGGCGTCGACCAGGCGCTGCCGGCCTGGCAGATGAGCGCCGGTTTCCATCTCACCCTGCACGGACGCAACCGTACCGCCATTGCGGGCGAAACCGCCAGCAGGCAAAACCGCCGCGAACTGCTCGACCTTTACCTCAGCCGCCGCCTGACACCGCAACTCAACCTGCGCCTGGACGCCCAGAACGTGCTGCGCGCCGACACCCGCCGCCTGTCCACCTACGCCGCCGGCAGCGACGACTGGCGTCTGGCCAGCACCGAACGCGGCCAGCGGACGCTGCTTTTATCACTCGAAGGCAAGTGGTAAGCAACTGTTTTCATTTATTTTCCCCTGACAACACACACGGAGTCACCATGTCGCACCTTGTCGAACTCACCATGTACCAGATCTCGCAGCTGTTCCTGCTACCGACCCTGGTACTGATCGCTGCCCTGTTCCTCTACGCCTTCTGGGTCCTCGGCGAATTCCTCGTCCTAGCCCTGCGCCGCAAAAGCGGCAAGGGCCGCCCGCTGCTGGCACATTTCATCCGCCAGCCCAGGCTCTCCGACGATGAACTCGACGTTTTCGCCCACAAACTGCTGGAAAATCAGCGCATCGCCAGCCGGGTGACACCGATGCTCGGTCTGGTCGCCACCATGATCCCGATGGGTCCGGCGCTGAAATCACTCTCCGACGGCAATCTCGCCGACGTTTCGCACAATCTGACCATCGCCTTTTCGGCAGTCATCCTGGCGCTGATCGCCGCTTCCATCACCTACTGGGCGGTCAACGTGCGCCGCCGCTGGCTGGCCGAAGAACTTCTGGAAATCCAGGCGCTACGCGGAGCAAACGCATGAGCCTCAAACTGCTGCACGAACCGGAAACCGAAGATCCGATCCTGTCGGTGGTCAATCTGATCGACATCTTTCTCGTCATCATCGCGGCCCTGCTCATCACCGTGGCGCAGAACCCACTGATCAACCCCTTCAACCAGCAGGACGTGACAGTCATTACCGATCCCGGCAAACCGACGATGGAAGTGCTCATCAAGAAGGGCGAGAAGATCGAGAAATACAAGGCCAGCGGCGAAATCGGCGGCGGCGATGGCGAAAAGGCCGGCGTTGCCTACAAGATGAAGGATGGCTCGATGGTCTATGTACCGGAGGGCACGTCAGAACCTGCCGCGCCCTCCGGCAACTGAGCCACTGCAATAGTCTTAGCCGGCTACAATGTGGCGGGCACCTCCCGAGGGGCGCCCGCCACAAGGAGAAAGCATGTTCCGTACCTGGATCACCCTGGTCAGTCTGTTCGGTGCCGTCGGGGTCGCCCTCGCCGCCTGGAGTTCGCATGGGCTGGCCAGTTTCATTCCTGCCGAGCAACTGGCGGTAGCCGCCGAGCGCGCCCGCGCCGCCAGCCTGCACCACCTGCTGCACACCCTGGCCCTGTTCGGCGTCGCCCTGTGGTCACGCCAGGCGCCATCCGGGTGGCTGAATCTGGCTGGTGGCTTGTTCTCCCTCGGCATTCTCTGTTTCGCCGGCGGCATCTATGTCCTGCGTATCTTTGCCGGCATCCACACCGGGCCGCTCATCAACGTCGTTCCCTTCGGCGGTTTCTGCCTGATCGGCGGCTGGCTGGCCCTGGGTGTGGCGGGGTGGAAGCAGCGCTGAACAGGCTTGGTAGTTCGCACTGTCATCAACAGCACACCACCGAAATACACAGAACGAACCATCACCCCTTACCGGCGCGTAATTTCAACAGCGGCGTCACTGCCGCCAGCAGCACTGCGCCGGCGGCAATGCCAGCCAGCCCATTGAGCGCATTGGTGGTCAGAGCCGACCACAACCCGGCAAAAGAACCCACTGTTGCCGCAGCCCCAGCAGCTTCGACGGCGTGATGCAGGAACGGCACGCCGTGCACCAGAATGCCGCCACCCACCAGAAACATGGCAGCGGTACCGGCCACCGAAAGAAAGCGCATCAGCCACGGCGTAGTCACCAGCAAGCCTCGTCCACAGGCCTGTGCCAGTACGCTGCGCTTGCCGTTGAGCCACAAGCCCAGATCATCGAGTTTGACGATACCGGCAACCAGACCATACACCCCCACAGTCATCAGCAAGGCAATACCTACCAGCACCGCGACCTGCTGCGGCAAGGGCGCGCTGGCGACCGTGCCCAGGGCAATGACGATGATTTCCGCCGAGAGGATGAAATCAGTACGGATCGCGCCCTTGATCTTGCCCCGCTCGAACGCCACCATGTCGCGCGCCGCATCGGCATTCACGGCGACGTGCGCGGCGTGGGCGGCGGCATCGTCACTGGCACGGTGCAGGAATTTGTGGGCCAGTTTCTCCACGCCTTCGTAACACAGGAAGGCACCTCCCAGCATCAAGAGCGGCGTGATCAGCCCGGGCAGGAAGAAGCTGATGGCCAGGGCGGCGGGCACCAGAACCACTTTATTCAGCAGCGACCCTTTGGCCACCGCCCACACCACCGGCAACTCACGGTCTGCCCGCACACCGGTGACCTGCTGGGCATTCAGCGCCAGATCGTCGCCGAGTACGCCCGCCGTTTTTTTCGTTGCCAGTTTGGTCATGGCAGCAACGTCATCAGCCACCCCAGCACTCTTCTTGGCGGCCACTTTGGTCATCACCGCCACATCGTCAAGAACGGCGGCAATATCATCGAGCAAGGTCAACAGACTGGCACCAGCCATCACAACTCTCCGGAAAAACAGCTAACGCGCACCACAGCGTGCGCCAGACATTGATGCCGAACGACACACACGCATGCGCGCCGGCAAGCACCACTCGCCTAGCCGGTCACGGCACGACCAGCACCGGCACCGGCGATTGCTGCAGCACCTTGTCGGTCACCGAGCCAAGCAGCAGGCTCTGCGCCGCATTCAAACCACGCCGGCCGAGGACCACACCTTGCGGTTGCAGGCGCCCGATCGCGTTCAGAATGCAGTCAGCCGCTTCGCCCATGACGACATGCAGGCACCATGCCCTGCGGGCCTTGGCAAACAGTTCACGCACCGCCTCCGTATCCGCCAGGGCGCGCTGTGCCAGACCATTTTCCGCCGCCTCGCGCGCCAGCCAGGGCTGGATGTTGATGAGCTGAACCGCCACCTCCGTGCCCGCCGCCTCGGCCAGACGAATGACTGCAGCAGCCGCACGCCAGGCATGGTCAGAACCGTCAACCGCCAGTAGCCAGCTATTTTCTGTCGCTGCCGGCGACTGTGTGCCACTGGCAAATACCAGACCGACCAGACGCCCGTCGGCATCGCGCTCGCTGTGTTGGAGCAAAGGCATGTTCATGTGTGATCTCCTGTCCATCATTGGAAAAAAACAGCGGCGGTACGGACATCAGTCCAACGCACCGACACACCGGGTAACGGGGAAAGCAGCACTTTCATTGCGGCCCGACTTCCCGCTCGAAACGGTAAAACAAATTAGGTTCGGACACGATATACAGACTCCCGTCCGGCCCGATGGCAATTCCTTCTGCCCGTGGCACGCGACCACGCAGACCATGCAAACCCGGCCACATGGGCAGCATGCTCAACAATCGCCCCTGCTCGTTATATTCCGCCACCAGGGCCGATTCGTCACTGAGTAAGAACAGATTGCCAGTTTCCTCGTGCAAGGTGATCGAGGACAAATCTTTCAGGAACAAGGCATTTCTCGGCACTGGCCGCCACTCGTTCACCTGCACATCAAAGCGCTTGCCCTGATACAGGGCAGACAAACCAGAAATCGCCAGGATACGCAGCGGTTTTTTCTCCTTGACGACGAACAGACGCTGCTGCGCGCCATCCCACGACACCCCTTCGAAACCACGGTTGCCATTGAGATCGATCCCCAGTTCGAAACGCGCACTCTGCGCCAGATCGACCAGAGTCTGCCCTGCACCAAGACGGATGTGGTACAGCTGCTGCCGGCGCTCATCGGCAAGAATGAAATCATCGTCACGCACATGGCTGATGCCTTCAAGATCTTCCGCCCCGACAACCGTGATCCGTCGGAGAAGACGCCCCCGCGTATCCAGTTCCACGATCTGCGCGGGATGATTGATGACCGCAAACAGGGTGCCGCTCTGCCGGTTGAAGGTCAACCCGGACACATTCGCCGGTACGCCCTCAATCGGCCGTGCTTCGATGCGAACCCGGTAATCGGGTAGCCAGACACTCCGACTACGCCACTCATCGGCACTGGCCGTCGTCTGTACCCAGTAGTAAGCCAGCGTCGGCAGCTTGTAGTGCAGCAGGACACCGGCCAGCAGCACCAACGCACAACCGAGAAAGACGCGCGCGAACACCCTTTTTTTCAGATCTGCGCCAGGCAACATGTCTCCTTGCGGACATTCAATCCAGCAGCGGCCACGGCTTCAGCCCTCCTCACCCGCCGGCGCCCTGGCGGCGACAGCCTTGCGCGACAGTGTCAGGCTGGCGACGATGGAAATGAGGATGATGCTGCCAACGACCGACAACGACCACTGCACCGGAATGTGGAACCAGGGCATGATCAGCATCTTGCCACCAATGAAGATGAGGACCAGCGACAAGCCGTACTTGAGCAGGTGGAAGCGCTCCGCCATGTCGGCCAGCAGGAAATACATGGCACGCAAGCCCATGATGGCGAAGATGTTGGACGTGAAGACGATGAAGGGATCGGTCGTCACCGCAAAAATGGCCGGGATGCTATCGACGGCAAACACCAGGTCGCTCGCCTCGATCAGGATCAGCACCAGGAACATCGGCGTTGCCCACAGAACTCCCTTGTGGCGGACGAAGAAATGCTCGCCATGAAACTCCGGGGTGATACGCAGACGACGGCGCAACAGGCGCAGTAAGGGATTTTGTTCGAGGTCGGGCTCAGCTTCGGCAAAAACCAGCATCTTGATGCCGGTAATGACGAGGAAGGCACCGAAAACGTAGAGAATCCAGGCGAACTGCTGTACCAGCCAGACCCCGGCCAGGATCATGCCGGCCCGCATGACGATCGCCCCGAGCACGCCGTAGAGCAGCACGCGCCGCTGCATCTCGGGCGGCACCGCGAAGTAGGTGAAGATCATCACGAACACGAACATGTTATCCACCGACAACGACTGTTCGATCAGATAACCCGCCAGAAACTCCAGCGTTTTGGTGCGCGCCACTTCGGCGCCCTGGGTATCGTTGAGATACCACCAGAGCAGGCCGGCAAACGTCAGTGCCAGACTGACCCAGGCCAGCACCCAGGCCAGGGCTTCGCGCACCGGCACACGATGTGCCTTGCGGCCGCCGAAAACAAACAGATCAAGTGCCAGCATCAGCAGCACAAAAACAATGAAGCCTGCCCACATCGGGCCCGTTGCAAACGTACTCATCACATTATCCTTCGCTAATCAACTCAGGCCCGCAGCAGGGCAGTAATCTGACCGGCATCGAGGGTTGCTGCCTTCTGCTCGATCTGCGGCAAGTATTGCGTCTGCAGCTGTTTGGCCGGGCCGAGCAGACCCTGAAAGGTTTCCCGCAACAAGGCCGTCGACATCACCCGACCACCGGCATAGTAACGCTGCGCCACTTGCCCCAGGGCATAGGTGGTGGCAAAGGAAAAGGCCATGCCGGTGGCTGCGCTGCCAACCTTGCCGAAGGTCTTGCCTGCCGCCTTGCCGAGCAAACCTCCCAGCAACTTGCGCCCGAACTGTTCAAGATACTGCGAAGTCAGACCAACACCGGCAGCGGCGATGAATTCCTTGATGTGCCCCTGATCGAGGGTGACGCCGTGCGCCTTGCCAATGCTGTACACCAGCTTGATCTGCAGGGGAATGATCGCCATCGAAGCCCAGGATTGCGGCAGAAGTTCAAGTGCGCCACACAGCAGGGCGTAATTGAGGATGCTTTTATCCTGCGCTGCCGCCGGCGCAGCCGCGGTGATGGAAGGTGCGGCGACAGGAACGGGTGCCGGTTGCAGTGCAGGATGAGCGCCAAAATCGTACGCATCGAACTGCCGCTCGACTGCCGCCTCGATCTGCGCCGCCTCTCCCCCCGGCAGGGCGAGCAGCTGGCGCAACTGATCCAGAAAAGCCCGTTCGCTATCCGCCAGGCGGCCATCCGCCTCACACACGCACAACGCCATTTCATAGGCAAACTGGCGCTCGCCGATATCACTCAATACCGCTGTGGCGTCGGCCAGGGTCGAGCGCTTGAGCAGCACATCCTGATACAGACGGGAAAGATCGGGCGCACCTTCTGCGCCCGCCAGATTTTCCGCCACACGGCGGACCGCCTCGCGCTCCCGCTCATCCTTGGCACCATCGGCAAAGGCGGCGTGAATGGCAATAGCAAGAATGGCGTGGTTTTGTTCGCGTTGCATAGCTGCTCCTGTCGTTCAAATATGATCATGCACAACAAGAGCGCGATTATCCGCAGGCATAACTTCGAAACAAACAGACAGATGCGGACTTAAGATTCGGTTTTTCGGAAGTCTCATACTCGATCCCAGCGACGCGTCGATATCACTTGACATCAATTTACATATTGCGAATAATTCGCATTACCAGCCAGCCCACCTCTCCCGGTTAGCCAGCCAGCCCCCATCTACGACTGGAACACCTATGGAAAGCGTCACGCTGCCGTTCGCTCTGCGACTCGCCGCCATCATTCAGCTGCTGTCTTCGTCGGCACTGCGCGGCACCACCTTCAACAAGACCGTGGCCTTGTGCCATCACCTGCAGCAGGCGGCCACGGCGGAAGACATCGACCCCTGCCTGCACAGCGCCTTGCGGGAGGTACTCGACAGCTGGCAAGGCGTCTCCTGTCACCCGGCTTCGATTGCAGTGAACCATTACCCCGCAATCGCTCCTGGCTACTCAACCCATTGAATCATCGAAACGAGAGAACTCATGTCCCGTTACACCGGCCCTCGCCTGAAAGTCCTGCGCGCCCTCGGCGTCGATCTCCCTGGTCTGTCACGCAAATCGATGCAGGAACGCAACCAGCCGCCTGGTCAGCACGGCGCGCGCAAGGTCGCCGCGCGCAAATCCGAATTCGGCCTGCAGCTCATGGAAAAGCAGAAACTGCGCTACAACTACGGGCTGACCGAGCGCCAGTTGCGCCGCGCCGTCACCGATGCCAAGCGGCACCGTGGTGCCACAGGCGACAAATTGGTCGAACTGCTCGAACGCCGCCTCGACAACCTGGTTTTCCGCGCGGGTTTCGCCCCGACCATCCCCGCCGCACGGCAACTCGTCAGCCACGGCCATTTCCAACTCAACGGCAAGCGCGTCACCATTCCTTCGATCCGCCTGCGCGTCGGCGACAGCTTCGGCCCGACCGAAGCCGGCAGCAAGATCGACTTGGTGCGCTTCACCCGCGAAGCTCCTTCGCTGGAACGCCCGGAATGGATCAGCCTGGACGACACGACGCTAACGGCCCGCCTGAGCCACCTGCCAGATGCCGATGCCGCCCCCTTTCCTCTCGACCTGCAACGCATCGTCGAGTACTACGCCACCCGCATGTAAATAGCGGCCACATCATGAACCAGCCGCCTTCCCGGACTTCGACGACACCCCGGCACTCTGCCACCGACTGTCTCGGCAGCGATGCCGCCGCGCCAATGGTCGGCACCAACGCAGCAGACGCCTGTCCTCCACCGACCAGGACCCTCCTCAGTCAAGCCCTGTTCGGCAACGCCAGCGAAATCTGCATTCACCACATGGGCACCGACTACCGTCTGCGCATCACCCGCCAGGGTAAGCTGATCCTGACCAAGTAAACGCACCGATCCCACCCGAGCGGAAGGCAGGCCACCCCGACCGCTCACCGGAAGGCACCGTCCAGACAGCGGTGCCTTCCTCCTATCCCACCTGCGTCCGCCTCTGCCGGCGCGTTTCTATTGACAGCGCAGCGCTTTATATTGAGAATAATTCTTGTTATTCTGAACGCAGCCATCTGCGCACGCCTCACGGAATCCGATCATGGAACCCACCTCGCCACACACGACGGCTGATAGCTTCGCCCTTTCTCTGGCAACCACGCCAGTGGACAGTCGTCCTGCGGCGGGAAAAACAACGCGCCGGCGCAAGCTGTGGGAAATCCCGCACAAATTTCACTGTCCGGTGATCGGCACCTGCTTCGACGTTGCCGAACTGCGGGCATTGATGAAAAAGCTGATGCACATTCCCCACGGAACAAGCGATTTTGTCCTGCACACCACGGCCGTGGGCAACAGCGAGAGCCGGACGCCACTAGCCGAATTGCTGCAAAAACAGCTGGAAAAACGCTATCCGCAAACCGTGCGTCGCTTTGCCACCGCCCGTGACACCAACAGCCTGCGCCTCTTGTGGCGTGAAGCCACAGCAGCGGGCAGCGGCATTCCCGGTGCGCTCTGGGCAACGTGGACGCACCCGGCCTGCGATGCGCCGCTAGAGCATGAAGTCTATGCAGACATCCACATGATCCAGCACCAGATCGGCAGCGGCGCCCGTGCCGATATAAAAATGCTGAACAAGCTGCGCACAGAAAACCAAGATCTGCGCCAGCAACTCGACAAGGCCCGGCAGGAAACTTCCTCACTACGGCAGGAGCGAGCCAAAGATGAGCGGCAACTTAACCAGCACATCATCGACCTGCGGTCCGAACTAAGCGGGCGCGATGCCGCTATCGCCCATCTGCAGCAGCAGCTTGAGCAACTGCACGCACAACTACCCGAACTCAGAGAGCGCCAGCAGCTCCTGCAGCGCGCCAGTGCGGCCGAAGCCCGCAACCTGCTGCTGAGCGCACGGGCCAACAGCCTCGAAGCCGAAATCGGGCGCCAGAGCCAGCGCCTGCAACACACCGAGGAAATCCTCAATGATTACCTTATGGCCGACGCCGCAGCCACCGAGTGTTCCGTCACCAACCTGAGCAAAGGCTTGGCCGGCAAATGCGTGCTCTGTGTCGGCGGCCGGACCGGTGCGATAGACGCCTACCGGCAACGAGTCGAGCACTATGGCGGACATTTCATCCACCACGACGGTGGTGTCGAAGAAAGTCTGCACCGCATCGATGGCGCCTTGTCCGGCGCTGATCTGGTCATCTGCCAGGCTGGCTGCATCAGCCACAATGCCTACTGGCGCATCAAGGACCAGTGCAAGCGCACCGGCAAGCCTTGTCGCTTCGTCCGCAACGCCGGACTGTCCAGTTTCGAACGCGTCATCAGCGATGCCTGCGCCGAGATAACCTGATTTCCCTGAATGCCACAGCCCTTCTACCCAGAACCCCTTTCCCATTTCCCTCACACGATCCCCGGAGTAGCCACCTCATGAAATTTGCCTCAACCGCTGCACTCGCACTGACCACCCTGGCCGCCACGCTAACCCCGGCAGGCGCCGAAGAAAACGTGCTCAACATCTATTCCGCTCGCCATTACCAGACCGATGAAGCGCTCTATGCCGATTTCACCAAGCAGACCGGCATCCGGATCAAGCGCATCGAGGCCAAGGAAGACGAGTTGCTTGAGCGCATCCGCAACGAAGGCGCCAACAGCCCGGCCGACGTGCTGCTGACGGTGGATGCCTCGCGCCTGGCCAAGGCGCGCAACATGGGCCTGTTTGCACCGCTCAAGTCAGCCGTACTGGAAAAACGCATTCCGACCCACCTGCGCACTGACGAATGGGCAGCGTTCTCGTTGCGCGCCCGCGTCATCGTCTATAACAAGACGCGCATCCAGCCTGCCGATGTGCAGAACTACGCCGATCTGGCCGACCCGAAGCTGAAGGGGCAATTCTGCTCACGTTCAGGTTCCCACCCCTACAACCTGTCCCTGCTCGCCTCGGTCATTGCCCATGAGGGCGAGGCCAAAGCGGAAGCGATGGCACGCGGCATGGTCGCCAACTTCGCCCGCACCCCGAAAGGTGGCGACACCGACCAGATCCGCGCCGTGGCGGCCGGTGAATGCGGCGTCACCATTTCCAACAGCTATTACGTCGCCCGCCTGATGCGCTCGGACAAGCCGGCCGACCAGGAAACCGTGGCCCAGATCGGCATCATCTGGCCGAACCAGAAAACCACCGGCACCCACGTCAATGTCTCCGGCGGTGGCATTCTGAAACACGCCCCGAACAAGGCAGCGGCGCAGAAATTCCTGGAATACCTGGCCTCCGATTCTGCCCAGCGCTACTTTGCCGACGGCAACAATGAATGGCCGGTTGTCACCTCGGTGAAGATCGACAATCCGGCGCTCAACCGTCTCGGCAAGTTCAAGGCCGACACCCTGCCGGTGAACAGCCTGGCGATGTACCAGGCCAAGGCGCAGATGATCTTTGATCGCAACGGTTTCCGCTGATTCTCCGTCAGGCAGATAATAAAAAGCGTGTCGTCCGGACCGGGCGGCACGCTTTTTTACTGAGTAACCCCCGCCTGCTGCAGCCGAACTACTCCTGCCGGCTGAGCAACCAACGCTCAAAATCGTCCACCGGCAAAGGCGTGCTGTACAAATAGCCCTGCATCACCTGGCACCCACGCTCGGCCAGGAAACCCTTCTGCTCTACCGTTTCAACACCTTCTGCTACAACGTCCATCCCTAGTTCCCGCGCCATCGACAGGGTGGCGGTGGCAATGGCTGCATCTTCGGTGTTATGCGGCAGTTCCTGCACGAAGGCACGATCCAGCTTCAGGCGGCGGATCGGCAGACGTTTCAGATACGACAAGCTGGAGTAACCCGTGCCGAAGTCATCCAACGCCAGCAAGATGCCCATTTCCCCGAGCGCCCGCATGCGGGTCAGTAATGCGTCGTTGGGCTGCATGAGCGCACTTTCGGTCAGTTCCAGTTCCAGTGCATGCGCCTGGGCGCCACTCTCGCGCAGTGCCTGTGCCACCTGCTCGACAAAATCAGGCTGAGCAAACTGCAGGGCGGAAATATTCACGGCAATCGTCAGCTCCCACCCTCTTTCCTGCCAGCAGGCCAACTGCTGGCAGGCGGTGCGCAACACCCAGTTCCCCAACGGCACGATCAGACCATTTTCCTCGGCCAGGGGAATGAACTGGACAGGAGGCAGCAATCCCAATTCGGGGTGCTGCCAGCGGACCAGCGCCTCGCAACCCAGGACCCGACCATCCGCTGCGGCAATCTGCGGCTGATAATGCAGACGTAACTCCTCCCGTTCCAGCGCCCGGTGCAAGGCATTGCGCAGCATCAGATGTTCCAGCGCCAGCACGTCCATATCGGCCCGGAAATAGCAGTACGTGTTGCGCCCCTGGCTCTTGGCGCTGTACATCGCGGTATCGGCGTGCTTGAGCAAGGCACTGGCATCGCGGCCATCCTCGGGATAAATGGCAATACCGACGCTGGTGGACACCATCAACTCGTGACCATCGATCATGAGCGGCGCCCGTAGCAGTTCAATCAACTTGCGGGCGACGATTGCGGCATCTTCAGTACGTTCAAGATCGACCAGCAGAACGACAAACTCGTCTCCTCCCAGGCGGGCGAAGAAGTCGGATTCACGCAAGCCCTCGCGTAAAAGCCGCGCCACAGTGGCAAGCAGATGGTCGCCAACCTGATGCCCCAAAGTGTCATTGATGCTCTTGAAGTGGTCGAGGTCGAGGAACAACACCGCCAACTTACCTTGGCCACGCGAAGCCTTGCGCAGCTCACGCTGGATGCGCTCATTCCACTGGGCGCGATTGGGTAGCCCGGTAAGCACATCGTAATGTGCGAGAAAGGCAATGTGCTCTTCGGCCGCCCGCGCCGCCGTCACATCCTGCGCCGTACCACGCAAACGCAAGGTTTCACCATCGTCGGCCAACGTACTTTCCAGCCGGAAATGCAATACGGTGGATGCCACCCCGCCATAGTCCAGGCGAGCGTCGAGTGTCAACAACCCGGGTGCCTGCAACAGTTCTGCGCGCGCGCATTCCAGCGCCGTACGGTCTTCCTCTGCAAGCCGCTCAAGCAGGGAAGAAAACGGCAACACGGAGGGAGGCCCCAAGTGCATCAACTCACACAACCCCTGCGAGCAGTGACACATTTGCCCGCCTGGAGGCATTTCCCAACTCCCCATCAGGGAAATCCGCTGCGCCTGATTCAACTCTTCCTGCTGCAAGGCCATCCGCCGGCCCGCCGCCGCCAGCTGGCGGGTACGGGCGTCGACCAGGTGCTCCACCCGGAGCGCACGCGCACTCATCAACAACACGAACACCACCAGCAAACTGGTACAGAAAGCGGCCACCCAGAGAATCAACCAGCCGCCCCAATCGCGCAGGGAAAACAGATAGCTCGGGGTCGCCACAATTTGCAAGCGCGATTGTCGACCCGCAAAGTCAAGCTCTTCCTGCCAGCGCAGGGCTTTCGCCTGCCAGCCCGGGCTAGCGCAGTCCGCCGGACCATAGAGACGCTGCGGCATCGAGTCGCCCTGATCACTGAGACAGAGCAACAACCCCGACGGCAAACGCCCATCGAGTACTGCATTGATGGCATCGCCCATGCGAAACACACCGGAGATCACCCCCAGCGGCCGCACCTGATCATCCTTGAACACCGCTTGATAAACCGCAATACTGCGCTGCGCCCCGGCATCCTGCACCAAATTGAAAGGCGCCGTGGCAATCGCCCGCCGCTCGCTCTGGCTACGTCTGGCTGCCTGCCCGGTCCCGGAGTGCACCAGAATATCCAGGCCAACTACGCTCAGATTGTTTTCCCGCGGCTCGACATAGAGGATGGGCAAATACTCCGGACGCTGCGCCAGCGTGTAAGTGATCCGCCCCACCTCGTCGCGCCCCAGAATCCTGAATGCCCGCCCTGATTCAGCCGCCGCCTGTGCCTCGAAACTTGCCCGCGCCGAATCCTGCACCAATGGACTCCAACCGAAATTCTGTGTCCCGGGATGCCGCTCCAGCAAAGGCAAGGCAAATGTCCGCCACACCTGCTGCGTGAGCCGGGGATGCACACTGGCCAGACGCTCCAGGGCAAGCATCAGATCGAGCTGCGTATCCAGTCGCTTGCTCAGCAAATGGCTGATCTGCTGGGCATCGCGCTCGAGGTTACGCTGCAGTCGATCATGCTCCCAACCGCGCGCGACATAAAAAACCAGCATCAATATCAGCAGGGCAAACCCGAGCGGCAAGGCAACGCTCAAACGGCGCTTGCGCCAGGCTTCGGCCGGACGACCCAAAAAAACCAGCAGCAGCGGCGTGGCAATCAATATGCCAATAAAATCGCCGGTCCACCAGTTGATGGCGGTAAACACAAGTGTCTGCGCGGGCACAATGCCCTGCAGCAGCAGTAGCCCCACCCCCAGCATGGGGCTGAACAAACCGGCAATCGGCGCGACCAGGAACACAAAGCGCAACACGCTTTTCTGATCACGCAGCGGGTTATGCTGCCCGAGAATTTTTCTGATCAGGTAATAGCCGGCGACCGCCTGTACCACCGCCCCCGCTGCCGCAATCAGGATAAACGCCCAGACCAGTTGCTCCGAATCGCTACGCAACATTGCCGCTGCGTGCACCACCGTGGCCCCGGCAAAGATCCCCGGCAGACTGTGCAAGCCGTACCGCCACACGCCAAACAAGGCAATCCCGGCACTGGGAAAGAGCGGCGTGACATAACCGGGAGGAATTGCAAACTGCAACATCAGAACGCCGACCAGAGCGTAAGCCAGCGCAAGCTTCAGGTTGAGTCGCAATTGGAAGGACACGGCAGATGACACTCAGGAAAAACGTGCCTAATTATAAGCACCAAGCGGCACCCGCCCGCGACAATCTGTCGCACCTGACAGCCCATTCAACAGCTGTTGTTATGCAACAAATCACCGATAATCCGCGCATGCAGTTCGTCACGCCTTCTCCACAGGAATACTCGCTCCATCTTGGCCGCTTACGCTTGGCGCGTCTGATCACGCTCGCCTGTCTGGCCGTGTGTGTCCTGATCACGCCTACGCTGCTCGCCATCGAGCTACCACAGATCTATCTGCTGAGCGTCCTCTTTCTAGCCGCCAGTCTGACCCTGGTCAGCTCTCTGGCCAGCCGTCGGCAAGACGGGACAGATCGCGGCAGCAGCGCCGCTGAACTCTGCAGCCAACTGCTGTTCGATCTCGCCACCTTGAGCGCCGTGCTCTACCTTAGCGGTGGCGCCACCAACCCATTGATTTCCCTACTTTTACCACCAATTGCTTTCGCTGCCCTGGCGCTCCCCGGAATGCAGGTCGCCCTGATCGGCATCGCTGCCATCGCCGCTTATTCGCTGCTGATGCTGTTTTACCTGCCCCTGCCGATTGCCGATGTCGCACGCGCCACGCAACTGCATCTGATCGGTATGTGGCTGACCTTTGTCGTCTCGGCCGGCCTGATCGGCTGGATCGTGCTGCGGATGAGCCAGCGTATCCGCATGCGCGATGCAGAGCTGGCGGCCACCCGCGAACAGGCGCTGCGCGATGAGCGCGTCACCGCCATCGGCACACTGGCCGCCGGTGCAGCCCATGAACTCGGCACACCACTCGCCACCATGGCGCTGGTCGTCGGCGAACTTGAGCAAGATCAGCGCCTGCCCACCGAGACCCGTGCGGATGCCACGCTGCTGCGGCAGCAAATCGGGCTGTGCAAGAACATCATCAGCAATCTGTCGCGCCGCGCGGGCGCCGAGCGCCTGGAAAACATCGAGCGGCAGGCAGCGGACCGCTGGCTCGATCAGTTGCGCCAGCACTGGCACAGCCTGTGCCCACAAACCACGAGCCAGCTGAACATCATCAGTCTGGGCAACGCGCCGGAACTGGCTGCCGACCCGCGCCTGGAACAGGCGCTGCTGAACCTGCTCAATAATGCCGCCCAGGCCAGCGACACGCCGATTGAAATCCGCCTGAGTTGGGATGCCAGCCGGATCAGCATCGAAGTCCTCGACCGTGGCCCCGGTTTTCCTCCGGAAGTGCTTGATCTTTGCGGCCGTCACGCCCTGCCCGCGCACGCCAGCGGCTGTGGCATCGGGCTCTTGCTGACCTGCTCCGCCATCAACCAGCTCGGTGGTGAATTGCACCTCTCACAGCGGGACGGCGGCGGCGCTGCAGCCCGCATCGACCTTCCCCGTCTGTCTGCCTGCTGACCCCGATGAGTACTCCCATTCTCGTCATTGATGATGACCCCACCTTCAACGCCATCCTGGTGCGCACCCTGAATCGTCGTGGCCTGCATGCGCTGGGCGCCGAAACCATCGATGCCGCGGAACAGCTGATTACTGAAATCCGCCCGCAGCGCGTCATCCTCGATCTCAATCTGGCGGGCAATTCCGGCCTCAACCTGATTCCACAATTGCTTGCTGCCAATACACACTGCCGCATCGTCATCCTGACCGGTTACGGCAGCATCGCCACCGCAGTCGAAGCCATCAAGCGCGGCGCCACCCAGTACTTCACGAAACCGGTCGACCTCGATGCCATTCTGGCTGCGTTCACCAATACGCAGCCAAATGAAACCGTGACGCCGCCCGACGAACCTTTGTCGGTCGACCGACTAGAATGGGAGCATATCCAGCGTGTGCTCACCGAGAACGAAGGCAACATTTCAGCCACCGCCCGTGCCCTCAAGATGCACCGCCGCACCCTGCAGCGCAAGCTGTCCAAACACCCCGTACGGCAATAAGGGCCGGCAGCGCCGCCAGCCACACCGGAAAAATCGCGTAAAATTGCGCGTTTTCCTGCAGCACACGGCTTCATCATGTCCCCAAACACAATCCAGATGGTGGGTGCAGCGCTTTTTGCGATTGCCATCATCCACACTTTCTCCACCAAATATTTCGAGCAACTGGCGCATCGCAAGCCTGCCCATTCCGGTTTGTGGCACCTGCTGGGCGAGGTGGAAGTCGTGTTCGGCATCTGGGCCACCGTACTGATCATCGCCATGATGCTGCTGGAGGGGCGCGATTTCGCGGTGGACTACCTCGACAGCCGCAACTACACCGAACCGCTATTCGTCTTCGTCATCATGGTCATTGCCGCCAGCAAGCCGGTGCTGCGCATCAGCACCACCGTGATCGACATGATTGCCCGTTACGCACCGCTTCCCGGCGCCGTATCGACCTACTTCACCATCATGGCCGTAGTGCCGCTGGTGGGGTCGTTGATCACCGAACCCGCCGCCATGACGCTGGCTGCGCTGCTGCTGCGCGACCGTTTTTATCAGCACAACCTGTCGCGCAAGCTGATGTACGGCACACTCGGTACGTTGTTCGTCAACATCTCGATCGGCGGCACGCTGACCAATTTTGCCGCGCCGCCAGTGCTGATGGTCGCCAGCACCTGGCAATGGGACAGCTGGTTCATGCTCAGCCATTTCGGCTGGAAAGCGGCCACCGCCACGGTCATCAACGCCACCATCGTCACCCTGCTGTTCCAGAACGAGTTGCGCACCTTACCCGAGGGTGAGGTGGAAAGCGCAGACAGAATTCCGTTACTGGTGACCGGCCTGCACCTTTTGCTGCTGCTGATTGTGGTGGTATTTGCTCATCACCCCCCGATCTTCGTCGGTGCCTTCCTGTTCTTCATGGGCATTGCCTCGGCTTACCCGGGTTTCCAGGAGCGCCTGATCCTGCGGGAAGGCTTGCTGGTTGCCTTCTTCCTCGCCGGACTGGTGGTCTTGGGGGGGCAGCAGGCCTGGTGGCTGCAACCGCTGCTGCAAGACATGGATGCCACCACAGTCTATTTTGGTGCCACGGCGCTCACCGCCATTACCGACAATGCGGCCCTGACCTATCTCGGTTCTCTGGTCGAGGGCCTCTCCGACGAGTTCAAATATGCGCTCGTGGCGGGCGCAGTCACTGGCGGCGGCCTCACCGTCATTGCCAATGCCCCCAACCCGGCAGGTTTCTCCATCCTGCGCCGGCATTTCAATGACGGCGCTGTAAACCCGCTGGGCCTGCTGGTTTCCGCCCTACCCCCCACGTTGGTCGCCATTTTTGCTTTCCAGCTACTGTAATCACCCTCAACCTGGTCCGACAGTATTGACAGCAATTCTCATTTTGAAGAATAATGCGAACAGTTCGCATTTCTTCAAAATGAGTCGACCATGTACGTTTGCGTATGCCATGCCGTCACCGACCGACAAATCCGGGAAGCCGCCCAGAGCGGCGCACGTAGCCTGAAAGATCTGCGTCGCGATCTGGGCGTCACGCGCGACTGCGCCCGTTGTGCCTCATGCGCCCACAATTGCCTGAAAGAAGCACACGGCATGTCGGCCAAACCAGGGAAAGTTGCACGCCACGCAGCCTGACCGGTACCCGGTCACTAACACCACATTACAAACGCCGCAGCAGTAACACATCACCCCGCAGCATCCACGCGGCAATTACGCGATTTTTTTGAAATCCACACAGCCGGCCTGCAACAGCACGGCCAGTATTTCCGCCAGGCCTTCCCGCGTACAGCAGACCTTCAGGGCCGCCCCCTCGTGCAGGGACCCGGAACCACCTTCACTACTGCACTCCTCGGCACTGACCGTAGCGGAAAAACAACGTAGCACGCGCAGCAACAGCGCACGCTCCTCTACGCCGCCGGGGAAAGAGACGGACAACACGCAGTGCTCAGTACCGGACGTGGTGCCGCACATGGGCTGCTGCGTCCCTGGAATAAATTCAGCTGGCGTCGAAGCCAGCATCTTCGATCGCGGCGCACAACGCAGCGCGATCAATCTGTGCCGGATCGAACTCAACATCCGCACTCGCCTTCTCCAGCGACACCTCGGCAGCACACACCCCCGGCAAAGCCGCCAGGACGCTGCTGATATTTTTGACGCAGCCTTCGCAACTCATGCCCTCAATCCTGATTTCCGTCGTTTGCATCATCTACTCCTTGCGCATTCATTGTCCCGGCCGCCAGCGCCGCAGCATGAGCGAACTCGTGACCACCGACACCGAACTCAGTGCCATCGCTGCTCCGGCAAATACCGGATTAAGGTAGCCAAGGGCAGCCAGCGGAATACCAACCACATTGTAGATGAAGGCAAAGAAGAGGTTCTGCCGAATTTTCCCCAGCGTCGCTGCCGACAGGGAAATGGCATCGGCAACGCCCATCAGGTCACTACGGATCAGGGTCAGGTCGGCCGCCTCGATCGCCGCGTCCGAACCAGCGCCAATGGCAAAACTGACATCGGCGGCAGCCAGTGCCGGCGCATCGTTGATACCGTCACCCACCATCGCCACCACACTGCCCGCCGTCTTGAGCGCATTGATTGCTGCTGCCTTGCCGGCGGGCAGAATACCGGTGCGAAAATCCTCAATACCCGCTTCCCTGGCAATCACTGCGGCCGTTGCCGCGTTATCGCCCGTCAGCATGACCACCTTGATGCCCCGCTGCTGCAGCCGCTGTACCGCGGCCCGGGAACTGGCACGCAGGGTATCGGCCACTGCCAGATAAGCCAGCGGAACGACAACACCGGCCGCCTCGATCCGGGCCAGCACGATCACCGTCTTGCCTTGGCCCTGCAACGCCAGCACCTGGGGGGCCTCGGCCTGACCAAGCCAGTCTGGCGCTCCCAGGCGAAACTGCTGGTCATCAACCCACGCTTCCACACCCTGACCAGTGATGGCGTTGAACTGACTGACAGCCGGCAACTCGTGTCCTGTTGCCGCCGCGCCCGCCTGCTCCTGCCAGGCTGCCAGCACGGCACGCGCCAGCGGATGCTCGGAGTGCTGTTCCAGAGCCACCGCCAGTCGTAGTGCCTGCCGCTCGTCACCGACCAGAGCGAACAGATCGGTCAGGCGCGGTCGACCTTGGGTCAAAGTCCCCGTCTTATCCAGCGCCAGGACAGTGATTTTTTCCGCGCGTTCAAGCGCTTCGGCATTGCGCACCAGGATGCCAGCCTGCGCACCCTGCCCCGTGCCCACCATGATCGCCGTCGGCGTCGCCAGCCCAAGCGCACACGGACAGGCGATGACCAACACGGCCACAGAATTGACCAAGGCTGCGGCGAAATCGCCCCCCAGCCACCACCACAACAGAAAAGTCAGCAGGGCGATAGCACACACTGCGGGCACGAAAATGCTGGAAATTCGATCAGCCAGCCGCTGTACCGGCGCCTTCGAGCCTTGCGCCTCGCCCACCATGCGGATGATGCCGGCGAGCAAGGTCGCCTCACCCACGCCTGTCGCCCGACAACGCAGGCTGCCAGAGCCATTGCTGGTCGCCGCAAAGACCTGGTCGCCGGTACGTTTGCCGACCGGCATGCTCTCGCCCGTCAGCATGGCTTCATCCACACTGGAGTCACCCTCCTCGACCACCCCATCGACCGGCACACTTTCGCCCGGGCGCACCAGAAACACGTCGCCCGGCATCAACGCATCGACCGGCACATCGACCCAGTGGCCCGCACGCTCGATGCGCGCCACCTTCGGACGCAGCCGAATCAGGGATTCAATGGCCGCCGAGGTACGTGCCTTGGCCCGTGCTTCCAGCAATTTTCCGAGCAGGACGAGGGTGATCACCGCCGCCGCCCCCTCGAAATAGACATGTTGCTCGTGCAGACCGAACACGGTCACCACGGTGGAGAAAATCCACGCCATGCTGGTTCCCAGGGCCACCAGGACATCCATGTTCGCCCCACCGCCTCGCAGTGATTTCCAGGCGCCGTCGTAAAAGCGCGCACCGATCCAGAACTGCACCGGCGTCGCCAGCGCGAGCTGCAGCCAGCGCGGCAACTCATTGTCGTGCCCCCCCTCGCCAAACATGAAAACCATCTGCCCAACCAGGGGCAAGGTCAGCGCCAGCGCCACCCAGAAATGCCGTAACTCCTGCCGGTAGGCCTGCTGTTTGGCGATTTTTTCCCGCTCACGCGTTCCCGCATCGACCGGCACGGCAGTGAAGCCAGCTTTTGCCACTGCGGCAATCACCGCTTCAACTGCCGCCCCCTGCAGGCGCACCCGTGCCCGTTCAGCCGCCAGATTGACATTGGCCTGCATTCCCGGCTGTCGATTGAGCACTTTCTCCAGGCGTGTCGAACACGCCGCGCACGTCATGCCACCGATGGCAAACTCAACGACACTTTCCGCGCCTTCACTCACAAATTCCTGGTCCGGCAATTCAGCCTCCTTGCAATAGATGGCGTACCCCGAAGAGCCCATAGACCCCGAAACCCAGCACTAAAATCCCGGAAATACGGCGCACCCAGACATTTCTGACGAAATGATTGAAGCGCCCCAGCACCACCCCCGCCAGCAGCAAATTGGGCAAGGTTCCCAGACCAAAGGCCAGCATCAACCCGGCGCCATGCCAGGCTGAGCCTGCGGACAACGCGCTCGCCAGGGCGCCATAGACCAGACCACAGGGCAACCATCCCCATAACAGCCCAAGCGGCAAAGCCTGCGCCACCGTGCGCGCGGGCAGGAAACGGCGCGTCAGCGGCTGGATGCGGCGCCATAATTTCTGCCCGGCCTTTTCCGTCAGCGCCAGCGCCCCGGTCACACCCAGCAGGTATAACCCCAGCGCCACCAGCATCAGGTTGGCGAAGACGTACAACACAAGACGCGCTGTGGTCTGCCCTGCCAGACCCAGGCTGGCCGCGCCCAGCGCGCCAGCCAGCGCACCAGCCAGTCCATAAGAAAGAATCCGCCCCGTGTTGTAGGCCAGATGCAAGGACCAGCGCCCGCCCCCCATGGACAAGGCACCGACAATGCCACCGCACATACCGACACAATGCGTGCCGCCAAGCAGGCCAACGAGAAAGAGGGCAAAAAAACTGGTGCTCAGCATGTATTCGCCACAAACATCACGGGGGTCGATCCGCTTCTCACATGAGGGGTATCACCCGAGTCACCGGAACGGCTGCACCTCGGCTGTGTGCAGCCATAACCGAAAAAAGTTCGGCATCCAGCGCCACGGACTGCGATCATCACGCCGAACAGGATAATCCGGACAACCGGCTCAAATCACCTTGGAATAGCGTGTACGCTGGCGGTCGGCACGCAGATAGCGGTCAAATGCCATCGAAATGACACGCACCAGCATGCGCCCGGGCGGCAGGACCGTAATCCAGTCCTTCTCGATCTTGAGCAGACCGCCACGCTCCATCTCGCGCAACTCTTCCAGTTCACCAGCGAAATACTTATGGAAATCGATCAGATGGGCACTTTCGATGCTCTCAATCGACAACTCGAAATGGCACATCAAGGCCTGAATGATGGAGCGGCGCAGGATATCGTCGGCATTGAGCTCAATGCCACGATGCACCGGCAGCATGGGCGCATCCAACCGGTCGTAGTATTCGTCCAGCGTTTTGACGTTCTGGTAGTAGGTCGGGCCAACCTTACTGATCGACGAAATGCCGAAGGACAGCATGTCGCAGTCGGCATAGGTCGAGTAGCCCTGGAAATTACGGTGCAGACGTCCCTGTCGCTGAGCCACCGCCAGCTCATCATCCGGTTTGGCAAAATGATCCATGCCGATGAAGACATAACCCGCATCGGTCAGTTTCTTGATCGCCAGCGCCAGAATCTGCAGGCGCTCCTCCGGTGTTGGCAGATCGGCGTCAGCAATCCGCCGCTGTGGCTTGAACAAGCCCGGCAAGTGGGCATAGTTGTAGATCGACAGACGATCGGGGTCCATTGCCAGCACCCGTTCCAGGGTCCGGTCAAAACCGGCCACGGTCTGGTGCGGCAAGCCGTAGATAAGATCCACCGACACCGATTTGAAGCCACTGGCGCGCGCCGCGCGAATCACGTTCGCCGTTTCTTCCTCGCTCTGTACACGATTCACGGCGATCTGCACCCGCTCGTCAAAATCCTGCACGCCGACGCTCATGCGGTTGAAACCCAGCTCTCCCAGCAAGGCCACCGTCGCCGTATCAACCTTGCGCGGATCGACCTCGATCGAATACTCCCCACCATCGAGCATCTTGAAGTGCTTGCGCGTCTCCGCCATCAGCTGGCGCATTTCATCATGCGCCAGGAAGGTCGGCGTCCCCCCACCCCAATGCAACTGGATCACTTCATGCTTACCCCCCTCTCCCTCCAGGGCGGCACTTTGCAAAGCAAGCTCCTTGCCCAGGTATTTGAGGTACTTCGCGCTACGCCCGTGATCCTTGGTAATGATCTTGTTACAAGCGCAGTAATAGCAGATGGTGTTACAGAAGGGGATGTGGAAGTATAATGAAAGCGGTCGGCTGATCCCGCCAATGTTACGCTTGCCCAACCACAGCTCGGCAGCCTTGGCATCAAAAGCTTCGACAAAACGGTCGGCCGTCGGGTAAGACGTGTAGCGCGGGCCATTGACGTCAAAGCGGCGGATCAGTTGCGGATCGAAGACAAGATTTTCAGTTGAAAAATTCATTTGGGATCAAAGAGGTGACTGGTTTGATTATGTGGGCGCGGATTATATTCCCGGTTGACGTGGATCAAGCCGAAGCAGCTTGTCCCAATGCAGGTTGTACATGCCCAACACGCAACCGTTGAACCAGGATCTGTCACTGACCGTCATCAAGACGGTTTGTTCCACCTGCAACTTGCGCGAATTGTGCCTGCCCTTCGGGCTCAGCCTGGAAGAACTGGAGCGGCTGGACGATCTGATCTCGACGCGCCGCCGCATCAAGCGCGGTGACTACCTGTACCGGGTTGGCGACAGCTTTGACGCCATCTACGCCATCCGCAGCGGCTTCTTCAAAACCGACGTACTGCTCGAAGATGGCCGCGAACAGGTCACCGGCTTCCAGATGGGTGGCGAATTGCTGGGCCTGGACGGCATCAGCACCGAACATCACACCTGCAACGCCATCGCCCTCGAAGATAGCGAAATCTGCGCCATTCCCTTTGCCCGCCTGGAAAGCCTGTCGCGCGAAATTCACACCTTGCAGCGACATTTTCACAAGGTGATGAGCCGGGAAATCGTGCGCGACCATGGCGTCATGATGCTGCTTGGTACCATGCGTGCCGAAGAGCGCCTGGCGGCTTTCCTGCTCAATCTGTCACAGCGATTCACCGCGCGCGGGTTCTCCCACACCGAGTTCTACCTGCGCATGACCCGCGAAGAAATCGGCAGTTACCTCGGCCTCAAGCTGGAAACGGTGTCGCGCGCCTTCTCACGGTTCCAGGAAGAAGGCCACATTGCCGTACAGCAGAAACACGTGCGCATCCTGAACGTTGACGGTTTGAAAGCACTGCTCAATCAACGCGCCTGAGTACTGCAACCCTGGCGCTTCCGGGCAACAGCTTCAGCCATTCGGCACGCGCAAGAGCTGCCTTGCGGCATGCCCCCCGCCTGCGCCCCAGTTCAACACACAGCACAGGCCGAGCCAGCCAAGATCAACAGGAATAGGGCCGCCAGCCAGATTTTCCGGGGATTTTCTTGACGGAAAAGTATCTCGCTGTAGAATAGGCGGGTTTGACAATTTTCGAAGGACACCAGATCCTTTCCACCGCTACGTAACTGCTCTGTGAACAATCCAACCAACAACTCCCTCACCATCGGCAAGACAGACTATCTCTGTCTGATGCACCTGCGCCCACCAGAAGATCTGGCGAGCGAACTCGAGCGCGCCAGCATCGTGGCCGATGATGCCGTGCCGGCCAACGTGGTCAGCATGGGCTCGCGCGTGGCGTATGCAGAGAAGGGCACAGGCAATCGTCGCGAAGTTGAAATCGTGTATCCATCCGACGCCAATCCTGCACAGGGCAAGGTGTCGGTGTTTGCCCCAGTCGGTGCTGCGCTGATCGGTCTTGCCGTCGGCGACGAAATCGACTGGGAATTTCCTGGTGGCGCAAGCCGCCGTTTAGTCGTCGTGGAGGTCGTCCACCCCACGACCAGTCCGTCGGTGCTGCCACCGCAGCGCTGACATTTTTCCTCGGGAGAAACCTATCGTGCGCTATACCTCATTACAAGATTTTCTCAACCAAGTTAGCACACGAAACCGAGGACAACCCGAGTTCGAGCAGGCCGTCACCGAGGTGATTGAAAGCCTCTGGCCGTTCCTTGAGAAGAACCCGCGCTACACCGATCACGCTCTGCTCGACCGCCTGGTCGAACCGGAGCGCGTCATCATGTTCCGGGTTTCCTGGCTCGACGATCGCGGGCAAGTCCAGGTCAATCGTGGCTACCGTATCCAGCACTCCTCTGCCATCGGCCCCTACAAGGGCGGGATCCGCTTCCATCCTTCGGTCAATCTCTCCATCCTCAAATTCCTTGCTTTCGAGCAGACCTTCAAGAACGCGCTGACCACGTTGCCCATGGGCGGCGGCAAGGGCGGGTCGGATTTCGATCCGAAGGGTCGCAGCCCCGGCGAGGTCATGCGTTTCTGCCAGGCATTCGTCAGCGAGCTATTCCGCCATATCGGCAGTGATACTGACGTACCGGCAGGCGACATCGGCGTCGGCGGACGTGAGGTCGGGTTCATGGCCGGCATGATGAAGAAGCTGTCCAACCGCTCCGACTGCGTATTTACCGGCAAGGGCATCAGCTTCGGCGGCTCGCTCATCCGTCCGGAAGCCACCGGCTATGGCACCGTCTATTTTGCGCAGGAAATGCTCAAGCTCAAGAACAAGAGCTTTGACGGCATGCGCGTCAGCGTCTCCGGTGCCGGCAATGTCGCCCAGTACGCGGTAGAAAAAGCCATGTCCCTGGGCGCCAAGGTCGTCACGGTGTCGGATTCGTCCGGTTGCATCGTCGATGATGCCGGTTTTACGCCGGAAAAACTCGCCATCCTGATGGAAATCAAGAACGAGAAATACGGCCGCGTCAGCGATTACGCCAGCCGCGTCGGCGCACAATTCATCGCCGGTGCCACCCCATGGCACGTGCCGGTAGACATTGCCCTGCCCTGCGCCACGCAGAACGAGCTGAACCTGGAAGACGCCAAGACCCTGGTCAAGAATGCTGTCATCTGCGTTGCCGAAGGCGCCAACATGCCTTCGACAGCCGAAGCTGCCAAATTCTTCGAACAGCAAGGCGTACTCTACGCCCCGGGCAAAGCCAGCAATGCCGGCGGCGTGGCTACTTCCGGTCTGGAAATGAGCCAGAACGCCATGCGGCTGTCGTGGACCCAGGAAGAGGTGGATGACCGTCTGCACAAGATCATGTGCAGTATCCACGAAGCATGTGTACGCCACGGCACCCATGCTGACGGCAAGGTCAGCTACGTCGACGGAGCCAATATCGCAGGTTTCGTCAAAGTAGCCGACGCCATGCTCGCGCAAGGCGTCATCTAAGGGCTGTTAGAACAGTCCCAGGCTCGCTTGCCGGCTCAAGGCCACGCCTACAATGTAGGCGAAAGCCAGAGCGGCAAGCAGGCCGAATTTGAGGCGCGACACTGACGTCCGCCCCGCTTTCAAAGCCATAGCCCCCAATCCAATGTAAACCAGCAGCGCCAGTACCTTGGCGGTCAGCCAGGCGTGCACAAACGGATATTGACCACTCAACCAGACCATGGCGAGTGCGCTACAGAGCAAGGCTGTATCGATCACATGCGGCAAAATACGGGTCATACGGACACGCGCCAGACGCGACTCCGTCAGCACCCAGAAAAAGCGCACCGCGAACCCCAGTCCCGAGAGCACGACACAGGTGACATGCAGGTGCTTCAGCGCAACGTAACTCATGCTCTTTCCCCATTCACGACAGCCTGCAGGCGAAAACCCCGATAACGCCAACATGCGCGCACCAGATTGAGAAACAAACCGGCCCCGGTCAGCACGATCAGCACTCCGGCAGGTATGACCATCGCGGCAGGCCAGATCCAGGCCGCCAGCAAGCCCCCCCCGGCAAGGTAAAACAGGTAGAGCTGATATTCAGCTTCCACCTCAGCCAGCAAACGATTCATGGCCGGAGGCGGCTGGCCGATCGCAGAACGATTCTGCAAGTCAAACCAGAGCAGGAAAGGCACGATTTTGTACAGCATGCCCGTAATAAAAGCGACATCCCCCCCCAGCACAACGAGCAAACCCAGCAATAGCGGCCACGCCTTGAACTCACCCAGCGCTGGCCATACGCCTTCAGCAAGCGCCATGGTCAGCGCCGCCAGTACTGCGTACAGTGCAAACTGCCAGTAGCGAAATGTCACATCCACTCTCGCCCGGCGGCGTTTCTTCTGCAGCAACAGGGTGGCAATGACGAAGCCCCCCGTAGTCAACACCAACAGGACACGGGCAACGGTAACCAGCCACTCAACCCCCACCAGAGCACCCACACTCCACAGCAGCAACGCCAGGAAAACCAGCCGCGGGAACCACCAGGCGAGGCGTGCCGGATAACCAGGCGTCAGCTGGAACATGGGCACCACCACATAAGCCACGGCTGCCAGCAAAATCGCCGTCCAGCCCCCCAAACCCCAACCCGCGTGCAGATTGGCCACCCGATCCAGAACAAGCGGCCACCCCCCGGCCAGGGCAAGCAGCATATACACACCGCTGACCACGGTGATCAGCAGCGCCAGCAATGCAATTTTCAGGCCGCGAATACTTGGACTCGTTGAAGGTACCCGCCACAGCGCCCAGCCGCTTGCCGCAATAAAAACCCCCAAGGCAATGACCAGAAATACAGCCGCAGCATACATCCATGTACTGGCCCCCTGCAGGAAACCAAGCGCCAGAGAGAGGACGCCAAGATTGAGCGCGGGGTGCACCACTGCTGCCAGCAGACGAGGCTGTGGCAGATGGGCCCCCGCCACCACGGGCAGGATCTGGATCAGGGCACCGAGCATAATCTGCAGCATGAACCCCAGCGTCAGCAGGTGGGTCAACGCCAGCGCCGCCGGCGTCCAGCGCGAAGCAAATACAGCCTGCCCTTCAAACGCGAGCAAGACCCCTGCCAGCACCAAATACAACGGCGCCGTCAGGAAGAAACGCGCCGGTACCGCCACCGGCGGCCCTTGCTCAAAGGCGAGTAAGGCCTGCATCTAAGTGCGGCACGCGATCAGCAGGTGATACGAATGGCAAATGTGCCATCCGCGCGCAACTCACTCACCCAGTTGTGTCCATTCTTCTGCAACACACGGTACAGCGGATGCGGTTCGCGAAAAAGCAGCAGCAGCATTTCCTCGCCCGGTTGCAAGGTATCCAGCATTTCCATGGTGGCCACAAAAGGTTGGGGTGGTTCCATGAAACGCGCGTCAACGGTACGTTCGGCAGGAAAATCCATCATCCCTCCCGCAAGGCAGCCTGCAGACGCTCAAGCAAAGCAGGAGCAGCCGCCAAATGCTGGTCGCACATCGGATAAAGCACGTTTTCTTCCTTCATGTTGTGCTGTTGCATGGTAATTAGCAGACTGTCCACCTGCCCGAGAAAACCTTCGCGGTCACCCCCCGCAAGCGCCGCAGCAGCGGCATTCATCATGGCGCGCATCTGTTCGTGTTCCATGCGCATCACCTGGGTCGGCCCCATGCGCATGCCGGTAGCGTCCTCAAATGCCGGGAAAAGCATTCCCTCCTCGGCAGCAAAATGACGCAACACCGCCTGCCGAAAACGCTCGAAACCGTCCTTTGCCAGGGCCAGATCGCCACCACTGGCGGCCTGCTCGGCAACAGCAAACAAATCGTCGCAGGCGCGGTGGTCTTGCTGAAGGAACTGCTGCAGAGTCATGACGTACATCCCGGAATGATTACTGGTATACGGTTATTCTCCGGGATGCAGCGAAGACGGGCATTGATAGGCATCAAAGCCCGCCTCCAGCTACCGCCGCAACGGTCTGCGACTTATTTTTCCAGCACGTAAGTACCCGGTGCATCGGCCAAGGCTGGGAATTTACGATTCGATACCGGGTAGGCATCCACCACGGCATCAGCACGCTGGCGCAGCCAGGCCGTCCAGTCTCCCCACCAACTCCCGGGTGTTTTCTCGGTGCGCCCCTGCCAGCGTTCCCAGTGCTCGTTATGCTCCGGCTCACCCGCCCAATAGGCACGTTTGGGTGGATTCACCGGCGGATTGACGATGCCCAGGATATGCCCGGAAGTAGACAAGACGAAACGCACCGGTGCGCTCACGTTGACATATTTGCGGATGCGATAGCACTGCTTCCAGGGCGCGATGTGATCATCGAACGCAGTCACCGCATACAGCGGTTGGGTAATTCGGCCCAGGTCGATGCTTTCGCCGGCAATCGTCAGATGGTCGCGCTTGATCAGATTGTTGTGCAGATACATCTCACGCAGGTAGTAGCTGTGCATGGCCTGCGGCATGCGCGTCGAATCGACGTTCCAGAACAGCACATCGAAGGGTGGCAGCGGTTCGCCGAGAAGATAGCTATGCACCCAGTAATGCCAGATCAGGCTGTTCGAGCGCAGCAGACGGAAGGAGGATGCCATCTGCGCACCATCGAGATAGCCCTGCTCGGCCATCATCTTCTCCAGGGCTTCGATGCAGACCTCATCGATGAACACATCGATGTCACCCGGATTGGAAAAATCGACCAGGGTGGTAAACAGCGTCCAGTCAGCCACCGGCATGTCTTTTTCGGCATAGCGCTTGTTGGCCCAGGCCATATACGTACTGACCAGCGTCCCGCCGATGCAATACCCCACCAGATGCACTTGCGGCACCTGACAGAACTCCCGCGCCACCCGCACCGCCTCACTGACACCTTCGGTCAGATAATCGTCGAAGCGGATGTCGTGCATCGTTTCATCCGGGTTCTTCCAGCTGGTGATGAATACAGAAAACCCCTGATCGGTCAGGTACTTGACCAGACTTTTACGGGAATTCAAGTCCAGGATGTAGAACTTGTTGATCCACGGCGTGATGATGACGATCGGCATCGCCTGCACTTTTTCCGTCGTCGGCGTGTAGTGGATCAACTCCAGCATGCGATTGCGGAACACCACCTTGCCCGGCGTCGTCGCCAGATCCTTGCCGACGGTGAATGCGTCCGGCGGCACCATCTGAATATTCTTGGCCTTGGCATCACGCTGAAAATTCACCCAACCCTGGCGCAAGCTCTCGCCACCGCTGGTTACCGCACGCTCGATGGCCGTGGGATTGAGCCAGAAGAAATTGGTCGGCGCCACCGCATTGAGCCATTTGCGCAACCAGAACGCAGCCCGGCGCTGCTCCTTCTCCGACAACCCCGGCGTCTCGAAGGCCATGTCCTGCAAGCGGTGGGTGAAAGCGAGATACCACTCTTTGATGATGTCCCAGGTGGCAGAATCGGTCCATGCCGGATCGGCGAAACGCGCATCATCCGGATGCGGCGTGACCACATCGGTCGACGGCAGGCCGAGCGCTCGCCGCGCAACGTGCGCCTGCAAGGCGAGCAAATCCCCGCTCAGACCGTGAACGGCACGCGACAGCTCCACCGGATGCATCCACCAGGCCAGCTGGGCGCGCATGGCTGACGACACGACACCAAAAGGGTCAAGCGCATTGCTCATCGCACGCAAGGCACTTTCGACGGGACTCAAGGTGTGCAAATCAAGGGCACCACGATCGGCAACGGGGCTTTGCGGCATGGTCATCTCCTGTTAAGTGAACCATTTTCACTTTCAACTCGAGATTTTACCGTCTCGCACACGCCCCGTGACAAATTAGATCAAACGCATGCCAGCATCCTGCCCCCGGTGGCTACCGAGACGCCCCGCACACATCCAGCGGATGAGTACGGAATAACGACAGCAATACGCCATTGCGACGACATCTCAGGTCATGCACATCACCTTCCGGCCGCGCAATTTTGCTTTCCCCCCGACTTGGCGTAGCATCCCCTGGCCCGGCACAAAAGAGCGCCGGCAAGCCATTTGAGGAGTTTCTACATGTTCAAGCACATTCTCGTTCCCACCGATGGTTCCGAGCTGTCCAGCGCCACTGCCAAGCGCGCCGTGGATTACGCCCAAGAAACCGGCGCCCGCATCACCGCCTTTTATGCCAAGCCGGAATATCGCATCGCCTATTTTGGCGAAGGCGCATTGATCGATTCCACCACACCCGCCACCTTCGCCGAAATGGCCGAGAAGCAAGCTGCCGAGGTCCTGGGCAAGGTCGCCGCCTGGTGCAAGGAAGCCGGCGTCCCCTGCGACACACGCTCCACCACCAGTGACCTGCCTTACGAAGCCATCATCAATGCCGCCACCGATGCGGGCTGTGACATGATCTTCATGGCCTCGCACGGTCGCCGTGGCATCACCGGCCTGTTGCTGGGCAGCGAAACCAACAAGGTGCTCACGCATTCAAAAATCCCGGTTCTCGTCTACCGCTGACCGCACTGACGCAGGGCGGCTGCATGGCCTGGTGCCACTGCAGCCGCCCTTTTACGTACACATCGCAATGAAATAATTTCCTTACACGCGTGTGCTAATCTCCGCTTTGCCGCAACGCAACAAAAAATACTTTGCCATTCAAAAACACAAGGAAAGAACATGACTTGCCAAGCCTCATCCCCCGCTCTGCCGCTGGCCGGTAAAAAAGGTCTCATCATTGGTGTCGCCAACGACAAATCCATCGCCTATGCGGTTGCGCAGGCCATCGTCGCCCTGGGGGGCGAAGTTGCCATCACCTATCAGAATGACAAAACTGCCCGCTACACCCAACCGCTTGCCGACGCTCTTGGCGCCAAGCTGTTCCTGAAACTCGACGTCGCCGAACCGGGCAGCCTGGAAAACGTCGTCGCAGAATGCGGCAAGGCCTTCGGCCAGATCGATTTCGCCATTCACTCGATGGCCTTCTGCAACGCCGACGACCTGCACGGCCGCGTCATCGACGCCACCGAACAAGGCTTCGACTCGGCCATGAACATTTCCTGCCACAGCTTCCTGCGCATGGCGAAGGCTCTGGAACCGCTGATGACCAACGGTGGCGCCTTGATCACTATGTCCTACCTCGGCGCCGAGCGCGTGGTGCGCAACTACGGCGTCATGGGCATCATCAAGGCCGCGCTCGAATCCGCCGTGCGCTACATGGCGCACGATCTTGGCCCCAAGGGCATCCGCGTCTTTGCCGTCTCGCCTGGTCCGATCATGACGCGTGCTGCTTCCGGCATCGCCAATTTCAACAACCTCCTGGAAGCCGATGCCCAGAAAGCACCGCTTGGCCGCACTGTCACCATTGAAGAAGTCGGCGCATTGACGGCTTTCCTGTGCTCCCCGGGTTCTTCCGGCATGACCGGCCAGACCATCTACGTTGACGCCGGCGCCCATATCGTCGCCTGATTGTCGACGCGTCCCGACGGCTGCCGCCTGCCGGCAGCCGCATTGATTACCTCAGCGAAAGGCAACGCCATGGCTGACACTCCACCGCCGCTGCTGCCCGATCCCATTCCTGACCATCCCCTGCTTGCCGGCCGCAAGGAAATCGGCCGTGGTGAGAGCACCATCGTCATCGAGGCCGATTCTGTCGACGGCCAGGAGCGGGTCTACAAAGTGCTCACCTCCCCCACCGATCACGCCTATTACACGGCGCCAGATCGCCCAACCGGCCGACATTTTCCGATCGTATTCGCCGATCATGGCAGCTTTGGCCGCTCCAGCCGCGGTTTTCCCTACTATCTGGTCGAAGTCGAACGCCTCTATCCACTCCATGGGGGCGGCGAAGCAGCCGAAGCTGCAACCAAGATCTCCTCCGCCTATTTCGATGCCTGCATGATGTGGCGCAATCTCGCCCAGGACATGGGCCGCATCGCCCTGCACCACCTTACCACCACGCCCATGGGCTGGACCCAGACGGTCAATGAGTCACTCAAGGCACTGGAAGTGTTTGCCGAGGAATACGGGGCGCTGCCTGACCTGATCAAGGCTGACAACCTGATGATGCGCAAGGACGGCACCCTGGTCTTCTCGGACCCGGTTTTCATGGAATGAAGACACGCACATGAGCATTACCCAGGTTTTCTACACCTCGCGCAAACTGGCCGAAACACTGGCCGGCAATCCCTACATGGCCGTCATTTCGATCACTGATCCGACCACGCCGGCAGCCCGTCTCGATCCGCTCTTTCGCCATATCCTGCGCCTGTCATTCTTCGATGCGATACCGGCCGACCAGTTCATGCCGCCGCTCCCCGGCCTGTTCAACCGCGACATGGCACGCCAGATCGACACCTTCGTCCAGGAACTGCACGCCGCACCATTCGAACTCTCGCTCATGGTGCACTGTGAATACGGCGTCAGTCGCTCGGCTGCCATCGCCCTCTTCGCTTCGGCCACCACCGGTGCTCCGCTGGCGGCACGCGAATTCACCTACGAAGCCAACACCTGGGTGATCGAGACCCTGGAAAACCTCCATCCGGGCCTGACCATCGACATTCCGCGCCCGGAGGCCTGCACCGAGCGGCGCCTGGCGCAGCGCGCCTGACCCATTTCAATTTTTCGCAAGGAAACCGTCATGTCACCAAGCTGCCAGACCAGCGAAAGCCGCTACCTGAGCAATAAAACCTTCGACGAAATCGCTGTCGGCGATTGTGCCAGCCTGACCCGCACGCTGATGCCGGAAGACGTCAAGCTGTTTGCCATCCTGACGGGCGACATCAACCCGGCCACCATCGACCCCAAATACTCGGAAAGCGGCATGTTCCGTGAGGCCATTGCGCACGGCATGTGGAGCGGCTCCCTGGTGTCCACCGTCCTCGCCACCCAGTTTCCCGGCCCGGGCACCATCCTGGTTGACCAGTCGCTGCGCTACACCCGCCCAGTCAGCATCGGCGACCGTATCGAACTGACCTTGACCGTCAAGCAGAAATTCACCCACAACCGGCACGTGCTGTTCGATTGCGTCTGCATCAATCAGGAAGGTCTCGAGGTCGTGCACGGCACAGCCGAAGTCCTCGCTCCCAGCGAAAAAATCACCCGCCTGCTGCAGGATGGCCACGCCCCTGCCATCCGCATCGACGACAAGCACGCCCGTTTCACCGAACTACTGGCCCGCGTCAAGGGCCTGGAGCCCATCCCGACCGCCGTCGCCCACCCGTGCGATGTCGAATCGTTGAAAGGCCCGATCCAGGCGTTCCAGGCCGGCATCATCGAGCCCATCCTGGTCGGCCCGGAAAGCAAGATCCGTTCGGTCGCGGAGGAAAACGGCCTCGACCTCTCCGGCATCCGCATCGTCAATGCTGCCCACAGTCACGATTCAGCCGCACTGGCGGTGTCGCTGGTCAAGACTGGCGATGCTGAAGCCCTGATGAAAGGCAGCCTGCACACCGACGAATTGATGAGCGAAGTCATCGCCCGCGCCAACGGCCTGCGCACCAATCGCCGCATCAGCCACGTCTTCGTCATGCAGGTACCGACCTACCACCGACCGCTGCTGATTACCGACGCCGCCATCAACATCGCGCCGACGCTGGAAGAAAAAGTCGACATCATCCAGAACGCCATCGATCTCGCCCACGTCCTGGGTATCGCCGAACCCAAGGTCGCCATCCTGTCAGCCGTGGAAACGGTCAACCCCAAGATTGAATCGACACTGCACGCCGCGGCCCTGTGCAAGATGGCCGATCGCGGCCAGATCAAGGGCGGACTGCTGGACGGCCCGCTGGCCTTCGACAACGCGGTCTCCATCGTCGCCGCCAAAACCAAGGGCATTCAGTCCGCTGTGGCAGGCCAGGCGGAAATCCTGGTGGTACCGGATCTCGAATCCGGCAACATGGTGGCCAAGCAGCTCGAATATCTCGCCAACGCGCTGACCGCCGGCATCGTACTCGGCACCAAGGTACCCATCGTCCTCACCAGTCGCGCCGACACGGCCGAAACACGCACCGCCTCCTGCGTCATCGCCGCACTCATCGCCCACGCCAAACGCGCCAAGGAAAACGCATGAAACCCAGCATTCTCACCATCAACGCCGGCTCCTCTTCGATCAAGTTCGCTCTCTTTCCGCTCGCCACACCGATCTCACCAGAAGCCGAGGTCTCCGGCCAGATCGACGGCCTGGGCACCAGCACCACCCGCCTGGTCGCCAAAAACCGGGCTGGCGAACGCGTTGCCGACCAGATCATCGAAGGCGACAAGGTCGATCACCGCGCCGCCTTCGACGCCCTGCTGCAATGGTTCATCGGCAGTTACAGCGGCTGGAAGATCATCGCGGTCGGTCACCGCGTCGTTCATGGCGGCGAACGTTACGCGCAGCCGATCGTGATCGACAACACCGTTCTCGGCCACCTGGAAAGTTTCATCCCGCTCGCTCCCCTGCACCAGCCGCACAACGTCGCCGGCATCGAAGCCCTGCGCACCCTGTTGCCGGAAGTACCCCAGGTTGCCTGCTTCGATACGGCATTTCACCGCAGCCAACCCGACATCGCGCAGCAATTTGCGCTGCCGCGCAGTTTCACGGCCGAAGGCATCAAACGCTACGGCTTTCACGGCCTCTCCTACGAATACATCGCCCGGGCGCTGCCGCAGCATTCGCACCGCGCCGACGGCCGCGTCGTCGTCTGCCATCTGGGTAACGGCGCCAGCATGGCGGCCATGGTCCGCCGCAAATGCGTCGCCACCACCCTCGGCTTTTCCACCATCGACGGCCTGATGATGGGCACCCGGTGCGGCAACATCGACCCCGGCCTGATCCTGCATCTGATGGAAAGCAAACAGCTGTCGGTCAAGGACATGACCCGCATCCTCTACAAGGAATCCGGCCTGCTCGGCGTTTCCGGCATCAGCCAGGACATGCGCACCCTGCTCGCGTCCGACAAACCGGAAGCGCATGAAGCAGTGGAACTCTTCTGCTACCGCATCGCCCGCGAACTGGGCTCGCTCGCCGCTGCTGCCGGCGGCCTGGATGCCGTGGTGTTCACCGGCGGTATCGGCGAGCACGCTGCCGAAGTCCGCCGTCGTGTCTGCCTGCAGGCGGAATGGCTGGGCATCCGGGTCAATCCGGAAGCCAACGCCCGTCACGATGTTTTCATCAGTGCCGGCAACAGCAGCGTCGATGTGCTGGTCATCCCGACCAATGAAGAATGGATGATGGCGCACCATGCGCAAACACTGCTCGCGCTCTGAGTAAAAATAAAATCAGCCGCAGCCAGGGCTCCCCCGGAAACGGGCGGAGCCCTTGTTTTTTCGGCAATTTTTCCGTCATCACAGACGTTGAGCGCAGACAAACAAAACCACTGCATATAGTCAAGCCCTTGTCACACACCACTACATCTAGTAGATTACTCCCCCAGCGAAAACACACCACACGTCCACAAAACAATCGAGAGGAGCCCTGGATGAACCCGCAAGCCGAGCAGTTGTCCCTCACTGACATTCCCGCCCCGCCGCAATTCGCGCCGCTGCCGGAGCAGGAGATTTCCGGCGAGGTGCTCGTCGAAAAATACGCCAAGGGCAAGGAAACCAATGTCCATGACGTACGCAAACGGGTCGCCTGGGCGCTGGCGCAAGTCGAGCAGGAAAAAGATCGCCCGCACTGGGAAGCGCGCTTCCTGTGGGCACAAGAAAACGGCTTCATCCCCGCCGGGCGCATCAACTCCGCCGCCGGCACCGACCTGCAGGCCACCCTGATCAACTGCTTCGTGCAACCGGTTGGCGACTCCATCGTCGAAGATACCGACGGCAAACCCGGCATTTACACCGCGCTGGCGCAAGCGGCTGAAACCATGCGTCGCGGTGGCGGCGTCGGTTACGATTTCTCCTCGATCCGACCGCAAGGCGCCCGCGTCAAGGGCACCCAGTCGCGCGCCTCGGGCCCGGTGTCCTACATGCGCGTCTTCGACCGTTCCTGCGAAACCGTCGAATCTGCCGGCGCCCGCCGCGGTGCGCAGATGGGCGTGTTGCGCTGCGACCATCCGGACATCGAAGAATTCATCCACGCCAAGGACAAGGGTGACCTGACCAATTTCAACATCTCCATCGGCGTCACCGATGCCTTCATGCAGGCCGTCGATAGCGATGGCTTCGTTGAACTCACCCATCGCGCCGAACCCAATGCCGACATGCGTGCGGAAGGCGCCTACCAGCGCGACGACGGCATCTGGGTCTATCGCAAGCTGCGCGCCCGCGAACTGTGGGATCAGGTGATGAAATCCACCTACGACCACGCCGAACCGGGCATCCTGTTCCTCGACCGGATGAACAAGGACAACAACCTCAATTACTGCGAAGTCATCGAGGCCACCAACCCCTGCGCCGAACAGCCGCTGCCGCCGTACGGCTGCTGCTGCCTGGGTTCGATCAACCTCACCCTGTTCGTGCGCGACGCCTTCTCCGACAAGGCCAGCTTCGATTTCGACGCCTTCGCCGAAGTCTGCCGCGTATCCACCCGCATGCTCGACAACGTGCTCGACGCCACCCACTGGCCGCTCGAGCGTCAGCAGCAGGAAGCCGCCAACAAGCGCCGTGTCGGTCTCGGCTTCACCGGCCTCGGTGACGCCCTGGCCATGCTCCGCCTGCGTTACGACAAGCCGGAAGCCCGCGCCATGGCCGCCCGCATCAGCGAATTCATGCGCGATACGGCGTATCTGTACTCGGTCGACATGGCCAAGGAACGCGGCGCCTTCCCGCTGTTCAACGCCGAACTCTATCTGTCCGGCGGCAACTTCGCCTCGCGCTTGCCGGCCGACATCAAGAATGAAATCCGCCAGCACGGCCTGCGCAACTCGCACCTGCTGTCGATCGCCCCCACCGGCACCATCTCGCTGGCCTTCGCCGACAACGCCTCGAACGGCATCGAGCCGCCCTTCTCCTGGACCTACAACCGTAAAAAGCGGATGCAGGACGGCACGATCAAGGAATACTCGGTCGAAGACTACGCCTGGCGCCTGTACAAGCATCAGGGCGGCGACGTCAGCAAGCTGCCGGATTATTTCGTCACGGCGCTGGAAATCTCGGCCAAGGCGCACGCCGACATGGTGGCTGCGGTGGCCCCCTTCATCGACACCTCCATCTCGAAAACGGTCAACGTGCCGGCCGATTACCCCTACGAAGACTTCCAGGATCTCTACCTGCAAGCCTGGAAATCCGGCCTGAAGGGCCTCGCCACCTATCGCCCGAACAGCGTACTGGGTTCGGTGCTGTCGGTCGAACCCAGCGCACCGGCCAAGGAAGACAGCGACGCCAAGGCACCACAGGATTTCGTTTCCGATGCCAACCGTCGCCTGTCGATCAAGAACCTGCCGGCCCCGGTGCTCGCCAGCCTGCGCTGGCCGGGGCGCCCCAGCCTGCCGGAAGGCAACCTGTGCTGGACCTACATGGTCGACTCGCCGCTCGGCAAATTCGCCCTCTTCGTCGGCCACGTCGAACCGGAAACCGAAGGCCGTGCCTGGCCGTTCGAAGTCTGGGCCAACGGCCCGGCCGAACCGCGTGGTCTGGGCGCCATTGCCAAAACCCTGTCGATGGACATGCGCGCCAAGGATCACGCCTGGCTGGAAATGAAACTCGACGCGCTGGCCAAGACCCCGGGCGACGCTTTCGACATGCCGATGCCACCGCACGGCGAGCGCAAACGCATGCCGTCCGTGGTTTCCGCCATGGCGCAAGTCATCCGCTGGCGCGTGGAACAACTCGGCGCCCTCAACCATGATGGCCCGACCCTGGTGAAGGATGCCCTGTTCAGCACCAAGGAACCCAAAACCGGCACCGACGGCACCCTGTCGTGGACGGTGGACGTCAGCAACCCTTCCACCGGCGAGGATTTCGTCCTTGGCCTGAAGGAAATCACCCTGCCCGACGGCGTCACCCGCCCCTACTCGATGTGGCTCTCCGGTAACTACCCGCGCGCCCTCGACGGCCTGTGCAAGCTGCTCTCGCTCGACATGCGCGTCATCGACCCGGCCTGGATCGGCATGAAGCTGCGCAAACTGCTGGATTATTCCGAGCCACTCGGCGACTTCATGGCCTTCGTTCCCGGCTCGCGCAAACAGCAGACCTGGCCATCGACCGTCGCCTACATCGCCCAGCTGATCATCCACCGCTACGCCATGCTCGGCATCCTCGACGAGGAAGGTTTCCCGCTGCAGCAGATGGGCATCCTCGAAGCCCCGGAAGACACCACCAGCAACAAGGTGCTGCCCACCGTCGGCAAGCTGTGCAGCGAATGCGGCAACCACACCATGATCCGCAAGGACGGCTGTGACTTCTGTACCGCCTGCGGCGCAGTGGGAACCTGCGGCTAAAGCAGCACCAGGGGTCACACTCCCGCAGGATCAAGACAATGGCCCGGATTTCCGGGCCATTGTCAATTTCAGGCCAAGCGAAAAAGCGCACGCGCTCCAGGCCAAATCCTGTGATGGCGCATCAGCCTTCTGTCAGCCTCGCCACAGAAAGACTTCAAAACCCACTTTCCCGTACCAACGTTGCCAGAGCCCCCTTGAGGCTTTCCCAGACCAGACTACGTGGCTTGCCGGCAATACGCACACTGCCGCGCATTTCACGGATTTCTGCGGGCACATCGTGCAACCGGATGCGCACACGGTAGAGCGCCTCGCGTGGCGTCGCTTCGCGACCATCGGGCTGGGTAGTGAAGCCGCCGCCATGGCGGCTGTCCAGCATCGGGTGCGGTAGCCGCGGGCTACCTGTACTGTCGACCGCGACAACTTCGCCAGCCAGCGCCCACACACCGTTCTGCGGCAAAAAACTGACGCGGGCGCCGGCTTCGATACGATCAACCAGGCGCTGTTCGACATAGGCATCAACCACCCAGCTGTGCGGATCAATCAGCACCCCCAGTGCCTCACGCACACCAAGCCAGGTTCCAGGGCGCAGCAGCGGCGACACATCGCGCCACTGCCCGGCGAATTCAGCCTGCACCGCAAGCCGCCCGGTTTCCTCGGCGATGCCGCGCAACTCGGCGTGCTGCTCGTCGAGGCGCTGCGTAAGCGCCCGTTGTTTGTTGACGCCTCCGTCAAGCTCAAGCAACCCCGCCAGGCGGCGCTCCAGCGCCTGGGTGCCGGCCAGCACCTGTGCCTGCCGGGCAAGCAGATCAGGGGTCGAGAATGCGGCCAGCGTCGCCCCTGCCGCCACCACCCCACCGGCGTGCAACTCGACCAATTCGGCCGGAAAGGGCGCAAAGACCAGTTGCTGCCGCTCGGCGCGCGCCAGACCGTGGGTGTCGACACTGAACGGCCAGGGAATCAGCGCCAGCAGAAAGAGTCCGGCCAGGACCCCATGAAGCAACTGCCGGCGCCGCAAATGCACCTCCGGCCAACGTTTTTTCCACACAGCAACCTCCATCCACACCGGGCGGCCGATAAACCAGACCAATTCGACCAGCATCAAAAAAATCCCCAGCGCCTTGAAGAAAAAGAAATACACCATCAGGGCAATGCCCAGGAAAACGATCAGGCGGTACACCCAGGTCGTGAAAGCAAAAACGATCAGGGTGCGGCGCGTTTTACTGGGCAGGGTTTCCGGCCACGCATCCGGCAAGCCGAGCAGGCTGCGGCGCAGCCAGATGCGTGCCAGGGCGCCGGAACGCTCATGCAGATTGGGAAAATCGAGCAGGTCAGAAAGAATGAAATAGCCGTCGAAACGCATGAAGGGGCTGATATTCAGCGCCAGCGACACGACCCAGCCCGTGGTGGCCAGATACAGTGCGGCCTGTCGCAAGGCCCCCTCATCCAGCAATGCCCAGGCCAGCGTTGCCAAGCCGGCCAGGATGATTTCAACACTGACGCCCGCCAGCGAAATCGCCAGCCGCTGCCGATGTGAACGCAGCCGCCAGGATTCGCCGGTATCGGTGTAGAGCATGGGCCACATCACCAGAAAGGCCACCCCCATGTGCGCCACCCGCACCCCGAGACGAGTCGCCACCACCGCATGCCCAAGTTCATGCAAGGTTTTGGAGACGATCAGGGCCAGCACGAAACCGAGCATCCCGGTGGGTGTCAGGCTGTCGAGCACGCTGTGTGTGAAGTGTTCCCATTGCCGCACCACCAGCACCAGACCCAGCAAGGTCGCGGCGAACACCAGCCAGAAGGCCAGTGGCGTAAACAAGGGCGCCAGCGCCGGCGTCAATTTGTCGAGAAAACGCTGCGGCCGGACCAACGGAACACGAATGAACAGATAATTGTGCAGCCACCAGCGCCAATGGCGCCAGCCCGGCTCACGTGCATGGCGCAGCAGACGCTGGCGTGTGTCGCCGGACGGCAACGTCAGTTGATGCAAATCGAGAAAGCGGGCGAAATCAGCCACCTGCTCAGCCTCCACCGCCAATGGCGTGCTGGCCTCGATCGCGGCAGCAATCTCGTCCGGCTTGCCCGGCCAGCGCAGCAGGCATTCATATTCCAGCCAGCCGATACGGAAAAAACGGTTGCTGACCGGGTCCTGAATCGCCCAGGTCGGTCCGCCATCGGCACCGGGACCGGACGCGTACAAGCGCAAATCCTGCCGCAGCGCCTGGGGTAAAGGCGCTTCGTTCATGCGGCTGTCCTCACCAGCCACTCCATTCGCGCAGCTTCGCCAGTGGCCGGCGCAGGATGTAGTAACCCAAGGTCACCCAGCCGCCATAGACCTTGGCCGTGCCGCGCAGGCCAATGCGGACATCCTTTTCTGCCAGGCTGGCCCGCAGACGATAACTGGCCACGCCATCGCCTTCGACGCTGGCCTGATAGCTGGTTTCAGTGATAACTCCCGACACTGGCGAGAGCGGGCGCACCGTAAGAAAGAACTTGAGCGGCGCCCCCACTTCCAGACTGATCGCATCAGCCACCGGCAGATGCACCAGCAAGGCCGGTTTGGCTGGATTGGCGAGCAGCATGATGCGCTCGCCGGTGACCACCGGCCGCCCCTGCCAGTTATCGGGATCGGGGAACACGGCGATACCGTCGTACGGCGCCAGCGCATCGACCCGCGCCAACTGCGCCTCAACTGCCGCCAGTTCGGCGCGTTTCTCCTGCGCACGGCCGGTCAGGGCGGCCAGCTCCGACTTGCTGCGGCTATCGTCGAACGCCATCTGCGTTGCGGCCTGCAGTTCAGCATCGGCCACCGCCACCGATTTACGGGCCACTTCAAGGCGGTTGCGCAAGGTCGTGTCGTCCAGCGAGAACAGCGGCTCACCGGCCTTAACCAGCTGATTGGGGCGCACGTGAATGTTCTTGATCACCCCGTCGATGGCCGCAGTAATCGCCATGGCATCTTCCGCCACCACTTCTGCCGGTGCCAACGCACTTTGCCGCACCGGCAGGAAGCACAGCGCCAGCAAAACCGTCAGTGCGATCCGCCGCTGCCATTGCCCCGCCGCCTGCCAACGTGCCCGCAGACCCCGGCGCGGCGTGCCGGCCAGCATCTCCCAGCAATAAGACCAGCTCTCTCCAAGCCGTCCGAGCAGATGAATCAGTTCCTCTGCGGGCGGCTGATCGAGTAGAAACGCCGCCCAGCCGAGCAGCTCACCATCGCGCCGGCGCAAGGGCAAGGCCAGCACGCCCGCCGGCCACCACTCCGCCCAGCCATCCGCCACATCCTCCGGTGCGGCCGCCAGTTGCGCAGGCGTCGGCGCCAACCAGCCGCCGTGCTTGCCAGCCTCGGGCAACTGGCCCACCACCCACGGCCAGGCGCGCTTCAACCACAGCGTATAGGGGCTGTCCTCGGCGAGTTTCACCAGCCCGGAAACGGTCATGACCTGGTCACGAGCGTCGAAGACCAGCGCCTGCCGGAAATTCAGCACCGCATGCACGTCATTGGCGATGGAAAATCCGAGTTCGGTCAAATTCACCGCCGCCCGCGCCCGTGCTTCGAGGTGGGCGGCGAATGCTTCGACACTCACCGGCGCCGGTGTGCTCAAGGCGCCACCTTGAAGCGCGCGATGCCGCTCATGCCGGCCAGGAGCTCCGGCTCAGCCTTGTCCATGCGCGCCTCCAGTTCGATGGTTTGCGCCACGGCGTCGACACGGGCGTTGATCAAAGTCACCTTGGCTTGATAGGTGCGCCCGGTTTCGTTGATATCCACTTCGAACGGCGTGCCCACACTGACCTGGCGCAGCCAGCGCGAAGGAATGTTCAGCCGCAGTTTCAGCGGCCCGTCGCTGATCATCTCGAGCAGAGGCGCGCCGACATTCACGCCCTGGTGCGGCTTCACATGCACCTTCACCACCCGTCCGGTAAACGGCGCCACCACCGTGCATTGCGCCAGTTGCGCGCGGCTCATCGCAATCGCCGCCTTCGCCTTGTCAGCCCCGGCAGCGGCTAGCGTGACTTCCATGTCGCCCGCCGCGTCGAGTTTGCGCAGGCGCTCCTTGGCATTCAGCGTTTCCCGGGCCGAGTTGTACTCCGCCTGCGCCATGTTCAGCCGCGCCGCTGCCTCGCCACAGTCGAAACCGATCACCGCCTTGCCTTTCTGCACCTTGCCGCCCAATTCCGCCTTCAGGCTGGAAATGCGCCCCACCATCTGGGCCACCAGCGTGGTTTCCAGCTCCGGGGTCAGCAGCACGCGGATCGTATCCGGATTTTCCGCCGGGGCTGCCGCCTTCGCCACCGGCGCAGCGGGTTTGGCCGCGGACTGCGCGGCGGGCTTGACCCCCGCCGGCGGCACGGGCGATTGCGCCAGCGCCGCCGCGCTCAAGGAAAACACTGCCAGCGCGGCAGCCTTACGCCAGGGATGAATCATGTTCCACCTCATTCACTCGACAGCCGGGGAATTTGCTACAGCCATCGCAAAAATATTTACCCACCACGGCGGTCGCGCCCCACGGCCTGAAACAACGTGGGCGGAGTCCGCGAACACCGCCCACGCTCAAAAGCACAGCCCGCTTATTTCGCAGCGCTCTTGAACACCAGGCTCTGCCATTCCTGCATGGTGCTTGCCATGGCGCCCGCCAGGGTTTTCACGTCATTGCTGTCGATGGTTTCCGGCAGCACATCCAGACCCACCGAGTTGTACACCCGTCCCCAGGCCGCCTGCGCATTGCCGTAGGAGGCATAGCGCTGGTATTCAGCCAGCAGGGCGCGCGCTTCGGCACGGATCAGTTCAAGCTCGGAATCGGCCTGGCTGCTGGCGCTGGCACTGGCGAAGTTGTGCAAGCGCTGGTCAACGCGCAGGCTTTCTTCGGCAAACTTCAATTCCGACAATGCCAGGCTGTAACGCTGCACGCCCACACGAATCTGCGTCAGCACCGCCATCGACAAGGCCATCCGGCGCATGTCATCGGTCTTGTTCTGATGCTCGTGCGCAGCCTTCAACGCCGGGTATTGCGCCAGCTTCAGGATGTTCCACGACAGACGCATACCCAGATCCGACCAGTGGCTGTTGTAGTTGTATTTGTTGGAATCGTATTGCAGGCCCGCATCCAGGCTCAGATTCGGCCACAGCAAGAGTTTTGCCGCCTTGATGTCATTCTCGGTGACGCGCTTGCGGTACCACTCTTCCATGATTTCCGGACGCTTTTCCAGAGCCATCTGCTCAAGATCCTCCAGATTGCCCGGCACCGCCGGCAAACCCAGTTCCTTTTCTTCCGCCAGCGTATAACGCGTCCCCGGCGGAATCGACATCAGCGCGGACAGCTCGGCCCGGGCCAGTTCGAGATCCTGACGACGCAGGGTGAGCAGATTCACCGCATCGAGCAAGGCGCGCTGGTAGGCCAGCACCTGCGGCTGCGGCATCAGACCATCCTTCTCGACCTGCCGGGCCCGATCCAGCGCTGTATTGACCCGTGCCAGCAGGGCATCGACGCGACCAATCAAACGCTGCGCCCCGAGGGCGCGCCAGTAACTGTTACGCACATCCTGCAACACGTTCTGCGCCACCTTGCGCCGACGCTCTTCCGCCATCAGCACCTGGTCAGCCTTCTGCTGCGCACGGTAGTAGGAGACGCCGAAATCGAGCACGCTCCACGAAAAGGTCAGGTTGGACAGGGTCCGCTCACGCTCCTGCGAGGTGGAAGGCCGCAGGGAAACCTGGCCATCCTCGATCCCGACCGAGGTGCCGCCCGAATCGTTATTGCGCCAGGCATAACCTGCCCCCGCCACCACGCGCGGCAGCATTTCATAGGTCGAAACGTCATGCAGGCTGCGCGACAGCGCGCTTTCCATCAGCTTGAGCTTGTAATCGAGGTTGTATTTCAGGGCCCGCGCCGCCGCCTCGTGGAAGGTGATGGCCCCCGTCACCGGTTCCTGTTCGGCGTACATCTGAACACGATCCTGCGTCACCCGCGCCTTGATCTCCTGCTGCTCGAACGGTACCGGCGCCAGCGAACCACAGCCGCTCAGGGCCACAGTGAAACAGGCCGCCACCAGCAGCGCCGGGCGGGTGAAACAGGTCTTCATGTAGTTGCTTTGCATTGTCTTCTCTCGATCCATTGTTGAATTATTGAATTCCAAACATCACACCTTGCGCGCTGCCATCGGCAAACGAGCGGCGCCACTGCGCAACTGCTCGTTGAACGAGGGGGCGGCAACACCGCCGCTTGCCCGCGCCGCCGCCCTGTCAGGCTGGCCTGCCGCTCTGGCAATCTGCGGCTGCGTGGCCGGCGCATCGCCCTGCCCGTTCTCGGCCACCGCTGCAGACGCTTCCCCTGCGGCCTTCTTCAGCTTCTTGCGCTGCTCTTTCAACAGTTCGGAAATCTCGGTCGCCGGCTGACTGAACAGGCCGGGCGACGCCAGATAACCATCGCTACCCAGGCCCAGGCGGCTGTAGCGGCCTTCGACCGTGCTGCGCAGGAAGCTCGCCACGCTTTGCGAATCACGGATGGCATGGCTCACGAACAGATTGGGGTCCTGGCCCAGGCCAGCGCCCAGCGACACCGGCGGACGCTCACCCGGCACCGCTGCCGACGGATCGCTGAACCCACGCGGATCGTCCTGATCACGCTGCGCCTGCGAGCTCGCCACCTCGCGGTTGACATAGACGATGGGGTGGAAGGGCAAGGGCATGCGCTGGACATTGTCATGCCGCTCGTTAGCGAAATACACGCTCGGATCGGTAATCACCGGCCCATTCAGAATGGAAATCGGCGTCTGCGAACCCGCCGGCCCATCCAGCGGCGACGGCGGCACGGAGTCGGTCGGCGGCGGAGCAACCACGGCCCCTGGAGCTTCCGGATTGATCGTGATGGTCAGCACTGCGGTACTGGTATCGCCATCTTCATCAGTGATGGTGTAAGTCACGTGATCCTGCAGTTTGAAGCCGTCGGTCAGCGTGGCGACGCGCGGATCGGCGCGGTCCAATTCATACACATAGCTGCCGTCCGGCTGCACGGTAATCCAGCCGTATTCGGTCTTGATGCGCGTATTCACATTCCCCGAAACGTCCGCCGTGCCGCTGCCCGCCTGGATGCCGGTTACCTGGCTGGTATCGCCGCCGTGATAGTCGTTGTCCATCACGTTACCGCTGACCGAAGGGGTCACCTGGAGCAGGTTGTTTTCGTCGTTACGCGCCAGCGGCTCGTCGTCGAGAATACGCACGATCACTGACCCAGTGTTGTTGCCGCCGTCGGTATCAGTCACGGTGATGTCGATCTGGTCGGTCACCTGCTGCTCGCCCGGGCCCGGAGCGTGCACCTGCGGCGTATGCAGTTCATACTCGTAAGTCAGGGTATAGGTACCATCCCCATGGTCCTCGAAGCCGGTCACCCGGACATAACCCTTGTTGGTATCCACGGGTTGCGAAGGATGGTCGGGGGTGAAGGTTTGCAGTTCGGTGAGAGTGAACCTGTCGTTGTCGCCAATATCCACCGTGTCAATCGGCTCATCCGACGTGATCGTCACGGTGCCCGTCGCCTTGCCGGGTTTTGCCGGGTCCTTGCCGACCAGACCGCCTTCATGGACGGTGATGTCGCCATCGGCAGGCCCGTTTTTGTCATCCACCGCAATGAGGGGACCGGCGCTCTTGTCGGCAATGGTGCCGACACCGGTGGCGCTCTTGCTGGCATTGCTGGCGTAATGGGCCGTCAATTTGAAGGTTTCATTACCTTCCGTGTAAACCTCGTCGTCCTCGCTGCTGATATCCACCCGCACCAGAATCTCGCCGTTTGCCGGAGCAACGGGGCGGCTGCCGGTACTGCCGTTCCAGGTGTAGCGCGTCCAGGTGGCGCCGCCGTCGGTGGAGTAATCCATGACGAAGCCGCCCGTGGTGGCGGAATGGCTATCGCCGTTGGCCAGCCCGAGGTTCACCAGTTCACCCGGTTCGACGTCGCTCACATTGAAGAACACATGGTTGGCGTCTTCCTTGACGCTGCCTTCATTGACGTTGCCGCCGGAGAGCTTGCCGCCGTTGGTGATCTGGATGCTGCGATCGTCGTCGAAGCTCAGGTTGGGCACTGCCGGGCCAGTCGGCACCTTGGGAATCAGCGTGTCATTGACCGTGCCTGGGTCAGCCGGATCGCCAGGGTTCTTGGGCTGACCGGGACTGCCGGAATTTTCAGGAATCCAGATCGTGCCGGTGCCGTCGTCCTTGATGGTACCAATGCCGGTGGATTGCTTACCGCCCTGGGTTTTGGCGGTCAGGGTGAAGGTTTCGCTCTTTTCAAACTCAGCATCATTGACGATGGTCGTGCGCACCAGGAAGGTGCCGCCAGCCGGAATCGCGGTCGTGGTCGTGCCTTCGATCCAGTCCGTCCACTGGCCGCTTGATGTATCGAAATACTGCAACTGGGTGCCGTAATCCGCCCCGGCAGTAGCCTGTTTCGCGCCTGGCGAACCGTCATCGCCCAGCAGCAGACTGGTGATCGGCGTGCCGGTGATGCCGCCGACTTCAAAGACGATCCAGCCGGAGCCTTCATTCACCGTCGGGCTGTTGACGCTGACCGGGCGGTCGTCGTCGAACTTGACCACAGCCGGATCGACTGTGCCGGGAATACTGCCGGAGGGTGTTTCCGGGGTAATCGGAGTGAGCTTGCCGTTGGGCTGATCCTTATCCTCAGGCACCCAGATCGTGCCCCGCCCGTCGTCCAGAATGGTGCCCACGCCCGTGGCGCTGTTACCCGTAGGCAGGCTCGTGTTGATGTCGTTGAGGGTGACGGTGAGGCGGAAGTTCTCGCTGACTTCGTAGTCGTTGTCGTTAACCACGGTGGTGCGCACCAGAACCTTGCCGTCGGTCGGGGCGGTAATGCTGCCACCCGAGTAATCCGCCCAGGTCACGCCACCGTCGGTCGAATATTGCAGCGCGGTGCTGCCGTAATCGACGCTGCCGTCGGTGGGGCTGGTGGTGCCGCCCTTGGCCGTGCCGTCGTTGAGCACCAGGCTGCCGATGACCGCCTTGGGCGTGGTGGTGACTTCAAAGACGATGTAGGGCGAGCCTTCGTTGACGATGGGGTTGTTCACCACCGGGGTGCGGTCGTCGTCGCGGGGCTTGTAGTTGCCGTCATCGGGATCGTTCGTGACGGTTTTGCCCGGATCGGAAGGATCGGTCGGGTCGAAAATATCACCGGTGCCGTCGTCGAGGATGGTGGCGGTGCCGGTGACGGCAGAGGCGCTCTGGGGCGTGACCACCAGATCGAAGGTTTCCGCGCCTTCGTAGGTGGTGTCGTTGTAGATGGCGACGCGGACGTAGAGCGTGCCGCTGGCGACGATGGGGACGTCGGCGGTCGTACCGGGGATGTACTCCTTCCAGCTATTGTCACTCGAATCCCAATACTCGAAGCTGTCGTTCTTGTAGTCCTTGCTGCCTTGTTCGACCGCGCCGCTGGGGCCGTTCGGCGAGCCAATGGCGCTGCTACCCATGCCATTGTTCAAGGCCAGCGCGACATTCACAGGACTGCTGCTGTTTTCGTTTTTTACCTCGAACACCACGTAGCCCGAGGCTTCGTTCACCACCGGGTTGTTGACCTTGACATCCACCGCGCCACGGTCGTCATTCGTGCCGCCGGTGCCGGTGCCGTCATCCTTGATGGTGGCCGTGCCGGTCGCCTTGCCGCCGGTGATGGTTTCGGCGGTGAGGGTGAAGGTTTCGCTCTGCTCGTAGCTGCTGTCGTTAACGATGGTGGTGCGTACCAGCACCTTGCCATCCGACGGGGAGGTAATGTTCAGCGCAGTTCCCGGCGTGAAGGGGGTCCAACTCGAACCACCGTCGGTGGAGTACTCGAAAGCGTCCATCAGGTAATCGACGCTGCCATCCGTCGTGCCATGCCCCGTAGCGCCACCCGTAGCCGTGCCATTGGCAACATCCAGCTTGGTAATCTTGTCGCCCGGCTGAGTGGTGACGGTAAAGACCACATGACCGGACGCCTCGTTCACCACCGGGTTATCCACCTGCGGGAAGCGGTCGTGGTCGTGGGGAACGTAGGCCGGATCGCCCGGGTCGGAAGGCGTTTTGCTGCCATCGGTCGGGTCGTAAATATCGCCCGTGCCGTCGTCGAGGATGGTGGCGGTGCCGGTGGTGGAACTGCCGGGGGTGACGCCATCGGTTTTGTAGGGCGTGACCTTGAGCTGGTAGGTTTCCGCGCCTTCAAAGACCGAATCATTGATGATGGGGTTACGCACCAGCAGGGTGCCGTCGGCATTAGTGATGGCCACCTTGTCGCCGGGGGTGTAAGCCACCCAGTTCGTGCCGTTGTAATACTCCAGGCTGTTGGTGTAGTCCACATTGCTATCGGCGGTGCCGGGTACCAATTCGAGCGAGACGATCTGACCTTGCACGCCCTGCACGGTAAAGACGCCGTGCGGCGAGGCTTCGTTCACCAGGATGTCGTTGACGCTGATACCGGAGTCTTCGACGGTGGCGGTCTTGACGTTGTTGTTGATGCCGCCGTTCTGGTAATCGCCGTTGATACCGGGGTTGGTGGGGTTGTCGATACCGTTGCTGGGGTCAGCGGGATTGCCACTGAACGGATCGGTGTATTCCACCCTGATCTCATCGCCACGCTTGAGCTTGAAGCTGCCGTCGTGATCGGAATCGCTGGCGTTGCCGGTGCCCCTGACGGTGTTGACCTTGCCTTCGAAGATGCCGGTATTGACGCCGGTTTCGGTGAGGGTGACGGTTTCCTTCTCGCCGGTGGTGGCGTTGGTGAGGATGACGGTCAGGGTCTGGGCCGTGGCGGCATCCTTGTTCTGGTCGTTATCCACGACACGCAGCCATATTTCATTGCCGGGTTCGTAGCCGCTGACCGGGGTGCCGCCTGGACCGGAGATGAAGAAAACCTCACCGTCGGTGATGGTGCCGCGGAGGTCGATTTTGCTGATCTTGTCTTTGGTCACGCCATCGGCTTCCAGCTTGACGCTGTTGCTGACGATGAAATTGGCGTCGGCCAGGGTTTTGTCGATGCTCTCGTTGATCGTCACCTTGTAGGTGAACTGGATGTAGCCGCCGATTTGCAGGCCGGTTTTGCCGTTGCGGTCGATGGCATCGGTGATGGTGTAGCCGGCCACCAGCGCCAGGGCATTGCCATCGAAATCGGTGAAGGTGTCAACGCCGTTGCTCCCCTTGCTGGTGTCGACCGTGACGCCATCGGCCAGATAGTAGGTTTTGGTGCCGCCGCTTCCATCGCTGACGATTTCCCAGACCTTCTTGCCGTTTTCATCGAAGGAGGTGAGCGTCAGGCTGTTGGGGACGTATTCGGCGCTGCCGGCGGGTTCGATCGTGTCGGTGATCTTGATGTTGAGCAGTTCGATGACGGCGCGGTTGGTCAGGGTGATGGTATATCTGACTTCGTCACCGGCCTCGATCACGCCATTTTCACGGCCATGGTTGACGATTTCGGCGGCCTTCTTTTCCAGCACGTAATCCGGGTAGGGGCTGATCGTGGTGCCCATGTCGAGATAGGGGCTGCCGGTATCGGCCACGCTGGCATCTTCACCCCAGGCGGCAGTGATCAGGGTGCCGTCCAGGGTGTAGACGACCAGGCCGGTCTGGTTGTTGTCCGAGGTGTCGCGCAGGCGGTAGGACTGCAGGCGGTCGATCTTGTAGACGCTGACCGAGCCCGTCGACAGGCTCGCATCCTTGGCGACGGTATTGCCCTGGGCGTCCTTGAGTTCGGTGGTGGCGCTGTCGATGTAGAGCCAAGTGTCATCCACCGCCGTAACCCACACCGGGCTGCCGTTCTTGCCGGAAATAACGCCGTTGGAATCCGCGGTATTGCCGTTACCCGGCCCCCAGGCGACGACGAAACGGTCGGTCAGGGTGCGTTCGGCCACCAGCGAATAGCTCCAGTCGCGGCTGGTGGTGGGGTCGACGGTGGCGACGGCGTAGAAGTTCTTGCCGTCGGCTGTCCAGAAATGCGCCGCCGAGGCGGGCATGGCCACTACCCTGGCCGAGTTGGCGGCAATGGTCACCGTGTTGGTCGTGACGGTTCCGCCGGCACCGCGCGTCTCATAACTGACCGTAATGGCATCGCTGTTGTTGTTGTAGAGGTAGATATGGGAGGTGGCCCCGCCGACGGTCGCCACCGGGGCGTAGTAGCTGTTGCCCCAGCTTTCGGTCGGCGCGATGCTGTACCAGCGGTTTTGCGAGGTGTTGCTGCCGGAGAGCATATTGACGCCAATGGCTTTGTTGGCAGTCACCGTGGTGCCGTCGTTGATGACGGCTTCGGCATCGTTCAGCCCGGTACCAGCCTTGAAGGTGCCGCCGGTGACCAGACCCTTGATGTAAAGACTCTGCCCTTGCTGCAAAGTACGAGTGATGGACTTGCCGCCGCCCAGATCGACGGTGACTGTCGTGTTGTCCTCGTAGGCCATGATGTAGAGGGAGTTTTTCTGGAAGATCGAGTTACCGCTGATCTTGGGTGCTTCCGTGGTATCCGAGCCGACGGGAATGACGAATTCCTTGCCGGCATTGCCGACGTCGATCACGTTCACCGCACCGCCGACGATGGTGCCGATCTTGGTATCCCAACCGGCACGGGTAACGGAAATGGCCTTGGTGGAACCGATCTTGTCGCGGCCATCGAAATCGACGGTTGCAAGCGAGTTTTTGTTCACCTGGTTGCGCAGGATGAGGGACTGGCCCTGGGCGGTGACGCCATTGACCGTCTGGCCATCGGTGAGCGTCACCCCTGTCTTGACGTCCGTCCAGACGCCATTGTTGTAATACCAGATTCTGGTCGTGGCGGACTGCGGATTCTTGATGTCGGCCTCGTAACCGTCTTCCCAGTGGTCATACACCACATAGGTGTCGTTGCTGGTGGCGGTAATGGCGATGATGCTTTCGATCTTGTTGTCGCTGCTGCTGCTGTAAATATTCTGGATGCCCGACCAGATCTGGTCTTCCGGCATGGGCACGAAATGCACCTGGGCGATGTTGTAGGGGCTGGCGCTTTCCACTGCGAGCGGCACGCCATCGATCGCCAGGGTGTGATGATCGCCACGAATCTGGTTGGCGGCGAGATCGGCGTTGCCGGTGGTGAGCAGGGCGGCAAAGGCATGACCTTCGTCGCCCTCGCTGTCCAGACCGCCGTTCAGGCGCTGGTCGATGTCGTGGCCGATTTCCTCGATCAGCAATTGCTGCACCTGTTCGGCATTGGCGCCGGCAAGGTAGCCGGCATTGAGGTAGATCGTCGGCTGCCCGGTGCTTCCCGTGGCGCTGTAGGCGGCGTACAAGCCCTGCAGTTCGGCATTGCTGCGCGTTTCGACGCGGATGCTGTAGCTGCCGTTGAGGACGTCGTTGCGCAGGGCATCGAGCTGGGCCTCCCATTCGGCGCTGCCGGCGTCGGCACTGAAGATTTTGGCGGCCTGGGCGCGGAAGGCGTCGCTGCCCACCCATTCGACCAGCTTTTGCTGCGCCAGGCTGGCGGCATCGCCGAGCAGAAGCTGGTAGTCACTGGCATTGGCGGCGAGGTCAAGCAGCGGCAGGCTGGCCGCCGGTTTTTCCGCCACCTCGCTCGGGCGCGCATCCGCCGCCGGCTGGGCTGCCTGCGGCTGGGTTTCGGCTTGATGCTCACCGGCCGTGTCGAAGTGATCTACCGCTGCAACGGCGCCGGCACCGTCGAACAGCAGGCGCGGTTCAAGTGCGAGGGCGCGGCTGGAGGAGCGGAAAGAGGTGCGGTTTTTCTTCTGCATGGCCAGATCTTTCAAAAAGGAGGCTATTGTGAAAATTTCAGAACTTTTCTTTTATAAGAGAGACATTCCAGTAAGTGAAATTCACAAACTGACACTTTCTTACTTTCGTAGGGGTTTACCAGTACTCCACCCCTCACGCTTCTTTACAAAACCCGGGGTCAACGCTCGCGAGAACGTTGCGAATGCGTCAAAAACATGTAGCCCTGCCCGCGCACGGTGCGTAGTGGCAGGGACACACCTGCCTTGTCGAGCTTGCGGCGCAGGCGTGACAGCATGGTGTCCATGCTCTGCTGATCGTAGTCGTAGGCGTCTTCATTCAAGGCTTCAACCATCTCGTCGCGTGACACGACCTCGTCCGGTGAACGCATCACACGCAGCATGAACAGCCGCTCCTTGGCGGTCAGCTGGAACACATTGCCGCACGGGCCGACAAGCGACCAGCCATCGTTATGGATGCGCCAGGCCGTGTTTTCTTCCCGCATACCTTGCCCCGCAACATAGATGCGTTCGATCAGATTGGGCAGGATGCACAACACCTCACTTGCCGGCGCAGGTTGCTCAACACAGACATCACTGCCCCAGGCATAGCACTGCAGACGCTGGTCGAGGCAGTCTGGCTCGACCAGCGTAATGATGCCCAGCGGTCGGCTGGAACGTCGCAGCGCCGGGATGGCGCCGGCATCTTCCCGCGCCAGCTGCGACGCGTTGATCAGCACCGCATCGCAGCGGCCCTGCAGCAGGTGGAGATAGAGGTGCTTGATATCGGCAAAACACTCGACGTCATAGCCTGCAGCAGATATCTGCTGCGCTAGTTGGTGCTCGGGATGCAGATTTTGGTCAACCAGACAAATATGAAACATAAGTATTCACACCGACAAAAAGGTATTGGAATTAGAAATTCAGTCTGAATATACGGAGGAACGATTTACGCTTCGGTGAAGTAATGTAAAAACAGAGAACCTGAAATTTCTCCCATTGGGGACATAAAAACCCGGCTGCCCCCCACTTTTCACGATCCCCCTCATGCCCGCCGGCCGGTAAATTCACGCACACAGCTGCGCGCAGACCCGCGTACAAATCGGTTAACATCGCCCCCGCCCGAATCACCTCACCCGATCCATGAGCAATCAGCCCGACCTCTTCTTGTCCGCACCGACGGATACACCGCAGCCGCCAGCCCCTCCCCTGCCGCCTGCGGCGCTGGCGGCGGCTGCAGACATCCCGTCGCCAGCCGATTACGCCGCCCGCCGTTATCTTGAATACGCCATGAGTGTGGTCACCGGGCGTGCCCTGCCGGCCAATGCCGACGGACAGAAACCGGTACAGCGGCGCATCCTGTACGCCATGCACCGGATGGGCCTGTACAAAAGCCCCAAGCATGTGAAATCGGCACGCGTGGTCGGCGATGTCATCGGTAAATACCACCCGCACGGCGACTCCTCGGTGTACGACGCCATGGTCCGCATGGCGCAGGACTGGAGCCTGCGCTACCCGGTGGTCGATGGCCAGGGCAACTTCGGCTCGCGCGATGGCGACAACGCCGCCGCCATGCGCTACACCGAAGCGCGGCTGACGCCCATCGCCGAACTGCTGCTCAGCGAACTCGACGAAGGCACAGTGGAGTGGAAGCCCAATTACGACGGCGTCAACGACGAACCCTGCCTGCTCCCCGCCCGCCTGCCCTTCTGCCTGCTCAACGGCGCCTCCGGCATCGCGGTTGGCATGGCCACCGAGATTCCGGCGCACAATCTGCGCGAAATTGCTGCTGCGGCCGTTGCCCTGATCCGCGATCCCCTGACGCCTGAGGATGAGATCCTGCGCCAGGTGCCCGGGCCGGATTACCCGGGCGGCGCACAGATCATTTCCAGCCCGGAAGACATCGCCAGCACTTACAAAACCGGACGGGGCAGCCTGCGCGTGCGGGCGCGCTGGAAGATCGAAGCCCTGGCGCGTGGCCAGTGGCGGCTGGCCATCACTGAATTACCCCCCGGCGTATCGGCCGCCACGGTGATGTCGGAAATCGAAGCCTGCTCGAATCCGCTGGCCAAGGAAAAAGCCGGCAAAAAAGTATTCACGCCGGAACAGCTGAATCTGAAGGCCGCCTTCCTGGCCGCCATTTCCGAAAGCGGTGTACGCGATGAATCGGGCAAGGCGCACGCCGTCCGCCTGGTGATCGAACCGGCCAGCTCACGCCAGGACCAGCAGGACCTGATCCGCCTGCTGCTCGCCCATACCAGCCTGGAAACCAATGCCCCGATCAACCTGACCCTGCTCGGCCTCACGGGGGCTCCCCGCCAGGGCACGCTGTACGACATGCTCTCCGAATGGTGCCGCTTCCGCCTGCAAACGGTCGAACGGCGCACCCGCCACCGCCTGACAGCAGCAGAAAAACGCATCCACATCCTCGAAGGCCGGCAGGCCATCCTGCTCGACATCGATCGCGTCATCCGCGTCATCCGCGAATCCGACGAGCCCAAGGCCGATCTGATGGCGCATTTCAAGCTGACTGAAATCCAGGCCGAGGACATCCTGGAAATCCGGCTGCGCCAGCTGGCCCGCCTCGAAGGCCTCAAGATCGGCGAAGAACTGGCCCGTCTGCGCGAAGAAGCCGCCGGCCTGAACACCCTGCTTGCTTCCGAAGCGGCTCTACGCGCCTGTGTCGCAAGCGAAATCGAAGCCGACGCCAGCAAATATGGCGACGACCGCCGCACCCTGATCGAAGCCGCCGAACGCGTCACGCTGTCGGATGCCAAGAACGTCTCCATTCCCGACGAGCCGACCACACTGATTGTCTCCCGGCACGGCTGGCTGCGTTCGCGCAGCGGCCACAACGTCGATCCGGCGCAACTCAACTTCCGTTCCGGTGACGCCCTGCTCGCCTGCCTGCCCTGCCGCACCATCGATCACCTCGTCCTGCTGGATGACAACGGCCGCGCCTATTCCATTCCGGCTGCCGACCTCCCCGGCGGCAAGGGCGATGGTGTGCCGGCCACCTCGCTGGTCGATTTTCAGGACGGTGGCAAACTGCTGCTGGCGCTGGCCGTCAGCGCGGACAAACACTATCTGGTCGCCGGTCAGGGCGGTTATGGTTTCCTGGTCAAGGGCGAAGATCTGCTGTCGCGTGGCAAGTCAGGCAAGGCTTTTCTCAGCCTCGACGCCGGCGAAAAACCCGCTGTTTTCCAGCCCGCACCCAGTGCCGATGAAATTGCCGTCTTCACCCAGGACGGCCGGGCTCTGGTCTTTCCGCTCACCGAAATCCGTCCGCTCGCCAAGGGACGCGGCCTGAAGCTGATTGCTGCCCAGCCGGGCAAGGAAGCACTGACCGCCATCGAACCAGTGATCGACGGCAGCGCCGGGAAACTCAAGGGCGAACGATTGGCGCTGTGTCGTGGCAATCGCGGCGGCAAAGGCAAGCCCGTGAAAGCCCCTCGCAAGTGAGCGAAACACCCACCCCAGCCACCACGGTACGCGTTGTCGCCCTGACCCCGGACCATGCTGAAGCAGCCCGTGCACTGGCGCTCGAACTCGGCCTGCCAGTGGTCGATAGCGCCGCGACGGGGGAAAACAGCGGTTTCATTCTCGAGCTCGGGCCAGCCGGCCTGCACTTGCGCGAACTGGCCGCCGACGCGCCCGGCCCGCTGCATGTCGACTTCATCGGCGGCGCTGCCGGTCATCGGCGTCAGTTCGGCGGCGGCAGCGGCCAGATGATCGCCCGTGCCGCCGGCCTCCAGCCCGGCATGCGGCCCAGCATTCTTGATGCCACCGCCGGCCTGGGCGGCGACGCCTTCGTGCTGGCGCAACTCGGCTGCCAGCTCACCCTGATCGAACGCCATCCCGTCATCGCCGCACTTCTCGCCGACGGCCTGCGCCGTGCCGCGGAACATGCCGACACCGCCGCCACCGTGGCCCGCATGCGTCTGCTGAACGGCGACGCCTGCTCACTTCTGCGCCAGTGGACAGAAACCGTCCCGCAGGTGATCTACCTCGATCCGATGTTTCCCCACCGCGACAAAAGCGCACTGGTCAAAAAGGAAATGCGCCTGGTCCGCCCGTTGGTCGGCAACGATACCGACGCCCCCGAGTTGCTGGCCGCCGCCCTGGCGCTCGCCAGCCACCGCGTGGTCGTCAAGCGGCCACGCAAGGCACCGCTGATCGATGGCCCGCCACCCAGCCATACTCTGGAAGGCAAATCCAGCCGCTACGACATCTACGCAAAAAAAAGCCTGCGCACAGCTGGCCAGTGAAAGACGAGCAGCCGGAATGCCCCGGCGGACTCAGGCCCCGCCCCCCATGGTCCGCCCCGCTGCCACCCGCTGCCGACGGACGAGCTTTGGATCGGCAGTCAGCGGACGGTAGATTTCCACGCGATCATGTTCGCGCAGCACAGTCTGCAGGCTGACCACCTTGTTCCAGATGCCGACCTTGTGCTGATTGAGGTCGATTGCGGCATGCTGCGCCAGCAATCCCGAGGCGTGCACAGCCTCTTCGAGCGTGCTGCCGGACGGCAGTTGCAGGGTACGGCAATCCTGAATTCCGGGAGCGAGATAGCAGACTTCGACCTGCATGTTCACTGTCCCCCTGCCGGACCATACACCTGTGCAGCACGGCGCACGAAGGCGTCCACGAAGGTGTTGGCGATGTGATTGAAAACCGGGCCAATCACCTTCTCGAACAATTTGCTGGAAAATTCGTAACGCAGCCGAAATTCGATCTTGCACGCCGTTTCACCCAGCGGCTTGAAGGCCCATGAACCTTCCAGCTTGCGGAAGGGGCCATCGAGCAGACGGATGATCATCAGTGTCGGAAAGGTCTTGTCGTTTTCCGTCGTAAAGCTGGATTTCACTGCGTGGTAGTTGATGTGCAGCGTGGCGACGGTTTTCTGTGCATCACGCTGCTTCAGTTCGCCCCGACTGCACCAGGGCAGGAAGGCCGGGTAGTCCTCACAGCGATCGACCAGCTCGAACATCTGGGCCGCGCTGTGTTCGATGAGAAGCGTTTTTTCAACCGATGCCATGCCGCAGAAAACCCTTGTAAACCTGTAGAATCGGCCATTTTAAGGGAACTGCGCGCCGGCATGAGTATCACCGTCAACAAAAAAGCCTTTCACGATTACTTCATCGAGGAAAAATACGAGGCCGGCATCGTCCTCGAAGGCTGGGAAGTCAAGGCCATCCGCGCCGGGCGGATGAACATCAAGGAATCCTACGTCATCATCAAGGGCGGCGAGCTGTTCCTCATCGGCATGCACATCTCCCCCTTGACCTCCGCATCCACCCACAACACGCACGACCCGGTCCGCACCCGCAAGCTGCTGTTGCATGAGCGCGAAATCAGCCGGCTGATCGGCAAGGTGGAGCGCGCCGGTTATGCCCTGGTGCCGATCGACCTGCATTTCCTGCGCGGACGGATCAAACTGGAAATCGGCCTGGCCAAGGGCAAAAAACAGCACGACAAGCGGGCTGACCAGCTGGAAAAGGAAGGCAAACGCGAGGCGCAACGGGCGATCAAGGAAAGAATGCGCTGAGTCCGGTCAGTCGATCAAACACTGCAAAACCTTCAAGTGCGGGGAAACCGCCTCAATTCAGCCCGTTTTTGCACGCCAGGCGCGGCGGGCCCGCAATAAATCCTCCCAGGCCTTGGCTTTGTCCGGCAGGTTGCGCAGCAGGTAGGCGGGATGGTAGGTCACCACCACTGGAATCCCTGAATATTCAAATACCTGCCCGCGCATGGCAGCCAGTTTATCCTGCTTGCCCAGCAAGGATTGGGCGGCCGTCTTGCCCAGCAGGACGATCACCTTCGGTTGCAGCAAGGCAACCTGCCGCTGTAACCAGGGACGGCAGGCTTCGATCTCCGCCGGCTCCGGCGTACGGTTATCGGGTGGGCGGCATTTCACCGCATTGGCGATATACACCGCCTTCTGCCGCGTCAGATCGAGCGCCGCCAGCATGGCATCAAGCAATTGCCCGGCCGCACCGACAAACGGTTCGCCCTGCGCATCCTCCTCACTCCCCGGCCCTTCGCCGATGAACAGCCATTCCGCCCTGACATCGCCGACGCCCGGCACGGCCTGCCGGCGCCGCTGGCCGAGCACACAGGCGCGACAGGCCTGCATTGCGGGCCCCAGTTCATCCCAGGCCAGCTCTGCCGGTAGCGGCGCCGATTTTTCTGGCGCAACCATGGCCGGTGGACAGTCCGCCACAACGGCTGCTGCCTCTGCTGCCGTGGCTGTTGCGGACGCCTCTTCACCCGGTACTGGCAAGGCGTCGCGCAGGGTCCACAGAGGGCGGATGCCCATTTCGAGCAGCATCTGTTCCCGGTTAAGTGTCATGCGAGTTCTTTCTGAAACACCAGGCCATCCTCACGCCCCTCGGTCGCAGGGTAGTAGCCCTTGCGCACACCAATCTGCTGAAAACCGAAATTACGGTACAACGCTACGGCCCGGGCATTGCTGGGCCGCACTTCGAGCAACAGGCGTCGCGCCCCATGCGTCGTGACCTGGTGCATGGCGTGCTGCAGCAGGCGCGCACCATAACCCTGTCCCTGCAATGAACTGCTGATGCCGATGGTCAGGATATGCGCCTCATCCAGCACCTGCATGACCACCGAAAACCCGATCAGCCGATCCGGCAAACGCGCCACCCAGGCACTGTAGCCGGCATGCAGGGAATCTGCGAAATTGCCACGACTCCAGGGGAAAGCCTGAATTCCGGCCTCGATCTGCGCGACCGCATCGAGGTCAGCCGCCTGCATGGGATAAAACTCAAGCGAATGGGGCAATACGGCCTTCATGCCTTGCCGCCTTCACGCAGGCGCTCGGCCACCGTTTTCGCCACTTTGTCGCGAACGTAGAGCGGCGCCGCGTCAGCGGCATCAATACCCGCCCCGGCGCGCAGACGCGGCGCGGCCAGATGGGCCAGCCAGCGGGCCTCCGGCAGGATATCCGGCTGCATGGCCCAGCCCTGTTGCGCAATGCGCTGCTGCAATTCGGGATAGGCCCGCAAGGCGTTACCACAGGCAGCCCCCGTACCGGCCGGCAAACCAACTGCCTGCGGCGGCAGCACATGAATATCACCAATCAGTTGATAGTCATCCGCGGCAACGCGCCGGTAGTGCGCGCAATACACTTCGTGCATGCGGGCATCGAGCAGACTCAGGACGCTTTCTGCGCCGCTGGCCGCTGCCATGGCTTCCAGACTGACCACCGGCAGCAGTGGCAGGTCCGCCGCCACCGCCAGCCCCTGCGCCACACCGCAGGCGACGCGCAGGCCGGTGAAGGCTCCAGGACCACAGCCAAAGGCAATGGCGTCGATCTGTGGCAGGCTCAGCTGCCCTTCTGCCAGCAATTCTGCCAGCAACGGCAACAAGGTTTCAGAATGCGCCTGCCCCGCAGGGCAGGCACGCTGCAACACCTCACCGGCGCACCAGAGGGCGCAGCTGCCGTGTTCAGTCGAAGTTTCGAGGGCCAGAATCCGCATGCCCGCCATTTTACCGGATTCGCAGCCGCCACCGGCTGTCTAGCGCCGATCCGTACCTGGCCGCCGCGCCCGTCAGTCGCGCCGATGCCGCCGCTCTCGCTCCGGATACAGCCGCTGCTGCTGGCGCATTTCATCGCGCAGACGCTGCCGCTCTTCCGGCGGCAGGGCCTCGCCGTGCCCACGGTAGGGGCGCTCCAGCGCGCGCTCACGCCTGTTCTGCCACTGTTCGCGCATCTGTTCGCGCAACTCCTGCCGCTCTTCCGGCGGCAAATCGCGCCAGCGCCCGTCAGCGTGCACGCTGCCGGCCAGAACGAGCAGCAACAGGGCACAGGGGAAGGAAAAGATGCGATACCTCATGGCGAGGCATTTTAACGTCTTTGCCAGTGACTGAAACGGCACAGCGCGTACCCGCAGTGTGACAGTTGTAATGCTTTGTTTCGTACCGGCACAGCCGAGACGCCTTGTTACCATTTGTCGCACAGCCCCGATAGCGTGGGGTTATCCTTGCCGCATGAACGAGAACACACACCAGCACATCCTCATCGTCGATGACGACGCCCGCCTGCGCGATCTGCTCACTCGCTATCTCGGCGAACAAGGTTTCACCGTCCGCGCCGTTGCCGATGCGGCACAAATGGACAAGGTCCGCAACCGCGAACACTACCATCTGATCGTGCTCGATCTGATGCTGCCCGGCGAGGACGGTCTGTCCATCTGCCGCCGCCTGCGCGGCCAGGGCGACCGTACGCCCATCGTCATGCTCACCGCCAAGGGGGACGAGATCGACCGCATCCTCGGGCTGGAAATGGGCGCTGACGACTACCTGCCCAAACCGTTCAATCCGCGTGAACTGCTGGCCCGCATCAATGCCGTGCTACGCCGGCAGAGCAGCCTGCCACCGGGCGCCCCGGAAGACCTGCCGGAAATCACCCGTTTCGGCCACATCGAGGTTGATTACGCCGCCCGCACCCTCAAGCGCGGCGACGAAGTGCTCTCCCTCACCACCGGCGAATTTGCCGTTCTCAAGGTGCTGCTGCAGCATCCCGGCCAACCATTGTCGCGCGACAAGCTGATGACCTTGGCCCGGGGCCGCGAGCAAGGGCCATTCGACCGGGCCATCGACGTGCAGATGTCGCGGTTGCGCAAGCTGATCGAAGCCGACCCGGCACAACCCCGCTACCTGCAGACCGTCTGGGGCTTTGGCTACGTCTTCGTGCCGGACGGTGCCCGCCGGGAAAACTGATGCCGCGTTCGCTGCTGGCCCGCACCTTTCTGTTGCTGGCGCTGCTGGTGCTGACCAGCACTGCCGGCTGGCTGGCCTTGTTCAGCCACATCGACGTCGAACCACGGGCGCGGGAAGCAGCCACCACGGCAAGTTCTGCCGTCAACCTGATCCGCGCCTCGATTTTTGCCGCTTCACCGCGGAAACGACCGCAATTACTGGCTGAATTTTCCTCCACTGAAGGCATCCGTCTGCTGCCGGCCGAAGAAAACGACGTCATCCTGCCCATGCCGGAATCGCGCTTTCACCAGCTGCTGCGGGAAAATCTCATGACACGCCTGGGCGAACAGACACGCATCGCTGCCGAGGTCAATGGCGAACCCGGCTTCTGGGTCAGCTTCCGCCTCAACCCCCGCGATGCCGACGAATACTGGCTGGTGTTGCCGCGCGAGCGGGCCAGCCGCAACTTTGCCGCCCGCTGGCTGAGCTGGGTGGTTCTGGCCGTCGGACTGGCGCTGGTCGTTGCCTGGTTGATCGCCTCACGCATCAGCCGCCCGCTGAAAGCCTTTGCCCGTTCGGCGCAAGCCCTTGGCCGCGGTCAGACGCCGACGCCACTACCGGAAGAAGGCACAGAAGAAATACGCGCCCTGGCCACGGCATTCAACACCATGGCGCACGATCTGGCGCGGCACGAAAAAGACCGCTCCGAAGTCCTGGCCGGCATCTCGCACGATCTGCGCACCCCGCTCACCCGGCTGCGCCTGGAAATCGAAATGAGCGTCAGCGACACCGCGGCACAACAGGGGATGAGCGCCGATATTGAGCAGATGGAAGCCGTGATCTCGCAATTCATGGATTACGCCCGCACCGAATCGGGCGAACCGCCCAGCCGTACCGACCTTGCTGCCTTGCTAAGTACCCTGCACGAACGCCAGCACGCGATTGGCCGCACGTTCGCCCTGAGCCTGGCCCCAGGCCTGGAAGCGGTGCTGCTGCGGCCCAAAGCCATCAACCGTGCGGTGGTGAATCTGCTCGACAACGCCTGGAAATACGGCGGTGGCGCGAGCAGCCTGGAGGCTGTACACCACGGCAATGAAATCCATATCACCATCACTGACCGCGGCCCAGGCATTCCAGAAAGCGAGCAGGAGCGCCTGAAACGCCCCTTCACCCGTCTGAACACCGCCCGCACCGACGTCACCGGCACAGGCCTCGGCCTGGCCATCGTCGAACGCATCGCCCGCCTGCACGACGGCCGCCTCGAATTATTGCCCAATCCCGGCGGCGGCCTGATTGCCCGCCTGATACTCCGGCGGGAAGTCGCCTAAGCGTTCACAGCGTTGCCATATCGATCACGAAACGGTATTTGACATCGCTCTTCAACATGCGCTCGTAGGCAGTATTGATCTCATCCATGCGGATCGTTTCGATATCGGAAACAATCCCGTGCTGGGCGCAGAAATCGAGCATTTCCTGGGTTTCACGAATGCCGCCGATGAGGGAACCCGCAAGCTGCCGGCGCCCCGTGATCAAGGTGCCGATAGACCAGGTCGGATGCGGCTCCGCCGGCAGACCGACCAACGTCATAGTGCCATCGCGTTTAAGCAGGCGCAGGTAAGCATCGAGTTTATGCGGCGCGGCGACCGTATTGAGGATGAAATCAAGGCTGCCGACGTGCGCCTTCATCTGCTCACGGTCCGTCGACAGGCAGACCGCGTGCGCCCCCAGACGTAATCCGTCGGCAGCCTTGCCGGGCGAAGTGGTGAACAAGGTCACCGTTGCGCCCATGGCGCGGGCAATCTTGACGCCCATGTGCCCCAGGCCACCGAGACCGACAATGCCGACCTTGCTCCCCGGGCCGACCTGCCAGTGGCGAAGCGGTGAATAGGTGGTGATACCAGCGCACAGCAGGGGCGCGACTGCCGCCAGCTGCGCCTCCGGATGGCGGACATGCAGGACGAAGCCCGCCTTGACCACGATATCCTGGGAATAGCCGCCGAAGGTATTGCCGCCATCCGGACGGGACGGGCCATTGTAGGTGCCGGTGAAGGTTTCGGCGCAGTATTGCTCCTCACCCTCGGCACAAGCGGGGCAATGGCCGCAACTATCGACCATGCAGCCCACCCCCACCAGATCACCCACCTTGAAATCCTGAACCGCAGCGCCCACTGCCCGCACCCGGCCAACAATTTCATGCCCGGGCACGCAGGGATAAAGCGTATTGCGCCATTCGTTGCGCGCGGTATGCAGATCGGAATGGCACACCCCGCAGTACAGAATGTCGATGTGCACGTCATCTGCCGCCAGCGACCGGCGCGTCAGGCTGAAAGGTGCCAGCGGACTGTCCGCCGCGATTGCAGCATAGGCTTTTGTTGTCATCGTCTTTTCCTCATGTTCCAGATTCATCGTTTACCGCAGCCACAAAACAACAACTACGATGGCCAGGGCAAGATTACCCAGCGCCAGCAAGAGCAGGCGGCGGCGGGTTTTTTCCACCCGCGCAATGAGTTGTGCATTCTGCTCCGCCAACGATTGCATCACCTCACCCGCCGTGCGCATCTCCACCTGCAAGGCCGTGACCTGCTGCTGCAGGGCATGTACCGCAGTGGGCGCATCCGCATCCTCAGGCAGATCTGCCGCATCCGTGGACGCCGGCGTGCGGGTTTTGTTCCAGAATTTGCGTGCAGCCTCAGCCACCGCAGGCGCGTTTTTCAGCACTTCAGTCCATGGCACTTTAGCCAGCAAACTAACCCAGGCCATCAGCCCTTCCTCGTCCGGCTACGGTTCTTGGCAGTGGCGCCGGCACGCCTGGCAGCCACTTTTTTGCCGGAGGCCTTTTTACCTGCCGCCTCAGGCGCCGCTTTATCAGCCGCTTTGCCAGCCGTCTTGGCAACCGGTTTGGCTACACGTTTCTTTGCAGCCGCCGGCTTAGCAGCTTTCCCTGCGCTGACCGGCGCAGCAGCCTCGGCGCCACCCGCAGTCCTGGCGCGCGGTGCCGGCGTTGTCCCCCGCGTTACCGCTTTACCGCCCTCGCGCACCAACGCGAAATCGATCTTGTTGCTTTCCAGATCAGCCCGCACCAGTTTGACCCGCACTCGGTCGCCGAGCCGGAAACGTTCGCCGGTACGCTCGCCCAGCATCTGGTGGCGGACATTGTCGAACTGGAAGTAATCCTGGCCAAGCTCGGAGACATGGACCAGACCTTCGATATACACGGCATCAAGCGCCACGAAGATACCAAAGGGAGTAACCGACGAAATCGTGCCGTCGAACACTTCGCCGATACGGTCCTGCATGTAATAGGTTTTCAGCCAGTTTTCAACATCGCGCGTTGCCTCGTCGGCGCGCCGTTCGGTCGCTGAACACTGCAGGCCAATATCGTCCCAGGCCTGCTCCGGCGTATATTTTCCGCCCGCCAGCACCGCCTTGATCGCCCGATGCACGAGCAGATCGGGATAACGGCGGATCGGCGAGGTGAAGTGGGTGTAGTGCTCATAGGCCAGGCCGAAGTGGCCAACGTTGTCCGGGCTGTACATGGCCTGACGCAGGGAACGCAGCATCACCGTCTGCAGCAGCTGAAAATCCGGCCGTGGCTTGATCTTCTCCAGCAGCTCGGCGTAATCCCTGGCTTTCGGATCGTCACCACCATTCAAACCCAACCCGAATTCGCCAAGGAAACTGCGCAGATTGCGCAACTTTTCCTCATTCGGCCCCTCATGCACACGGTAGAGGCAAGGCTGGTCGTGACTTGCAAGAAAATCGGAGGCGCAGACGTTGGCTGCCAGCATGCACTCCTCAATGATGCGGTGGGCGTCATTGCGCACAACCGGCACGATGTTGTCGATCTTGCCCTGATCGTTGAACAGCATCATCGTTTCTGTCGTTTCAAAATCGATCGCGCCACGCTGTCCGCGTGCTTTGTGCAACACCTGATACAGCGTGTACAACTGCGCAACATGCGGCTGCACAGCCTGCTCGGCAGCCGTTGTCGGCGCCAGCTCGCCGCTCAGCCAACCCCACACCTGGGTATAAGTCAGGCGGGCATGCGAGCGGAACACGGCCGGGTAAAACCGGTATTTGCCGATCTTGCCGCTGGCATTGATCGTCATGTCACAGACCATGGCCAGACGATCCACTTCCGGATTGAGCGAACAAATCCCATTGGACAGTTTTTCCGGCAACATCGGAATCACCCGGCGCGGGAAATAAACCGAATTGCCGCGCAGAGCCGCCTCCCTATCGAGGGCCATACCGGGTTGCACGTAATGCGACACATCGGCAATCGCCACCACCAATCGCCAACCACGTCCCTGCTTCGCGCAGAACACCGCGTCGTCAAAATCACGCGCCGTTTCGCCGTCAATCGTCACCAGCGGCAACTGGCGCAGATCCTCACGCCCGGCCAGATCCGATTTACGTACCTTGTCGGGCATTTTCTTATTTTCTTCGCGCGCTCCGGGCGAAAACTCGAAGGGCAGATCGTGCTTGCGCAGAGCAATCTCGATTTCCATTCCCGGATCGGCATAATTGCCCAGCACTTCGACGATGCGCCCGATCGGCTGCGAGTACTTGCTCGGCTGCTCGATGATTTCCACCATCACCACCTGCCCGGATTGCGGCTTCAGCTTGCTCTTCTTGTCCGCCGGCACCAGGATGTCGTGCGACAGGCGGCGGTTCTCCGGCACCACGACCACCACCCCGTGCTCGACGAACACCCGGCCGATCACCCGCGTATTGGCGCGCTCGGTGACCTCGACGATATTGCCTTCCGGGCGTCCCCGTCGATCAACGCCGATGACGCGCGCCAGCACACGGTCACCGTGCATGACCTTGCCCATCTGCCGCTGATCGAGGAACAGGTCGGCACTGCCATCATCCGGCAGCAGGAAACCATAGCCATCCGGATGCCCTTGCACCTTGCCGGCGATCAGACTGGCTTTTTCAGGCAGGATGTAATCGCCCTTGCGGTTACGCAGGATCTGGCCCTCGCGCTCCATGGCACCAAGCCGGCGCAGGAAGACATCCCGCTCGTCCTTGCTGATGTCGAGCGCACTGACGAGCTGTTCAAAGCCGAGCGGCCGCCCCTCATCGCCCAGCAACTGGATGACGTACTCGCGCGAAGGCAGGGGGAATTCATAGCGGGCGAGTTCGCGCTCAAGGAATGGATCGGCGCGACGAATTTTCGATAGTTTTTTTCTTGACATGGAAACGGCTTTCTCTATAATGGCGGCTCTTCGCACCTGTGCCCAGGTGGCGGAATTGGTAGACGCACTAGTTTCAGGTACTAGCGCTGCAAGGCGTGGAAGTTCGAGTCTTCTCCTGGGCACCAACGAATTTGATGAAAGGTCTTGCTCCGGCAAGGCCTTTTTTCATTTGTGCGCGCCCCGGAACTACCGAAGAAAAATGCTGACTGGCATGTAGATACATGCGGGCTATTGTCGCACGTCGCCGCGCTCTTGGTGCTTACACATTTATTAACATCTGGTTGCGACGTGAAATTTGCAGATTGATTAAGCTGTGCCGGAATCAATCGACGCATAACCTGCACATCCGCGAGGCACGCCATGAAACGCACCATTTCCCTCTGTACCGCCGCCCTCCTTGGCCTCGGCCTGGCTACCCAGGCCACCGCCGGCCCGGGGCATGAACGCGGCCATCACCCCGGCTTTGAACGCGGTCCGGGCCGGCATTTCCAGCCCCCACCGCGACATCACCGCCACTACGCTCCGCCGCCGCGTCAGCATCACAACCACCACCGCCATGAGCGGCGTGACTGGATCGGGCCAGCGGCCGTTCTGACCATCGGCGGCCTGGCCCTTGGCAGCGCCCTCTATTACAACCAGCAACGCGAACCTGTTGTCGTCTATCAAAGCTCACTCCCGGACGGTAACTGGTTCTACTGCCGTTCTTCCGGTCAGTATTACCCAAACACCCAGGCTTGCCCTGAAGGCTGGGTCACCGTGACCCGCCGCTGAAGCCCCTGCCCCGGACTTCCTGAAAAAAAAAGCCGTCCAGAATAAACTGAACGGCTTTTTCGGCAAGGCAAGCTGCCTTATTTGAAGGGGTGGTCACGCAGAATGGTTTCGTCGCGCTCCGGGCCGGTCGACACGATGGCGATGGGCACACCACACAAGACTTCCAGACGATTCAGATAGGCTTGCGCATTGACGGGCAGGTCTTCCCAGCGCTTGACGCGGAAGGTGCTGCCTTCCCAGCCTGGCAGGGTTTCGTAGATCGGCTCGCAGGCGGCCACTTCATCGGCCCCGATGGGCAGCAGGTCAATGTCCTTCCCGTGCAGGCGGTAGCCGGTGCAGATTTTCAGTTCTTTCAGGCCATCGAGCACATCCAGCTTGGTGATGCACAGGCTGGTCAGGCCGTTGATGCGCGCCGAGCGGCGCAGCAGTGGCGCGTCGAACCAGCCACAACGGCGCTTGCGGCCGGTCACGGTACCGAACTCCTGACCGACGGTAAACATCTGATGTCCCGGCGTCCCTTCGGTGTCGATATCGAGCTCACTCGGGAAAGGGCCGCCACCCACGCGGGTGCAGTAGGCCTTGGTAATGCCCAGCACGTAATGCAGCATGCCGGGGCCGATCCCCGCGCCGGCAGCGGCCTGGCCCGACACGCAGTTGGACGAGGTCACGAAGGGATAGGTCCCGTGGTCAATATCGAGCAGGGTGCCTTGCGCGCCTTCGAACAGCAGCTTGCCGCCGGCCTGATTCACTTCATACAACGCGGCCGACACATCCACCACCATCGGGCGGATGATTTCGGCGTCAGCCATGGCCTGGTCGTACACCTTCTGGAAATCGACCGGCTCGGCCTTGAAATACTGGGTCAGGGCAAAGTTGTGGTATTCCAGCACCTCGCGCAATTTCTCGGCGAAGCGTTCCGGGTGGAACAGGTCATAGACCCGCAGACCACGCCGGGCCACCTTGTCTTCATACGCCGGGCCAATGCCCTTGCCGGTGGCACCAATTTTCTTGTCGCTGGCCTTGGCCGCTTCCCGTGCCTTGTCGATGGCCGAGTGATAGGGCAGGATCAGCGGGCAACCCGGGCTGATCTTGAGGCGCGAGCGAACGTCGATACCGCCTTTTTCCAATTCTGCAATCTCGGCGATCAGGTGATGGATGTCGAGCACCACGCCATTGCCGATATAGCAGTCGATACCTTCGCGCACGATCCCGGACGGGACCAGATTAAGCTTATAGACGTTATCGCCGACAACGAGTGTATGACCGGCGTTGTGCCCGCCCTGGAAACGGACGACACCCTGGGCGTGGTCCGTCAGCCAGTCGACAATCTTGCCCTTCCCTTCGTCGCCCCACTGCGTGCCCACAACGATGACATTCTTGGTCATGTTTTTCAGTCCTCTAGAATAGCTTCGATCAGCCATTGACCACCAACGGCCACCAGTTTCCGGTCACACGCCGGCGCTTCGCAATTCGTTTCGCCGGGCAATAACTCAACCACAATTTCGCCTGCTGCACGCAGACGGACAATCTCTGCCGCCAAGCCGGCATCTGTACCTGCGTGCGGCGCCAGAATGGCCTTGTTGCCGACCCGGCGCGGCGCCAAGCGTGCCACTTCACGCAAATCGAGAGAAAAGCCGGTTGCCGGACGTGCCCGACCGAACACCTCGCCAGCACCGTCGTAACGTCCGCCTAAGGCGATGGCCGCAGGATAGTTGGGGCAGTAGGCAGCGAAAACAATGCCGTTGTGGTAGTGATAGCCGCGCAGATCGGCCAGATCAATCGAGAACGGCAGTTCCGGCGCTTGTTGCAGCACATAGCGCAGACGCGACAAGGCCTCTTCGATGGCAGGCAAAGCGGGCAGCACCGCTGCCGCACGCTCAATGACTTCGGCGCCGCCATAAAGACGGGGCAAGGCGGCCAGGGCTTCGCGCCAGGGCGACGCCACACCCGCCAAAGCTTCGGCCAGGGCAGGTTCATCCTTGTCACGCAAGAAGGCCAGCAGCTGACTTTCCTGGCTTTCCGGCAAGCCGGCAGCAGTCACCAGGGCTTCAAAAATGCCGGCATGGGCAAGATCGATGCGCGCCAGCGGCAGGCCGACATGGGCGAAGGCTGTCGCCATCAGGCGCATGATTTCGAGGTCGGCCGCGCCGCCTGCATAGCCGTACAGTTCGGCACCGATCTGCAACGGCTCGCGACTCACCGACACATTGGCGGGCAAGGTATGCAGGATGCTGCCGCAATAGCACAGGCGGGTCACCCCGGGGCGATTGAGCAGGTGGGCATCGATACGCGCTGCCTGCGGCGTCATATCGGCACGCACCCCCATGCTGCGGCCGGACAACTGATCGACCAGTTTGAAGGTGCGCAGATCGAGGTCATGGCCGGTGCCCGTGAGCAGCGACTCCAGATACTCCATCAGGGGCGGCATGACATGTTCGTAACCATGCAACCGGAAGTGATCGAGCAGGGAGCGACGCAGGCGCTCGATCTGGGCGGCTTCAGCGGGCAGCGCGTCCGCCAGGTATTCGGGGAGCAACCAGTTCATGAAAAAATCATCACCAAAATCAGGCCGATCAGCATCGAGCTGAGGCCAATAAAACGAATCTGACCATCCGACATCTGCGTCAGACGGCGAAAGGTTTCGCGCCAGGCAGCCGGAGCGATAAAGGGCATCGCGCCCTCAAGAATCAGCATCAGGGCAAAAGCCAGCAGCAGTGAGGAGGTCATTTACCCTGGTTCTTCAGGTATTTGAAGAAATCGGAATTCGGCTCCACCACCAGCACGTCGTTCTTGCTGGCAAAGCTGTTGCGGTACGCTTCCAGACTACGGTAGAAGGCGTAAAACTCGGGGCTCTTGCTGAAGGCTTCGGCATACAGCGCCGCAGCTTTGGCGTCACCCTCGCCCTTCACTTTCTGGGCATCGCGATAGGCCTCAGCGACGATGATTTCGCGCTGACGATCAGCGTCGGCGCGAATCTTCTCGGCTTCCGCCGCGCCTTCCGAACGCAGCTCATTGGCCACCCGCTTACGCTCGGCTTCCATCCGGCTATAGACGGCACCACTGACTTCATCGGGCAATTCGACGCGTTTCAGGCGCACGTCAACGATTTTGACGCCGATGCGGCGAGCATCGATATCGGCTTTTTCGCGCATGCGATCCATGATCTTGTCACGCTCACCGGAGATCACGTCATGCACCAGACGCTTGCCGAACTCCTCGCGCAGGCCGGCGTTGACCGTCTGGCTCAGACGGGTCCGCGCCCGCATTTCATCGCCACCGACCGACATGTAATACAACTTGGGATCGACAATGCGCCATTTGATGAAGGAATCGACCAGAACGTTCTTTTTCTCGGAGGTAATAAAACGTTCCGGATCGGCACTTTCGAGCGTCAGGATGCGGTTATCGAAGAAACGTATGTTCTGCACCAGGGGCAGCTTGAAGTGCAGCCCGGGCTCGGTAATCACCCGCTTTACTTCGCCCAGCTGGAACACCAGGGCATATTGCCGCTGGTCAACCGTGAAGACGGACATCGCCACGGCACCCAGAATCAGTGCCACCAGGCCAATAATCATGTTCAGACGCGGACTCATCAGCGTGTCTCCCGTTCACGGGAAGAGAGCGAAGTCCGCCCCTCCCTGCTGGAAAAATTGGGGCTGCCCTCCATCTGCGGCGGCACTTCGCCGCTGAAGGCCGGGCGGTTGCCGGTCGCGGCTGGCGCAACTGCTTCGGCGGCACTACGCGGCGCAGTCACCGCGGCTGTCGCCTGCATCAGCTTGTCCAGCGGCAGATAGAGCAAATTCCCCTGCCCCTTGGCGTCCACCATGATCTTGGTGGTGTTGCTGTAAATCTGCTGCATGGTGTCCAGATACATGCGCTGGCGGGTGACTTCCGGCGCCTTGGCGTATTCGGCCTGAATCTGGCGGAAACGCGACGCATCACCTTCGGCATTGGCAATCACACGCTGCTTGTAACCCTGCGCCTCTTCCTGCAGACGGGCAGCCGTACCCCGGGCCCGCGGCACCACGTCGTTGGCGTAGGCCTGGCCTTCATTTTTCTGCCGTTCCCGATCCTGACCGGCCTTGACGGCATCATCGAAGGCCGCCTGCACCTGCTCGGGCGGCTGGGCATTCTGCATGGTCACTTTCGAGATGAGGATACCCGCCTGATAGCGGTCAAGGATGGCCTGCATCAGCTGCGCCGCCTCGGTGGCGATCTGTTCGCGCCCCTCATAGAGGACGAAGTCCATCTTGCTCTTGCCGACGATTTCACGCACTGCCGTTTCCGCCGCACCGACCACGGTTTCGTCGGGGTGGCGGTTGTTGAACAGGTACTCGACCGGGTCCTTGAGGATGTACTGCACGGCAAACTGGATGTTGACGATATTTTCGTCGTCCGTGAGCATCAAGGCTTCTTTCAGCACCTTGTTGCGCTCACTGCCGCGATAGCCGATTTCCACCGTGCGCACACCGGTCAGGTTGACCAGTTCATGCGACTGGATCGGGTAGGGCAGGCGCCAGCGCAGACCGGGTTCGGTCGTTTCCAGACGTTTGCCGAACTGCAGTACCACGCCGCGCTGCGACGCGTCGACGATGTAAAACCCGGAAGCCAGCCAGACCACCACGATCAACCCCAGCAGCAACCAGATACCGCCACCGAACAATTTCGAATTGAAATCGACTTCGGGCAGGCGCGGTCCGCCGCCATTGCCGGAATTACCGCCGCCCTGTTTCTTGCCCATCATGCCACTCAGCTTGCGGTTGAAATCACGCCACAGTTCTTCCAGATCAGGCGGACCATCATTCGGTCGACGGGGTTTCTTGCCGCCGGAATCATCGCCGTCACCCCGATTACCCCATTGTGGATCGTTGATGGACATGAGCATACCTAGACTTGGAATCATAAGAATCAGGGAAAATTAATATCCGTTATGTTCAGCAGGATTCGTGTTCGCCAACGTCAGCGCCGCCTGCAAAATGATTGCGTAATTCGGTCTTGGCCTGCGCGTACTCGGCCAGCGCCGCACGCAAGATATCCAGACCAGCGCCGCTGCGCGAGCTCAAACGAACGCGGGCGATATTACCATACTCGTCCCGCACCTCTCCCGGCTCAACGCCGGTCAGGTCGATCTTGTTCCAGACCACGAGTTGCGGCACTTCCGCCGCGCCGATCTCGGCCAGCACCTTGTTGACTTCGGCAACCTGCTCGTCGCGCGCCGGGCTGGCACTATCGACCACATGTAACAGCAAGTCGGCATCAGTCGCCGCTTCCAGCGTGGCATGAAAGGCATCCACCAAGGCATGCGGCAGGTCGCGGATGAATCCGACCGTATCGGAAATCACGATATTGCCCGCGCCTTCAACCCACAGCTTGCGCGAAGTCGTATCGAGCGTGGCAAACAACTGGTCTGCCGCATAGACGCCCGCGCGAGTCAGGGCATTAAACAGCGTGGATTTACCCGCGTTGGTATAACCAATCAGGGAGACATTGAGCACATCGCCGCGGCGGCGCGCCTTGCGCTGCACACCGCGTTGCCGGGCCAGTTTCTTCAGCCGATCCTTCAGCAGCTTGACCCGCCCCCCCAGCAGGCGGCGATCGGTTTCGAGCTGCTTTTCACCCGGGCCGCGCAGACCGATCCCGCCGCGCTGACGCTCAAGGTGGGTCCAGCCGCGCACCAGCCGGGTGGACAAATGTTCAAGTTGCGCTAGTTCAACCTGCAGCTTGCCCTCGGCACTGGCGGCACGCAGGGCAAAGATGTCGAGAATCAGGCTGTTACGATCCACCACCCGGCATTTCAGGGCGCCTTCCAGGTTACGCTGCTGCACCGGCGACAAAGGATGGTTGAAAATCACCAATTGCGCCTCGGTGGCAGCAATCATGGCGGCTATTTCATCCACCTTGCCTTTTCCAGCGAAGCTCTTGGGATCGGGGCTGTGGCGCTTGCCACGCACTTCGGCAACAATCAGACCGCCCGCTGACGCAGTCAGCAAGCGTAATTCTTCGAGTTGTTCGTCAACATCGGCCTGCCCGAAATCGAGTTGCACGACAACGGCACGCTCGCCGGCGGCGGGGCGTTCAAACATGAATCAAGCCAGAGTAAACGAAAGCTGCCCCGCCGCTGCGGGGCAGTGCTGCCAGCGGGCCTATTCTGCGGCCTGCTCTTGCTGGAGATTGACCGGGCGCGCCGGCACGACCGTCGAGATGGCATGTTTGTACACCATCTGGGTCACGGTATTCTTCAGTAGGACGACGTACTGGTCGAAAGACTCGACCTGACCTTGCAGTTTGATGCCGTTGACCAGGTAAATCGAGACCGGGATGTGTTCGCGGCGCAAGGCGTTAAGAAAGGGGTCTTGTAAAAGTTGCCCTTTGTTGCTCATGGTGTGGACTCCATGTGTGTTGTTATGAGGGGGTTAATGTACCCAAAAAAATTAGAATTGTTGTGGGTATTTTTGTAATGACTCTGTTTTAACGCCCCTCCTTGTCAGCATAGGGATTTTTCGCCGCCACAAACTGGATGCGCAACGGCGTGCCTTGCAGGTGGAAGGCGTCACGGAAGGTATGTTCAAGATAGCGGCGATAGCTGTCGCCGATCTGATCGACCGCATTGCCGTGGATGACGATGATCGGCGGATTGGAGCCACCCTGGTGGGCATAGCGCGGCTTGGGCCGGAACAGGCCATGCTTTGGCGGCGCCTGGCGGGCGATCGCATCACTCAGGACGCGGGTCAGACGCGGCGTTGACAACTTGGTCATGGCGGCCGCGTAAGCCGCATCGACAGAGCGGAACAGATTGCCCAAACCGATGTTGTCACGCGCCGAGATGAAGTGGAATTTGGCAAAATCAAGGAATTTCAGCTTGCGCTGCAGCGTCAGCCGCGTTTGCTCGCGCACATAGCCATCCAGACCGTCCCATTTATTCACCGCCACCACCAGGGCACGCCCGGACTGCACGATGAAATCGGCAATGTGCGCATCCTGATCGGAAATATCGGCCTGCGCATCGACCATCAGAATCACCACGTTGGCATCTTCGATCGCCTGCAGGGTCTTCACCACGGAGAACTTCTCGATGGCCTCGAATACCTTGCCCCGCTTGCGCATCCCCGCGGTGTCGATGAGTACGTAAGAGTTGCCGCCGCGCTCGAAATCGATCTCGATCGAATCACGGGTGGTCCCCGGCGCATCGAAGGCAATCACCCGCTCTTCGCCGAGCAGCGTATTGATCAGCGTGGACTTGCCGACGTTGGGGCGGCCGACGATGGCCACGCGGGTGGACGTGGAATGCCATTCGTCGTCTTCCGGTTCGGGAAAATCCGCCAGGGCGAGTTCGACCAGATGTCGGACCCCTTCGCCGTGCGCTGCCGAAATTGCCATGGGTTCGCCCAGACCCAGCGCATGGAATTCGGCCTCAACCATGCCGGCAACCATGCCTTCAGCCTTGTTCACGGCCACCAGCACCGGCCGCTCGCTGCGCCGTAGCAACTGGGCAATTTCCTTGTCGTGCGGCGTCAGACCGGTGCGACCATCGACCACGAACACGACCACATCGGCTTCGACAATGGCCTGCTCGGTCTGGCGCGCCATTTCGTGCAGGATGCCATCCTTGATCAGCGGTTCGAAACCGCCGGTATCAACGACCAGGAACGGTTTCTTGCCCACTTTGCCATGCCCATAGTGACGGTCGCGGGTCAGCCCCGGCAGATCGGCCACAATGGCATCGCGCGATTTGGTCAGGCGGTTGAACAGGGTCGATTTGCCGACATTGGGACGGCCGACAAGAACAAGAGTAGGTTTCATTGGCTGCTGACCGCCCGTAAGTCACCGCCTGTCGTCTGCACCAGCACGGCACCGTTGCTCAGGCGTTGTGGCGCGGCATCGACCCGCTTGCCATCAGTTTTGATGCGGGCCACGAAAGCGCCCTCTTCTCGCGACAGAAAATGTACGTAGCCTTCACCGTCGGCCACGACGATGCTGTCGCCATGCACTACCGGCGCCGTCACCAGACGATGCCGCAGTTTGTCCTGCTTCCACAGGCTGCCGCCCGACAGGCGATCGAGGCCATAGACCACACCTTCGTCATCGGTCACGAACAGGTAACGGCCATCGAGTGCCAAACCACGCGCCGAGGAAATATCGCGCGACCAGACAATGGCCCCGCCCTGCCCCATGTCGAAGCAGGTCACCCGCCCCTGGAAGGCCACCGCGCACAACTGCCCGCCTTCCAGCACCGGCGGTGCCACCACATCGGCAACCCGATCCAGTTCGGTGGCGCCTTTGGGTTGCGCCACGGCGCCTTCCCAGACCTGGGCACCGTTTTCCAGCGCTACCGCCACCAGCTTGCCGCCGGGGAAACCGGCCAGAACATAGCGTTCGGCGAACACCGGACGCCCGGTGGCGCGCACGGCGAGAATCGGCATCGGCCGCTCATACACCCAGCGCCGGGCGCCGGTTTGCGCATCGAACAGGAACAGGCGGTTGTCACCGCTACGTACGGCAACACTGTTACCCTCGACCGTGGGAGCCGCCAGTATTTCGCTCGACACCTTGGCCTGCCACAGCGCTTTGCCGGAATCCGCCGCAAATGCCAGCACATCCCCCTTGGCCGTACCGACCACGACGACCTGACGGTCGGCGCCCACCCCCGCCGAAAGCGGCTGACCGACGTTGATTTTCCAGCTCAGCTTGCCTTCTTCAAAACGATACAACTGCCCCTTGCGGTCGGCAGCAAAAACGGCACCGCCGGCTTCTGCCGGCGAGAACACGTAATCGTCGGCTGCACCGACACGCTGCGACCAGAGGCTACGGCTGCTACCCGCCTCCTTGATTTCCGGCAAAGGCGACATTTTCGGGCCGGAGGAGGCAAAAGGATTCATGGCATCCAGCGTATTGGAAATGGTCGAGCAGCCGCTCAGGCCAGCCATCGCCAATCCTGCCGCCACCAGCCACGGCAGATGACGCGGCAATGTCCGGCGCCTCATGCTGCCGCCCCTGCGGCGGCAACGCCGAGCGCGTCGAGTTTCTGCTGCAGGATTTCGCGTACCGGGCCTTCCATGGCCTTGCCCCCGGCATCAAGCGCCGCCTGGTACGCCGTACGCGCCTCAGCGGATTTGCCTTGCGTGCTCAGTACATCACCCTTCAACTCCAGGGCACGCGCGGCAAACGCAGGTTGTGCGGCCACGCTCAGGCGCTGCAAGGCCTCGTCGTAGGCTTCCTCATCAATCAATACTTCAGTCAAACGCAGGCGGGCGAGTTCACGCAATTCGTCCTTGCCGTTATCGGCCACCCAGGCCAGCTGCGCCTTGGCGGTTTTCAGGTCACCTTGATCGAAGGAATAACGCGCCGCCAGCAAGGCCCCCAGACCGGCATAGGCACTCCGGCCATAATTTGCCGTCAGTTCACCGGCTGTCGCCTTGATCCGCTGCGCATCGCCCGCCGCGACGGCCTGCTCCAGTGCGGCAAACACACCCGCCGCCTCTACCGCCTGTTTGTTCTGGTACCAGTTCCACGCCTGCCATCCCAGCACGGCCAGAGCCGCCACGGTCAGCAGCGAGGTGACCAGATTGCCGTACATCTTCCACCAGGTTTTCAGAGTGTCGATCTGTTCCTGTTCTTCGAGATCATAATGCGCCATGTTTATTCCTCCTCGCCGGCGTCGACCATATGGTCGATGATGGCGCCGGCCAATGCATCGACGTTCATTTTACGTTGTTCCCATGCGCTATCGCGCAGCGCCTTCAGCTGCGCTTCGCCAGTCGCGGCCTCATCGTCACCGATGATGACCGCAAAACCGGCACCGCTGCCATCGGCTTTCTTCATCTGTGATTTGAACGAACCGCCACCGCAGTGCAGCAGCACGTCCAGCCCCTGATCGCGCAGCCCTTCCGCCACCCGGAACGCCAGCCGCCCGGCGGCTTCGCCCTGATGCACGACGTACACGTCGGGTGCGGGTTCCGTCGGTGCGCCGCCGGCGTCACGGATCAGGGCCACCAACCGTTCCACTCCCATGGCAAAGCCGCAGGCTGGCGTCGATTTACCACCCAGCTGTTCCACCAGGCCGTCGTAACGCCCACCCGCACAGACCGTACCCTGGGCCCCCAGCTTGTCGGTCACCCACTCGAAGACGGTCAGGTTGTAGTAGTCCAGCCCGCGCACCAGGCGGGGGTTGATGGTGAATGGCAGACCGGCGTCGCGCAGGATCTGCTGCACGCCGGCAAAGTGCGCCAGCGATTCGTCGCCGAGGTAGTCAATCAATTTCGGCGCTGCCGCGCAGATGTCCTGCAAGGCAGGGTTCTTGCTGTCCAGAATGCGCAGGGGATTGGTGTACAGACGCCGCCGGGCGTCTTCGTCCAGATGCTCCTGATGCTGCTCGAAATAGGCGATCAGCGCAGCGCGGTGTTCCGCCCGTTCGGCCGGCTGGCCCAGACTGTTCAACTGCAATTCGATGCCTTCCAGGCCCAGGTCGTCCCACAGCCGGGCGCCCATCAGGATCAGTTCCGCGTCGATATCCGGTCCGCTCATGCCGAAGGTTTCCACCCCGACCTGATGGAACTGCCGGTAGCGCCCCTTCTGCGGCCGCTCGTGGCGGAACATCTGGCCCATGTAATACAGCCGCTGGGTCTGCCGGGCCGCCAGGTTGTGCTCGATCACCGCCCGCACGCAACCGGCCGTGCCTTCCGGGCGCAGGGTCAGGGCTTCGCCATTGAGGCCATCGATGAAGGAATACATTTCCTTCTCGACAATATCGGTCACTTCCCCGATCGCCCGCTTGAACAGTGGCGTCGGCTCGACAATGGGCATGCGGATGGGCCGGTAACCGTAGCCCTTCAACCAGCTGCGGATGGCGTCTTCGAACAACTCCCAGAATGCCGCTTCTTCCGGCAGGATGTCGTTCATCCCGCGCACGGCCTGCAAACTCTGACTCATGCTGACAATTTCTTCTTGTAAGTACGCGCCACATAGCGCTCGATGATGTCCTTGAATGCGCTGGTGATGTTCTCGCCCTTCAAGGTCGTGGTTTTTTGCCCGTCTTCAAACACCGGCATGGCGGGCGCCTCGCCGGTTCCGGGCAAGGAAATGCCGATATTGGCGTGCTTCGACTCGCCCGGCCCGTTGACGATGCAGCCCATGACGGCGACCGTCATGGTTTCGGCGCCGTCATAGTGCAATTTCCACTCCGGCATGCGGGCGCGCACGAAATCCTGCACCTCGCCGGCCAGTTCCTGGAACAAGGTGCTGGTGGTGCGGCCACATCCCGGACAGGCCACCACCATCGGGGTAAACGCACGCAAACCCATGGTCTGCAGGATTTCCTGGGCAACAATCACCTCCTGCGTCCGCGCGCCTCCGGGCTCCGGCGTCAGCGAAATACGGATGGTGTCGCCGATCCCCTCTTGCAGCAGCACTGCCAGTGCCGCCGTCGAGGCAACGATGCCTTTCGAGCCCATGCCGGCCTCGGTCAGCCCCAGATGCAGGGCGTAGTCGGAGCGCTCGGCGAGCTTGCGATAAATGGCAATCAAATCCTGCACGCTCGAGACTTTGCAGGAGAGAATGATCTTTTCCCCCGCCATGCCGATCTCTTCAGCTTTCGCGGCCGATTCCAGGGCCGACACCACCATCGCGTGGCGCATCATGTCGGTCGCATCGAGCGGCTGCGCCAGCCGTGAATTCTCGTCCATCAGGCGCGCCAGCAGATCCTGGTCGAGGCTGCCCCAGTTAACGCCGATGCGCACGGGCTTGTCATAGCGGCAGGCCAGTTCGATCATCTGGGCGAACTGCTCGTCCTTCTTCCTGCCAAAACCGACGTTCCCGGGATTGATCCGGTATTTGGCCAGCGCTTCGGCACAGGCCGGATGCTCGGTCAGCAGGCGATGGCCGTTATAGTGAAAATCACCAATCAACGGCACCGCGCAATTCATGCGGTCCAGATGTTCTCGGATCAAGGGCACGGCAGCGGCGGCTTCCGGCGAATTGACGGTGATCCGGACCAGTTCCGATCCGGCTCGCGCCAGTTCGGCACACTGAATGGCGGTTGCCAGATAATCCGCCGTATCGGTATTGGTCATTGATTGAATGACTACCGGCGCGTCGCCGCCAAGGCGGACATGACCAATCTGGGTGACGCGCGTGGGGCGCTTTGCTGCAAAACTCAAGGCTTACTCCAGAACCAGACGGGCGACATCACCACGGCTGTGTGGCGCCAGATCAACCTGCTGACCGCGCAAAAAGAGCTGCACGCCAGGCGCGTAGCCCACCGTCACCGACAGGGGACCCTGGCCCTGTACCTGCTGTTCGCTACCAGGCGCCAGCCGCTGTGAGAACACGACTTTCTGCTCGCTGTCGCGCACTTCGATCCAGGCTTCCTTGCTCACCACAAAACGTAAGGTGGCCGCATGCTTCGCGGCCAGCGCCGCGGCCCCCGGCGTGGTCTCCACTGGCACGGCGCTCACGGCCGGGGTGGTGGCAGGCGGCGGCGCTGCTGCAGGTAGACTTTCCGCTGCAGCTTCCGGTGTAGTTTCCGGCACGGGCGCAATCAACTCTTGATTGCTGGTCCCTGGGGGATACAAGGGCTCTGCTTCTTTTTCTTCCTGCACCGTGGCCACCGCCGGCGCCCGCTCCGGCAGCAAGGCCAGAATGCGTCCCTGCAGCATGTTCCAGTCACCCGGCAACAGAAAATAACCAAGCACGGCCACCAGCAGCAGCAACAGGCCGAGCGTCATCACCGAGCGGTCGTTTTTCTTGCTCACACCAGCGGCCGGCTCAGCCGGCGCAGAGGCCGGAATATTGAGTTTGGTCACCGGTTTTTCCAGTTGCTGATCCAGCGTTTCCATCAAGGGGGCCGCATCGAGCGCCAGCAAACGGGCGTAGTTGCGTACAAACCCACGGACGAAGGTTGCGCCGGGCAACTCCGACCACTGATCGGATTCCAGCGCGGTCAACTGACGCTCACCCAACTTCAGCGCGCGCGCAACGTCTGCCAACGGCAGTTGCCGCGCCTCTCGCGCCTGACGTAAGGCCTGGCCTACCGATTGCGGGGCATGATCGACGATGAGCGTGACTGCGTCATCGACTAGCGCCTGTGCTTCACTCATTCAAAATTTCCCTTAAGGAATTGTTGGTATTCCTCGGACGTCGGATAGCGACCACGCAACTGCGCCGCAAAGCTGCTTTCCGCCGACCGGTTACCTGCCTTGCGCTCGATTCGCAACCCCAACCACAACGCCGCCGGGCTCGCGGGCTCCATCATGCGCAACGCATCATTCAGATAAATTCGTGCCTCATCAGCATTTCCCTGCCGGAAAAAAATGTCCGCCAGCCCCAGCCGCGCCGGCACCGCACCAGTGCGCGACAAGCGTACGGCCTGCAGGTAATGGCGCTGGGCACTCTCCAGCTCACCAATACGCAACAGGCAATTGCCGGCGTTGGTATGGGCGCGATCCGGCGTCTCATAGAGCGGATCACGCAGCGCCCGCTCGAAATACGCCACCGATTCACGCACCTTGCCGGTTTCGCAGAGGAACCAGCCGTAGTTGTTGTTGATTTCCGGATCATTTGGCGCCCGCGACAAGGCACGGCTGAAATCGGCGTCAGCCTTGGCAAATTCCTTTAGATCCGCCAGCACCAGACCGCGCACACTGAGTGCGGTCGCGTAATCCGGATCAACCTGGATCGCGATGCTCAGATGATCAATCGCCGCTGCCGGATTGCCCTCCTGAAAGTAGAGCGCCCCCAGTTCGGTATGGATCCGCGCCCGCGTCCGGGGATCAGCCGGCGTCGGCTCACTGCTGCGGCCGTCGTTCATCATCGTACCGCCCGCCCCGGTCGTGGGCACTTTGGAAAAATCATATTGCGCCTGGGCAGCAAGCGGCAGGCAGACGGCCAAAGCCGCCAGAGAAACACACAGACGCAGGGACGACACGATATTTTTCATTCACTGGACTCCTGGACGGGAATGATTCTCTCCAGCCGGCGCCGGGTCTTGTCCTGAACCTGGCCAGCCAGTTGTCCGCAGGCGGCATCGATGTCATCGCCACGGGTCTTGCGGGTCGTGGTGACGATGCCGCCTTGCAGCAGAATTTCGCCGAAACGGCGCACCCGATCAGCCGGCGAACGGCGGAACGGCGACCCCGGAAAGGGGTTGAACGGAATCAGGTTGAACTTGCACGGCACATCACGTACCAGCGCAAGCAATTCGCGGGCCTGGGCATCGCTATCATTGACGCCGGCCAGCATGGTGTACTCGAAAGTAATGAAATCACGCGGCGCCTTGGTGAGATAGCGCTGACACGCCGCCAGCAATTGCTGCAAGGGGTATTTCTGGTTGATCGGCACCAACTGGTCGCGCAATGCGTCGTTGGGCGCATGCAGCGACACCGCAAGCGCCACCGGACAATCCTCGCGCAGCCGGTCGATCACCGGCACCAGACCGGAAGTCGACACCGTCACCCGCCGCCGCGACAAACCATAGGCATTGTCATCAAGCATCAGATGCAAGGCAGTGACGGTATTTTCGTAATTCGCCAGCGGCTCGCCCATGCCCATCAGGACCACATTGGAGATGACCCGCTCGTTACCATGCACAGCGCCCAGCGCCTTGTTGGCTTGCCACAGCTGACCAATGATTTCGCCCACGGTCAGGTTGCGGTTGAAGCCCTGCTTGCCGGTGGAGCAGAATGCGCAATCCAGCGCACAACCCGCCTGCGTCGAAATACACAGGGTGCCGCGCTCGTCCTCGGGAATGAACACCGACTCGACAGCATTGCCATTCCCCACGTCAATCAGGAATTTGCGCGTCCCGTCATCCGAAATTTTGTCCGAAACAACGGCCGGCGGCGCCACGACCGCCCGCTGCAAGAGCTTGTCGCGCAAGCTCTTGGCGAGATCGGTCATGGCATTGAAGTCTGCCACGCCGGAACGATGCACCCAGCGCAACACCTGCTTGGCCCGAAACGGTTTCTCACCTTGTTCGGCAAACCAGGCAGTCAGGCCGGCGGCATCGTAATCCAGCAGATTGACAGTCATCTAGTACGGCTTCGCGGCTCAGCGGCCAGCGTAGGTATTCATGCCCGGAAAGAAGAAAGCCACTTCCACGGCAGCCGTTTCCGGCGCATCGGAACCATGCACGGCGTTGGCATCGATGGATTCAGCAAAGTCAGCACGGATGGTACCCGGCTCAGCCTTCTTCGGGTCGGTGGCGCCCATCAGCTCGCGGTTCTTGGCAATGGCGTTTTCGCCTTCCAGCGCCTGAATCATCACCGGACCGGACGTCATGAACTCAACCAGATCCTTGAAGAAGGGGCGATCCTTGTGCACGGCGTAGAACTGACCAGCTTCCTGCGCCGACAGCCAGGTCATGCGTGCGGCGATGACCTTCAGGCCAGCAGCTTCGAAGCGGGAATAGATCTGGCCGATGACGTTTTTCTTGACGGCATCAGGTTTGATGATGGACAGCGTGCGTTCGATTGCCATGTTTACTCCAGTAGGGCGGTCGGTTAAAAGTGCGAAATTCTAGCAGATCAAGCGTTCAGCGCGTGGCATCCGGCACGCTTTCCGCTTGCCGCAAAGGTTCGCGCAAGCGCGCGAAATCCCGCGGCGGCACATATTGCAGCAGTTCCTTACCCTGCGCATCGACCACGATATCCAGCCCTTTATCCGCATACAGCAGATGCACCCGCTCAGAAGATACGGGCAGCCGCTCCCCCGGCGTACCAAAACGCTCGATCAGGGTCGCCTCGTCCAGATTGACAGTGGGGATCACACTGATGGCCTGCACCGGCAGGCTTTCCGCCAGCGCCCGGTCGTCAGGAGCCAGACGAATCTTGCGCGTCGAACTCTCCATGTATTCCGCCTTCGGCGCCCGCTCGGCCATGGCAACCAGCGTCTCCGGCGTCGCCTCGAGCGTCAACACCACCTTGGCCAGCACAAAGCCCAGGCGCAACTCGCTGAAATACGCCTCCAGACTCCCCGCCTCACCCGGCGCAGCAATGATGGCCAACTCCGGCTCAGCCCCCAGCACCGAAAGCATGTCGCCCAACCGGTCGCGCCCCAGCACCACCCCAAAAACCTGACTGCTACCCGTCCCATCCACCTGGATCTGCCACGGCAGACCGACATTATGATCAGCCCCCTCGTGGCGACCGACATCGGTAAAAAAGAACGGCAGCAGCAACGCCAGCACGATCAGCCCCAGAATCAGGAATACTTTTTTCATGACCCAGCTCAAAAAAAGAAGGGGGTGATTGTGCCACACACAGTAAAGTCTGTTGGTTCGAGCAGTGTTCGCACAATAAGACAGGCCAAAACGCAGCAAGGCCGGGATCGCTCCCGGCCTTGCTGATCTTATTAGCTCACAGTAACCACTTGAAACATCAGGATTTCTTGTGTTCCCCCAGGCGCATCCAGGTATCCACCACCGTATCCGGGTTCAGCGAGATCGAGCTGATACCCTGATCCATCAGCCACTCGGCGAGGTCCGGGTGGTCGGATGGGCCCTGGCCACAGATACCGATGTACTTGCCGGCCTTGTTGGCGGCGGAGATGGCCATCGCCAGCAACTTCTTGACCGCCGGGTCACGTTCGTCAAAGAGGTTGGCGACTAGGCCGGAGTCGCGGTCGAGGCCGAGGCTGAGCTGGGTCAGGTCGTTGGAGCCGATCGAAAAGCCGTCGAAGATCTGCAGGAATTCGTCGGCCAACAGGGCGTTGGACGGGATTTCGCACATCATGATCAGCTTCAGGTCGTGTTCGCCCTGCTTCAGGCCGTGTTCGGCGAGCAGGTCGACCACCGCCTGGCCTTCGCCGACGGTGCGCACGAAGGGCACCATCAGCTGGACGTTGGTCAGGCCCATCTCTTCACGCACGCGCTTCATGGCGCGGCATTCCATCTCGAAGCAGTCGCGGAAGCTTTGCGCGATGTAGCGCGAAGCGCCGCGGAAGCCGAGCATCGGGTTTTCTTCTTCCGGCTCGTACAGCTCGCCGCCGAGCAGCTTGCGGTACTCGTTGGACTTGAAGTCGGACAGGCGGACGATCACCGGATTCGGCCAGAAGGCGGCGGCGATGGTGGACACACCCTCGACCAGCTTCTCGACGAAGAAGTCCTTTGGGCTGGCGTAGCCGCGGGCGCGCCGCTTGATCTCGTCGCGCTTCGAAGCCGGCAGACGCTCGACGTCGAGGATCGCCTTGGGGTGGATGCCGATGACGTTGTTGATGATGAACTCGACGCGGGCCAGACCGACGCCGGCGTTCGGCAGCTGGGCGAATTCAAAGGCCAGTTCCGGGTTGCCGACGTTCATCATGACCTTGACCGGGACGTCCGGCATGGCCGAAATGTCGCGGGTGGTGACTTCGTAATCGAGCTTGCCGCGATAGACGTGGCCGGTGTCGCCTTCCGTGCAGGAAACCGTCACGGTGTCGCCTTCGTTGAGCGTTTCGGTCGCGTCGCCGCAGCCGACGATGGCGGGGATACCCAGTTCGCGGGCGATGATCGCGGCGTGGCAGGTACGGCCGCCACGGTTGGTGACGATGGCGGAGGCGCGCTTCATCACCGGCTCCCAGTTCGGGTCGGTCATGTCGGCGACGAGCACGTCACCCGGCTTGACCTGGTCCATTTCCTTCGGGTCCTTGACGATGCGCACCGGGCCGACGCCGATCTTCTGGCCGATGGCGCGACCGGAGGCGAGCACCTTGGAGAAGGACTTCAGCTTGAACTTCTCCTGCTTGCCGGCGGCAGCCTGCGACTGCACGGTTTCCGGGCGGGCCTGCAGGATGTAGAGCTTGCCGTCGACGCCGTCCTTGCCCCACTCGATGTCCATCGGACGACCGTAGTGTTTTTCGATGATCTGGGCGTAGCGGGCCAGTTCCATGACTTCTTCGTCATTGATCGAGAACTGGTGGCGCAGCGATTCTTCCACTTCTTCGGTGACCGTGGACTTGCCGGCGACCTTCTCGGCGGCGAAGGTCATCTTGATCATCTTCGAGCCGAGGTTGCGGCGGATCACGGCCTTCTTGCCCTGCTCCAGCATCGGCTTGTGCACGTAGAACTCGTCCGGATTGACGGCGCCCTGCACCACCGTTTCGCCCAGCCCGTAGGAAGACGTCACGAAGACGGCGTCGCGGAAGCCGGATTCGGTGTCGAGCGTGAACATCACGCCGGCGGCGCCCTTGTCGGAGCGGACCATGCGCTGGATGCCGGCGGAGAGCGCGACGTCGGCATGGACGAAGCCCTTGTGCACGCGGTAGGAGATGGCACGGTCGTTGTACAGGGAAGCAAAGACTTCCTTGATCGCGTGCATGATGTTTTCCAGGCCGACGATGTTCAGAAAGGTTTCCTGCTGGCCAGCGAAGGAAGCATCCGGCAGATCCTCGGCGGTGGCCGAGGAGCGCACGGCGAAGGACATGTCGGCGTTGGATTCGGCGACCAGGCGCTGGTACTGCTCGGTGATGGCGATGGTCAGGTCCATCGGGAACGGCGTGTCGAGGATCCACTGGCGGATTTCGGCACCGGTCTTGACCAGGGCGTTGACGTCATCGACATCGAGCGCATCGAGCGTGTCGTTGATCTTCTTGTCGAGGCCGGACTGGGCCAGGAACTCGCGGTAGGCATGCGCCGTCGTGGCGAAGCCGCCCGGCACGCGGACGCCGGTGTCGGCGAGCTGCGAGATCATTTCGCCGAGCGACGAGTTCTTGCCGCCGACCTGGTCTACGTCAGTCATGCGCAGTTTTTCGAAGGGGATGACAAGCTGTTCCATGACAGTTCCTTTGGCTTAGAAGATCAAAAATAAAAACCAGACCACACCGGCGTGAAACCACCAGCACAAACACGCGGCAGCAGCAAATGCGATCGACGTATTTGCTTACCCAACCCCGCTCCACTCATTCCCGAAACTCCACCGCCAGCCGGCGCTCTGCGGTTTCGCGGCGGGCAACAGAACGCAGGGTTTGCGCCAGGGTTTCACGCACAAAATCGATGTGTGTTTCGGCAGCAGCACGCGCCGCCTGCGGCTTGCGTTCGCAGATGGCCGAATACAGGGCCGCATGCTGACTGGCAAGCAGGCGGCCAGCCGCCGCGACATCCTTGAGTTCACCCAGGTTGAGCTCGATGCTGTCCCGCATCAAGCGCAGCAGCACTACGGAAAGATGGGCGATGAGCGCATTGTGGGCAGCTTCGCCAATCGCCTGATGAAAAGCGATATCTGCCGCCGCACGGGTCGCAATTTCAGGCGCATCAGCGACCTTCTGCATCTGCTCAAAGGCTTGCGTCAAGCGCAGCAAATCGGCCTCAGTCGCACGCTCGGCCGCCCATTCGGCAGCCTGCCCTTCCAACGTGCGGCGTAACTCCAGAACATCTTCGCGCAAATTGGGATAGGAACCGACCATGGCCTGCCATGGGTCGAGAAAACTGGCCTGCAGCGCGCCCGTAACATAGGTGCCACCGCCCTGCTGACTACGCAGCAGACCTTTTGAAGCCAACTTCTGAATCGCTTCACGCAGACTCGGCCGCGACACCCCCAACTCTGCCGCCAATTCACGCTCAGCAGGCAGCCGATCGCCCGGCTTCAATGAACCTTCGAGAATGCGTTGCTCGAGAGTGGTAGCCACCGCATCGGAAACACGGGGCACTTGCAGCTTGCTCATGGCGGCGACAGTGAAAATTGGTAAGACCAGAAGATCTGGTAAGACCGCGAAATTCTAGGGAAGCTTTTCACTCAAGGCAAGATGATTTTCGAAATTCTGCCGCAACGCGCCATCAGCAAAAGCAGGGTTGTCAAATATCTTATTGTTTTTCAGTGATTTATTTAACCATCCCCTGAACCCAAGGAGATTGCCTGGCTCGCAAGCTCACCGCCTCCGCCGCGTTCAGCCCCTCATCAGCCGCGATTTTTCTGGTCTGACCATTTACCCAAAGAGGCGCAATACCCCCATTCAGCACTCAATAATGCGGCGGAATTTCGTCACGCAGACTACGCCACTCACCGGGCTGCCCCTGCTCGGCACGACTCTGCAATTGCCGCAATTCGCCCACCAGCCACTCAATTTGGCGCTGCTGCTGATACACCAGCTTATTCAGGGCGTCGATCTGCTCCTCGGCAAAGCTGATCTTGATTTCCAGGTTGGTCAGACGTTTTTCCATGAGATTTCTTCTTGATAACAGGTGGCGGGCGCTTCCGGTGGCGCTCGTATAATAACGGCAAGGTCGCGCCGATCAGGGTCAGCGCGCACAACCCGAAAACATACCAGCCCATATGTAATCGCACAGGTAAATGAGAGACCACCATCTTACTGTGCGGCAAATTTTTTTGCCGAAAACCTTGACAGCAACAAAGATCTCTCTAAAATGCGCGCTTCTTCTGCAGGCGGTTAGCTCAGTTGGTTAGAGCGCCACGTTGACATCGTGGAGGTCGTTGGTTCGATTCCAATACCGCCTACCAAATTCCTGATGGAGCCAAATTGAACACTTTCCGAACTTGCACTGCAGTTCAGAAACTCTGATTCGAGTCGGCTTCGTTCATCCAAAAAAAGTGCGGCTCAGACCGCACTTTTTTTTCGCCCGGAATTCCACCAAGATCGCCCAGAGGTCGTTGCCATGCCCGATATCAAACTCCCTGACGGCTCCGTCCGCAGTTTCCCCCAGCCGGTGACCATCGCTGAAGTCGCAGCCAGCATCGGCGCCGGCCTGGCGCGAGCCGCCCTGGCTGGCAAGGTCAATGGCAAGCTGGTCGACACCTCATACTGCATCGAAGAAGACACCGATCTCGCCATCGTCACCGACAAGGATGCCGACGGACTGGAAATCATCCGCCACTCCACCGCGCACTTGCTCGCCTACGCCGTCAAGGAGTTGTTCCCGGAGGCGCAGGTCACCATCGGCCCGGTCATCGACAACGGTTTTTACTACGACTTCGCCTACAAACGCCCATTTACCCCGGAAGACCTGGCCGCCATCGAGAAACGCATGGCCGAACTGGCAAAAAAGGACATTCCCGTTGCCCGCGAAGTCTGGGGTCGCGACGCAGCCGTCAAGTTCTTCCTCGACATGGGTGAGAAATACAAGGCTGAATTGATCGAGGCCATTCCCGCCGACCAGCAGGTTTCGCTGTACCGTGAAGGTGATTTCATCGACCTATGTCGCGGCCCACACGTACCCTCAACCAGCAAACTCAAGATCTTCAAACTAATGAAGGTGGCCGGCGCCTACTGGCGCGGCGACCACCGTAACGAACAGTTACAGCGTATTTACGGTACCGCCTGGGCCAAGAAGGAAGATCTCGACGCCTACCTCCACATGCTGGAAGAAGCCGAAAAGCGCGACCACCGCCGCCTGGGCAAGCAGTTCGACCTATTCCACATGCAGGACGAAGCACCCGGACTGGTCTTCTGGCACCCCAAGGGTTGGGCGGTATGGCAGGAAATCGAGGGCTACATGCGCCGCGTCTATCGCGACAATGGCTATCAGGAAATCCGCTGCCCGCAAATTCTCGACAAAAGCCTGTGGGAGAAATCCGGCCACTGGGAGCACTACAAGGACAACATGTTCACGACAGCGTCGGAAAACCGCGACTACGCGGTCAAGCCGATGAACTGCCCAGGACACGTCCAGGTCTTCAACTCCGACCTGCGCTCCTACCGCGAACTACCGCTACGCTACGGCGAATTCGGCTCCTGCCACCGCAACGAACCTACCGGCGCCCTGCACGGCCTGATGCGCGTACGCGGCTTCGTGCAGGACGACGGCCACATTTTCTGCACCGAAGATCAGATCGAATCCGAAGTCACCGCCTTCAATGCCCTGGTAAAAAAGGTTTACGCCGATTTCGGCTTTACTGAAGTCGCGGTCAAGCTGGCCCTGCGCCCGGAAGGCCGCGTCGGCTCGGATGAAATCTGGGACAAGGCCGAGAATGCATTACGTGCCGGCCTGCGCGCCTCCGGCCTGGAATGGGAGGAACTGCCCGGCGAAGGCGCTTTCTATGGCCCGAAAATCGAATTCCACATCAAGGATGCCATCGGCCGTTCTTGGCAATGCGGCACCATGCAGGTCGACTTTTCCATGCCCGGTCGTCTGGGGGCGGAATACGTAGCCGGCAACGATGAGCGCAAAGTTCCAGTCATGCTGCATCGTGCCATTCTGGGCTCGCTCGAACGCTTCATCGGCATCCTGATCGAAAACTTCTCCGGCGCACTCCCCCTCTGGCTGGCACCAGTGCAGGCGGTGGTGCTCAACATCTCGGAAAAACAGGCTGATTACGCTGCAGATGTGGCGCAAAAGCTGCACCAGGCTGGCTTCAGGGCCGAAGCGGATTTGCGCAACGAGAAAATTACCTATAAAATCCGCGAACATAGCTTGAACCGGCTGCCTTATCAGCTCGTTGTGGGCGATAAAGAAAAGGCGGACGGACTGGTTGCCGTGCGTACACGCGGAGGTCAGGATCTCGGTCAGATGACGGTCGAGGCGCTGATCGAGCGGCTTCAAGAGGAAGTCGCTTCGCGCAGTGGCACGGCTTAATTTATTGAATTTTCGGGGGTTTTACCATAGCTCAGAACAAGGCCCATCGTATCAACGATGAGATAACAGTCGCGGAGATTCGTCTCCAGGGTTTGGACGGGGAACAGCTAGGCATCGTCAATCTGCGCCAGGCGCTGCAGATGGCCGAAGAGGCGGGTGTCGATCTGGTTGAAATCGCCCCTACAGCGAAGCCACCGGTATGCCGGATCATGGATTACGGCAAGTTCAAATACCAGGAGCAGAAGCGCGCCCACGAAGCCAAGCTGAAGCAGAAACAGGTGCAGGTGAAGGAAGTCAAACTGCGCCCGGGTACCGACGAAAACGATTACCAGATCAAGCTGCGCAACATGACGCGCTTCCTGGAAGAAGGCGACAAGGTCAAGGTTACCCTGCGCTTCCGTGGTCGTGAAATGGCCCACCAGGAATTCGGCATGCGCCAGCTGGAACGGATCAAAGCAGATCTCGAGGCCGTGGGCCAAGTCGAGCAGATGCCAAAGATGGAAGGACGGCAGATGATCATGATCATCGCCCCGGCCAAGAAAGTAAGTAAGTAGTTCGTTGTTTTTATAAGTGCTTTCGGGTAAAGCAAGCGTTTTCGTCGAAAACCACCTGACGGCATGCCATTAAGGAGCATTAAATGCCCAAGATGAAGACCAAGAGCGGCGCCAAGAAGCGCTTCTCGGTTCGCGCTGGCGGTACCGTCAAGCGCGGCCAAGCCTTCAAGCGTCACATCCTGACCAAGAAGACCACCAAGAACAAGCGTCAGCTGCGTGGTGCAGTTGCCGTTCATGAGCGTGACGTCGCCGCCGTGCGCGCCATGTTGCCCTACGCTTAAGGAGATCACACATGTCCCGAGTTAAACGTGGTGTAACCGCTCGCGCCCGTCACAAGAAAGTTCTCGCCCAGGCCAAGGGGTATCGCGGTCGCCGCAAGAACGTCTATCGCGTCGCCAAACAGGCGGTGATGAAGGCTGGCCAGTATCAATACCGTGACCGCCGTCAGCGCAAGCGTCAGTTCCGTTCGCTGTGGATCGTCCGTATCAATGCTGCCGCCCGCGAACTGGGCATGAAGTACAGCACCCTGATGAACGGCCTGAAGAAAGCCAACATCGAAGTCGACCGCAAAGTTCTTGCCGATCTGGCCGTCTTTGACCAGCCGGCTTTCGCTGCCCTGGCCGCCCAAGCCAAGGCCAAGCTCGGCGCCTAAGCACTGGCTCAAGTGATAAAAGGAGGCGCAAGCCTCCTTTTTTGTTTTTTCATCTCACCCTGGATTTCTCATGGACCACCTTGAACAAATCGTCAATGAGGCACGTGCTGCCTTTGCGGGAATTTCTGACCCCGACGCGCTGGAGCAGGCAAAAGCCCGCTTTCTTGGCAAAAATGGCCAGATCAGCGAATTGCTCAAGAACCTGGGAAAGCTGCCGCCGGAAGAAAAGAAAACCGCTGGCGCGGCAATCAACCAGGCCAAACAGGCCGTTGAAGAAGCCCTCAACAGCCGCCGCGAAGCCATTCGCGAAGCTGCTCTGGCGGCCCGTCTGGCAGAAGAAGCGCTCGACGTCACCCTGCCCGGCCGGAGTGAATTACGTGGCGGACTGCATCCGGTCACGCGCACCCTGGAACGCATCGAATCCCTGTTCGCCTCGATTGGCTTCACCGCCGCCGACGGCCCGGAAATCGAAGAGGATTTCTTCAATTTCACCGCCCTGAACACCCCGGAAGACCATCCGGCACGTTCGATGCACGACACTTTTTACCTCAACAACCCGGACGGTTCGCTGGCGGAAAAAGTATTACTGCGCACCCACACCAGCCCGATTCAGGCCCGCTACATGCAGGCGCACGTTGCCAAATATGGCCAACTCGAGCGCATGCCCGAAATCCGCATCATCGCCCCAGGCCGTGTCTATCGCGTCGACTCCGATGCCACGCACTCGCCGATGTTCCATCAGGTCGAAGGTCTGTGGGTGGGCGAGAACGTTTCTTTCGCTGACCTCAAGGGCGTCATCGCCGATTTTCTCAAGCGCTTTTTCGAAACGGACGACCTCAACGTGCGTTTCCGCCCCTCTTTTTTCCCCTTCACCGAACCTTCCGCTGAAATCGACGTCGCTTTCATGAGCGGCGCACTGAAGGGGCGCTGGCTGGAAATTGCCGGCTGCGGCATGGTGCATCCGAACGTGCTGCGCCACGCCGGCATCGACCCGGAGAAGTACACCGGCTTTGCCTTCGGTTTTGGTCCCGATCGCCTGACCATGCTGCGCTATGGCGTTAACGACCTACGCCTCTTCTTCGAGGGCGACTTGCGCTTCCTGCGCCAATTTGCCTGATCGCCTCATAGTCCCTACCGCTCGTTTTTCCGTGAGACTGCCATGAAATTCTCTGAATCCTGGTTGCGTAGCTTCGTCAATCCTGCACTGAGCAGCGCCGAACTTTCCCATAGCCTGACCATGGCTGGCCTCGAAGTCGAAGACATGACCCCGGTCGCACCGGCATTCACCAGCGTGATCGTGGCGCAAGTACTGTCCGTCAGCAAACACCCCGATGCCGACCGCCTCAACGTCTGCCAGGTTGACATCGGTAGCGGCACACCCCAGCAGATTGTATGCGGTGCACCCAATGTCGCCGCCGGCCTGAAAGTGCCATGCGCTTTGCCGGGAGCAAAGTTGCCGGGGGATTTCAAGATCAAGATCGCCAAAGTGCGCGGCATTGAATCGTCCGGCATGCTCTGCTCGGCCAAGGAGCTGGGTATTACCGAAGAAGCCTCTGGTCTGCTGACCCTCCCAGCAGATGCGCCTGTCGGCACCGACATCCGCAACTACCTTGCGCTCGATGACACCATTTTTGAGATCAAGCTCACCCCTAACCGGGCCGACTGCCTGTCGCTCCAGGGTATTGCCCGTGAAGTCGGCGCCATCACTGGCGCCACGGTCAGCCTACCGGCAATCACGCCGGTTGCCGCACAGATCGACGAAGTTCGTGCGCTCGCACTGAAGGCAGGTGACGCCTGCCCGCTCTACTGCGGCCGTAGCATCAAGGATGTCAATGCCCGTGCCGCAACCCCTGAGTGGATGCGCCGCCATCTTGAACGCAGCGGCCTGCGTTCGATTTCAGCCCTGGTCGACATCACCAACTACGTCATGCTGGAGCTGGGACAACCCCTGCACGCCTTCGACGACAGCAAACTGGCGGGCGCCGTACAGGTGCGTATGGCCGAGGAAGGCGAGCGCCTGCGACTGCTCAATGGTCAGGAAATCACCCTGGCTTCCGACATGCTGCTGATCGCCGACGAGCAAAAACCACTCGCTCTAGCCGGCATCATGGGCGGCGAAGAGAGTGCAGTCACGCTCGATACCCGCCACCTGTTTCTGGAATCCGCTTTCTTTGCTCCCTCCGTCATCGCCGGCCGGGCGCGCCGCTTCGGCTTCAGTTCCGATGCCTCGCACCGTTTTGAACGCGGCGTCGACTTCGGCATCACGCAAACGGCCATGGAGCGCGCCACACAATTCATCCTCGAAATTTGTGGTGGCAGCGCCGGTCCCGTGCAGATTGCCCAAGGCACACTGCCTGCCCGTCCCCCCGTCCGCCTGCGTACGGCCCGTGCAGCCAAGGTGCTGGGATTGCCGCTCGACAGTGCAAAAGTAGCAGGCATTCTGCGCGGCCTAGCGCTTGAATTCACGCAGGATGGCGAGACATTCATGGTCACTCCGCCTTCCTGGCGCTTCGACATGGAAATCGAAGAAGACTTGATCGAGGAAATCGCCCGCCTGATCGGTTACGACAACATCCCGGCCGTCGCCCCGCAGGCCGCGCTGCAGATGCTGCCCCAACCAGAACAGGAACGCCCGACAGCACGCATCCGGCAATTCATGGCCGACCGGGGCTATCAGGAAGTCATCAATTTCGCTTTCGTCGATACCGCATGGGAAGCTGATTTCGCTGGCAAAACCGGAGACAACGAACTGATCCGGCTCGCCAACCCCATTGCCAGCCAGATGGCCGTCATGCGTTCGAGCCTCTTTGGTGGCCTGGTCGACAACCTCGTCACCAACATCAAACGCCAGCAGAACCGTGTCCGCCTGTTCGAGTTGGGGCGTGTGTTTGCCCGTAGCGACGACCACAATCAAGCCGTGGCCGGTTACAGCCAACCCTGGCATCTGGCTGGCCTGGCCTTTGGCCAGGCACTCCCGGAAACCTGGAGCAGCGGCAAGCGCAGCGTTGATTTCTATGACCTCAAGGGTGATCTGGAGGCTCTATTTCCCTCCTGCAGCCTGCGTTTCGAGAAAGCCAGCCACCCGGCCCTGCATCCCGGCCGTTCAGCGCACATCCTGTTCCAAGGTAATCCAGTCGGCCTCCTGGGGGAACTGCACCCGAAGTGGGTGCAAAAATACGACCTGCCTGCCGCTCCCGTCCTGTTCGAGATCGATTTCTCGGTACTGAAAGCGCAAGCGGTACCCGCATTTGCCGAGTTTTCAAAATTCCCGGCAGTCACCCGCGACCTCGCCGTCATCGTCGACCAGGAAGTGCACTGGCAAGCCATTATTGACGGCCTGCAAACCACCCTTCCCAGGCTGGTTACGGGTATTCACCTGTTCGACGTCTACACCGGCAAAGGCATCCCGGAAAACAAGAAAAGCCTTGCTTTACGGGTAGTTATGCAAGATACTCAACGCACTTTGCTAGATTCCGAAGTCGATGCTGCATTGCAAAATATCGCTTCTGAACTGGAAAATAAATTTGCCGCTCAACTGCGGGCCTGAAGAAAGATTCAAGAAGAATGACCCTGACCAAAGCCGAGCTCGCCGACCTCCTGTTCGAGAAAGTGGGCCTCAACAAACGTGAGGCAAAGGACATGGTGGAGGCTTTTTTCGATGAAATCCGTGACGCACTCGAAATGGGTGACAGCGTCAAGCTTTCCGGCTTCGGTAATTTCCAGCTGCGCGATAAACCGCAGCGTCCTGGACGCAACCCGAAAACCGGCGAAGAAATCCCCATCACCGCACGCCGGGTCGTCACTTTCCACGCCAGCCAGAAACTGAAGTCCGATGTCGAACTCTCATTTGATGGACACCCTGCCTAAATCCAAAGGCAGCGAGGATCTGCCGCCCATCCCCGCCAAACGCTATTTCACCATCGGTGAAGTGAGCGAGTTGTGCGGTGTCAAGCCCCACGTGCTGCGTTACTGGGAACAGGAGTTCAACCAGCTCAAGCCGGTCAAGCGCCGCGGCAACCGACGCTATTACCAGCATCACGAAGTCCTGCTCGTGCGCCGCATCCGTGAACTTCTTTACAACGAAGGGTTCACCATCCACGGTGCGCGCAACCGCCTGGACGAGATCGCCTCAGAACCCAGCGCCGCAACACCCGCTGCCAGCGGCAGTACGAACGCCGAAAAGCTTGACCTCCGCACCGAATTACAGGAAATCATTCAGCTTCTCACTGTTTGATTTTGCCGATTTACGCTATAATCTTTGGCTTGTCGGGGCGTAGCGCAGCCTGGTAGCGCACTTGCATGGGGTGCAAGGGGTCGCGAGTTCGAATCCCGCCGCCCCGACCAATAGAAACAAAGACTTAGGGCCACCTTCGGGTGGCCCTAAGTCTTTGTATTTTCTCTTTAGCAGAAATTGGAACTAGCCATGCCGCCACGGCCTCATCGCACGTAGAGGTCCTGCTAACTCCCTCTCGCTCCCAATGTTTGTAACACAGCCTGATACGGGAGCCAGAAAGTAAAAACGGGCCAAAAGGCCCGTGATGACTGGTCGGGGCGGTGGGATTCGAACTCACGACCCTCTGCTCCCAAAGCAGATGCGCTACCAGGCTGCGCTACGCCCCGACAAGAGCCGCGCATTGTACAGGGACGCAAACGGAAATACCAGCTCGATTTGCCTTTTCTTCATTCACGACGGAAATTACTGCGACCATCATGATGGCTACACCGCAGTGCACCATCGATCCCGCTTGCCACCCCCCTCTCTTTCTGATATCTATCCCCTTTTTTGGCAACTGGAAGCGCTCAACATATGGCAGAAGAATTGCTCCACAAACAGTTCGTTCCCTACGAACCCAAGGCGGGTGAGGCCTACATGAACAACAAACAGCTCACCCATTTCCGGAAAATTCTGGAGTCGCTGAAAAAGGATTTGAGCGAAGATATCGACCGCACCGTCCATACGATGCAGGACGAAGCCACCGTATTTGCCGACCCGAACGACCGCGCCAGCCAGGAAACCGACATGGCGATCGAACTGCGTAACCGTGACCGCGAACGCAAGCTGATCAAGAAGATCGATGAAACCCTGACCCGTATTGCTGATGACGACTACGGTTACTGCGACAAATGCGGAGTCGAGATTGGCATCAAACGTCTGGAAGCACGCCCTACTGCCACCTTGTGCATCGACTGCAAGACACTGGACGAGTTGAAAGAAAAGCAGATGGCCAAGTAAGCGGCCCGGCCCCAGATGTGAAAAAGCCACCCTGACGGTGGCTTTTTCACATCTGGGGCAAAGATTTTTCATGCGTCATTCGCCGCAAAACGGTAGCTGCCTTTGCCTTCGGCCTTGACCGCATACATCGCCGCATCGGCCGCACGCATCAGGGCGTCAGCCGTGGCAGCGTGCGTGGGGTAGAAGGCAATGCCGATGGAGCCGGAAACATGCGCGACCTCGCCATTGAGCAGGAAAGCTTGCCGCAGGGTACGGACTACGTTTTCGGCGACATGCCTGGCCCCGTCATGTCCCGAAACCTGCGACAGGATGATGGCAAATTCATCTCCTCCCAGGCGGGCCACCGTGTCGCTGTCACGGACACAAGCCAGCAGGCGCTGCGCCACTTCCTGCAACAACAGATCACCCGCCGCATGACCGTGGGTATCGTTCACCGCCTTGAAGCCATCCAGGTCGATGTAGAACAGGGCACACACCGCATCGTTTCTCTCTGCCTGGCCCAGGGCCTGGTTCAGTCGCTGAGCGAACAGGGTGCGATTAGGCAGCGCGGTGAGGCTGTCGTAATTCGCCTGCCGCCAGATGGTTTCTTCCTGTGCCTTATGCTCGCTGATATCTTCCATCAGCAAAACGAAGTGCGTGATCTCGCCACGATCGTTGCGGATGGGTGAAATGCGGGCCCGCGCCCAGAACAGCCGCCCCTGGCGCGTGCGATTCTGCCATTCACCTTCCCATGACTCACCGGCGCTGATCGTCGCCCACAAGCGTTCGTAGGTCTTCAGCGGCGTCGTTCCCGACTGCCAGACGCGTGGATTCTGGCCGAGCACATCTGCTGAGGAATAGCCCGTCATCTCGCTGAAGCGCGGATTGACGTATTCGATGCCCCCTTGCCGATCGGTAATCACCGCCGCGACAGGACTATGTTCGATCGCCCCGGAAAGCTTGCGCAAAGCCGCCTCCGCAGCCCGCCGCTGACTGATGTCACTGAACGTGATCACGGCGCCCAGCAGATAGCCATCGGCGTACAACGGCTGGGACCGGTACTCGACCGGAATGGCAGCGCCATCCACGCACCAGAAGACATCGCTATCATCATGCACCGCCTGGCCGCTATGCAGGGTACGGTAGAGCGCACAACTGTCTGCTGTATGCGGCCTGCCATCACTGTGACAGGAATGAATGGTGGCCGGCAGGTCCTTGCCCAGCAGGTGCTCCGGTTGCGCCCGCAACAAGCGTAGCGCTTCCGGATTGGCCAGGGTACAACGGCCACTGACATCCATGCCAAGAATGCCCTCGCCAGAAGATTCGATGAACAAGCGCAACTGGGCTTCCGCCTGCTGCCGCTCCAGTACCTGCTCGCGCAATTCGGCCGTACGCTCCACCACCAGTGATTCCGTCTGCTCCTTGGCGGTCTGCAACTCGAATATATGCCGGCGAAAACGCACCAACCCGAACAAGATCAAGGCCGTCACCAGCGCCCAGGTCATCAAGTGCATCAAGCCAATGCGCTGCAGTTGCAATGATTCCTGCGCGCGCAACGGTGGTGCCGAAAAGGAAACACTAAGGCCCCCACGAATATCGCCCAGCTGATACCCCTGGTGGCGATGACATTTAAGGCAAGGCGCTTCCACTTTCAGCGGCGCCATGAAGCGGAAGCGTTCGACACCCTCTTCGAAAACCGCTTCGAGTACATTCCCGCCACCCTGCTCGAATTTCCGCAGCTGCACCTTTTCCCAGGCATCCGCCTCGTTGTTCGGGTTGAGCGGTTTGAGGCTGGTCAGGTGCAGACCAAGATCGGTACGCTCCGCCACCACGCCAATCAACTGACGGGTCATGTAGGCCGGATTGACCATTGTCAGGCGGACGCCGCCAGGCGTGGTGATTTCCCGATCAGGCACCTGCAAATACGGACTGGGCGGCGTGTGTTCATTGATCGCCGCATAAACCCCGCCATGGCGTGCATTCCACAGCCGTGCCGTTTCCACCATCTTGAACACAAACTCGGCGCGGTCCGCAGCCAGCTGCACGATCTTGTGCTCGACCAAGGCCTGATTCCAGGACCAGGAAGCCAGAACCACCACCGTCCACACCAGAATCGGCAACGGCCAGTAACGATACCGCAACAAAACTCTTCGCATTTTTCTCTCCCTCCCCGGCAAACGGCCGCCAGGAGCGCTGTCGGGCACACCGTAGACGCATTGTAACAGCGCCCCTTACCGCCCACTGCCATTCTCCCGCGCGCCCCCGGGGTGCTTTTGGGTAGAATCCGGGACATGCTTGACGAACGCTCCCGCTCCCTGCTCAAAACCCTGGTGGAACACTATATTGCCGACGGTCAGCCGGTGGGTTCCCGCGCCCTGTCCAAATTTTCCCAGCTCGATCTGTCGCCGGCGACCATCCGCAACGTCATGGCCGACCTGGAAGAAGCCGGTTTCGTCGCCAGCCCGCACACCTCTGCCGGGCGCGTGCCGACGGCACGTGGTTACCGCCTCTTCGTCGACCGCCTGCTCACCGTCGAACCGCTTGCTGCCAGCCAGCGTGGAGCAATTGCAGACGCCCTGCAGGGCAGGCCGAACAAACAGATCATCGCTAGCGCCTCGCAGCTGTTATCCAGCCTGACCCACTTTGCCGGCGTCGTCATCGCGCCCCGCCGTAGCGGCCAGCGCATACGCCAGATCGAATTCGTCAGCCTGGCGGAAAAACGTCTGCTATTGATCATCGTCACCGCCGATGGCGATGTACAGAATCGCATCCTTGAAGTCGACCGCGCCTACACCCAGTCGGAGCTGGTCAGCGCTGGCAACTACCTCAACCAGAACTTTGCCGGCCTGGAATTCGAGCAGATCCAGCAACGGCTGGCCAGCGAAATCCAGCGCCTGCGCGACGATATCCGCCCGCTGATGGCCCTGACGCTGGAAGCCGGCAGCGCGGCACTGAACGAAAACGCCGCACCGTACGTCATCTCCGGCGAAAAAAACCTGCTTGATGTGGAAGAACTCTCCTCCAACATGAAGCGCCTGCGTGAATTGTTCGACCTGTTCGAACAACGCAGCAGCCTGATGCATCTGCTCAACATCTCCAGCCATGCCGAAGGCGTCAAAATATTCATCGGCCAGGAATCGGGCATCGCCAGCCTGGATGAATGCAGCGTCATCACCGCACCTTATTCAGTCGATGGCGAGATCGTCGGCTCCCTCGGGGTCATCGGCCCCACACGCATGGCCTACGAGCGCGTCATTCCCATCGTGGATATCACCGCCCGTCTGCTGTCATCAGCCCTCTCCCAGAAAAATCCCTGACCCCCATGCCCCGCTACCTCCCGGAATCCGCACCAGCGACACCTCAGAACACGCCTGCCATCGTCCTGGTCAATCTCGGCACGCCTGCGGCACCGACCGCCGCCGCACTGCGGCGCTACCTCGCCGAATTTCTCGGCGATCCACGCGTGGTCGAAATTCCCCGCCTGATCTGGTGGCCCATTCTGCACGGCATCATCCTCAACCTGCGGCCCAAGAAATCCGCTGCCAAATACGCCACCGTGTGGATGCCGGAAGGTTCCCCGCTCCGTGTCCATACGGAAAGGCAGACCAAGCTACTGCGCGGCCTTCTCGGTGAGCGTGGCCACCAGGTGCAGGTTACCTACGCCATGCGCTATGGCACGCCAGCACTACCCGCCGTGCTCAACGAACTGAAAGCCGCAGGACATCAACGCATCCTGATCCTGCCGCTCTACCCGCAGTACGCCGCCAGCACGACCGCCACCGTGGTGGATGTCGCCGCACGCTGGCTGCAGCGCACGCGCAATCAACCGGAAATGCGCTTCGTGCGCGACTACCACCGCGACGCCGCCTATCTCGATGCCCTAGCGGCGAGCGTACGCCGGCACTGGCAGCAAGTCGGCCCCCTCGGTGACAACGACCGCCTGTTGATGAGTTTTCATGGCTTGCCGGAACGCAGCCGCCAGTTGGGCGATCCGTACTACGACGAATGCCTGACCAGCGGCCAGGCGCTCGCCGAGCGCCTGGGCTTGCGTGCCGAGCAATACCAGATCTGCTTCCAGTCACGCTTCGGCAAGGCGCAGTGGCTGCAGCCCTATACCACAGCCACCCTGGAAAAATGGGCGCATGCCGGCATCGCGCGGGTTGACGTGATCTGCCCAGGCTTTGCCGCCGACTGCCTGGAAACCCTCGAAGAAATCGCCCTTGAAGGCCGCGATGATTTTCTTGCGGCCGGAGGCAAGAGCTACCACTACATCCCGGCGCTGAACGAAGACCCCGCCTGGATCGAAGCGCTGGCCCAACTTGCCGAACGCCATCTCGCGGGGTGGCTGTAAAAGCGCCGCCAAGCACTCAGCCGGGCCGCGCCTGCCGGCGCACGGCGGAAGACATGGCAATCCGGCCCTGAGCAGAAAATGCCTCCAGGTTATTTTCAAGAGCTTCCAGCTCGTAGCGGTAATTGACCATCAGACCAAATGACTGGGCAAATCCCTTGACCGATGTATCGGCGAGGTAATTCAAGCGCTCGATACGCGCACCATTGCCCAGGTGAAAACGGGCCACCGGATCGTACGGCGGCGGAAATTCGCCGCTACCGCGTTTAGCCTCCGCCAGATAGCGGGCAGCCAGGCGGATCAGTGGCTCGCGCAGTGAACGCTGCAGTTTCTTGTCATTGGCCCAGACACCGCTAACCAACTGCTCCAGCGGCACGTCAATCGCACAATCAGCCAAGCTCTGCGGATTCTTGCGCACCCAACTCGCCAGTCCGGGAATGGGCGACAGGGTGGCGAACTGATCAAGCTTGGGAAAATCCCGCGTCAGATCGTCAATCACCCGCTTCAGCAGGAAATTGCCGAAGGACACGCCACGTAAGCCGGGCTGGGTACTGGAAATGGAATAAAAAATCGCCGTATCGGCCTTCTTCTGATCGAACAAGGGCGCGTGCACATCCAGCAATTCCTGCACATTGCCTGCCAGATGATCAGTCAGCGCAACCTCGACGAAAATCAACGGCTCGGCCGGCATGCGGGGATGGAAGAAAGCGTACAGACGGCGATCCGCGTCGAGACGGTTCTTGAGGTCGCTCCACGACTGGATTTCATGTACCGCTTCATATTCGATCAGTTTTTCCAGCAGGGCGGCCGGCGAATTCCAGGTCAACCGCTGCAATTCAAGGAAACCGACGTCGAACCAGGCCGACAGGCGCGATTCCAGTTCCCGGTCAAGCACCGCCAGTTCCCGGTCAGCAGGTAAATAGCGCAGCAAGTCGGCGCGCAGATCGACCAAAAATTTCACCCCCTGCGGAATGGCATTGAACTGGGTCAGGATGCGAATCCTCCCCGAGCGCATCGCCGCCCGCAAGGCGGCTTCCGCCTTCCACTGCTCGGCCGTTCCCACTGCTTTCTGGTAGGCCGTATGCGCCACGGCCACCATCTGCGGTTGCGGCCCGAATTCCAGGGCGATCAGGCGCAGGAATTGCTGCCGACCGCTATCGTCGAGCTGCAGATAGGTTTCCGCCAGCTTCGCCGCCCGTCCGCGCGCCGACACTTCGCCCCCCTGCCCCGCCGCACATTCGCGCAGTTGCCCGCGCAAACGTTCAATCCCTTTCTCATTCAACGCACGTCGTTTCTCCACACCCCCGACCAGCGCTCGCAAGCGCCCCATCAAACTGTCGTTCTGCATCATCGTCTCCTCCTTGCGAAACATTGTGCCTCACGATCGACAAAAGGCGAAAACGCAGCACAAAGCACTGTGCTATGGCACCACATTTAGTAACGAACATAGAAAAACACACCACCAATAGTAGGTCGAGGCATTTTTTAACTTGACACCCCCTTGCCAACAACACTAGACTGCGCCGCGTTGATGGTTCCCCTCCCGGGGATTAAAAGGGAATCCGGTGAGAGCAGAAAGCTCGATTCCGGGGCTGCCCCCGCAACTGTCATCGGCGAGCATTCTGCCCATCTTTGCCACTGGTCGCGTACCGGGAAGGCGGTGGAAAGCGTTGAGCCGAGAGCCAGGAGACCTGCCGCAACGTCCTTCCAACCACCAATGGGACGGGGTGTCCCTGGCGAAAGGTATTTGCATGTCTGCATTCCTGCCTGCGCACGCTTGTCTGCCACCGGCCAGAGCCGCTGGCGCAGCCGTGGCCGCGCCTCGCCTGCTGCGCACCGCCCCTGCACAGGAGCCACCGCGTGCAAGCTCACACCTCACTCAGCCACGACTCTGCCAACGGTCACGGCCTGACCGCCCATAGTACCGCCGCCCTGCAGGTCATCCGCCGCAACGGCGCTGTCGTCGATTTCCACCCGGAAAAAATCTCCATTGCACTGACCAAGGCTTTTCTTGCCGTGGAAGGCAGCCAGAGCGCCACCTCCTCCCGCGTGCGCGAGATCGTCGCGCAGCTGACGAAAACCGTCGTACGCTCGCTGACCCGGCGTCTGCCGGATGGCGGCACGGTGCACATCGAAGATATTCAGGATCAGGTCGAACTGGCACTGATGCGTTCCGGTGAGCACGATGTCGCACGGGCCTATGTGCTCTATCGTGAACGGCGCAACGCTGAACGTGCCGAGCAGGCAGCGCAGGCAACAACGACGGGCACCACGGTGCTGCACGTCACTGTCGCCGGGGAGCGTCAGCCCCTCGACCTGGCCGCCCTGCTGCATGCCTGCACAAACGCCTGCGCTGGACTGGGCACCGCAGTCTCTGCCCACACCATCCTCGATCACGCGCTGAAAAACCTCTACGACGGCGTTAGCCTGGCCGAAGTCCAGCAGGCACTGATCCTCGCCGCGCGCACATTGATCGAGCGCGACCCAGCTTACGACTACGCCACCGCTCGCCTGCTGCTGGCGAGCCTGAACGAGGAAGCCATCGGCGCCGAAGCCGCCACCAATCCAGCGGTGGAAGCGGCTCATATCCCTGTTTTCATCGCCCGCGGCATCGCCGCCGAACTGCTCGACCCACGCCTGGCCGACTACGATCTGGAGCGCCTGGCCGCCGCGCTCAAGCCCGAGCGCAACCAGTTGTTCGGCTACCTCGGCCTGCAGACGCTGTATGACCGCTATTTCCTGCACATTGACGGTCGCCGCATCGAAACGCCGCAGCTTTTCTTCATGCGCGTGGCAATGGGCCTGGCACTCAACGAGATCGACCGCGAAACGCGCGCCATCGAGTTTTACGACCTGATCTCCCGCTTCGATTTCATGTGCTCGACGCCGACCCTGTTCAACAGCGGCACCCGGCATCCGCAGTTGTCTTCATGCTACCTGACCACGGTAGCCGACGATCTCGATGCCATTTTCCAATCGGTCAAGGAAAACGCGCTGCTGCAGAAGTACGCCGGCGGCCTCGGCAACGACTGGACGCCGGTGCGCGCGTTGGGCAGCCGCATCAAGGGCACCAACGGCCAGAGCCAGGGTGTCATTCCCTTCCTGAAAGTGGTCAACGACACGGCGGTCGCGGTCAACCAGGGCGGCAAGCGCAAGGGCGCCGTCTGCGCCTACCTGGAGACCTGGCACCTGGACATCGAGGAATTCCTCGAATTGCGCAAGAACACCGGCGACGAGCGCCGCCGCACGCACGACATGAATACCGCCAACTGGATTCCCGACCTGTTCATGCAGCGCGTGATCGCCGACGCCGAGTGGACGCTGTTCTCGCCGGTCGACGTGCCCGACCTGCACGAAAAATCCGGCCGCGCCTTCGTCGAAGCGTATGAAGCCTACGAAGCCAAGGCCGCCGCCGGCCAGTTGAAGCTGCACAAGAAGGTGCCGGCCGTGCAACTGTGGCGCAAGATGCTGACCATGCTGTTCGAAACCGGGCATCCGTGGATCACCTTCAAAGACGCCTGCAACCTGCGCTCGCCGCAGCAGCACGTTGGCGTCGTCCATTCGAGCAACCTGTGCACCGAGATCACGCTGAACACCTCGGATTCGGAAACAGCGGTGTGCAACCTCGGCTCGGTCAATCTGCTGGCGCACCTGAAGGACGGCCAGCTCGACCGGGAAAAGCTGGCGCGCACCGTGAGCACCGCCATGCGCATGCTCGACAACGTCGTCGACATCAATTTCTACGCCACGCCCAAGGCGCGCAACGCCAACCTGCGCCACCGGCCGGTCGGCATGGGCATCATGGGCTTTGCCGATTGCCTGTATCAACTCGGCATCGCCTACGCCTCGCCGCAAGCCGTCGAATTCGCCGACCGCAGCATGGAAGCCGTCTGCTACCAGGCCTACTGGGCGTCGACCGAACTGGCCAAGGAGCGCGGCCGCTACTCCAGCTTCACCGGCAGCCTGTGGGATCGTGGCATCCTGCCGCACGAGAGCATCGCGCTGCTCGAAGCCGGGCGTGGCGAAACGGTTGAACTCAATCGTGACAGTCATCTCGACTGGGACGCGCTCAAGCAGCGCATCGCCCGCCACGGCATGCGCAACTCCAACTGCGTGGCGATTGCGCCGACCGCGACCATCTCCAACATCGTTGGCGTCTCGGCCAGCATCGAGCCGGCCTACCAGAACCTCTACGTCAAATCCAACCTGTCCGGCGAATTCACCGTGGTCAACGAAGCCCTGGTCCGCGACCTCAAGGCGCTCGAGCTGTGGGACGAAGTGATGGTCGCTGACCTCAAGTACTTCGACGGCTCGCTCGCCCGCATCGACCGCGTGCCCGACGAGCTGAAAGCCCGCTACGCCACCGCCTTCGAGATCGACCCGGTATGGCTGATCGAAGCCGCCGCACGGCGCCAGAAATGGATCGACCAGGCGCAATCGCTCAACCTCTACCTGGCGCTGCCTTCCGGCAAGAAACTCGACGAAATCTACAAATTGGCCTGGAAGCGTGGCCTGAAAACCACCTACTACCTGCGCACGCTCGGCGCCAGCCAGGCAGAGCAAGCTGGCGGGCGTGACGATGCCGGGAGAGAAGAAACGGCACCCAAATTCTGCGCGCTGGACGACCCCGACTGTGAGGCCTGCCAGTAAGCGCCCTGCCTGTGACCCCGCCGGGTTAAGCTTGCCGCCCTCTTCAATCGTCAGAGCGAGACATGCACATCCTCTCCCTTGCCATTCTGCGTTCCTGTTCCTTTTTCCTGCTCGCGCTGCCGGCCCTGGTCGGCGCGGCAGAGATCGACCTGCCCGCCGAAATCGGTGCCACAGCCGAAGTCCGGCGCGGTGAGCAGGACGGTTTGTGGGAAAAGACGCTGCTCGTACGCTTCCCCAGCGAGCGGCGGGTGTTGTCCACCAGCGATGGCATGCTCACTGCCCGCGCGGCAATCAACCATGCCGCCCACCCCTTGCTCTGGCACCGCCTGGGCAGCGACAGCAAGGGCTACGCGCTGGGCGTGCGCGATGCGCTGGCGGCGCAGCTGGAACTGCCACCGGCCACCGTCGCGCAGATGTCCACCGCCGCCGACATGGACCACTTCGCCGTCGCCACGCGGACCTACGGACCGCTGACGGTAACCGTGCTGGCCACCGCCGGCGCCCGCAGCAACGCCATCCGCACCGGCGTCGATGCCGGTGCCTATATCGAAGGGGCGGAGACCGAACAGAAACCCGCCGGCACCATCAACATCCTGCTGTTGACCAACATCGCACTCAGCGACGCAGCGCTGGCCCGCAGCCTGATCACCATCACCGAAGGCAAGACCGCCGCACTGGAAGACCTCAAGGTGCCCAGCAGCTACACCAAGGAGGCCCAGGCCACCGGCACGGGCACCGACAGCATCATCGTCGTTTCCGGCACGGCGGCGCCGGGCGCCACCTACACCGGCGGCCACAGCCGTATTGGTGAGCTGATCGGCAAAGCCACCTACGCAGCGGTGGTCGAGGCACTGGGCAAGCAGAACGGCTTCCATCTGCCGGGCGCACGCCGCTTCGGCGACACGCCGGTCGGCCGCGCCAAACGTGCCAGCGACCTACGCATCGCGCTGCTCCATCTTGCCCCCGTACCCGGCGACATTGCCGGCAACCGCGCCCGCATCGAAACCGCCATCCGCGAAGCGGTGCGCCACGGCGCTGATTGGGTGGTCACGCCGGAGCTGGCGGAAACTGGCTACAACTTCATCGCACGCATCGGCAGCGACTGGATACCGCCCTTCCCCAGCAACTGGGTCCATAGCCTCGCCGCCATCGCCCGCGACAACGGTGTCGCGCTCTTCATCGGCATCGCCGAGCGGGATCCAACCACACGCCATCTCTACAACAGCGTGGCCGTCATTGACCGCCACGGTTCGCTGCTGGGCACTTACCGCAAACAGCGCCCGATCGGCGGTGCCGAAGCCTGGTCCCGCCCTGGCGGCGCAGGACAGACGTTCGTTGTCGATGGCATCCGGGTCGGCACCCTCATCTGCGCCGACGCCTGGGCCCCCGAACCTGCCGCCCAGCTGGCGGCAGCAGGTGCGCAAATTCTCCTGGCACCGGCCAACTGGCCGCCCCTGGCGGGGATGGAACCGGGCGATGTCTGGGAGCGGCGCGCCCGCCAGACCGGCCTGCCACTGGTCGTCGTCAATCGCGGCGGCAAGGAGCCGGAACTCGATTTTTCGCAGGGCGAGAGCGCCGTCGCCATCGACGGCCGCCGCCTGTTCACCTTCACCGCCGCCGAGGGCGGCATTTTCTACGTGGACTGGGATCGCCACCGGCGCTTCCGGTCCGTCCGCACCGACTGACCACGAGGTTCATGCCATGACTGCTGCCTACCGCTTCGACGACTGGGAAACCCCCGCTGCCGCACCGCAAAACCCTGCGCTCGACGCCAAAATTGCGCCAAAAATCGAGGTCGGCCGCAGCATTTTGCCCGCCGCCGCGCTAGCGCCGATCAATGCCGCCGACAAGCGCATCGTCAACGGCAAGGCCGACATCAACCAGCTGGCGCCGTTCAAGTACCCCTGGGCCTGGGAGTTCTTCCTCAAGGCCAACCGCAACCACTGGACGCCGCTCGAAATCAGCATGGCGCAGGACGTGCACGACTACCACCACAAGCTCAGCCCGGCCGAGCGCCACGTTTTCGAGAACGTGCTCGCCTACCTGACGACTTCCGACATCCTGGCCATGCGCAATATCGGCCTGGCGGTGATGGAGAAGATGAGCGCGCCCGAACTGCAGATCTACCAGGCCCGCCAGGTCTATGAAGAAGCGCTGCACACCTGGACCTACCAGCACTGCATCGAAAGCATCGGCCTCGACCAGCAGGAAATCTATAACCGCTACCGCGTCGTACCCGAAATCCACGGCAAGATCGCACTCGCCAACCGCCGGCTGGAACGCGTCATGCGCGCCGACTTCGACCTCACCAACCGCGCCAACCTGCACGAATTCGCGCTCTCCTACTTCTTCTTCGCGGTGATCTTCGAAGGCTGCTGGTTCTACAACGGCTTCACGCCGGTGTTCGCACTGCAGCGGCGCGGCCTGATGAAGGGCGCCGCCGAACAACTGCAATACATCATGCGTGATGAAGTCCTACACTGCGCTTTCGGCATCCGCGTCGTGCGCGAACTGTTGAAGGAAGAGGACCTGGAACTCGACCCGCGGGCGCTGCGCGAACTGTGGGACGAAGCCGAAGCTGCCGAAACCGCCTACGCCGACTACATCCTGCGCGCCCCCATCCTCGGCTACAACGCCGAGCTGCACGTCCAGCAGTTCCGCTTCATCGCCAACCGGCGGGCGCGCCAGGTGGGTGTTGAGGAACCCTTCCCCGGCGCTGAAAACGTCCTGCCCTGGCTGGACGAGCAGGCCAATCTGCGGAAGGAAAAGAACTTCTTCGAGACGCGGGTGACCGAATACCAGACGGGCGGGGCGCTGGCCTGGGATTAAAAGGGCCGCTCTGCCCCTGGCCTGCGAGCGCATAGCGCTATTGCATCAGCGCGATGAACAATCTCCATTGGCGGCAAGCCTCGGGATTGGCCACACTATGCCCACCAACCACACGACAGGAGCTTGCCATGTCCCGCGCAATGACCAGATCATTCAAGCAGCATCCGCTCAAGATGACCCTCGGGATCATCATCAATTCTGCCGGAGTACTTGCCCTGGCGGCACAACTCTAAACGTCGTCCCACCTCGGTGCAGCAAACGCGGCGTTTCAGGTGATGCGCACAGTCTCAGCAGATTGCACCATGCGTTCAGTAAAACAGCGCGCCCAGATCAAGCGTTGGCCGCTGACCTGGCGCATCGCCGCAGGCGCTCAACCAGCGACGAACAGCGGCACGTCCCACCGCATGCAGTTCGAGGAAAAAATCGCGGCTGATGTTGAGCTTGCTATCCACCGGCAATTCGCCCAGTACGCTGTCGGCGCTGACCGCATGAAAGCGCAGATCGGCCAAGCGGCGTTCCAGGCGGGCCAGCGGCAGACGGTCGAGCAGATCGGCTGCAACTGGCTCGCTGCCGATCTGCTCGCGCAAATGGGCAAACATGCGCATTTCGCGCAGAAAAGTTGAATTGAAGGCGAGCTCGTTCAGTCGGACACGAATATCCTTCGCCGCATGCGGCGTTTCGCTGAAATGCAGGGGCGCCAGCAGCACCAGCAGAATGTCCGCCGCGGTGCAGTGGTAAACCAGCGGAAAAACTGCGGGATTGGCACTGTAGCCGCCATCCCAGTACGGCTCACCATCGACGTGGATGGTGCGGTGCAGGGTCGGCAAACAGGCCGAAGCCAGCAGCATGTCGGCAGTCAGTTCACTGTCGCGAAACAGGCGCAACTTGCCGGAATTGGCGTGCGTGGCGGCAATAAACAGCTTGAGCGGACTGGCCTGGCGCAGGCCGGCAAAATCAATCTGCGCCTCGATCACGTCGCGCAGCGGATTGAGGTCAAAAGGATTGATCTGTTCCGGAGTCAGGTGACTCGTCCACTGCAGCATCATCTTCATGGCAGGCGCCATGCCCAGCGCTGGCCCAGCCGCAAGTACCGGTGGCGCGCTGTCGGCCACGGCCAGCCAGAAATCGGCCAGGGCCCGCCGCGCGCCCTCCCGCCCCCCGTGCAGGAGACCGTGCGCCAGACAGACCGCATTCATCGCCCCGGCACTGGCACCGCTCACACCTTCGAAGCTGAAACGCCCGTCTTCCAGCAATGCATCGAGCACACCCCAGGTAAACGCCCCATGCGCGCCGCCGCCTTGCAGGGCGAGATTGATGTCGGTCGTGGCGGACATGTTTGCGTTCTCCGGCGGGCAAAACCCGCATCTGCGGCTCAGAACAGGCTGGCCAACTGCTGCGACAGCCCGCGTTCGTTGGTGAAACTCAAGTCGTACATAGCCGAGAAGGCGCGGGTCTTTTCGTCCTCCAGGCCGGCGATGCACATGATGAACTGCTTGCGATCCATGCCCAGGCGTTTTTTCAAGGCCAGGTAACGGTCAATGTCCTGCCGGAATTCGCCGCTCTTGCACTCGATGCAAACCGGCGTCGTGCCGTCGATGAGCATGAACACGTCCAGCTCGTGGTTGTCGCCATTGGCAAGTGTCAGCTTCAGGCCGCGCGCGCAGGAAAAGCGGCGCTTGTGCTCCTTGGCGTGGCGCAGGGCGCTCATCAGGGCATGCCATTCCAGCCACTCGCCGTTGAAGAAATTGCGGATGGCCGGAGCTGTTTGCAGGATCAGACGGACGCTGTTTTCCGGTTTCTTGTTGTGGAAACACTTGGCGACGAAGGAGAAATCGTAGAGTTGCTGGCAGAACTCGGAAATCGCCCTGGCTTCTTCCGGCGATTTTTTCTCCAGGGCAATCGTGGTGCCGGCATATTCCTTCTGCTGCGACCAGCGGATGCGTTCCACCACCTCTTTCAGAACCGGCAGATTGGCCCCGATGGCCTCGGCCACCTCGTCGAAAAATCCGCTGGTATCGACGCTGCGCAGATTGGCCTCGGCCTTGATCTGTTTCTTATGGAACCAGTCGTAGATGGGGCCGTGCTGCTGGTCACTGGCGAGGAAATCGGTATTCGCCAAATCGATGGCGTCGATTTTTTCCTTACCCGCTACCGCCGCCGGCGCAGACGATTCCCCCGCCACGCCCTTCAACTGTATGTTTTCCTTCAGGGCGGCGAAATAGCGATCCAGCAGTTTTTCGATGAAAAACAAGGTGGGATAAATCGCGCCATTCGCACCACAGCGGGAGCAGGCACAGCTTTGCCCGGCCTGATCGTCGGCTTGCTCTGCAAGCAAACCGCATTTGTTGCAACGAAAAATAGCCATGAGAGAAGAAGTGGAATGAGCAGATAGTCAGTATACAAGGACGCCAGGGCGGGCAAAACGGTTTCATCCGTCATTGCGCACCTGACTCCAGGCTCCAGATTGAGTTTCTAGCAGCGGCTTTTTTGCCCAGATTACAAATCAGAACGCACAATTGACACAGAAGCCCCTGCAACATGCCAGTAATGAAGGCTTGCTAGCATGCCGGCCTTCTTCAGGAGTGAGACATGGATTTATTGCTGTGGCGCCACGCCGAGGCAGAGGATGGTGCAGACGATTATTCCCGCCCCCTGACCGAACGCGGCAGGAAACAGGCAGCAAGCGTCGCCGCCTGGCTGACGCAACACCTGCCCCGCCAGTTGCGCATCATCGCCAGCCCGACCGTGCGCACCTGCCAGACGGCGGAAGCCCTCGGCCTGCCATTTCAGGTCGAAGCAGGCGTCGGTCCGGAAAGTGGCACCCCGGACATGCTTGCCACCATCGGCTGGCCCCCCGCCCGTGGCTCGGTATTGCTGATCGGCCATCAACCCGGGCTGGGGCGGCTGGCCTCGCTCCTGCTCGGGGGGCAAGAAGCAGACTGGTCGATCAAGAAAGGTTCGCTCTGGTGGCTGGCACGGCGCGTCCGCGAAGGCGAACCGCAGACCGTGCTGCGTACCGTCATTTCGCCCGATTTCCTGCGCGGCAAGTAAGCCCGCTGACAGGCTGCAGCCGCCGGCATGCGAAAATTGGCAGCTTCTGTGACAGCCCCACGCCGACAATGCTCCCCTTTCCCCCTGCAAATACCACACCCTCAGCGCGAGGTCTGGCCGTTGCCCTGATTTTTGCCAGTGCCGCACAGCAACTGCACGCCTGGTACGAGCACGGTAGCTGGCCCAGCATCGGCCAGCAGGTACGGGAAATGGCCGACTGGCTGCAACGACGACAAACCACGCTCCCGGAACAACGGCGGCGGCAACTGGCCGAACTCGCTGCCACCCTGGCCCGCCATCTGGCTGCCACGCTCACCCGCGAAGCCGGACTGTACGCTGCCCACGACATGATGGAAGCACTCGACCCACGTCACGACTCCGAGTTTTCCCGGCAACTGATGCAGGAATGCGAACGATTGCTCGCGGCGGCAGATGCGGGGGAGGCCACTGCCTGAAAAACAGGCAGTGGCAAAAACAGCCTGCCCAGGCAGCAACTTACGCCACCTGCCCACGGGGTGTGCACAGACTTATCCACAGCTTCAACTCGGTAATAAATTAACTACTATTTGTTCGGATTGCCGATTTAAATAGAGACCGCAAACCGCCGCTGCAATAGTAATACTACTATTACCCTTTCAATTGATTGCTTTTTAGGCAGGGCAAGGGTTTCAACGAGTCTTCCGTAGTCGAGGCGACCCAAAGCTGGCTTCTCCACAGAGTTATGAACAGCTTCTGTGGGCAGACTACTTACTATTCATCACCGATGCGGGGTGGATAGCGTATTGCTGTCCGTACGGCTAAGTCGTATAACCCCGCTAATCCAGTCATTCACCTGCCACTAGTATGTCGGGCTGCAATGTGGCAGTAAGCCGCCGTTCAGACTCTGACAGCCTTGATCGGCCGATTCTTGTTCTGGTGAATACGTGCCCCCGACCCAATCCGGGCTTTCGTGTGGCGCGCATAGCAACGGCAGGTTACTGAGTCGAGCGGCCGTTCAGAGCGATGGTCGTGCTACCGCACCTCGGCCAATCCGGCCGTTCGAATCACTTCACTCTTCGGTCAGCAAACTGCTGGTTACCTGCCGCGCAGTAAGCAGAAGCGAGGAACGGCAGCATTTATATCTAACAAACTCTGCTTCGACAGAAAAACCAAGTAACGTTGGTGCGAAAGCGACGGGCACCTCTCTCCCTGACCATTTCCGGCGAAAAGCTTTCAAAAATGTAACGCGGGGGTCAGCGTCCTGTTGGTATCGGACTCCTAAGATGACATCACGGTTGGACGAAATGAGTCCGACACGATTAACCCGATGTCACAAGGAGAGAACCATGAAAACGAAATTTTCCCAATTAGCCCTGATCGCTGCGATCAGCCTCGCTGCAGCTGGAACGAGCTACGCTCACGAGGATTATTCCGAGGCCGGCACCAACCATTGGCTGAGCCACGTTTCAGAAACCAAGAGCGCACCGACGGCAAATCAACTGGCTTCGTTTGGTTACACGGCCACGAAAAACGCCGACCGAGAGGTCACTCTGTCCAGCGGTAGCAAATATCTGAACGTCACGCGTCTGGAGACCATCAAGATCAACGTCGCTGGCAAGAGCGTCGTCTGGACCTTCGACACGCTGGGGACCGCGCCGTTTCCACTTTCCAAGATCATATCGGGAGCCGACGGCATCACCGTCTACGTGACCGAAAACCCTGCCTATCAGGGCGGCTGATCAACCTGACGGCTAGGTGATGCAATTGTCACCCAGCCGTTGGCAAATTGTCAGGATCGAATCCTTAATATTGATATCGCAGTACAACAGCACCTATTCATGAGGAGATGAAAATGTTCAAGAAGATGCTCGCAATCGTGGCCCTGAGTTCCCTGGGTGTTACCGCCTACGCAGTTGATGCTTCTCAAGTCGAGAAGTCCATTGAGTTGAAGGACGGTTCGACTGTTTATATTTTCAAAGACGGCAAGATGGGTATGGAAGACAAATATGGTCGCGCAACCTATATGGAATCTGGCCATGTGATGGAAACCAAGGACGGCAAAAAAATCATCATGAACGGAAACGAAATCTGGCGTGTTGACGAATTGCTGCACAAATACCATCGCGGTTAATTTCCCGCATCACTCGAATTCGGCGGCTCCTTTGGGAGCCGTTTTCATTTTGGGGTCGCCTCAGAAAACGGAAAATAAAGCACGCTAAGCTCAATCATGCGGTTGGGCAGATCAAGCTACAGGTAAACCGGGGGTAGAAATTGGATGACAAGCGCAATCCGTCAGCCCTTGCAGGATGCCGCACGCATCCACTTGGCGAGCACCTGAGCACCTCTCGCGCAAAACGACCAAGTGTTTCTTCAACTGCAACAACGCTTTCACGCGGGCCTCCACCTGCTGGATATGGCCATCCAGTAGCGCATTGACCTCGCCGCAATCCTGATTGGGGTTGTCTCGCAGTCCCAGCAATGCCCGGATTTCTCCCAGCGTCATGTCGAGAGAACGGCAATGGCGGATGAACTGCAAGCGCTCGACGTGGGCATCACCGTAGAGCCGGAAGTTGCCGTCGCTGCGCGCTGGCTTTGGCAATAACCCCTCCTTCTCGTAGTAGCGGATGGTGACGATCTCGCACCTTGTCCGCTTGGCAAGTTCACCAATCCTGATTTCCATATCTCATCCTCATTTAAAACTTGACTCTATAGCAGCTATAGAGTCTTTAATGAACAATACATGAAATCTACGTAAAGGAATTGCCATGAGCGATTGCGGTTCGAAGGGGTGCGGCTGCTCGGCCGTACCGATCAGCCAGCCCACTGCGCTAGCCCAGCTAACGGCGGAATCGGCCCAAGTGGTCTACCGTATCGAGAACATGGACTGCCCCACGGAAGAAGCGCTGATCCGAAGCAAGCTGGGCGAGCTGCCGGGCGTGGTCGGGCTTGACTTCAACCTCATGCAGCGCACCTTGGCCGTGCGGCACGAACTACCATCGTTGTCTTCGGTTGAGAAAGCGTTAAAGGCCATCGGCATGCAGGCCGAACGCATGGATAAAGCTTCTGGCGAGCAGACGACCAAGCTGGTCATCGCCAAGATGGATTGTCCAACCGAAGAAGCGCTGATCCGCAACAAGCTGGCCAGCATAGGCGGGGTTGCCAATCTTGATTTCAACCTGATGCAGCGCACCCTGTCCGTGCGTCATGCGCCCCATACGCTACCGGAGGTATTGGTCGCGCTGAAATCCCTGAACTTCGAGGCGCAAGTGCTCAATGCGGGGGAAGCCAGCTCCTCGTCGGCAGAATCGCCGGTCGCGTCTACCAACTGGTGGCCCCTTGGCATCTCCTTGGCGGCTGCATTGGCTGCGGAAGCCATCTACTGGCTGCACAACGGCAACCACTGGTCAGTCGTCGTTCTGGCACTCGTAGCCATCTTCACGGGCGGCCTCTCCACCTACAAGAAGGGCTGGATTGCGCTCAAGAACCGCAACCTCAACATGAACGCCCTGATGTCAATAGCCGTCACGGGCGCGATGTTGATCGGTCACTGGCCAGAAGCGGCGATGGTGATGGTGCTGTTTGCACTGGCCGAAGTGATCGAAGCCAAGTCGCTGGACCGTGCCCGCAACGCCATTCGTAGCCTGCTCGATCTTGCCCCGGAACAAGCCACGGTGCAGCAGTCGGATGGCTCGTGGCATGAAGTGGACGCCAAACAGGTCGCCATCGGCAGCCGGGTTCGGGTCAAGCCAGGTGAGCGTATCGCCCTCGATGGCGAAGTGCTGGAAGGACGCTCTACGGTCAACCAAGCGCCGATCACTGGCGAAAGTTTGCCGGTTGACAAGGCGCCTGGTGATCCAGTGTTTGCAGCCACTATCAACGAATCCGGCTCATTCGAGTATCGCGTTACGGCTGTGGCCAGCAACTCTACCTTGGCCCGCATTATTCACGCCGTGGAAGCCGCCCAAGGCAGCCGAGCACCCACCCAACGCTTTGTCGATCAGTTTGCGCGCTGGTACACGCCAGCCGTTTTCGGTTTGGCGGTCGCGGTCGCGCTGATTCCCCCGCTGTTCTTGGGCGCGGCGTGGCTGGACTGGATTTACCGCTCGCTGGTTTTGCTGGTCGTCGCCTGCCCGTGCGCGCTGGTAATCTCCACACCAGTCAGCATCGTTAGCGGCTTGGCCGCTGCTGCACGCCACGGCATTCTTATCAAGGGTGGCGTCTATCTGGAGGAAGGCCGCAAGCTGCGCTGGTTGGCACTGGACAAGACGGGCACGATCACGCACGGCAAACCTGCGCAAACCGATTTCGTAGCGTGGGGCGATGCGCCACCTGCCAGCAGCCGGAGCATTGCCGCCAGTCTCGCGGCTCGCTCTGACCATCCCGTGTCCAAAGCCGTGGCGCAGGCAGCGCATGTCGAAGGGGTTGCGCTGCACGACGTGGCCGAGTTCGCTGCACTGCCAGGTCGGGGCGTGCGCGGCAGTATTGACGGTGTGACCTATCACCTTGGCAACCATCGGATGCTCGAAGAGCTGGGGCATTGTCCACCTGAATTGGAGCAGCGCATCGCTACGATAGAGCGTGAAGGCAAAACTGTCGTGACGCTGGTGAGTACAAAGGGTGCGCTAGCCCTGATCGCGGTAGCAGACACCATCAAGGACAGCAGCAGGAGCGCCATCGGCGAGCTGCATGCACTCGGCATCAGCACCATGATGTTGACCGGCGACAACCCGCACACGGCCCAGACAATTGCCACGCAAGCCGGGATCGATCGTGCGCAGGGCAACTTGCTGCCACAGGACAAACTACGCGAGGTCGAACAACTGGCGCAGACTGGCAAGATCGGCATGGTGGGCGACGGTATCAACGATGCCCCAGCGTTGGCACGTGCTGACATCGGATTTGCAATGGGGGCCGCAGGCACCGACACCGCCATCGAGACGGCGGACGTGGCCCTGATGGACGATGACCTGCGCAAGATTCCGACTTTCGTGCGCCTGTCGCGTGCGACGGCTCAGGTGTTGATGCAAAACATCGTGCTGGCACTGGGCATCAAAGCGGTGTTTCTGGTACTCACCTTCACTGGTCACGCGACGATGTGGATGGCCGTGTTTGCCGACATGGGAGCCAGCTTGCTTGTCGTGGGCAACGGCTTGAGGTTGTTGCGCCGATGAGCTGGAAATTCATTCTCTATGACTGGTATGGTCTGAACGTCGCGTTGTTCCAGGCCATCAATGCGGGGACGCCTGCCACGCTGGGGCCGCTGGCGTGGTTTTTCAGCCTCGTGGGCAATTACTGGACAGCGCCCTTGATGCTGCTAGGTCTGTGGTGGTGGTCGAAGTCAGCAGCCAATCCAGGCTGCGCTGATGCAGTTCGGCATCGGCTCATTGTTTTTGGTGCCGCTTTCCTGCTGGCCTTGCTGGCCGCCACTGTCTTGAAGCTGTGGCTCGACTTCCCGCGCCCGCCCGCCGTTTTCGGCGAGCTGGTGCGTGTCATCGGCGAGAGCGAGCGGCACTACAGCCTGCCCAGCGGGCATGCTACCTATTCGGCGTTAGTTATCGGCGCGCTTTGGCCTTTGATGGGTCGCCCTGGCCGCGTCGGCTTGGTGCTTTATGCCGTCTTGGTTGGATGGTCGCGCATTGCTGCTGGAATGCACTTCCCGGCTGATGTGCTGGCGGGCTTGTGCCTAGGATTGGGCAGCACCGTCCTGGCCGGACGGCTGATACCGCTTGTTGCTCCCGCATGGCAGACGGCTCGCCACACGTCGGCCTTGGTCTGGTATGTAGTGGCTGCTTGCGCCTTCATCGCCGATCAGCTCGCAAAGCTCGCCATCGTTCGCACGTATGCCTATGGCGAACAGGTCGAAGTCACGCCATTCTTCAATTTCGTCCATGTGCTGAATCCGGGGGCTGCATTCAGCTTTCTGGCAGGCGCGGGCGGTTGGCAGCGCTATTTCTTCATAGCCCTTGGTTTGGCGGTCTCGGCTTGGCTGGTGCGCATACTGAAACAGCGGTTACCACGCCTTGAAGCACTGGGATACAGCCTGATCCTCGGCGGTGCGCTTGGAAACGTCGCTGATCGCCTGTTGCGCGGGCAGGTCGTGGACTTTCTCGACTTCCATTGGCAAGGCGCGCACTGGCCCGCATTCAACTTGGCCGACGTGGTCATTTCCGCAGGCGCGGTCTGCCTGATCACCGCCAGCTTGTATCAGACCAAGCTAGTCAAGCCCGAGGCAAATCAATGCGGTGTTCGCTGATATGGGCGCCAGCTTGCTGGTGGTCGGCAATGCCTTGCGGTTACTGAGGAAGTGGCCGGGCGGTTTTTTTCTTTGGCTGGGTGAACGGAATACGGCATCGCACCAGCAGCGGGGCAACCGTTAAGCCCCGTCACTACACTGAAAAACGGCAAGGAGATCATCATGCATTGTCCAGTATGTAAAGATGTGCAACTCGTCATGGCGGAACGCCAGGGTGTCGAAATCGACTATTGTCCGCAGTGCCGTGGGGTATGGCTTGACCGAGGCGAACTCGACAAGATCATCGAGCGGGCGACCCAGGAGCCGATGGTTGCGCGGCAAGCCCCTGCGCCATCCAGTGGGCATGCCTGGGGTCGTTCCGGCGACAACTGTGATGACCCACGACAACCGGGGCACCGGAAGAGCTTCTGGAAGGACCTCTTTGATTAAACCATGGCCGATCATTCCCAACGACCACCGCAGTGGTCCCGATGGCTATTGCTCTCGGGGTTGATAGCGCTATTCGACCAGATGGTCAAGTTCTGCGTGGCAGCCTTGATGCCGCTCGGCACGCGTCTGGAGGTCACGCCGCATTCTTCAATCTTGTGCATGTGCTGAACTCCGGCGTGGCGTTCAGCTTCCTGGCCGGGGCCATCGGCAACGCAGCTGAGCGAATGGTGCGGGGTGTGGTAGTTGATTTCCTCGATTTTCATTGGCAAGGTGCACACTGGCCTGCGTTCGATCTCGCCGATGTGGCGATTTCACTTGGTGCGCTCTGCCTGATCGCGGCGTCAGGTTGAGCTATACCCTATCATGATGTCAGGATAGACTACCCTGAAGCGTCAGAATAGAGTTAGCTTTCTCATTTATTGACACTCTCGGCGAAAGGTCATAGACTTCTTCCTGACACTTTCGTGTTTGGAGGCATCTTGCAGGGTCAACGCATTGGCTACGTCCGGGTCAGCAGCTTCGACCAGAACCCGGAACGGCAATTGGAGCATGTCGAAGTCGGCAGGGTGTTCACCGACAAGGCGTCGGGCAAGGACACCCAGCGGCCTGAACTCGATTCGCTGCTGACCTTCGTGCGCGAGGGTGACACCGTGGTGGTGCACAGCATGGATCGGCTGGCGCGCAACCTTGATGACCTACGCCGCCTCGTACAAAAGCTGACCCAGCGCGGCGTGCGCATCGAGTTCGTCAAGGAAAGCCTGGCCTTCACCGGCGAGGACTCGCCAATGGCGAACCTGATGCTGTCGGTGATGGGCGCGTTTGCCGAGTTCGAGCGCGCCTTGATCCGCGAGCGGCAGCGTGAGGGCATCGCGCTCGCCAAGCAGCGCGGGGTCTACCGGGGTCGCAAGAAGGCGCTGTCGCCGGAGCGGGTGGCCGAACTGCGCCGGCGAGCCGCCGCCGGCGAGCAGAAAGCGAAGCTCGCCCGCGAGTTCGGGATCAGCCGGGAAACCTTGTACCAATATCTGCGGGAATCCTAAGCATGCCGCGTCGTTCGATTCTATCCGCCGCCGAGCGGGAAAGCCTGCTGGCGTTGCCGGACTCCAAGGACGACCTGATCCGACATTACACGTTCAGCGATACCGACCTCTCCGTCATCCGGCAGCGACGAAACCCAGCCAACCGGCTGGGTTTCGCCGTACAGCTTTGCTACCTGCGCTTTCCCGGCATCATCCTTGGCGTCGATCAACCGCCGTTCCCGCCGTTGTTGAAACTGGTCGCCAACCAACTCAAGGTCGGCATCGAAAGCTGGGACGATTATGGGCAGCGGGAGCAGACCCGGCGCGAGCACCTGGTCGAGCTGCAAACCGTGTTCGGCTTCCAGCCTTTCACCATGAGCCACTACCGGCAGGCCGTACACACGCTGACCGAGCTGGCCATGCAGACCGACAAGGGCGTCGTGCTGGCTGATGCTTTGATCGAACATCTGCGGCGGCAGTCCATCATTCTGCCTGCGCTCAATGCCATCGAGCGCGTCAGCTCCGAGGCGATCACCCGCGCCAACCGGCGCATCTACGAAGCCCTGTCCGAGCCGTTGTCGAACAGCCACCGGCATCGCCTTGACGAGCTGCTGAAACGCCGTGACAACGGCAAGACGACCTGGCTGGCCTGGCTGCGCCAGTCGCCTGCAAAACCGAACTCGCGCCACATGCTCGAACACATCGAACGCCTCAAAGCCTGGCAGGCGCTCGACTTGCCTGTTGGCATCGAGCGGCTGGTGCACCAGAACCGGCTGCTCAAGATCGCCCGCGAGGGCGGCCAGATGACGCCTGCCGACCTGGCCAAGTTCGAGCCGCAGCGGCGCTACGCCACCCTCGTGGCGCTGGCCATCGAGGGCATGGCTACTGTTACCGACGAAATTATCGACCTGCACGACCGCATCCTGGGCAAGCTGTTCAACGCCGCCAAAAACAAGCATCAGCAGCAGTTCCAGGCATCGGGCAAAGCCATCAACGCCAAGGTGCGCCTGTACGGGCGCATCGGCCAGGCGCTGATCGACGCCAAGCAATCGGGCCGCGACCCGTTTGCCGCCATCGAGGCCGTTATGTCCTGGGACGCTTTCGCCGAGAGCGTCACCGAGGCGCAGAAACTCGCGCAGCCCGAGGACTTCGATTTCCTGCACCGCATCGGCGAGAGCTACGCCACGTTGCGCCGCTACGCGCCGGAATTCCTCGACGTGCTCAAGCTGCGGGCCGCGCCCGCTGCCAAGGACGTGCTCGACGCCATCGAAGTGCTGCGCCGCATGAACACCGACAATGCCCGCAAGGTGCTCGCCGATGCGCCAACCGACTTCATCAAGCCGCGCTGGCAGAAGCTGGTGATGACCGACGGCGGCATCGACCGGCGTTACTACGAGCTATGCGCGCTGTCGGAGTTGAAGAACTCGCTGCGCTCGGGCGACATCTGGGTGCAGGGCTCGCGCCAGTTCAAGGACTTCGAGGACTACCTGGTGCCGCCCGAGAAGTTCGCCAGCCTCAAGCAGGCCAGTGAATTGCCGCTGGCCGTGGCCACCGATTGCGAACAGTACTTGAGTGAGCGCCTGGAACTGCTGAAGGCGCAGCTTGCCACGGTCAACCGCATGGCGGCGGCCAACGACCTGCCCGACGCCATCATCACCGAGTCCGGCTTGAAGATCACACCGCTCGATGCAGCAGTGCCCGACACCGCGCAAGCGCTGATCGACCAGACGGCGATGATCCTGCCGCACGTCAAGATCACCGAACTTTTGCTCGAAGTCGATGAGTGGACGGGCTTCACCCGCCACTTCTCGCACCTGAAATCGGGCGACCTGGCCAAGGACAAGAACTTGCTGCTGACCACCATCCTGGCCGACGCGATCAACCTGGGTCTGACCAAGATGGCCGAGTCCTGCCCCGGCACGACCTACGCCAAGCTCGCCTGGCTGCAAGCCTGGCACATCCGCGACGAAACGTATTCGGCGGCGCTGGCCGAGCTGGTCAATGCCCAGTTCCGGCATCCCTTCGCCGAGCACTGGGGCGACGGCACCACTTCATCATCGGACGGACAGAATTTTAGAACCGGCAACAAGGCCGAAAGCACCGGGCACATCAACCCGAAGTACGGCAGCAGCCCAGGGCGGACTTTCTACACCCACATCTCCGACCAGTACGCGCCGTTTCACACCAAGGTGGTCAATGTCGGCGTGCGCGATTCGACCTACGTGCTCGACGGTCTGTTGTACCACGAGTCCGACCTGCGCATCGAGGAGCACTACACCGACACGGCGGGCTTCACCGATCACGTCTTCGCCCTGATGCACCTGCTGGGCTTCCGTTTCGCGCCGCGCATCCGCGACCTTGGGGATACCAAGCTCTACATTCCCAAGGGCGAAACCGCCTATGACGCGCTCAAGCCGATGATCGGCGGCACGCTCAATATCAAGCACGTCAGCGCCCATTGGGACGAAATCCTGCGGCTGGCCACCTCGATCAAGCAGGGCACGGTGACGGCCTCGTTGATGCTCAGGAAGCTCGGCAGCTACCCGCGCCAGAACGGCCTGGCCATGGCCCTGCGCGAGCTGGGCCGCATCGAGCGCACGCTATTCATTCTCGACTGGTTGCAAAGCGTGGAACTGCGCCGCCGTGTCCACGCCGGACTGAACAAGGGCGAAGCGCGCAATGCACTGGCCCGCGCTGTGTTCTTCAACCGCCTGGGTGAAATCCGCGACCGCAGCTTCGAGCAGCAGCGCTACCGGGCCAGCGGCCTCAACCTGGTGACGGCGGCGGTCGTTTTGTGGAACACGGTCTATTTGGAACGGGCAGCGCACGCCCTGCGTGGCAACGGTCACGGCGTCGATGACGCGCTGTTGCAGTACTTGTCGCCGCTTGGCTGGGAGCACATCAACCTGACCGGCGATTACCTCTGGCGCAGCAGCGCCAAGATCGGCGCGGGCAAGTTCAGGCCGCTGCGACCGCTGCAACTGGCTTAGCGTGCTTTATTTTCCGTTTTCTGAGACGACCCCTGACTGACCACTGGGTTGTTTGCCTGCTGAACAATCGCCTGATTCAAGGCCTCGGAAAACCCTCCGTTGTTGGCCCCCCCCGAGGACGCACTATGTCCCTCGTGCCCTCCTTGAACAGAAGTAGATGGGGGAATTGCCGGTGGGATAGGAGGGGCTCCAGCTATGACACTGATTACTCGTTCATGATCAGGATGGCCTTCACCGGATCAATCTGGCCGACGCCATGCCATTTCAGATCGCTGTTTGCTACGGCCGGCTTTGCCAGGCATCCATGATTGCATTCGATGATCCAGCGTTTCTGAAGCACCGTTCGACAATAGTTGTAGGTCAGCAGCTTCGGGTCACTGCCGACCGCAAGCGCCAGCGTGCGACATACACATCGATCGCCGTGCTCTGCCGGTTTGTGGATATCCATGACTGAAATGCCGAGGCCTCGATTCCGAGGCCTTTACTGGGCAGTTACTTTCCATCTCGCGGATGGAAATGTTTGCTCTTGTCCTTGGCTGCGTTCGGCTTGTCAGCCTTTGCATCCGGCATGCTTTGCGGCATTCCGGTTTTTTCCTGGACATGGGAATGTGGCTTGGAAGCAGCCTTGTCAGCCTGTCCTTCGGCAGCCTTCGGCGCAGCGGCCTTTTCGTCGGCGAAGACGACGCCGGTCATCGTGGTGCCAGCAAACAGAACGGCGGCAATGAGGGAGGAAACTTTCATGATCTTGACTCCTGAGCTTTGGGGATTTCAACGGTCCGAATCGAATGGACAGATTCAGTTTGTGCTTCTGTCACTGTCAATAGGATGACTTGTTGATTACATTGTTGTCAGGAAGTGTGGCCAAATACGGATTCACCAAATGCCCGATTGCGTCGGCAAGCGCATCACGCAATTGCCGTTCGCAACACCCCATCAAAATTCCGTCCTCCAGTGCATCCTGGGCCATCTGGCGAAGTTCATCCAGGTTCTCATTGAGTACCTTGATTTTTTCCGTACAGGCAATGACCTTGCCGGAAGAGTCTTGCCAGCGCACCGACCCCGACGAACTCATCATCGAGTTCACTTTGTCGAATGTTGGGCTAGTACCTGCAAAACCCGGTGCTGGTACTCCATGCTGTCGAGGGTGTATGCCTTCCAATACTCGATGGATAAATTGCCGACTGCAGCCCACCATGCCCCGCTTTGCCCAGGATCATCCAGAGACAGCGATGAAGTTTGCTCAAGGAGTTCCTTGAGCGGGGAAAACTGCGTGGAAACCATCTTTTCCAAACAATCGAGATTCACGCCAACCAACTGGGAAACCAAATGGAAGTCGGGGGATGTGTTGAAAATTGCGAACGAATTGTGTGCGGACATGATTTTCTCCCTGCGGCACGATCAAGGCCCATTGCCTCGTAGGGGGAGTTTGCCTGTGGGTAGCTGTCGCACCCATAACGGGAACATTACAACTCGGTCACTGTTTCGTCAGCTTGTTGCCGTGCTGTTCACTGGGAGCGATTATCTATTGAGTCTGGGCACTTAGCCCCAGAAAGGTAACCGTCCGGCCACCACCGTCTTTTCGCCGAAGTTTCAATAGCTGAAGATTGT
>NZ_CAJHOB010000003.1 GCF_905120355.1 Azonexus hydrophilus | reverse complement strand
CGCCAATGATAGTGAGCATCTCGCTCGCGAAAGTAGGTCACCGCCAGGCAACACACAAAACAAAAGCCCCTAGTTACCAAAGTAACTAGGGGCTTTTGCATTAGGGAAAGAAAAAGGACTGAAAACCCTGTCCTATCAATCTGTTAAAATCCGTCGCGAATAAAGGCGACACGCTGAATTGGCTGTGCCTTCTCTGCTAATTTTTCAGGTAACCCGATGACAGCACAAATCATTGATGGCAAGGCCATCGCCGCAACCATGCGTCAGACTTTCAAGGCCCGCGTTGACCTCTTGGCGCAACGTGGGGAGCGCCCCGGTCTGGTGGTGATTCTGGTTGGCGCAGACCCTGCGTCACAGGTGTATGTCCGGAACAAGGTCAATGGCTGCCTAGCTATTGGCATGCATTCAGAAAAGCTTGAGTATCCTGCAGACGTGGCCCCACAGGTCGTGCTAAAAAAAATTGCCGAATTGAACTCGGACGCCAGCGTGCATGGGATTCTGGTGCAATTGCCGCTGCCGCCGCAGTTCAATGAGCAGGAAATTCTGGAAGCGATCGCGCCAGAAAAGGACGTTGATGGATTCCATGCGGAAAATGTCGGGGCCTTGCTGCAAGGCAAACCGCGATTTATCCCGTGCACGCCCTACGGTGTGATCAAAATGCTGGAAGCGTCGGGTGTCGATCTGGTTGGCATGGATGCCGTCGTGATTGGTCGCTCCAACATTGTTGGTAAACCCATGGCCGCCTTGCTGATCAATGCCGGGGCGACCGTCACGGTTTGCCATTCCAAGACGAAGAACCTGGCTGAACACGTCGCACGAGCTGACCTGGTGGTTGCTGCAGTCGGTCGCGCCAAATTTGTGACCCCAGAGATGCTGAAACCAGGAGCGGTCGTGATTGACGTCGGTATTAACCGACTGCCGGATGGCACGCTGTGCGGTGATGTTGATTTTGCAGCCTGTGCCGCTGTCGCCGGGCAGATTACGCCAGTGCCGGGCGGTGTCGGGCCGATGACGATTACCATGTTGCTTGCAAATACGATTGAAGCCGCGGAGCGAAAGGCAGGGCTGCGTTGATGACTCAAGAAAAGGTATTGATTGGCGTGGTGATGGGGTCGGATTCCGACTGGCCCACAATGCAGGCTGCCGCGTTGCTGTTGAAGGAATTTTCGGTGCCATTTGAGGCCAAGGTGGTGTCCGCACATCGCACACCGGACCTTTTGTTCGAATACGCAGAAACGGCGGCGGCTCGCGGACTGCAAGCGATTATTGCAGGCGCCGGTGGCGCAGCACATTTGCCGGGGATGCTCGCAGCTAAAACCACGATTCCTGTGCTGGGTGTTCCGGTGCAGTCGCGTGCCTTGTCCGGCGTGGATTCTCTGCATTCCATCGTCCAGATGCCGAAGGGCATTCCGGTGGCTACTTTTGCGATCGGTGAGGCCGGTGCTGCCAATGCGGCGCTTTTTGCGGTGGCGATGCTGGCAAATCAAGATCCGACGCTGAATGCAAAATTGCAGGCGTTCCGTCAGGCACAAACCGACAAAGTACTCTCCTTGGTTCTCCCGACGCCATGAATAGGGTGATTTATCCTCCTGCGACCCTGGGAATGCTCGGTGGTGGCCAATTGGGCCGCTTTTTTGTCGCTGCTGCGCATGAGATGGGATACCAGGTCTGGGTGCTTGATCCCGACCCGAAGAGTCCCGCTGGCAAGATTGCCGACCGGCACCTTTGTGTCTCCTACGATGACCATGCGGCGCTGGACGAGTTTTTATCCGCTTGCGCTGCGGTGACTACCGAATTTGAAAATGTGCCGGCAGCGACGCTTGAGTATCTGGCCAAATTCATACCAGTGCGCCCCAATGCGGCTGCGGTTGCAATCTGTCAGCAGCGGGTTAGTGAAAAGAACTTTTTGCGCGACAATGGTTTTCCCCACGGCCCTTATCGTGAAATCAAGGTTGCTGAGGATCTGTTGTCGGTCCCGCCAACCTTGTTCCCGGCAATTCTCAAGATTGCTCGCTTCGGCTATGACGGCAAGGGCCAGGCGGTAGTCGAGAATGTCACGGAAGCACAGCAGGCTTTTGCGCAGTTCAAGGGAGAAACCTGCGTTCTGGAACAGCGCTTGCAGCTCGACTACGAGATTTCGGTTGTGCTGGCGCGGGATGCCGATGGCCATGTGCGCACTTTCCCTGTCGCGGAGAACCGTCATCAACGCGGCATTCTTGACCTATCCATCGCAGCTCCTGGTGCATCTGCCGCGACAGCAGAGTTGACGCAGCTGGCTGAGCGAGTGGCTGTCGAGATATCTGCCAAGCTCGGTTATATCGGCACGATGGGCGTGGAGTTTTTCGTTTCACAGGGGCAGTTGTTCGTGAACGAGATGGCCCCGCGTCCGCATAACAGCGGGCACTATACGATTGATGCATGTGTCAGCAATCAGTTCGAGCAGCAGGTGCGTGCGCTGTGCGGACTTCCCCTTGGTGACTCGCAGGCACATTCGGCGGCAGTCATGGTCAATCTGCTAGGTGATCTCTGGTACCACGGCGAGACTTACCGGGAACCTGATTGGTCGGCCTTGCTTGCTGTCCCAAATCTGAAATTGCATTTGTACGGCAAGCATCACGCCAGACCGGGGCGGAAGATGGGGCATTTCACGGTGATCGATAATGACCCGGAGCGGGCACTAGCCCTTGCGCTGCAGGCCCGTGCTGCAATCGGTATCGCATCGTGAACTCACCTGCGCCGGCAGATTTTGCGCATGCCCTTGATTTGCTCAATGCCGGCGCTCTTGTCGCGCTGCCCACTGAAACGGTATATGGGCTGGGTGCTGATGCCAGCAATCCCGATGCGGTGGCAAAGATATTTGCCGCCAAAGGGCGCCCGGCTGATCATCCACTGATCGTGCATCTGGCCAATGCGGAGGCAATGCAGGACTGGGCACGGGATGTGCCGGAGTACGCACGGCAGCTTGCTGCTGCATTCTGGCCGGGACCGCTGACCCTGATTCTGAAAAAACAATCATGGGTTCTTGATGCCGTCACTGGCGGACAGGATACTGTCGGCTTGCGGGTACCCGCGCATCCTGTCGCGCTGGAGTTGCTCAGATGTTTTGCCGCCTCACGCCATGACTCTCCCGCCGGGATAGCCGCTCCGTCTGCAAATCGTTTCGGACGTATCAGTCCGACCACGGCAGAGCATGTTCGTGACGAATTTGCCGATGCTACGCCGTTTATTCTCGACGGCGGGCCGTGTGCGGTCGGAATTGAGTCGACCATTGTCGATTGTTCGCGCCATCAGCCAGTAGTTTTGCGACCGGGGCACATCACTGCGGCGCAGATTGCGGCAGTTCTGTCGGGCGAGCAAGCCCAGTCACCGGCGAATGACATGCATGCAGCGCGAAAGGCTGCGCCACGTGTTTCTGGTTCATTGGCGGCACATTACGCACCAGCCACGCCGCTCCGTATCGTCAAGAGTCAAGATATTCCCGAGGTTTTAGCCGTCTGGCAACACGCGGGTAAGCGTTGCGGCGTCGTGGCCTACAGCGTTGACCCAAGGGATGCGTCATTTCATGAACTCGTCAGGATGCCTGCGACCAGTATGGAATATGCCCAGGGCTTGTATGCTGCACTACGCAAACTCGATGCTGAAGGGCTGGATCAAATCATCGTTGAGGCGCTGCCGGACAGTCAGGACTGGGCTGCCATTGCCGATCGTTTGCAGCGTGCAACAGCCGCGCATGCACTTGCAGATAGCAGTGGGCGATAAGCTATAATTTCGCACGTAGGGCCGATAGCTCAGCTGGGAGAGCGCCGCGTTCGCAATGCGGAGGTCGTGAGTTCGATCCTCATTCGGTCCACCAAAATTCAGCGCCCAACTGTTTTCAGTTGGGCGTTTCTATTTTGCCCCCTTACTTGACCCGCATACCTGGTTGTGCGCCGCTGTCCGGGCTGAGAATGTAGATGCCGGGGTTGTTGCCGCTGCTATCCGAGGCGGCCAGTACCATACCTTCGGACAGGCCAAATTTCATTTTGCGTGGAGCGAGGTTGGAGACCATGACGGTCAGGCGGCCAATGAGCTGGTTGGGGTCGTAGGCGGATTTGATGCCGGCAAAGACGTTGCGCGGTTTTTCTTCGCCGATGTCGAGTGTCAGGCGTACCAGTTTGTCCGCGCCTTCGACATGCTCGGCGTTCGCGATGCGCGCGATGCGCAGGTCGACTTTCATGAAATCGTCAATGGAGCATAGGGTGGCATCTGTTGCCGGTATAGCCTTGGCTGTCTGGATGTTTGCGCTGGTTGTCATGGTCTTGTTCTCGGTGGGTGCCAGGGATGTTTTATTGGCGGCAATCAGGGCGTCGATCTGTTTTGGGTCGACGCGGGTCAGCAGATGGCGGTAACTATTGATGGTGTGACCTTGATCAAGGCAGGACATGCTGTCGCTCCAGGTCAGCGGGGGCAGGTTCATGAAAGTTTCGACCTGTGCCGCCAGGCCCGGCAAAACAGGCTTGAGTAGAACGGTCAGTAGACGGAACAGGTTGAGGGCGTTGCTGCAGGCGGCATGCAACGCCTCGTCCTTGCCGTCCTGTTTGGCGAGCTCCCACGGTTTGACGCTATCCACGTACTGGTTTGCGCCATCGGTGAGGGCCATGATTTCGCGGATGGCCTTGCTGAATTCGCGGTGCTCGTAAAGCTCTGCGATCCGCGGGGCAGCCTGGTGAATGGCCTGCAGGGCGGGCAAATCGGCGTCGGCGGCAGCTAATTTGCCAGCAAAACGCTTTTCAATGAAACCGGCCGCGCGGCTGGCGATGTTGACGTACTTGCCCACCAGATCGGCGTTGACCCGGGCCACGAAATCATCGAAGTTGAGGTCGATATCTTCCATGGTGCTGGATAGTTTCGCCGCAAAGTAGTAGCGCAGCCACTCCGGGTTCAGCCCGCCAGCAAGATAGCTTTCGGCCGTGATGAAGGTGCCGCGCGATTTCGACATCTTGGCGCCGTCAACCGTCAGGAAGCCATGCGCGAAAATTTTGCTCGGGGTGCGGTAGCCGGCGTGTTCCAGCTCGGCGGGCCAGAACAGGGCGTGGAAATAGAGAATGTCCTTGCCGATGAAGTGGTAAAGCTCGGTACTGGAGTCACGAGAGAAGAACTCATCGAAATCGAGTCCTTTCTGGTCGCAAAGATTCTTGAACGCGCCCATGTAGCCGATCGGGGCATCGAGCCAGACATAGAAATACTTGCCTGGGGCATCGGGGATTTCAAAACCGAAGTAGGGGGCGTCGCGCGAAATGTCCCAGTCAGAGAGCTTGTTTTCGCCGACTTCACCCAACCATTCCTGCATTTTGTTGGCGGCTTCAGGTTGTAAGACGCCGCTGGCGGTGTAGCGGCGCAGGAAGCTTTCGCAGCGGGGGTCGGAGAGTTTGAAGAAGTAGTGGTCCGAGTGGCGCAGCTCCGGCTTGGCGCCAGAAACGGCAGAATAAGGTTCGATTAGCTCAGTCGGCGCATAGGCTGCACCGCAGGCTTCGCAGTTGTCACCGTACTGGTCTTTGGCGTGGCATTTGGGGCACTCGCCCTTGATGAAGCGATCAGGCAGGAACATTGCCTTCTGTGGATCGTAATACTGCTCGATGCTGCGGACCTCAATCAGGCCGGCCGCCTTGAGTTTGCCAAAGATGTCGTTGGCGAAGTGGCGGGTTTCCGGTGAATGGGTGGTGTAATAGTTGTCGAAGCCAATCAGAAAGCCAGCAAAGTCACGAGAATGTTCGCCGTGTACGCGCGCAATCAGTTGTTCCGGCGAGATGCCTTCCTTCTCTGCGCGCAGCATGATTGGTGTGCCATGCGTGTCATCGGCGCACACGTACCAGCACTCTTGCCCGGACATCTTCTGGAAACGAACCCAGATGTCGGTTTGAATGTATTCCACCAGGTGGCCGAGATGGATGGCACCGTTGGCGTAGGGGAGGGCGGAGGTGACGAGGATTTTGCGCGGCATGGAGATGGATCGGTAGGTGTTGGAGATCAATCTTCCGATTCTACCGCGCTTACGGAAGATGTGATTTTTGAAAGAGTCGCATCCTGGCGGTAGGGGGCATGTGTTCACACGTTGGTAATGACGTCGCCGTAACACTGTGGTGTAAAGTTAAGGATTGTAAAATCAGTTATTTATCGCTTGGCAGAATACTGTGTTCTAGGTAAAAATTGCTGTTCTCTGGGAGGTTTTATGATTTTTGCCGTAGTCGAGGATAGCCGAAGTCAGGCCGAGGTTTTGAAGGCTTTGCTGAAGAGTGAGGGCTATCAGGTCGAGGTTTTTGCCAATGGTGAAAGCTTTCTCGCTGCCTTGCACGGTGGGGGATTCGATTTTTATGTGATTGATTGGGCTTTGCCTGACATCAGCGGCGACATTCTGGTCGGGAAGATCCGTGAACAATGTGGCTGGGATGTGCCGGTTGTGGTGTGTACCGCCCGGACCGAAGAAGATTTTGCCTCTGACATCTTGCGTCAGGGTGCGGATGACTATATTCCCAAGCCGGTGCGCTACATGGAGTTTCTGGCACGGGTAAATGTCCTGCTGCGCCGGGTACAGGGCAAAACGCCCTCACTGCTGCGCTTTGGCAGGATCGAACTGGATGTGGAGGGGCGCCGTATCCGCCTCAATGGGCAGGAAGTCGAACTGACCCAGCGTGAATTCGACCTGGCGGTGGTTCTACTCAACAACATTGGCCGGGTGCTCGGGCGCGACGAGTTACTCTCTTCGGTGTGGGTACGCGAAGCTGATGTGGATACTCGCACAGTGGATACCCATGCCAGCCGCTTGCGCAAAAAGCTCGGGCTGGCGGGCGAAAGCGGTTTGATGCTGATGTCGGTCTATGGTCAGGGTTATCGGTTGGATGCAGTAAACCGCTGATTTGGCTTTGCGCTATACTCTACGGAATTGGTCGGGTATTTCCCCGTCGCTTTTTTTTCCAGGAGTAGACATGAGCCTCGTTGCACAAGACATCACGTACGCTTTGAGTGAGGCTGTCGACCCTAATACCGGGAAGAGTTACGTTGCGGGCAAGGCGGTGAAAAATATCCGCATCGAGGGTTCTGATGTCGCTTTTGACATCGAGTTGGGTTATCCCGCCAACAGCCAGATTGATCTGATTCGCAGGCAGGTGATTGCTGCCGTCAAAGCCTTGCCCGGAGTCGGAAATGTGTCAGTCAACGTTTACAGCAAAATCCTGGCGCATGCCGTGCAACTCGGGGTCAAGCTACTTCCGGGCGTGAAAAACGTCATTGCCGTCGCCTCCGGCAAGGGTGGAGTCGGCAAGAGCACGACGGCGGTGAATCTGGCTCTTGCGCTGGCACAGGAAGGGGCGACCGTGGGTATTCTGGATGCCGACATCTACGGTCCTTCGCAGCCGCAGATGCTTGGTCTGGCTGGCAAGCAGCCGGAGTCGAGCGATGGTGAAAGCATGGAGCCGCTGGTGGCGTATGGGGTGCAGGCGATGTCCATCGGCTTCCTGGTCGATGTCGAGACCCCGATGATCTGGCGTGGCCCCATGGTGGTGCAGGCGCTTGATCAGATGCTGAATCAGACGCGCTGGCACGATCTTGATTACCTTATTGTTGATATGCCGCCAGGGACCGGAGACACGCAGCTGTCGCTGGCGCAGAAAGTGCCTCTCACGGGCGTAGTGATCGTTACCACGCCACAGGACATTGCCTTGATCGATGCGCGCAAGGGGCTGAAAATGTTCGAGAAGGTGAATGTGCCCATTCTGGGGTTGGTGGAGAACATGAGCATCCACATCTGTTCCAGTTGCGGCCATGCCGAACATGTATTCGGTGAGGGCGGGGGTGAAAAAATGTGTGCTGACTACGCTGTCGAATTTCTTGGTGCGCTGCCCCTGGAGATGAGCATCCGGCAACTGGCAGATGGAGGCCAACCGACTGTGGTCGGTGCGCCAGACTCACAAGCGGCGACGATTTACCGCACCATTGCGCGACGGATTGCGGTGAAAGTTGCAGAAAAAGCCAAGGATATGTCATCAAAATTTCCGAATATCGTTGTGCAGAATGCCTGATAAAAATGGTGTCAAGTGGCAAATATGCGTTGCCATGCGAAGGCGGGACGCCGATAATCCCGGAGTAATCACCTCGCATCTGCCATGACCAACGCGCCACGTCCGATACATAAGCTTGCTGAAGCCCTGGAAAATGGGTGGGCGGCGTATCGTGCGCGCGGTGAATTTGATGTTTTTGTTGAGTTTGTTGTTTTGCTGAACGGTTTGGCTGAGCAGTTGCACAAACGTCATCTGCCGGGACTGGTTCGGCATTGCCAAGAGCTTGAAAATACGGCCCTGACGCTGTTTGCCGAGCCAGGCATGCATCCGGTGCCATTGGATCAGGCGTTGTCGATTGAGCGGAAGCTGGCGGTGATTCTGGATGGTTTGCGTCAGCAGGATGCGCCGCCCAGCCAGGGGGGGCGGCGCTGCGATGCGCGCCAGGGCACACCACCCAAGGTTCGAGGCCAAAGGCGTCTTCTGATGATTTCCCAGGCGGGTTCAGAGCCTGCGCGCGCGCTCGCTGAGCGACTGGAGTTTTTTGGTTTCCAGACGGAGCAGGCGGCATGGAACACCCTTTTTTCGCCAGAGGATGAAGCGCCGCTGGCGGCAGTCTTTATCCCCGATGTCGAAGGTAGGGCTTACCCGCCAGATGCGATCAAGGCCATCGTCAAGCTGCGCAGTGTTTTTCCGGGGACGTATATCTACTGTCTTGGCGTTCCGCTTAATCTGCAGAGCATCATTCTGCTGCAGCGGGCGGGAGCGGATACCTGTCTGGCGGCAGGGCGCAGCAGTTGTGACCTGATTTCTCATGTGCTGGACCTGATCGGACGCAACGAGCAAGACGCGTATCGCGTCCTGATCGTCGAAGATTCCGCAACGGCAACTGCGCACGTGCGACGGGCCCTCGAGCAGCACACCATTGACAGTCATGCCATCAATGACCCGCGGCAGTTGCTGGAAGCGGCTGCGCAATACCGCCCGGATGTCATTCTGATGGATATGTACATGCCGTTCTGCACCGGCGTCGAGGCAACCAGTGCCTTGCGCCAGGTGCCGGAATACCGGGCGTTGCCGGTGATTTATTTGTCGAGTGAAACAGACATTGCGCAACAGGTGGAAGCGCTGCGCCTGGGTGGGGACCAGTTCCTGACCAAACCAGCAAACCCGATCATCCTGGCGTCGGTGGTCAAAACCAAGATCGAACGCTACCGGGAAATGCTGTATACCAGCCAGCACGACAGTCTGACGGGCTTGCTCAACCATCTGGCTTCGAAAACCCAGGTTGAGCGCATGGCCCTTGATGCGCCAGGTACTGAGTTGCTGGCGGTGGCGATGCTGGATATTGACCGCTTCAAATCGATCAATGACACGTATGGTCATCCGGTGGGGGATCAGGTCATTCGCAGTTTGGGCTGGCTGCTGCGCGGTCGCTTGCGCAGCAGCGATCTGATCGGTCGCTATGGTGGCGAGGAATTCATTGTCGCCCTGCCCGGTGTGACGGCAGAGCAGGCGTTTCGGGTGCTTGACCAGGTTCGGGACGATTTTTCCCGGTTGCCGCACGCGCACGCGGCAGGAGTGCTGACGGCTACTTTCAGTTGCGGTGTCGCGGTCTGGGGGGCGCACGATACCGGCGCCAGTCTGATTGCGGCGGCCGATGATGCGCTGCTGGAAGCCAAGCGCAGCGGGCGCAACCGGGTGATGGTGAGTGGTCAGGTGGCCCGGGAGTTGCTCAGCGCCCCTGCTGACGCCGTCGCTTAATGTGCTGAACCGGCGCGTCGTGCAAATGAAATAGCCGCTCGGCACCTGCCTGCAGGAAAGCCCGCTCGCTGCCATCGGCTGAATTCAGGGTGCTGCTCGGTGCATGCAGCAGCTTGTTGCTCAGGCGCAACGACAATTGCCGGATGACATCTTCCGCTGCTTCACCGCGTGCCAGCAGTTTGAGTGCCCGTTCCACTTCCATTTGGCGACTGCGCTCGGCGGCATCGCGCAGGGCGCGGATGACCGGCACGGTGTCACGGGCCTGCAGCCAGCCAAGAAACTCATGCACCCGGTGACCGATGATGCCTTCGGCCTCAACCACTGCCGCCTGGCGGGATTCGACGCCGCTCTCGACGATCTGGGCCAGATCATCGACGGTGTAGAGAAAGACATCGTCCAGCTCGCCAACCTCCTGTTCCACATCGCGCGGCACGGCGAGGTCCACGATGAAGATCGGGCGGTGTCGGCGGGCCTTGATGGCGCGCTCAACCATGCCCAGTCCGATGATGGGCAAGGGGCTGGCCGTGCAGGAAACGACGATGTCGTGTTCCGGCAGGTATTCCGGCAGTTGATCGAGTCGAATGGCATTGCCGCCGAAGCGGTTCGACAGCTCCAGTCCGCGTTCGACTGTGCGGTTGGCGACGGTGACCTGACGCGGTTGCTCGGCGCAGAAATGTGCAGCGCATAATTCGATCATCTCGCCCGCGCCGATGAAGAGTATGCGCTGGTCGGTAACAGAGTCGAAAATGCGCTCCGCCAGATGTACGCCGGCGGCCGCCATGGAGACGATGTTGGCACCGATGGCGGTGGTGCTGCGGACTTCCTTGGCAACCGAGAAAGCGCGCTGAAACAGTTTGTGCAGGCGGGTGCCGAGTGTGCCGACTTCTTCCGCAGCGCGCACGGCATCCTTGACCTGGCCAAGAATCTGCGGCTCACCGATGACCATCGAGTCCAGCCCGCACGCGACCCGGAAAGCGTGGCGTATGGCGGCGGGTTGCTCATGTACGTAAAGATAGGGGGCGAGCTCTTCCTGGCTGATCTGATGGTAGCGTCCCAGCCAGTCGATCAGTGCGGCAGGGACTTCGGCTGCGCAGTAGATTTCGGTGCGGTTACAGGTGGACAGGATGGCGGCTTCGCTGACACCTTCCGTGGCAGCAAGAGATGCCAGGGCATGCTGTAGTTTGTCGGCACCGAAAGCGACCCGCTCACGAATGGCAAGCGGGGCTGAGTGATGGTTGATGCCGAGGGTGAAGAGCACGGAAGGTCAGTATCGGGAGCAAATGCGGTGCGCGATTATAGCATCGCCCAGGATGCGCCAATGGACAGGACGTACGCACGAACAGGGCAATCGCATTTACCCACGTGGTACGAGGCCGAGTAGTGCCGCGCGGTAATCGGGGAGTCGCTCTGCGGTTTTTCGCCGGGAGCGGAGGCTACGCTTGGGATACTGGGTGTCCTGACGCAACAAGGCCAGGGCGAACTTGCGCAAGGCGGCGAAGTTGTGGGGTGCGTGGTCTTTGCGCACCCGGCAGTCATCCTTACGGAAGATGACATCAAGCACCCAATGCAGGCTGTTCTCGATGCCCCAGTGACTGCGTGCTGCTTTGGCGAAGGATTCGGCGCTGGCAATGCCCTTGCTGCCGATGTAGAAGGCCCGCTCGTAAGATGTCTTGCCGTTGATTTCCCGCTGCCGTTCGATCATGCCGATACCGGCGAGCCTGGGCCAATGCTGCCGCGGTGGCTTGTCCAGCCACGACAGATCGGTGACCCACAACGCCTGGCGGGTTTCAATACGGCCATGATCCTTTTCGATGGACTGGTATCGGCTGACTGGCAGGCTGCCAAAGCCAGCGGCCTCCCCCTCGGCGAAGAATTCCCGCCAGGCATTGGCCAGTGTTTCCTGGTTGTCTTTGACGGCCAGGAGATAGTCTCCGCCTCGGTCGAGAATTTTCTGGGCGATCTCGGTCTGACAGCCGATGGCGTCAATCGTGACAATGCACCCCTTGAGCGCCAGCGTATCGAGCAGTGCCTTGATGGCGGGAATTTCGTTGCCCTTGCCGCGGGTATGCTCCTGCGCCAGGCACAGGCCACTGGCCGTGGCGTAGGCGCTGATCGTGTGCAGTGCCGTGTTGTGACCATCCTTGGAGCCACTGGCCGTTTTGCCGTCAATCGCCACCACGCCAGTCACGGCGCCGACCAGACTACCGATCCACTCGCGGAAACATGCCTCGAACACCTTGGCGTCCAGCAGGCGAAAAACCCGGCTGAAGGTGTCGTGCGACGGGGTGCCATGTTCAAGCACCAGATAGCGCTTGATCCACGCTTCATTGTCCTCGGCCCACTCTGCCACATCTACCCAACTGTCTGCACCGCACAACACGGCACATAGTGCCATCAGGATCATTTCCGTCAGGTCGTGCCGTTGCGCCGGCCCCGTGCGCGGGTCCGGCAAATCCGAGAAGGCTTCGGTCAGCGTCATTTCTACCCCCAACAAAAATCGAGAGTAGACCTGAATCGCGCAGGGTTCACAAGCCCCCATCATAACCGCTTGACCGTTAACGACTTTTGCTCAGCGTTTACGACATCTGCGTATGCGATGGCCCTGTACGCACGAACTGAAGCGGGGCGGCTATAATCGCGCCTTTCGTTCACCCGGTGACATCATGCGCGCCCTTTTCGTTATTGCCATTGCGGCCCTGCTCAGTGCCTGTGCATCGAAGGAGGATCCTTCCCGTATCCGCCAGATTGCCCAGGATGGCGCCTTGCGCGTGCATCCGGGTTTGCTGGGGCAGCCCGTGCCGCCTGAATTGCAGGCCTTGGCTGTCGTTTCTCCCGCATCAGGTACGGTGTCGGAGGCGTCGGCGATGCGTATGGACGAGCAGGGATTGCGAACCCAGCGTAGTGTTTACTTCGATCTGAACAAGGCGGATATCAAAGCGGATTACGCGAGCGTCCTGGCTGCGCATGGGCAATTTCTGGCGCGTAACCCGCAGCGGCGGGTACGTGTTGAAGGCCATGCCGACGAACGAGGTAGTCCGGCTTATAACCAGCGCCTGGGTCTGAAGCGGGCACAGAATGTGCGCGCCACCCTGTTGGGGCATGGCGTGCAGGCGGCACAGATCAGCGTCAAGAGCTGGGGGAAGAGCAAACCGAAGCTGACCGGGCGTAATGAAGAGGCTTGGGCAGAGAATCGCCGGGCCGATATTGTTTACGAGAAAGAGGACTGAAGTTCGCGCTTGGTTAGTCTGGCCGGCAACAGAACAAGAAGAATGAGAAATGGCCCCGTTTGGGGCCATTTCTCTATAGGGTTCTGCGTTTTACAGTTTGCGGTAAATCTCGGCGCCGGTTTTTACGAATTCCACCGCCTTGGCTTCCATTCCCTTGGTGAGTGCTTCCTCTTCCTGCAAGCCCTGTGCCGCCGCGAAGTCGCGCACATCCTGCGTGATCTTCATCGAACAGAAGTGCGGACCACACATCGAGCAAAAGTGGGCGACCTTGGCTGATTCCTTGGGCAGGGTCTCGTCGTGGAAGGACTTCGCCTTGTCCGGGTCGAGGCCGAGGTTAAACTGGTCGTCCCAGCGGAACTCGTAGCGCGCCTTGCTCAAGGCGTTGTCGCGGATTTGCGCGCCGGGGTGGCCCTTGGCTAGGTCGGCGGCGTGGGCGGCGAGCTTGTAGGTGATGATGCCTTCCTTGACGTCGTTCTTGTCCGGTAGACCCAGGTGTTCCTTCGGCGTCACGTAGCAGAGCATGGCCGTGCCGTACCAGCCGATCATTGCAGCGCCGATGCCGCTGGTGATGTGGTCGTAGCCGGGGGCGATATCGGTGGTCAAAGGGCCTAGGGTGTAGAACGGGGCCTCCTTGCAGTATTCGAGTTGCAGGTCCATGTTCTCCTTGATCAGGTGCATGGGCACGTGACCCGGGCCTTCGATGATGGTCTGCACGTCGTGCTTCCAGGCGATCTCGGTCAGTTCGCCGAGGGTCTTCAGTTCGCCCAGCTGCGCTTCGTCGTTGGCGTCGTAGATCGAGCCGGGACGCAGGCCGTCGCCGAGGCTGAAGGCGACGTCGTAGGCCTTCATGATTTCGCAGATTTCCTCGAAGTGGGTGTAGAGGAAGCTTTCCTTGTGGTGTGCCAGGCACCACTTGGCCATGATCGAGCCGCCGCGGCTGACGATGCCGGTCATGCGGTTGGCGGTCATCGGGATGTAGCGCAGCAACACGCCGGCGTGAATGGTGAAGTAGTCGACGCCCTGTTCGGCCTGTTCGATCAGCGTGTCGCGGAAGATTTCCCAGGTCAGGTCTTCGGCCTTGCCGTTGACCTTTTCCAGCGCCTGGTAGATCGGCACGGTACCGATCGGCACCGGCGAGTTGCGGATGATCCACTCGCGCGTTTCGTGGATATTCTTGCCGGTGGACAGGTCCATCACCGTGTCGCCGCCCCAGCGGATCGACCAGGTCATCTTCTCGACTTCTTCCTGGATCGACGAGCCAAGCGCCGAGTTGCCGATGTTGGCGTTGATCTTGGTGAGGAAGTTGCGGCCGATGATCATCGGCTCGCTTTCCGGGTGGTTGATGTTGTTCGGGATGATGGCGCGGCCGCGGGCGACCTCGCTGCGCACGAATTCCGGCGTGATTTCGGCCGGAATCGAAGCGCCGAAGCTCTGACCCGGATGCTGGCGGGTCAGCAGCTTGGCCATTTTTTCGCCTTGCGGGCCGGTCGACCGTAAGGATTCGATGTAGGCGGCGCGATTGAGGTTTTCGCGGATCGCCACGTATTCCATTTCCGGCGTGATGATGCCTTTACGGGCGTAATGCATCTGGCTGACGTTGGCGCCGGCCTTGGCGCGGCGCGGCTTGCGGTGCAGGCCGGGGAAGCGCAGTTCGTCCAGCGCCTTGTCGGCAGCACGCTGGCGGCCGAATTCGGAAGACAGGTCGGGCAGTTCCTCGGTGTCGCCGCGCTCGGCGATCCACTGCGCACGCATGGCCGGCAGACCGGAGCGGATGTCGATCTTCATCGCCGGGTCGGAGTAGGGACCGGAACAGTCATAAACGTAGATCGGTGGATTCTTCTCGCCGCCGAAGCCGGTCGGCGTGTCGGCTTGCGAGATTTCGCGCATCGGCACCCGGATGTCCGGCCGCGAGCCTTCGACATAGATTTTGCGGGAATTGGGCAGCGGCTGGATGGCAGCCTCGTCGACGTGGGCGTTGGCGGCGAGGAAGGTGTCTTTGGCGTTCATGTCGGCTCCGTGCGGAAAATCAGCGGGTTCAGACGCCAGCGGAGGCAACAGGTTCCAGGAGGGGGCCGTTTCCCTACGCCGGCATGACCCGGACAGGTTCGAAGGGACTCTCTCAGCCGGACGTTCCGGCACCCCTAACGTGTGACGGCAAGGTACTGGAAAGACTGGCAAAATGCAATGTGATCAAAGGCAACTCAAGAATTCTGTTTTCTGGCCGAAGTAGACTCTCCGCTGCGTATTTTGTGTCGATCGATAAAGGAATCCCCATGCGCCCGCTGTTTCTGGTATTCGCCCTGGCCGGGACTCTGGCAAGTTCGCTCAGCGCTGCGGCGCCAAGCTGGCAGAACATTTCCACCGATGCCGGACGGCGGATAGAGCTCGATCGCACAACGCTGAAACGTACTGGAAACGTGGTGGAGATTCTCAGTCGCGTGACGCTGGAGCGCGAATTGCTCGACGCCCAGACCGGCACGCCGTATCGCATCATCGAGGCGACGACGCGTTACGACTGTGCCACGCGCAACGCAAAAACCATCCGTCGGGTGTATCGCCAGAGTGACAAGGAAACACTGCGCGAGGAAATGGTGCCCGGGGTCGAGTTGCCCGTGCGTGGCGGCACGCTCGACGATCGTGTCTTGCGTGAAGTCTGTCGCCCACCCAAGGGCGATCCGCTGGCATTGGCCAAGGCCGCGAACGAGGCGGCGGGCGATTTGCAGGCGGCCAATGCGGCGATGATCAAAAATGCAGTGGCGGCGGACCAGCAGGCTGTGACGAAGAAAGTTGCCGATACGCCGGAGGCATCGATACGCCCGAATCTGAAAGCGCAGGTGGGCGCCTCTTCGGCGCCGCTTCCCATTTCTCCGCCGTCGCAACCTGCGTCTGCTGGTTCCCTGCCGGTGGTCAAGGCGCCGGCAGGTGCAACACAATATGCGCAGCGCAGCAGTGGGCAGACGAGGGGCGGTAAAGCGGCCACGCGCCCGGCGAATTCGGCAGGGTACATGCTGGAGGTGCTGCCGGCATCAGTCAGTGCGCTGTCGGGGCGGGTGGCCTGGGGTTATGAAGGAGCAGGTGCGCCCGCAAACTGGGCCCAGCTGGATGCGCGTAACGTCGTGTGTGCCAGCGGCAAACGGCAGTCGCCGATCGACATTCGCGATGGCATCAAGGTGGATCTCGAGCCGATCCGTTTTGACTACCGGCCGTCGACTTTTCGCATTGTTGACAATGGGCACACGATTTCGGTCAACGTGGGTGACAGCCGTTTTTCGCTGACCGGCAAGACCTACGAACTGGATGACATTCACTTCCACCGGCCAGCGGAAATGCTGATCAATGGCCAGCGCCACGAGATGTCGATCCACCTCGTGCATCGCTCGCTGGAGGGCGCTGTCGCCGTGGTCGCATTGCTCCTCGAGCGCGGCGCCGAACATCCGGAAATCCAGACGCTGTGGAATTATCTGCCGTTGGAGAAAAACACCCCGGTGCAGCCGCCCAAGGTTGTCATCAACCCAGGGCGGCTGCTGCCAGAGTCGGCCCAGTATTACACTTTCATGGGCTCGTTGACGACGCCGCCGTGTACAGAGGGCGTAACCTGGATTGTGATGAAACAGCCGGTGCAGGTGTCGGATGAACAGATCCGCATCTTCAGCCGCTTGTATCGCAACAATGCCCGCCCGGTGCAAGCCGCTAATGAGCGCTTGATCAAGGAAAGTCGTTAAAGCCGACCACGGGGTCACGCCCGGCGTCGGTTATAATCCGCCGGTTTTCAAGCACGACCCTCAGTGAGTTTTAACGCTGTGTATGCGGAGATTTTCATGAATATCGAACAAGCGCGCTTCAACATGATCGAGCAGCAGATCCGTCCCTGGGATGTGCTCGACCCCAAGGTTCTGACCCTGCTGGCCAAGGTGAAGCGGGAGGATTTCGTTCCGGCGGCCTACCGCGATCTGGCGTTTGCGGACCTGGAAATTCCCTTGGGCGAAGGCCAGGTGATGTTGCCGCCGCGTGTTGAAGCACGTTTGCTGCAGGAACTGGGGATCAAGAAAACCGACCGCGTGCTCGAAATTGGAGCCGGTAGTGGCTACATGGCAGCGTTGCTGGCCGCGAGTGCCGAGCACGTGACGACTCTGGAAAATCGCCCGTCTCTGGCCACGATTGCACGCGAGAATCTGCAGCGCAGTGGTGTCGATAACGTCACGGTGGAAGTTGCCAATGGGCTGTCCGGCTGGTCGCAGCGCGCCCCGTTCGACGCGATCCTGGTGTCCGGTGCCTTGCCGGAAGTGCCGGCGGCGCTGCTCAAGCAGCTGCGCGTCGGTGGTCGTCTGGCCGTCATCGTGGGCGAAGCACCGGTGATGGAGGCGCAACTCATCACCTGCACAGCAGAAGGTGTGTTCAATACGATCAATGTCTTTGAAACGGTGATGCCCAGCCTTGATGGCGCCTCGCCATCGGCAGGTTTCTCCTTTTAAGTTCGCCGGGGCGGCGGCGTGAAAAGAGTCCTCTGCAGCTTTCTGGTCCCTTTTTTCTGCACCTGTGTGCAGGCCGCAGACTTGCTGGAGGTGTATCGGGCCGCTGCAGAAAATGACCCGGTGTATGCTGCCGCCCGCGCCACGCTCGCCGCCGGCCAAGAAAAGGCTCCGCAAGGATTGGCCGGGTTGTTGCCCAGCCTGAGCGTGTCGGGTAATACCCAGTGGAACGACAATCAGACTGAGCCGCGGAATCAACCGGCGTTGAAAACGGATCGGCAGTACAACACTCATGCCTATCAGTTGAGTCTGACGCAGCCCCTGTTCCGCTGGCAGAACTGGATTGCTTACGATCAGGCGAAATTGCTGGTGGGGCAAGCCGAGGCTAATTTTGCGCTGGCGCGTCAGGACCTGATTCTGCGCGTGGCGCAAGCGTATTTTGATGCGCTGTACGCCAGCGAGAATCTGGCAGCAGTGCGCGCCAACAAGGATGCCATCAGTCAGCAGCTGGAGCTGGCGAAAAAAAGTTTCGAAGTCGGCACCAGCACCATCACCGATACGCATGAAGCACAGGCACGCTACGATCTGGTGCTGGCACAGGAAATAGCCGCCGAGAGCGAACTGGAGGTGCGCCAGGCTTCGCTGCAGGCGTTGGTGGGGAAGGCAGTAGGGCCTCTCGCGCCACCGCGTAGCGAATTGGTGCTGGACGCTCCCCAGCCCAACCGGTTGCAGGACTGGTTAAGCGCCGCTGAACAGGATGCGCTGACGGTGCAGGTGCAGCGCTTGCAGGCTGAAATTGCCAGCCGCGAGGTGGACAAGCAGCGTGTCGGCCACTATCCGACGCTGGATCTGGTTGCCAACCGGGGTAAGAGCAAGAGTTTTGCGGCCAGTGGCAGCATTGTCGATTCGGATATCGCCAATGTCGGGGTGCAGGTCAATATCCCTCTCTATCAGGGGGGGCTGGTCGTGTCGCGGCAACGAGAAGCAGTGGCCAACCGGCTGGCCGCCCAATCTTCCCTGGAGGCTGCGCGACGTAATGCTGCACTGGCGACGCGGCAGCATTACCTCGGCGTGACTAGCGGACTGGCGCAGATCAATGCCTTGCGGGCGGCGCTCAGGTCGTCGCAATCGGCACTGGAGTCAAACAAGCTGGGCTATGAGGTCGGCGTGCGAATCAACATTGATGTGTTGAATGCCGAGAATCAGGTGTATGTCACCCGCCGCGATCTGGCGAAGGCGACATTCGATACCTTCCTCGCCCAACTACGGTTGCGGGCAGCGGTAGGTGGCCTGGGCGAAGAGGATGTGCTGCGGATCAATGCTTTGCTTGATCCGGCGCAGGCGCGTTGAGCGCAAGCAGAAGTTGTAAGGTGCGTTCAGTGGCCCCTTGATGGGCGGTGGAAAAATCACGGCTGGCTTGGCGCATCGCTTGCATGGCCGCTTGATCGTTGAGTAGGGCGTTGGCCGTGACAAGCAAGTCCTCGGCGTTGGTAATGCGTCGTGCGGCGCCAGCGGCGATGGCATCCTTTGTGGCCTGCAGGAAATTGAAGGTGTGCGGGCCGATCAGCACCGGGCAGTTACAGGCCGCCGCTTCGATCAGATTCTGTCCGCCCAGCGGCAGCAGGCTGCCGCCGATGAAGGCAAACTCGGCGCAGGCGTAGTACGCGACCATTTCCCCCATGCTGTCACCCAGCCAGACTTGCGTACTGCTATCTGGCAAACCCTTGCTGCGGGCCTGCCAGCGAATGCCCCGGGCGGTAAGCAGGGCGCCGACTTCGGCAAAGCGCTGGGGGTGGCGCGGCACCAGGATGAGCAGGGCGGGGGTAGGGTGTTTCTGCCATGCGTCCAGCAACAGGGCTTCTTCGCCTTCCCGAGTGCTGGCGGCAAGCCAGGCAGGACGGTTGTTTCGCTGCTGACGCCAATGTTGCCCCAGTGTGAGCAGATCGGGCGGGGGGCGGACGTCGAATTTCAGATTGCCACACACGCTGACCTGAGCGGCTCCTGTCTGGCGCAGTCGTTCGGCATCGGCCGCAGTCTGTGCGGCAACTCCGGTGAGGCAGGCAAAGGCGGGGGTGGTCAGACCGGAAAACCGGCGATAGCCGCGAGCGGAGCGTGCTGACAGGCGGGCATTGACGAGGGTGACCGGGATGTTCCGGTGTTGCGCTGCGGCCAGCAGGTTCGGCCAGATCTCGGTTTCCATCAGAATGCCGAAGTGGGGCTGGAAGTGGTCGAAAAAGCGCGCCACCGCGTCGGGTAAATCGTAAGGCAGGTAGGCGTGCAGCACGCGTTCTCGGTAGAGTTGGCGCGCGGTTTCCCGGCCGGTTGGTGTCATGCCGGTGATGAGGAGGTGGTGGTGCGGCCAGCGTTCGAGCAGGGCGCGGATCAGCGGTTCGGCAGCTCGGGTTTCACCGACCGATACCGCATGCAGCCAGATCAAGGATGAAGGGGGGGCCGGCTGTGCTGGATAGAAGGCGAAACGTTCGTTCAGATGGGCACGATAGGCAGGTTGCTTGCGTGCCCGCCAGAACAGGCGCAGCAGGACCAAGGGAGTTGCCAGGTAAAGAATGAGGCTGTAAAGGCGACGCAGCATGCGCAGGCTTCAGCGCCGGAGGTAGGTGACGAAGGCGTAGCCTTCTTGCGGGTTACGCTGCGTTTCCTGCCAGTCGGTGGCGGTAATTTCTGGAAACCAGGCATCGGCGTCCGGCGTCTGGTGGACCTCGGTGATTTCAAGGCGCTGCGCCAGCGCCAGAGTCTGGCGGTAGATTTCCTCGCCGCCGATGACGAAGATTTTTTCAGCGTCCGTTGCCAGTGTCAGCGCGTTTTCAATCGAGGGGGCGAGTTCGGCGCCGGGGGCGCTGTAGTCTGCCTGCCGGCTGATGACCAGATTGCGCCGTCCGGGCAGGGGGCGAAAACGCGCTGGCAGCGATTCCCAGGTCTTACGTCCCATCAGTACGGTATGGCCGTTCGTCAGTGATTTGAAATGTGCCATGTCTGCCGGGATCTGCCAGAGCAGTCGGTTGTCCTTGCCGATGGCACGGTTGGCTGCGACGGCCGCAATGAGGATGAGTTCGGGCATGCTTATTTCTGTAGGAAACGCAGGTGAGCAATCAGGCCCTGGGTGGAAGTGTCCAGGGGCCCGGCTGACGCACCGCGCAGGGCGGGGGTCAGCTGGCCGGCAAGCTGCTTGCCCAGTTCGACGCCCCATTGATCAAAAGAGTTGAGGTGCCACAGGACGCCGAGACAGAAGGTCTTGTGCTCGTACAGGGCCAGTAATTGCCCGAGAGTGAAGGGCGTCAGCTCTGGCAGGATGAGCGTGGTCGATGCCTCATTGCCGGGAAAGGTGCGGTAGGGAATCAGCGTTTCGGCGATGCCTGCGGCCCGGGCTTCGTCGGCGGTCTGGCCGAAGGCCAGGGCGGCGCTTTGCGCCAGGCAATTGGCCAGCAGGCTGTCATGGTGACCGGGGAGAGGAAAATCGGCGCGGGCCAGCGCAATGAAATCGCAACTCAGGCGCATGCGGCCCTGATGCAGTAGCTGAAAAAATGAATGCTGGCAGTTGCTGCCGGCGCTGCCCCAGACGATCGGATTGCTCGCGTAATCGAGTGTCTGGCCGTGACGGTCGACGGACTTGCCGTTGCTTTCCATCTCCAGTTGTTGCAGATAGGCCGGCAATTGAGCAAGAGAATGGCTGTAGGGAAATACACCACGGCTGGTGGTGCCGAGAAAATTCGTGTTCCAGACGGCCAGTAGGGCGAGGGTCAAGGGCAGGTTGCCAGAATCGGGGGCTGAAAAAAAATGTTCATCCATCGCCCGGGCGCCGGCCAGGAACTGGCTGAAATGCTTGAAACCCACCGCCAGCGCCAGCGACAGGCCGACCGGGGACCACACCGAGAAGCGACCGCCGACGGAGTCGGCAAAGGAAAAGACGTTGCCTTCCGGGATGCCGAACTGTGCCGCCGCCGCTAGATTACTTGAGGTGGCGATGAAGTGTTTGCTTACCGCGCTGGCGTCGCCCAGGGTGGAGAGCAGCCAGTCGCGGGCGCTGCGGGCGTTGCGTAGCGTTTCCAGGGTGGTGAAGGTCTTGCTGGCGACGATGAACAGGGTGGTACGTGGATTCAGTCGGCTCAAGGTGCCGGCCAGGTCGGCGGCGTCCAGATTGGCGACGAAGTGCACCCGCAGGTCGGCTTGCTGGTAGGCCGCCAGTGCTTGTGTCGCCATGCGCGGTCCCAGATCGGAGCCGCCAATGCCGAGATTAACCACGTCGGTGATGCGTTCGCCGGTGTGGCCACGCCAGCTGCCGCTGTGGATACGCTCGCAAAAATCTGCCATGCGTGCGAGGCTGGCCTGGACGTCGGCGGGGGCCTCTGCGCCAGCACGCAAGGTGGTGTGGCTGACGGCGCGTTGCTCGGTGTGGTTGATGGCCTCACCGGCGCGCATGCGTTCCAGCCACTCGCGCCAGTTGCAGGCGGCGGCGAGATTGCGCAAGAGGGAGAGTGTTTCCGTCGTCAGCCGCTGTTTGGAGAAATCAAGCAACCAGTCGCCGTGGCGCAGGGAGAGGGTGGCAAAACGCTGCGGGTCGCCGGCAAACAGTTCTCGCAGGTGAGACGGGGTCATGGTCGCGGCATGGGCCTCGAGCGCCTGCCAGGCGGGGAGATGGGTGCGTTCGCTCATCCTGCAGTGGTCATTACACAGCGACCGGTGCGGCAATGTGTGGCGCCGGGTCGTAGTTTTCGAGGCGGAAATCATCAAAGCGGAAGGCGAACAGGTCGCGTACCTCCGGGTTGATCCACATGCGGGGCAGGGGGCGTGGTTGACGCGTCAGTTGCAGCCGGGCTTGTTCGAAATGATTGCTGTACAGGTGAGCATCGCCCAGGGTGTGCACGAATTCGCCCGGCTGGTAGCCGCAGACTTGCGCCAGCATCAGGGTCAGCAAGGCGTAGGAGGCGATGTTGAAGGGTACGCCGAGGAAGATGTCGGCACTACGCTGATAGAGCTGGCAGGAGAGCTTGTTGTCGGCGACGTAAAACTGGAACAGGCAGTGGCAGGGCGGCAAGGCCATGCGCTCGACGTCACCGGGGTTCCAGGCGGAAACGATGTGCCGGCGGGAATCTGGGTTGTTTTTCAGACTGTGCAGCAGTTGGCTGATCTGGTCCACGCAGCGGCCGTCGGTCGTTTGCCAGCTGCGCCATTGTTTGCCATAGACCGGGCCGAGGTCGCCGCTGGCGTCGGCCCATTCGTCCCAGATGCGCACGCCGTTAGCCTGCAGGTAGCCAATGTTGGTGTCCCCCTGGAGGAACCATAGCAGTTCGTGGATGATGGAACGCAGGTGCAGCTTCTTGGTGGTCAGCGCCGGGAATCCAGCCTGCAGGTCGAAGCGCATTTGCCAACCGAAGATGGAGCGCGTGCCGGTGCCGGTGCGGTCGGCCTTGTCGTGGCCGCGCTCCAGGACGTGGCGCATTAGATCAAGATAGGGCTGCATGACGGATTAAAGTTTAGAAACGGGAGCATTCTAATCGAAGCCATGTAAAATCATCAGCCTCATGCTGGCGGCGTGATCTGCATGCCGGGCCGGCAAATAATTCAAGAGGAGTCGCGGAAAAGCATGGGTGGGTTGTTTGACAAGCAGAGCGGGCATCCCTTGGCGGATAAGCGGGAGCTGCAGCGCATCATTGGCGAGCTGCCCGCCGATAATGCCTTCAAGGCGCTTGACGAAATCGGCATCTGGCTTGACTCCTTGCTGGCCGGTGGTGATCTGCCGCCAGACCGCAGCTTTGACGCTGCATGCCAGCTGGCAGATGCGGCGGCGCCGCATCTGCGCCGCCTGGCCCATGAGTATCTGCATACACCGCGTCTGTCGCGGGCAGAGGAAAGCCGGCTGTGGTCCATTCATAGTGGTTTCTGGTCGTCGTTTGCGGATGTGCTTGAGCGGGCGCTGATCACCTTCATCTCCCGCAAGCCGACGGCTGAACAGGCGCGCCAGATGTTACCGGCGTTGTGCACTTATCTGATCGGCGCCTTGCGCACCCTCGTCAAGTGGGAGCAGTTCCGCTACGGGCCGCCGCCCAAGGAGGTCTGGCGTCGCCTGGGGCAGGCGTTGCTGGCGACAGAGGCGGTCGGTGTGAGTGCGCAGCCGGTGGCGACCGGCGTGTTGCTGGGCAATACCTCGGCGCTGACGGAATACCGCAAGGCGGTGATTTTTCAGGCGGCCTCCATGGATAGCCTGCTACCGATGGAAATCGAGCTGGCGGAATGCTTCGTCAGCCATTTTCTGGCTTCCTTTGATTTTCTCGATACAGCCGAACACGATTGTGTCTACTGGCTTGACTTACGGGTGGGGCAACCACCGCAGCGTTTGGCCAAAATGCCCGAACAGCTGACCCCGACGCAGCGCTTTTATCGCCCCGGGGCTGGGCATGGCAAGATTCTGGCGGTATTGCGCGACCTCGAACGGGGCGGGGATGTGCCGCCGGAAATCAATCTGGGCGGACAGTATCCGGTCAAAACCTTGTTGCCGGTGCTGCGTCATCTGTGCGCCTATCTGGCGCCAGTGCCACCGCAGCGCCGGCATGACCGGCACCGGGTCAGGCATCAGATGCAGGTGCTGCATGGTCTGGTTAACTCGTTTGTCGTTTTTTCCAAGGAGTTTGGCGGCCAGTCGCTGGGACTGCAGCCGGATGCCTGGCAGGTCGATAACGTCAGCCGTGGCGGTTTCGGGGTGGTTCTCAATGAGCCTCCCAAGGACTGGCTTCGTGTCGGGGCGCTGCTGGCGCTGCAGCCTGCTGGCGGCGAGAACTGGCTGCTGGGCTGTGTGCGGCGTTTCTACCGGGGTGTCAATAGTGAATCGCGGATTGGGATTCAGACCTTGTCGCGGCAGGTCGAGGCGGCAGAACTCACGCCACTGCGTCAGGGTGAAACGACGGGTGCTGGTGCCGTGCCCATCCTGATCCTGCTGGAGGGAAATCTGCCGGGCGAAGTGCGGCTGGTGATGCCGCCGCATACCTTCGACAGCCGTGAGCGGTTTGAATACATGCTGCAGGGGCAGGCGGTGATTTTTGAATCCCTGCTTTTGCTTGAGCACAACAGCGATTATGAGATCGCACGTTATCGTTTGCTGCCGGCTGCCTGAAGCTTGCCCGGCTTGACTCGTGCAGGCCTATTCGCTGTTGCCGGAATCTTCCGGCTGATTGGCGGTGGCAGCAGGGGGGGCGCCGTCCAGTTCCTTCAGATATTGAAAGATGGCCCGATAGTTCTTGGGCGGCTTGTTGTTTTCCTGCTCTTTCAGGGCGTTGCGGCGTAATTGACGCAGATGCTGCAGATCGGTCGCCGGCCATTGGCGGGTGATCTCGCTCAAGGTGTTCTCGTCGCTCAGAAGTTGTGTGCGCAGTCGCTCGATGCGGTGCAGGCGTGCCGTTTCGGCGCTCGATTCGCCACGCACAAGGGCTAGCCCGGCATGGATGGGGGCTTCGTCGACGTGGCGCATGAGTTTGCCGATGTATTGCAACTGGCGGCGGCGCGCACCGTGAGCGGTGATTTTCTGGGCGTCACGGACGGCTGCGTACAACGCCTCCGGCAGGTCCATCCGCTTGAGCTGGCCGGGAGAGAGTTCAACCAGTTCGGAACCCAGGTCACGCAGGGCGTGCATGGCGGCTTTTTGCTGGGTTTTTGAGGGGCGATCCAGGCTGTCGCTGTAATCTTCGTTGTAATCGTGGTCTGGCATGGCGGGTCCGGTGGGCCGTGGTGAGGCTGCTATGATAGCGTTTTTCCCTCTGGCGCTTCTTTCGCTCACCGTTCATGGCTAATCACACCGGCTTTTCCTACGCTTTTACCGACCTGCAACAATTGAGCACGGACGTGCTCGCCTATGCCCGCAAGCAGGGTGCCAGCGCCTGCGAGGTTGATGTATCGGAGGGGTTTGGGCAGGCGGTGACGGTGCGTTGCGATGCGGTCGACACCATAGAGTACAACCGTGACAAGGGGGTTGGGGTGACGGTGTATGCCGGTCAACGCAAGGGCTACGCCAGTACCTCGGATTTCTCGCCGCAGGCGTTGCGTGACACCGTGGATGCGGCACTCGCCATTGCCCGCTTCACGGCAGAAGATGACTGCGCCGGTCTGGCCGATGCGGCGTTGATGGCCCGGGAATGTCCGGATCTCGATCTGTACCATCCGTGGGCGCTGGATGTGGAGGAGGCAATTGCTTTGGCCAAGCGCTGTGAACAGGCAGCGTTTGCCGCCGACAAGCGGGTCGGTAATTCGGAAGGCGCCAGCGTGTCCACCCAGCAGGCGCATTTCGTTTCGGCCAATAGTCACGGCTTCATGGGCGGCTACCCAACGTCGCGCCACTACATTTCTGCTTCGTTGATTGCTGGTGAGCGCGACGAGATGCAACGCGACGACTGGTACAGCACACACCGCGATGCCCGTTGCCTGCAGGAGCCGGAAGAAATCGGCCGTATTGCAGCGACGCGGGCGGTGGCGCGGCTGAACAGCCGGCGGATCAAGACCGGGGACTATCCGGTCTTGTTCGAAGCGCCGCTTGCCGCGGGGTTGCTCGCCAGCCTGGTGCATGCGGCCAGTGGCGGGGCCTTGTACCGCAAATCGTCGTTTCTGCTGGATCAGCTGGGGTGCCGCATCATGCCGGAGTTTGTACGCGTGAGTGAGCGGCCGCTTCTTCCAGGGGGATTGGCAAGTGCGGCTTTTGATAGTGACGGCGTGGCGACGCGCGACAGTGAGGTCATTGTCGATGGGGTGTTGCAGCGCTATTTCCTCTCGGCGTACACGGCACGTAAACTGGGCTTGCAGACAACGGCTAATGCCGGCGGTAGTCACAACCTCATCATCGCGCCCGGTGAGCTTGACCGGGCGGGGCTGCTCCAACGCATGGGGCGGGGATTGTTGCTGACCGAGGTGCTCGGGCATGGCATCAATTACGTGACCGGCGATTATTCGCGCGGCGCGGCCGGTTTCTGGGTGGAGAACGGCGAAATTGCCTATCCGGTCGAAGAGATCACCATTGCTGGCAACCTGCGCGACATGTTCGCGGGGATTGTCGCCGTCGGGAATGATGTGGAAATTCGTGGCAGCAAGCAGACCGGTTCCATTCTCATCAACCGCATGACGGTGGCCGGTGCATGAAGACGCGCCTGTGCCTGATCCGTCACGGGGAAACGGAATGGAACGCCGGGCGGCGTATTCAGGGGCAGATTGATATCGCCCTGAATGCCCTGGGGCGGCAGCAGGCACGGGCGGCCGGGCGAAGTCTGCAGGGCTGCGGTCTGACGGCGCTGTATGCGAGTGATCTGCGCCGGGCTTGGGAAACGGCCGAGCTGATTGGCGCGGCGTTGCATTTGCAGCCGCAGCCTGAGCCCAGCTTGCGCGAGCGCGATTACGGTATTTTTTCCGGCTTGACCTATGCTGAGGCGGAAGAACGTCACCCCGAGGCTTATGCGGCCTTTGTCGGGCGCAATGTCGATTATGCGTTTGAGAATGGTGAAAGCTTGCAGACACTCCATGTCCGGGTGACGCAGACGCTGCAGCGTCTGGCGCAGCGCCATGCCGGCGAAGCGGTGGCACTGGTCCTGCATGGCGGGGTGCTTGATGTGATCAATCGTTTCGTGCGCGCAACCGGGCTTGACCAGCCGCGAGACTTCCTCATACCCAACGCCGGGTTGAACTGGCTGAGTGTCAGCGGGGGCGTCTGGCAGATCGATTCCTGGGGTGAGACGGCGCACCTGGCGCCAGGTGCGCTGGACGAGTTGCCTGCATGATAGAATCTGCGCCTTTCCCTTCACTGGCTTGAGGCACTCCATGTTCTCCGCGAAAAACACCCTGGCAACCGTTGATCCTGAACTCTGGCAGGCCGTGCAGGCCGAAAATCGCCGGCAGGAAGAGCACATCGAACTTATTGCGTCGGAAAACTATGTCAGTCCGGCGGTGATGGAAGCGCAGGGTTCGCAGCTGACCAATAAGTACGCCGAGGGTTATCCCGGCAAGCGTTACTACGGTGGCTGCGAGCATGTGGATGTGGCCGAACAGATCGCTATCGATCGTATCAAGGCCTTGTTTGGTGCAGATGCCGCCAACGTGCAGCCGAATTCCGGTTCGCAGGCCAACCAGGCTGTCCTGATGGCCTTTGCCAAGCCGGGCGACACCATCATGGGCATGAGCCTGGCTGAAGGCGGCCACCTGACCCACGGCATGCCGCTCAACATGTCGGGCAAATGGTTCAACGTCGTGGCCTATGGTCTGGACGCCAATGAAGCCATCGACTACGAAAAAATGGAGGCGATGGCGCGCGAGCACAAGCCGAAGATCATCATTGCCGGTGCCTCGGCATACGCCCTGCGCATTGATTTCGAGCGTTTTGCCAAAATTGCCCGCGAAGTCGGCGCCATCCTCTGGGTGGATATGGCGCATTACGCCGGTCTCATTGCTGCCGGCCTGTATCCGAATCCGGTACCGCACGCCGATGTCGTGACCACCACCACCCATAAAACCCTGCGCGGACCGCGTGGTGGTGTGGTGCTGATGAAGGCCGAGCACGAAAAAGCCATCAACTCGGCCATTTTCCCTGGCCTGCAGGGTGGGCCGTTGATGCATGTCATCGCAGCCAAGGCCGTGGCCTTCAAGGAAGCCGCCGCGCCCGAATTCAAGCGCTACCAAGAACAGGTCATCAAGAATGCGGCCGCCATGGCCCGGGTGCTGGGTGAGGATCGCGGTCTGCGTATCGTCTCCGGCCGCACCGAGAGCCATCTGTTCCTGGTTGACCTGCGGCCGAAGAATCTGACCGGCAAGGAAGCGGAAGCTGCTTTGGGGCGCGCCCATATTACGGTTAACAAGAACGGCATCCCGAACGATCCGCAGAAGCCTTTCGTGACGTCCGGTATCCGCATCGGTTCGCCCGCCATGACGACGCGCGGTTTCGGAGAAACAGAAGCGGTGCAAATCGCCCATCTGATCGCCGATGTGCTGGATGCGCCGAATGATGAAGCGGTGGCCGCCCGTGTGCGTGAACAGGTTGCGGCGCTGTGCCAGCGCTTCCCGGTGTACGGCGCCTGATACTGTCGCATGAAGTGCCCTTTCTGTGGCCATGAGGAAACCGGGGTAGTCGATACCCGGGTTTCCGATGAAGGCGACATCGTGCGCCGGCGGCGCAAATGCACCGCCTGTGAGAAGCGCTTTACCACCTACGAGCGGCCGGAAATCCAGTTGCCGCAGGTGGTCAAGAAAAATGGTTCGCGGATCGAGTTTTCCCGGGCCAAGCTGCGCGCCAGCCTCGATCTGGCGTTGCGCAAGCGGCCCGTATCTACGGAGCTGGTTGATGCGGCGGTGACCGCCATTGAAGAGAAGTTGCTGTCGGCGGGATTGCGCGAGGTGCTGTCACAGCAACTGGGTGAGCTGGTCATGGCCGAGTTGAAGAAGCTCGATAAAGTTGCCTATATCCGTTTTGCCTCGGTGTACCGGAATTTCGAGGATGTCGATGCCTTTTCCCGGGCGATCAAGGAAGTGTCTCCCGCTGCGCGCAAGAAATGAGCTTTACGGCGTTTGATCACGCCATGATGGCGCGGGCGCTGCAGCTGGCAGAGCGTGGCCTGTGGACAACATCGCCGAATCCCCGGGTGGGCTGTGTCATTGCGCAACAGGGGCAGGTGGTTGGCGAGGGCTGGCATGTGCGGGCCGGTGAGCCGCATGCCGAGGTGCATGCCCTGCGCCAGGCAGGCGCCGCCGCGCGCGGTGCAACTGCCTATGTTTCGCTGGAACCCTGCAGCCATCACGGGCGCACGCCGCCCTGTGCCGAGGCGCTGATCGCAGCCGGAGTGGCGCGGGTGATCGCGGCCATGCCGGATCCCAACCCGCAGGTTGCCGGTCGTGGTCTGGCACGGTTGCAGGCGGCCGGCGTGCACGTAGCCAGCGGCTTGCTGGCTGCGGAGGCGGAAGAGCTCAATATCGGTTTTGTGTCGCGCATGCGGCGGGGGCGGCCCTGGCTGCGAGTGAAAATGGCCGCCAGTCTGGATGGCAAGACCGCGCTGCTGAATGGTGCCAGTCAGTGGATCACCGGGCCGGCGGCGCGTGCCGACGGGCATCGTTGGCGTGCCCGGGCCTGCGCCATCCTTACCGGCAGTGGCACAGTGCTGGCGGATGATCCCAGTTTGACCGTGCGTGCCGTCGATACGGAACGGCAGCCGTTGCGGGTCGTGCTCGATGCACGTCTGGAAACGCCGCCGTCGGCCAAGCTGCTGCGAGGGGGGGCTCTGCTGGTGGCGGCGCAGGCCGACGCCGTGCGCGCGGAACGGTTGCGCGCCGCGGGGGGCGAAATTCTGCAGTTGCCGGGCGACCCGGGTCGTGTCGATCTGCCTGCACTGCTGCAGGCACTGGCTGCGCGCGGTTGTAACGAAGTGCATGTGGAAGCCGGGGCAGGGCTCAATGGCGCCTTGCTGCAGGCCGGCCTGGTGGACGAAGTGCTGATCTATCTCGCCCCCACGTTGCTCGGCGATCAGGCGCTGGGCTTGTGCCGCCTGCCGGAGCTCAGTGAACTCGCCGGGCAGCGCCGGCTCGATGTGATTGACCTGCGCAAGATCGGGCCAGATATTTTCCTGCGCGCCCGCCCGCTTTAACCGGGTTTGCCGCAGACCGCACAGGATGGATCGCGGTTGAAGCGGCTGCTGCGCCACTGCATGTCGAGACTGTCGATCAGCAGCAGGCGGCCATTCAGGGGCCGGCCGATACCCGCCAGCAGTTTCAGGGCTTCGGCCGCCTGCATGCTGCCGACGATGCCGGTGAGCGGTGCAAACACGCCCGTTACAGCACAACGGGTTTCTTCCACGTCGTCGGCTTCCGGAAACAGGCAGTGATAGCAGGGTGCTTCGGCCCGATCCAGGGTGTAGACGCTGACCTGGCCGTCAAAGCGGATGGCCGCGCCGGACACCAGGGGGCGTTTCAGGCGTACGCAAGCGCGGTTGATGGCATGCCGGGTGGCAAAGTTGTCGCTGCAATCCAGCACGATATCGACCGCGGCTGTCAGTTCCTCGAGTCGAGCGGTATCGAGGCGTTCCGGCAGGGGGATGACGCTGACCTCCGGGTTGATTTCGGCCAGGGTGATTTGCCCCGACAAGGCCTTGTTCATGCCGATGCGGTTGTCGCGATGCAGGATCTGGCGTTGCAGATTGGTCAGGTCGACCGTGTCGTGGTCCGCCAGTACGATCTGCCCGACACCGGCGGCCGCCAGATAAAGCGCCGCCGGTGAGCCGAGGCCGCCGGCGCCGACGATGAGCACTCGCCCGGCCAGGATGCGCTGCTGGCCTTCGACGCCCAGCGCATCGAGCAGGATGTGCCGGCTGTAGCGCAGCAGCTGCGGGTCATCCATCCCGGCTTATGGTTGCCGCTTGCCCTGCATGATCTGCGTGGCCTTGAGGATGTTGAGTGCCTGCTGGAACTGGTAGTCGTCCTTGCTGGCATATTCCAGGCGGGCGCTCGGCAGGTCATCTTCATCCTTGGTTGAATTCTTGGCGGCGTCCTTGTTGTCTTTTTCACCTTTAGCGGCGGGTTTCGCTGCGGCGGCGGGCTTGCTGTCCTTGCCCGGCTCGGCCTTGTCTTCCAGGTGCCGCTCCAGATCCGCTTCACGAATACGAGGACCATTGGTGCCGTTGGGGGTTTCTTCAACGACGATGTCCGGGGTGATGCCTTTGGCCTGAATGGAGCGGCCGGATGGGGTGAAGTAGCGGGCCGTGGTGAGTTTGATGGCGGTGTTGTTCGGCAGCGGCAGTACGGATTGCACCGAGCCTTTGCCAAAGGTCTGGGTGCCGACGATGGCGGCGCGGTTGTGATCTTGCAGGGCGCCGGCCACGATTTCCGATGCGGAGGCTGAACCGCCATTGACCAGAACCACCATTGGCACTTTCTTGATGCCGACCGGCAACTTGCTGAGCGGGTCTTCGCGCGTGCCACGCAGGTAGTCGCTGGGGCGGGAGAGGAATTCCTGTTTGGCGTCGGGCGTGCGGCCGTCAGTGGAAACGACTTTCACGTCCGGCGGCAGGAACGCCGCCGAAACGCCGATGGCGCCGTTGAGCAGACCGCCCGGATCGTTGCGTAGATCCAGTACCAGGCCCTTCAGGTCGCCTTCCTTGTACAGGGAGTTGAGGTGCTTGGCCAGGTCGGCAATGGTGGTTTCCTGGAACTGGGTGATGCGGACCCAGCCGTAACCGGGTTCGACGATTTTCGATTTGACGCTTTGAACCTTGATGATTTCGCGCGTCAGGGTGAGTTCGATCGGCTTGCTCTCGCCTTTGCGCAGAATGCTCAGGCGGATCGAGGTTTTGGGTTTGCCGCGCATTTTCTTGACGGCATCGGACAGGCTCATGCCTTTGACCAGGGTGTCGTCGAGCTTGAAAATCAGGTCGCCGGATTTGACGCCGGCGCGATAAGCCGGCGTATCCTCGATTGGCGAAACCACCTTGACCAAGCCGTCTTCCATGCCGACCTCGATGCCCAGCCCGCCGAATTCGCCTTGCGTGCCCACCTGCAGGTCCTTGAAGGAGTCGGCGTCGAGGTACGAGGAGTGGGGGTCAAGATTGGAGAGCAGGCCGGAAATCGCGTTGGCGATCATCTTTTTGTCTTCAACCGGTTCGACATAGCCCTGCTTGATGGCGCTATAGACCTCAGCGAAGGTGCGCAGGTCGTCAATCGGCAGTCTGCTGGTGGCGTCCTTCTGGGCGAAAGCCGGTATTTGCAGGGTGATCAGGGCACCGGCGATAAAGCCGCCCAGGGCGAGGCTCCAGGTTTTCAATTTGCTCATTTCAACGTAGCCCAGGATAGGGGGTCGATAGGTTGGCCTTGACGGCGGATTTCAAAGTATAAACCCGATTCCGGGTTGCCCCCGGTATTGCCGACGGTGGCGACGGTATCGCCGCCTTGCACGGCTTGTCCGACCTGTTTCAATAGTGCTTCATTATTGCCGTAGATCGACAGATAGGCGTCGCCGTGATCGATGATGAGGAGATTGCCGAAACCACGCATCCACTCGGCGAAAACCACGCGGCCTTTGGCGATGGCCCTGACCGGGCTGCCGTTGCCTGCACGGATGAATACGCCTCGCCATTGTCCGCCGCCTTCGCGGGCGCCACCAAAGCGGCCGCTGACCGTGCCCTGAACGGGGAGGCGCAGCTTACCCTTGAGCTTGGCGAAACTTCCATCGCTGGGTGCCGGCACATATTGGTTTTCCGGTTCGCGGCCCGGTTTTTCACTGCTGGGTGCAGGGGGCTTTCCTGCCGCCGCCCTGCGTGCTGCTTCCTCCATCTGCTTGCGGCGCTGCGCCTCGGCAGCGCGGGCCGCAGCGGCTTGTTGCGCCAGGATACGGGACAGGCGTTCAACCAGTTGGCTCATGCGTTTTTCGTCCCGCTGCAGAGCGCCAATTTCGCGCCGTTGGCTGCGTACTTTGTCAGAAATTTCGGCATACAAGGCTTTGTGAGCCTGACGCTCCTTGTCGAGCTCGCTGTGCTGCTTACGTTGCTCACTTTCCACTTCAGCCAGTTCGCTGCTGCGCTCCCGGGTTTGTGCCGCGAGCGTTTTTTTCTGCTGGATGGTCTGCCGGATTTCTCCCATCAGCTCGCTGCGGGCGGTGGCAATGGCTGACAGGTAGTGCAGGTCGCGCGCCATTTGGTTGGGGTCGTCGCCGTTGAGCAGAAGTTGCAGGGAGTCTGGATCGCCGCGCAGATACTGACGGTAGAGCAATTGCTCGAGCTGGGTCTGCTGCTGGGCCAGCGTGCCTGCCAGGGTGCGCGATTGTGTTTCCAGTGCGGTCAGCTGGCTTTGCAGGTGGCTGCGCTGACTGCCGAGATCGTGCAGCTGGCGCTGCAGACGGGAAATCTGTCGTTCGGATTCGCGCAGGCGGTCAGCGGCATCGGCGCGTGTGCCTTCGTTGCTGCTCAATTCTTTGCGCAGGCTGTCGATACGTTGGCGCAAGCCGTCGAGATCGGCGCGTTTTTCCGCAATTTCCGGGGCACTGGTCGATTTCTGTGCGCTGGCAGGAGAAACGGTCAGTGCGAAAAAAATCAGCAGCGCGAGCGACTGCACCCAGGGCCGGGCGGGCATGCGCTGATAAAAAAACGACATGGGGAAGGTCCACATTGGGTTCTTGTTCTGGCAAGGCTTATTCTATAATCAACCGTTCAACTGAAACGAGGTTTTCATGGGCGTTATTTCTTCCGTCAACCTGATCGACAAGCAGGAGCACATTGAGACTGCAGCGCGTGCGCTCAAGGCGATCGCGCATCCCCTGCGCTTGAAGATACTGTGCGTGATCGGAGACCAGGAAGCCTGCGTGCAGGATATCGTCGATACCGTGGGTACGTCGCAAAGCAATATTTCCCAGCATCTGGCCATTCTGCGCGAAAAAGGGGTGTTGCTGACGCGCAAGGATGCCAACCGGGTTTTTTATCGGGTGGGCGACCAGCGCACCCTGCAGCTCATCGGCATGATGCGCGAAGTCTTTTGTGGAGTGGAGTCGTAACGCATGCCAATGGATTTTGTTAACCAGAATATCTTGCTCATCGGGATTGTCGTCGTCAGTGGCCTCGGTTTGTTGTGGCCGCTTTTTTTCCGTTCGGTAGGCCAGGCGGTCAATCCCGGCGAAGCAACCTTGCTCATCAATCGCGAAGATGCGCGGATCCTCGATGTGCGTGAAAGCAGCGAACTGGCCAGCGGCAGCTTGCCCAATGCGCTGCACATCCCGGTCAGTCAGCTGGCTGAGCGCTTGCCGGAACTGGAAAGCGGTAAAGGGAAACCCCTGATCGTCTGCTGTACCTCAGGCATGCGTTCGGGACGGGCCTGCTCGATTCTGAAAAAAGCAGGTTTCGAACAGCTGTACAACCTCAGCGGTGGTGTCGATGCCTGGGCTGCGGCCAATTATCCGCTGGTCAAGGGAGGTAAAAAGAAATGACACAGGCAGTCCTGATGTACACCACGGCCGTGTGCCCTTATTGCATTCGTGCCAAACAACTGCTGGCAGCGCGCGGCGTGACCCAGATCGAAGAGGTGCGCGTCGATCTCGAGCCCGAGCGCCGCGAGGAAATGATGCAGCGTACCGGGCGGCGTACCGTGCCGCAGATTTATATCGGCGATACCCATGTCGGGGGCTGCGATGATCTGATTGCCCTGGATGGTGCAGGCAAGTTGCGCCCACTGCTGGCGGGTGAGGCTGAATAATTTAACGTACGGAATCTAGGAAAGAGTCACATGGAAAACAACGAACAGAACACCACCGCTCAGGAAACGCCGGTTTTCGGGATTGAAAAACTTTATGTGCGCGACCTGTCGGTAGAAGTGCCGAACGCACCGGAAATTTTTCTCGAACAGGATAGCCCGCAGGTGGAAATTGGCCTGAATACCAGCGGCCGCGGTGTGGCTGACGGGGTGTTCGAGGTCGTGCTGACGGTGACTGTCACCGCCAAGCTCGGCGATAAGACGGTGTTCCTGGTGGAAGTGGGCCAGGCGGGCATTTTCCGCATTCAAAATGTGCCGGAAGAGCAGCTGGAAGCGCTCATCATGGTGGCCTGCGCCAACATCCTCTTTCCTTACGCCCGCGAAGCGGTGGCCGATTCGGTGACGCGCGCCGGCTTCCAGCCGATCGTGCTGCAACCGGTGAATTTCGAGGCAATGTATATGCAGCGCCTGCAGGAAAGCCAGACGGCAGAAGGCAGCGATTCGCTGCAATGAGTACGCTACGCCTGCGTGCCCTGGCCCTGAGCCTGTGCTTCTTTGCGCCCTGGGCGGGGGCGGTGGATTACCGCTCGGTCGGAGTGCCGGCGGCGATTCTCTACGACGCGCCTTCGCTGCAGGCGAAGAAGCTTTACCTGATCAAGGCACAAACCCCCGTGGAGGCGGTGGTCAAGCTGGATGGCTGGATCAAGGTGCGCGATGCGGAAGGTACGCTGGCCTGGATCGAAGCCGGGCAGCTTGCCCCTCGCCGGACGGTGATCGTTACCGCAGCTCAGACGCCCTTGCGCAGCGAGGCACGCGAGGAGGCGCCGGTGCTGATCGAATGTGGCAAGTGGGTGGTACTCGATTTTGTTGCCGCCGCTGCGCCTGGCTGGGTGCAGGTCAAACATCGCGACGGAGCCACGGGTTTCGTGCGTGCTCATCAGATCTGGGGCTTATGAAACTTGCCATCCTTGGTGCCGGCGCCTGGGGAACCGCGCTGGCGATCGCTTTTGCCGAGCACAATGCGGTCACCCTGTGGTCGCGTGAAACCGATGTGGCGGCGGATCTGCTGCTGCAGCGGGAGAATCGTCGTTTCTTTCCGGGCTATTTCCTGCCGTCGTCGGTGCAGGTTGCAACCGAGTTTGCGAGCGCGCTGGCCGGGGCGGAAGTGGTCCTGGTGGCCACGCCCATGGCAGGGTTGCGGCCAACGTTGGAACATCTGCGGGCGGTGGGGTGCCAATTGCCCGTGCTCTGGGTCTGCAAGGGGTTCGAGGCAGGTAGTGGCTTGCTGGCGCATCAGGTGGTGCGCGAGGTGCTGGGCCCGGAACGTGTCTGTGGCGCACTCTCTGGTCCAAGTTTTGCCGAGGAAGTCGCAGCCGGGCAGCCGACGGCCGTGGCCCTGGCTGCCAATCAGCCGGATTTTGCCCGGCAGACCGCACTGGCCTTGCATGGCAAACGTCTGCGCATCTACGCCAATGACGATTTGGTGGGTGTTGAGGTGGGTGGGGCGGTCAAGAACGTACTGGCCATTGCGACCGGGGTCTGTGATGGTCTGGGCCTGGGGTTGAATGCCCGCGCTGCGTTACTGACCCGCGGGCTGGCGGAAATCGCCCGTCTCGGTGTGGCACTGGGGGCGCAGCGCGAAACCTTTCTCGGACTGGCGGGCATGGGCGACCTGGTGCTGACGTGTACCGGCGACCTGTCGCGCAATCGGCGCGTTGGCTTGGCTTTGGCTGAAGGCAAGTCACTGACGACGATACTCGATGAACTCGGGCACGTCGCTGAAGGCGTCTATACCGCGCGCGAAACGGCGCGACTGGCGAGCGAGCACGGTGTGGACATGCCCATCAGCAGCGCTGTCGCGGCCGTGCTGGCGGGGGAGTTGACCGCTGGACAGGCACTCGAACAATTGATGGCACGCCAGGCCAGGGAAGAAATGGCATAGCGTGTCAGAGGCTGGCGCGTGCGAGGTCACGCGCCAGGGGCGGCGCCAGTGAAATCGCACTGCCGCCAAGCCTCAAAAATACTGACTGCGGCGGCATTGGACAGGTTCAGACTGCGTTGGCCAGCGCGCATGGGTAGGCGCAGGCGCTGCTCCAGCGGAAACTGTTCGCGGATGGAAGGCGGCAGGCCCGCCGTTTCCTGGCCGAAAACGAATACGTCTCCCGGCTGGAAGGCCACCGAAAAAAGTGAGCGACTGCCCTGGGTGGTCAGTGCAAACATGCGCCGACCAGCCAGTGCCTGGCAGCAGGTCTGCCAGTCGGCGTGGCGGGTGAGACGGGTGTATTCGTGATAGTCGAGGCCGGCGCGGCGCAGGTGCTTGTCATCGAGGTCGAAACCCAGGGGCTCGACCAGATGCAGTTCAGCCCCGGTGTTGGCGCACATGCGGATGATATTGCCGGTGTTGGGGGGTATTTCCGGCTGGTAAAGGACGACGGCAAACATGGCGGAAAAGGCGCGATTAAAGCACGGAATCAGTGGCGCAAGGCACGTGCGATCACCGCGACATGCACGCTCTCGGCGCCGTGCAGCTTGAGTACGCGAGCACACTCGCTGGTGGTGCTGCCGCTGGTGAGTACATCGTCCAGCAGCAGGACGCGCTGTTGCCGGTAATCCTGCCGGCAGGAAAAGGCGCCATGCAAGTGGCGCAAGCGTTCCTGTAGTGGCAGTGAGGCCTGCGGGGCGCCGCCCCGGATACGGCTCAGGCCGCGGCTGTCGCACGGGATGGCCAGTGCTTTGGCCAGCGGGCGGGCAATTTCCAGCGTCTGGTTGAAACCGCGTTCGCGCAGGCGCTCACGGTGTAAGGGTACCGGCATGATGCGGTTCCAGTCGTATTCGCGGTGCCAAGGTCTGAGCAGGCGGGTGAGTTGGGCGGCAAACCAGCCGGAGAGGGCAAGCTGCTGGCCATATTTGAAGGAATGAATCAGTTTATCGACCGGAAAATCATAAGCGTAGGCAGCGAATACGCCATCAAAGAAAGGCGGGTGGGCCAGACAGCGCCCGCAGCGCTCGCCGAAAGTGGTATTTTCCAGGCACTGTGGGCAGTGCGGCGCTGGTAGCGGCGGCAGATCACTGCTGCAGGCGGGGCAGATGATTTGTGCCCGACTGCGGGTGTGGCATAGAAGACAGTGGCTGGGCAATAGCTCAGCGCAGTTCGACAGTCTCTGCCTGAGCCAGGAAAGCGTGCGTTGCCAGTGGTCATGATGCCATCTCTTGTTCGGCACATGGCTCGCTGTGACCCGGGTGGAGGCTGCTAAAATTGACTTGTCGCCGGTGGCTTCGGATAATCCATAATTACTGCCGCCCGTCTGCGGCTTTTTTGTATTTTCTTCAGGATATTCCATGTCTAACCCCGCCCTTGCCACGACTGATTCACCAGCCGCTCCCTTGCCTGTCCATCGCTGGACAGTGTCCGAGGTGCTGGCCCTGTACGATCTGCCGCTGATGGACCTGCTGTTTCGTGCGCAGCAAGTGCATCGCGCGCATTTTAATGCCAATGACATCCAGCGTTCAACGCTGTTGTCGGTGAAGACGGGGGGGTGTTCGGAGGATTGCAGCTATTGCTCACAATCGGCCCGATACGATACCGAGCTGGGCCGCGAACGCCTGATGCCGGTTGATGAAGTGGTGGCCGCAGCGCGCCAGGCCAAGGAGAAAGGCGCCTCGCGCTTCTGCATGGGAGCTGCCTGGCGAGGGCCGAAGGAGCAGGATCTGGAGCGCGTCATGGAGATGGTGCGCGAAGTGAAGGCGCTGGGTATGCAGACCTGCGTCACTCTGGGCATGCTCAAGGACGGGCAGGCGCAGAAGCTGAAAGAAGCCGGTCTCGACTACTACAATCACAATCTGGATACCGACAAGGAGTTCTACGGTCAGGTGATCAAGTCGCACAGCCACGACGATCGACTGGATACACTCGACCAGGTCCGCGATGCCGGAATCAACGTCTGCTCCGGCGGCATCATCGGCATGGGGGAAACGCGCAAGAACCGCGCTGCCCTGATCGTCCAGCTGGCAAACCTGCCGACACCGCCGGAATCGGTACCAATCAACAATCTGGTGCCGATTCCTGGGACGCCGCTGGCCGACGTACCGGCGCTCGATCCGTTCGAATTCGTGCGCACGATTGCCGCTGCCCGCATCTGCATGCCGACTTCCTGGGTACGCTTGTCGGCTGGGCGTCAGGCCATGAGCGATGAATTGCAGGCGCTGTGTTTCCTGGCGGGCGCCAATTCGATGTTCTATGGCGACCATCTGCTGACGACCGGTAATCCGGAAGCCGACCGCGACGACGCGCTGTTCGCCCGCCTGGGCTTGCGCGCAGTGTGAACACCGGGCCTGCAGCGACACCGTTTGTTGACCGTCGCCAGGTAGCACGGCGGTTTGCGCGGGCGGCCGCGAATTACCCGGCGGGGGATTTTCTAGCCCGCGAAATCGATCGGCGCATGGCCGAGCGGCTCGATTATGTGCGGCTGACCCCGCAGCGCATTCTTGATCTGGGCTGTAGTCGCGGCGGCAGCTTTGCCGCACTGCAGGCGCGTTATCCCACCGCACGGCTGCACGCCCTGGATCTGGTCGCACCCATGCTGCAGGGCATGGCACAAGAACCCGCTGGCTGGCGGCGCTGGCTGGGGCGAACCGCACCGGGGCCGGTGCCGGTGCAGGCGGATGCGCAAATGCTGCCATTCCGGGAGGCGAGTTTCGACTTGATCTGGTCCAACCTGCTGTTGCACTGGCTGGATCATCCCCTGCCGGCATTTCGCGAAGCACAGCGCAGCCTGTCCAGTGGGGGGCTGTTCATGTTTTCGACCTTGGGGCCGGATACCTTGCGCGAACTGCGGGCTGCCTTTGCCGATGGCGATGCGCACACCCAGCGATTTACCGACATGCATGATCTGGGCGATATGTTGCTTGAGGCCGGTTTTGCCGATCCGGTGGTGGACATGGAAACCATCACCCTGACCTACGACACGCTTGATGCGCTGTTTGCCGATCTGCGTGCTGCCGGTTCGTCCTGTGCCATGCTGGCCCGCCGGCAAGGGATTCTGACGCCACGGCGTCTGAGCGAAGTGAGGGCGGCCTACGACAGCTTGCGTAAGGACGGCAAACTGCCGGCGACTTTCGAAGTGGTCTACGGTCATGCCTGGAAAGGTGAAGGGAAGGCAGTCGCCAGTCGCGGCACGCAGGGCTCAGACAAGGTCATCCGTTTCATGCCCAGGGAAGCACGCTGACCACTTGGACTCATTGCACACTGATGTCCACGCTGTCGTAGTGGCCGGATTCGTCGAGGACGGTGACACGGTAACGTCCCGGGCTGGAAAATGTGTGCAGAAAGCTTTTGCCGGCGGCGCTGTGCCCGATCTGTGTGCCATTGACCAGCCAGAACTTCTCCCCTTGTCCTCCACGCGCCTCCAGGCGCAGGCGAGGTGGGCTGCCAGCAGAACTGCGGTGCAGAATTTCTCCAGGGGTGAGGCCGAAGATTTTCAGTTGATTACTGCTGCTCCGGTCGTGCCCGCAGGTCGGCGACCAGGCGGGAGGCAGGGCGCGCTGGCGTGTTGCTGAATTCAGCCAGGGTTCGAGAGCGGTTGGCCAACGCGCGATAAGCTGCGGCCGCGCCGCGCCGGTGTGGCAGTCCGGCCGAATACGCAAGCCGCTCCGGGCGTCGATGTAGATGCTCTGGCGCGCCGGCCCAGGACGCAGACGGTCAGGGAAGGTTGGTGGCGCCACGGCATTGAGCAGCCAGGCTGTGCGTTCCTGGTGGCATAGTGCGGGCGGCGTGTCGCTGCTGCGGAGGCCGAGCGGCCAGCAGATGCGGGCGGCAGTGACGGATGCGGGGGGGCGGCGCTCAACGGCGGCAGGCAGGTCGAGTGCGGTAAAAATATCCACGAGGAGCGGGGCCGCGATGTTCGCGCCGAAGAATCCGGGATTGGGGGTGCCATCCGGGCGTCCGACCCAGACGCCAATACTGTAGCGATCATTCACACCAATGGCCCAGGCGTCGCGGAAACCGAAGCTGGTGCCGGTTTTCCAGGCAAGACCACGGCGGGACGCGACGCTGCTATCAACGTGTCGTCCCAGTGGTCCCCCGGTTTCAAGCAGGTCACGGATGATGAAGGCGGCACCGGGGCTGAGCAGGCGCGTTTCCTGCAGCGGCTCACTGGCATGATAACGGGGGCGGGCCGCGAGTCCTTGTGCCGCCAGGGCACGATAGGCGCCGACCAGATCTTCCAGGCTGGTGGCTGCGCCGCCCAGGATGACCGAGAGATTGGCTTCCGCGCCTTGGGGTAGATCGAGCTTCAAGCCGCCAGCACGTAGTGCTGTGGTGAAATTGTGCGCACCGAGTTGGGAGAGCACTTCGACGGCGGGCACATTCAGTGATTGGCGCAAGGCTTCGGTGACGCTCACCGGGCCGGAAAAATCCGCCTGGAAGTTGCCTGGCTGGTAGCCGTCGAAGGATTGCGGGACATCAGCAAGTAGCGACTCGGAATGGATCAGGCCAGCATCGAGCGCCATGCCGTAGAGGAAAGGTTTAAGCGTGGAGCCCGGTGAGCGCCGCGCCTGCACCATGTCGACATGGGCAAAGCGGGCATTGTCGGAGAAGTCTGCGGAGCCGGCGTAGGCGCGCACTTCCATGCTGCTGTTATCAACGATCAGCGCTGCCAGGGATACGCGCGGAGGCAGGACGGCCAGTCGACCGGCAAGCAGTTGTTCGAGCAGGTTTTGTGTTGTGGCATCAAGCGTGCTCTCGATGCGTGGCGTGCCGGGGTGGCGCCGCCGCATGCGCTCGGCGAACAGCGGCGCCAGCAGCGGTTCGCGGACGGCCTGTGCGATGACCGGCTCCATCCGGGCATCGGCAATGACGCGCTCGCCCCAGTGCGAGGCCAGACGCTGCAGTACTTTATCCCGGGCCGCTTGGGCCGCCCGCGGGTAGCGGTCAGGGCGCAGCCGCGACGGTGCTTGCGGCAGCACCGCGAGCAGGGCCGCCTCGCCGTGCGAGAGGGACAGCGAGGGTTTGCCGAGATAGGCGCGGCTGGCCGCTTCAACCCCTTCCAGCACCCCGCCCATGGGGGCGTGTGCCAGGTAAAGCTCGAGAATTTCTCTTTTGGAGAGATGGAGTTCCAGTTGCACAGCGCGGAAAATCTGCAGCAGCTTGCCGCTGACGCTACGCGGAATGGGGGTGAGCATGCGCGCCACCTGCATGCTCAGGGTCGAACCGCCGGACACGATTTCTCCATGCCGCAGCCACTGGCCGCTGGCACGGAGCAGGGCCACCGGGTTGATGCCGAAGTGCCAGTAGAAGAAGCGATCCTCGTAGGCGAGTACGGCGTCGATATAGCGTGGGGACACCTCTTCCAGTCGCACCGGATGCCGCCAGACGTGGCGGGCGTCCGGAAAAGCACGTAACGGCGTGCCATCACGGGCCAGGACCAGCTGTACGCCGCGCTGTTCCAGTTGGGCCTGCGGCAGGGGGAACAGTAGGTCAGCGCACAGCAGGCCTGCCAGCAAGGCCGCCAGCAGCCAGCGTGCGTAGGTCAGTGTGCGGGGTCGCACGGTAATCGCCCCTTGTCTTGGCTGTCTGGCGCAACGCCTGCTAACGCATCAATGTTTCTCGCCATCGCTGATGCGGATGCTTTCCTTCTCCATGCTCAGGCCATAGATTGCCGGTTGGTACATGTCCTCGGCGTAGGAGGGGGGGACGATGAAACGCCCTGGCGTCACCACCCGTGCCCGATAGAAGAAATGGGTCGTGCCGGGGGGCAGGCGTGCGGCAACTACGAAGCGGTCATCACGGAACTCGACGTGCTTGATTCGGGCGTCCTGCATCGCGTGGCTCACGGAGATGTTGTCGATGCGCAGTTCATTCTGCTCGCTCTGGATGATGTTCGTATTCTCGATCTCGATACCGGCAGGAATGTAGTCCACGATCATGGCGTTGGCGTAGTCACCATGGGTTGTCACTTCCAGTCGGAGCAGGAGGCTTTCCCCAACGCGCAGGGGGCGCTCGCCAAGCGGCTTGCCGTCAGCGGTGTACCAGCTGCGCTTGAGGGCGAAAGCATCGCTGCGCATTGGGGGCGGCTTGGCTGGATTGCCGGTTAATTCGAGTGAAACGAACAGGCGTGAGGTGTCGCTATTGGTGAGTTTGATGCCGCGCGTCAGGGCCGTATTTTCGATGGCCATGAATTGCATGCCTTTGCCACTCAGGGTCTGGCTGCTCTTGCCCTGCATCAGGCTGGCTTGCCAGCCATTGCCGTCGCTACGGGCAAAGTCCTGTCCCAGCAGGAAAGCGGCCATCCTTTCCTGGGTGCTGAGGTAACGGTTTTTTTCCAGCTCGCCTGCGGCAACGTCGATCAGGGCGTTGAGTCCTTCCGGTGCCAGTTTGTGCTTCTTGAGCAGGACGTACATCAGTGCCGAGTCACGCAGGGTGCTGCCGTAATCTCCCCACCAGTAGCGGTTGTCGCGTGGTTTCTTCAAAGCGGCGTCGATGCTGGCTTGGCTGCGGGGCTCGTCCCCCATCAGTTTCAGGGCTAATCCCAGGTGAACCAGGGCTAGTCCTGAGTGTGACTGCTCACTTGATTCAGCCAGTTGGCGCAGAGTGGCGAGCGGGGCGCGGCCATGCAGTGCCAGCACGTAGGCGCCATAAGCGAGCACACCGAAGCGGCCGGAGCCGGCATAGCGCCAGTCGCTCCAGGTACGGTTGCGGTTATAGCGGAGAGGGCCACGCGGCAGAGTGGCGACGCCTTCCTGCAGACCCTTGAGCAGAAATTCGAGCGCTTTTTTCTCCATCTCCGCGGGTACGGCGAAGCCCTGTTCGCGCGCGTCGTTCAGGAAATGGGTGACGTAGGCGGAGAGCCAGTATTCGTACTCGCCATGGTTGCCCCACAGGCTGAAGCCGCCGTTAGGCGCCTGCATGCCGGCCAGGCGGGCAATCGAGGTGTCGAGCATGGCTGCCCGCTGGGCCGGACTATAGACTTTGAGGTCGAATTTCCGGGCGGCCTCTTCATCAATGAAGAGGTGCGGATAGGCCGTGCTGGTGGTTTGCTCGACGCAGCCATAAGGATAGGTGAGCAGGCCACGGACGGCGCTACGGACATCAATGGGTGGTTTGTCGGAAAGCGTCAGATTGGCGTTGGCAGTCTGCGGCAGGAAGCCACCCAGGTCACTTTCCCTGATGTCAAGGCTGGCGCCGGGTTCAATGATGTAGCGACGGCTCAGGGTTTGCCGGGGCGTCGGCGCTTGCACCTGCAGCGGGAACGTGCGTGTCAGCGTGCTGCGTGGGCTGTCGATGCGGACCTGAACCTCGGTCAGGCCGTGTGCTGAACCGGCTTCCAGCGGGATGCGGAGAATGCGTTTTTCCTGATCCTGCAGCGTGACCTTTTGCGTCGGGTTGCGGAGCAGCAGGCCGTCCGTGTTGCTGACCTGGATGCTGATCTCCTGCGCGCTTCCTGCCAGATTGTGCACGTCGAGCGCCAGCAGGGCAGCGTCACCGATCGAAAGGAAACGCGGTGTGGCGAGTTCCACGACCAGCGGTGCGGCGATGGTGACCTCGGTTTCCTGCATGCCGAAGCGTCCGGCGCTGCTGGCGACGGCCATCAGGCGCAGCTTGCCGTTGAAATCGGGAACGGGCAGGCTGATTTCGGCCTCGCCATTGGCATCGAGGGCGACCGGACCGCTGAACAGGTCCACCAGGCGGACTTTCTTCGGCAGGCTGCGGGTGGCGCTCGGTGCTGCGTCTCCACCCCACTTCAGCTTGCCTTTCCGGCCGGCCATCTTTTCGATCAAGCGACCGTAGACATCGTACAGATCCTGACCGTAGCGCAACTTGGCAAAAAAGAAGGCGAAGGGGTCCGGGCTTTTGAACCCGGTAATGCCGAGAATGCCGGAGTCGACCGCGGAGAGAGTCACCATGGCCGGATGGCCTTTTGCTTCCGGGACTTTGATCTTCACCTTGAGCGGGCGGTCCGGTTCCATTTTTTTCGGTGCATCGAGGCTGACCGTCAGCCTGCGCTCATCACGGCTCAGGGGCAGATAAGCGATGCCCAGGGCGCGGGCTGGGGTGATTTTGCTGCCGCTGTTGCCCGGGCGCAGGACCATGGCGGTGACGTAGAGGTCATGCCGTTTCCAGTCCGGAGCGATCGGCAGATCGATGCGTGTATCGCCGCTACCGACCTGGATGCGTTTCGACCACAGCAGCCGGTCGCCTTCAACTGTAATCAGGGCTTCGCCGGCATGTGGCGGGGTCAGTGTCAGGCGCGCGGTTTCGCCTTCCCGGTAGTTGGCTTTGTCGAATTTCAGCGCAACCCGGTCCGGGCGCACGCCCTGTGATTCGTCATCCTTGGCAAACCAGCCGGCGTAGAAACGGTAACGGCTGACGAGTTGTGTTTCCGGATTCAGGACTTCCACCCGGTAGCGGCCGTGTTTTACGGGGAACAGTAGTTTGCCGCGGCCGCCCGCGGGAATGTCCACCGTGCTGCTGGCCACCAGTTCGTCTGTTTCAGTAAAACCGGAGTGCCAGCCCCGTTGATCGTCGAAACGCCAGTACCAGTCGCGGTTTTCTCGGAAAATGCGGACGGGTAGGGCTTTTGCTGCGTGCAGCCTGCCTTGTGCGTCGGCCAGTACGGCTTCAAATTCAACGCTGGAGTTTTCCCGTGCATATTCGCCCTTGAACAGTGGGCGCAGGCCGACCAGTGCCGGAGCCGGCCACCAGGTGCGCTCGACGCTGCGGATGACCGGGCGGCCACCGCTTTCAAGCAAACTGAGTGTGGCGCGGACGGTGAATGGTGAGCGGCGGTTGTCCAGGGAGGACAGGTCAACCTCCAGTTGTGCCTTGCCTTGCGCGTCAAGGGCGATTTCTTCCAGTTCCTGGCGCTGGCGCACGGTGGCTTCGTCAGCGTCGCCAAAAATGAAACCGGGAAGTTTGCCGGGGAGTGCCTGCGGATTGGGGGTGGTGTTGACGACGCCGAGCAGGCGGTTGCCGGCGGTGGGGGCGCCGTACAGGTAAGTGCCCTGAACCGCCAGCTGCCAGTTGGCCCCAGCAGTCAGGGTGCCGCTGCTGGGGCCGGGATCAAGCTTCATGCGCTCAGGAAGGAATTCCTCGACATTGAAATTCAGGCTGCTGCTGGCGTGTCTGGCAGCGGGGTCGCCGCGCAGTTCCAGGCGCCAGGTGCCGGTGGCGGCATCGGCGGGCAGATCGATCTGCTGCTGGTAGTGGCCAGAGAATGCCTTGCTGGGCGACCAGTTGGTGGTCCATTGGGCCTTGCCATCCGGTCGGCGCAGCAGGGCCTGGATCGGTTGCGCCGGAACCGGGTGGCCATCGGTGTCGCGAGCCAATACAGAAACGGCGAAGCTTTCGCCAGGGCGATAGAGATCACGGCCGCTGTAGGCGAAGAGGCGAATGGGAGAAGAGACCAGCCCGGCTGTATCGAATTCAGAGAGATCGAGTGCGGGTTCCTTGAGGGCGATCAGCGAAAGTTGTTCGCCCTTGCGGGCGATAACGATGCGAGCGTTGTGCGGACGTTCAGCAAATGCCGCCCGGCCATCGCCATCGGTTCTGGCCTGCCCCAGAACCTTGCCGTCGGCGTCCAGCCAGGAAACGTCCACATCTCGTACGGCTTTGCCGTCAACGAGTGAGCTGACAAAGGCGTCGGCACTGCCCGCCGCATGATCGCGTAGATGCAGGCCCAGATCGCTGATGTAGAAGTAGGTGGTTTGCTGCTCGCTGCGGAAACGGTTGGGTTGTGTCATGACGGCGATGTACACGCCCGGTTCACGTAGTTCCGGAATGTCTTCGACCGGGATGAAGGTGACGCTACGACGGTTGGCTTTGGGTTCCGTGTTGAAGCGGCCGGCGTACACACTGGTTGTCATTGTGTGCAGGCGGTCCAGCGTCCAGGAGTTGATTGCACCTTTGAGATCGGTACGGTCATAGTCGTCGTAATACTCTTCCTCATCCGCAGTGCGTGGCGTTGATTTCCCTTGTGTGACCTTGTCGAGGAAGGCGGGGAGTGAATCAGGCTTGACCTTCAGGAACTGGATATCCACTTCCGGGACATTCACCGTAGTTACCGGCAACCCCCCATTTTGTCCGGCGGGGAGGACCATGCCGCGACTGGCAAAGTAAAACGCCGGGGTGACCGCAGCGGTACGGATCGCGTAACGTTGTTCAGCACCCAGGGTTTTCCCGTTGCGCGCGGCCAGGTTGCCCTGGATGCGGATCAGATAACGTGTCTGCGGCTTGATGCCCGGGAAGAACAGCAGGCGAGGGTTTTCGCCGACGACCCAGGCCCCGGGCACCGTTTTGCCGCCGTCAAGCTGGGTGTCCTTGGCATCGCTGCTGACTTCGCTGGCGGCAGGTGCCTGCGCTTCATCGTGCCACGGCGCGTCATCATTCGTGTTTTTGAGGTCTTCGGGCCGTGCCGGCATTTCCAGCACCTGAATGAATTCACCGGGGCGGGCGCGGGCATCAAGGGGCAGGCTGAATGACAGCGCCAGGGCCGGAGCGCCGTCAAATTCCCGATGTGCGGCTTCCAGAATGGTAAATGCTGCGTTTCTGTCTTCTTCCTGCTCGGGTGGGCCGTCAGTCCTATCGCCGGACTGGAGAAAGAGGCTCAACGCTACGGCGACGCCAACAAGCAAAAGGGCGAGAAGGTTGCGTGGGGAAAAGAGGGTGCGTGCTTGCATTGTGTGATCCGGTTCGCTGGGCCACCACGAAGTCGGGGGCGGCTTAATCCCCTAGCATAATACACGCCCAAGCCAGGTGGCAGCCGAGCTTGGCCCTATTTGCGCTCTTGCCGATAGAAGTGAACCGGCTTGGTTACGCTTTGCGCCGGGGGCTGTGCTTTGCGCCGCCGCTCCTGGATGCGCCACCACAAGAGGATGCCGAGGAAAACGCTGTAGGACAGAGGTAGGGGCAGCTCAGCAAGTTCGCGCATGCCCAGGAAATGCTGACAGGCAAGCAAGGCGGCGGGGTAGATGGCACGGTGTAATTCCTGCCAGCGGCGGCCTCCCAGGCGAGCTATGGCGTAGTGATTGGAGGTCGCGGCCAGCGGCAGCAGGAGAACGAGGGCTACCAGGCCGGCAATGATCAACGGTTGCCGGTCGATGGCGCGCAGCATGTCGTAGGCGCGAAAGGCATGGTCCAGTCCGGCGAATGTCCAGAGGTGCAAGGCGGCATAGAAAAAGGCAAACAAGCCGAGCATGCGGCGCAGGCGCAGTAGCCAATGCAGCTGGGTCAGAGTACGCAGCGGCGAAACGCAGAGGGTGAGGAGCAGGAAATTGAGTGCCCAGCGGCCGCTCTCCTGTTGTGCGGTGGCGATGGGGTCGGCCCCGAGGAGGTCATGGCGGAAATTCCACCACAGGAGTAGCGCAGGAATCAGGCCGAAAATGAAAACGAGCGATTTGGCCAGTGCAACCGGCGGTGTGGCGGCAGCGTTCATTCGTGGAAATGCAGCGAGGCACGCACAGCGGCGATATCCTCCTCTGCTTCGGCGATCAGATCCTTGAAGCGTTCACGGTCGGCGCTACGTTGCGCCTGGCTTTTTTCATCGTTTTGCTCGGGAGTGCGCCATTGATTGTCGTCGCCGCCAAGAAGATTGGCGAAATAGAGTACGTCGCGGACGGTGCATGGGGTGTCTACTTGGCGTAGATGCTCATGATCGCGCACGGCGTCGCAGATACGCTCGGGAATGCCGAGGGCGTGCAGCAGACTTTCGCCGATGCCTTCATGCCAGCCTTGCAGCATTTCGATGACAGCAGGGCGGTTTTCAATGTATTCCGGATACTCTGAAGCCCGGTAGAGAAGGTAAAAAATGCCGATATCGTGCACCAATCCAGCCATCATGGCGTCGTCGGGGCTGACCCGTCCGAGGCGGCGCGCGAGCACGCGGGCAATTGCGGCGGTGTGAATCGAGTGGGCCCAGACCTGATGCGCCAGATCCTGGAACTTGGCCAGGTTGCGCGATTTCAGCATCTGGTCCATGGCCACGGCGAGAGAGACCGTACGTACAGTATCGAAACCGAGGCGATGTACGGCAGTTCCGAGATCGGAAATGATCTTGCCTGACGGGTTGTAGGTGACCGAGTTGGCCAGTTGCAGCAATTTACTGGCAATCAGGGGCTCCATGCTGACGGCGAGAACGACTTTGTCGAGCGTGACGTTATGGTCCTTCAGCGTGTTGCGCACCATCATCGCCGCGTCCATGCTGGTCGGGAAGTTGACTTCCCCTGACAGCTCCCGGGCAATGTCTTCAAGAAGTCTGAAGTGAATGTTGTTCTGTGCGTACATGCCCGGAGAGTGTGCTGGATGGAGGTTGATGCACCAGTGGCCCGTTTGCGCGGGTCACCTTGGTGGCGTGGGGTGCGGCCTGCTGCCTGTCAGACCGAGAAGGACGAACCGCAGCCGCAGGTTGAAGAGGCGTTGGGGTTGCGGATGACGAACTGGGAGCCTTCCAGACCATCCGTGTAATCAATCTCGGCGCCGACCAGATATTGGTAGCTCATCGGGTCGATCAGCAGTTGGACACCATTCTTTTCCATGGTGGTGTCGTCTTCCGCCACTTCTTCGTCGAAGGTGAACCCATACTGAAAACCGGAGCAGCCGCCGCCGGTGACGAAGACGCGTAATTTCAGCGCCGGGTTACCTTCTTCTTCGATCAGTTCCTTGACCTTGTTGGCGGCATTGTCGGTAAAGACGAAGGGGTCAATGTTTTCAGCAGTGCTCATGAGTGATCTCCTTGGGGTATGTCGGATTATCGCAAAAACTAGTCTTGGTCTGTTGTCGCGCTATTTGGTTCCGCTTGGGGCTTGGTATGGATCAGGCGTCCTTCGATCACAGCCCCCTGGTGGATTTCGATACTGGCATAGGAGACGTCGCCAATGATGCGTGCCTTGGGCTGCATTTCCAGGGTCTGGTCAACATTGACCGGGCCGCAGATGGTGCCGTTGAGGACGAGGTGTGACACGTGAACAGCCCCTTCGATGCGCGCCAGATCGCTGACGACAAGGGTGGCCGCATTTCCGGGAACTGCTTCAACCGCCCCTTTGATTTCGCCGTCAACACGCAGGCCGCCGCTGAAGCGGACCGTCCCCTCAATGCTGGTGCCTGCACCAATCAGGCTGTCTATGCGGCCCGGAGCGGGGGCTTTACTCTTGTTTCCAAACATCTGATTCCCTTTTGTGTTAACTGTCTTTCTCGAACGGGATTTCCTGTTCGGCCTCCAGCTTGCCGGCACGGGTGATGCGCGCGCGAGCGTGCAGTAGGGTGCTATCGGCAGGAAGTTCGATAACGCCTTCCTGGCGCAGGAAATTGCGCACTTCGAAGATGTTGTTCTGCTCGGAGGGGTGGCGGATTTCTGCGCGTTCTCCGGATGGCTTGCGGTAGACGAGTGTAACCTGATACCGGCCGCGGAAAAAATCGCCGCGCTGGGCAGGTTGGAATGCGATCAGCAGTCGGAAGCGGTAACGGTTCGGGCCTGCACTGTCCTGGGTAACGCGGAAATTCTCGACGCGCACCTGTGCAGCTTGGCCAACCACGGGAATCAGGCGTTCAAAGATCAGCATGTCTTCACGCAGCGCAGCGTTTTCGGCCTCCAGGGCGGCAATGCGGGCAACTAGTTGTTGCTGTGCGGCGCGTTCGATATTGACGGCGTTCTTGCCGGTGCCGACCGATCCGCGCAATAAATCCAGCTCTTCTTGTTGTTGAGCCAGGCGCTGCTGCAGTTCGCCGATCTGGCCGCTGCCGGTGGTGTATTCGTTGAGCGACCAGACAACGGCGGCCAGGAGCAGTGCCGCCAGAATGCCTAAACCCAGGATGATATGGCGGGGGTAGGCGGTGCGTACGACGACGCGCGGTGCAGTGATGCCAAAGCGATGGCGGAAGCGTTTCAGGCGCAGGCTGATGGCGGGATAGGGCATGCGTTCGATGAGAGCAGCGGTGGGGCTCCGATCATAACGCGATGCGGAAAAACAAAAAACCGCCCAAAGGCGGTTTTTCTGGCAAATTGCTGCGGCGAATCAACGCTTCGAGAACTGCTTGCGGCGACGGGCCTTGTGGAAACCGACTTTTTTCCGTTCCACTTCGCGTGCGTCGCGGGTAACGAAACCGGCCTTCGACAGCGCCGGCTTCAGTGCCGCATCAAATTCGATCAGGGCGCGGGTGATGCCGTGGCGCACCGCGCCAGCTTGCCCGGATTCACCGCCACCGGTGACGTTAACCTTGATGTCGAAGCCTTCCAGCTGTTCCACCAAGGCCAGCGGCTGGCGCACGATCATGCGACCGGTTTCACGGGAGAAGAACTCGTCAACCGGCTTGCCGTTGACGGTGATGGCACCGGAACCGCGTTTCATGAAAACCCGTGCCACCGCGCTCTTGCGGCGGCCGGTACCGTAGAAGTAACTTTCAGCCATGATGAAAACCCCTTAGATTTCCAGAGCCTTCGGCTGCTGGGCGGTGTGCGGATGCTGGTCGCCGGCGTAGCACTTAAGCTTTTTCAGCATGGCGTAGCCCAGCGGACCTTTCGGCAGCATGCCCTTGACGGCGGCTTCCAGCGTACGGGCCGGGAAGCGCTGCTGCAATTTCTTGAAGTTGGTTTCGTAGATACCGCCGGGATAGCCGGAGTGGCGGTAGTACTTCTTGTCTTCGGCTTTGTTGCCGGTAACGGTGATCTTGTCGACGTTGGTGACGACGATGTAATCGCCGGTATCAACGTGCGGAGTGTAAATGGCCTTGTGCTTGCCACGCAGGCGGCGGGCAATTTCGGTGGCGAGGCGGCCGAGCACTTTGTCTGTGGCGTCTACCACAAACCACTCGCGCTTCACCTCATGTGGCTTCGCGGAAAACGTTTTCATGTGTGCCGTCCTGAAAAATGGGCGCAGATTTGAGAAAGCCGTGAATTTTACTGACGGCGTCGGGGTATGTCAATCGTGCCGGGTAAAAAAGTTGTGCTGGCTAGAGGCGTGTGCTGTTGACTGCTGGGGGCGAGCTCAGGGCAAAAAAAACGCGGCTCGTGAGCCGCGTTAAATCCACACCAAAAGAGGAGGGTGGAGGAGACAATCTGCGAGTCGGTTGCGTTGCTGCCTGTGTGCTTCCGTCTCGAACGGTTCCCATTGTGCAGGAAAAGAGCGTGCTGGGCAAGAAATATTGTGCGACGCACAATATTGTCGTTGATGTATGAATATGTTTGATATATGGATCAAAAGTTGTTGATAAAAAAGGAATTATGTTTGTTTCGATAAATCATTATTGGATAGATCAATAAGTTGGGTGGGCGCCAGGGGGGCTGTGCTTTGGGGAGTGTTTGTTGCGCTGCAGCAGTGATTGTCCAGTCCGTCAGTTACTTGGCCGCCGTTGTGGTGACGTGCCTGCTCGCGTGGTGGTGTTCCTCATTTAGAATCATGCATTTTGTGGCGAGGAGGCGAGATGGATTGTGTGGTGCGCTGGGTGGGGGTAGATGCTGGCATGTCCTTCATGGCGGAAACCGGGAGTGGTCATGCGCTGGTGATGGATGGTGCGCCGGAAGCGGGTGGGCGTAATCTGGGGCCGCGGCCGATGGAATTGCTGCTGGCGGGGGCTGGCGGCTGCAGTGCTTTTGATGTGGTGATGATTCTGAAAAAGAGCCGCCAGAGGGTCACGGGTTGCGTGGTGAGTCTGTCATCCGAGCGGGCGACGGAAGACCCCAAGGTGTTTACCAAGATCCACTTTCACTATCGCGTGACGGGGCACAAGCTCAAGCCGGAGGCGGTGGCGCGTGCCGTGGAATTGTCGAAAACAAAATACTGCTCGGCTTCCATCATGCTGGGAGAGACCGCGGCCATTACCGCTGACTTCTCCATTGTCGAGGAAGGCGAAGTCTGAAGCGCTAAATGTGGTGGGCGAGCCGGGTCATGATGCCGGCCATGGCGCGCATTGCCACTTGGACTGGGGCGGGCAGTGAGGCCGCGCCGTAAGCGTCTGCCATGTCGGCGTGGCGTGCTTCATCCTCGCGCATTTGTTCCACAATAGCGCGGGAGCGCTGGTCTTCCCGAGGCAGGCGCTCAAGGTGGCTGCGTAAATGGGCCTCGACCTGGCGCTCGGTGGCCGAGAGAAAGCCAAGATTCCAGCGGTCACCGAGGATGCCGGCGCCAACGCCGAGACTGAGTGAGCCCAGGTACCACAACGGGTTGAGGAGGCTGGTGCGGCCCCCGAGTTCGCGCAGGCGTTGCTCGGTCCAGGCCAGGTGCTCGGTTTCTTCGTCTGCGGCTTGCTGCAGGGCGGCGCGGACAGCCGGTTGGCGTGAGGTCAGTGCCTGGCCTTGGTAGAGCGCCTGGGCGCAGACCTCGCCGCAGTGATTGACCCGCATCAGTCCGATTGCTTCTTGGCGCTGACTGTCATCGAGCGCGGCTTCCGGTAATTCGTGGCCTGGTGTGGCGCGTGTGCTGCGTGCCGGAGCGGCAAGGGTGCGCAGGGCGCGGTCGAATTCGATGATCAGACGGTCGGTCAGCATGGTTCAGTAAATGATCCGGTCCAGGTTGCGCGGGCCGCGCCGTAGGCTGTCCAGCACGATCTCACGATTGCGGGCGATGATACCGCCCGGACAAAAATGGTCGAGGAATAGTGCCGCATGCTGACGGTTGGGCGGAATGTCGCGAATTTTCTCCCAACTGTCGTTACGTGACTTGGTCCACTCACCATTGTGCCGGCCGGTAGCATAGATGCGTTTTTCGCGGCTCTCGCAGCGCATCCCTTCATAGGTGGTGTTGCGCGCACCGCCCGCTGTTTCCACCACCAGGATGTAACGCACGACGCCGTCTTCATCCACCGTCAGGCTGGCGGTGTCGACAAAGAAGGTATTGCTGGTGGCGGCGCTGACGTAAAAGGATTGCAAGGCGCCGCTGGCCGGCATGCTGGGCAGGGTGACGGTCTTCTCCTGCCAGGGGCCGGTGTCTTCGTCTTCATCGTAGGCGTGGGTTGCGCCGGTCAGGCAAAGCAATGTGGCCAGACCTGCCAGTGCAGCGCGCGTGCTCATTTTTCTTCCTTGATTTTGGGCGCACGTTGACGACCCGGTTCGAGAAAACGCACCAGCTCGCTGAGCGCCTGCTCATAGACGCCGCGTTTGAACTCGATCACGGAGTCCAGTGGAATCCAGTAATCGTGCCAGCGCCAGGCGTCGAACTCGGGCTTGCTGGTGGCGCGCAGGCAGATGTCACTGTCGCGCCCGGTCAGGCGCAAGAGGAACCAGATCTGCTTCTGGCCTTTGTAGGAGCCGCGCCATTCGCGCTTGATCCAGTGTGTGGGCACTTCGTAGCGCAGCCAGCCGCGGGTTCGTCCGAGGACGCGGACGTGTTCCGGTAGCAGTCCGACCTCTTCATGCAGTTCCCGGAACATCGCGGCTTCGGGGGATTCCCCGCGCTTGATGCCGCCTTGTGGAAACTGCCAGGAATGTTCGCGGACGCGTTTACCCCAGAAAACCTCGTTTTTGGCGTTGCATAGAATGATGCCGACGTTCGGGCGGAAGCCTTCGCGATCGAGCATAGAAAACCTGCTGAAAATATTGGGTTGCCCCGATTCTTTCACAAAGGGCCGGAGCATGCAAAGCGGGGGGCAGTGTTCCGGCCTGATGGCGGTGTAAAATCACTGTTTTCAAGTTTTCAGGGTTTTCTTCATGCGTACCTCGCAGTTTTTTTTCACCACCCTCAAGGAAGCGCCGGCTGACGCCGAAGTGGTCAGCCAGAAACTGATGCTGCGCGCTGGCTACATCAAGCGCGCCGCAGCCGGGATTTACACCTGGATGCCCCTCGGCTTGCGGGTTCTGCGCAAGGTGGAAAATATCGTGCGCGAAGAAATGAACGCGGCGGGTGCGCTGGAATTGTTGATGCCGGCGGTGCAGCCGTTTGAATTGTGGGAAGAATCCGGGCGTGGTCCGGCCTATGGTCCGGAGTTGCTGCGCTTCAAAGACAGGCACCAGCGTGATTTCGTGATCGGGCCGACGCACGAGGAAGTCATCACCGATGTGGTGCGCCGTGACGTGAAAAGTTACCGCCAGCTGCCACTTCACCTGTATCAGATCCAGAGCAAGTTCCGTGACGAAATCCGGCCGCGCTTTGGCGTCATGCGCGGGCGCGAATTCCTGATGAAGGATGGCTACTCCTTTCATGCCTCGTACGACGATCTGGTGCGCGAATACGGCAACATGTACGCCACCTACAGCCGTATCTTCTCCCGCATGGGCTTGAAGTTCCGTGCGGTGGCGGCCGATACCGGCTCGATCGGCGGTGATGGCTCGCATGAATTTCATGTGCTGGCAGATTCAGGCGAGGATGCCATCGCCTTCTGTCCAGACTCGGATTACGCCGCTAACGTCGAGCTGGCCGAGGCTGTTGCGCCGGCAACTCCGCGACCGGCGCCGCAGCAGGCGCTGCAAAAAGTGGCGACACCCGGCAAAACGAGCTGCCCGGACGTGGCGCAACTGCTTGCAGTCGACTTGTCACGTATCGTCAAGGCGATTGCCGTGGTGAATGAAGCGGACGGCGGCGAGAAAACCTTCGTGCTGCTGTTGCTGCGCGGCGACCATGTGCTCAATGAAATCAAGGCGGGCAAGTTGCCCGGACTGGGAGCGTTCCGCTTTGCCAGCGATGAGGAAGTCAGTTCTGCCTTGGGCTGCGTGCCCGGGTATATCGGCCCGGTTGGCGTCGATGCCGGCAAGGTGAAGGTGATTGCCGATCGCGCCGTGGTGGCGATGAGTGATTTCGTGTGTGGTGCCAACGAGGCAGGATTTCATCTTGCTGGCGTCAATTTCGGACGTGATCTGCCGGAGCCGGAAGTTGCGGACCTGCGCAACGTGGTGGCCGGCGATCCGTCGCCGGACGGCAAGGGGCATCTGGAAATCTGTCGCGGGATCGAAGTCGGGCATATTTTCCAGCTGCGTAGTAAGTACGCCAAAGCGCTCAACTGTGCCTTTCTCGACGAAAACGGCAAATCACAGATCATGGAAATGGGCTGCTACGGCATCGGCGTCTCACGCATTGTCGGCGCGGCGATCGAGCAGGGTAATGATGAGCGCGGGATCGTTTTGCCGCCGGCAATTGCTCCGTTTGCGGTAGCTGTCGTGCCGATGGGCTATCACAAGAGTGATGCGGTCAAGGCGGCGGCAGACCGGTTGTATGCCGATTTGCGCAGCGCCGGGATCGATGTGGTGCTCGATGACCGCAACGAACGCCCGGGGGTGATGTTCGCCGACATGGAGTTGATCGGTGTGCCGCATCGCGTGGTCATCGGTGAGCGCGGTCTGGCCAGCGGGCAGGTGGAATACAAGGGGCGTAGTGATGCCGAAGCCACCATGCTGGCAGCGGCTGATTGCGTCAATTGGCTGAAGGGCAGGCTGTGCGCCGCCTGAGCGGCCTGCTGCTCTTTTTCTGCGCGGCGACGGTCTGGGCCGGGGCGCAACAGTATGAGCCACTGGCCGCCAGCGTACGGGCTGCCCTGCACAAGGCGGTATCGGATGCCCGGCCGGCGGTAAGCTCATTCAAGTCGCCGCTGGAGGCCGCCGACTGGCTGGCTGCCATGTCGCCACGCCTGGAAAAGCGCATCCCTGACCGGGAGTACCGGCTCGATTTGCTGCGTAGCGTGCATTACGAGGCCACTCGCGCCGGCCTCGATCCGCAGCTGGTGCTCGGATTGATTCAGGTGGAGTCAGGCTTTCGTAAGTACGCCGTGTCCTCGGCCGGGGCACGCGGCTACATGCAGGTGATGCCGTTCTGGGTGAAGGTGATCGGTCAGCCGGACGACTCCTTGTTCGATATGCGCACCAATCTGCGCTATGGCTGCACCATCCTGCGCCATTATCTGGATATCGAAAAAGGCGATCTGTACCGCGCGTTGGGACGTTACAACGGCAGCCTGGGGCGGCCGGAATATCCCAATCTGGTCCGTGGCGCCTGGGAGCGACACTGGGCGTACAGTTCGCCGCCCGCACTGGCCCGTAAATGACAGGGGCTGCGGCGCGGCGTTAACGCCCGAAGCCGCCCATGCCCCCCATGCCGGGCAGCATCCCCTTCATACCGCGCATGAGCTTGCCCATGCCGCCCTTGGAGAACTGCTTCATCATTTTTTGTGTCTGCTCGAACTGATTGAGCAGACGATTGACTTCCTGTACCGGAACGCCAGCCCCGGTGGCGATGCGCCGCTTGCGGCTGGCCTTGATCAATTCCGGTTTGGCGCGTTCGGCCGGGGTCATCGAGTTGATGATGCCTTCAACGCGGCCGATCATTTTGTTTTCGGCCCCGGCGGGCAGTTGCCCGGCGGCTTGTGCAAATTGCGCCGGCAATTTGTCCATGAGCGAACTCAGGCCGCCCATGGCGCGCATCTGGCCGATCTGTGCCTTGAAGTCGTTGAGATCGAAACTTTTGCCGGATTTCAGCTTTTTGGCGAACGCCAGGGCCTTTTCTTCATCGATGCCCTTTCTGGCTTCTTCGATCAGCGACAGGACGTCGCCCATGCCAAGAATGCGCGAGGCCATGCGCTCGGGGTGGAAGGCTTCCAGGCCGGAGAGCTTTTCGCCAACGCCGGCAAACTTGATCGGCTTGCCGGTGATGTGGCGCACCGATAGGGCGGCACCGCCGCGCGCATCGCCATCCAGTTTGGTCAGGACGATGCCGGTCAGCGGCAGCGCTTCGTTGAAGGCCTTGGCCGTGTTGACCGCATCCTGGCCGAGCATGGCGTCGACTACGAACAGGGTTTCGATCGGACGGGTGGCGGCATGCAGACGCTTGATCTCGTCCATCATCGCTTCGTCGATGGCCAGTCGCCCGGCGGTATCGATCAGCAAGACATCGTGGTAATGCCGTTTGGCCCAGTCGATGGCCGCGGCGGCAATCGTTTCCGGCTTTTCGCCGGTGTTGGACGGGAAGAAATCCACGCCGGCCTGGCTGGCGACGGATTTCAGCTGTTCGATGGCGGCCGGGCGATAAACGTCGCAGGATACGACCAGCACTTTTTTCTTGTGGTTTTCCTTGAGGAACTTGCCCAGTTTGCCGACGGTGGTCGTCTTGCCAGCCCCTTGTAAGCCGGCCATGAGGACGATGGCCGGAGGTTGGGTGTTGAAGTCGATGCCCTCGTGTGCATCGCCCATCAGGCGGGTCAGTTCGCCGTGCACGACGCCGATCAGCGCTTGCCCCGGATTGAGCGAACCAATGACTTCCTGGCCGACAGCCTTGTCCTTGACGGCGGCGATGAAATCCTTGACCACCGGCAAGGCGACGTCGGCCTCAAGCAGCGCCATGCGCACTTCGCGCAGGGCATCGGCGATGTTGGATTCAGTCAGTCGGGCTTCGCCCTTGAGCGTCTTCATGACGCGGGCCAGGCGCGTGGTCAGGTTGTCGAGCATGTCAGATGGGCTTCGAGTAGAATTGCGGAATGGTCGATATTGTAATTCAGCTTTCCCCGCATATCCTTGCTGCCTTGCTTTACGCCGTCCTCGGCTTCCATTTCTGGAACAGCCGCTGGCGCGATCGGCAGGAGCAGTGTGTCGCCTGCCCGATGCATGTCTGGGAGCGGGCTGTCATTGGCGGCGCGATCGTCGTCCATGCCTACGCCGTACTCTCCAGCCTGCTCGGGGCGGGCGGCATGTATTTTTCCTTTGCGCTCGCCTTGTCGCTGATGATGTGGCTGGCGGTGCTGATTTACTGGCTGGAAAGCTTCATGGCGCGCATGGAAGGCATGCAGCCCATGGTGCTGCCGTTGGCGGCGGTCTGTGCCGTGCTGCCAGCGCTGTTCCGGCAGGGGCATCTGGTGGCGCATGCGGAGGCGATCGGTTTCCAGTTCCATTTCCTTGCCGCCATGCTCGCCTACAGCCTGCTCACCCTGGCGGCGCTGCACGCCATTTTCATGGGTTTCACGGAAAAAATGCTGCACCGCCGGGTAGTGCGGCGCAGCCTGGGCAGTTTGCCGTCGCTCATGGCGATGGAGACCTTGCTCTTCCGCATGCTGATGCTGGGCTTCCTGCTGCTGACGCTGGCCGTGGGCAGCGGGCTGTTCTTCTCCGAACAGATTTTTGGCAAGCCCCTGACCCTGGATCACAAGACCTTTTTTGCCATCGCTTCCTGGCTGATCTTTGCGGTGCTGCTGTGTGGTCGCCATATCTGGGGCTGGCGCGGCAAACGTGCCCTGCGCCTGACCCTGACAGGTTTTTCGCTGCTGATACTGGCTTATTTTGGCAGCCGCTTCGTGGTCGAGGTGCTGCTCGGGCGGATGTGAGTCCCAGCCGTCAGTTTGCTCGCGCCATTTGTGACAGGCAGGCGTAATACAGCATCGGCCATTGCTGCGGCCACTGCGCGGCGGGTTCGCGCGTGAAGGCGGAGCGGGCGTACTGCTCCCAGCGACCAACGGCGTAACAGCGTAACAAATTGGCCAGAGCGCTGACATCGGCATCAGGCCGGAACTGCTCCTGAGTGGCGGCGATGCGCAAGGCCTGCTTGAGCGCCGCTTCGATCTTGTCGAGGAGTGTGTTGATACGCGTCTGCAGGCGTTCGTTTTCATTGACCAGGGCATCGCCGATCAGCACCCGGGTCATGCCGCGGTTTTTCTGGGCAAAGCTCAGGAGCAGGCCGAGGATCAGTTCGAGCTGGCGAAAGCCGTTTTCTTCCTGGGCAGTGACCTGATTGATGACGCCGAACAGGCTGTGCTCGATGAACTCGATCAGCCCTTCGAACATTTGCGCCTTGCTGGCGAAGTGGCGATAGAGCGCAGCCTCGGAACAGTCCAGGCGGCCAGCCAGGGCGGCAGTGGTGATTTTTTCCCCTTTCGGGGTTTCCAGCATTTCAGCCAGGGTGTGCAGAATCTGCAGGCGGCGTTCGCCCGGTTTGCTAGCCATGAATCGTGTCCCTCGAGTTTTTGTTGTGCGCTGTAGAGCAGCCGCGATTATAGCCGGTTGAGGTGACGCGGCAATTCGCGTACCGAGCGGACCTTGACGTCCACACTGGGAGAATCGCGTAAGCCAGTACTCACCCAGACGGTTTTCATGCCGAGTGTTTTGGCGGTGACCAGGTTGGCGAGGCTGTCTTCGACCATGATGCAGCGTCTGGGGGAGAGACGCTCGACGCGCAGTAGGCTGCGGTAAGCAGCCAGCATGGGTTTGGGTTGGAAGTTGAGGCTTTCAACGCTATAGACGGCGGCGAACAGGCTGTCCAGGCCGGTCAGCCCGAGCACGGTTTCGGTGTAGGCGAGCGGGGCGTTGGTGAAGAGCAGTTTGCGCCCGGGTAAGCGCTGCAGGGCGTGGCGAACTGGTTTTTCGAAGGCAATCAGGCGTTCGAGGTCGGGAAAGCGATGTGTTTCGCGCAGGAAATGCGCCGGGTCGATGGCGTGATGCCGGGTCAGGCCGAGCAGGGTGGCGCCGTAACGGTGCCAGTAATCCTGACGCAAGCGGTCGGCGCTGGCGCTGTCGAGTGCCAGGTGGTGCGCGATGTAGTCGCGCATGGCCTGGTTGATGCGGGGAAAGATGTGCGGCGAGGCGTCGTGCAGGGTGTTGTCCAGGTCGAACAACCAGACGCGCTCGCCATACATCGGTTTAGTGCGATTTGATCATGGTGCCGACGCCGTGGTCGGTGAGGATTTCCAGTAGCAACGCGTGCTCGACCCGGCCGTCGATGATGTGCACGCCGTTGACGCCGTTACGGGCAGCATCCAGCGCCGAACCGATTTTTGGCAGCATGCCGCCGGAGAGGGTGCCGTCGGCAACCATGGCGTCGATTTCGCGCGGTGTGATGCCGGTGATCAACTCACCTGCCTTGTCCAGCACGCCGGGGGTATTGGTAAGTAGCACCAGTTTTTCGGCCTTGAGAACCTCGGCGATCTTGCCCGCCACAACATCGGCGTTGATGTTGTAGGTCTCACCGTCCGGGCCGACGCCGATGGGCGCAATGACCGGGATGAAGGCGCCGGTTTCGAGCAGCGCGATCAGCGACGGGTCGATCTTGGTGATGTCGCCCACCTGGCCGACGTCGATCAGGTCGCCCGGGTTGTCCTTGTTTTCCAGCAGCAGTTTCTTGGCGCGGATGAAGCGGCCGTCCTTGCCGGTCAGGCCGACCGCCTTGCCGCCGGCCTGGTTGATGAGATTGACGACGTCCTTGTTGACCTGGCCGCCGAGCACCATTTCCACGACTTCCATGGTTTCGGCGTCGGTGACACGCATGCCCTGGATGAATTCCCCCTTCTTGCCGACCCGGCCGAGCAGGTGCTCGATCTGTGGTCCGCCGCCATGCACCACTACGATGTTGAAGCCGACCAGCTTGAGTAGCACCACGTCGCGTGCGAAACAACGTTTCAGGTGCTCGTCGGTCATGGCGTTGCCGCCGTATTTCACGACGATGGTCTTGCCGTGGAAGCGCTGGATGTAGGGCAGTGCTTCGGCAAGCACGGCGGCTTTGAGGCTGGGGTCTAGGCTGGCAAGCGGCATGGCAGGCTCCGGATAATGAAGTGGCGCGATTGTACCGCGCCGTGCCGCAGCAGCTGGGCTAAAATGGCGCCCTTTCAAGAGCAGGAGCGCCCTATGTGTGGCATCGTCGCCGCTGCGGCCGGCAGCAACATCGTTTCAGTCCTGATCGAGGGCCTGAAGAAGTTGGAATATCGTGGTTACGATTCTGCTGGGCTGGCCTTGCTGGCGGCGGGGGGCATCGAGCGGGTGCGGGCGGTCGGGCGGGTGGCCGAGTTGCAAACTGCCGCGAGCGGTTGTTCGGCCCACACCGGGATCGCCCACACCCGCTGGGCAACGCACGGGGCGCCGGCGGAACACAATGCCCATCCGCATGTCTCGGGCAGTATCGCCGTGGTGCATAACGGCATCATCGAGAATTACGAAAGCCTGCGCACCGAATTGAGCGCGCAAGGTTATGTCTTCACTTCCGAAACCGACACGGAAAGCATCGCGCACTTGATCGACGCCACCCTGAAGGGCGAGCCGGACCTGTTTGCCGCCGTACGCAGTGTCTGTCGGCGTCTGGTCGGGGCTTACGCCATCGCGGTGATCGATCACCAGCAGCCGGGTCGTATCGTGGTGGCTCGTGAAGGTTCGCCCCTTTTGCTCGGGCTGGGTGAGGACGGCAATTACGCGGCGTCCGATGCGTCTGCCCTGCTGCAGGTGACGCGCAACATGGTGTATCTGGAAAACGGCGATATTGCCGAACTGACGGCGAGTCAGGTGCGTATCGAGCGGCTGGATGGCACGCCGGTGGAGCGGCCGGTGCATGTTTCCGAGCTTTCCGCGGCTGCAGTCGAGCTGGGCGAGTTCCGTCACTACATGCAGAAGGAAATCTTCGAACAGCCGGAGGCGCTGGCGAACACGCTGGAGATCATTGGCGGCGCGCACAGCATCCAGGCCGGAATTTTTGGCGCGCAGGCGGCGCAGTTGCTGGCCGATGTCGATCACATCCTGATCCTGGCCTGCGGTACCAGCAGCCATTCCGGCATGACTGCCCGCTACTGGATCGAACGCATTGCCGGGGTTGCCTGCACGGTGGAAATCGCCAGTGAATACCGTTACCGCGTGTCGGTGCCGAATCCACGGCAGCTGGTCGTTGCCATTTCACAGTCCGGCGAAACAGCGGATACCCTCGCGGCGCTGCGTCACGCCAAGGCGCTGGGGCAAAACAAGACGCTGGCCATCTGCAACGTGCCGGAATCAGCGATTGTGCGTGAGTCGATGTTGCGCTTCATTACCCGCGCCGGCCCGGAAATCGGTGTCGCATCGACCAAGGCCTTCACCACCCAGCTGGCGGCCTTGTTCCTGCTGGCGCTGGTGGTGGCCAAGCAGCGCGGCCAGTTGTCGCCAGTTGATGAAGCGGCCTATCTCGACCAGCTGCGCCATCTGCCGGTGGCGGTGCACAAGGTGCTGACGCTGGAACCGGAAATTGCCATCTGGGCCCGACGTTTTGCCGACAAGAAGCACGCACTTTTTCTTGGCCGTGGCCGGCACTACCCGATCGCGCTGGAAGGTGCCCTGAAGCTGAAGGAAATCTCTTACATCCACGCCGAGGCTTATCCGGCGGGTGAATTGAAACACGGTCCGTTGGCGCTGGTGGATACCGACATGCCAGTGATTTCGGTGGCGCCCAACGACGAGTTGCTGGAAAAGCTCAAGTCGAACCTGCAGGAAGTGCGTGCCCGCGGCGGCGAGCTCTATGTGTTTGCCGACGCCGATTCGGAGCTGACGGCCAGCGATGGCGTGCATGTGCTGCGCCTGCCGGAACACTACGGTTTGCTGTCGCCCATTCTGCATGTGATTCCCTTGCAACTGCTGTCCTACCACGCGGCCCTGGTCAAAGGCACGGACGTGGATAAGCCGCGTAATCTTGCCAAGTCAGTGACGGTGGAGTAAGTGAGCACTTACGCAATTGGCGATCTCCAGGGCTGTTACGACAGCCTGCGCCGGTTGCTCGATGTCTGCGCTTTTGATCCACAGTACGACCGCCTGTGGTTGACCGGGGACCTGGTCAATCGTGGCCCGCAGTCTCTGGCGACCCTGCGCTTTGTCCGTGGGCTGGGTAATGCAGCGGTGACGGTGCTGGGCAACCATGACCTTTATCTGCTGATGCTCGCCTACGGTGCCATGCAGGGGCAGGCGGCGCCGCGCCGCAGCGAGCATACCCTGGATGAAATTCTCACAGCAGATGATCGTGAGGACTTACTCACCTGGTTGCGCGCGCAGCCCCTGTGCCATGTCGAAGGGCGGGATTGTCTGGTGCATGCCGGCCTGCTGCCGCAATGGTCGGTTGCACAGGCGCGGGCGTTGGCGGCGGAAGTGGAAACCGGGCTGCGCGGGGCGGATTTTCGTGAGCTGCTGGCGCATCTGTGGGGCAGCGAGCCGGCGGCGTGGTCGGAGGATTTGCAGGGCTGGGCGCGGGTGCGCTGCATCGTCAATGCCATGACGCGGATGCGTTTCTGCTCGGCGCAAGGGGTGATGGAGTTTCGCAGCAAGGGCGAAACCGCCAGTGCGCCGGCGGGTTACCTGCCCTGGTTTGCCGTGCCCGGGCGCCGTAGCGCCGATCACCGCCTGGTGACCGGCCACTGGTCAGCCCTGGGGCTGCGCCAGACGGAAAATCATCTGGCGCTTGATACCGGCTGCCTGTGGGGGCGGCAACTGACGGCGGTTTGTCTGGAGGACGGCCGCCTGTTCCAGGTCGATTGCGCGCCAGGCGAATCGGCCTGCGCTTAGGTGCTGTTCAGGCGCTGTTCAGGCGCCCGACTCCAGGGCGGCCTGAACGGCGGCAAGGATGGTCGGGTAATCCGGCGGCATGCCTTTGCGGCCGAAGCTCTTGCAGTAGGCATCGCCATAAACGGCGGCCTGGGCGCCATCGGAATCGCAGAAAATTCCGACCGTAGGACGCGCCAGGGCGGCGGCGAAGTGGGTGAATCCGGTATCCAGTCCCACCACCAGCTGGGCGCCGACGAGAAAACGGGCGGCGACATCCAGCCCCATCAACGGCGGTACGACCGCCCCCGGTAATTGTGCCGCGAGGTGTTCGGCGCGCTGTTTTTCCTCGGCGTTGCCCCAGGGCAGGGCGGCAGCGATGCCCTGCCCGGCCAGATACTGACCGAGGGCCAGCCAGTGTGCCTGCGGCCATAATTTTTCTGGGCGGCTGGCCGCCTGCATCAGCACGGCGTAGGGTTGCTTTGGCAGCCAGTCGGCCTGTAGCGGTTCGGCCCGGATGTTGAAGCGGGGCGGGCTATCGATGGCATAGCCGAGCGCGCCGGCGCCGACAGCGCGGCAGCGGTCGATGACGTGGCGTGACCAGGCAATTGGCAGTGTCTGATCGTAAAAGCGCGCCACACCGCCTTCCTTGATGCTGTGCCGATCGCCGCCGACGATGCGGCCGTGTGCCAGTCGGGCGACGGCCAGGCTCTTCCACAGCCCCTGCGTGTCGAGGATGAGGTCGTACTGCTCGGCTTGAACCGCCGTCTTGAATGCATGCATTTCCCGCCAGGTGCGGGCTTGCGTCAGCTGCTTGCGCCAGCGCCGCCAGGCGACCGGGATGACCCGGCGGACGCCGGGGTGCAGGCTGGGAATCGGTACATAGGCTTCTTCCGCCACCCAGTCGATCTGGGCGTCAGGGTCATGCGCCAGAATGTCGCTGACCAGCGGCAGGTTGTGCACCAGATCGCCCATCGAGGACATCTTGACCAGCAGGATTTTGCGCATGAGAAGCTGTTGTGCGGAATGTTCGACAAGCGGCCGATTATACCGATGCGGCCGCTTTTGCCCCGCGCACCGGCTGCATTTATCGTAGAATCCCCGCTTTCTTTGCAGGTGTGGGATGGGCTTCGGGCATGGCGATTAAATCGGACAAATGGATCCGCCGCATGGCGGCAGAGCACGGCATGATCGAGCCGTTCGAGCCGGAGTTGGTGCGCACGGTCGATGGCCAGAAAATCGTGTCCTACGGTACTTCCAGTTATGGTTACGACATTCGCTGTGCCCGCGAATTCAAGGTGTTTACCAACATCAATTCGACCGTGGTGGACCCCAAGGCTTTTGATCCCAAGTCTTTTGTCGAAATCGAGTCCGATGTCTGCATCATTCCGCCCAACTCCTTCGCGCTGGCGCGGACCGTCGAATATTTCCGCATTCCGCGTTCGGTGTTAACGGTCTGCCTTGGCAAATCGACCTACGCGCGCTGCGGCATCATTGTTAACGTCACCCCGTTCGAGCCAGAGTGGGAGGGCTATGTCACGCTCGAGTTCTCCAACACGACGCCGCTGCCGGCCAAGATCTATGCCGGGGAAGGCTGTGCTCAGGTGCTGTTCTTCGAGTCCGATGAAATCTGCGAAACCTCGTACAAGGATCGCGGTGGTAAATATCAGGGGCAGGTAGGCGTGACACTGCCTAAAATCTGACCTGTTCCGGTAACTTTCTTCATCCATATTCGACCCGCCGCGGCGGGTCGCCGCCTTTCAGGGGTATCGCATGCGCTTTCACTTTCCTGTCATCATCATTGATGAAGATTTTCGCTCCGAGAATGCTTCCGGGCTTGGCATCCGTGCCCTGGCGGAAGCGATTCAGAAAGAAGGGCTGGAAGTGCTGGGGGTGACCAGCTATGGTGATCTGACTTCGTTTGCCCAGCAGCAGAGTCGGGCCTCCGCCTTCATCCTGTCGATCGACGACGAGGAGCTGGCGCTCGAGCCGGAAGAAACCCTGGCCGAACTGCGTGCTTTCGTAATGGAAATTCGCCGCAAGAATGCGGAGATTCCGATTTTCCTGCACGGCGAGACGCGCACCTCGCGCCACATTCCGAACGACATCCTGCGCGAACTGCACGGTTTCATCCACATGCACGAGGATACGCCGGAGTTCATCGCCCGCAGCATCAAGCGCGAAGCGACGGCCTACGTCGATTCGCTGCCGCCTCCCTTCTTCCGGGCGTTGACCCAGTATGCGGCGGACGGCTCCTACTCCTGGCACTGTCCCGGCCACTCCGGCGGCGTCGCGTTCCTGAAGTCGCCTGTCGGCCAGATGTTCCATCAGTTCTTCGGCGAGAACATGTTGCGCGCCGATGTCTGCAATGCGGTGGAAGAGCTGGGGCAGTTGCTCGATCACACCGGGCCGGTTGCGGCTTCCGAGCGCAATGCGGCGCGCATCTTCAATTGTGACCACCTCTACTTCGTCACCAACGGCACCTCGACCTCGAACAAGATCGTCTGGCATTCGACCGTGGCGCCAGGTGATATCGTGGTGGTGGATCGTAACTGCCACAAATCGATCCTGCACTCGATCATCATGACCGGGGCGATTCCCGTTTTTCTGATGCCGACGCGCAACAACTTCGGCATCATCGGCCCGATTCCGAAAAGCGAGTTCGCCTGGGAAAGCATCCAGAAGAAAATCGACGCCAATCCCTTCATCGAAGACAAATCGGCCAAGCCGCGCGTGCTGACGATCACCCAGTCCACCTACGACGGCGTGCTCTACAACGTCGAGGACATCAAGGAAATGCTCGATGGCCGCATCGACACCCTGCACTTCGACGAAGCGTGGCTGCCGCACGCGGCTTTCCACGACTTTTATGGCGATTACCACGCCATTGGCGCCGACCGGCAGCGCTGCAAGGAATCAATGATCTTCGCCACCCAGTCCACGCACAAATTGCTGGCCGGACTGTCGCAGGCGTCGCAGATTCTGGTGCAGGATTGCGAGGGGCGACAGCTTGACCGCGATGCGTTCAATGAAGCCTACCTGATGCATACGTCCACTTCGCCGCAGTATTCCATCATCGCCTCGTGCGATGTGGCGGCGGCGATGATGGAGGCGCCGGGCGGCACCGCACTGGTCGAGGAATCGATTGCCGAAGCACTGGATTTCCGCCGCGCCATGCGCAAGGTGGATGAGGAGTGGGGCACCGACTGGTGGTTCAAGGTCTGGGGGCCGGATGATCTGTCGGAAGAAGGGATCGAGGAACGCGATGCCTGGATGCTCAAGCCCGGCCACCGCTGGCACGGCTTCGGCAAGCTGGCCGATGGCTTCAACATGCTCGACCCGATCAAGGCCACCATCATCACCCCGGGGCTGGATGTCGATGGCGATTTCGGCGAGCGCGGCATTCCGGCGGCGATCGTCACCAAGTATCTGGCCGAGCACGGGGTCATCGTCGAGAAGTGCGGCCTGTACAGCTTCTTCATCATGTTCACCATCGGCATCACCAAGGGGCGCTGGAACACGCTGGTCACCGCACTGCAGCAGTTCAAGGACGACTACGACAAGAATCAGCCGCTGTGGAAGGTGCTGCCCGAGTTCGTGCAAAAAAACCCGCGCTACGAGCGCATGGGCCTGAAAGACCTGTGCAAGCAGATTCACGCGGTGTACAAGGAAAACGACGTGGCCCGGCTGACTACCGAGATGTACCTGTCGGACATGGTGCCGGCGATGCGTCCGGCGGATGCCTTTGCCCGCATGGCACACCGCGAAATCGAGCGGGTGCGCCTGGACGAACTGGAAGGACGCATTACCTCGGTGCTGCTGACGCCCTATCCGCCGGGTATCCCGCTGCTGATTCCGGGCGAGCGTTTCAATGCCACGATTGTTCGCTACCTCAAGTTCGCGCGTGATTTCAACGCCCGTTTCCCCGGCTTCGAGACCGACATCCACGGGCTCGTCAAGCGCGAAGACGGCGAGTATTACGTCGACTGCGTGCGTTGAGTCTGAAGCTGTTTCTCCAGAAGCAGGATCGCGTCGCGATTGCTCCAGGAGAAACAGCGTGCCGCAGCCTCCTGCCAGGAAAGCCAGGCGTAGGCACGGTGTTCTTCCGGGGCGAGACGCACGGGAAGACGTTCAGGCAGGGGCAGGGCAAAGACCCGTTCGCAGTTGTGCGTGACGTCCGGTGCGTAACGATGGCGCCAGGCCGGGTGCAGGCTGAAGGTGTTTTCAATGTGCCAGTCCTGCAAGGCCATGGGCGGAAAGTCCAGCCCGGTTTCCTCGCGTACTTCGCGCCAGGCGGTGGTGCGGGCGCTTTCGCCGTTTTCCCGGCTACCGGTGACCGATTGCCAGAAACCTGGGTGGCGGGCGCGTTCCAGGAGTAGCACTTCGCCCGCCAGGGTGTGGATGACGACCAGAACCGAGCGAGGCTGTTTGTAGGCCGGCATCATCCACCGGCATGTGTGCGGCCTTCACTCAGGCCGGCAAGATAGAAACAGACCGGTTGCCCGAGTTCGCCGCGTACGTCGCAGACGGCGGCCAGGACCAGATGCAGCGTGCTAAATGCCTCGGCCTGCGCGGCAGCGAAAGCTTCAAGTCCGGTCAAGGCAAGGCAGTCGATGTTTGCCGCATCGATCAGACAGTCGAACAAGGCATCGAAATTGGCGTCGTACCACTCCGGGAAGCCGAGGGCGGTACCGATGCGCTGCAGGAGTTCGCTTGGTGTGTGGCTGCCGCTGAGGTCAAGGCAGTGGCACTCTGCCGGCAGGGTGGCCGGGAGGGGGAAAACGCCATTACGGAGAAGATCAGACATGGTGCGCTCGCGAGCCTCCCTTTATTCGCGGATGCGGCGAAAGGAAGCGTAGTGGTCTTCCGTGTAGTAATACTCGGCGGCCTTGCCGGCAATGATGCGGCGTGGGCCGCGATCCCGGCGGCCGGGCGTTTTTACGGTGTATTCACGGTAATAGCCGCGCGGTTGCAGCGGTAGCCGCTTTTCAAAATTGTTGAAGATGATGCCGTCGCGCGAGTAAGGAAAAGGCCCGCCCTGTTTGATCAGGGCGAGGGTATGGCGTGCTTCCGCCGGCAGTTGGCTGACGTGAACGCCGTCGCGGTCGTTGCCCGTGCTCCAGAAGGCCAGCGCACTGCCTATCGTCAGCAGGACGATAAACAGCAGGCGTGACCACTGGCGCATTTGCGGACCGGAGCCGGCGGGTGGGTTCAGACGGGCTTGCCGGCGGCCGGGTCAGCCTTCTGGCGCAGACGGATATGCAGTTCGCGCAACTGCTTTTCATCGACCGGCGAGGGGGCGTCGGTGAGCAGACACTGGGCGCGCTGCGTCTTCGGGAAGGCGATCACGTCGCGGATCGACTCGGCGCCGGTCATCATGGTGACGATGCGGTCCAGACCGAAGGCCAGGCCACCGTGCGGCGGGGCGCCGTACTTGAGCGCGTCGAGCAGGAAGCCGAACTTGGCCTGTTGCTCTTCCGGGCCGATGTTGAGCGCGGCGAAGACCTTTTCCTGCACGTCGGCGCGGTGGATACGCACCGAGCCACCGCCTAGCTCCCAGCCGTTCAACGCCAGGTCGTAGGCCTTGGCCAGGCACTTGCCCGGATCGGTCGCCAGGAATTCGAGATGCTCGTCCTTCGGGCTGGTGAAGGGGTGGTGGCAGGCGGTCCAGCGCTTGGACTCGTCGTCGTATTCGAACATCGGGAAGTCGATGACCCACAGCGGCGCCCACTTGGCGCCGGTGACGTAGCCCTTTTCGTGGCCGATCTTGATGCGCAGCGCGCCCAAGGCATCGCTGACGATCTTGGCCTTGTCGGCGCCGAAGAAGATCAGGTCGCCGGACTGGGCGCCGGTGCGTTCGAGTACGGTCTTGAGCGAAGCTTCCGACAGATTCTTGACGATGGGCGACTGCAGGCCGGTCTCGTTGATCTGGGTGACGTCATTGACCTTGATGTAGGCCAGGCCCTTGGCGCCGTAGATGCCGACAAACTTGGTGTATTCGTCGATTTCGCCGCGGGTCAGCGAGGCGCCGCCGGGGATGCGCATGGCGGCGATACGGCCGCCTTCGCTGTTGGCGATGCTGGCGAAGACCTTGAAGGCGACGTCCTTGAAGGCGTCGGCGACATCGACCAGCTCCAGGGTGACGCGCAGGTCCGGCTTGTCGGAGCCGAAGCGGCGCATGGCTTCGGCGTAGGTCATGCGCGGGAATTCCGGCAGCTCGACGTCGATCGCTTCCTTGAACACGCGGCGGATCAGTTGTTCCATCAGGGCCGTGATCTCGGCTTCACTCATGAACGAGGTTTCGATATCGACCTGGGTGAATTCCGGCTGGCGGTCGGCGCGCAGGTCTTCATCGCGGAAACACTTGGTGATCTGGTAGTAGCGATCGAAGCCGGCCACCATCAGCAGCTGCTTGAACAGCTGCGGCGATTGCGGCAGGGCGAAGAACTGGCCGTCATGCACGCGCGACGGCACCAGGTAATCGCGGGCGCCTTCCGGCGTCGATTTGGTCAGCATCGGCGTTTCGATGTCGATGAAGCCGTTGTCGTCGAGGAAGCGGCGGAAGGCCCGCGCCGTCTTGTAGCGCAGCATCAGGTTGTTCTGCATCTGCGGCCGGCGCAGGTCGATGACGCGGTGCGTCAGGCGGACGTTTTCCGACAGGTTTTCGTCATCGAGCTGGAACGGAGGCGTGACCGACGGGTTGAGCACTTCGATCTCATGGCAGAGCACTTCGATCTCGCCGGATGCCAGGTTGGCGTTGGTGGTGCCGGCTGGGCGCGGGCGCACCTTGCCGGTGATCTTCAGGCAGAACTCGTTGCGCACTGATTCGGCAATGGTGAAGGCGTCGGCGCGGTCCGGGTCGCAGACGATCTGGGCCAGGCCGTCGCGGTCACGCAGGTCGATGAAGATGACGCCGCCGTGGTCGCGACGACGGTGGGCCCAGCCACACAGGGTGACCATCTGGCCGTCGAGGGAAGCGTTGAGTTGTCCGCAGTAATGGGTGCGCATGGGAATTCCGTGGGTTCAGGAAGGAGTTTTGAGTTCGGGGCGCGGCGGTGGAGCCACAACACCCATGGAGATGATGTATTTCAGCGCCTCATCGACACTCATGTCGAGCTCGACTACGTCGGCACGCGGCAGCATGAGGAAGAAGCCGGAGGTCGGGTTGGGGGTGGTCGGCACGTACACGCTGAGAAACTCGCCGCGCAGATGGTTGCCGATGTCGCCACCCGGCGGGCCGCCAGTAAGGAAGGCGATGGTCCATGCATCGCGGCGGGGATATTCAATCAGCAGCGCCTTGCGAAAGGCATTGCCGTTGGGGGCCAGCAGCGTGTCGGAAACCTGCTTGATGGCCTTGTACAGCGAATTGACCACGGGGATGCGCGAGAGCAGCTTGTCCCACCAGTCCACCAGTTTCTGGCCGATGAAATTGGTTGCCAGCAGCCCGGTAAGAAAAATCATCGCCAGGGTCAAGAGCGCGCCGACACCGGGCAGGGCAAAGCCCAGCATGTTTTTGGGATGCACTGCGTTGGGCAACAGGCGCAACGATTGATCCAGGGTGTCGATGATGAGCGACAGCACCCAGAAAGTGATGACCAGAGGAACCCAGATCAGCAGCCCGGTGAGGAAGTAGCGCTTGAACATGGCCTCAGGAGGCCGGGCAGGAAGAGCAGCTACCTTCGCCGGTCTGGCAGGGCGGGGCAGCGGGCGGTTTGCTGCCACCCTTGAAATCGGTGGCGTACCAGCCATTGCCTTTCAGCTGGAAACCGGCAGCAGAAAGCTGTTTGCTATAAGCCTCCGCGCCGCATTGCGGGCAGATGGTGAGGGCGGCGTCGCTCATTTTCTGCAGGTGTTCCTGGTGAGCACCGCAGGCCGCGCAGCGATATTCGTAAATCGGCATGGGATTCTCCAAAACCTTGTATTGTAAATGAAAGCAGGCCATTTCTGCGGTCTGCCGGGTGATGGCGGTCACAAAAAAGGCCTTCATTATGAAGGCCTCGTTCAGCGTGTGGGGTGGGTCAGTTGCCCAGGGCACCCGGCACGGTGAGTTTGTCGGCCACCAGAAGCGCCTTCAACTTGCTTTGCTCCATGATGCCCAGTTCTTCGGCGACGATGGCGATCGGCTTGCCACTGGCGATGGCAGTCTTCACGATCTGGGCCGATTTTTCGTAACCAATCAGCGGGTTGAGGGCGGTGACCAGGGTCACTGATTCGGCGATGCGGTTTTCCAGCAGATCCGTGTTGGCTTCGATGCCTTCGACGCAATTGACCTGCAGGGTGTGACAGGCGTTGGCCAGGTGCTTGAGGCTCTTGTGCAGGGACCAGGCCATCAGCGGTTCGAAGGCGTTCAGTTGCAACTGACCCGCTTCGGCGCACATGGTGATGGCGACGTCGTTGCCGATCACCTCAAAGCAGACCTGGTTCATGACTTCCGGGATCACCGGATTGACCTTGCCCGGCATGATCGAGGAGCCTGCCTGGCGGGCGGGTAGCTTGATATCGCCGACACCGGCTTGCGGGCCGGAAGAGAGCAGGCGCAGGTCGTTGCTGATCTTCGATAGCTTGACGGCGATGCGCTTGAGGATGCCGGAAATGTCGGCAAAGGCACCTGTGTCGCTGGTGGCAGCGATCATGTCGGCCGCCTTGACGACGGGCACACCGGAGAATTCGGCGAGCTTGGCGGTGACCGTATCGGCGTAGCCGACCGGGGCGTTGATGCCGGTACCGATGGCCGTGCCGCCCATGTTGATTTCGCACATCAGTGAGGCAGATTCACGCAGACGTTTTTCGTCGTCGGCAATCATCGAGACAAAGGAAGCGAATTCTTGGCCCAGCGTCATGGGAACGGCATCCTGCAACTGGGTACGGCCGATCTTGAGAATATCCTTGAACGCGTCAGCCTTGACCTGGAAGGCGCCGCGCAGTGCGGCCAGTGCCTTGAGCAGGTCCTGGATGCCGTACCAGGTCGCCATTTTGACGGCGGTCGGGTAGGAATCGTTGGTGCTCTGCGAGGCATTGACGTGGTCGTTCGGGTGGATCACGTCGTAGCGGCCTTTTTCCAGGCCGAGAATTTCCAGGGCGCGGTTGGCGATGACCTCGTTGGCGTTCATGTTGGTCGAAGTGCCAGCGCCGCCCTGGATGACGTCCGTGACGAAATGGGCATCGTAGTGACCGGCGGCGACATCGTCGCAGGCGCGGGAAATGGCATCACACTGGCGGGCATCGATCATGCCCATGGCCAGATTGGCGTGGGCGGCAGCCTTTTTAACGTAGGCGTAGGCGCGGATCAGGTTGGGCATTTCGGCCACGGTCTGGCCGCTGATGGGGAAGTTTTCGACGGCGCGGGCGGCATGGACGCCCCAGTAGGCTTCGTCGGGCAGGTTCTTGGAACCCAGAAAATCACTTTCTTGACGCATGGAGGTTTCTTTCAATAGATAAAAAAATGGAGGGAGTCGGGCGGACGGCAGGGTAAACAGGCTTTGGCCATGATCGTTTCCTGTGAGAAGCGGCGGAGGTACGCCGGAGATGGTAAAACGCCCCGTCTGCACGGGGCGTGTGTGCGGAGTGGATGCTGTGGTTTAGCGGGCGACCATCCAGGCGCGGGCGGCGTCGAGCATGCGGCAGGAGTAGCCCCACTCGTTGTCGTACCAGGCCAGCACCTTGACCAGGGTCGAGCCGTCTGCGGCCTTCAGTACACGCGTTTGCGTTGCGTCGAAGGTCGACGAGACGGTGGTGTGGTTGAAGTCCGACGACACCAGCGGCTCGGTGTTGACCGCCATGATGCCCTTGAGCGGGCCGTTGGCCGCGGCGGTCATCAGTTCGTTGATCTCTTCCTTGGTCGTGGCGCGCTCGGCGGTGAAGGTCAGGTCGACCAGCGAGACGTTGATGGTCGGCACGCGCAGCGCGAAGCCGTCGAACTTGCCGACCAGCTGCGGCAGCACCAGGCCGACGGCCTTGGCGGCGCCGGTCTTGGTCGGGATGATGTTGGCGGCGGCGGCGCGGGCGCGGCGCAGATCCTTGTGGCGGACGTCGACGGTGACCTGGTCGTTGGTGTAGGCGTGCACCGTGGTCATCAGGCCGGACTTGATGCCGATGGCGTCGGACAGCACCTTGGCCACCGGGGCCAGGCAGTTGGTCGTGCACGAGGCGTTGGAAACAACCGTCATCGCCTGGGTCAGGATGCTTTCGTTGACGCCCATGACGATGGTGCCGTCGACGTCGTCACCGCCCGGGGCAGAGATCAGCACGCGCTTGGCGCCCTGTTCCAGCAGGGCCTGGGCCTTGGCCTTGGAGGTGTAGGCGCCGGTGCATTCGAGCAGGACGTCGACACTGTGGTCGGCCCAGTTGATGTCCTTGGGGTTTTTGGTCGAGTAGAAGGGGATTTTCTTGCCGTCGATGATGATGCAGTTCTCACCTTCAGTTTCGACGCTGGTGGTGAAGCGGCCATGCGTCGTGTCGTACTTCAGCAGGTGGGCGTTGGTCGCCAGGTCGCCGGAGGCGTTGATGGCGACGACGTCGAATTCGTTCTGCAGCCCCTGCTCGTAAATGGCGCGCAGCGTGCAGCGACCGATACGACCGAAACCGTTGATTGCAACCTTGATAGCCATGGATCTAGTTCCTCTCTGCGTTGGATGGATTGAAATCAGGACAACAGGCTTTTCGCCGTGGCGACGACGTTGCCGACGGTGAAGCCGAATAGGTCGAACAACTGGCCGGCCGGTGCCGATTCGCCGAAGCGGTCGATGCCGATCACGGCGCCATGCAGGCCGACGTATTTGCGCCAGAAATCCGGATGCGCCGCTTCGATGGCGATGCGCTTCTTGCAGGCGCCGAGTACTGCCGCCTTGTAGTCGTCGCTCTGGCGGTCGAAGACATTGGTGCAGGGCATCGAGACGACGCGCGCGGCAATGCCTTCGCCGGCCAGTGCGGCCTGGGCGTCGAGCGCCAGCTTGACTTCGGAACCAGTGGCGATCAGCGTGATCTGCGCATCGGCGTTTTCGGCCAGCACGTAGCCGCCCTTGGCGATGTCGCTGTCGGTGACGTTTTGCGTCACGGTCGGCAGGTTCTGGCGCGACAGGGCGAGCAGGCTTGGGCCGTTTTTACGGTCGACCGCCGAAATCCAGGCGATGGCGGTTTCCGTCGCGTCGGCCGGGCGCCAGACATCCAGATTCGGGATGATGCGCATCGATGGGATGTGCTCGACCGGCTGGTGCGTCGGGCCGTCTTCGCCGAGGCCGATGGAGTCATGGGTATAGACCATGATCTGGCGCTGCTTCATCAGCGCCGCCATGCGGATGCCGTTGCGGGCGTAATCGGAGAAGACGAGGAAGGTGGCGGTGTAGGGAATCAGGCCGCCGTGCAGCGCGATGCCGTTGGCGATCGCGGTCATGCCGAACTCGCGCACGCCGTAGTAGCAGTAGTTGCCGCCTTCGGTGCGGGTGACGCCCTTGCTGCCCTTGACGAAGGTCAGGTTGGAGCCGGCCAGGTCAGCCGAGCCACCGAAGATTTCCGGCACGGCCGGAACCAGCGCGGCGATGGCGTTTTGCGAGGCCTTGCGGGTGGCGATGTTCTCGGCCTTGTCGCGGCAGGCCTGCAGGTAGGCCGCCTTGGTGGCCTCCCAGGTGGCCGGCAGTTCGCCCTTGAGCACGCGGCGTTCGAATTCGGCGGCCAGTTCGGGGAATTCGGCCTGGTACTTGGCGAAACGGCGCTGCCAGTTTTCCTCGAAGGCGGCACCGCGGACCTTGCCGTTCCAGGCAGCATAGACATCGTCCGGGATTTCGAACGGTGGATGGTTCCAGCCGATGTAGGCGCGGGCGGCGGCGATTTCATCCTTGCCCAGCGGTGCGCCGTGGCAGTCGTGGCTGCCCTGTTTGCCTGGTGAGCCGGCACCGATGATGGTCTTGCAGCAGATCAGGCTGGGTTTGCCAGTTTCGGCACGGGCGGCGATCAGTGCCTTCTCGATGGCCTCGGCATCGTGCCCGTCTACATTGGCAATGACGTGCCAGCCGTAGGCTTCGAAGCGTTTCGGCGTGTCATCGGTGAACCAGCCTTCGACGTGGCCGTCGATGGAAATGCCGTTATCGTCCCAGAAGGCGATCAGCTTGCCCAGGCCGAGCGTGCCAGCGAGCGAGCAGGCTTCGTGGGAGACGCCTTCCATCAGGCAGCCGTCACCAAGGAAGGTGTAGGTGTAGTGGTCGACGATGCTGTGGCCGGGACGGTTGAACTCGGCGGCCAGCACCTTCTCGGCCAGCGCGAAGCCGACAGCGTTGGTGATGCCCTGACCGAGCGGCCCGGTGGTCGTCTCGACGCCCGGCGTGTAGCCGTATTCCGGGTGCCCCGGGGTCCTGGCGTGGAGCTGGCGGAAGTTCTTCAGGTCGTCGATGCTGACATCGTAGCCGGTCAGGTGCAGCAGTGCGTAGATCAGCATCGAGCCGTGGCCGTTCGACAGCACGAAGCGGTCGCGGTCGGGCCACGCCGGATTGGCCGGATTATGGCGCAGATGGCGACGCCACAGGACTTCGGCGATTTCCGCCATGCCCATCGGGGCGCCGGGGTGGCCGGAGTTGGCCTGCTGCACGGCATCCATGGCGAGTGCCCGGATGGCATTGGTCAGCGGGGTGAATTTTGGGGGAAGGCAAACGCTCATGATGCAAATCCGGCGTGTAAAAAGGCAAAATTATCCGTCAAAAGGCAGCGATTGGATAGGTTGGCAGCAAAACACAACGTATGTGTGGCTGCCAACTGACCTGGATCATTCGCAACGCCAGGCAAGCCAGGGTGTGGTTCAGGCTGCGCCCTGGTGATAGCCGGTCACGCGTTCGACTTCCTCGCGTGAGCCGAGGATGACCGGTACCCGCTGGTGCAGGTCCTGCGGTGCGATGTCGAGGATGCGCTGGCGGCCGGTGGTGGCAGCGCCGCCAGCCTGTTCGACGAGAAAGGCCATCGGGTTGGCTTCGTACATCAGGCGCAATTTGCCGCCCTGGGTGCGCACCTTTTCATCCATCGGATACATGAAGATGCCGCCGCGGGTCATGATGCGATGTACGTCCGACACCATCGATGCCACCCAGCGCATGTTGTAATCCTTGCCCAGCGGACCTTCCTTGCCGGCCAGCATTTCACTGACGTAGCGCTGCACCGGGGCTTCCCAGAAACGCTGATTGGACATGTTGATGGCGAATTCCTTGGTCTGCACCGGGATCTGCACATTTTCCTGGGTGAGCAGGAACTGGCCGTGTTCGCGATCCAGGGTGAACATGGCGACCCCACGGCCGACGCTCAGGACCAGCAGGGTGGTTGGGCCGTATAGCGCATAACCGGCGGCGACCTGTGCCGTGCCGGGCTGCAGGAATGCCTGGCGAGCGGCTTCCGGGGTGGATAGGTCGGCGTTGTCCGGGCATTTCAGAACCGAAAAGATGGTGCCGATCGAGACGTTGACGTCGATGTTCGACGAGCCGTCCAGCGGATCGAAGGTAAGCAGGTACTTGCCTTTGGGGAAACGGTTGGGCACCAGGTGCGGCAGTTCCATCTCTTCGGAGGCCATGGCGGCAAGATACCCCCCCCATTCGTTGGCTTCGAGCAGGATTTCATTGGACAGCACATCCAGTTTCTTCTGTGCTTCGCCTTGTACATTATCGCTGCCGGCCTCACCCAACACATCGCCCAGGCCCCCTTTGCCGATCGCGACCGAAATGTGCAGGCAGGCGCGGGCGACGATCTTGATCAGGAAGTTGAGGTCCGCCGGGACGCAACCGGCACAGCGATGTTCTTCGACGAGATAACGAGATAGGGTCGGGCGTGCCATGGCAGCCTCCAGAAACGGAAAGCGCGGATTTTACCCGCCTGGCCGGTGTGTGTGCAGGAAGCTGAAAGCAGCGGGGCCGTGCAGGGGTTTGCTGAACAGGTAGCCTTGTACTTCGTCGCAACCGTTGCTGCGCAGCAATTCCAGTTGGTCGTCGGTTTCCACGCCTTCGGCAATCACCTTGAGACCGAGTGAATGAGCAAGGGCAATGGTGCCGAATGCGATGGCACGGTCGTTCAGATCCTGCTCGATGTCGCGCACGAAGGAGCGGTCGATCTTCAGCCGGTCGATGGGGAACAGTTTGAGATAGGCGAGAGAAGAGTAGCCGGTACCGAAATCGTCGATCGCCAGATTGATGCCCATGCGGCCGAGGCGGGTGAGAATCAGGGTGGCCTCCTCGGGATTTTCCATCACCGAGCTTTCGGTGATTTCCAGTTCGAGGAGTTCGGGCGGCAGGCCGGATTCGGCAAGGACACCGGCGACGATTTCGCAGAAGTCGCGGCGCCGTAACTGGCGGGCGGATACGTTGATGGCGATGCGCAGCGGCGCCAGACCATGGTCGATCCAGCGTTTGACCTCGCGGCAGGCGGTGTGCAGTACCCAGTCGCCGATTTCGACGATCAAGCCGGTTTCCTCGGCAATTGGGATGAAACGGTCGGGGGCAATGACGCCGTCGACCGGATGGTGCCAGCGCAGCAAGGCTTCGACGCCGGTCGGCATGCCGCTGGTAGTGTCGAACTGGGGCTGAAACTGCAGGGCGAATTCCTGGTTGCTGATGGCGCGGCGCAGCTTGCGCTCGATATCCATGCGTTCCAGGGCGACCTGGTTCATGTTCGGGGCAAAGAACTGGTAATTGTTGCGGCCGGCCGATTTGGCGTGATACATCGCGGTATCGGCGTTCTTCAGCACATCATGGCTGTCGCCACCGTCATCGGGGAAGAGGCTGATGCCGATCGAGGGGCTGGTGTGCAGTTCGTGCTCTTCCGCCATGATCGGCGTGCTCAGGCTGTTGACCACCTTGCTGGCGACGAGGGCGGCATCGGCGGGGGACGTAATGCCGGGCAGGACGATGACGAACTCGTCACCGCCCAGGCGGGCGACGAAATCGGTTTCGCGGGTGACCGTGCTGAGTCGGGTGGCGACTTCGCGCAGCAACTGGTCTCCGACCTGATGCCCCAGGGTGTCGTTAATGGTCTTGAAGCGGTCCAGGTCGATAAACATGATGCCGATTCGCCAGCTATGCCGCCGTGCCTCCGGTAGCAACTGGCCAAGGCGGGTGAGCAGGGCCAGGCGGTTGGGCAGGCCGGTGAGCGGATCGTGCTGCGCGATGTGCTGCATCCGCGCTTCGCTTTCCTTGCGTTCGGTGATGTCGGCGAAAATCCAGATATAGCGGTGCGCCAGACCACTGATCTGGTCTTCCACCTGCTTGATGCGCAGGCTGGCCGGGAAGGTCGAGCCATTGTGTCGGCGGATGCTGATTTCGCCCCGCCAGGCACGGTGTAGCTTGAGCGCGGTATGCAACTCGTGCTGCTGCCAGGACGCGGTGCTGTCGATGAAATTGAATACCTGGGCGTTGGGCAACTGTTCCAGCGGATAGCCCGTCATGGCCGAGGCGGACGGGTTGGCGGAAATGATGGCGAAAGCTTCGTCGGTGACGAAAATCCCGGCCGGGGTGTGGTTGAAGACTACCTGGGCCAGCTTTTCCTTTTCCGCACTGGCGACGCGGTCGGAGATGTCGGTGTAGATGGTGACCAGCCCGCCATCGGCCATCGGGCGGCCACGGACATCGAGGGTCTGGCCATTGGGGCGGGTGCGTTCGAAATGGTGCGGTGCATGCTGCTGGGCGCGCTGGAGCATGTGGTGCACGATGGTTTGCGGATCGCCGGGGCCATATTCGCCACGTTCGGCATTGAAGCGATAGAAATCGCCCAGGGTCGGGGGCGAGCCGGTGAAGAATTCGTCCGGGATGTCGAGCAGCTGACGAAAGCGGGTGTTGGCAATCTGCAGGCGGAAATCCTTGTCGAACATCGAAATGCCGCAGGGGACCGATTCGATCACGGCTTCCAGCAATTCGTGTTGCGCCTGCAGCGCCACCGTGGCGGCCTTCTGTTCGCTGATGTCGGTGTAGGTGGTGATGAAGCCCGCGAGTTGTCCGTCGAGGACGAGTGGCTCACCGTGCACCAGGTGCGTGCGACCGCCGGGGCGGGCGCGTTCGAAACGGTGTGGCAGGAACTGGCGTGCCAGCGCACAGATTTCGCGGATGTAGTCTTCGGGGTCGCCGGGGCCATATTCGCCGCGCTCTGCCGGAACGCGGATCAAATCCGCAAAACTGACGCCCTCAACCACGATTTCTGGCGGCAGGTCGAGCACCTCGATGAACCGGCTGTTCCAGACCCGCAGGCGAAGATTCTGGTCGAACACGCTGATGCCCTGGGCCATGCTGGCGACGACCGCCTGCAGGTAAGCCAGATGCAGGCGGAGCGTATCGGGGCTGTGCAGCGGTGGTGTCATGGGTGCGGCGGTGGCGACAGGCGTGGCGGACAGGGGCGGATCATAGCGGAAAGTGGGGGGTGAAACATTGTGTCAGATCAGACTTTGCGCCATTTGATCGAGCAGCCGATCGAAGGCTGCTGCGTTTCGGGGCCGCGGCCGTGTGCGGCAATATCGCGCAGGGCAAGGAACAGATCGCGGCGGGCATCTGCGGCGGCGGGTTGCATCCCGGAAGCATCGAGGCGGCCACGGTATTGCAGTTTCAGGTCGGCGTTGTAGCCAAAGAAGTCCGGGGTGCACACGGCCCCATAGGCGCGGGCCACGCTCTGGTCGGCATCGAGCAGGTAGGGAAAGGGGAAGGCCAGTTCCTGCGACCAGCGTTGCATGTTGGCAAAGCTGTCGGCCGGGTAGGCCGCGCTGTCATTGCTCATGATGGCCACGCTGCCGATGCCCAGCTCGGCCAGTTCGCGGCAATCGCGGATGATGCGCGTGATCACGGCCTGCACATAGGGGCAGTGATTGCAGATGAACATCACCAGCAATCCCCTGGGGCCGCGGCAATCGGCCAGCGTCCAGTGTTTGCCGTCCACGCCGGGGAGCGAGAAATCGGAGGCGGCGGCGCCAAAATCACAGATCGGGGGATGCAGGGCGGCCATCTCGTGTCTCCTTTTGCCGGACGTGTTTGCGATGTTTTGCTGCGCGCTGTGCTGAGTGCTGCCGCATAATAGCAGGATGAATGCTCCCCGTTTCTACTGTCGAGAAGCCCTGGCGCCCGGGGCTCTGGTTGAATTGCCGGCACCGGTGGTGCGCCATGCCGTGCGCGTGCTGCGCCTGGGGCCGGGCGATCCCGTCGTGTTGTTTGATGGGCGAGGGGGCGAATATCCGGCGCTGCTGCAGCGGATCGAAAAAGAGCGGGCCTGGGCCGAGCTGGGGGCGTGGCAGGATGTCGAATGTGAATCGCCTCTGGCGATCACGCTGATTCAATCCCTGCAGGCCGGCGACAAAATGGATTTCACCATCCAGAAGGCGGTTGAACTCGGGGTGCGCGCTATCGTGCCGGTGGAGAGCCGGCGCAGCGTCCTGAAACTGGCCGGCGAGCGGGCCGGCAAGCGGGTGGCGCACTGGCAGGGGGTGGCCGCCGCCGCGTGCGAGCAGTGCGGGCGCAATCAGGTGCCGCTGGTGGCGCCGCTGTCGCGCCTCGATCAATGGCTGGCGCGACCGGCGCCGGAAGGTCTGCGCCTCCTGCTGGCACCGGATGCCGCCGTCAGCCTGCATGCCATCCCGCGCCAGACGAGCATTCAGTTGCTGATCGGCGCCGAAGGCGGGCTCGATCCGCAGGAGATCATTGCGGCAACGCAGGTGGGGTTCCAGGCCGTACGGCTGGGGCCGCGCGTGCTGCGTACGGAAACGGCGGGGCTGGCGGCGATTGCCGCCTTGCAGGCCTTATGGGGTGATTGGGGGGGGCAAGATGTTTGAATCGGCAGAACTCGGGCATCACATCGACAAGGATGTGTACAAGACGGAAGCGCCCCGTCTGCGCGCCGAATTGCTCGACATCCAGTACGAAGTGCTGGCGCAGAAGGCGTTTCCCGTGGTCATCCTGGTGTCGGGGGTGGATGGCAGCGGCAAGGGCGAGACCATCAATTTGCTGTATTCGTGGATGGACCCCCGGCACATCTCCACCCTGGCGTTTGCCGAGCCGAGCGACGAGGAACGCGAACGGCCCTACATGTGGCGCTACTGGCGGGCACTGCCGCCCAAGGGCAAGATCGGTATCTTTGCCGGTTCCTGGTATTCGCAACCGATTTCCGAGCGGATCAGCGGCGAGATGGGGCGGGCAGAACTGGCTGAGCGCCTGGAGGAAATCAACCGTTTTGAAGCGATGCTGGTGAATGAGGGGGCGCTGGTCCTCAAATTCTGGTTTCACCTGTCGCGCGAGGCACAGAAAAAACGCCTCAAACTCCTGGCCAGCAATCCGCAGACGGCCTGGCGCGTGAGCAAGAAAATCTACGCCCGGCAGAAAACCTACCAGCAGTTGCAGACGACGGCGAGCCATGTCCTGCGCGTGACCAATACGGCCAAGGCGCCTTGGATCATCGTCGAGGGCACGGATGATGCCTATCGCTCGCTCACGGTCGGGCGGGTGATCCGCGATGCCATGCAGCGGCGCTTGTCGCAGCCGGTCGCGCCGGTGCCGGTGGCGCCGCCGGTGCATCATGCGGTGGATAAACGCAGCGTACTGGGCGAACTCGACCTCAGCCAGAGTCTGGGCAAGAAAGAGTATGAGCGGCTGCTGGCACGCTATCAGGCGCGCCTGGCAGAATTGCTGCGGGCGCCGCGTTTCACCAGCCGTTATTCCCTGGTGCTGGTGTTCGAAGGTTCCGATGCGGCCGGCAAGGGAGGCAGCATCCGGCGCCTGGCGGCGGCGATGGATGCCCGTCACTACCAGATCGTGCCCATTGCCGCACCGACCGAGGAAGAGCGGGCGCAGCCCTATCTCTGGCGCTTCTGGCGGCATGTGCCGCGCACCGGGCGGGTCACCATCTTCGACCGCTCCTGGTATGGGCGGGTGCTGGTTGAGCGGGTCGAAGGCTATTGCCGGGAGGAAGACTGGCTGCGCGCCTATGCCGAGATCAACGATTTCGAGGATCAGCTGGAAGACGACGGCGCCCTGGTGGTCAAATTCTGGCTGCAGATTTCTGCCGACGAACAGCTGCGCCGCTTCAAGGAGCGTGAGCAGACCGATTTCAAGCGGTTCAAGATCACCGCCGAAGACTGGCGCAACCGCGACAAGTGGGACGACTATCTTACTGCGGCGTGTGACATGATTGACCGAACTTCCACCGACATCGCGCCTTGGACGCTGGTGGAAGCCAATGACAAGAACTTCGCCCGGATCAAGGTGCTGCGCACCGTGTGCGAGCGGATCGAGGCCGCCCTGGCCGACGCAGAAGACAGCAACAAGTGAGCAGCGAGAAATGAGCGACACGCCCTACGATCAACACTTCGTCACCTGGTTTCGCGAGGTGACGCCCTACATCAACGCTTTTCGCGGCAAGACCTTCGTCCTGGCCTTCGGCGGCAAGGCCATTGCCAGCGAGTTCATCAAGACACTGGCTTACGATGCCAACTTGCTGGTCAGCCTGGGCATCCGGCTGGTGCTGGTGCATGGTGCGCGGCCGCAGATCGAGGAGGCACTGCGCGAGAAAGGCATCGAATCGAATTACCATCGCGGCTACCGGGTGACCGACGCGGAAAGCCTGACCTGCGTGCTTGATGCGGTCGGCAGCGTGTTCCTCAAGATCGAGGCCCTGCTGTCGCAAGGCTTGCCGAATACGCCGATGGCCAACAGCCGGATCCGCGTCATCGGTGGCAACTTCATCAACGGCCAGCCGATTGGCGTGCTCGACGGCATCGACATGCAGTACGCCGGCAAGGTGCGCAAGGTGGACGCCGAGGGCATCATCGCCCAGCTGGGTCTGGGCAACATTGTGTTGCTCAACTGCGAAGGGCCGTCGCTGACAGGCGAAATCTTCAATCTGCAGATGGAAGAAGTGGCTGAGGCCGTGGCGGTTGCCCTCAAGGCTGACAAACTGGTCTATCTCACCGACAGCACCGGCGTGACCGACAAGAAGGGGGAACTGCTCGATGAGCTGACCGCCGACGAGGCCTCCCGGCTGCTGGCGGGGGCCGACTGGCTGACGCCCGACATGCGCCGTTACCTGCCGTGTACCGTACGCGCCAGCCGGGCCGGCGTGGGGCGGGTGCACCTGATCAGCTATGAGCAGGATGGGGCGCTGCTGCGCGAGTTGTTCACCCACGATGGTGTGGGCACCGTGGTCACCCGCGAATCGCTGGAAAACATGCGCGAGGCCAAGGCTGACGATATTCCTGCCCTGATCGCCCTGATCGAACCGATGGAGCAGGAAGGCATCCTGGTGCATCGGCCGCGCGAACTGCTGGAGCAGGAAATCGAACGTTTCTCCATCATGCTGCACGACGGCATCATTGTCGGCTGTGCCGCGCTTTACCAGCACTCCGAAGAAGAGGCCGAGCTCGCCTGTCTCGCCGTCAATCCGGATCACCGCGAATGGGGCTATGGCGAACAGCTGATGAAGCGTATCCTGCGCCGCGCCCGCCAGGCCGGCATCAAACGCCTGTTCGTGCTGACCACCCGCACCGAACACTGGTTCGTCGAACGTGGCTTCAAGCTGGGGACGGTCGATGAGCTGCCGGCGGCGAAGAAGGAAATGTACAACTGGCAGCGCCGCTCCAAGGTGTTGTGGCGCAACGTTTAGTTTGTCGTTTGCCGGGCTGTAGTTACCAATAATTCTCGCTGGCAAAGTGTCCCGGTGCGCGGCCGAGGTCGGGGCGCAGGCCGCGAGCGCTGAGGGCGGCGCGGACGTCGTCGAGCATTTGCGGATTACCGCAGAGCAGGATGCGGGAATCGTCGCCCAGCGCCAATTGGGCTGCGGTTTCCAGGCTGCCGTCGGTGATGGCGCGGTCCAGACGTTGCGACAACGCGCCCGGCAACTGTTCCCGCGTGATGATCGGAACGAAGCGCAGCTTGTGTCCCTGTTCCGCCCACAGCGGGTGCTGCGGCAGGGCGGCGATTTCATCGCGGTAGGCGAGGTCGGCGGCCTGGCGCACGCTGTAGGCGAGGACGATATGCTCGTACTGCACCCACACCGCCGGGTCGCGCAGAATGGAGAGGAAGGGCGCGATGCCGGTGCCGGTGGCGAGTAGCCACAAATTGCTGCCGCCGACGAAACGGCTGGTGGTGAGATAGCCGTAGGCCGTTTTCTCCACGTACACCGTGTCACCCACCTTGCAGGTGGCCAGGCGTGACGTGAAGGCGCCGTCCGGCACCTGGATGGAGAAGAAATCCAGGTGCTCGTCGTAGGCGGCAGAAACCATTGAGTAGGGGCGCCAGATGGTGCTGCCCAGCGGGCCGTCAAGCCCCAGGCGGGCGAATTGGCCGGGTTGGAAACGGAAGGCGGCCGGGCGGCTGAGGCGGAAGGAAAACAGGCGTTCCGTCCAGCGCTGCAGGTGCAGGATCTTCTCTGCCGTGCCTTTCAGCAAAGGCGACGGGGGCGGCTTGCGCCAGCTCGGCGTGGTTTTGGATTGAGGTGCGTCGTCATTCATTGGTGTGCCGTTCCAGCCAGTGTCATTGTCGGGTCCGGGGCAGTCTTCAGGCGTCGTGCCCGTTCATTGCTTGCGTGCAGCGAACTCGTGCCAGACCTGCCGCATGAATTCGAGATGGCAACGGGGAAAAGGTTCCTGCCGCTGTGCCGCTGCCGATTTGTGCTGGCGCATTTCCTTTGTTGCAATATTTCCCCATAATGTTTCACGTTGGCCGGCGGAGACAAACGGCCACAGGTTGGGGGGAGCGCTGCACGACCTCCTCCCTGCACAAAAAATCAACAAAGGAGTTGCCATGACTTCCCATATCAAGGTGCCGCAGGGCGGTGCAAAAATCGTTCCCGGCCAGCCGGTGCCGGACAATCCCATCATTCCCTTCATCGAGGGTGACGGCATCGGCATCGACATCACGCCGGTCATGATCGACGTGATCGATGCGGCGGTGGCCAAAGCCTATGGCGGCAAGAAGAAAATCCACTGGATGGAGGTGTATGCCGGAGAAAAATCGGTGCGCCTGTATGGTCCGGACGAATGGCTGCCGCAAGAAACCTTCGCCGCCCTGAAGGAGTACGCGGTATCGATCAAGGGACCGATGACCACGCCGGTGGGCGGCGGTATCCGTTCGCTCAACGTGGCGCTGCGTCAGGAGCTCGATCTCTACCAGTGCGTGCGTCCGGTCCGCTATTTCAAAGGGGTGCCGTCGCCGTTGAAGCAGCCGGAACTGACCGACATGGTGATCTTCCGCGAGAATACCGAGGATATCTATGCCGGCATCGAATGGGCGGCAGGTTCCGAGGGCGTGAAGAAGGTGGTGGCTTTCCTGCAGCAGGAGATGGGCGTGCGGAAAATCCGTTTCCCGGAAACTTCCGGCATCGGCATCAAGCCGGTCTCGGTGGAGGGCACGGCGCGTCTGGTGCGGGCGGCCATTCGGTACGCCATGGACAACGACCGCAAGTCGGTGACCCTGGTGCACAAGGGCAACATCATGAAGTTCACCGAGGGCCTGTTCCGCGATACCGGCTACCAGATCGCGCGTGAGGAATTCGGCGCCGAACCAATTGATGGCGGGCCGTGGTGTCGCCTGAAGAATCCGGCGACCGGGCGCGAAATCGTCATCAAGGACGCCATCGCCGATGCTTTCCTGCAGCAGATTCTGTTGCGACCGGCCGAATACGATGTGATCGCCACTACCAACCTCAACGGCGATTACATTTCCGACGCCCTGGCCGCGCAGGTCGGCGGCATCGGCATCGCGCCGGGAGCCAATATTTCTGACCAGTACGCCGTATTCGAAGCCACGCACGGCACGGCGCCGAAATATGCCGGCCTGGACAAGGTCAATCCGGGCTCGCTGATTCTTTCTGCCGAAATGATGCTGCGCCACCTGGGCTGGAAGGAAGCGGCCGATCGGGTCATTCAGGCCATGGAAGCCGCCATTGGCGACAAGCAGGTGACCTACGACTTCGCCCGCCTGATGGAGGGGGCGCAAGAATTGTCCTGTTCCGAATTCGGCGCCGCGATGATCGCGCGTATGTAAAACGGATGTGTCAGGCGTAGAATGGGGCCCCCACTCGGGGCCCTTTTTACCCGCAGATTGACGGAGAACGACCATGAAGAAAATTCTTGCCCTGCTTGCCGTAGCCCTGTTTGCCAATGGCTCCGTGCTGGCTGCCAATCAGTGTGCGGCGCAGGCCGTGGATAAAAATGGCAAGCCGCTGGCGGGTGCCGCCAAAAGCTCGTTCATGAAGAAATGTCAGCGCGAGGCCTGTGAGGCGCAGGCCATCGACAAGAACGGCAAGCCACTGGCCGGTGCGGCAAAAAACTCCTTCGTGAAGAAGTGTCAGGCCACGCAGTAAGCGGCGTGCCGCATCGGTTGCCGGGGAGGGTGTAGTTGAATTTTTCCAGCCATGCGCTGCACTCGCCGGTGGCCGTTTTCGATTCCGGTTTTGGCGGTCTGACGGTTTTGCGTGCCCTGCGCGCTCAACTGCCGGACGAGGATTTCTTTTATTTCGCGGATACGCGCTATTTTCCCTATGGCGAGCGGCCGGCGGAATTTCTGCGCGAGCGGTGTGTGGCGATTGCTCAGTCGCTGCAGCGGGCCGGCGCCAAGGCGTTGGTGATTGCCTGTAATACGGCCAGCGCGGTCGCTGCCGAGGCGATTCGCGCCGCTGTTTCGGTACCGGTGATCGCGCTCGAGCCGGGCGTCAAACCGGCGGCGGAGTCCAGCCGCAATGGGCGGATCGGCGTGCTCGCCACGCAGCGAACCCTGGAGAGTGAGCGCTTTCAGCGTTTGCTGGGCACCTACGGACAAGGCCGGGAGGTCTTTGGTCAGGCCTGTACCGGTCTGGCCGATGCGATCGAAAACGATGGGCCGGCCTCTGCCCGGGTGGCCGCCTTGCTTGATCGCTATGTCACGCCCCTGGCGGCATTGCAGGTCGATACCGTGGTGCTGGGGTGTACCCACTATCCCTGGGCCAGCGCGGAAATTGCCCGGCGCCTACCGCCGGAAACCCGTCTGGTCGATACCGGCGAAGCCGTGGCGCGGCAATTGACGCGCCGCCTGCAGGCCGAGCACTGCGCCGGCGGTGGCCACAGCCGCCTGCTGGCCGGGGCCAGCGTTGAGCCGGCGACGCTGGCAGAAAAAATCGAACGCCTGTGGGGGGCGCCGCTGCCGCTCATTTTCTGGTCGCCGCAGGCTTTGCCGGAATATTCAGCGTAAGCGGAAACGTACCGGCAGCAGCGCTTCCTGCGGTGCGTCGCCGGGCAGGCTGCGCAAGCGGCGCACGGCACGCACCGCGGCGTCGTCGAGCAGGGGCTGGCCGCTGCTTTCCTCGACCCGGGCGGCGGCAATGTTGCCCTGGGTGTCGACAATGAAATACACCAGAACCTCGCCCTCCAGTCCTTGCGCGATGGCTTCGGCGGGGTAGAACAGACCGCTGTTCTGCTGCTGCACCAGTTGGTCACGCACGCTCTGCGTCCAGGTTTTTGCGGCAGGAGGTGCAGCTTTCTTGGGTGGGGGGCTGGGTGCCGGGGTGGGCGGTGGCTCGGGCGGTAATTCCAGTTCGGGTACGCTGGGCGTTGCCACAACCTGTGGCCGCAACTGGGCGTGCAGTGGCGGCGCCTTGGCGGGAGCTGCCGGTGGCCGCAACAGACTAGGCGCGACGAGTGCCAGGGCGTGGGCCAGCAGGGAGAGCATCAGCGCCAGCGGTAGTCGGCTGCGTTGCGGCAAGTCAAAGCGGGGCAGCGGGTGCGGCATGAGAGAATGGGCGCGGTAGCAGGAGGAAGCGCACGTGAGGAATGAGCAAGAAAGGATGTCGATGAACGTACGGAGCAAAGCCGTCAAGGCCGTCATGATAATCGTGATGGCGCTCGTCTGCCCGGCCTGGGCCGCGCCCTGGGAGGGCGGCGTGGTGAAACTGCCCGACCCGGTCACCTTCAGCACGCAAATGGAACTGGGCGATGTCAAACTCGCGACCGCCTGGCTCGATGCCGGCCTGCCGCCCGATTTCCTCGGCAGCCGGATCGGCTCCGGTGTGATGATTGGTGCCTGGGAGGGAAATCTCGAACTGATGCGTCTGTTCATTTCGCGCGGTGCTGATCTTGATCTGCGCAACAGCAATGGTGAAACCGCCTTGACCCTGGCGGCCTGGCGCGGACAGATGGCTGCCGTGCGCTGGCTGGTGGAGCGCGGGGCGCGCATCAACAGCGCGCCGCGGCAGTGGTCGCCGCTGCATTACGCGGTGTTCGGTGGTCACAAGGAGGTGGTTGATTACCTGCTGGCACAAGGGGCGGATGTGAATGCCCAGAGTACCAATGGCTCCAGCGTGTTGATGATGGCGGTGTACGAAGGTCACGGGGAGCTGGCCAAGCGCCTGCTCGAGCGCGGAGCGCGGGTCGATGCCCGCAATGATTGGGGCGATGGGGCACTGGAATGGGCGATGCGCAACAACCGGATGGATATCGCGCGCGCTGTCAGTGACCCGGAAAGTTTTCAGGCGGCAGTCAATCAGCCCAAAGAGAAATGGGGGCAGCCGCAACGCTCGCTGAACATGAGTCCGGAGCTGGAAGCCTTGCTGGCGATGCGCAAGACCCTGAGCGAGCGACAGCATTCGACCGACGCGATCGACCGCCGTATCGCTGCCGAGCGGGTGCGGATCGTGCGTGAGCAGATGGACCGGCCAACACTGCAGCGGGCAACGACGCTGGAGATCACGGCGCAGCGGCAGCAGCCCAGCCAGCAGTCGGCCCGTATCGTTGGCCAGGAGGCCGGCAAACTCAAGGGCGGCGCGCCGGTGCCGCCGGCAACCTTCCACGGTCGGGCAAAAATGCCGGTCAAGGCGCCGGTGCGTAACTACTGACGCTGCTTTGCTACCGCCGGCCTGTCCTTCCGGGCAGTTGCGCGCTTGGTCGTGCTCCGGCAGACTGGCCGCGTCATTGATGCCAACTCACACGTACCAGGGGGAAAACATGCTGTATGCCGCACGCGATGCACAGGGAAATATCTGCGACTTACAACCCGCCCCGTGTGGTGCGGCGCAGGAGCGGGTCCAGGCGGACAACCCCGATGTGCTGCAGTTCATTCATGAGCGCTGGCGGCAGAATGAACTCAATGCCCTCGACCGCGAATTCGTGCGTGCCCTGGAAGACACCATCGAATTGCTGATCAAGAAGAACCTGATCCTGTTTACCGAGCTGCCGCCGCAGGTGCAGGAAAAGATGATGCGGCGCAAGGAAATCCGGCAGCAGGGCGGCTTTGAGACGGGGCTGCTGGATAACGACATCATCCGCCTTTAGTCCCGTTGTCTACAGCAGCCAGTGGGCGACCGCAGGCAGCAGGACGGCAGTGAACAAACCGTTCAGTCCCATGGCCAGGGCGGCGAAGGCGCCGCTCTGTTCGTTGAGCTGAAAGGCGCGGGCGGTGCCGACGCCGTGCGCCGCGATGCCCATCGCAAAACCGTTGCCAGCCGGATCCCTGAGGCCGGCACGCCGCAACAGGGCGGGGCCGAGCGCGGCCCCGAGAATGCCGGTAAAAATCACCAGAACCGCCGTCAGCGACGGCAGGCCGCCGATCTTTTCTGCAATGCCCATGGCAATGGGCGTGGTGACCGACTTGGGGGCCAGCGACGCCTGGATGACGGCACTGGCACCGAGCGCACGGGCAATCAGGACGGCGCTGACGATGGCGACACTGCTGCCGGCGAGCAGGGCCAGAGTGAGCGGGCCGAGCAGCCGGCGCACCTGGCGGAAGTGGGTGTATAGCGGCACAGCCAGGGCGACGGTGGCCGGGCCAAGCAGGAAATGTACGAACTGGGCGCCGGCAAAATAGGTTTCATACGCGGTATCGCTCAGCCACAGCAGACTGCCCAGAATGGCGACGGCAATGAGTACCGGGTTGGCGAGCGGATGCTGGCCGCTACGCTGATAGATATGGTGTGCCGCCTGGTAGGCCAGCAGGGTGAGGGTCAGACCGAGCAGCGGCGAGGTGGCGAGATAAACCCACAATTCGTTCAGGGGGGCGGGCGTCATGGGGTTTCCTCCTGCGGGCGCTGGGCCAGGCGCATGACTGCGGCGCTGACCAGCATGGCCAGCAGTGTGCTGACACACAGGGCGACGCTGATTGCCAGCCATTCTTCCTGAATCAGACGCAGGTAAAGCACGACCCCGGTGCCGGCGGGAACGAATAGCAGCGACAGGTGTTGCAGCAGGGCTTGCGCTGTCGTGCGCAATTCCGTGCTGGGGCCATCGCGTAGCAGCAAGAAAAGGAAGAGGAAAAACATGCCCAGCACCGGGCCGGGGACGGGCAGGCCCAAGGCACGGATGACGATTTCACCGAGCAGCTGGCAGACGAGCAGAAGAGTCAGGGCGGGGAGCATGGCGGGCAAGGAAGAAAAAGGCCTGGTTGCCGTGGCAGACCTGGCCTGAACAGTGTGCCGGGTCCGTTGTCGCACTTGTATGTGCAGCACCGGACCCGGAGTGGTTGGCCGGATCAGGCCATGGCTTCGTACAACGGCAGGGTCAGGAATTCCGGATAGTCCGGGGTCAGCGACATGCGGTCGAAGATTTCGGCGGCCTGGTCGTAGGTCGCGGTGTCTTCGCCTTGCGCCGCGACGGTGGCTTTCACCTTGGCCAGTTCTTCGGCGATCATCGGGCGGACCATTTCAACGGTGACCTTGCGGCCGTCGTCGAGGATGCCCTTGGGCGACACCACCCACTGCCACACTTGCGAGCGGGAGATTTCGGCGGTGGCGGCGTCTTCCATCAGGTTGTGGATGGGCACGCAGCCGTTGCCGGCCAGCCAGCTACCCAGATAGTGGATGCCGACGTTGATGTTGTTGCGCAGGCCGGCTTCGGTGATCGGGGTGGTCGGGCGGAAGTCGAGCCATTGTTCGGGGCCGAACTTGCCTTCCACCTGCTTCTCGAACTGGTTCGGCTTGTCGCCCAGCACCTTGACGAACTCTTCCATGGCGATCGGCACCAGGCCCGGGTGGGCCACCCAGCCGCCGTCGAAGCCGTCGTTGGCGTCGCGGGTCTTGTCGTGGCGGATGCCGGCCAGCGCCTTTTCGTTGGCGACCGGGTCGTTCTTGATCGGGATCAGGGCCGACATGCCGCCCATCGCCGGGGCGCCGCGCTTGTGGCAGGCCTGCACCAGCGCCAGGGCGTAGGAGCGCATGAAGGGCACTTCCATGGTGATGGCGCCGCGCTGGGCCAGGCAAAAATCCTTGTTCTTCTTGAACTTCTTGATGCACGAGAAGATGTAGTCCCAGCGACCGGCGTTCAGGCCGGCGGAGTGGTTGCGCAGCTCATACAGGATTTCTTCCATCTCGAAGGTGGCGAGGATGGTTTCGACCAGCACGGTGGCCTTGATGGTGCCTTGCGGCAGGCCGACGTGGTCCTGCGCCATCACGAAGATGTCGTTCCACAGGCGGGCTTCCAGATGGGATTCCATCTTCGGCAGGTAGTAGAAGGGGCCGGCGCCACGGGCGATCTGTTCTTTGGCGTTGTGGAAGAAGACCAGAGCAAAATCGAAAATGCCGCCGCCGACGCGTTGGCCGTCAACGGTCACGTGCTTCTCGTCGAGGTGCCAGCCGCGCGGACGGATCTGCAGCGTGGCGATCTTGTCATTCAGTTTGTATTCCTTGCCGGCTTCGTTCTTGAACGACAGTTCGCGGCGGATGGCCTTGTACAGGTTCACCTGGCCCTGGATTTGGTTGTCCCAGTTCGGGCTGTTGGAATCCTCGAAGTCGGTCATGTAGGAGTCAGCGCCCGAGTTGAAGGCGTTGATGATCATCTTGGCTTCGACCGGGCCGGTGATTTCGACGCGACGGCATTGCAGCGCGGCCGGCACTGGCGCAACCTTCCAGTCACCTTCGCGGATGTGCTTCGTTTCCGGCAGGAAGTCCGGCATTTCGCCGGCGTCGATGCGGGCCTGGCGCTCGATGCGGGCCTTCAGCAGTTCCTGACGGCGGGCTTCGAAGGCGCGGTGCAGTTTGGCGACGAATTCGAGCGCTTCGGTGCTCAGGATGGCTTCCCATTCAGGCTTGATCGGGGCGGTGATTTGCATGCCTTGTGGCAGGTTGAGACTCATGGTGTTCCTTTCAGATCGATGGGTGCGTTAAACGGGTTAGCGGTGAGGGCGGCGCCAGTAGTGCAGAGTGGCGGCTGCTTGACTCTTGTATAAGAGTATATTGTGTATCGAATAAGCTGATAAGCTGCGCTTTGTGCAATTTATCTTGTACCTAAAGTATCGAATCAGCCATGGATATTTTCAAACAGATGACCGCTTTCGTTGCCGCCGCCCAGCGCGGCAGCCTGTCGGCGGCGGCGCGCGGTGAAGGTGTGACGCCGGCGATGATCGGGCGGCGGCTTGATGCGCTGGAAAGCCGCCTAGGCGTCCGCCTCGTGCACCGCACGACGCGGCAATTGACGCTGACCTCCGAGGGGCAGGCTTTTTTTGAGGATTGCCAGCGTTTGCTGACCGAACTGGCCAATGCCGAGGCTGCGGTATCTCTGGGCGGTGCGCGGGCCAGCGGGCATCTGCGGGTGTCGGCGCCGGCCGGTTTCGGACTGCGTCATGTGGCGCCGCTGGTGGCTGATTTCATGCAGCAGCATCCGGAAGTGACGGTCAATCTCGATTTGTCGGATCGCCTGGTGGACCTCATCAACGAAAACATCGACTGCGCCATCCGCATTGGCGAACTGACCGATTCCAGCCTGGTCAGTGTGCGTCTGGGGGAAATGCGCCGAGTGGTGGTGGCCAGCCCGTCCTATCTGGTCGCGCATGGTGTGCCGCACACGCCGGAGGACCTGACAGCGCATAACTGCCTGGCGTTGGGGCCGCAGCGGGGCTGGATTTTTCGTGATCCGGAGCGGGGCGAATTGCAGACGCGCAAAGTCACCGGCAGCTTTTCCTGTAACGATGGTGCGGTCCTGCACGAATGGGCCCTGGCCGGGCGTGGCCTGGCCTGGCGCTCATTGTGGGAAGTCGGGGGGGATCTCGGCGAAGGCCGCCTGACGACCGTGCTCGATGCCTGGCAGGCGCCACCGATGGGGATTTATGCGGTTTTTCCACAACGCCGCCACCTGCCGTTGCGAGTACGCCTGTTTATCGACCTCTTGCGCGACAATTACGGCCGTGCCAGTTACTGGGAAATGCGCTGAGTCCGTCAGCGAGTGAACGAAATCGTCCGGGAGTGTTGATGCTGATGTGTCTGTCCGAACTGATCTGCCTCTCCGGCCACCCTGCGTGGCGGGGACGGCGATGATGAAGAAGCCGGTCTATCGTGCGCTCGGCGCCTTGTCCGTGGCGCTTGGGCTGGTCGGGGTGTTTCTGCCCATCATGCCGACCACCCCTTTTCTGATTCTCGCGGCGTATTTTTTCGGGCGCTCGCATCCGGAATGGGAAGAAAAGCTGCTGGCCCATCCGACCTTTGGCCCGCTGATCATCGCCTGGCGCGAACGTGGCGCCATTCCGTTGCTGGCCAAATGGCTGGCCACCGCGATGCTGGCCGTCAGCAGTGTCGGTAGTGGGTGGTATTTGTCCGACGGCTGGCGCTATCTGCCCGCCGTGATCAGCGTGGTGGTGCTCGCCTGGATGTGGTCGCGGCCAAGCCGCTGAAGGCGGCTTAGGTGCCGTCCTGACGCAGGGCGGCCAGCGCCGGTGAGCGGTAGTCGCGGCGGTAGAGGACGACCAGGATGGCCAGTGAGGCGAGCGCACAGATCAAGGGATTGAGCAGCCAGACTGCGGCCGCTAGACCGAAATAGTAGGCGCGGATGCCGCGGTTGAAATCGTCGCCGGCCAGACTGTTAGCGCCAGCCAGGCGGCGGGCGTAGCTGTCGATTTCCGGCGCCCCGGCGGTGCCTTGCGGTGCGGCGCCGACCAGGATGGACAGCAGGTTGAACTGGCGTAGCGACCAGGTGAATTTGAAATAGGCGAAGACAAAGGAACCCAGCACCAGCATCAGCTTGATTTCCAGCAGTTCCTTGTTGCCCAGCGCCGAAAAGGGCAGGTCGGCGGCCAGGCCGAGCAACTGATCAGCGGCGCCGAGTGCGGCGATCAGGCCGGCGATGATGTAGATGGTGGTGTTGGCGTAAAAGGAGACGCTGGTGACCAGATTCCCGATCAGGGTGGAATCGGCCACGCGGATGTCACGCTCCAGCAGACGATAGGCCCAGAGCAGGCGGTAGTGCTGGGTGGTGCTGTTGAGGCCATGGGCGCCGCCACGGCTGTGTTCGGAAAACCAGGCATAACCGCCCCAGCAGGCAAAGAAAGTCACCAGCGCCAGCCAGTCGAGCGGGGAAAGATGGGGGAGTGCGTGCATGGTAACGACGTGTGGGTGGTGCGAACGATGGATTTCAGGGCGTTTCAATTTCAGCCTGGCGGGCTGCCTGCACCATCTCTTCCGGCGCGCCCAGGCGCTCCAGCAGGTGGCTGCGGCCGAGGAAAAGCAGTTCCTGGATGGCGTGCAGATCGTCCGGCAGGGCAGGGTCGTTCCAGCCACTGGCGGTGTGCCGGGCAAGATTCAGCGCCAGGTTGACGTAGCGCGCGTTGGTGATTTCGGCATCTTTCGGGTCGAGTAGCGTCAGCAACAGTTCCGGCAGCCCCCAGCGTTCGACCAGGCCACTCATGATGTCGGCGAGCGGAGCGCCAAAAACACTTTCCTGTACCGCCCGGCTGCGTAATCCCGGCTGCGCCTGCAACCGTTCGCGGGCCTGGATGGCCAGATTGGGCGCGAAGCAGTACATCAGGATTTCGACAAATTCGTGCAGCAGGGCGGCGAGGGCGATTTCCTCGTAGCTCTTGTTCTGGCGCAGCAAGGCCCAGTCGCGTGCCCAGATGCTGGCCTGACGGCTGCGGGCGACGCTTTTGAGCAAACCGAGCATGGCTTTCGGATGGGCCTTCAATTGGTGCTCGATGATGGGCAGGTCCTGGCAGCTGCTGAAAAAACGCTCGGTACCTATCATCACCAGGATGCGCTCGACGGTGGTGATGTCCACGACTTGCCGTGCCGAGCGGTTGGCTTTCATGGTGCGGAACAGGCGCAACGTCATCAGCGGGTCGTGCACCACGATCTGTGCCAGGGCGCGGGTATTGATGTTGTTGGCGGTGTCGCGCAATTCCGCCAGGCGGTTGGCGGTCAGGCGCAGGATGGGGAGTTCGATACCGGCAAAATGGTCGACCCAGGCCGTGGCGCTGGGGAAGGGATAGTCGATCAGCAGGCTCATGGTGGTGCGGACTCAGCGCTTGAAAAGCTTGTTCAGGAAGTTCTGCACATACGCCGGTCGCACCGGCTTGACGACATAGCCACAGGCTCCTAGGCCGGCTGCCTGCTGCACCAGTTCGCGCGTGGCGTTGCCGGTGACCATGACGACAGCTGTGTGTGGGCTGGCGGCGCGAATCCGCGGCAGCGCTTCCAGGCCGGAGAGGATGGGCATGTTCACGTCGAGGAAAAGGACGCTGGGCTGATGCGCTTCGGCGGCATGAATGGCCTCTTCGCCGTTGGCGGCCTGGCCGACGACATCGAGACCATAGTCGACCAGAATACCCTTGAGCAGCAGGCGGATCGAGCTATTGTCGTCTACCAGTACGGCGGTACGGGAGGCTTTGCGGCCGCAGCTGGCGGCGGGTACTTGCTTTGCCGTTACGGCTGCTGTGGCGGCCGCGTTGCCGGCAGTGCTTTCGGTCGCCATGGCTTGCTGGCGCAGGGCGCTGATTTGTTGCAATTCATCGATGATCTGCTTTTGTCCGAAAGGCTTGCGCAGGAACCCTGCAGCACCGGCATCGGCGGCCAGCTTTTCGATCTCGCCGTCCTCGGACCCGGTCATGAAGACGACGTCGATATCCGGATAGTCAGTGCTTATTTCCTTGAGCAGCGCCAGACCGTTCTTTCCCGGCAGGTGGTAGTCCAGGCAGACTACCTGTGGCCGCAGGCGGTGGATGTCATCGAGCACGCTGTTGCCGTTGTCCAGTTCACCGACAACGGTATGGCCCTGACTCTTGAACAGCGTGGAGAGCAGTGAGCGCATCGAGGCGTTGTCTTCGACGATCAGGATCTTCATGGCGAACTCTGTTTTATCGGGATGTCTGTGCCGGAGGCAAGTGTATCAGGGGTCTTGCGCGGCGGAGTGCGCCGCTGCTGTGGTGTGCAGCAGGGCACGCAGTTCGTCGCTGCGAATGCGCGCGCGCGGGCGGCCGTCGCGTTGCTTGAAACTGACGCGTTCCAGCTGCGGGGCGAGTATGACCAGGTTGGCATCGGCGCTGTCGGTGGCGATCTGCAATACCGCTTCGACCTTGTCATGACGCGGGTTGGCGTGCTGGACGTCGATGCCGTGGTTGAGGAGAAAGATTTCCACTTCCTTGGCGCTGTCGGCAAACAGCAGCAGATCGATCTGGCTGTATTCGCCCGCCGTGCCATCGAGCACCGAGCCCGTCAGATAGGGCCTGAAGGCGGCGAGGAATTCCATCAGCTGCAGGGCGGAGCGCCGCATCGCGGCGAGGATGGCCGGATGCTCCGCCGCCTGGTAGAGGGCGCGGTAAGCGCGCAGTTCGTCGTCGATCTCGCTGTTGTCGGGCAGGGCCGTGTGTTCCGGCAGACCCAGCTGGCGCAGCGCCTTCTTCTTTGCCTGCTGGTAATCGGTGATGCCGTCTTCGGCCATCAGGCGTGCGGCAGCGGCAGCAATGCCGGTGCGTGTGCTGCCAGGGGCAAGGGACGGTTTGCGGGGGCTGTCGTGGCGGGCCATGGCGGAAGATGCGGGGAGCTCAGGTAGAATGCCGCCCATTCTAACCACAGCCAACGTCATGCACATTCACATCCTCGGCATCTGCGGCACTTTCATGGGCGGCCTGGCACAACTGGCCGTGGCAGCAGGGCACCGCGTCAGCGGCTGCGATGCCAATGTCTATCCGCCGATGAGCGAGCAGCTGCAGCAGGCGGGCATTGCTCTGACGCAAGGCTACGACGCTGGGCAAACTGCAGTGCAGCCGGATGTGTTCGTGATCGGCAATGCCATTTCGCGCGGCAATCCGTTGCTGGAGGCGATTCTGGATCAGGGGCTGCCCTATGTGTCCGGGCCGCAGTGGCTGGCCGAGAACGTCCTGCGCGGGCGCTGGGTGCTCGGGGTTGCCGGCACGCACGGCAAGACCACCACCAGCGCCATGCTCGCCTGGATACTCGAAGAGGCCGGCATGGCGCCCGGTTTCCTCATCGGCGGCGTGCCGAAAAACTTTGGTGTCTCGGCGCGTCTCGGCGACACCCCGTTCTTCGTCATCGAAGCTGACGAATACGACACGGCCTTCTGTGACAAGCGCTCCAAGTTCATCCACTACCATCCACGCACGCTGGTGCTGAACAATCTGGAGTTCGACCACGCCGACATCTTTGCTGACCTGGCGGCCATCGAAACGCAGTTCCATCATCTTGTGCGGACTTTGCCGGCCAGCGGCCTGATCGTCAGCAACGGCAACGAGGCGGCGCTGGAGCGGGTGCTGGCACGGGCCTGCTGGACGCCGGTGGAGCGCTTCAACCATGCGGGCGGTTACCGGGTGAGCGGCGACGATGCCAGCGGCGAGCTGGTCCTGCACGGGCCAGCGGGCGAGATTGGTCGCTGTCAGTGGGCGCTCACTGGCGAACATAACCGCGCCAATGCCTGTGCAGCACTGCTGGCGGCCCGCCACGTCGGGGTCGGTTTTACGCATGGCCTGGCGGCACTGTCGCGTTTCGCCAACGTCAAACGACGCCTGGAAACGCGCGGCGAAGCCGCTGGCGTGACGGTGTACGATGATTTCGCGCATCACCCGACGGCGCTCGCCACCACCCTGGCCGGGCTGCGGCGCAAGGTGGGCAGCGCGCGCATCCTGGCGGTGTTCGAGCCACGTTCCAACACCATGAAGCTGGGCACGATGAAGGCGCAACTGCCGGCCAGCCTGGCCGACGCCGATCTGGCCTTCTGCTACAGCGGCGGCCTCGACTGGGATGCCGCCGCCACCCTCGCCCCCCTCGGCGCCAAGGCGCAGGTGCATGCCGACCTGGATGCACTGGTTACCGCCATTGCTGCCCAGGCCCGTCCCGGCGACCATGTGCTGGTGATGAGCAACGGCGGTTTTGGCGGGGTGCATGAGAAATTGCTGGCGGCACTCAGCGCTTGATTTCAGTTTTACCGGCGCGCTACGCCGGGACGTAAAAAAACCGCCGTGGCCGGCGGTTTTTTTGTGCTCGTGCGCCCAGCATGGGCGCACTCCTGCGGGTGGAAGTCCCGTCGTAAGTTGATCACAGCGAACGAAGTGAAGCGCAACTGCATGAGGGTGACCGAGTGTGGGGAGGAAGCGTGGATCGTAATCTGCGAGCCGATGGACAAGAACCGGATAGAAGGCGCTACCGAGCAGGGCGAGCGGGCAAGTAAGCGCGAAGCTCTGGTGATCAAGGCGAAGTGGCGTAGATCCGGCGGTTGTGCAGAGAAGGAGTGCGTTCTTACCTGGGGAGATCTCGCCTTGTGCCTGAAAGGGCGACGCGGTGAAGCGGAGCGAGAAGTCAGCAGCGGCCGTAGTAGTTGCCGGTATGGGGCGAAGGGCCAAACGAGGAGGAGTGTTTTTGCGCCATGTTGATGCGTGAAGCTTTGCGTCAGATGCCTGGGCAACCGGGGCGGGTGCCGGTAGCGGACGGTGAAGCCGTGCGTGCAAGCACCAGCGACGAAGCGACACGCCCGCGATGTGAAACGGGAGACACAGGGTCAGCGTTGCTGTTGGCAGCGCTGACGAGGGAGAACCTGCAACAGGCGTGGAAACGGGTGCGGGCCAACAAAGGTGCGGCTGGCGTGGATGGCCGGGATATTCCCGAGACAGCCCGCTATCTGCAAACGGCGTGGCCGGCTATCCGTGAGCAGCTATTGCAGGGGACGTACCGACCGAGTCCGGTACGGCGGGTGACGATTCCGAAACCGGAGGGTGGTGAGCGTGAGCTGGGCATCCCGACGGTGACGGATCGACTGATCCAGCAAGCGCTGCTGCAAGTCTTGCAGCCGCTGCTGGACCCGACGTTCAGCGAGTACAGCTTCGGATTCCGACCGGGTCGTAGTGCGCAGGAAGCGGTGGTTCGTGCGCAAGCCTACGTCCAGTCGGGACGCCGAATCGTGGTCGATGTGGATCTGGAGAAATTCTTTGATCGGGTCAATCACGACATCCTGATGAGTCGCCTCCAGAAACGAATCGGAGACGCTGGAATCCTCCGGCTGATCCGGGCGTATCTGAACAGCGGGATCATGCAGGATGGCGTTGTCGTGTCGCGGTATCAGGGGACGCCGCAAGGCGGACCACTGTCGCCGTTACTGGCGAATGTCTTGCTGGATGAAGTGGACAAGGAACTGGAACGCCGGGGTCATTGCTTCGTGCGCTACGCGGATGATGCGAATGTGTATGTTCGCAGCAAGAAGGCTGGTGAGCGGGTGATGGCGCTGCTGCGGAGGATGTACGCCAAGCTGCACCTGACGGTCAATGAGGCCAAAAGTGCGGTAGCGAGTGCATTCGGACGCAAGTTTCTTGGCTTCAGTTTCTGGGTGGCGCCGAAAGGCGAGATCAAATGCAAGGTGGCGGCGAAGCCGATGGCGGCCTACAAGCAGCGGATCAGACAACTGACCCGACGCTCAGGCGGTCGCAGCATGGCGGAAGTCGTCGAAAATCTGCGCCCCTATGTGCTGGGGTGGAAAGCGTACTTTCGGTTATCGCAGACGCCCACGGTCTGGCGTACGCTGGACGAGTGGATGCGACACCGACTGCGGGCCATCCAACTCAAGCACTGGAAGCGTGGGACGACGATGTATCGGGAATTGAAAGCGCTGGGTGCGTCAGAAACTGTGGCGCGTCGGGTGGCTGGAAATGCCCGTAGCTATTGGCGTAATGCCGACCGGCTACTGAAAACGGTACTGACCATCGCCTACTTTGATCGACTCAGGGTGCAGCGTCTCTCATGACCTCAACTTCTCGAACCGCCCGGTGCGGACCCGCATGCCGGGTGGTGTGGCAGGGGCGCAGCCTATAATGGCTGCCCCCTATGCCGATCGTTGCTGCTGTGCGCTGTTCAGCGTTCCATCGATTCCACGACGGCCAGTGCCGTCATGTTGATCAGGCGGCGCACGGTGGCGGTGGAGGTCAGGACGTGCACCGGGCGGGCCATGCCAAGCAGGATGGGGCCGATGGTGACGCCTTCGCCGCTGGTCATCTTCAAGAGGTTGTAGGAGATGTTGGCGGCGTCGATGTTGGGCATGACCAGCAGGTTGGCTTCACCCTTGAGTGCGCAATCGGGATTGGCCTGGCGGCGGATGGCTTCGTTGAGTGCCGAATCGCCGTGCATTTCGCCATCGACCTCGAGTTCGCCGGCCGACATGGCGGAAATGAGGCCAGCGGCCATGCTCATCTTGCGTGCCGATTCCGAGCTGGCAGAGCCGAAGTTGGAATGCGAGAGCAGGGCGATTTTGGGTTGGCTGCCGAAGCGTTTGACCTGCTCTGCGGCCATCAGGGTCATTTCGGCGATTTCCTGGGCACTCGGGTTTTCATTGACATGGGTGTCGCAGAGGAACAGGGAGCGACCGGGCAGCATCAGGTAGTTCATCGCGGCAATGGTGTTGACGCCGGGACGCTTGCCGATCACCTGGCTGACGACGCCGAGGTGGTGACTGTACTGGCCGGTCATGCCGCAGATCATGCCGTCGGCGTAACCCAGTTTGAGCAGCATGGCACCGATCACCGTCGGCTTGCGGCGCAGGGCTTCCTTGGCCAGCGCCGGGGTGATGCCACGGCGCACCATGAGTTTGTGGTAGGCCGTCCAGCATTCGCGGTAGCGTTCGTCGCTTTCCGGGTTGACGATGTCGAAATCGATGTCCGGGCGGATGCGCAGGCCGGCTTTCTGGAGGCGACGTTCGATGATGTCGCGGCGGCCGATCAGGATGGGGCGGGCGAATTTTTCTTCAATCACCACCTGGATGCCACGCAGGACGCGTTCTTCTTCCCCTTCGGTGTAGATGATGCGTTTGCCTTGTGCCTGCCGGGCCGCCTGGAAGATGGCGCGCATGCCGACGCCGGTGTGATAGACGAATTCGGACAGCTTGGCGCGATAGGCCACCCAGTCGGTGATGGGGCGGGTGGCGACGCCAGAATCCATGGCTGCCTGGGCGACGGCGGGGGCGATCTTGACGATCAGGCGCGGGTCGAAGGGTTTCGGAATCAGGTATTCCGGGCCGAAGGAGAGGGTCTGGCCAGGGTAGGCCATGGCGACTTCGTCGGTGACTTCGACTTCGGCCATTTCGGCGATGGCACGTACGGAAGCGCGCTTCATTTCTTCCGTGATGCGGGTGGCGCCGACATCGAGGGCGCCACGGAAGATGAAGGGGAAGCAGAGCACGTTGTTGACCTGGTTCACGTAGTCGGAACGGCCGGTGGCGATGATGGCGTCCGGGCAGACTTCCTTGACCAGTTCCGGCATGATTTCCGGGGTCGGGTTGGCCAGCGCGAAGATCATCGGCTTGGCGGCCATGGTCTTGACCATGGCCTGGCTGACGACTCCGGCGGTGGACAGGCCAAGGAACACGTCGGCGCCGACCATGGCATCGGCCAGGGTGCGCTTGTCGGTGTCCTGGGCGTAACGGGCCTTGGTTTCGTCCATGCCGCCCGGACGGCCGACGTAAATGACGCCCTTGGAATCGCAGACGGTGATGTTTTCACGCTTGACGCCGAAATCGCACCACAGGTTGAGGCAGGAAATGGCGGCGGCGCCGGCGCCGGAGCAGACGACCTTGATTTCGTCGATTTTCTTGCCGACGACTTTCAGGCCATTGAGCATGGCGGCAGCGGAAATGATGGCGGTGCCGTGCTGGTCATCGTGGAAGACGGGGATGTTCATCCGCTCCTTCAGCTTCTGCTCGATGTAGAAGCATTCTGGCGCCTTGATGTCTTCCAGATTGATGCCGCCGAGTGTCGGTTCGAGCGCGGCGATCATGTCGATCAGCTTGTCCGGGTCGTTTTCGGCGAGTTCGATGTCGAACACGTCGATCCCGGCGAATTTCTTGAACAGGCAGCCCTTGCCTTCCATGACCGGCTTCGAGGCGAGCGGGCCGATGTTGCCGAGGCCGAGAACAGCGGTACCGTTGGTGATGACGCCGACCAGATTGCCACGCGAGGTGTAATCGGCAGCGCAGGCCGGATTGGCGACGATCGCTTCGCAAGGGGCGGCAACGCCGGGCGAGTAAGCGAGGGCCAGATCACGCTGGTTGGTGAGACCTTTGGTCGGTTGTACGGCAATTTTGCCGGGGTTGGGCAAGCGGTGATATTCAAGCGCGGCGTCGCGCAGATCCTTTTCCACGAAAATTCCTTGGCAGACAGGTTGGAAGGGCTGAAAACTGGCTGCGGCGATCGAAATCGGCATGCAGCGGGCCATAATTATAAGGGACTGCGCCACTTGCGCGGTACCTTACCCGCTGTCGCTATGTGACATTCTGTATCCGGCTGCAGCGCATGCTGGCGGGGCAATCGTTGTCTTGGTTTCAAATGCCGGGGCGGTTAAGATTGTGCTGGTGTCCATACGCTACCGTCTGGGGCGTGGGGCGTGCAAGTAGTTAAAAAACAACTCAGGAGAATAAGCATGCAGTTGAAAGACAAGGTTTTTGTGGTGACGGGTGGGGGTTCCGGCCTGGGCGCGGAAACGGCGCGCGGCCTGGTCGCTGCCGGGGCCAAGGTGTTGCTGGCCGATGTCAATCAGGCCGCCGGTGAGGCCATGGCGGCCGAACTGGGTGCGGCGGCAAAGTTTGTCGCCACGGACGTGACCAACGAGGCCTCGGCGACGCAGGCGATCCAGACCGCGATCAGCGCGCTGGGGGGAATTCATGGCCTGGTGAATTGCGCCGGTGTGGCGCCGGCCGAAAAAGTGGTGGGCAAGGAAGGCCCACATCGCTTGGATAGCTTCGCCAAGGTCATCAACATCAATCTGGTGGGCACCTTCAATATGCTGCGCCTGGCGGCTGCCGAGATGCAGAAGAACGAACCGGATGCCAATGGCGAGCGCGGCGTCATCATCAATACTGCGTCGGTTGCTGCTTATGAAGGGCAACTGGGTCAGGCCGCCTATGCCGCATCGAAGGGTGGCATCGTTGCCCTGACCCTGCCGGTGGCGCGCGAGTTGGCGCGCAGCGGCATCCGCTGCATGACGATTGCCCCGGGTATCATGGAAACCCCGATGCTGCTGGGCATGCCGCCGGAAGTGCAGGATTCGCTCAACAAGATGGTTCCCTTCCCGGTGCGCATGGGCAAGCCGGCTGAATATGCCGCGCTGGTGCGCCATATTGCGGAGAACGCTTACCTGAATGGCGAGGTGATCCGTCTGGACGGTGCCATCCGCATGGGGACCAAATAAACTATACTCGGACGCTGTCCTGGTTCTTGAAGGCACTTCGGTGCCTTTTTTATTTGCATGACTGACGCTACTTCCGACGCTTCCTGTTACCACTGCGGCTTGCCGATTCCTGCGGATGTCGATCTGGCGGTCACCATCAACGATGTGCCGCAGACGATGTGTTGCCTGGGCTGTCAGGCGGTGGCGCAGTCGATCGTCGACAACGGTCTGGCGGATTATTACCGCAGCCGCGATGCCCTGCCGGAGTCGCCGCGCGATGCGCTACCCGCCATCCTCGATCAGGTCGCCCTGTTCGATCATGCTGAATTCCAGAAGAGCTTTGTCAAGGCGCTCGGCGAGCATGAGCGCGAGGCTTCGCTGCTGCTTGAAGGCATCACCTGCTCGGCCTGTATCTGGCTGAACGAGCAGCACATCGGCAAGTTGCCGGGGGTGGTGGCGGTCGATATCAATTACACCACGCGGCGGGCGCGGGTGCGCTGGGATGAGCGGCAGATCAGGCTGTCGGCCATTCTGCAGGCGGTGGCGGCCATTGGTTACCGGGCCTATCCCTATGATGCGGCGCGTAACGAGGAGATCACCCGCAAGGAACGGCGGCAGGCCATGTGGCGCCTGTGGGTGGCCGGTTTCGGCATGATGCAGGTGATGATGTACGCCTACCCGGTGTATATCGCCAACGGCGAGATGAGCGTCGATATTGAAACCCTGATGCGCTGGGCTAGCCTAGTGCTGACCGTGCTGGTGGTGTTCTATTCATCGGCGCCGTTTTTCCGCAATGCCTGGCGTGACCTCAAGCTGTGGCGGGTGGGGATGGATGTGCCGGTGGCCTTGGGGGTGGGCGGTGCCTTTGTCGCCAGTTGCTGGGCAACCGTGCAGGGCGGCGGCGAAGTCTATTTCGATTCGGTCACCATGTTTGTGTTTTTCCTGCTTGGCGGGCGTTATCTAGAAATGACGGCACGCCAGAAAGCCCTGAGCGTGACCGAGGCGCTGACCAAACTGCTGCCCGCCTTTGCGCAAAAACTGGCGCAATTCCCGCAGGCGCGTGAAACGGAACAGGTGCTGGTGGCGGATCTGGCGGTGGGTAATCACGTTCTGGTGCGTCCCGGTGAAATCATTCCGGTGGATGGGGTGGTGGTCGAAGGCAGCAGCTCGGCCGATGAGTCGCTGCTGACGGGCGAAAGCCGCCCCGTGGCGAAGCTGCCCGGAGATGCCGTGACCGGCGGCACGATCAATGCCGAGAGTCCGCTGGTGGTGCGCGTCGAGCAGGTGGGCGAGGCGACGCGCTTGTCTGCCATCATCGCTCTGATGGAACGCGCGGCGATGGAGAAGCCGCGCATCGTCGAGCTGGCTGACCGCATTGCCGCTTATTTTGTTGCGGTTCTGCTGCTGGTGGCAGCCGGTACGGCGCTCGGCTGGTATCTGGTGGATCCGTCCAAGGCATTGTGGATTACCGTGTCGGTGCTGGTGGTGACCTGCCCCTGTGCCCTGTCGCTGGCGACGCCGATTGCCCTGACGGTTGCTGCGGGTTCTTTGGCGCGCGATGGTTTGCTGGTGACGCGTGGACATGCGATTGAGACCCTGGCGCGGGCCACTCACTTCGTGTTCGACAAAACCGGCACCTTGACCAGCGGCCAGATGCGGCTGATCGATGTGCTCTGTCTGCGCACCGATGTGTCGCGCGAACGCTGTCTGGCGCTGGCGGCAGCGTTGGAGCAGGCGTCTGAGCATCCGCTGGCGCAGGCCTTGCGCACGGCGCAGGCGGGAGTGGATCTGCCGCCGGTGAGTGAAGCGGTCAGTGTGCCGGGTCAGGGGATTGCCGGCGAGATTGCCGGCCAGATGTACCGCATCGGCCGTCCGGCCTACGCCCTTGCCGAATCAGGGCAACAGCTGCCGCCAGCGGCGGAGGCCTGGCTGGAAAGCGGTGATACGGTGGTGCTGCTGGCCGATGCGGCCGGGGCGCTGGCGTTGTTCCGCATCGGCGATGAGTTGCGGCCGGAAGCTCGTGGCTTGATCGATCGCTTGCGGGCGTACGGTAAGGAGGTCGTGCTGCTGACCGGCGATGCGCCGGCTGTGGCGGCCTGGGTGGCGGCAGCCCTTGGGATCAGAACCGTGCATGCCGGGGTGACGCCCGATGGCAAGCACGCCTGCGTCAGCGAGCTGCAGGCGGCAGGCGCGGTGGTGGCGATGGTCGGCGATGGCGTCAATGATGCGCCGGTGCTGGCGCTGGCTCAGGTGTCGATTGCCATGGGCGGTGGTGCGCAGCTGGCGCGGACACAGGCAGATTTCGTCCTGCTGTCGGAAAATCTGGCGCATCTGCAACACGGCCTGCAGCGGGCGGCGTTGACCCTGGTGGTGATCCGGCAGAATCTGTGGTGGTCATTTGCCTATAACATTGTGGCGTTGCCGGCAGCGATTGCCGGTTACGTCACCCCCTGGATGGCGGGCATAGGAATGTCCCTGAGCTCGCTTCTGGTGGTCTTGAATTCGCTGCGTATCCAGCGTCTGGAGGTGGATTGATGGAAGTGGTCTATCTATTGGTGCCGGTCTCGGTAGTGCTGGTGTTCGGGATTGCCGTGGCGTTCTGGTGGTCGGTGAAAAGCGGCCAGTTCGACGATCTCGAAGGGCCCGGCTTCAAAGTGTTGATGGACGATGACGAAGCTGCCCAGGGGCGAATTGCAGAATCGACGCCGGAAAAAAACAAGGAAAAAATGTTACCAGTTGACCCAGGTCAACCGTAGTTGCAGGGCAAGTGCGCATCATACGCACCCAGGCGAGACCGGGTGTCTCGCATTGATTCTCTGTTGGGGTTGGGGTGCGTTGCGACGCACCCTTTTTTTGCGCGCAAAAAGCTGTTTGTCGCAGAGGTGGTAGGAAAGCGCGAAGGGTTGCGACCAGATAAATGGTAGGTTGATCTAGGTCAAAACACCCCCTTTCAGCTAGAATACCATCCGCGTCTAGGTGCCGTCCCGGGGTTTTTGGATGGGCGGCATTCCGTTTTTCATTAACGAGAGGTGGGTTCATGTCTGGAACACAAACCACATACAATGACAAGGTTATCCGGCAGTTTTCCGTGATGACCGTCATTTGGGGTATCGTCGGCATGCTGGTCGGCGTCATCATTGCTGCACAACTGGTCTGGCCGGAGCTGAATTTTGGCCCTTGGCTGACCTTCGGGCGTCTGCGTCCGCTGCACACCAACGCGGTGATTTTTGCGTTCGGTGGCTGCGCTCTGTTCGCCACGTCGTACTGGTGCGTTCAACGCACCTGCCACACCCGCCTCTGGGGCGGTCCGCTGATCCCACTGACCTTTTGGGGCTGGCAACTGATCATCCTGCTCGCTGCCATCAGCTTCCCGCTGGGGATCACGACGGGTAAGGAATACGCGGAACTGGAATGGCCGATCGACATCCTGATCGCCGTCGTCTGGGTATCCTACGCTGTGGTCTTCTTCGGTACCATCGCCACGCGCAAGGTGTCGCATATCTACGTCGCCAACTGGTTCTTCGGCGCCTTCATCATTGCGGTGGCCCTGCTGCACATCGTCAACAGCGCTGAAGTGCCCATCACCCTGACCAAGTCCTACTCCGCCTACGCCGGCGTGCAGGATGCCATGGTGCAATGGTGGTACGGCCACAACGCCGTGGGCTTCTTCCTCACCGCCGGCTTCCTCGGCATGATGTACTACTTCGTGCCGAAGCAGGCCGGTCGTCCGGTGTATTCCTACCGCCTGTCGGTGGTGCACTTCTGGGCGCTGATCTTCACCTACATGTGGGCCGGTCCGCACCACCTGCACTACACCGCGCTGCCGGACTGGACGCAGTCGGTCGGCATGCTGTTCTCGCTGATCCTGCTGGCGCCGTCCTGGGGCGGCATGATCAACGGCATCATGACCCTGTCGGGTGCCTGGCACAAACTGCGCGACGACCCGGTTCTGAAGTTCCTGATCACCTCGCTGTCCTTCTATGGCATGTCTACCTTTGAAGGCCCGATGATGTCGATCAAGACCGTGAATGCCCTGTCGCACTACACCGACTGGACCGTCGGCCACGTGCACTCCGGCGCTCTGGGCTGGGTGGCCATGGTGTCGATCGGCTCCATCTACTACCTGCTGCCGCGTCTGTTCGGCAAGTCGGGCATGTACAGCACCGGTCTGGTGACCGCTCACTTCTGGATCGCCACCATCGGTACCGTGCTCTATATCGCTTCGATGTGGATTGCCGGCGTGATGCAGGGCCTGATGTGGCGTGCGGTCAATGCCGACGGCACCCTGGCTTACAGCTTTGTCGAATCGGTCAAGGGTTCCTATCCGTTCTGGGCGATCCGCTGGCTGGGTGGCGTGTTGTTCCTGGTTGGTATGATCATCATGGCCTACAACATGTTCAAGACGATGGCGGGCGGCAAGGTGCAGAACGTGCCGGTGATCGCTCCGGCTGCTCATCACGCCTGATTAGGGGGAATAACAATGCTTAAGCATGAACAAATCGAAAAGAGCGTCGGTCTGCTGATCGTGCTCACCTTGCTGGTGGTGAGCGTCGGCGGCCTGCTGGAAATCGTGCCGCTCTTCTTCCAGAAGTCGACCACGACGCCGGTCGAGGGCGTCAAGCCCTATAGCGCGGTGCAGGTCGCCGGGCGTGACGTTTATATCCGCGAAGGCTGCTATCTGTGCCACTCGCAGATGATCCGTCCGTTCCGCGGCGAAACCGAGCGTTATGGCCACTATTCGGTGGCTGGCGAGTACGTCTATGACCACCCCTTCCAGTGGGGTTCCAAGCGTACCGGGCCGGATCTGCATCGTGTCGGTGGCCGCTATTCGGATGAATGGCAGCGTGCCCACCTGATGAATCCGCGCGACGTGGTGCCGGAATCCAATATGCCCGCCTTTGCCTTCCTCGCTGATACCAAGGCGAAAGCTACGGTCGGTGCCGACATCGAGAAGAAGATGGAAGTTCTGCGCATGTATGCCAATCTGCGCAGCCTGCCGACTTACTCCGATGACGACATCAAGGGTGCCAAGGCTGCCATTGGTGAAATGAGCGAAATGGATGTTCTCATTGCCTACCTGCAAGGTATGGGTACGGCGCTGAGCACCATCAAGTAAAGACAACCAATGGACATCAACGATCTGCGTTCCATCGTCACGGTTGCGGGATTGCTCTGCTTTCTCGCCATCGTGGCCTGGGCTTACGGCAAAAGCAGCAAAAAGGGGTTTGAAGAAGCCGCCAACCTGCCGTTTGCAGAAGAAGATGATCACGGCCCGGCGGGCGACCGCCGTGCCATCGCTGAGACAAAGGAAAGCAAATGAGCGATTTCGTGAGCGAATTTTGGAACCTGTACGTCATCGTGATCGTACTGGTGAGTGTGGTTGGTTGCTGGGTGTTCCTGCTCCTGCAGAGCAAGGCAAAGTTCACCCCGGGAGTGCCGACCGGCCACGTTTGGGATGAAACCCTGGAGGAATACAACAACCCGATGCCGAAATGGTGGAGCTGGCTGTATGTTCTGACCGTGGTTTTCGCCTTGGTCTATCTGGCGCTCTATCCGGGCCTGGGTAACTTCAAGGGGATGCTGGGCTGGACTTCGGCCGGTCAGCACACCGCTGAAGTGGCCAAGATGGATGCAGCCGTCAAGCCGCTGTACGACAAGTACAAGGCAATGGATCTGCAAGCGGTCGCGGCCGACAAGCAGGCCATGGAAATGGGCAAACGCCTGTACCTGACCTACTGCATGCAGTGCCACGGTGCCGATGCACGCGGTGCCAAGGGTTTCCCGAACCTGGCCGATGCCGACTGGCAGTGGGGTGGCGAGCCGGCACAGATCGTGGAAACGATCACCAACGGCCGTATGGGTGTGATGCCGCCGCATGAGCAACTCGGCGCCGAAACGATCAAGGATCTGGCTAACTATGTCCGTTCCCTGTCGGGTCTGCCGAACGATTCCGTTCGTGCAAGCAAGGGCGCAACCGCGTTCAACGAGGCAGGTTGTTCGGGCTGTCACGGTCCTGACGGCAAGGGCATGCAAGCCTTGGGGGCACCGAATCTGACCGACAAGACCTGGCTCTACGGTTCTTCGGAAGCCGTCATCATCGACGGTATCTCCAAGGGTCACAGCAACAAGATGCCGGCCTGGGGCGAGTTCTTGGGTGAGTCGAAGGTGCATCTCCTGGCTGCCTACGTTCTGAGCGTGAGCGCTAAATAAGATGTCATGGTTTGGGAGAGGGTCTTGCGCCCTCTTCCTTTTTTCCATCGGTCTTATCAAAATGGCACGGTTCGGCCTCGTTCGCGCCGTGCCATTTTTATAAAAGCGATTGCCAATGAAACCTGAAAATACCCCACCCAGCAAGGATGAACCGCACGCGGTTGCCTTCTACGAGAAGCACAAGAAGATCTACATCCGTGAGGTCAAGGGCTGGTGGGCCAACTGGCGCTGGATTCTGGTCTGGTTGACGCAAGCTGTTTTCTACTTGGCGCCATGGCTGACCTGGAACGATCGGCAGGCAGTCCTGTTCCACATCGTCGAGCGCAAGTTCTATCTTTTTGGCCTGGTGCTATGGCCGCAGGATGTGTTCTATCTGGCGGTCCTGCTGATTGTGTCGGCCTACGCCCTCTTCCTGTTTACTGCCATAGCGGGACGCCTGTTCTGCGGTTATGCCTGCCCGCAAACGGTGTATAGCGAAATTTTCATGTGGCTGGAAAACAGGATCGAAGGTGACCGATCGGCGCGCATGAAGCTCGATCAGGGGCCATTGACTGCGCGCAAGATTCGTCTGAAAACCGTCAAGCATGCACTCTGGTTGATCATTTCGCTATGGAGCGGATTTACCCTAGTGGCGTACTTCACGCCGATGCAGGAATTGCTGGCGGCGTTGCCCTTTGGTTTGTCGGGTTGGGAGTTTTTCTGGGTCTTCTTCTATGCCGGCTTCATGTACATGCAGGCGGGTTTCCTGCGTGAGCAGGTGTGTAAATACATGTGCCCGTATGCCCGCTTCCAGGGGGTGATGTTTGATCCTGATACGCTGGTCATCACCTATGATCGGGAACGTGGTGAGCCACGTGGCGCTAGAAAGAAAGGGGCGTCTGGCGAGCAATTGGGGGACTGCGTGGATTGCGGCTTATGCGTCGCCGTCTGTCCGACTGGCATCGACATCCGGAATGGCATTCAGTACGAATGTATCGGTTGTGGCGCATGTATTGATGCCTGCGAGCCAGTGATGGACAAGATCGGCAAACCGCGGGGGCTGATTCGCTACACGACCGAGAATGCCCTGGCGCAACATTTCACCAAGAAGGATGTGCTCAGTCATCTGGCACGCCCCCGCATCGTGCTCTACTCCGCGGTTCTGGTGTTGATCTGTCTGGCGACAGCCTGGTCGATGGCGACACGTGTGCCGCTGATGGTGGATGTCATCCGGGATCGTTCCACCCTGTCGCGCGAGGCGGACGATGGTTCGATCGAAAACGTTTACAACCTGAAGCTCATGAACACCACCGAAAGCGCCCAGCGCTACCGGTTGACCGTGGACGGTCTGGCTGGCATTCGCCTGAGTGAGGAGGCGCCGATTGAAGTCCGGTCGGCCGAGAATCATGAAGTGACGGTAGTGGTGCAGGTGCCGCCAGAATCGGGCAAGAGCGGGGCTAACCCCATTTACTTCAACATCCAGGCAGAAAGCGACGCGAAAATTGCCGTGCGCGAAAAAGCCACTTTCCTGAAGCCATGAGAATGAACAGCATGACCTTGCAAGTACAAAATAAACCCTGGTACAAAGAGCCTTGGCCCTGGCTGCTTATGGCGGGACCAGGCTTGGTCATCGTTGCCGCCATCATTACCATTGTGCTGGCAGTCAAAAGTGCCGACGGTCTGGTTTCGGATGACTATTACAAGGAAGGCCTGGGGATCAACCAGCGCCTGCATCGCGACCAGCAGGCAGCGGCGCTTGGGTTGCAGGCGGATCTGATGCGGGCCGACAACAAGCTGCGCTTGCTGCTGTCGGCAGATCAGGCGCGCTTCTACCCTGAGGCGCTGACCCTGCATCTGACGCATCCGACCATTGATGGGCGGGATCAGCACATCGAAATGAAATCCGAAGGGGCGGGTTTCTATAACGGGGTTCTGGCCGCAGACGTGGCCGGGCGTTGGCACGTCAGCCTGGAGGATCCTGCGGGGCAATGGCGCCTTCAGGGAGACTGGCGTGCTGATCTTGATGAGCCGCTGCGCCTGCGCGCTAGAGCGGAATAACTTTTCAATAAGGGAGGTGTTAAATGGCTTGGACTGACTTGTTTTCCAGTGACTACGGCCTGATGAGCCTGGTTGTCATTGTGGGTGTCGTGGTAATTGGCGCAGTTATGGGAAAAATTTTCTCTGACAAGATCAAAGAGGATGCACAGGGTAAATAAATGCCCATCATTCTTGGCTGTTGATCAGACAGAATGAACCGCCCCGCCAGAGCAAGTGCACTGGCGGGGCTTTTGATTTCAGATCAGGATTCCGGTAAGAGTTCGTGCTCATAAAAACCGAATTCGCGGTGTCTCCGGTCGCGCAGATACACCTCCAGGCAGAAGCGCACGCTGCGAAATGAGAGTTCTTCCCACGGAATGGCTTCTGGCCGGAACAGGGCAACCTCAAGACTTTCCTCGCCGGCACTGTAGCTGGCAGAGGTGAGGTGACCACGGTAAAACAGGTGAATCTGGTTGATGTGGGCAATACTGATCATGGCAAAAGCAGCATCGATGGCAACCAGGGCGCCAGCTTCCTCATGCGTCTCCCGGCGTGCGGCCGCAGCGGCACTTTCGCCGTTTTCCATGAAGCCGGCAGGTAGTGTCCAAAAGCCGCGGCGTGGTTCAATGGCGCGCCGGCACAGAAGAATTTGTCCGTCCCATTCGGCAATACAGCCAACTACCATGCGGGGGTTTTCGTAATGAATATGTCCACAGCGTGAGCAGACCAGACGCGGCAGGTTGTCACCTGGAGGCACCAGACGCTGGCCAGCAGCGCCGCAAACGATACAGAACGACATGTCAGGGTGGGGTAAAGGCGGGTTTGCAGGCATGAAACGCCATGAGTCTAACATTTCCCGGCAATATCCCCGTTTCCCTGCAAGTTCTTTTGCGCGTTTGGAAAGGCTGTGGCTACAATAGCGCCGACCAAGAAAAATTATCCGGGCCGGCTATGTCGGTGACCTGAGAGGTTCTGCATGATTTTGTTCGTTGGCTACATCATCGTATTGCTTGCATCGGTGGGGACCTATGCGGTGCACGGCAGTCTGCTGGCATTGTGGGTGCCGATGGAGTATCTCGCCATTGTCGGCCTGACCATTGGCGGCTTCGTCGCGGGTAATAACGTCAAGGTCATCAAGTCCACGCTGGCAGCCATCCCCGGGGTGCTCAAAAGTTCGCCTTACAACAAGGCGTACTACGTCGATGTGCTTGCCTTGCTGTTCGAGATTCTGAGCAAAGTGCGCAAAGAAGGCTTGATGTCGATCGAAAACGACGTGGAAAATCCGGATGCCAGTCCGATCTTCACCAAATACCCGAACATCGTTGCTGATCACCACGTGCTGGAGTTCATGACGGATTACCTGCGCATGATGGTCGGCGGTAATTTGAATACTGTCGAAATCGAGAGCCTGATGGATGTCGAACTGGAGACGCATCATCACGAGGCGGCGGAACCCGGACATGTCATGTCCAAGCTGGGCGATGCGACGCCCGCGTTCGGTATTGTCGTGGCGGTGATGGGGGTGGTCAATGTGATGGGTTCGGTGGGCGAGCCGCCCGCAGTGCTTGGCAAGATGATTGGTGGGGCGCTGGTCGGTACCTTTCTCGGTATTCTTGTTTCCTACGGCTTCATCTCGCCACTGGCGGGGATCATGACGCAGCGGGCGGAAGAGTCCGGCACGATCTTCAAGACCATCAAGATGGTCCTGCTCGCGTCCATGTCTGGCTATGCGCCGCAGGTGGCGATCGAATTCGGACGTAAAACCCTCGGAGCGCACGACCGGCCGACATTCAGCGAGCTTGAGGAAGAGCTCAAGGCACGCAAGGGCAAGTAATTGCCGTTGCAGACCTGAGACTCAATATGGCAGACGATACCCGCCCCATAGTCATTAAGCGCAAAAAAGTGGTCGCCGGCGGTGGCCATGGCGGCGCCTGGAAAATTGCCTATGCCGATTTCGTGACGGCGATGATGGCTTTCTTCCTGCTGATGTGGCTGCTGGGGTCCACTTCCAAGGGAGACTTGCAGGGGATTGCCGATTATTTCCAGAACCCGCTGAAGGTGTCGATGCAAGGAGGGGATGGTAGTGGTGATGCAACCAGTATCCTCAAGGGCGGCGGCGAGGATCTGACGCGGCAGGCCGGGCAGGTAAAAAAGGGAGAAAAGGGAGATGTGGAAGCCAAGCGCACGACCTTTTCAAAGGAAGCACAAGCGGAATTCCTGCGCCAGGAGCGCGCTCGACTGGAAAAGCTGAAGGCCGATATCGAGAAGATGATCGAGGAAACGCCGCAACTGTTGCAGTTCAAGAAACAGTTGCTGCTCGATATCACCTCGGAAGGCCTGCGCATCCAGATCGTGGACGAGCAGAATCGTCCGATGTTCGACCTTGGCGGGGATCAGATCAAACCGTATGCCCGCGACTTGCTGCGGCAGATCGGCAGATTGCTCAATGGGGTTTCCAACCGCGTCAGCCTGGCCGGGCATACCGATGCCGCTCCGTTCAGCGGCGGCATTCAGGGGTTTTCGAACTGGGAACTTTCAGCCAATCGCGCCAATGCCTCGCGGCGTGAGCTGGTGGCCGGTAGTCTGGAGGCGCACAAGGTGATCCGGGTGGTTGGGCTGGGGGCGACGGTGTTGTTCGACAAGAATGATCCACTGAATCCGGTTAACCGGCGGATCAGTATTGTCGTGCTCAATCAGCGTACGGAGCGGGCAATTCTTAATGAAGAAGGCCCGACCAGCGATACTGATGGTGACGAGATACCCTATGTGCCGGGGTTGCCAGCGCCCGAGTTACGCTAATTTTGATGGCAGGACTGGATGAACGGCCGTATTGACGGATAATGCAACGTTTGTCCTGATGAGTAAAAGGAAAGAAGGTAATGGCCAAAGTCATTCTTGCGGTCGACGATTCGGCCTCCATCCGGCAAATGGTGTCGTTTACCCTGAAAAGCGCCGGCTACGAAGTTCTCGATGCCGTCGATGGGCAAGATGGGCTGGAGAAGGCGAATGCCCATGCAGTCGATCTGATCCTGACCGACCAGAACATGCCACGCATGGATGGTCTGAGCTTGATCAAGACCCTGCGGGCGATGCCGCAATACGCAAAAACCCCGATTCTGATGCTCACTACCGAGTCCTCCGACGCCATGAAAACGCAGGGTCGGGCGGCCGGGGCAACGGGCTGGCTGGTCAAGCCGTTTGATCCGCAGCGTCTAATTGATGTGGTGCGCAAGGTCATCGGCTGATACAGATGACGGACGGGAGGCGGAAGCTGCAGGGGCCGCATCGAACACTACGCAGTGGCGCCTAAGGGAGCGGGCATGGCCATCGACATGAGTCAGTTTTTCCAGATCTTTTTCGAGGAATCGGAAGAGCATCTGGCGACCATGGAATCCCTGTTGCTGGAGCTGGATGTCGCGCAGCCGGATCCGGAACAGCTCAACGCCATTTTTCGAGCAGCCCACTCAATCAAGGGGAGTGCGGGCACCTTTGGCTTTGCTGATCTGGCGGAAACCACGCACGTGCTTGAAAATGTGCTGGATCGCATCCGCAAGGGGCAACTTGCCCTGCGCGCCGATATGGTGGATGTGTTTCTCAAAGCAGGGGATGTTTTGCGCGGCATGCTGGCGGCGCATCAAGGGCATGGCAGCAGTGATCCAGTAGCAGTGGCTGCGTTGTGTACAACCTTGCAGCAGCTGGAGAGCGGTCCGCCCGCTACTGTTGCGCCAGCGGCAGACACGCCCGCAGCGGCTTCGCCGTCTGAGGATTCCGTTGCGACGATGGGGCGCTATCTGCTGCGCTTTGTGCCGACGGCGCATGCTGTGACATCGAATGCCATTCCGCAGTTGCTGGATGAATGGCGCGAACAAGGTACGGTGGAGGTCTTGCGCCAGCCGCTGGCGACGGATGACGATCTGACCTGGGAGGTGCGGGTCAGCACCAGCCAGGCGCGCTCGGCACTATCGGAAGTGCTCGAATTCGTTGCCGAAAGCGGCCGCTGGCAGTTGCTGGACGAGGGTGCGGTTGAACAGGCCGCCGGTTTCGGACTCTTCGACGCAGGGGAGCAGATCACCGCAGTGGAGAGTGTGGTACCTGACGCTGCGGGCGGGATAGAGGAAGGTGATGGCTTCGGGTTTTTTTCTCCCTTGCCGGAACTGACACCGCCCACACTGCTTCCTTCCTCTCCGGCCAGCCCGCCCGCAGCGGCGGCAGGTAGAACACCGACGCCGCCCGTGCCCCGCCGGAGCAAGCAGGGCGGCAGTGCCGATTCCTCGATCCGCGTCAGCGTGGAAAAGGTCGACCAGCTCATCAATCTGGTTGGCGAACTGGTCATTACGCAGGCCATGCTGCTGCAGTCGTCCCTGCAGTTTGCCGAGACCCTGCCCGAAACCCTGCACACCGGACTGATTCAGTTGGAGCGCAATACGCGTGATCTGCAGGAGTCAGTTATGTCGATCCGCATGCTGCCAATTTCGTCGGTGTTCTCGCGCTTTCCCCGGGTGGTGCGTGATGTTTCGGGCAAACTCGGCAAGCAGGTCGAACTGAAAACCGTAGGGGAAGCCACGGAGCTCGACAAGGGCTTGATCGAGCAGATCGCCGACCCACTGACCCACCTGATACGCAACAGTCTCGATCACGGCATCGAAATGCCCGAGGCCCGCCTGGCGGCCGGCAAGCCGGCGCAAGGCACCATCTTCCTGCGGGCTTTCCATCAAGGCGGCAACATCGTGATCGAAGTTGAAGATGACGGCGCCGGCTTGCCACGCGAGCGAATCCTCCAGAAAGCACGCGAGCGGGGTCTGCCCGTGTCGGATGCGATGAGCGACAACGAGGTGTATCACCTTATTTTTGAACCGGGGTTTTCCACTGCCGATGTCGTCAGCGATGTATCGGGCCGCGGTGTCGGCATGGATGTCGTGCGGCGCAATATCCAGGGCCTGGGCGGGCGGGTCGATATCGAGTCGGAACCCGGCGTCGGTACTTGCATGCGGGTACGCCTGCCACTGACGCTGGCTATTCTTGATGGCATGTCGGTGGCCGTTGGCGACCAGTTGTACATCCTGCCCTTGGCCTGCGTACTGGAATCCCTGCAGGCAACGGCGCAGGATATCCGCACCATGGGTAACCAGACGCATCTGGTGCAGGTGCGGGGGGAGTATCTGCCGGTTGTGGCGCTGCACGAAATGTTCAATTTGCAGTCGGCCTGGCAGGATTTTTCACAAGGCATCATGGTTGTGCTCGATGCTGACGGCGTCCGCGTGGCCTTGTTTGTCGATGCGCTGGTGGGGCAGCACCAGGTGGTGATCAAGAGCCTGGAAGCCAATTACCGCAAGGTCAATGGTGTGGCCGGCGCGACCATCATGGGAGATGGGCGGGTTGCTCTGATTCTCGACGTGACGGCGATAGCCAGCATGGCGCGCAAGGAAATCAAGAAAAGCCGGATGGGCGGCGGATGAGGAGTAGGCAATGAACCGTGTGCAGCAACGGGAATCCGAGGCGGTCCGGAACGATTCGCGAGAGTATCTGACTTTCACTCTGGGCGAGGAGGAGTACGCCATCGATATTCTCAAGGTACAGGAAATCCGGGGCTACGATCAGCCGACCCTGATCGCCAACACGCCGCCTTTCATCAAGGGGGTCATCAATTTGCGCGGCATCATCGTGCCGATTGTTGATCTGCGCCTTAAGCTCAACCTGCCCCGGGTCGAGTACACGCCGTTTACCGTGGTGATCATCCTCAATGTCGCCGGGCGGGTGGTGGGCGCGGTGGTGGATAGCGTGTCCGACGTACTGCGCCTGACACCGGACGAAATCCGCACTGCGCCGGAGTTTTCCGGAGCATTTGATACGCGTTACATCGTGGGGCTGGCGACTGTGGATGACCGCATGTTGATCGTCACCGACATCGAGCGCCTGATGCGCAGCAGCGAAATGGCCTTGCTTGACGAGGCGGTAGAACAAGAAGAGGGAGGCGCTTGAGATGCTGAATGTACGTAACTTCAAGATCGGTAGTCGGTTGATTTCCACTACGATCGGTGCGTTCGGTTTGATGATCGCTTTTGTCATCATCGCTTTGATCGGCTTGAGCAAGGTGGGAGAAAAAGCGCAGGTGATTGCGGTGGAAAATGCGGCGACTGCCGACATCATTGGCGAAATGCGTGCCGCCGTCGAGGAAGCGAACATTCGCGCCCGCAATGCCATCCTGTACGAAGAAACGGCTCGGCAGAACGCCGAAGAAAAGGAAATGCTCGCGGCACTGACTCGTTACCGGGCAAGCGAACAGCGCATGCTGGGGCGAGAACTCAATGCCGAGATGCGCGCCGCCATGAGTACACTGCCAGCAGTGCAAAGCCGCTCCGAGCGTGCCTTGCAGCGCCTGTTCATGCTGGTGGCTGCGGGTAGTCGCCCGGCGATAGAAACACATTTTGAAAGTTATCTTGCCCCGGCACTCGATGAGTGGGAAAAACGTCTCGATGCCCTGGTGGTGCTGCAGCGTCAGGCCAATGATGTGGCTCTGGAGGAAATTGCTGCGATTCGTGAGGAGGCGCGCATCATTTTGTTCGGGCTCATCATCTTTGCCGTGTTGGTGATGATTCCTTCCGGGATCTGGGTGACGCGTGGCATTACCCGGCCGCTGGGGCAGGCGGTGAGTATTGCCGGTGCGGTTGCCGGTGGAAAGTTTGACAATTCGATTGAAACCGGTGGGCGTGACGAACCGGCTCACCTGCTGCAGTCGCTGGCACGCATGCAGAGCGATCTGGCTGCGCGGACAGCCAGTGAACGGCGGGTTGCGGCAGAAATACTGCGGATCAAGGTGGCGCTTGATGTGGGTTCGAATTGTGTGACCCTGGTCGACGATCAGGGGCTGGTGATTTATGCCAATGCAGCGATGCTCGAGATGCTGCGGGTGGCGGAAGTTGATTTGCGCGCGGTCGTGCCGGAATTCCAGGCCAATCTGCTCGATGCTGGCAATTTCGCGGTCGCACGCCTGCACCAGGAATTGGGCGTGGAGCGCCTGCGACAACTGGAACATCCCTGGCGTACCGAGGTTGAGATTGGCCGACGGGTATTTGCCCTGGTGATCACGCCGGTGATCGATGCCAGCGGGCAGCGCCTGAGCACGGTGATCGAGTGGCTGGACCGGACCGGTGAGATAGCCATCGAGCGGGAGGTTGCGGCGATCGTCGAGGCGGCAGCCAATGGCAATTTTTCCTTGCGCGTGGCCTTGGCGGACAAGCGTGGCTTCTTCTTGCAGTTGTCCACCGCCATCAACCATATGCTGGAAACCAACAGTCAGGCGCTGCAGGCGGTCGGCGAGATGCTGGCGCGTCTGGCAGAAGGCGATCTGACCGAGAAAATCGAGACGGCGTATCAGGGCGACCTGGAGCGCGTACGCAACGATGCCAACGGCACCATCGATCATTTGCGTGAAATCGTCATTTCCATCAAACAGGCGAGCGATGCGATCAATACCGCCGCCCTGGAAATTGCCCAGGGCAACCAGGATCTCTCCGCACGCACCGAGCACCAGGCCTCCAGCCTGGAAGAAACTGCTTCCAGCATGGAACAGTTGACCAGTACCGTGCTGCAGAATGCCAGTACCGCGCAGCGTGCGCACAGTCTGGCTGAAGATGCGCGCAATGTGGCCGAGGTGGGGGGCGAGGTGGTCGGGCAGGTGGTGGCGACGATGAGTGCCATTCAGCAGTCGAGCAACCGTATTGCCGACATCATCGGCGTGATTGACGGCATTGCCTTCCAGACCAACATCCTGGCACTGAATGCGGCCGTGGAAGCGGCGCGTGCCGGCGAGCAGGGGCGCGGGTTTGCCGTGGTGGCGAGCGAAGTGCGTAATCTGGCGCAGCGAAGCGCCGCGGCCGCCAAGGAAATCAAGGGCTTGATCGACGATTCGGTGAGCAAGGTGGCGGCCGGTAACAAGCTGGTCGAACAGGCGGGCGGTACCATGCAGAATGTGGTGAGCAGTGTGCAGACGCTGGCCCGCCTGATGGCCGATATCTCGCACGCGAGCAGGGAGCAGAGCAGTGGCATCGAGCAGGTGGGGCAGGCTATCACGCAGATGGACGAGGTCACGCAGCAAAATGCAGCGCTGGTCGAAGAGGCCGCTGCAGCAGCGGAAAGCCTGCAGGAACAGGCCGAGTCGCTGGTCAGTCTGGTGTCGGTGTTCCGCCTGGCAAACACCGGGCAGGCAGGCTGGGGCGTGGCGTCCGAGCATCTGCCGGCAACCGGGGCTCTGGCAGCGAGCCGTCTTGGTATTGACGTTGCGGTATCCCGACATGCGCCGGAATGGAATGCGCCGCCCGCGCTCAGTGGAGAGATCGAGCCGCGTTCGGACGCCTTACTTTCCGCACCATCTGCTCTGGCGTCTGCTGAAGACGACGATTGGGCCGAGTTCTAACCTGCGAACGACAAGGACTACCGTATGCGTAACAACCAGCCGGTCAACGATAATGAAGTGCTGCTGACGAGTGAGCATCTGATCGTTTCGAAAACCGATCTCAAGGGCATCATCACCTACGTTAACCGCGACTTTGTCGAAATCAGCGGCTACGGCGAAGAGGAATTGATTGGTCAGCCGCACAACCTGATCCGTCATCCGGACATGCCCAGCGAGGCGTTTGCCGATCTGTGGCGGGACCTGCAGGCACGGCGCCCCTGGGTTGGGCTGGTAAAAAACAGGCGCAAGGATGGTGGGTTTTACTGGGTGACTGCTGCGGTTGCGCCGCTCTATGAGAACGGCAAGGTGACCGGTTACATGTCGGTGCGCCGACAGGCCAGCCGGGAACAGATCATGGCTGCCGACAGTGCTTACCAGCGCATCCGCGAAGGTCGTGCCGGACGTCTGCGTATCCGGCACGGGGCGGCGGTCGAGGGAGGGCCGGGCTGGTTCGCAGGCTGGTCCTTGCGGCACAAGGTCCGTACTGGATTTTCCGTCCTGCTGCTGGGGATGGTGCTGGTGGCGTCTCTGGGCTTGTGGGGGATTCACCGCGTGCACGAAAGTGCCGTGGCGCTCAACGAAAACAGCGTCAAGCCGGCGCAATCCCTGGCTGTCGTCAGTCGTCTGATGGCGGAAAACCGGGCCCAGATCCTGTTGTCGCTGCAGCATGATCCGGCCGGCGATTACTACGCTGCGCACGATCACGAACTGAATTTTCATCTGCGCCAGCTGGACAGCAATATTGCGGAAATTTCCCGCCAGTGGGAACTGTTCGCCGAGCGGATCGATACATCGGCAGAACGAGAGTTGGCGGATAGTTTCGCTGCAGCCCGCCTGAATTATGTCAGCAACGGTTTGTTGCCTGCCAAAGCTGCCTTGCAGGCCGGCGAATATGCAGAAGCCAACCGGATCTTGCTGGAGCAGGTTAACCCCGCCTATCTGGAAGCGGTCGGGAGCGTCGAAATGTTGACCCGGGCGCAGGCAGAGACAGCGCAAAAGCTGGCTGACCAGGGCGATGCGATCTATCACGATAACCTGCTGTGGGGACTGGCGATTCTCGCGATTGCGCTGGGCATGGGGATCGGGATTGCCGCAGCGATCATGGCGGCGATCGGGCGGCCGATTGCTGAAATACTCGCGGTATTCCGGGCGCTGGCCAACGGCGATTTCAGCCGCAATGCCGATGTCTCGCGCAACGACGAAATGGGTAGAGTGCTGCAGGGGTTGCAGACCATGCAGATGCACCAGAGCTTCAATCTGGCGGAAGTGCATCGCGTAGCCAACGACAATCTGCGGGTACGTATCGCATTCGACTGCGTCAATGCCAATTTGCGCATTGCCGACATGAATGGCACCGTGCTTTACGCCAACAAAGGACTACTCGATCTGTTGCGGCGGATCGAACCGAATTTGCGCGAACAGCAGCCCGGTTTCTCGGTTGACCATTTCGTGGGCAGCAATATCGGTAATTTTTATGCTGATCCACAATCTGCCTTGCGTGGTTTACGTGAATTGTCCGGGTTGCGTACCATCGAGATGGAAATTGGCGGACGTATCTTCAATGTCGTCACCAACCCCATCATCAATGAACGGGGTGAGCGCCTGGGCACCGTGGGTGAGTGGGTGGACCGGACAGCGGAAGTGCTGGCGCAGCGGGAAATGGCGAAGCTGATCCAGCGGGCCGCTGCCGGGGATCTCGACGCACGGCTCGACCCTTCGGCCATGGAAGGTTTTTATGCCGAACTGGGGGTGGGTATCAATACCCTGCTCGAGACCACGGCCTCGGCTATCAGGCAGATTGCCGAACTGCTGTCGCGAATCGCAGCGGGTGATTTGTTGCAGACAGTTGATGGCGAATTCAAGGGGCTGTTTGGCCAATTGCGTAATGATGCCAATCAGACGCTCAATCGTTTGCGCGAACTGGTCGGAGAAATCCAGGGGGCGGCAGAGATGATCACCGTTGCTTCCAAAGAGATCGCGCTGGGTAACCAGGATTTGTCAGCACGCACCGAGGAGCAGGCGAGCAGCCTGGAAGAAACTGCGTCGAGCATGGAAGAGCTCGCCGCGACCGTGAAGCAGAATGCGGAAAATGCCCGCCAGGCCAGCCAGCTTGGTGCCAATGCCCAATCTGTCGTGGTGACCGGGAGCGAGGTGGTGGGTCGGGTGGTGGCCACTATGGAATCCATTCAGCAGGCCAGCGCACGGATCGCCGACATTATTGGGGTGATCGACGGCATCGCGTTTCAGACCAATATTCTGGCGCTGAATGCGGCGGTTGAAGCGGCGCGAGCCGGCGAGCAGGGGCGTGGTTTTGCTGTGGTTGCGAGCGAAGTGCGCAGCCTGGCGCAGCGTAGCGCGACTGCGGCCAAGGAAATCAAGAACCTGATTTCTGATTCGGTGGCGCGGGTCGATGCCGGTAGCAAGCTGGTCGGACAGGCCGGGGTGACAATGGAGGAAATCTCACAGAGCATTGGCCGCGTTGCGGCGATCGTCAATGACATTGCCGTTGCCAGTCGCGAGCAGAGCATGGGCATCGAGCAGGTCAGTGAGGCCGTGATGCAGATGGACAAGGCGACACAACAGAATGCTGCGCTGGTCGAGCAGGCCGCTGCTGCTGCGGAGAGTTTGAAAGAACAGGCGATTTCCATGCATGGTGCGGCAGCAGTTTTCCGTTTGCCCGCCCGGGCACCGCAGCTTTCCGTTGGCAGGAAACGTCCGCCAGCGTTGGCGGCGCCGCAAAAAAAGCGGCCGAAGGAGCCTATCGATATGCAGAAAAAGGCGCGTTTGCCCGCCCGGCTGGACGACGAATGGGAGGAGTTCTGAGTGGCGCTGCCCCCAAAACCTCCGTTTCCCGGGCGCGCTCCGGTTGTGCCGCGTACCTCGCTGGCGGATACACCAGCCAGGGCGTCGACAGCGAGATTGCAGGGCGATCTGGGGCGTATTCTGCCCCTGCGTGAGGGCGCGGCGCGTGAGTTCGTGTTTTCCACTGCGGATTTCGAACGCGTGCGCAAGCTGATTCACCAATACGCGGGGATTTCGCTGTCGCCCGTCAAGAAGGACATGGTCTATTCGCGTCTGGCGCGCCGCCTGCGGGCATTGGGCAAGACCAACTTCAGTGAGTATCTGGATCTGCTGACGCCGGGGAGTGGGGATGAGTGGGAAAAATTCGTCAACTCCCTGACCACCAATCTGACCTCCTTCTTTCGCGAGCCGCACCATTTTCCGATTCTGGCCGAGCATTTGCGCAAACTCGGCAGCCAGCGACCGATCCGCATCTGGTGCTCGGCTGCGTCTACGGGCGAAGAGCCGTATTCGATTGCGATGACCGTGATAGAAACCTTCGGCACGGAGGTGAACAACGTCAGCATTCTTGCGACCGACCTGGACACCAACGTGCTGGTGACGGCGCGTAAAGGGGTCTATGGCATGGAGCGACTGGAGCGTCTGTCGCCTGAGCGCCTGCGCCGGTTTTTCCTGCGCGGCACGGGATCGCAGGAGGGGTTTGCTGCCGTGCGGCCGGAGGTCAAGCGTCTGGTGGAGTTTCGCCAGATCAACCTGCTTGACAATAGCTACGCAGTGCCGACGCCGGTGGATGTGATGTTTTGCCGTAACGTCATGATTTATTTCGACAAGCCGACGCAGTACAAGATTCTTTCCCGCTTTGCGCCGATGCTGCAACCTGATGGGTTGCTGTTTGCCGGTCATTCGGAAAGTTTCTTGCACGCGGCCAACCTCTTCCGCTCGCAGGGGAAGACGGTTTACGTTCTGGCAACTCAGCCGGAGAAGGACGCCAGTGCAACACGCCTACGATGAACATCTGGCGGCGAACCGCTATTTCGACCGGCATTTTGGTGCGGAAGCGGCCAAGATACTGCCGGGCGAGTATTACGTGTCCGACGCGGGCATGCTGCTCGTCACCGTTTTGGGCTCGTGTGTGGCCGCCTGTGTGCGTGATGTCAAAGCCGGTATTGGCGGCATGAATCACTTCATGCTGCCCGACGATGGGGGACGTGAAACCGTGGCGGCCTCGGCGCGCTATGGCTCGTTCGCGATGGAAGTCCTGATCAACCACCTGATGAAACTGGGTGCCCGCCGCAATCGCCTGGAGGCCAAGGTATTTGGTGGCGGCGCGGTGATGGCCAGCTTGACGAGCAGCAACGTCGGGCAGCGTAATGCCGAATTCGTGCTCAACTATCTCAAGACGGAAAAAATTCCTGTGGTGGCGAAGGATCTGCTCGATTCTTATCCACGCAAGGTGTACTACTTTCCGCAAACAGGGCGGGTGCTGGTCAAGAAACTGCATCGTGTGCATAACGAAACCCTGTTCAGCCGCGAACGCGACTACAAGGCACGTCTGTCGCAGGCGCCGGTGGCGGGCGATGTCGAATTGTTCATCTGATTAAGGACGTTCAGATTCCATGGCTTTTTCCAAAATTCGTGTGCTGGTCGTAGATGATTCGCCGCTGATGCGAAGCGTGCTGGCGACCATGATCAACAGTTTTCCCGATATGGAAGTGGTTGGTGAGGCGCCGGATGCGCCCAGTGCCCGCGAAGCGATCAAACAGCTCAATCCTGATGTGTTGACGCTGGATGTGCACATGCCTGGCATGGATGGCCTGGAGTTTCTCGAACGGCTGATGCGCTTGCGCCCGATGCCGGTCGTGATGGTGTCGTCTTATACCGAGGGTGCATCCGAAGTCACGCTCAAGGCACTGGAGTTGGGTGCCGTAGATTTCATCGGTAAACCGCGCTCGGATGCTGAACATACAATGGAGTCCTATGCAGAAGAATTGGCAGAAAAAATTCGCACCAGCAGGTGGGCTCGCATTCGCACGCGCTCACTGGCACCTGCCGTGCATCAGCCAGCGATGGGGCGAGCGATGCCGATGACGGGCGCGACCAGCGTTGGCAAGACGATTTGCCTGGGCGCTTCTACCGGAGGTACCGAGGCGATCAAGGATTTTCTCCAGAGCATGCCGGCCAACTGTCCTCCCATCCTGATCGTGCAACACATGCCGGAAAGCTTCACGGGTTCATTTGCCAAACGTCTGGATGGCTTGTGTTTGCCCCGCGTGGTGGAGGCGGGGAATGGCGAGCGGATCGAGGCCGGAACGGTATATATTGCGCCAGGGCATTCGCATTTGCGGATCAAGCGGACCGGCTCGGGCTTGCAGACTGAACTGCTGCGCAGCGAGCCGGTGAACCGGCATCGGCCGTCGGTCGATGTCCTGTTCGATTCTGCGGCAGAGGTACTGGGACGGCAAGCCGTAGGGGTTATCCTGACCGGAATGGGAAAAGACGGTGCCCGCGGCATGTTGCGCATGCGTCAGGCGGGGGCGCGCACTTTTGGTCAGGATGAGGCAAGCTGTGTGGTTTATGGCATGCCGCGCGAAGCTTTTCTGATCGGTGCGGTGGAAGAGCAGGCTTCTCTCGATGATATCGCCCGCCGTGTGCTGGCCGCCAGCGTGAGCTGAAATCTGTTTCTTCTTTATGAAACTAAAGTTTAAACTGCACCGGAGGATGTCTGGAATGAGGTGGTGGCGCAATGCAAATCAGGCTTGAGCGAGATAAAACGACGACTACCCTGCACCTGGCTGGGCGCTTCGATTTCAATACACTATCCGTTTTTCATGAAGCGTGCGACGATTTGCCTGTGCAAGCGGATATCCTTGGGGTGGAAATCAATTTCCTCAATGTGGATTATCTCGACAGTTCAGCACTGAGCGTGTTGCTCATGCTGCGCGAGAAGTTGCTTGCAGCGGGGAAGGAAATCACCCTGAGCGGAGCACGGGGCAATGTTCGACAAGTCTTCGATATTGCGAATTTCAATCGTCTTTTCCGGATTGTCTGATATTTTTCGGAATTCGGGTTTGGGCGATTGCGCGTTACGTGGTAATTTTGCCGCCAATCCAGCTTCTGGAGCGGCGTTTCGCCGTCAGATCAGGCGGGTGGCGAGGAATTGGAAATGTCAGAACTTTTAAAAAATATTGATGCGCGAACCAAGCTGGCAGGGACCAACAAGCTGGAAATCCTGCTGTTTTTCCTCGGCGTGGATCAACGGACTGGGCGCCGTGAAACCTACGGCATCAATGTCTTCAAAGTGCGCGAGGTGATGCGTACGCCGCAGATTACCGCTGCTCCGGAAATGCCGCCTTCGGTTGAGGGAATGGTGAGTCTGCGTGGGGCGCTGGTGCCGGTGATCGATCTGGCGAAGTACACGGGAATTGCAGCCGAAACGCCGCGTGAAATCATGATCGTTACGGAATATAACGGTCATACGCAGGGTTTTCTGGTCGAAGGGGTGGATACGATCCTGCGCCTGGACTGGAGCAAGATGCGTGTTCCCCCGGAAATGCTGATGGCGCAGACGGGCGGTTTGGTGACTGCGGTGACCGAGCTGGAGGATAACCGTCTGGTGATGATGATGGACGTTGAGAAGGTACTCGCGGAAACCACCAGCATCGACAACGAAATCATGTTCCGTAGCGTGGTCCAGATTGATCGTCCGGACATGACGGTCTTTTACTGTGATGATTCCAGTGTGGCCCGCAAGCAGATCGAGCGTACCCTTGAAACCATGGGGGTCAAGGGGATGTCTGCGGTGAATGGGCGGCAGTTGTGGGATGAAATGGAAAAAGTGGCGGCTTATGCCAAAACCCAGAACCGGGCACCATCCGATTTCATCAATTTGATCCTGACAGATATTGAAATGCCGGAAATGGATGGCTACATCCTGACCAAAAAGATCAAATCCGATCCGCGTTTCTCCAATATTCCGGTGATCATGCATTCCTCTTTGTCCGGAATGTCGAACCAGAAGCTGGGGCAATCGGTCGGGGTGGATGAATATGTGCCCAAATTCGAACCGCAGCGCTTGTCGGAAACCTTGATGCGACGCTTGGGCGTTGACCAGGACGCGGCGGTTGGCGGCTAAGCGGGGAGAATCTAATGAATCTGGTCGAAAACAAGAATTTGCTGGACAGTGTGGATGCCCGTACGCGCCTGGCAGGGTCCAACAAGATGGAAATTCTCCTGTTCAATCTGGGAACACGGGAAGTTTTTGGCATCAACGTTTTCAAGGTGCGCGAAGTCGGGCGCACCCCGCACATCACCAGAACGCCCAACATGCCGCGCGGTGTCGAAGGCCTGATTTCCCTGCGCGGTAATGTGATACCGGTCCTGTCGTTGGCTTCCTTCCTGCAACTCGACGATGTGCCGGCGGGTTTGGGGAAGTCCATGATGGTGGCGGAGTACTCCAAACGTACCCTGGGTTTTCTGGTGCATGAGGTGGACCGCATCATCCGCGTGGACTGGGATCGGGTGAAGGCGCCGGAAAGTGTGCTGACTGCCAATCAGGGGCTGATCACTGCGGTGATTGAGCTTGAGAACGGTGGTTTGGTGTCGATCCTTGATGTCGAGCAGATCCTGGCCAATGCCTTCGGCGAGGCGATGATTGTCGATATTCCGCCAGCGCAGGTGGATGAAGATACCAATGTGTTTTTTGTCGATGATTCCGTCGTTGCCCGGCGCAAAATTGCCGAAGTCCTGGACAAGCTCGGGGTGCGGCACAAACATGCGACCAATGGCATGGAGGCCTGGACCCGACTGCAGGGCATCGCTGCGCATACCCAGCAGATCAAGGGTAATTTGCGCGACGAAATCCGCCTCATTCTGGTCGACGCAGAAATGCCGGAGATGGATGGCTATGTCCTGACCAAGAACATCAAGGCGGACCCGCGATTTGAAGGGGTGCCCGTGGTGATGCACTCTTCGCTTTCTTCGGAAGCCAACCGGGCGATGGGGAAAGCGGTCGGGGTTGATGCCTACGTGGCAAAATTCGACGCGGAAGCCCTGGCGGACACGCTGCGGCCGCTGATTGAACGATAAAACTGATTCTCTGGAGAGCTGAATGGCTGCCGATCCCAAAACCAGATTTCTGGTGGTGGATGATTTTTCCACCATGCGCCGAATTGTGCGCAATTTGCTGAAGGAACTTGGCTTTACCAACGTCGATGAAGCTGAAGATGGCGCTATTGCCCTGCAGAAACTGCAAGGCGGTGGTTTTGAATTTGTGGTGACGGACTGGAACATGCCCAACATGGATGGTCTGACCCTGCTGCAGACCATACGCGCCACGCCGGCACTGAAACATTTGCCGGTGCTGATGATTACGGCCGAGGCCAAGAAGGAAAACATCATTGCAGCGGCGCAGGCCGGTGCAAGTGGTTATATCGTCAAGCCATTCACCGCCGGTACCCTGTCGGAGAAGCTGGGCAAGATTTTTGAAAAGTACGGACAGGCCTGAGGACCAGCCATGTCAGCAAGTAACGATTCTGCCGATCTCGAAGCGCTGTTTGATTCCATTGCTACGGATTACCACGTGCCGCCAGAGCCCGCGCCGGCACCTCCTGCACCGACTGCCAGCATACCCAGCATCGGTGACAGCGATGAATTGCAGGCGCTGTTCGACAGTGTTGCTGCCGAGGCGCCGCAGCCGGCTGACGACCCCGTCGCCGCAGCGGAAGCAACCTGGCCACAGCAGGAGGACGTGTTCAAGCGCGTGGGCCATATGGCGCGGTCGCTGCATGACACCTTGTCGCAGCTTGGCTACGACAAGCTGATCGAAAAGACGGTGTCGACGTTGCCGGATGCCCAGGACCGCCTGGCCTATGTGGCCAACCTGACGGAGCAGGCTGCCTGTCGCGTCCTCAATGCGACAGACATAGCCTTGCCGCTCGTGGATCAGGTCGAGGCGCAAGCCAGACAAATTGCCGAGCGCTGGGACAAGGTGTTTGCGAACCAGTTGCCGGTGGCGGAATTTCGGCAGCTGGCCATTGATTCACGGCAATTTCTCGGCCAGGATCTGCCGGCAAAAACCAGCGCGACCCATGCCCAGCTGACTGAAATCATGATGGCGCAGGATTTTCAGGACCTTACCGGCCAGGTGATCAAGAAAATCGTCGCGCTGGCGCAGGAGCTTGAGAGCGGTTTGATGGGCCTGCTGCTCGATGTTGTACCGGAAGAGCGCAAGACGGAGCAGGTCACTTCGCTGATGAATGGCCCTGTGGTGAACGCTGATGGACGCACCGATGTTGTCGTAAACCAGGCGCAGGTGGACGATCTGCTGGATAGCCTGGGGTTCTGATAAGGAGCAGAAAATGAGTGACTTTGCTGGAATGGAAGACCTCCTGCAGGATTTTCTGCAGGAAGCCCACGATCTGCTGTCCGATGTCGACAACAAACTCGTTGAGTTGGAGAAAACCCCCGAGGACACCGGGTTGCTCAATGACATTTTTCGCGGTTTTCACACCGTCAAGGGGGGCGCGGGTTTTCTCAACGCCAGCGAACTGGTGACCCTGTGCCACCTGACGGAGAATCTGTTTGATCGCCTGCGCAATGGCGAGCTGGAACTGACTTCCGAATTGATGGATGTCATCATGGACGCCACCCGCGGGGTGCGTGACATGTTTGGCGAATTGGGGCAGGGCGTGCAACCGCAGCCCGCCGATGCGCACATCATCAATGCCCTGAAGGCCGCCCTGTCCGGTGAAGTAGTGGCAGCAGCGCCGGCGCCTGAGCCCGCAACAGTAGCGGCAGCGCATGTCGGCGAGCCGGACTGGAATCAACTGCAGGCGGCGGTCAATGGTGAGGTCGTGCCGGCCGAGCTGGTGGTCAAGGAGAGCGCGCCGGCTCCGGCGTCTGCGCCAGTGGGAGGTGTGACGCCGGTTCCGGCAACGCCGCCTTCGCCGTTCGGTCGTCGTACCAGTGACCGGCCCGCGAACAAGACTGCAGCGCAGGCGCGCCGGGTGGAAGATCGCAACCGTGAGAACACCATCCGGGTTGATACCTCGCGCCTTGACCAAGTACTGAATCTGTCCGGTGAAATTGGCTTGACCAAGAATCGCCTGACCAGCTTGCGAGCGGACATCATTGCCGGCAAGAACGATTCGGAAACCTTGCACGCGCTGGATCAGGCCGTCAGCCAGCTCGACTTGCTGGTCTCCGATCTGCAGAACTCGGTCATGAAGACCCGCATGCAGCCGATTGGCCGTCTGTTCCAGAAATATCCGCGCATTGCTCGCGACCTTGCCCGCCAGTTGGGCAAGGATGTCGAGCTGGTGCTCGCTGGTGAGGAAACCGAAGTCGATAAGACGATGATCGAGGATCTGGCCGATCCATTGATTCACTTGATTCGCAACGCAGTCGATCACGGCGTGGAAATGCCCGAGGAGCGCGCTGCGGTGGGTAAGCCGACCAAGAGTCTGGTGCGCCTGGAGGCCCGGCAGGAGGGCGATCACATCGTCCTGATCATCGCTGACGATGGCAAGGGAATGAGCGCCGAACGTATCCGCGCCAAGGCAGTGGAGAAAGGTCTGATCAGCGAGGAAGAAGCCAATACGCTGGATGAGCGGCAAAGTCTGAGCCTGATCCTGCTGCCGGGTTTCTCGACCAAAACGGATATTTCCGATGTATCCGGGCGCGGCGTCGGCATGGATGTGGTCAAGACCAACATCCAGAAGCTCAACGGTTCTGTCGAAATCCGCTCGGAGCCGGGCAAGGGGTCTGTGTTCCTGATCTCGCTGCCGCTGACCCTGGCGATTCTGCCGGTACTGCTGGTGCTGCTTGGCGATCAGCCGTTTGCCCTGCCCTTGTCGCTGGTGCGTGAAATCCTGCCGATCGATCAGGACAAGATTCAGGAGGTTGGTGGTCGGCATACCCTGGTGGTTCGGGGTGAAGTGCTGCCGGTGATTTCCCTGGCCAAACTGCTTGGCTGGCCACAGAACCGCAAGCCGGAATACGGGGTGTTCATGCAGACTGCAGAACGCAGTTTCATCCTCGGAGTGGACAGTTTTGCCGGCCGTGACGATGCGGTGATCAAATCCCTGGAAGATTTCCGTCCGAAGGGCGTGGCCGGGGTGACGACCCTTTCCAATGGTCAGATCGTGCTCATCCTGGACATGAAGGAATTGCTTTCCGACATGGGCCAGCATGGAGATTCCGGTTTGGTCGTCCGGCATTTCGATTTTGCCTGAGGCTGCAGTCGAAAACTGTCTGACTGAAAATTTCGGGTTATTGATTCATGGTGGGGGCGTCAGCCCCCATTCCTTTGTCGTGCCTGACCTTGTTTCTGCAGTGTGCATCAACCTAGAATCCGCCTAAAAAAGTGACGCTACCTGTTTAATTTTCTTGGTTTTTTTCTATAATACGGCCACCGGTATAGAAAAACACCATGGCAGAAGACAGCGACCTCGAAAAAACCGAAGAGCCTACAGGCAGGCGACTCGAACAGGCACGGGAAAAGGGGCAGGTTCCCCAGTCTCGTGAGTTGGGGACGTTTGTCATCCTGATTACCGCTGCCGCCATGCTGTGGATGATGGGGGGCTGGTTCATGGCCCGGATTCTGGAGTTGATGCGGCAGTCCCTGATCGTCGATCCGAAGTATTTTCTCGAGCCAAATCTGATGGTGACGCGCTTTGCCAGCCTGTTTGGTGACTCGCTGCTGGTGTTGGCGCCACTCTTCGTGGGCTTGGTGGTGGCATCGTTGCTGCCGCCGTTCTTCCTCAATGCCTGGGTGTTTGCGCCCAAGAAGCTGATGCCGGAATTGAACCGGATGAATCCGATCGCCGGCATCGGCCGCATGTTTTCGTGGAACAGCTTGATGGAGCTGGGCAAGGCCGTGCTCAAGGCGACTCTGGTCGGCGGTGTGGCGGTGCTGCTGATCAGCCATCAGCGTGACGAAATTTTTGGCCTGCTGGCCGAGCCTCTGGAAAAAGGGCTGGCGCACGCCGGGCAGATGATCCTCTTTTCTTTCATGATGCTGGTGCTGACCTTGTTCCTTGTCGTTGCCGCCGATGTTCCCTTCCAGCTCTGGCAACATTTCAAACAGCTCAAAATGAGCAAGGAAGAAGTCAAGCAGGAAATGAAGGAAATGATGGGTGACCCGCACGTCAAGGGTCGGATTCGCAGCCTGCAGATGCAGGCTGCGCGCAAGCGCATGATGCAGGCGGTACCGCAAGCGGATGTGATCGTGACCAACCCGACGCACTATGCCGTAGCGCTGGCTTACAAGGCGGGTATGGGAGCCCCCAAGGTGCTGGCCAAAGGCGTGGGCGAGGTGGCGCTGAAAATTCGTGAACTGGGTGCTGCGCATGCCGTGCCGATGCTTGAGGCGCCGCCGCTGGCGCGTGCTCTGTACAAGCACGCCGAGCTTGATCAGGAAATTCCGGCGGCGCTGTACAACGCTGTGGCCGAGGTCCTGGCCTACGTCTATCAGCTGGCAAACTGGCGAGCGCAGGGGGGCGACTATCCCAGCATGCCGCGCAATTTGCCCGTGCCGCCGGAACTGGTGCCGGAGGGTGCGTAAATGGCGGCGGGATCCATGAACCTTCAGGGTATCGTCGGCCGACTCGGGGCCAGCCAGTTGGCCGCGCCAATTCTGATCATCATGGTCCTGGCCATGATGGTGCTGCCGCTGCCGCCGTTCCTGCTGGACATCCTGTTCACCTTCAATATTGCGGTTGCGGTGCTGGTGTTGATGGTGGCGGTGGATACCAAAAAAACGCTGGATTTTTCGGTGTTTCCGACCGTGCTGCTGGTCACCACGCTGCTGCGTCTGGCACTCAACGTGGCTTCGACGCGGGTGGTGCTGATGCATGGTCATAACGGGCCTGATGCAGCGGGCAAGGTGATCGAGGCCTTTGGCGAGTTTCTGGTGGGCGGCAGTTTTGCCATCGGGATCATCGTGTTCCTGATCCTGGTGGTGATCAATTTCATGGTGATTACCAAGGGTGCGGGACGGGTCGCCGAAGTGTCGGCCCGTTTCACTCTGGATGCCATGCCGGGCAAGCAGATGGCAATTGACGCCGACCTGAATGCCGGTCTGATCGGTGAGGACGAGGCGCGACAACGGCGTCAGGATGTGGCGCGCGAATCCGAATTTTTCGGTTCGATGGACGGTGCTTCGAAATTCGTACGGGGTGATGCCATTGCCGGGATCATCATCACCTTGATCAATATTTTTGGCGGCTTGGTCATTGGTGTGGCTCAGCATGACATGGCGGTCGGCGAAGCCGCGCAGGTCTATGTGCTGTTGGCAATCGGTGATGGTCTGGTGGCGCAGATTCCAGGTCTGGTGATTTCCATCGCCGCGGGTCTGGTCGTGACGCGTGTCAGCGATGAGCGCGAAATGGGCGAGCAGTTCAGTGACCAGATGTTCAATGACCGCAAGGTCATGGCAATCACTGCCGGTATCATTGCCCTGCTCGGCATCATTCCGGGTATGCCTAACCTGGTGTTCCTGCTGATTGCGGGCGGCCTGGCCTGGATGGCCTGGAAGGTGGCGCAGAAACAACAGGCACTCACTGAAACACCGGTACAGGTGGCGCCGCCACCGGCGCCGGAGCAGGTGGATGCGAGCTGGAATGATGTGGCGCCGTTGGATGTGCTGGGCCTGGAAGTGGGGTACCGGCTCATTCCATTGGTGGACAAGACGCAGGATGGTGAGTTGTTGCGCCGCATTCGCGGCATTCGCAAGAAATTTGCCCAGGAAGTGGGCTTTCTTGTTTCTCCGGTTCACATTCGTGACAACCTGGAATTGAAGCCCAATGCGTACCGGATTCTGCTCAAGGGAGTTGAGCTGGGAACAGGTGAGTCCTACGCCGGCCACTTCCTGGCGATCAACCCGGGGAGGGTGGCTGGAACACTGAATGGCACGGCGACCACCGATCCGGCATTCGGTTTGCCAGCAATCTGGATTGACATTGCGCAGCGTGATCAGGCGCAGGCGTTTGGCTACACCGTGGTCGATGCGTCGACAGTGGTCGCAACGCATCTGAACCACCTGATACTGACGCACGCTGGCGAGTTGCTCGGACGCCAGGAAGTGCAGCAGCTACTTGACCATCTGGCCAAGGAAATGCCCAAGCTGGTCGAAGATCTGGTGCCGAAAATCCTGCCGCTGGGGGTGCTGCAGAAAGTGCTGCAGGGCCTGCTGGAAGAAGGCGTCGCCATCCGCGATATGCGCACCATCATCGAAACCGTTGCCGATCATGCGCCGCGCACGCAGAGCCCGGATGATCTCATCAGCCAGGTGCGTCTGGCGCTCGGGCGGGCTATCGCGCAGCAGTTGTTCCCCGGAAACAGTGACATGCAAGTCATGTCGCTCGACCCGACCCTCGAGCGTCTACTGGCACAAGCGGTTGCCGGCGGTTCGGAAAATACCAGTTTTGAGCCCGGGCTTGCGGATACATTGGTGCGCGAGGCAGCCACTGCCAGCAGCCGGCAGGAAAGCCTGGGGTTGCCTCCCGTTCTCCTGGTGCCCGGCAGCCTGCGCCTGTTGCTCTCCCGTTTCCTGCGACGCAGCATTCCGCAACTGAAGGTGCTGGCGCACAACGAAATTCCAGAAAATCGCATCATCAAGGTGACCTCGATCATCGGAGGTAAAGCATGAACGTCAGAAAATTTATCGCAGCCAATGCCCGTGACGCATTCCGTAAAGTGAAGGAAAGTCTGGGCAACGATGCCATCATCCTGTCCAATCGGGGTGTGCCCGGTGGGGTGGAAATCATGGCAGTAGCGGCACGCGACATGGCGATGATCGTACCCAATGGAGGTGTGGGTGACACCCTGGCGGTGCGCAACGAGCGTAACGACTATGCGGCGGCTGCACCGCAGGTGCCGGATGAAGATTACCGGGTGCTGCTGAGTACCGCGCGGGCACGGGTCAGCGGGGCGGCGGGTGCGGTGCCGAGCAAACCGGCGATGCATGCAGCTCTGTACCAGGCGCAGGCGGAACAGGCGGCCCCGGCCCGCCGGCCAGCGGTAACGCCGCCAGCCCGCCCGGCGGCACCGGTCAACGCCAGTATTCCACGCACAGGCGCCCTGCGGCAGCCGGAAACGGCGCGTCCGAATCCGCCGGCGGCGCCCGCCCGACCAGCGGCAGCGCCACGCAAGAACGAGGCAGAGGTCGTGCCGCAAGCCGTGATGGATGAAATCCGCTCGCTGCGGCGTATCGTCGAACAGCACCTGGCAGGTTTTGCCTGGGGGGAGACAGCGCGCTCCGAACCGGTAAAGACCGAGGTGCTGCGGCAGATGCTCGATGCAGGCTTTTCTCCGCAATTGTCGCGGGAATTGTTGCAGGACCTGCCGCCGGAAATGGATGTTGGCCAGGCGCTGGCCTGGGTGAAGGGCGTCGCGGATCGGGTGTTGCTGACCATGCATGCTGAAAATGACATTGTTGATCGAGGCGGCGTCTATGCGCTGGTTGGTCCGACTGGCGTAGGCAAGACCACGACCACCGCCAAACTCGCTGCCCGCTGCGTGCTGCGCCATGGGCCGAGCAAAGTGGCGCTGGTGACGACCGATGGCTATCGTATTGGTGCGCATGAGCAACTGAAGATTTATGGCCGCATCCTGGGGGTGCCGGTGTATCTGGTGAAGGATGCGCTGGAGTTGCGGCAGACTTTGAACGAGTTGCAACATAAGCATATGGTGTTGATCGACACCATGGGCATGAGCCAGAAAGACAAACTGGTGCCGGAAATGACCGACATGCTGGCGGGTTGCGATGTGCAGCGCCTCCTGGTGCTGGCCTCGACTTCGCGCGGCGACACTCTGGACGATGTGCTGCGTGCCTACGCCGGTGACTTGCTGGCGGGGTGCATCCTGAGCAAGATCGACGAGGCAGCGAGTCTGGCGACGCCGCTCGATGTCATCATGCGGCATGCCCTGCCGCTGTTCTATGTGTCCAATGGCCAGCGGGTGCCGGAAGACCTGCACCTGCCCAATCGCAGCTATCTTCTGCACCGCGCGTTCAAGGATGTGCCGGAGAATTCGCCGCACAAATTCACCGGTGTCGAACCCGGGTTGCTGATGGCCAATGCCGGCCTGGTTGCCGCAGGAGGTCGCCGTGGCTGATTTCCGTGTGGATCAGGCGGCGGGTCTGCGCCGCATGCTGGGCGGGGGCGGGCTACAGGTGATCACCTTCGTCGCTGGCTGCGAAGGTGTCGGGCGCAGTTCGGCCATTGCCAATCTGGGCGTGGCGCTGGCGCGTCTGGGGCGGGAAGTGCTGATCATCGACGAACACGGCCCTGGTGATGATGTGGCCAGCGCACTTGGTGTCCAGGCAAGCTACGACCTCCTGCATGTACTGCAACGCGAGCTGCCACTGGCCCGGGTGTTGCTCAAACCAATGCAAGGCCTGTCCATTCTTCCGGCTGCGCGCGCAGTGCACAAACTAGGGCGGCTGTCACTCAAGCAGCAACAGATTTTGCTCGATGCGATGTCCGATCAGGCGCGTCCGGTCGATGTCATCCTGGTTGACGCCAGCATGAGCCATCCCACCGGCTTTTCGCCCTTCGGCCTGGCCTCACGTGAAACCGTGGTGGTTCTCTCGGGCAGCAGTGCCTCGATTACCGAGGCCTATTCCCTGATCAAGAAAGTCAGCCAGCTATATTCGCGCCGGCACTTCCGGATACTGGTCAACAAGGTGCGTCAGCCTGAAGACGCACGCTCCATCTATGAAAATATTGCGCAGGTCGCTCGCCAGCGCGGGGTGGCCAGCCTGGATTTCGCCGGTGCCATTCCTTACGACGATGCACTGAAGATGGCGGGCCAGATGGCGCGTCCGGTGCTGTTGCAGGCGCCGGATTCGACTGCCGCGCTGGCGTTCCGTGATCTCGCCGCAGATATTCAGTACTGGCAGCAGACACCCGGTGGAGACGGGGTCCAGCATTTCATGCAGCAACTGTTACACTTGAGCCAACGTTTAACACCAAGTCTTTTGCGAGCCTGATGTACACCCCTGCCGGGCAACCTAACCGAGATGAACTCGTCCAGCGCTTCACGCCGCTGGTCAAGCGCGTGGCCTTTCACCTGATGGGGCGTCTGCCCGCCAATGTGCTGGTCGATGATCTGGTGCAGAACGGCATGCTCGGCTTGCTGGATGCACTGGACCGTTTTGAGGAAGGGTTCGGTGCCCAGTTCGAAACCTATGCGACACAACGCATCCGTGGGGCGATGCTGGATGGCTTGCGGGCCAATGACTGGTTGCCGCGGACTTTGCGCCGCGAAATGCGGCGGGTTGAGGATGTGCTCAACCGACTCGAACACGAACATGGTCGCGTGCCCTCGGAGCAGGAGCTGGCCGATGCCATGGCGATGCCACTCGCCGATTACCAGCGCCTGCTGCAGGATGCTCGCGGCCACCAGATCCTTTACTACGAGGATTTTGGTGGCGATGACGGTGAGGATTTCTTCGAACGCCATCTGGTCGACCGTTCAGGTGACCCGTCCGCTCTCCTGGAGGACAAGAACCTGCGGGAAAATCTGGCGCGGGCCATTGGCCGTCTGCCCGAGCGTGAGCAACTGATGATGGCGCTCTATTACGAGCAGGACCTCAATTTGCGCGAAATTGGCGAAGTGATGGGGGTGTCAGAATCCCGCGTCTGTCAGATTCACAGTCAGGCAGTGGCGCGTTTGCGCGCTCAACTGCTGGGTGATGTGCAGTCAGTGGCAAAGAAACGGAACAAGGAGAAGACGCTTGGATAAGCTCAGTTTTGCCGGCTTGGTCATTGGCCTGGTCGCAATTCTCGGCGGCCAGGTGCTGGAAGGCGGGCATGTTTCTTCCCTGCTGCAGCCGACGGCATTTTTGATTGTGGTGGGCGGCACCCTCGGTGCGGTTCTGCTGCAAACTCCTTTTGTGGTCTTCAAACAAGGTGTGAGTATGGCGACATGGGCCTTCAAGCCGCCTGTGATCGAACAGAAGCGCATCATCGATCAGGTCATGCAGTGGAGTCAGTTGTCGCGCCGTGAGGGGTTGCTGGCCTTGGAGAATTTTGTGCCCGCCATCAAGGATCCATTTACCCGGAAAGGTCTGCAGTTGCTGGTTGATGGGGCCGATCCGGAGCGTATTCGATCGCTGCTGGAAGTGGATGTCGATTGTTTTGAAGAGGCGCATAAGCAAGCCGCCAAGATATGGGAGTCCGCGGGTGGTTATTCACCGACCATCGGCATTCTCGGTGCGGTGATGGGGTTGATCCACGTGATGGAAAACCTGTCCGATCCGAGCAAGCTGGGGGCAGGGATTGCGGTGGCCTTCGTGGCCACCATTTATGGGGTGGGGCTGGCCAATCTGATCTATCTGCCCATTGCCGGTAAGCTGAAATACTATGTCTCACGCATGGTTGCGGCCAGGGAAATGGTGATCGACGGACTAGTCGGTATTGCTGTCGGAGATAACCCACGCATCATCGAGAGCAGGTTGCGAGGGTATCTGCGCTGATGGGCCGGCGCAGGAAACAGGAAGAAGAACACGAGAACCACGAGCGCTGGCTGGTTTCCTACGCCGATTTCATTACCCTCCTGTTTGCTTTTTTTGTCGTCATGTATGCCTTGTCATCAATCAATGAAGGCAAGTACAAGGTGCTTTCCGATTCCTTGGTCAACGCCTTCAAGAATTCCACGGCGCAAGATGGGGGGCAGCCGATCGTTGTCATGCAGGGAGCGCCCATTGTGCTACCCAAGCCAATCGTGAAAGCGGATGCGGCGCCGGAAAACAGGGCGAAAGAGGCTGCTCGCGGGGTGCAACGGGAAAAAATGCGCAATGTCGCGAGTGATATCATGCGCGCGCTGCAGCCCCTGGTGGCGCAAGGCAAGGTGCGCCTGCTTGAAACCAGTCGGGGGGTGACCATCGAAATCAACGATAGCGTGTTGTTCGCGCCGGGGCAGGCGCGTTTGCAGACTCAGTCGAATCAGGCCCTGGGGGCCGTAGCCGAGGTGCTGGCAGATTCCGATTTTCCCATCACCATCGAAGGCCATACCGATAACGTACCGATTGCGACCGTACAGTTTCCGTCGAATTGGGAATTGTCGGCAGTACGCGCCACGACGGTGCTGCGGCTGTTCAATGAGCGTGGGGTGGGCGCCGAGCGTTTGACAGCAATTGGTTACGGTGAGACGCGGCCGGTGGAAACGAACATCACGGCTGAAGGCCGGGCGCGCAACCGCCGGGTAAGTATCCTGATCGATTCCGAGCGGCCGGAAGAACCGATGGAGTTGGGAGCAAAAGCGATCTCCGGGGGAGCGCCTTAGGCAGAGTCAACGATGCGGCTGCCGGAAAAGCACGAGGTCTGACCGTCGCTGCCATATACGGCGGTGCTTTGCTGACGTTGCATGAGGATGTCGAGCGCTGCTTCCGTCCTTGCCAGGTGTTTGTTCAGCAGATCCTGGTTTTCCAGATGCAGTGCCTTGGCTTGCTGTGCTATGTGAAGCGTGGTTTGCCAGAGTGCGGCAAGTTCCGTCGCGTGCGGCTGAGGTTGTTGTTCCAGCCAGTGTTGCATGTCGGTACGAGAGGTTTTGCCCGCGGCGCAGCCAATCAACACCGTACGTTCATTTTCGATTCGATTCAGTTCATCAATCAACGGTTGCTTGCGCGCTACGATTGAGCCTAGCTCGTCAGCAGCGGCGGACAGCAACACGCTCTGCTCTTCCTTGAGCAGATCAAGAAACCGGGTGATCAGGTCGGTTTCCCTGAGCAGGAGCGATTTTGCCGGGTGCATCAGGCCTGACGGTGCTTGCTGATCATTTCGCGGGCGGTATCAAGCAACCGGTCAGCAATGGCTTCCGGATTGATCTTGAAGCGGCCTTGGGCGATGGCTTCCTTGATTTCGGCAATTTTTGCGTTATTCGTTGGCGCCGGTGCCGAGCCGACGGCCACTGATTCACGCGAACTCAGGCTGACGGATTCCTGACGGTTTTCCGGTTTGTCGGTGGTTTTTGCCGGTGTGGCATTGGGGCGAACCAGGTTCGCCGCGTAAGGGGTGGATTCGATTTTCATGATATTGCTCGCTTAACTTTTCAGCACGAGCGTATTTACGGCCTGTGGCAGGGAAACTTTAATCACGACGAGAAGATTTTAATTGCTGAGGAGGATGCTGCCATCTTCCTGCGCAATACCGGCGACCGTGCGGCCGCCGGTCCGGCCGGTGCCCATGCGGGCGCGGGCTGTGTCGCCTGGTGCAGCGTCGTTCAGCGCTTTGCCTTCACCACGAATGGCAAAACCGTTGCCTTGAAAAACAACCTGCACGCTTTGTCCCTGACGAATGACCGGGGTGGCGAGTAGTTGATGGTGCCGCAAGGCTTGTCCCGCGCCCAGCGAGCTGCGCAGGGTTTTTCCGAGGGCATCCTCGAGACGTAGCAGGGTGCCGCTGGGGAGGCTGCCCAGATCGCCGGTATTCAGGTGGACATCGTCGGCCTGCACAGTGCTGCCCGCTTGCAGGCTGCGCAGGGTTTCGACGTAGGTGGACAGAATGGCAATCTGCACCGGCACCAGAATGCTCCAGTCGCTGCCCGCAACGCAGCGTACACCGACATGTGTGCGGCCGAGACTGCGGCTATTCGGCAGGCTGTACGCCTCGGCCTGCTGGCAGGCGGGTAGCCGGCTGCTATCGACAGGGCCAGCCTTGATGCGGATGTCGCCGCCGTGCTGAGCGGCCAGCCGCCGTGCCTGTTGTTCCGCCAGGGCGATGATTTGCGTGTCGCTGAGAGCCAGGGTGCTGCCGGCCGAGATCAGACCGAGGCAGAGAAGGAAGAGGCGAAGTGGGAAAAGCATGCGCTGATTTTGCCTCAGTACGTTGCCGGAGACCAGTTTCCAGCCGAAATCAAGGTGCAATGCGTGGTGCTGAAGTTGCTTTGATGTTGTCTTGCGTCTGTGGCACATAAATTGCTTTGATTGCTGTGAATATTTCTGGGAGTGCAGCATGAATGCCATTCAACGTCACGTCGAGGTCTATAGCCAGGCACTTAACCTGCGGGCACAACGGCACCAGATTCTGGCATCGAATATTGCCAACGCCGATACGCCAAACTACAAGGCACGCGATTTCGATTTCTCCAGTGCCATGCAGCAAGCCCTGGGTGGCCGCGCCGGCGAATTCGATCTGAATCTGGCACGTACGGCCAGAGGTCATCTGACGGGAAATGGCGGCGGTACCGGGGTACATCTGCAATACCGCACGGAAACTCAGTCTGCGGTCGATGGCAACACGGTGAACATGGATGTTGAGCGCAATCAGATTGCAGACAACGCCATCCAGTACCAGATTCTTACCCAGCTGATCGGGGACAAGTTCAAGGGCCTGCGGACGGCCATGAGCGGCACCCAGGGTTAAGCGGGACGTGAAGGAGAACTAAGGTGAGTTTATTCAACGTATTTCAGGTTTCAGCCAGCGCCATGAGCGCACAGTCCATGCGCCTGAACGCCGTGGCCTCCAACATGGCCAATGCCGATAGCGTGGTCTCTGCCGATGGCAGGCCTTATCGTGCCAAACAGGTGGTGTTCGAGGCGACCCCCATGGGCGGCGCCGGTGAGTTATCGAAGGGGGTGCGTGTCACCCAGGTAGTGGAAAGCGCCGCGCCGGCACGGATGGTCTATGACCCGAAAAATCCGGCGGCCGATGAAAAGGGTTACGTGGCCTTTTCCAACGTCAATGTGGTCGAGGAAATGACCAACATGATTTCGGCCTCGCGTGCCTACCAGACCAACGTCGAAGTCATGAATACCGCCAAAAGCCTGCTTTTGCGTACCCTGCAGATCGGTCAGCAAGGGTAGGCATGAGCACTGAACGAGACACGCGCAACAAGTAACCGGATATCCAGGAGAGCATCATGGCCAGCGTCAGCAATACCACCACCAACGGCGCCGAAGCGCTGTATCAGACCCTGAATGGCAACAGCCAGAAGACGGAAACAAAAAAGAGCGCGGGCGAGGAAATGCAGGATCGTTTCCTGACCCTGCTCATGGCACAGATTCGCAGCCAGGACCCACTCAATCCGATGGAAAATGCCGAGTTCACCTCGCAGCTGGCGCAGATGAATACCGTCAACGGTATTGAAAAACTCAATAGTTCGTTGAATACCTTGCTTGCCGGTTACGGCGAAGCACAGGCGATGCAGGCGGCGGTGATGATCGGCAAAAATGTCATGGTGGCCGGGAACAATTTGCCGCTCTCGGCCAAGCCGGAGGGCGAGGATGCCTCCCGCCCGCCGGCATTGGGTGGTCTGATGCTGAGCAGTGCGGCCGATGAGGTGACCGTCACCATCAAGGATGCGAGTGGCAAGACGGTGCAGACCCAGAGCCTGGGTTCTCAGTCGGCAGGCAGCATGTATTTTGCCTGGGATGGCAAGGACGATGCGGGTAATGAAATGGCGGCCGGCAACTACAGCTTCACGGTGGAGGCGAAGGTGGGCGGTGAAAAAGTCGAAGCCAAAGCCATGCAGATTGGCATGGTTAATGCTGTGGTTAGGAACAACAATGGATTTTCCCTCGACCTGGGCAGCATGGGCGAGGTGTCCTTCAGCGATGTGCATAAGATTATCTGACGGAGTAGATCATGGCATTCCAACAAGCATTGAGCGGTCTGAACACCGCCGGCAAGGCGATCGACGTCACCAGCCACAATATCGCCAACTCGAGCACGGTCGGCTACAAGGCGTCCGTGGCGCACTTTTCTGATGTCTATGCCCGCTCGCTGAATGGCTCGGGCGCCAATCAGGTCGGGATTGGTGTGAACCTGTCGGGTATTGCCCAGCAATTCACCCAGGGCAACATCACCACGACCAACAACCCGCTTGATATCGCGATTAACGGCAACGGCTTCTATCGCATGGAAAAAGGCGGCGAACTGACGTATACCCGTAGTGGCCAGTTCCATCTTGATAAAAATGGTTTCATCGTTAACGACCAAGGGATGCGTCTGACTGGCTATCCTTCAGAGAACGGCGTAATTGTTCCGGCAACGCCGAGAGCAATCGAGGTGTCTGCCTCGGATATCCCGCCAGTTGCCACTGGCACAAATCCTTCGGCGAGCTTTCAAGGAATACGCGCCAACCTGTCGCTTGATTCACGCGAAACACAGCCCGATCAGCCGTGGGTCGATGGTGGGTCACAACTTGAAATCGCCGCCTCCGGCGCACGTGAAGCTGTTAGAGCAGCGATACTCACAGGATCAACTGCTACACCGGCTGCTGCGAATGCGGCAGCAACCGCTGCCTATGCTGCAGTTTTAGCGGCAGCCGACCCAGCGGCTGAAGTAACAAGCCAAATTGCAGCAGCAGTGGCGGCAGCTGTGGCAGATGGTGCAGCTGCGACGACTGCCCAGGAACGTGCTGATGCGGCTCAAACACAGGGTATTCGTCAAGCATCAGTCATGACTGTTAATCCTGAGGCGTATAACTGGTCTACCGGGCTGGATGTTTATGACACGCTTGGAAATCCTCACCGACTGACACTCTATTTCATCAAGGGAGATAACCCGAGAGAGTGGGGGGTTGTGACAAGTGTGGATGGGACAAGTAATGCCTTGGTAGGCGTAACCGGCGGCGCCAGTGTCACAGTTGGTGGGGTTCCGATGCCTGGCATAACCTTTGATACCAACGGTAAACTGACCAACGGTTCTGGTACAACGGCAATGAATCTGTCCATTGACCTGGATGGTGTCATGGCAGGACTGGGGTCGGTTAATAGCGCAGCCCCCACCCTTGATTTTGCGCTCGATTTTCTCGGTACCACGCAAACGGGTAAACAATTTGGTAACAACCGCCTGGAGCAGGATGGCTACGCCGCGGGCAGTCTGACGAGTCTGGGAGTTGGTACGGACGGCACCATTCTGGGTAACTACAGCAATGGCGAAGCGTTCGCTCTGGGGCAGATCGTGCTGGCGAATTTCACCAATCCCAATGGCTTGCGCTCGCAAGGTAATAACCAGTGGATTGTCACCTCGGACTCCGGGCCAGCGCTGCTGGGGGCGCCGGAAAGTGGCAACTTCGGGTTGATCTCTGCATCCACGGTTGAAGAGTCCAACGTCGATCTGACGATGGAACTGGTGAATCTGATCACCAATCAGCGCAACTACCAGGCCAATGCTCAGTCGATAAAGACCCAGGACCAGATCATGCAGACGCTGGTCAACCTGCGCTAACCGGACTTGAGATAAGACCATGGATCGCCTGATCTACACCGCGATGACCGGCGCCAAGCATGTCTTCATGCAGCAGGCCGGTACCGCCAACAATCTGGCCAATGCCAGCACGGTCGGCTTCAAGGCGCAGGAGCACCGCTTCCGCGCCGTGCCGATCCAGAGCGAGGCGATGCCGACGCGGGCGTTCGTGGTCGATGCGTCGGTGGCCGATGTGTTCGATGAAGGTCCGCTGATGTTTACCGGGCGCAATCTCGATGTCGCGGTGCAGGGGCGAGGCTGGCTGGCCGTGCGTCTGCCCGATGGCAGCGAGGCGTATACCCGCGCCGGCAGTTTGGACGTCAATGTCAATGGTGAACTGGAAACCAAGTCGGGTTACACCGTGCAGGGCGATGGTGGGGCGATCACCATTCCACCGGACAATCACATCGAAATCGGCCCGGATGGCACCGTCTCCATCATCCAGAACTATGGCACGCCGAACAACGTCAATCCGGTCGGCCGCTTGAAACTGGTGAATCCGCCGGAGGGCGATCTGGTGCGCGGTGCGGATGGTCTGTTCCGCCTGCGTAACGGTCAGGCCGCCCCGGTCGATGAAAACGTCAAGGTGGCTTCCGGGGCGCTGGAAGGCAGCAACGTCAACGTGACCGACGCCATGGTCAATCTGATCAGCCTGTCGCGCCAGTTCGAAATGCAGATCAAGCTGCTGCAGACCGCCGACCAGAACGCGCAGCGTGCCAATCAGCTGCTGTCGCTCTCCTCCTGATAGGAAAAAATCATGATTCGCTCACTCTGGATTGCCCGCACCGGACTCGATGCCCAGCAAACCCAGCTCGACGTCATTTCCAACAATCTGGCCAACGTCAGCACTAATGGTTTCAAACGTGCCCGGGCGGTGTTCGAGGATCTGCTCTACCAGACCATGCGCCAGCCGGGCGCCCAGTCGTCGCAGCAGAACCAGCTGCCGGTCGGGTTGCAACTGGGGAGCGGCGCGCGCCCGGTGTCGACCGCGCGCATCTTCACGCAAGGCAACCTGCAAAAAACGGACAACGCCCTCGATGTGGCAGTCAATGGCAATGGCTTCTTCCAGATCCAGCTGCCGGACGGTTCCACCGCCTATACCCGCGACGGTTCCTTCCACAAGGACAGCCAGGGGCAGATCGTGACAGGTGACGGCTATTTTCTGCAGCCCAACATCGTCATTCCTGCCGATGCGCTGGAAATCTCCATTGGCCAGGACGGTACGGTGACGGTGACGCAGCCGGGCAATCCGGTGCCGACGGAAATCGGGGCGATCCAGCTGGCCACCTTTGTCAATCCGGCGGGTTTGTCCAGCATCGGACAGAACCTGTTTCTGGAAACCGCGGCGAGCGGTGCGCCGACGCCGAATCAACCGGGCACCAACGGTGCCGGCATCGTCACGCATCAGTATGTGGAAACGTCCAACGTCAATGTGGCGGAAGAACTGGTGACGATGATCCAGACGCAGCGCGCCTACGAATTGAATTCCAAGGTGATTACCACCTCCGATCAGATGCTGGGTCGTCTGACGCAGCTGTAAGTCGCAATGGCAAGGGGTTGATAGCATGAAAAATAGCCTGCTCGCTTTCGTGGTCTTGACGCTTGGTGCCTGCACGACGGTGCCGCCCACCAATGTGCATCAACCGATGACGGTCCGCCCCGAACCCCGGCCCGTGGCTCAGGTGGCCAATGGCGCCATTTTTCAAGCCGGTGGTAGTCGCCCCCTGTTCGAAGACCGGCGCGCCCGCTTCATGGGTGACACAATCACCGTGCGCATCAAGGAAAACCCGTCGGCGACCAAGAATGCCAGCAACAACCTGAGCCGCTCCGGCAGCCTGACGGCTGCCGTCAATGCCTTTACCGGCATGCCGGTCAGCGGGCTGGACGGCCTGAGCATGGACATGAGCAGCAAGACCGAGAGCAAGGGCAGCGGTCAGGCGGCAAGCCGTGCAACCTTCACGGGCGACCTGACGGTGACCGTGATTGATGTGCTGCCCAACGGCAATTTGCTTGTTTCCGGCGAGAAGCAGATCGCGATTGGCAAGGAACAGGAGTTCATCCGGATTTCCGGGGTGGTCAATCCGTCCTTTGTCGATTTCACCAATACGGTGGATTCGAGCAAGATTGCCGATGCCCGCATCGAATATAAATCGTCCGGCCAGATTGCCGAAGGGCAGGTTATGGGCTGGTTGGCACGATTCTTTCTAAGTGTTATGCCGTTCTAGTTCGTTTCACGGAAGGCAGCACCATGACCGCACCTCTTTTTCCCGGAAAAATCCTCACTGCCTGTGCGCTGGCGCTGAGCTTGCTGCTGCCTGCTGCGGCCAGTGCCGAGCGGATCAAGGATCTGGCAACCCTGCAGGGCGTGCGCAACAACCAGTTGATTGGTTACGGTCTGGTCGTGGGGCTGGACGGCACGGGTGACCAGACGACGCAGACGCCGTTTACGACGCAGGCCATCGGCAACATGCTGTCGCAGATGGGGGTCAACCTGACGCCGGAGCAGGCCAGTAAATTGCAATTGAAAAACGTTGCTGCCGTGATGGTGACGGCCAACTTGGGCGCCTTTGCCAAGCCGGGGCAGCAGATCGATGTGACCGTTTCTTCCATGGGCAACGCCAAGAGCCTGCGCGGCGGAACCTTGCTGCTGACACCGCTGAAAGGTGCGGACGGACAGATTTACGGTATGGCGCAGGGTAATGTGATGGTCGGTGGTGTCGGCGCCAGTGGTGCCGGCAACAGCGTCACGGTCAATCACTTGTCGGCGGGACGTATCGCCGGCGGTGCCACGGTCGAGCGTAGTGTGCCGACGACGGTCGGGCAGGATGGTTTCGTCTATTACGAGCTGGCGCAGTCCGATTTCGGTACGGCCACCAACATGGTCAAGGCCATCAACAAGGCCATGGGCGAAGGTACTGCCCAGGCTCTGGACGGGCGGCGCATCGCCTTGCGCGCACCGGATACGAATGATGCCCGCGTCGCCTTTCTCGGCCGTGTCGAAAATCTCGAAATCAATGCCGCTGCGGCGCAGGCCAAGGTGGTGGTGAATCCGCGAACCGGGTCAGTGGTGATGAATCAGCGGGTGGCCTTGCAGCCGTGCGCGGTCGCACACGGTAATTTGTCGGTGGTGGTCGATGGGGGCCAGGGTGGCATGCCCGGGGCCGGCGTACAGGTTACCCAGGCCGGCGGGGCGATGGTCGATGTCAAGACCGGGGCAAATCTTGCCGAGGTGGTGAAGGCGCTGAATTCGCTGGGAGCCAACCCGATGGACCTGCTGGCGATCCTGCAGGCGATGAAGGCTGCCGGCGCGTTGCGCGCCGAGCTGGAAGTGATCTGAGGCCCGTCATGTCGATCAAGATCCAGAACGCTCCGAACCGTGCGGCCTTTGATGTGCAGGCGTCGCAGGACTTGCGCGAGACCATGCGCAAGGACCCGAAAGAAGGGCTCAAGGCCGCCGCGCAACAGTTCGAGACCATGTTCCTGCAGATGGTCATGAAGAGCATGCGCGACACGGTGCCGGATGACGGTTTACTCAGTTCCGACCAGACCCGCTTCTACAACGGCCTGCTGGATCAGCAGATGGCGCAGAACATGGCGACCTCCGGCAAGGGGGTGGGCTTTGCCCAGTTGATCGAGAAACAGCTGGGCGCCTCGCTTGGCAACATCTCGCCGGAGGCCGCAGCAGCGCCGGGGACGGCCGCCTTGGGCGCGTTATTGACGCAGGCGGCAAGTTTTGCCGGCCAGGCCGCAGCGCCGGCTGGCCCGCAGGCGAGTGGACAGAATGCTACCCCGCCGGCCAGCGGCTTGCGCTACCAGGAAGTGCTGTCGTCCCTGCCGACCTCGGCAGCCTATGCCGCAGCGGCAGATAAAGCCCAGCAGGCGACTGCAGCGAATGCGGTGGCAGGTGCTGATACGAGTGATGCGCGCGGCTTTGTCGAACGCTTGTGGCCGGACGCGGTCAATGCCTCGCGCACGACGGGCATTCCGCCGCAATTCCTGATCGCGCACGCGGCGCTGGAAAGCGGCTGGGGAAAAAGCGAGATTCGTAAAGCCGATGGCAGCAGCAGCCATAACCTCTTCGGCATCAAGGCCGGCAAGAGCTGGAATGGCGACAGCGTACTCAGTCGTACCACCGAGTATGTCGATGGACAGGCGCAGGGCAGCATCGAGCGCTTCCGTTCCTATGGCTCCTACGCAGAAGCTTTTCAGGATTACGCCCGGCTGTTGCGCGACAACCCGCGCTACAGCACGGTGATTGGCTCTCAGAATGGCACGGAATTCGCTAGTAGGCTGCAGCAGGCTGGTTATGCCACCGATCCGAATTACGCCAACAAGCTGTCCCGGATCATCGACGGACCAACGCTGCGTCAGGCCTTGATCGGCTGAGAATTCAACTTCTGCGGCTATTTGCCGTAGTCAGCGTGCATGTTAGAGGTGAATCATGGGTACAGGTATTCTGAGCATTGGCGTTTCCGGCATTCGCGCCGCCCAATACGGTCTGATGGTGACCGAGCACAACGTGGTCAACGCCAGCACCCCGGGTTATACCCGCCAGAGCACCATGCAGGCGACCAACATGTCGGTGTATACCGGCGCCGGCGCCTTTGGTCAGGGCGTCAATGTGGTGACCGTCAGCCGCATGTACGACCGCTTCCTGACCGGGCAGGTCAATAGCGCACAGACCCAGGTCAGCTATCTCGACACCATGTACAAGCAGCTGAGCCAGATCGACAATATGCTGGCGGACAGCAAGGCCGGCTTGTCGCCTGCCTTGCAGAGTTTCTTCTCCGGTGTGCAGCAGGTGGCTGCCAATCCTTCCCTGATCGAAGGCCGGCAGGCCATGCTGACGACGTCGGAAAGCCTGATCGGTCAGTTCAAGAACATGGATACCCGCCTGACTGAAATGGGCGCCGAGATAGAAGGCCGCATTACCGACACGGTCGAGATGATCAACGGGTTTGCCGAGCAGATTGCGCATGTCAATCAGCGCATCATGGTGGCAGAGTCCGGCTATGGCCAGCCCGCCAACGATCTGCGCGATCAGCGCGATCAGATGATTGCCGAGCTGAACAAGCTGATTAGTGTTGAGGCCGTGACCGATTCGCAAGGCAATTTCAGTGTCTTCATCGGTAGTGGTCAGCAATTGGTGGTGGGTGGCACTTCTTCCGAACTGGTGGCTGCGCCTTCGCGTGCGGATAGCGGGCGTTTGGCGCTGAGCATCGCCACTGCCGGTACGCCGATCGAATTGCCCGAAAAACTGATCACGGGCGGTGAGTTGGGTGGCCTGATCGAGTTCCGTAGCAAGTCGCTCGACAGCGCCAAGAACGAACTCGGGCGGATTGCCGTGTCGCTCAGTCTGACCTTCAATGCCCAGCACTCCCTGGGGCAGAACATGCTCGGCCAGATCGAGGGTGAAGCGGGTTTTATCGGGAATTTCTTCAGCGTGCCCGATCCACGCATTCTGACCAACTCGGAAAACAGCGGTAGCGGCAGCATGAGCGCAACGTTTACTGCTGCGCAGCATAACGGCAACTTCTACACCGATCTGACCGGTAGCGATTACCAGCTGACCTTTGCTGCCGGTGGCGCTTATTCGATCATGCGTCTGTCGGACAAGCAGGTGGTGAGTACCGGCACCGGCCCGGGGACGGCGACTTTTGATGGCATCGAATTGGCAATTACAGCCACGGGTGACAACGGCGACCGTTTCCTGATCAAGCCGACAGATGAAGCGGCGCGCAACATTGCCATGAATGCCACTCTGGCCAGCGATCCGCGTCTGATCAATGCGGCGGCACCCATGCGCACGGTGCCGAACCAGGCCAATTCGGGGGCGATGACGATTTCCCAAGGTGAGGTCAGCACCGGTTACAGCACGGCAGTCCTGCCGCTGACGCTGACGGCGAATGCCGGCAATCTCAGCGGTTTGCCAGTCACCTGGTCCTGGTCCGTCGTCTATTCGGATGGCACGCCGCAAACGGGCACGGGCGCTATTCCGCTGACCTTCGGCGCGGCAACCCTGAGCAAGATCGAATATCAGGGCATGAGTTTCAGCGTGGCCGGCACGCCGGCCAACAACGACAGCTTCAAAATCGAGCGCAACGAGGGCGGGGTGCAGGACGGACGCAATGCGGTTCTGCTGGGGAAATTGCAAACTGCGACGACCATGGTGGGCGGCCAGGCGACTTTCCAGAGTGTTTACTCCAGCCTGGTGTCAGCCAATGGCGTCAAGACACGCTCGGCCAAGCTGGGTCTGGAGTCGCAGGAGGCTGTGCTGAAACAGGCAACCGCCAATCGCGATGCATTTTCGGCGGTCAATCTTGATGAAGAGGCCGCAAATTTGCTTAAGTTTCAGCAGGCGTATCAGGCATCGGCAAAATCTTTACAGGTGGGCAGCCAGTTGTTTGATACCTTGTTGAGCATATTCTGATTGATGAGGAGTTGAATCATGCGCGTCAGTACTTCCATGATTTTCAATTCCGGTGTGGGTGGCATGCGCGACCTGCAGTCCGGTTTGTACAAGCTGCAAAACCAGTTGGCGACCGGGCGGCGCATTCTGACGCCGGCGGATGACCCGATTGGGGCGGCCGAAGCCCTCAAAGTGACGCAGGGCAAAAACGTCAACGAGCGTTTCATTGAGAACCAGGGGCAGGCAAGCAGCAAGCTGGCGTTTGCCGAAACCAAGTTGCAGGGGGTGCAGGAAGAGCTCAAGGCAATTTACGAGCGTGGGTTGCAGGCTGGTAACGGCTCCTACAGCGACGAGCAGAAGGCGATGATCGCCACCGAACTGAAGCAGCGCATGGAGAGCTTGATCGGGTTGGCCAACACGCGTGACGGGGCCGGTGAGTACATTTTTGCCGGCTATAAATCGACGACCGAACCGTTTACGCGTAATACAGCCGCGACCCCGCCTTATTCGCTGGCTGGAAGCAGCATGGAGTATCACGGTGATGCCGGCAAACCGGCGTTGTCGGTGAGTGCTTCGCGCGACATGGCGGTCGGGGAGAACGGGCTGGATGTGTTCATGCAGGTGCGCGATGCCAGCGGCAATGTCACCGGCGAAAGCGTGTTCGACAGCGTGCAGAACATGATCGACATTCTTGATCCGGCCAGCGGCGTGCCTTATACACAGGCAGCCTACAATCAGGCGCTGGGCGGCATCATGGACAGCCTGGATCACATGAACACGGTGCGCGCCTCGATCGGTTCACGTCTGAAGGCACTGGATGATCTGAAGACATCGGCAGAAGACGTCAATCTCAACTACGAGATGCGTCTGTCCGAATTGCAGGATCTGGATTGGTTGTCGGCGATTTCCAGTTTCACCCAGCACAAAATGCAGCTTGATGCCGCCCAGACGACCTTCCAGCAGACAAGCCAGATGAGCTTGTTCAGCATGCTATGAAAACCACTGGCCTGCTTTGTGCTGCCGTACTGGCGCTGGGATTGGGTGGGTGTTCTTCTGGCGGTACGAATGCCTTCACCCTGGCGGCCAATACGACACTCAAGGCGAACGTCCTGATTCCCGCGGCGCTGGCGATCTACATTATTTACGATCCGCTGGCGCCGAACTGGGAAATCAAGGAAAGCCGCTTGTCTGACGACAGCTACCATCTCGCGCTGAAGATGAAGCGCTTTCATACGGGTGGCGCCGGTGAGGCAATCCAGGTTTTCAAGCGGCGAGCGCAGCAGTTGCAGCGTGAGCAGGGGTTGGGTGATTACCAGATCCTGGGCTATAGCGAAGGCATCGATTCGCAGACGCTCAGTACGCGTCGGGTTGCCGAGGGCACCATCCGCTTCGTGCGACCGGCTGCTGATTCATTTGCCTTGAACGACCCCGCACTCAGCCGTTGACCGGGGTGGCAGGTACGGCGAAGCGCAGCATGGCTTCGATGGCTTCGCTGAATACGGCTTGCAGGGGCTCGGCCAGGTAGTTCAGGCTGATGGCAATCACGACGAAGCCGCCCATCAGGGTGATTGGAAAACCCAAAGCAAAAAGATTCAGCTGCGGCGCCGCTTTGGTGAGGATGCCGAGGGCCACGTTGGTAATCATCAAGGCCACCATCACCGGCAAACTGAGCAGCAGACCAATCGAAAAGATGCGCCCACCGAGTTCGGCCAGGTTACGCCAGCTGTTGGGCGAGAGGGCTTCCGGGGCGACCGGGATGACCTGGAAACTTTTGGCCAGCGTACCGACGTAGAGCAGGTGCCCGTCCAGTGCCATGAACAGCAGCAGCGCCAGCAGGCCGATCAGTTCCACCAGAACCGGTGTCTGTGCGCCGCGCAACGGGTCGTAAAAGACGGCGAAGCTCAGACCCATCTGGAAGCCCATGTAGGTGCCGGCAAAATCGATGGCGGCAAAGACGATGCGCGCGGCGTAGCCCATGGCAAAGCCGATCAGGATCTGCTGGGCGAGTATCCACAAGCCGGCAAAAGATGCCGGTGATACATCGGGCATGGGCGGCAAGGCCGGAGCAATGCCGATGGTGATCGCCAGGCCGAGAATCAGGCGGGTACGGCGGGGAATGCCGGCGGTGCTCCACAGGGGGGCGGTAGCGATCATGGCCAGGATGCGCGCCATGGGAAAGGCGTAGAAGGCAATCCAGGCGTCGATCTGGGCAGTGCTGAGCGTCAGCATTTCAGCCAACGATTTGCGGAATGCTGCCGTAGAGCCGCTGGATGAAGTCAACCATGTACTGCAGCATCCATGGCCCGAACAGAATCAGGACGAGAAAAACCGCCACCAGCTTGGGAACGAACTGCAGCGTGGCCTCATTGATCGAGGTCGCGGCCTGAAAAATGCTCACGATCAGACCGACGGCCAGCGCCGCAATCAGTAGCGGCCCGGCCAGCACCAAGGCGGCTTCGATGGCCTGGCGGCCAATGTCCATGACGATGCCGGGGGTCATACGTTGAAGGTCTGGATGAGTGAGCCGATCACCAGATGCCACCCGTCAACCAGGACAAACAGCATCAGCTTGAAAGGTAGTGCCACCATGATGGGCGACATCATCATCATGCCCATCGACATCAGAATGCTGGCAACGACCATGTCGATGATGAGGAAGGGGATGAAGATCACGAAGCCGATCTGGAAAGCGGTTTTCAGCTCACTGATGACGAAGGAGGGGATCAGTATGCGCAGCGGGATTTCTTCGGGTCCGGCAATTTTTTCGATGCGGGCGATACTGGCAAAGAGTGCGATGTCCGATTCGCGCGTGTGCTTGAGCATGAAGGCGCGCAGCGGCACGACAGCCCGTTCGCCGGCCTGCATTACATTGATGCGGTTCTCGGCAAGCGGCACGTAGGCTTCGGTGTATATCCGTTCGAAAGTCGGGGCCATGACGAAAAAAGTCAGGAACAGCGACAGCCCGATGATGATCTGGTTCGACGGTGCGGTCTGCGTCCCCATGGCGTGGCGTAACAGCGAGAGCACGATGGCGATGCGGGTGAAGCTGGTCATCATCAGCATGGTCGCCGGGATGAAGCCCAGCGCCGTGATGAGCAGCAGGGTCTGAATGCTCAGGCTGTACGAGGTGCCGCCGCCGTTGGTCGGCGTGGCGGTGAGCGCCGGCAGAATCGGCGTTTGCGCCAGTAGGCTGCCGCTCACTGTCAGCAGCAAGGTGAAGATGAGAGGGCGGAGGAAAGTCTTAGACATCTTGGCGGCGTTCTCGCAAAGCTTGCAACCACTGGGCGAATGGCGGAATGGCCTGGCCGTCGTCACCAGGGGCGCTGCCACGCGGCAGGCGATGCAGGGTGCGGATCTGGCCCGGGACGATCCCGATGACCAGCCATTGATCTTCCACCTCCACCAGCACGATCCGCTCCTTGGGGCCGAGGGCAATGCCGCTGACCACTTTCAGGTTGCCCTGGCCGAAGGCCTTGCCGCCAGCCACCTTGCGGGCAGCCCAAGCGGCGGCGAGGAGCAGGCCGACGATCAGCAACAAGCCGAGGGTGGCTTGCAGGTAGGTGGCGGTCGACAACCCCGGGGCGGCATTTTCTGCCGCCTGGGCCAGCATGGGAAACAGCAGGAAAAGACCGGCGCCAACAGGCGCGGGATTCGGTACGGGATTCGGCACGGCGGCACGTCGGAAAAGAGTGGCCGCTATCTTAGCGTGAAATGTGCCGCCCGGGCCTCTGCCCGGGTGCCCGGCAGCGAATCTTAGCGGTTGATTTTGCGCATGCGTTCCGACGGGGTGATGATGTCCGTCAGGCGGATGCCGAATTTGTCGTTGACGACGACGACCTCGCCCTGGGCGATCAAGGTGCCATTGACCAGTACGTCCATCGGTTCGCCGGCCATGGCGTCGAGCTCGACGACCGAGCCGTGCGCGAGTTGCAGCAGGTTCTTGATGGTGATCTTGGTGCGGCCGAGTTCGACCGTGATCTGGACTGGAATGTCGAGGATCATGTCGAGTTCGTTCAGCACTCCGCCTGCGGCTGCCGGACTGTCGAAGGCGGGGAAGATGTGCGCCGGTTGTGCCGCCGGCGGTTCGCTGACCTGCTCGGCCATGGCGGCGGCCCAGTCGTCTTCGCTGATCTGTTCTTCTTCGACGGGGTTTTCGCTGGCGTCCATATTGTCCATGTCATCCGACATTCTTGTCTCCCGGTGCTGTTTCGCCGGCGCCACCTTCAGGGCTGGCGATGAATTTTTCGATACGTAGGGCGTACTGGCCATTCTGCTGGCCGTATGAACATTCCAGCAGGGCGATGCCATCTACCGTGGCTTCAACGCGTGGCGGGATGTCAATGGGGATGACGTCGCCCGGTTGCAGCTTCAGGATGTCGCGTAGCGACACCTCGCCAGAGCCGAGATTGGCCACCACTTCGACCTCAGCCCCCTGCAGCTGGCGGCGCAGGGTGCCGATCCAGCGTTTGTCGGTGGACAGCTGGTCGCTCTGCATGGTGCTGTAGAGCAGATCGCGGATCGGCTCGAGCATGGAATAGGGGAAACAGATGTGCATGTCCGCCGTGGCGCCGCCGAATTCGACGGTGAACGATGTCGATACGACAATTTCAGACGGCGTGGCAATGTTGGCGAACTGCGAATTCATTTCCGAGCGGATGTACTCGAACTGAATGTCGTGGACCGGTTTCCACGATTTTGAATATTCGGAAAAGACGACGCCCAGCAGGCCTTGAATGATGCGCTGCTCGGTCGCGGTGAAGTCGCGGCCTTCGACCCGGGTGTGGAAACGCCCGTCACCGCCGAACATGTTGTCGACGACGAGGAAAACCAGGTTCGGGTCGAACACGAACAGGGCCGTACCGCGCAAGGGTTTGGCGGCGACCAGGTTGAGGTTGGTGGGGACCACCAGATTACGGATGAATTCGCTGTACTTCTGAACGCGGATCGGGCCGACCGAAATCTCCGCGTTGCGGTGCATGTAGTTGAACAGGCCAATACGCAGATAGCGGGCAAAACGCTCGTTGATGAGTTCGAGCGTGGGCATGCGCCCACGCACGATGCGTTCCTGGGTGCCTAGGTTATAAGCACGGATGCTGGCATCTTCGCCCGCCTCGCGCTCCGGGTCGTCAGTCTCCCCGGTGACGCCTTTCAGGAGGGCATCAACTTCGTCCTGGGAGAGAAAATCGCCGGCCATGGCGCTCTGGTTACTGGATGATGAAGGAAGTGAAGAGTACGGACATCACCGGGCCCTCAGGGGCCACCATTTCGCCACGTTTGTTGCGTACCGGGGGATTGATGGCGGAATTGATTTCGGCGGCAATTTCTTTGGCAAGATTTTCCTTGCCTTCCTTCGGTTGCAGTTCGGAGGCTTTCTTGCTCGACAGCAGCAAGGTCACGTTGTTGCGGATGCGCGGCATCATGGCGGTCAATTGTGCCTGCGAGTCGGCGCTGTCCAGTTCGACGGAAATGATGACCTGCAGGTACTGCTCGCCATTCTCCGGCGCCAGATTGACCGTGAAGGTGTCGAGGCTGACGAAAACGGGCGGCTCGCCCTTGTCTTTTTTCTTCGCTGACTTCTTGACGCTTTCTTCGGCGACCTCTTCGTCAGCTTCCTCGTCATCTGACGGACTGCTTTTCAATAGCAGTACGGCGGCAACAGCCAGGGCGGCCAGTAGCAGCACGACGGCGGCGATGATGATCAGCAGTTTCTTGCTTTTTTTGGGTGGCGCATCAGTGAGTTCAGCTGGATTGGCATCCTTGGCCATATTTTTCCCCTGGTTTCTGGTTTATCAGGCAAACAGATCGACGAGTCCCTGGCCGCGCTGGATGGGGCGGGCGGACGCCGTGTCTATGCCGTGCTGGTCGGCCGGAAGTATAGCCCCATCGCTGGATTGCCGCGAATTTTCACCTTTGGCAGCGAATTGCTCTGCCTGCGCTTGCTGCTGCTGTTGCGAGCCGACATTCGCCTGACCCAGGTTGATGCCGGCACCGGCGAGCATTTCGCGCAGGCGGGGCAGGGCGTCTTCCAGGGCCTGGCGTACTTCCTGGCTGGCGCTGACGAAATGCGCCGTCATCTGCTCGCCGCTGAGGCTCAGGCTGATCTGGATCGGACCGAGGTGCGCGGGAGTGATATTGATCTGGGCGTTCTGCACATCACCGCGCGCCAGCCACAGAACGCGGTCGGAAAGCTGCTGCGACCATTTGTTGTCATGCAGGTGAGCGGTGATGCTGGGGGCGTTCTGCGGCGTGGAGGCGGCCGTTTCGTGCGATCGGCCGGCGGTATGTGTGGCTGTCGCGGAGTGGGTGGATAACGAGGTGGATAACGACGGAGTCTCGGCGCCAGCGGCATCCGGTTCAGCCTGCGGCGTCAGCTGACTGGTCATGGCGTCTGCGCGTGGCGCGCGCGTGTGCGCGAGCAAGGCAAACAGGTCGCTGCTGTTGCCCTTGCTGTTTCCGCCGCCGGAACCGAGCAGGACGTCATTGGCAGCATCCTCGTCCTGAGCATAGGCTGTGTCTGGTGCGAGTGGAATGGCGGTCGGTAGAGTGGTGGTCGGTAGAGTGGTGGCCAGCAGATTGGTGGCATTCTCTTCGCTGTGCTGCAGCAGGCTGTCGGGATCGAGCAGTTTTTTGGCCGTGCCGGAGAGAAGTGCTGCGAGTGCTGGATCGATCAAGGGGGTGTTCGCGGGGAAAAACGTTTCCAGCCCGCTGAGTTGCCCTGCCAGCAGTGCAGCAAAACCGCCGCCCATGGCGTCTGTGCCGGCGTCTGTTGTGGCCGAAGCGGTAGAGGCAGGTAGTGTGGCGAGCGGGGTAATGGAGAGTTCCATGGCGTTTTCTCTGGCAAGGTTATCAGCGGCTGCGTGCTATTTAAGCAAAAAGTGTGCCGATTTGCTGCTTGAAGAGGCCTTGGTCGCCGTGTGGACGTTCAGCTGTCGTCCTTGGGCGTGGAGAATTTCCGGGTGGTGAATTCGTCGAGCAACTTCTGTGCCTTTTTGTCTTCGTGCTTGCGCAGTTTTTCTTCGTGCCGGATGGCCAGGGTATCGATGGCTTTGAGCCGGGTATTTTGTGTGCGCCAGTGCTGCTGGCCGCGCAGGGTATTGTTTTCCGATTGGCGGACCTGCTTGGTCTGTTGCTCGATGGCTTCTTCGATGCGCCGCAGGAATTCCTGATAGTTGGCGATGATTTGCCTTGTCGTTCCGGCCTGTGTGGCCTGGCGCAGGCGTTCGACATATTCGTTACGGTATTCTTCAAGCATGCTGAGTTGCTGCCGTGAATTCTGTTCGGCAGCAATCAACTGACCCAAGCGGCGGCTGGCCTCGTCGGTGCGTTCCTGCATCAGTTCCAGCAAGGGTTGCAGAGCAAAGTTATGTGCCATGGTCTAGTGCTAGCTGAACAAGCTGGCCAGGTGTGCGGTACTGGCTGCGAAATCGGACTTTTCACTGATCTTTTGTTGCAGGAAAGCCTCCATGACCGGGTACATGGCCACGGCCTGGTCAAGTACCGGATCGGAGCCCGGGACGTAAGCGCCGACAGCAATCAGGTCACGTGAGCGCTGGTAGCGGGAAAACAGTACCTTGAAGCGGCGGATGTGGTCCAGGTGTTCCGGTGTGATCAGGCTGACCATGGCGCGACTGATCGATTGTTCGATATCGATGGCCGGATAGTGCCCGGCGTCCGCCAGGTTGCGGTTGAGCACGATGTGGCCGTCGAGGATGGCGCGTGCCGAGTCGGCGATGGGGTCTTGCTGGTCGTCGCCTTCAGCCAGGACCGTATAAAAGGCAGTGATCGAGCCGCCGCCAACCGGGCCATTACCTGTGCGTTCCACTAGTTGCGGCAGACGGGCAAAGACCGACGGCGGGTAACCTCGCGTGGCAGGCGGCTCTCCGATGGCCAGGGCGATTTCCCGTTGTGCCATGGCGTAGCGCGTGAGCGAATCCATGATGAGGAGAACATGCTTGCCCTGGTCGCGGAAATACTCGGCGATGGTGGTGGCGTAGGCCGCGCCCTGCAGACGCATCAATGGTCCGGTGTCAGCCGGGGCGGCGACGACGACAGAACGACGCCGGCCTTCCTCACCAAGAATTTGCTCGATGAATTCCTTGACTTCACGACCGCGCTCGCCGATCAGTCCGACGACGATGATCTCGGCTTCCGTGTAGCGCGCCATCATGCCTAGCAATACGGATTTGCCGACCCCGGAACCGGCAAACAAGCCCATGCGCTGGCCTCGGCCGACGGTAAGCATGCCATTGATGGCGCGGATGCCGACATCCAGCGGGTGTTCGATGTTGGCGCGCAACATCGGGTTGAACGGTCTGCTCTGCAGGGAGCGGGCTTGCGAGACTCGCAGCGGGCCGGCGTCATCGAGTGGGCGGCCGACCCCGTCGACCACGCGGCCGAGAAGTTCCTCGCCAACGGGAACTTGCTTGGTGCGGTCGATGGCCCGGCGTTTGTGGTGTGCCGGGTGTTCGATCTGCGGTGAAGGGCAGGGCGCGTCGAAAGGGACGACGCGGGCGCCGGGTGCCAGGCCGAATACTTCGTCCGAAGGCATCAGGTAGAGTTTTTCTCCGGCAAAGCCGACCACCTCGGCTTCCACCGGTGCGCCCGTGCCGGGATGGATGTGGCAGGTGCTGCCAAGTGGCAGCTTCAAGCCCGAAGCTTCCATGACCAGTCCGTTGATGCGAGTCAGGCGGCCCGAGGGCCACAGCGGTGCCGCAGTACTGGCGGCAATGCGGCAGCCTTCAAGAAAATCGTGCCAGCGTTTTGCGTGCGGGATAGGGTCTAGCGTAGCAGCCATTGCTCGGCATCAATCCCCATGTTTTCCAGGACGCGCCGCCAGCGGGTGTCCAGGCTGGCGTCAATTTCGCTGTGTCCGGCGCGCAGTATGCAGCTGCCGGGCGCAAGGTTCGGGTCGGCAACGCATTTGATCGGATCAGTGGTGCCCAGCTGGCCCACGCCTTCCTGCAGGGTGGCAAGGTCGTCCGGGTGTACATGTGCGCTGATGTGGCCGTGGTGTAACGGCAGCGCTTGCAGGGCTTCGCGGACGATGGGCAGGATCCGGTCGCGCTGGACTTTAACGGTACTGCCGATGACCTGTGCGGCGACCTCCAGGGCAACATCCAGCGTCTGTTCGGCAACGGTCTGGTCGAGAGCAGCCAGCGCTTCACGCCAGGCGGCGGTCAGGGTGGCGATGCCGGCCAGGGCTTCCTGGCGTGCCGCCGCCGCTTCGCTCTGTGCAGCCTCTTCCCCTTCGCGGCGGCCGATCTCCAGACCGGCGGCGTAACCTTCCTGTTGCGCCTGGTTATAGATGCCCTCGATTTCCTCTTGCGTGGGCAGTGTGATGACTGGCTCGCTGACCTCTTCCGGTGGGCCGGAGGGTTCTGCAGCGGGAGCCTCCGGGGAAGCTTCTGTCGGTGTGGGCCTGGGGCCGGCGCTGGCGGCGGAAAAATCGCCAATCTGCCAGCGCTGGACATCGGCTAGTTGTTCTTTGCGAATGACGGCCATGGCTTAGATCATCTGCTCGCCGCCGGCGCCGCCGAGAACGATCTGTCCTTCGTCGGCCAGGCGGCGTACCACCTTGAGGATTTCCTTCTGTTCGGCTTCCACCTCGGAAAGACGGACCGGGCCTTTCGATTCCAGGTCTTCGCGCAGCATTTCGGCGGCACGCTGCGACATGTTCTTGAAGATTTTTTCGCGCAACTCCGGCGATGCCCCTTTGAGGGCGAGGATGAGCGAATCCGATTGCACTTCGCGCAAAATCATCTGGATCGAGCGATCGTCAATGTCCATCAGGTTCTCGAAGACGAACATTTCGTCGAGAATCTTCTGCGCCAGTTCGGGATCGTATTCGCGGATGGCATCCACCACGGAAGTCTCGTTGGTGGTGCCGATGAAGTTGAGGATTTCGGCCACCGTACGGACGCCGCCCATCGCGGTGCGCTTGATGCTGGCCGAGCCGGACAGGATGCGCAGCATGGCTTCGTTCAATTCCCTCAGCGCGGCAGGCTGGATGCCTTCCAGCGTGGCGATGCGCAGCACGACATCATTACGCAGGCGCTCGGAAAAGTGGTTGAGGATTTCGCTGGCGTGGTCGTGTTCGAGGTGCACCAGGATGGTGGCAACGATCTGAGGGTGTTCGTTCTTGATCAGGTCGGCCACGGTTTGCGCGTCCATCCACTTCAGGCCTTCGATGCCGGAAGTTTCACCGCCCTGCAGGATGCGTGAGATGAGGTTGGACGCCTTGTCGTCGCCGAGTGCCTTGGTCAGTACCGAACGGATGTAATTGTCGGTATCCACGTGCATGGAGGCTTTTTCTTCCGCATGCTTGTGAAATTCGTCAAGCACGGTCTCCACCGTGGTTCGCGGCACGGTACGCAGGCCCGCCATGGCGTGGCCGAGTTTTTGCACTTCGCGCGGGCCGAGCAGCTTGAGCACCTCGGCGGCATGATCTTCACCCAGCGCAATGAGCAGGGTGGCGCTTTTCTCCAGACCTTCTTCAGGACCCGCCGGCATTCATCCACTCCCTGATGATGTTGGCGACCGCCTTCGGGTCGCTTTGCGCCAGATCGCGCGCTTTTTGTACCTTGGCCGCGTAATGGTCGATCTGGACGCTGCCCTCGTAGTCTTCGTCGTCCTCGCCAATTTGCGCTGCACCAGCGGCCCCCGCCACGCCCGCCACGTCGCTGGCCTCCTTCTCCGGTTCCGGGAACATGGTTTTAAGCGAGGGTTGAATCACCTTGAAGTAAAGGAAGGCGATGATGGCCGCAATCAGCAGGTACTTGACCAGATCCCTGGCGTAATCGATGTTGTCCGGATCCTTCCACAGCGGCACACTGATGTCTTCCTTGCCGCTGGCAGTAAAGGGCGCGTTGGCGACGGACAGGGAGTCGCCGCGTGCCTGACTGAAGCCCATGGCTTCGCGGACCAGATCGTTGATCTGTTTCATTTCTTCATCACTCAAGGGTTTGGTGATTTCCTTGCCTGTTTTGGCATCGGTACCCGGTCGGTGATTGACGACGACAGCAGCGGTCAGGCGGCGGATGGCGCCCATGCCTTGCTTGGTGTGGCGGATGGTGCGATCCAGCTCGTAATTGATGGTGGCATTTTTGCTGGTATTAAGCGGTTGCCCAGCGGCCTCCAAGGGTGCGGTGATCCCCGCAGCATCGATCTTGCCGGGTTCGCCGGCAGCCGGTTGCCCGGGGCGAGGAGGCTGGCCCCCGGTGGCCGGTGCAGTGAGAGGCGCGGTGGCCGGCACCGGCGGCTGATTGGTCAGTGCGCCCGGGACGCCGCCGGCTGGCTGGCTGATGCTGGCAGTTTCGTTGTTCTGCTGACTACGGATGGCGCTCGCTTCGGGCGAGTTGTTGGGGCGGAAGGTTTCGGCAGTCTGTTCGCTTTGCGTGAAATCGATGTCGGCAGCGACTTGTACCTTGAAATTGTCCGAGCCCAGTAGCGGTTTCAGGATTTGCTCGATGCGGGAACTGATCCCGTTTTCGATCTCGCGGACATACTTGATCTGGGTGGCGTCGAGACCGGCTTCGGTGAGCCTGTTCTTCAGCGTGGACAGGAGGCTGCCGCTCTGGTCGAGGATGCTGACGTTGCTGGCCTGCAGTTGCGGCACGCTGGAGGACACCAGATGGGTGATGCCGGCGATCTGCGCGGCATCCAGCGCTCGGCCGGGATGGAGACTGAGCAGGACCGAAGCCGTGGGCTTCAGTTCCTCGCGGACAAAAACGCTTGGTTTGGGGATGGCCAGGTGGACGCGAGCGGCCTGTACGGCACCGATCGACATGATGGTGCGCGCCAGTTCGCCTTCAAGGCCGCGCTGATAGTTCACCTGTTCAGCAAACTGGCTGATACCGAATTTCTGGTTTTCCATCAATTCGAAACCGACCATGCCACCATGCGGCAAGCCTTGTGCTGCAAGTTTCAGGCGCACCTGGTGTACCTGTTCGGCAGGCACCATGATGGCCCCGGTAGGGGAGAGTTTGAACGGGGTATTCTGTTTCTCCAGAACGGCGATGATGCTGCCGCCATCCTTTTCGCCCAGATTGGAGAACAGTACCTTGAAGTCTGGTTGCCGGCTCCAGAGCACCGAACCGACGATGACCGCGACAATGGCGGCAATGGCAACACCCAGCCCGATTTTCTGCTGCCCGCTCAGGCGGTCGAAAGCCTCCCGCAGGCGGGCCACCGGATTATCCGGGGGGGCGGTTCCTGCGGTGGTCTCAGTGCTGACAGCCATGCGTGCTCATCGTGGGGTTGCTGGGGAGAAAATCAGAAGAATCAATTGCGAAGCCAAACTTTCCTAGAATTATTCTACTATTACCGCCGCCCATTTCACTAATCGACATCCTGCTTTCAGCTGTTTGGCTTATTTTAAATGACAGAACTGCCCCCCCAGATGTTTGATCCGCAGCACCCGGACAAGGCTGCCGAATTGCAGCGGGCCTTCGCCATGTTCAATCAGGTTTCGGCCGATCTGACCCGCGCGTATGAGGCTTTGCAGGGCAAGGTCGCGTCGTTGACAGAAGAGCTGGCGGTCGCTAATGGCGAATTGCGGCGGCAGTACCAGGAGAAGGAAGCCTTGTCCGAGCGCCTTTCTTCTTTGCTTGACGCCATGCCTGCCGGCGTCGTGCTGCTGGATGCGCTGGCGCATGTCACTGCGCTCAATCCGGTGGCGCTGACGATGTTTGGTCCGGAGGTGGTCGGGGCGCACTGGGGGGACGTGGTGGCGCGTTTTCTCGAGCCGACTCTGACCGCCGGTGAATGGCGCCTGGGGGAGCGCTGTCTGTCGATGGCAGAAAGTATTCTTCCCTCGGGTGACGGCAAGATTCTGGTTCTGCACGACATTACCTCGGCGCAGCGGATGAAGGAGGAGCTGGGGCGTAGTCAGCGCCTTGCCGCGATGGGTGAAATGGCGGCTTCGCTGGCGCACCAGCTACGGACGCCCCTGGCTGCAGCACTCTTATACACGGCGAATCTTGGTCAGCCGGGCGTGAACGAGGCTGCGCGACTGAAATTCTCGGAAAAAGCGGCTAGTCAATTGAAACGCCTGGAGCGTTTGATTCAGGATGTGCTGCTCTACGCCCGTGGTGAGAGCATCGGGCGGGACGTCTTGCCCGCAGGAGATTTGCTGGCAGAGGTGCGGCAGACGATGGAACCCTTGGCGCGTGCGCAAGGGGTCGAGTTTGTGGTCGACGATGCCTGTTCGGCGGTCGAAATCGTGGGGAGTCGCAAGGCGTTGGCGGGCGCGCTGGTTAATCTGCTGGAAAATGCCCTGCAGGCAACGCCGGCAGGGGGAAAGATTTACCTGGGCGGCAAAATTTGCCCGGCAGGGGTGGTGTTCACAGTGCGTGACGGTGGCCCGGGGGTACCGCATGAAAAGCGGGAGCGCATCTTTGAGCCTTTTTTTACCACCAAAGGGCAGGGAACCGGTCTCGGGCTGGCGATTGCCCGCGGTGTGGCCCGGGCGCACGGTGGTACGATCGAGTTGTCGTCGGCGCCCAGGTCAGCCGTGGTGGCGGACGGGGACGCATCGGGGGCGGAATTTGTGATGACTCTGCCGGTTGGCGTAGGGTCAGGTGAGGGAAAGTGAAGGAAACATGAGCGAACACGCACTACCTGTTCTCGTTGTGGAAGATGATCCCTGCTTGCGCGAGGCGATCGGCGATACGCTGGAACTGGCTGGTCGCGCCTATGTGGCCGTCGATGGGGGCGAAGCGGCGCTGGCGGCGCTGACCAAGCAGGCGTTCTCCATCGTGGTAAGCGACGTGCGCATGATGCCGATGGATGGCATCACTTTGTTGAAGGAAATCCGTCAACGCTTGCCGCATTTGCCCGTGGTGTTGATGACCGCCTTTGCTGAAGTCGAAAAGGCTGTTGATGCCATGCGCAGCGGTGCCTGTGATTTTTTGCTCAAGCCATTCGAACCGCAGGCCTTGCTCGGTTATATCGGCAAATATGAACTGGCGGCACGCGCCGAAGATCAGGGGGTGATTGCCGAAGATGTGGCCAGCCGCGACATGTTTGCCATGGCGCGTCGGGTGGCGCAGACCGATGCTACGGTGCTGCTGACAGGTGAATCTGGGGTTGGCAAAGAAGTGGTCGCTCGCTTCATCCATCAGAATTCGGCCCGCAGCAAGGGACCGTTCGTGGCCATCAACTGTGCGGCGATTCCAGATAGCCTGCTGGAGGCGACCTTGTTCGGTTACGAGAAAGGCGCGTTTACCGGCGCCCAGCAGGCTCAGCCGGGAAAATTCGAACAGGCCCAGAATGGCACCCTGTTGCTCGACGAGGTCACCGAAATGCCGCTCGGATTGCAGGCCAAACTTTTGCGCGTATTGCAGGAGCGGGAGGTTGAGCGGGTAGGAGGTAAGAAGCCGGTAGCGCTCGATATCCGCATCATTGCCACCTCCAACCGCGAGATGCAGGAAGCGGTGGCGCGCGGCGTGTTCCGTGAGGATCTTTATTACCGACTGAATGTGTTCCCGGTGGCCATTCCGGCGTTGCGCGAACGGCCGTTGGATATTCTGCCAATTGCCCGCCATTTCATGGTTGAACATGGTGCGCGTTTCGGGCGCAACGGCATGGTGCTGAGCAAGCAGGCTGAATGTGCGCTGACTGGTTATCACTGGCCCGGTAATGTGCGAGAGCTGGAAAATGTCATGCAGCGGGCCTTGATTCTGGCGCCCGGAGAGCAAATTGAGGCTGGGCACCTGAACTTGCCTGTGTCTACGGTAGCTGCAGATGTTCAGGCGCCGGGAGAAACTGTGGCTGTGCCGGCAGCGCAGGCCGAGGAAGTCGTGGCGGTATCTGCAGTAGAGGCTGGCAACGTCAAAGACATCGAGCGCGAGCACATCCTGAAGGTGCTGGCCGAGGTCGGCGGCTCACGCAAGCTGGCTGTTGAACGCCTGGGGATTTCAGTGCGCAAATTAAGGTATAAACTGCAAGAGTATCGAGAGGCGGGGTTTTACCGCGATTGAATCTTGCGTCTAGGTTGATTTGAACTGGCCTGGTTGTTGCTAGTCTTGGGTCAGTTGAAGGAGTTTGCGATGGACACCAAAGGAATCGAACAAATGCTGAGCGTGCTGCGCACGACGGCAGCACAGGCTTCGGGAAAGACCCCGGAAACCCCCGCTGTTGACGGGGCGGTGGATTTTGCCAGCGTGCTCAAGGGCTCGATCGACAAGGTCAATTCCACGCAGCAGTCAGCCACACAGATGGCAGAAAAGATGGTGGCGGGTGATACCAGCCAGAATCTGCATGAGGTGATGGTGGCGTTGCAGACAGCCAGTGTTTCCTTCCAGGAAATGGTGCAGGTGCGCAACAAACTGGTGACGGCGTATCAGGAAATGATGAACATGCAGGTCTGATACGGATCTGTTTGTTCGCAGGTGGGGGTGCCTTGCCTGCCTGTCCTGCCGTGTCTGCTGAGTGCGCAAACACATTTTCCGGTTTCCAGCGGTTATAGATATTTTCTTGAGGCTTCTTCCTGTGCCCGGCGCAGTGCCTCTTGCTTGGCCAGGATGGCAGCCCGGCGCGCTGCCTCGGCCTCTTCCTTGCGCAGGCGTGCTTCGGCACGACGCAGGCTGGCACGTCGGCTGCGCTGTATCGCTCGGCTGAAGAAGACGAGCGAGGCCACAACTGCGATGCCAACCAAGGCCTGCTCGAGGGGAGTGTCGATCAGGATGTAAATCATGATCAGGCCAAGTATGAGGTCGATCCAGAAATGCTGGAATTGGATACTGCTTTCTTGCATGTGGATATCGCCCAGTCCTGGAATGGGCTCTGTGTGTGCTTGTGATGGGGATCAGATCAGGTCGGTTTGAGCTTTGCGTGCTCTTTCCAGACGGGTAATGTAGCGTTCGATCAGGTTCTGTCTGGCACTGGGCAGGTTGACGTATTCGCAGCCCAGTCTGAGCTGCATCTGTCCGTTGGCTGTTTCCAGGCGCGATATTTCGCGGACCCTCAAGTTGACGGATATCACACTTTCGTCCGGTATTTCCAGGCGACAGTCGGTGAACAGTTCGCCTAGCGAAAAATGCTCTGCTGCCTCGACTGGGCCGCTCAGGCACAGTCCTCCCCCGCTGATGTCGAGTAGCGGGAAGTCGAATACTTCACTTTCCGTCTCTCCATGGTGCTTGACCAATTTGCAGCGTAAGGGATTGATGCGCGGTGTGTCGATGCGGAAGAATTCGCGCCGCTGCAGGCGGAGCATGGCTTGTGGCAGACGGGTCAGGAGTGCCGGACTGTTTTCGTGCTGCGTTTGTTGCAAGGGGCCGAGACGAATTTGCACCTTGACCTTGTCCATGCTGGTCGTCAGCGTGGAACTGGTCGATTTCAGGGCGCTTTCCAGCAATTCCGGCAAGCCAGGGGCGTCAAGGATCAGTTCCCCCGTTTTTTCATTGATGCTGATGATGGAGGTCAGGAAAAACTGGTCAAGGTGATTCGGATAGAGCGTAATGAAGTTACGCTGGTCCTTGAGAAGCTTCAGATGCCAGATGATTTCGCGTGGATTACTGATGATGTACCGGCCATAGCGGTTGGGCTGGTCGATTTCAAAGACAGGGTGCAAGGTTGTTTCGGACAAATCGGACATGGCACTCGTGATTCAGATTGGGGCCTCGGTGACGTCCCCTTGTTCCAGGCGGTAAAGCCAGGCAAGAAGCTCGGCAACGGCCATGTATAACTGGGGAGGGATGTGTTCGTCAATATCTACCTGGCTGAGCAGGGCGACCAGTTCAGGTGATTCATGTACGTAAACGCCGTGTTCCTTGGCTTTGGCTATGATCTGTTCGGCAATCTGGCCGCGCCCCTTGGCCACCACGCGGGGGGCGGCGTCGGTTTGCTGGTAGGTGAGCGCAATGGCTTGGCGCGCTGTCTCATTCGAATTCGGTGGGGGCATGTTCGATCAGGACGTGCTGGATTTTCAGGCCGGCTGCTTCCATCTGTGACTGTAGACCGGGGATGGCCTGGCGCAGGTGGTTTTCGCCGAAATCAGAGTCTGCCTCGATACGCAGCGCGATGCTGCCATCGGGTTGCAGATGGATTTGAGCGTCGACGCCGCCGAGGCGCGGCAGTGCCAGTTTCAGGCGGGTACGCCAGTGTTTTTGCTCGCCATCGTCATTAGGGCTGGCGTTTTCATTCTGTTCGCCGATCTCCCACCACATTTGCTGCCCTGGCCATACTTGCCCTTGCCAGGCGTAGTTCTGGTTAGCCAGTCCGTCGAGTTGCTGTTGCACCAGGGGAGTGATTTCACGCGGAATACCGGCTTGTGCAGTGGTTTGAGCTGCGGGCTGAGCGTTTTGCTGGGGTTGTGGTGCTTGCTGTGCGCTAGCCTCACGTCCACTCTGTGCCGCTGTGCTTGCCTGTTGGGGATTTTGCCCCTGTGCGGGGGCGGGCAGTTGGCCTTGCGGCTCTTGCCGCAGGGCTTCGGTGGGGAGCTTGCCGGCCACCCAGCGCGCCTGGTGGGCTTCGTAGAACATACCACTCTGGGTCAGGGCTTGTTTGAGCAACGGTGCAAAATCAGCGCCACTTTTCGGCCCTTGTTCGAGTAGCGCCTGGTTGCCATTGAGCGCAGCCGGCGGCGGCCGGCGGTCACCTTCACCGTCGACGCCTTTCATCAGGTCGCCGATCAGTTTGCCTGTATTACTGAAGGTGGTGGGGACAGAGGGATCCTTGGCCTGCGCTTCGCCACGATTGGTGACGATAGCGAGCGTCAGTTTGCCGTTGGTTTCAGTGACTTCTAGTTCCAGGCTGTCGCCGGCTTTGGCAGCAAAAGGGAGTGAGAGTGTGACCTCACGCTGTGCAACCAGCGCGCGATAGCTGCCATTGGGCAGCATGGCCTGGACTTCGGCGAGTACCCGTTGGCCGGGAACAAGGTTGCTGAGTACATCAGCAACGCGTGAGGCAGGCGCGACAGGCTGTGTCGGCTGCGGCTGGGCAGGTTTCTGCTCCGGGATCACCGCCCGCAGCGTGCTGGCAAGGTCGGCGGGGATCATAAAATAACGAAGATGTGGTGGGTAAAAAGTGAAATGCGGAGGTTAAGGCGTGTCGCCAAAAGCGGCGAGGAGGCGAGCGATATCTTCTTTCAGTGGCCCGGCCCGTTCTGTCAGTGCGGCAATGTCTGTAAGCACGGCAGCAATCGCTTCTCGATCTGCGGCCTGAGGCGCCGGCAGTTTGCCGCTACGGAGCAATGTATCCATCTGCGCGGCAATTTCGGCAGATTTTTCCCAGTTGCCCGCTTCGCCGTACTTGCGCATTTCGCTGGCAATGATGGCGAAGGATTGATAAGGCGTGCGTCCACTCATCGCGTTTGCTGTTTGCCGGGTTCGATCTGATTCCAGGCATCGTGAATTTCGGAAAGCAGGCCGTGGACTTCATCCATGGTCGGGATGTCGTTCTTTATGTTGGCCCAGAGCAGGCGCGACACCATGTAGTCGTAGAGTGCGGCCAGGCGCTCGGCCAGCTCGCCGCCTTGCTGTATGTCCAGGCTAGCTTTGAGGCCGTTGGAGATGATGTCAATGGCTTTTGAGATGTGCGTACCCCGCTCTCCGTGGTTACCTTGCTCGGCGTGCACACGAGCGATGGCAATGGCGCTCTCGGCACCTTCGAACAACAAAACGATCAGCCGATGTGGGTCGGCTGATCGAACGTCGGAATCGCGGCCCAACTCGGCGTAGACGCCGGCTGGGCTGTAGTTGCGGCTGGAAAACATCGTGGTGCTTAGCTCGTGGTTAATCGCGACAGGTTTTGCGCCAGATAACTGCTGACCGAGTTCATGTTGCTCATCAGGGTATCCAGCGCGCTGAACTGGGCGCGGTAGCGTTTTTCGACCGTTTCAAGGCGCATGGTAAGCGCTTCCTGGCGGCTTTCCAAGCTTTTTACGGTGAGGCGCAAACCTTCCGTGCTGGCCTGAATTTGCCCGCCGGTGCCGGTGATGCGGTCCATGCCGGTGTCGAAAGCACTGCCGACAGCGGCGGCAAGATTGGCGACCGCCTCCGGGTTCTTGTCGATGGCGGCGGCAAATTTGTCTGCATCGAGCGTCAGTTTGCCGTCGGTGGTCTTGAACGAAATGCCGATATCGCTCAAACGCTGGGTCGCACCGTCGGTCGTGGCGGTCGTGTCGAATACGAGGCGGCTCAAGGTTTGCTGGGCGTTACGCAAAATATCGTTGCCTTGCAGCTCGCCGGCAACCTTGCTGTCTTTGTTGTAGCTGCCCATGCTCGACATGCTGGAAACGGCATCGTTGTAGGCGGTGACAAAGCCTTCCAGCGCTTTTTTGAGGTTGCTGTTGTTGTCTTGCTTGATAGACAGCGTCGCCTGGCCTTCGCCGGTGAGATTCAGGGTGACGCCGCTGATCACATCGGTGACCTTGTTCGATCCACTGCTGGCGGCGATGCCATCGACAGTGAATGCGGCATCGCGCGCCGCCTGGCTGCGCGTGAAATCGCCCGCGTTGCTGGCGGCGTTGTAATTCAGGCCGGCGATGCCACTCAGGGAAAACGCTTTGCCGGCACCGTCTTCGCCGGAAAGCATCAGCGTCGGCCCGCTCGTGCCATTGACGACGGTAGCGGTAACGCCGGTTTTGGCCTGATTGATGGCATTGCGGATGCCCTCGGCCGACGTGTCGGTAATGTTGATATCGGTTTCTGTGCTGCCGACGGTGATCTTCAAGGTACCGGCAGTTACCCCCCCCAGGGAGCCGGCACTGATTTTCTGGCCTTGCGCGAGCTGGGTTACGTCGAGTTTGTAGGTGCCTGCTACCGCGCCGGTACCGGCAGTTACTGTGCCGATTTCGCCGCCGCTCGGGGTTTTTGAGAGGCTGGCCTCAAATTTGGCAAATTTTTCCAGCGCACTTTGCAAGACATTGGGTTTCATGTCCTTGGCGGCTGTTTGCAGGGCGCTGAGTTTGCTGCTCAATTTTCCCAAGGAGGAAATTTTTGCGTTGTAGGCGCTCGCTTGGTTTTGTAACTGGGTCAGCGGGCGTTTTTCAACCGACATCAGGCTTTTGACCAGCCCTTCCAGGTCCATGCCGGAACCGGCGCCGAGTGAAGAAATGGTGGCCATGATGTTTCTCCTTTACTGAAAACAATATTTGTCCGGGTGCTCTGGACGTGTGTGGCTCAGGCTTTTTGCTGCACCAGCAGCCCTTTTAGTTTATCCAGCGCTTTCGCGAGTTCAAGGGCTTCTTCCGAGGGGAACTGCTTGATGACTTCCTTGGTTTCCTTGTCCATCACCTTGACTACGACGGTGCCGCTGTCGTCGTCGATGGAAAACTCCAGGGAGGTGTTTTGCGGTTTGATGAATTCGTTTAACGCGTCAATGCTGCTCTGCAAATTTTGCCGCTGGTCTTGCGCGCTGTCTTTGCCTTGCTCGGCATTGCTACCGCGAGCTGCGCTGTTGACCGCAGTCGGCGGGGTATTCGGCGCGTGGGGTGCTGCGGCAGAATTTTCCCGTACGGCCGCCTGGGTGTTGCCGGGGTTGGGAGTTTGTGCAGGCGTAGGCGTGACTGCGGTTAAACGTGTCATTGAGCCGATGCTGTTGATATCCATCTCTTTCTCCTGTGCGTTCAGGGCGGCGCGGGGGTGCCGCACAAGCGGCAAAGGGTGGAGTGACTTTCGCCACCCCACCCAGACCAGTTTCAAGCGAAGCTGGCGTTATGCCGTATCAAGCTTTGGCGCGAAACCTTAGCCACGCAACAGCGAGAGCACGTTCTGCGGCAGGGCGTTGGCCTGGGCCAGCATGGCCGTACCGGCTTGTTGCAGAATCTGCGAACGGGCCAGCTTGGCAGTTTCAGAGGCGTAGTCGGTATCCATGATGCGGCTACGGGCACCTTCGGTGTTTTCCTGGGCGGCAGACAACTGGCTCAGCACGCCTTCGAAGCGGTTCTGGATGGCACCCAGGTCAGCACGTGCAGTGTTGATGTTGGTGATTGCCGTATCCAGAGCGCCCATGGCGGTGGTGGCTGCTGCAACGTCGGAGATGCTGCCCAGGCCCGACGAGCTGACCGAGCTGATGGTGACAGAAATCTGCGATTCGGAGGTCGTGGTGGCACCGATCTGGAAATTGATGGAGGAGAAAGTGCCGTCAAGCAATTTTTTGCCGTTGAACTCGGTTGCGCTGACTGCACGGGTAATTTCGCTTGCCAGTTGCTGGAATTCCTTGTCCAAGGCACCACGGTTGACCGAGTCATATTGACCGGAAGCCGCCTGCACAGCCAATTCACGCATGCGCTGCAGGTGACCAGAAACGACCGAGATACCGGCTTCGGCGGTTTGTGCTGCAGAGATGCCGTCATTGGCGTTACGCATGGCGACCGTCATGCCGCGCGACTGGGCGCTCATTTTTTCAGCAATAGCCAGACCAGCGGCGTCGTCCTTGGCGCTGTTGATGCGCAGGCCGGAAGACAGGCGTTGCAGGGCGTTGTTCAGGGAGCCTTGCGAAGTGGTCAGGTTACGCTGGGCGTTGAGCGACGGGATGTTGGTGTTGATAACGGAGGCCATTTTTCTACTCCTTGGATAACAAAATTGTTCGGAAAGTCAGACCTAGTGTTTGTGTTGCTACGTCCGCTTGAGATGATTAACGGCGGGTGGCGGAATTACTTTAGCGTGCAGGAGAGATTTTTTGGCGGCCTACTGTCGTCATTCATCAAATGAAAAAGGCCGCGAGAGGCGGCCTGGATTGAGCGGTCAAATTTAGCCCTGGAGCAGGCTTAGCACATTCTGCGGCAGTGCATTGGCTTGCGCCAGCATGGCCGTGCCGGCTTGTTGCAGAATTTGAGCACGGGCCAGCTTTGCTGTTTCAGAGGCATAGTCGGCATCCATGATGCGGCTGCGGGAGGCTTCGGTGCTTTCCTGTGCTGCGGAAAGTTGGGTGAGCACGCCTTCAAAGCGGTTCTGGATGGCACCGAGGTCGGCGCGTGCGGTATTGATGTCGGTGATGGCAGTATCCAGTGCGGCCATCGCGGTGGTGGCGCCGGCAACGTCAGTGATGGCGCCGAGGCTGGCGGTGCTGACTGAATTGATGGTGACGGAAATCTGCGATTCGCTGGTGGTGGTGGCGCCCACCTGGAAAATGACGCTGGTGAAGGAGCCGTCAAGCAGTGCTTTGCCATTGAATTGGGTGGCGTCGATGGCACGGGTGATTTCGCTGCGCAACTGCTGGTATTCCTTGTCCAGTGCGCCGCGATTGATCGAGTCATATTGGCCGGAGGCTGCCTGCACGGCCAGTTCGCGCATGCGCTGCAAGTGATTGCTGATGACGGAAATGCCTGCTTCTGCGGTCTGGGCGGCAGAAATCCCGTCGTTGGCATTACGCATGGCGACGACCATGCCGCGCGATTGGGCGTTCATCTTTTCGGCAATCGCCAGACCGGCAGCATCGTCCTTCGAGCTGTTGATACGCAGGCCCGAGGAGAGGCGCTGCAAGGCGGTGCTCAAGGCACCCTGGGACGTATTCAGGTTGCGCTGCGCATTCAGTGAAGCAATATTGGTGTTAATGACTTGCGGCATGACAATCTCCTCAGGAGAAATTTTCGATAGCAACTGTTGGCAGGCACGATGTGCCACGGACCTGGTTTGTTTTAAGCATGTAGCGTGCCAGTTTTGTTTTTGGGCGCTTGAAGTGAATCCGATTACACTGCGGCGATTTCATTTCACCGAAGAGCGAGGGGAGCATGGCGGTCACGATCAAACAATTGCTGGCGCGCGGCCAGAAACAACTGGCAAACAGGGATTACCAGGCTGCGGGGGCGTTGTTCGAAGAAGTGGTGACGATCTCGCCAGAAACGCATGCCGCCTGGTTTGGTCTGGGCGAAGTGGCGCAGGGTATTGGTCAGCTTGATACGGCGGTGCAGTTTTTCGAGCAGGCGGTGCAACTGCAGCCTGAACAGGCCAGCTACCTGCAACGACTCGGTGAGTTGTACGGGCGTATCGGCCTGGAGAAGGAAGGTCTTGAAGTGCTGCAGGCTGCCCGCCGGCGTGCCCCCAAGGATATTGCGGTTTTGTGCAGTCTTGCCGGGGCCTATGTCAAGGTGGGTGAGTGGCAGCAGGCCAAAAGTGTGTTGCGGGATGTGGTGGCGCGCCCCGGTGTGCAGGCGGGACATTTCTGTCTGCTCGGCCTGGCGCACCAGCAGCTGGGGGAACTGGACGAGGCTATGGTCCAGTTACGCAAGGCAACACGCCTGGCGCCACGTTATCCGGATGCCTGGTTGTCGCTCGGTCACCTTTATTTGCAGAAACAGCTGCTGGAAGAAGCTGAGCGCTGCGTAAAAAAACTGTTTGATCTGGTGCCGCAGCTGCCGACTACCCTCAATCTGGCCGGGGAGCTTGCCTTGCGGCATGGGAATTTTCACGAGGCGGCTGCATTTTTCCGGACAGCGGTGGCGCGCGCCCCGGACTCTGCGGAAATGACGGCCAAGCTGGGCATTGCCCTGGTGCAGGCTGGAGATGCCGTTGAAGCGGTTGATGTGCTGGAGAAAGCCCATCAGATGGGGGTGTCCGAAGACTGGATTCTGGAGAGTCTGGGATTGTTGTTTACCACGCGCGGCCAGCTTGCTGCAGCGCGTGAGAATCTGGAAATGGCGGTGGAGCGGGAGCCGGCGAATCTCAATGCATGGAATAGCTTGATCGTCGTCTATACCAAACTGGGGGAAAGCGGCAAAGCGCGCCAGGCGGCGGAGACGGTGCTGGCGCAGGACCCACGGCATGTGAATGCCTTGCTCAACCTGGGTAGCTGGTATTCCGACCAGGCGCGTAGCGATGAAGCGCTGGCGATGTTCCGTCAGGCGCTGGCGGTGGCACCAAACAATCAGATTGGGTATACCAATTCATTGTGGGCGCTGGTGCATTCGACGGAAACGCGCGCAGCAGATGTTGTGGCCACGGCGCAGGCGTTCGATCGCAATTTGTGCTTGCCCCTTTTGCCAGCGGTAAATTTTGCCGCTCGGGATCGTGATCCCGAGCGGCGTCTGCGCATCGGCTGGCTGACTTCCGACATGCGCAACCATCCGGTGGCCGCATTTGTCGTGCCTTTTCTCGGCGAATTGGATCGAACGCAGCTGGAAACGGTCATTTATTTCAACTCGCAATCGTCCGACTCGACCACGACCATGGCGCACGAGCGAGCGGATAAATGGCGCGAAGTTGTGGCGCTGGGCGATGAAGCGTTGGCCAAACTGACTCAGTCCGATGCGATCGATATTCTGGTCGATCTTAATGGCAATACGGAAGGGAGCCGTCTGCTGGCAGTGGCGCGCAAGCCGGCACCCATACAGGTCACTTGGCTGGGTTTTCCGGGAACCAGCGGCATGACTGCCATGGATTACATCTTCATTCCGCCTGATCCGGTTCTGGAAAAAGGCGATTGGTGCACCGAAACCCCCTGGCCATTGCCACACTGTTATGGGGTGCGCACCATGATTCCGGATGTGCCGATCCAGCCAGGGCTGCCCTGCCAGCGCCTTGAGCGCCCGTTTACCTTCGCCTGCCTGAATAACTTCCGCAAGGTGAGCCAGGGAGCGATCCGGCTGTGGAGCCGTATCCTGCGTGCCGTGCCGGACAGTCGCCTGATCTTGGTGGCCCGCGGTGGGGATGACAGTAGTCTGATCGAATACATCCACGGCCAGTTTGGCCGCCACGGCATCGCCCCGGAGCGGCTGAATATAAAAGGCATCATGCCGACCAATGGCTATTTCGATGCTTACAACGAAGCCGATCTATGTCTGGATCCCTTCCCCTTCAATGGTGGCACCACAGGCTATGACTCGATCTGGATGGGGGTGCCTTTCATCACCTGGCCAGGGGATATGCTGGTGTCGCGGATGGGCAAGCCCATTCTTGACAATGTGGGGCTGTCAGAGCTGGTGGTCGATAGCGCGGATGCCTACTTTGAACTTGCAGTAGCGCTGGCCAATGACCATGAGCGCTTGCTGAAGCTGCGGGGCAACCTGCGGCAACGCATGCGGGCTAGCCCGTTGATGGATGCGCCGAGAATGGCGCGCAGCCTGGAAAATGCCTTCCGGGGAATGTGGCGGAAGTGGTGTGCCCAGCAGTGAAACTGCGATGCCCGGCGGAGGAATGCAGTGCTGCTGACTTATAAGCTGCGTCGCATTGCCTGCGTGGCACGTAGCATCACTTCGGGTTGCCAGGCGCGCAGCAGGGCGTGGTGGTCCGGGAGCAAGGCGCCGCGTCCCGGGCGTTGGCCGGAAATCTCTTCCGGACGAGTGTCGGCCAGTTGATCGGCGTACTTGATGACGAAACGCTCGGCGTAATGCAGATGCTGGTTGGCAAAATTGCCGGCTGATTCGTGCAGGATGGGGATGTCGCAGCACACGCCAAGCCGGTGTCCGGCCCGATACGCGGCGTAACTGAAATCCAGATCGTAGAGATGGAAACCATCAAAGGTGCTGGCGTCGAACAGTACTGTTTCTGCCAGGGCGCGACGGGCGATCATGCAGAAGCCATCGATGGCCTGGATGTTGTCGACCACGGGCCAGGTGGCGGCGCCGTAAATGTTGAAAGCCAGTTGTGGTTCGCCCGGTTTGGCGTGTCCGATGGCGCCGTGCAGGTGCGGCTGGCCGGCACCGAACCAGGTGGCGGTGATCAATTTGCTGGTGCCAGCAAAGCCCAGGAGGTCGAAGGTGTGCAGACGGTCGACGATCTTGTCGGCAAAGAGAGGGTCGAGAATCAGTAAGTCGTCATGCGAAAAGATCAGGATGTCGCCGCTGGCTTGGGTGATACCCCGGTTGTAGGCCTCGGCGAGGGAAGCGGCATCGTGTATGCCGATGATTTCATGGGGATAGCCGGACAGCAGATGGGTGTAGCACTCGCAGATACGAGCGAACTTGAGGGCCTCGATGCTGCAGACGATGACGGAGAAGCGGGGGCTGGCGTTCATGGTGGGCCTCATGGAGCGGAGCTGGGGGCCGGAGCGGTCTGCATCAGGTCTGCCATGGTGGCGGCAAACCCCCGGGCGAAGGCGGCGGGATCATCCAGGCCGGCGGCGCGCAGGCGTGCCCGGAGGCTGGGATCGGGGGCCTGGGGCAGGCGGCTTGCCAGCTCCACGTAGCGGGGCGCCGAATCGGCGATCCAGGCCGAGGCGCCGGCACAGTGGAGCAGGGCGGCGGGACGATGGGACCAGGGCAGGCTCGCAGCCAGGGCCACGAAGGGGCGGCCCATCCAGAGGCAGGTGCTCAAGGCCTGGTCCCCGGCATCCACGGGCGGCGCCAGACCTAGCTGGACCTCCTGCCAGTACTGGCAGAGCGCTTCCCGGGTATGGGCGTGGACGAAGCGCAGGCGCGAGGCGGCAACGCCGGCCTGGGTAAATTGCCGGGTAATGTAGGCCCGGGCACTGTCGCCCAGGTCCATCAGATTCAGGAGTAACTGGATGTCCGGGCTGGCCTGCAGGACTTCTGCGAACAGGCGCCAGCCTTCCGGCCCGATCCTGATGGCCGGGGTCAGGCAGCCCAGGGTAGGTGTGCCGGGGGCCGGGGTGATGGGCAATTCAGGCAGCTCGCAGCACTCGCCCAGTCCCGGCAGGATGATGCCGGGAAGCATGGCCTGGTCGGCCAGTAGTTCCCCCTGCAGGGGCAGGCAGTCCGGCGCCAGAGCCGGCATCGGCGCCTCGCCCCAGAGCAGTTTCACCCCGGCTTGGGCCTGCACGAACAGGGACAGGCGGTCGGCGGGGCCATAGCTGTCCAGGTCGATGAGGATGTCGGCAGGATTGGCGTTGAGGCGTTCCAGGGCGGTGCTGTCGTCCTGGTCGTGGATGACCAGGGTGTGATCGGCCACCAGGGAGCAGGCCTGGGCGAAATGGCTGAGTCCGGCCTGGGGGTCGTTGATGATCAAGGTGGTGACGAACTGCTCGGGCGGCAGGTGGTTGAGCAGGGCCTTGAGGCGGCTCTGCTGTTCTTCCCGGGCCAGGTCGCTCGTCAGGAAAGCGATCTTCCAGGGCTGGGCCGTCTTGATGGGCAGCGCGGAGGCCTCGCCCAACCCGGGAAGCTGGCTGGCCAAGCGTGCCTGGGCTGCCCCGAGGGCTTCCACCAGGCGTTCGCCACTGGCATCGAAGCGGGACAGGCAGCGCACCGCCAGGAGGTCATCGGCGATCCCGTTGGAGTAGCGCAGGCAGGCTTGGGAAAACTCGGCAATATTGCCTTGTTCCGCCAGTATTTCCAGCAAGGTGGTCTGGATGTGGGCCTGGGCAGAGGAGGACATCTGGGCAGCGCCTTTCAGGAGGGCCAGGGCCGTATCGCTCTGTTGGGTCAGGTGCAGGCTCCGGGCCAGGGCCGGGTAGGCCGAGAGCATGTCCGGCTGGAGGTGCACGGCTTCCTCCAGGTATTCGGCGGCCAGCCCGGGCTGGCCTGCCTTCAGGAAGCTCTCTCCCAGGGCCGCCTTGAGGTCGGCCCGGTCAGGGGCGATTTCCATGGCCCTGTCCATGAACTCCCGGGCTTCCTGGGCCAGCCCCTGGGCGGCACAAATGAAGGCCAGGTAGGCGGGGGGCTGGGGGTTTTCCGGCAGGGCGTCCAGGAGCGGCGAGAAGATATCTGTGGCTTCTACCAGCATATTGGCCTGAAAAGCGCTGATGGCAGCCTTGAGCTTCTGCTCTGGTTGTTCGGCGTAAGCCTTGTGAGCTCGTGCTGCCGCCTGGGTCTTGTCGATGAAATGCCTTATTGCGTCCCATGATCTGACCTTGTCTGCCTCCATCGCATCTTTCAGGCGGTCCCCGATGGGGGGAATAAATGAAAAATCGATGTCGGACTCGGGGACTTTGACAATTTTAAGTCTGTTCAAATCAAACTGTTTCAAGTAATCGGTCTGGACGAGAATTGCTGGGCAGCCACAAGCATAGGCTTCGGCCACGATGTTCGAGGGCTCGTAGCAGTACAGCACTCGGGAGGTGCGCAGGATGTGGGCAATTTCTTCTGCCGTGCGGGGTATGTCCTGACATAGGCTGATACCGTCCCGGGTGATGGATTCGGCGATCTGTCCGCCGAACATCAGATATTTGTGGGCGTAATAGCAGAATCCACTCCTGTCTTCAGATTGGATGTCGTGATCGTTGAAGACCCTGTCGTCGACGCTGGGCAGAAACAAGCGGTCAGCGTTCTTTTCTCCCTGTAATACCCACTCGTCCCAATAGAACAGTAGCTCGTCGGGATGGAATTCCCTATGGCCTCCCAGGTGACCGGCCTTGTTTAGTATCCAGCGCGCGACAACCGGTTCCTGCAAGGGGTTACCGCAGGTTACTTCAGGGTAAACGGCAATAGGTGTGCGGCCTGTTTCTCTGTGTTTAAGGCGGATTTCCCGGGTGAGCTCTGGTGTCCGTAGCCAAGGGCTGAATGCCTTGGCCGTGATATATGCCTCGTAGCCCAACTCGTTGAGGGTATGGCACAGATAGTGCAGCATGCGCGGCCCGGAGGATTTCTGCGAAAAATTAGGGCTGACGATGTAGTAGGGGGAGTGGTGGCTCTGGTAGAAACTGGTGGCGGGCTGGTTGAGCTGCGTCATTTCTGTATGTTGCCTTGGGCTTAGTTAATCGGGGTGACGCTTTGCGCATCAATGATGTAACTACCTGGTTTCATATATTGCGAGCATGTTGTGTGCAGAGGGGGGGTATATTCCGGATGTACGGCAAGGATCAGGACATCAATATCCTGGTCGCGCAGGTGATGTCCGTGGCTTGTAGAGGATTTGCCATTTTCCTGGCGTTGTCCGGTCCACGAACCATCGTTAAAACCAGTCCAGGAGAGGGAGGTGCGTATGTTGGGGGAAAGCTCAAGCACTTTTTCTTTGAGCGCTCGTTCTCCGAGAATGCCGATCTTGCCGCTGCACTCCTGGAGCTTGTCAAGCACAATGACCAGTTGGCGGGCGATGAATTCCGTTTCCATCCTGGCTTTCATCCGCAAGGTGAATATCTGCCAGAAGTCGGTTACTTGGGTGTAATCGGCGATCAGCTTCCTGAGCTCATCATTCAGCCCCAGGTTACCATCTGGTGCCAATAACATGGGAGGGAGCTTGGTGGCGATGGTGCGGGCATGACTGTTTCGCATCTGTTCCAGGGCGGCTGCGTCAAATCCTATCCCGGCCATCCAGTTCATGAGCTTGTGGATGCCGAGGATGGATATCTGGGACAGGTATCTATTCCATTCCCAGGCATGGGCCCCTTGCAGCACACAGGGATCGCCGATATAGGCTATCGGACGACCAATGATGTGAGGCAGGGTGATCAGGGCCTGGGGGAACATGTCGTCCAGAGATCTGGACGATCCATCCAGGCTATTGGAGGGAGTCAGCCGAGTCCTGGCTTCCAGATAGAATGCCCTGCTTGCCACATAACAGAACAGGGAGCTAAACAGGGATGAAGGGTTGTAGCCTGGCAGGAAGGCCAGCTGTTCTGCCCGTTCGAGCAGTTTCCAACCCGGTTCATCGCATTGGCGGATCTGCATGGCGGATGCTGGGGGAATGCCGCCCATCAGTTGGATGACTTTATCGCGATAGTCGGCGTCGATGGCACAGAAGTTTACATAGTGATAGTCGATATCTGCTGCTCGTTGTAGGGAGGCCAGGATGCGCGCCAAACCTCCCGGGGCGATCAGGTCGTCATCTCCGATGATCCAGATAAATCTGCCGCGCGCTAGGGTGCAGGTCGCAAAGAAGATGTTGTTGGTGATTCCGACAGTGCTTTCCTGGCGGCCATAGGTAATCGTCAGTGGTGAGGTGGCAACGACAGCTGAGGTGTCGTCACTGGAGGCATTGTCGGCTACCACGACCTGAATCCAGTCTTCCAGACCTTGAATTTCCCGTTTAATGTTTTCGAGCAGCAGGGATAGACGGTTGGCCCGGTTCCAGGTCGGGATGCAGAGAGTTAGCAGGGGGGTATCCGGGGTAGGGGCTTGTTCATTCATGGCTGGATAATGTAACGATGTTGCTCCCTATGTAGGAAAACAAAATTGGTTTCGGGGGTTTCTTCGTGGATACCCTGGCATGACACGGTCCGTCCCTCTTTCAGGGTGTAGGCCCCGTAGCCGTGCCGGCCTAGTAGGGTGAGGACATCATTGGGGTGGTAACCGAATTTCTGTGCCCATTTCCGCAGCAGTTCGATGAGGATTACTGGTTTGTGGGTGGCAATGGTTGTTTCTCCCCCTTGCATTACCATCAATTCCGCGCCTTCCACGTCGCACTTGATGAGTTGAGGCTCCAAGCAGTTCCGGCTGCAAAAGAGATCCAGAGTGCTGGTCGGGCAGGCAATCTTCTGCAAGGCGTCCTCTGCTGCGGGTTGGCCGGCATGGATCAAGGAAGTGGCGCCAGAACAGTTGGGGGTGTACAGGAATTCCAGGGTGCCTTCGTGGTCCGAGAAGCCCTGGCGGTGGGCGTGGATATTGGTGAAGCCGTTGCGCCTAATGTTGCGCAAAAGGAGATCATGGGTACCTGGAATCGGCTCGAATGCATGGATTTGAGCAGTGGGATATTGCCTGGCCAGTGCCAGGGCGTACCAGCCGCAATTGGCACCAATATCTAGAATGGTCCAGTCTGGCTGGGTTATGGATTTGAGAAATTCCGTCTCGGCGCTTTCGTAAGCCCGGAAGTTCATCAGGGTGTAAGGCACCAGATGCTGATCCCGGGGATCCAAGAGGAGTTCGATCTGCTGGGAGCGGGAGCGGACATAAATGCCCTCAGGCAAAATTTGCAGGGCTTCTACGTCGGTGTCGACCATGAAATCCGGATAGTCGAACAGGCGCCTATGTCGAGCATGGATAGCCTCAATGTAGTCCTGTTTGCGTAGTTTCCCTGTTTCATAGGATTGCCGGATATCGGTGAGTGCATTCATGGGCTAGCTCAGAGGGGCTCGTTGGTAAGGGTGATGATGTCGCCAGTCCAGAAAAATTGGTCTTTTAGGGAGGCCTTGATTTCGGCTGCGTAGGTCGTACTGGCGATGAAGATGGTGGCACCGGGGAGGCCGTTAATGGATTCCGGTGCGCTGATGCATACGCCGTTCAGTGTCTTCCCCTGCAGATTGCGATTTCTGTCTACGATGCTGCGGATGTTGGCCTCGCCCAGGCGGGTGTCGCAGAGCAGGCGGCTGGTCAAGGCGCCTGCTCCCCAGATGATTACCGGCTCTTGGGTTTCGACCAGACGTACAATGCGCTCCGCTAGGGGTTGAAGCTTTTTGCGGGAAAGATCAGCGTAGGCCATGATGCTGGCGCTTGCTTCAGTGTCTAGTAGGGGGCCTGTCTTTGCTTCTGGGGTTTTTCGGTACAGCGCCAGAAGATAGTGGTTGTCGTAAAAGTCGTTGTGCTGGGACTCTATAGCTGTGCGAGTGAACCCGCCGTGTCTTAAGAGGTTGTCGAGGCTGTTGGTGCTGAAGAAATTGATGTGCTCCAAGGCGAACTCAAGAAACGCCTCGGTGGGTGGGGCTTTGCCAAAAGCAGCAGTATCGGGGACGGCGATGAACAGGTATCCGCCGTCGCGCAATAGGGCCGCAACCTTGGCTATGCTCTGGCGCAGATCGGCAATATGTTCCAGAACGCCGCAAAGGGTGATTAGATCAAAGGTTTTATTGCTGTTGAAGGTATTCACTGTGGCGGTCTGGATTTCCAGTCCGTAGGTTTCCCGGGCCAGTTGAGCTGCTGCCGGGCTGGGTTCTGTCCCCAGTAGTGAGGTGAAGCCTGCGGCCTTGAAATGCTGCAGGAAGTGTCCCATGCCGGAGCCGATGTCCAAAATGTCTATCTGGGGCGAAAGTGCTGTTTGGCTCAGGATAAACTGGAAGAAATTGCCATGGATACGTTGCAGGCCGGGGGGCAGGGCGGTATGCAGATGGTGTTCGGCGGCCTGATAGAACTGGTTCAAGCTGGATTGATCCGGGATGTCATTGGCAAAGCTAAAGCCACAGCTCCGGCAGGCCACTACATCATAGTGGATGGGGTAGGGCAGTCCAGGAAAGAGGAAGTGCTGGCGGTGCAGGGGAGCCAGATCAACGCTGCTACAGATTTCGCAGATTCTCATGATGAAGGTCAGGTTCGTAGTGGCAGATTAGTTGTCCAGGCCCGCCTCATTCATGAGGTGGGCAATTTCTGCTGTTCTCCGGATGTTTTCCGTACGGTCCGCGTGGGAAAACCCCAGGTTCCTGTTGATGCCATGTCTCAGATTGTCGCCATCCAGGACATAGCAGAGCCGTTGTTTACTGGCAAGCTGTTGCTCAAGCTCGTAGGTGGTTGTGGATTTTCCTGAGGCACTTAGCCCGGTCAACCAAATAATCAGTGCTTTCTGACCTGCCAGACGTTCCCGGACACTGCGGGTTACATGGCCAGGACGCCAAAACACCATGCTGTCGGATGGGGCGGCGGTATCGGGGCCGGTAGATGCCTGCTCTAAAGGTGTGTTTTTCGAATTTTGGTCGGGCATGGGCGAGGTCTTCAAAGGGGGAGGTGGCGTTCGCGCAGGTTGGCAGTCCGAGGCTCTGCCCGTCTGAGTGTTCTGCTCAATCCCGTATCCAGACTAATGCGGGGGCTCCAGCCTAGCTGGCGGATTCGGTCGATATTGAAATGGCCCGAACTCCGGGCGGCCGGGGCCATCGCGTTTAGGGCCTTGGCCTTGACTGACAGATGTCCCTGCTGCCCTGCAGCTGTGATCAGCTTGTGGGCTAGCTCGAGGATGCTGGTTTCCTGGGTTTCTCCCACGTTGTAGGCTTCTCCTGGCATACCCTTGAGCAGGACATGGAGGAGCCCCAGGACAGTGTCCGAAATGTAGCAGAAGGGGCGGGTAGCGTTACCATCGGAATCAAGTTGGATATCCCGGTTGTTGAGAACGTCAGACAACAGATCGGCGATAGCCCTGCCATCATCCAGGCGCATCCCCGGGCCGTAGCAGTGGGAGACCCTGGCAATTCTTGCATCCACTCCGTATTGGGTGTGGTAGGCCTGACACAGGGTCTCCGCGAGGCGCTTGCTCTCGCTGTAACAGGCCCGGGGTGCCAGTGGGTCTTCTCCGCCAAAATCGGTTTCCCGGATGGCGTCGATCTTCAAGGTGTTTTCACCGTAGACCGCACCACTGCTGAGAAAGAGCAAACGGGCACGGTGTGCTCTGGCGAGCTCCAGCAACTGATGGGAGCCATGCGTGTTGGCTAGAATGGTGTCTACCGGACGCGCCAAGTAATCCCTGGGACTGGCAGGGCTGGCAGCGTGGATGATCATATCCAGGGGGGGGGGCGGATTCCAGGGCTGGGTGACATCTTGGATCAGAGGGCTGACTTCTCCGGGGATGTCAAGCCAGGGGAGGCGCTGCTGCAGTTTCTCGGAAGTACGGGCCATGGCATGGATGTGTAGCCCTGCTTGCGGGTGACAGCGGTTGAGCCAGGCCAGGGCTTCCACCAGATGGCCGCCGATGAAACCGGAGGCGCCAGTCACCAGGATGTGACAGCCATGTAAGTCCTCCCAGGGGAGATTAGCCGCGATAATCTGGGACAGGTCTTCAGCAAGGATGGGGTCAGGGCGCCTCATAAATCTCTTCCAGGCCGATGATGAGTTCCGGGGCGACTCCCATGGAAAGCAACTGCTGCCGGATGTTGGCTCCAAACTTGATTGAGCAGATGAGAATGGGGACGGCGCCATGGTGCTCCGGATCGTAGGCTTCCACCTGGTAGCGGCCAAACTGTAGGCCACGCTTGCCCGGATCGGAGTCAACCAGCGCCTGTATCTCCAAATACTCTGCCACAGGCGCCACGTAATTGAGGAAATCCCCGCCGATACCATAGGCAATGCATGGCCCAGGGAGTCTGGCACGGAAACGCTGCAGCAAATCTGCCTGCTGTCGCTCTGCCTGAAACTGGCGCTGGGCTAGGACCCTGATGGAATCTGGATAGACAGGTGATTCGTAATGTCCTAGGGATAGGGTTTGAATGGAAAAGCCCTGGCTGGCGAGCAGGACTGCCAGGGAGGCGGGAGAAAACTGGTGCAGATGTTCTGGGTTCAGATCATTAGCGAGCAGTGGGTGGCCGGCCTGGTTGGGAACCTCGATAAGCAACGTCCCTTCCGGGGCTAGCCGTGCCGCCCAGGCCTGGAGTTCCTGCCCGGGGTCAGCGATGTGCTCCAATACGTGGAAGGAAACAATCAGCTCGTAAGGGGCGCTATCCAGTTGGTCCACCGGAGTCCGGAATACTTGGTCCAATTTTGTCCGGGCCAGCTCTGCATCCTTGGACAGTTCCACCCCGTCGTAGACAAGCGGGGAGTGTGCTTTGATGGCTCTGCCCAGTTCCCCCTCGGCACAACCTACTTCCAGGATGCGTCGAACCCGGGGGATGAGCAAAGGGATCAGGGCAGCAGTTCGTTCGGCAATCTTCCGCTTGAACCAGGGGGTATGGGGATCGTTGCGCGCCACCAGGGTTTCGTAGTACTGCCGTTCTGTGGGCTTTACAGGCACACGCCAGCGGTGCCCGCATTGTCGGCATTGGGTGTAGGCCGGAGTATTGGCTGAGTCCTCGGCCGGGCTGGCGCAGCAGGGGCAGGCTGAAGTACGCATGGGGTCAGTGACGGGCGGCCAGGGAAGCTGGGCTCAGGGGAATGAGCATTTCCGCCTGTAGCTGTTCGAGGGGCAGGAGCGGGGACATATCTTCCAGAGGCATGGAAAGCATGGCGCCGTCGGCCTGGGGCAGGGCGGCCACCTTGGGGGCCAGGGTTTCCTCCGGAGTCAGCTGCATGTCGATCAGGCGGGGACCGGGGCTGGCCAGCAGTTCTTTCAGCCGGGGGAGTTCTGCCGCGTCCGAGATGCGTGCGAAAGGGAGTCCGTAGGTGGCTGCAATTTTCTCCAGGTCGGGGAGCATCAAGCCGGCTTCTGGGCCTGTGCCGATATAACGGCCCGCAAAATAGTTGCGTTGGGTGTTGCGGATGGAGGCGTAGCCGCCATTGTTCATGATGATCAGGCTGATGGGCAGGTGCTGGGCAGCCAGGGTGGCCAACTCCTGAAGATTGAGTTGCAGGCTGCCGTCGCTTTCCACGGCCACCATGGGTTTGCTGTCATTGGCAAGGCAGGCGCCGATGGCAGCTGGCAGACCGTAACCCATGGAGCCAAGGCCTGACGTTAGAAATACCCGCTGACCAGGTTTGTTGCGGAAGATCGTGTAGAACACTTCCACGGCCAGCCCGGAGCTGCCTGTGCCGACTATGGTGTCGGGTGGGAGGGCGTCAGCCAGGGCGGAGACGAATTGGTAATGGTTGATAGGGCCGGTCGACGGAAAAGGTCGGCCATCATTGACTGGATAGCGTTGCTTCCAGTCGGCGCAGCGTTGGATCCAGGGGCCGGGATCTGATCGCTCCGTTGGCAGGGGCTGGTGCGCCAGGGCATCCAGAATCCGTGCAGCATCGGCCACGATAGCAAGCTCCAGATCCATGTCGAGCTTTTCTATCTCATGGGCGTCCACATCGATTACCACCTTCCTGGCAGCTCGGGCGAATCCCCTCGGGTTGTAGGCGGTGATGATATTGTCCAGGCGGCAGCCGATGCTGATCAGCAGGTCGCAGTTCTGCACTGCAAAATTGCCGCTGCGCAGGGCCACCACACCGGGGCGGCCGGCATGTAGAGGGTGTTCCCAGGGGAGCAGGTCAAGGGCATTCCAGGTAGTGACCACAGGAATCTGCAGCCTTTCGGCCTGGGCCAAGAAAGCTTGGGCGGCACCGGACAGGCGCACGCCATGGCCGGCTAGCAGCAGGGGGCGCTCAGCTTTGGCGATCAAGGCCATCAGTTGCATTGCTTCAGTCTTGAGGCCGGCGGCTTCCACCGATGGTGGGGTGAAGCCGACAAGGTCGGCGGGGTCGATGGGGGCGCCTTGAACATCCAGGGGGATATCCAGCCAGACCGGACCCTGGCGTCCCTCGAGCATTTCATGGAGCGCACGCTCCAGGTGATAGCTGACCTGTTTAGGATCGTCGAGGGTGACTGCATACTTGGTGATCGACTTCACCATGGGCACGATGTCCACTTCCTGAACACCTCCCTGGCGCAAGGGGCGACCCGCCAGCAGGTCTGGGCGCTTTACCTGGCCGGAGATGACCAGCATCGGCACGGATTCGATCCAGGCGCCGGCAACCGGGGTGATGACATTAGTGGCACCGGGACCCGTAGTCACCATGCAGACCCCAAAACTTTCCCTCACCCGGCCCCAGGCTTCAGCGGCGATGCCGCAGGCTTGCTCGTGGTGACAGGGCACGGGCACCAAGCGGGGTTCGCAGGCCAGGGCGTCATTGAGATGCATGGCTCCCCCGCCTGGTAGCAGGAAAACATGTTCGGCACCCGCCTCGGCGAGGCGGTGCATCAGGTAATCGGCAACGCGCATGGTCACAGCCAGTAGGTCAACATGGTTTTGCGTCGCGGATTGGCCGTGATCGCAGGATCGGTATAAATGGAATCATCGGTGTAGTGGGTAGAGGATATCTCCTCGAACACGACGCCTTCCCGGGAGTAGAACTTGTGCCGGACACCCCGCTGGACGGTAATCACATCTCCCCGGTTCGCCTCTCGTTGCTTGCCATCCAGCCACAAGGTCATGCTCCCGTGCAGGATCACGAAGGTTTCCTCTTTTTGTTTGTGGTGCTGCTCCGGGTGGGTCTGGCCGGGGAGCATGACGATCAGTTTCTTGCAGTATTCCCGGTTGACGACGGTGATCATCACTAGCCCGAATTCCTTGAAATGCTCCATGCCGTAGTGATGGGAGATTTCCAGGTCTGATTTTCCCGGGACTACGATGTTCCCATCCTGGAGCAGTTGCCGCACAGCCATCACGGTATCCAGCACGTGTTCTCGCTCCCGGTGGGTTTCCACCATTTCGGCCATCAGGGGCGAGCCGGCCTTGAGGGGCTGGAGGGCAATGTGCCGGGTGTATTTGGACCATTGGTTCGCAGTAATCTGACCGGGGGCCGGGGGGAAAGCAAGGCAGACAGCGTCGTCGGGGATTGTTTCCCCGGGTTGCAGGTCCCGGGTCAGGAACACGCCGCGCCGCAGGCTTTCCAGACTGGCGGCCTCTTCGGTGGTCGCTGCAGGCCAAGTTTCGCTGCCGCACAGTGTCAAGGCACGTCGTGCAGCTTCGAGCCAGTTGCGTATCTGGGCAGGATTGGCGGAATAGGCGTTCAGACTGTAGTGCTCAGATGGCAGGCCCACATGCTTTTCAAAAACGGTGGCGCCCTTGGCCAGCGCCAGCATGACCGGCTCAGTCTCGTCGGGGGGTTCATGAGTCGAGAAGCCGACCTGGACTTCCGGGTAGCGGCTGCGTAGAGCATCAATGCGGCGGATGTGCAGATGGGCAGCGGGGGTCGGGTATTCAGCGACGCAGTGCATGATGGTGAGCTGCTTGCCACGGTGCAGGAAGAAACTCACCACATCGTCTACCTCCTCCGGGGTGGCTCCTGCGGTGGAGGCAATCACCGGCTTGTCACTCCGGGCAATGCGTTCGAGCAGGGGCCAGTCGGTGAGGGAGCAACTGGCAATCTTGATCACCTCGATTCCCTGAGCTTCGATCAAGTCCACTGAGGGCTCGTCGAAGGGCGTGCAGACTGTCTTGAAGCCGCATTTCCGCATGGTGTCCAGCAGACTGGCGAACTGGGCGTGGCTAAGCCGGGTTTCTTCAAAGCGCTTTACATATTTCACGTCATCCCTGCCCTTGAAGCTGGGGTGGATGAAGGTGTCCAGATCCCTGTACTGGAGCTTGAAGGCAAAGTCGAATTCGTCGAAGCCTGTGCAAGCTTCCCGGATGGCATGAATGATGGCGATCCCATGGGCCGTGTCGCCCATGTGATTGTTGGCCATCTCGAAGATGAAAAGAGGTCGGGTCATGGTGAGCCTCAGAAATTCGTGCCACAAAAATCGGCAAGGGAATTGGCAATGTAGTCGAGCTGATCCTGTCCCAGTCCGGGCCAGACGCCGACCCAGAAGGTCTGCTGCATGATGGTTTCCGCGTTTTCCAGGGTGCCGGCGATCCGATACTGGCGCCCGGCGAAATAGGGCTGCCGGATCAGGTTGCCGGCGAACAGGAGGCGGGTGCCGATTTTGCGCTGGTCCAGGAAACGCAGTAGATCTACCCGGTTGAAGGGGGCGTCCGGGCTCAGGGTGATGGGGAAACCGAACCAGGCTGGATCGCTTTCCGGCGTAGCTTCGGGAAGGATCAGGAGCTCTTCCAGCCCCTTCAGGCGTTGGCTCAAGTAGGCGAAATGCTCGCGGCGCGCCTGGCAGAAGCCGTCGACCCGGTTCAATTGGGCCAGCCCTAGGGCGGCCTGCATGTCGGTGATCTTGAGGTTGTAACCAGCATGGGAGTATACGTACTTGTGATCATAGCCGGCCGGGAGTTCTCCTAGCTGCCAGTCGAAGCGCTTGCCGCAAGTGTTGTCGCAGCCGGGATTGCACCAGCAATCCCGGCCCCAGTCCCGGAAGGACTCGATGGCCCGTTTCAGCATCGCGTCCTGGGTGAAAACAGCGCCGCCTTCACCCATGGTGATGTGGTGGGCAGGGTAGAAGGAGAGGGTGCCGATATGGCCCCAGCCACCCACCTTGCGTCCTTTATGCAGAGATCCCAGGGCGTCACAGCAGTCTTCCACCAGCCACAGGTCGTGACGGTCGGCGATCCCTCGGATGGCTTCCATTTCCAGCGGATTTCCCAGAGTGTGGGCCATCATGATGGCCCGGGTTCGTGGCCCAATGGCGGCCTCGATGCTGGCTGGCGTCGGGTTATAGGTGGGAATGTGGGAATCCACGAATACCGGGACGAGCCCATTCTGGAGAATGGGGTTGACCGTGGTGGGAAATCCGGCAGCGGCGGTGATTACTTCGTCTCCGGCTTGCAGGGCACGGGCCCCCAGGATGGGTGAAGTCAGGGCCGAGAGGGCCAGCAGGTTGGCGCTGGAACCAGAATTACAGGTCAGCGCGTGGCTTACCCCCAGGTATCCGGCCAGCCCTGCTTCGAAGGCCTCGTTATAACGCCCGGTGGTGAGCCAGCCATCCAGGGCGGCGTCCACCATATGTACGAATTCCTCAGCCCCCAGTACCTTACCCGAAGGAGGGACTGTGCTCTGACCAGGAAGGAATTGCGGGGGCGAAAGTCTCTTTTCGGCATAGACACGTACCTGATCCAGGATCGCCTGCCGTTCTTTGTTCTCGTTCATGTGTCGGTGTGGGAGTAGCGTTCGATTTGTTGTCGGCAGAAGTTTCCCATACTTGAACCGCCAAGCCAGGCCTGGTGCCATTCTACGGTCTGGCGCAGGGCTTCTTTCAGGTGCCAGCGGGGTTTCCAGCCGAGTAGCTGTTTTGCCCGGCTGGCGTCCAGACGCAGGAGTCCGGCTTCATGGGGCAAGGGTGAAGCCTGTATTGTGTGGCGGCCGCCCCGGGGCCAGAGACGCCCCAGGAGCTCAGCCAATTCGGCAACGCTGACGCAGTCTTCCAGCTCCGGACCGAAGTTCCAGGCACAGGCCCGGCTGCGGTCATCCCAGAGTTGCTCGGCCAGGATCAGATAGCCCGCCAGGGGTTCGAGTACGTGTTGCCAGGGGCGTACGGCCTGACCATTGCGCAAGCGGGCTTCTTCCCCTTTGGTAAAGGCCTGGAGCAGATCGGGGACTAGGCGATGCGGGGCCCAGTCGCCACCGCCGATTACGTTGCCTGCTCGAGCCGTGGCAATGGCTGCTTGTCCTGAGGTGAAGAAGGAGCGGCGCCAGGATGCGGCAACAATTTCCGTACAGGCCTTGCTGCTGCTGTATGGGTCGTGCCCGCCCAGAGCATCGCTTTCCACGTAGGCGTGGGTGCTTTCCAGGTTTTCGTAGCACTTGTCCGTGGTGACGATGACGATAGCCCTAACATCCGAGAGTTGCCTGGCTTGTTCGAGCAGATTGATGGTACCTATGACATTGGTGGCATAGGTGCCGACCGGGTCTGTGTAGCCGTCGCTGACCAGGGCCTGGGCCGCTAGGTGCAGGATGATTTCGGGCCTAGCCGTCTCCAAAGCCTGCTGCAGGGCGGCGGGGTTGCGGATATCCTCCAAGATTGAGTGCATGTACTTGGCCACCCCGGCCAGTTCAAATAAGCTCGGTGTGGTGGTCGGAGGCAGGGCGTAGCCGGTGACTTGGGCTCCAAGCTGTTGCAACCAGAGGGCCAGCCAACTACCCTTGAAGCCTGTGTGGCCGGTCAGGAATACTCGTTTTCCCCGCCAGAAAGAGGGGGTGATCGGCAGATTTACCATATCTTCCAGGGGGCCTTTTCCGATTGCCAGAGACTTTCCAGCAGCATCTTGTCCCGCAGGGTATCCATCGGTTGCCAGAAACCGTCGTGTTGCCAGGCGGCCAGTTTTCCCTGGCGGGAAAGTTCGCGCATGGGAGTACTCTCCCAAGGTGTATTGTCGTTTTCAATCAAGCTGATGACTTCTTTTTGCAGCACGAAGAAACCGCCGTTGATGAAGCCACCTTCCCCGTGGGGTTTTTCCTGGAAGCCGCAGACCCGGTCATCCTGAATGTCCAGCGTGCCAAATCTCCCCGGCGGGAGTACGGCACAGACTGTGGCGGGCAGGCCATGACGACGGTGGAAGGCAATCTGGGCGGTGATGTTGATGTCGGATACCCCGTCGCCATAGGTGAAGCAGAACGGTTCTTCCGGATCAAGGAAGTGGCTGATGCGCTGTAGACGTCCTCCGGTTTGTGAGTTTTCGCCCGTATCCACCAGCGTCACCCGCCAGGGTTCGGCATGTTGCTGGTGCACTTCCATCCGGTTGTTCTGCATGTCAAAGGTCACGTCCGACATGTGCAGGAAATAATTGGCGAAATATTCCTTGACCACGTAGCCCTTGTACCCGAGGCAAACGATGAAATCGTTGATGCCGTGCGCGGAATACATCTTCATGATGTGCCAGATGATCGGCTTGCCACCAATCTCGATCATCGGTTTTGGTTTGAGGTGGGATTCCTCGCTGATGCGGGTGCCTAGACCCCCGGCAAGAATGACGGCTTTCATCGATGACAATCCTGTGTTCGTTCGCGCTGTACGTGCGGAAGGGCGCGCTGTTGGCCGGTGTGTCGGGCAGCAACGGGCAGGCTGTCGGCATTATAGTGGTGCGATCTGGTGTGCTGCCAGGTTTTGGCAGCGTCTGCGCGCATAATTATGAATTTCAAGCCGTAATATTCTGTTACGCCTGTGGTAAGATTTTCGGCTCCAAAAAGGAAAAAACGGGGCGGAATCGGTGGAGGAATCGGGGCCGCCCATCGCTTGTAACTCAACTCAACGCAAGGAAAGCGCATGAAAATTCACGAATATCAGGGCAAACAAATCCTGAAGAAATTCGGCGTTACGGTTCCGCGCGGGATTCACTGCACGACCGTCGATGACGCAGTCAAGGCAGCCGAAACCCTGGGCGGCAAGGTCTGGGTCGTCAAGGCACAGATTCACGCCGGTGGCCGTGGCAAGGGCGGCGGCGTCAAGGTCGCGACCTCCCTGGAAAAAGTGCGCGAGTACGCCAGCCAGATTCTCGGCATGCAGCTGATCACGCACCAGACCGGCCCGGAAGGCCAGAAGGTCCGTCACCTGCTGATCGAAGAAGGCGCTGACATCCAGCACGAATACTACGTTGCCGCGCTGACCGACCGCGCCACGCAATCGGTCGCCATCATGGCCTCCTACGAAGGCGGCATGGACATCGAAGAAGTCGCCCACAAGACCCCGGAAAAGATCGTCAAGGTCTTCGTCAACCCGCTGGTCGGCCTGACCGACGAGCAGGCGCTGACCCTGGCCAAGGGCATGGGTATGAACGAAGCCTCGATTCCGCAGTGCATCGAAACGCTGAAGAACCTGTACACCTGCTACATGGAAACCGACGCGTCGCTGGCTGAAATCAACCCGCTGATCCACGAAGCCGACGGCACCGTCAAGGCGCTCGACGCCAAGTTCAACTTCGACTCCAACGCCCTCTACCGTCAGGAAGAGATCGTCGCCATGCGCGACCTGGACGAAGAAGACGCCGACGAAATCGAAGCTTCCAAGTTCGACCTGGCCTACATCTCGCTCGACGGCAACATCGGCTGTCTGGTGAACGGTGCCGGTCTGGCCATGGCCACCATGGACACGATCAAGCTGTTCGGTGCCGAGCCGGCCAACTTCCTCGACGTCGGCGGCGGTGCCACGACCGAGAAGGTCACCGAAGCCTTCAAGATCATGCTCAAGAACCCGAAGGTCAAGGGCATCCTGGTTAACATCTTCGGCGGCATCATGCGTTGCGACACCATCGCCACCGGCGTTGTCGCCGCAGCCAAGGAAACCCACCTGTCGGTGCCGCTGGTCGTCCGCATGAAGGGCACCAACGAAGACCTCGGCAAGCAGATCCTGAAGGATTCCGGTCTGCCCATCATCTCTGCCGATTCCATGGCCGAGGCCGCCACCAAGATCGTCGAAGCGGTCAAGTAAGGAGCCACCGAATGTCTATCCTGATCAACAAGAACACCAAGATCATCACCCAGGGCATCACCGGCAAGACCGGTCAATTCCATACGGAAAAGTGCCAGGAGTATGCAAACGGCAAGGAATGTTTCGTTGCCGGCGTGAACCCGAAGAAGGCTGGCGAGTCGATCTTCAACATCCCCATCTACGCTTCGGTCAAGGAAGCCGCCGCTGAAACCGGCGCCACCGTGTCCGTCATCTACGTGCCGCCGGCTGGCGCTGCCGCCGCGATCTGGGAAGCTGTCGAAGCCGACCTCGATCTGGCGATCTGCATCACCGAAGGCATCCCCGTCCGCGACATGCTGATGGTGCGCAACAAGATGAAGGAAAAGGAAGCCAAGGGCGGCAAGAAGACCCTGCTGCTCGGCCCGAACTGCCCCGGCCTGATCACCCCGGACGAAGTGAAGATCGGCATCATGCCGGGTCACATCCACCGTAAAGGGCGTATCGGCGTCGTTTCCCGTTCTGGTACGCTGACCTACGAAGCCGTCGGTCAGCTGACCGAACTGGGCCTCGGCCAGTCCTCCGCTGTCGGTATCGGTGGTGACCCGATCAACGGTCTGAAGCACATCGACGTCATGAAGATGTTCAACGACGACCCGGATACCGACGCCGTCATCATGATCGGTGAAATCGGCGGTCCGGACGAAGCCGAAGCCGCCCAGTGGTGCAAGGCCAACATGAAGAAGCCGATCGTCGGTTTCATCGCTGGCGTGACTGCCCCGGCCGGCAAGCGCATGGGCCACGCTGGCGCCCTCATTTCCGGTGGTGCCGATACCGCTGATGCCAAGCTCGCCATCATGGAAGAGTGCGGCTTCAAGGTGACGCGCAACCCGTCGGAAATGGCCAAGCTGCTCAAGGCCATGCTGTAAAATCGGCCTTCAGCTCAAAGAAGCGGGCTTCGTGCCCGCTTTTTTATTGTTTCAGTGTGCTTGCGGAGGAAAGATGGCGCTCTTGTTGACTGAGGATGATGTCCGCCAGGTGTTGACCATGGACATGGCGTTGGCAGCCGTGGAGGAAGCGCACCGCGAACTGGCGCACGGTCGCGCGATCGACATTCCCCGTCAGCGCAGTCGCTTGCCGCAGACCACTTTGCACATCCTGCAGGGTGCCTTGCCGGCGCAGGGGGTGATCGGCTACAAGGCTTACACCAGCAATCGTAGCGGCAACCGGTTCCGGGTGCACCTGTTCGATGCGGCCAGCGGCGAGTTGATTGCCGTTGTGGCGGCGGACTATCTGGGCATGGTTCGCACCGGCGCCGCGAGTGGTGTCGCTGCGCGCTGTCTGGCCCGCCCCGCTGCCCGGGTGGCCGGTGTGTTCGGCTCTGGCTGGCAGGCCGAAGGTCATGTGCGGGCGTTGTGTGCGGCGCTGCCACTGGAGGTGGTCAAGGTGTTTGCTCGGGACAAGGCAAGACTGAGCGATTTTTGCGCTCGCTTGAGCGAGGTGACCGGGCGTCAGGTGCTGGCAGCAGAAAGCGCCGAGGCGACGGTGCGCGATAGCGACGTGCTCGGTACGGTGACGACGGCCAGTACGCCTTTGTTTGATGCCCAGTGGTTGTCTCCTGGTGTGCATATCAATGCGGCAGGATCGAATTCCTTGATCCGCCAGGAAATCTCTGAACAAACCCTGCGTCGTTGCAGTCTGATTGCCGTGGATAGCGTGCCCACGGCGCTGGCGGAAGCGGGCGATTTGCTGCCGGCGCTGGAAAAAGGGCGTCTGCATGCGCGGCAGTTGCTGGAACTGGGCGATATTCTCATCGGCCGGCAAGCTGGGCGGCAGGGGGCAGACGACATCACCTTGTTTGAGTCTCAGGGGATGGCGATCCAGGATCTAGCCCTGGCATCACGTGTCGTTGCGGCGGCACGCGAGCGCGCTCTGGGGCAGGAAATCGATTTGTAAAATGCTTTTAAGATAAAAATTGACCGGCAGTCGCAGACGCCGGACAATAAGCCCCCGCCTCTTTGTGGCAGAGGAACAGGACAGACATGGCACTTGCGGAAATTGTTTTACACGATGCGCTGACGGTCGCTGCATGCAGTGACCCCGGCGTCGTGCGCGCCCACAATGAGGATGCCGTTTTTGTCGACGCAGATTTTGGTATCGCTGTACTGGCCGACGGGATGGGGGGCTACAACGCGGGTGAAGTGGCGAGCAGCATGGCGACAACGTTGCTGGCCACCAGTTTCTCCCGCCTGTTGCGGGGCGCTGCCGAGGCGCCTGAAGTGCTCGGCCATCCTGAGCAGATCATGAGCGATGAAGTGCGTGGCACCAATTCTGCCATCTACCGTGCATCCCAGAGCAGTGCAGCCTGTGCCGGCATGGGGACGACGCTGGTGTTTGCCTGGATTCTCGGGCGTCAGTTGCACCTGGCGCATGTCGGGGATTCTCGGGCGTATCTGTGGCGGCGTGGCACGCTGCACTTGCTGACCAAGGACCATTCGTTGCTGCAGGAGCAACTCGATGAAGGCCTGATTTCGCCAGAGGCAGCACGCCATGCAGAGCACCGCAACCTGGTTACCCGCGCCCTGGGGGTTGAGAGCGACGTGCTGGTCGATACAGCGACACACCTACTGGAGCCGGACGATATCGTCCTGCTGTGCTCCGACGGGTTGAACGACATGCTGGAAGATCAGGAAATCGGCGAATTGCTCGGTCAGGATAAATTCAGCCTGGCAACGCGGGCAGAGCATCTGGTCGAGCGGGCCAATGAATATGGTGGTCGCGACAATGTGTCCGTCATTTTGCTGCGCCTGGATGCGCACAGCGCAGCGCAACCTGCCGCCAAACGCTGGTGGCACGGTTTTCTCAATCAAGCGAAATAAAGCAGGAACAGTGACATGGCAAAACTGATTCTTTCCATGGATGGTCTGGTACTCAAGGAAATCGAGCTGAACAAGGAGCGCCTGACGATCGGGCGCAAGCCGCACAATGACATACAGATCGACAATCTTGCCATCTCGGGTGAGCATGCCGTTGTCGTCACCATCCTGCAGGATTCCTTTCTGGAAGACCTGAACAGCACCAATGGCACCCTGGTCAACGGTCAGGCGATCAAGAAACATTTCCTGCGCAATAACGATATCGTCGAACTGGGGAAGTACAAGCTCAAGTACATGGCCGACAATACCGGTAACAGCGTGATGCCGGACACGGAGCAGACGGCTATGATTCGCTCGGATATCGGCAAGGCTGCGGCCAGCGGTGAGTTATCCCTGATGCCTGCGGAAAGCCAGACGCGCAGCCATATTGGCACAACCAGTCGCACCAGTGCTTTGCCGGTGGCGGCGATTCAGCTGCTCAACGGCCCCAATGCCGGCAAGTTGCTGAAGCTGGAAAAGACGCTGACCACCCTGGGCAAGCCCGGTCTGCAGGTGGCCGTGATTGCCCGTCGCCCGCATGGTTATTTCCTCACCCACGTCGAAGGCGAGAGCTATCCCTCGCTCAATGGCAAGACGATCGATGCACAGGCACATCCGTTGGGCGATCAGGATGTGATCGAGATTGCCGGAACGAAAATGGCCTTTGTTTTGCAGGGGTGAGGTGCTCGTTCAGTGAGTGTTTGACCGCAGCCTCACGCCTGCATTCGCCCCGCGATACGTACAGTCGCGGCACCGCCTGATGGCCGCCAGGCTTACGGCGTGAGCAGGATCAGATTGTCGCGGTGAATCATTTCGGCATCTTCGAGATAGCCGAGGATGTGTTCGATTTCCGCGGTGCTCTTGCCGGCGATGCGGCGAGCCTCACTGCTGCCGTAATTGCTCAGGCCGCGCGCGATTTCCTGACCGTCTTCGGTCTGGCATGCGATGGCTGCGCCGCGTTCGAAGTCTCCCTGCACCATCGTCATGCCGACGGGCAAAAGACTTTTCCCGGCCTGCAGCGCGGCGACTGCACCCGCGTCGAGGGTGATGCGTCCCGCGAGTTGCAGGTGATCCGCCAGCCATTGCTTGCGCGCGGCCAGCGGCGGGGTTTCGGAGATCAACAGGGTGCCGAGTGCCTCACCTTGAGCCAGACGCAGGATGGGATCGACTTCATGGCCACTGGCAATGACGGTGGCCGCCCCGCTGCGGGCGGCGCGTTTGGCAGCAATGACCTTGGTGATCATGCCGCCGGTGCCGACCTGGGTGCCGGCACCACCCGCCATGTCTTCCAGTGCGGGATCGCCGGCAGTTGCCTGCTCGATCAGGCGGGCGGTTGGATCCTTGCGGGGGTCGGCGGTGTACAGCCCCTTCTGATCGGTGAGGATGATCAGTGCATCGGCTTCGAGCAGGTTGGCGACCAGGGCGCCCAGCGTATCGTTGTCACCGAATTTGATTTCGCTGGTGACGACGGTGTCGTTTTCGTTGATGATCGGGATGACACCGAGTTCCAGCAGGGTGTTCAGGGTTGAGCGGGCGTTGAGATAACGCTTGCGGTCGGCCAGGTCATCATGGGTGAGGAGAATCTGGGCGGTACGCAGCTGATGCTTGTTGAACGCGGCTTCATAGACCTCGACCAGGGCAGCCTGACCAACTGCCGCCGCCGCCTGTTTTTCGTGCATGGTCCGGGGGCGGCGCTGCCAGCCCAGGCGCTGGACGCCGCAGGCGACGGCGCCGGAGGAGACCAGTACCACTTCGCGCCCGGCGGCGCGCAGGGCGGCAATCTGCCGGGCCCAGCCGGCGATGGCGGTCAGGTCGAGGCCGTTACCGTTGCTGGTCACCAGGGCTGAACCGACCTTGACCACCAGGCGGCGTGCGGTGGCGAGTGGAGAGTGGCTCATGCGTCGTTTTCGGCAGTGTTGGCGGGTTGGGCGGCTGCTGTTTCCGTCTCGGCCTCATCGTCTTCAACCTCCGGCCGCGCCATCTGCTCCAGGGCTTCCTGGATGGCGTAAATCAATGGCTTGGTGCCGTCGCCGGTAATGGCGGCGATGGGGAAGACCGGGCCGGCGTAGTGCGTTGCCTGGCGGTAGGCGGCAAGGAATTCGTCGATACAGGCCTGGCGCTCTTCTTCCGGAATCAGGTCGAGCTTGTTCAGAACCAGCCAGCGGGGTTTGTCGGCCAGTGCCGGATCGTGTTTGACCAGTTCGCCGACGATGGCGAGCGCATCGCGCAGCGGATCGGCTTCCGGATCGATCGGGGCAATGTCGACCAGATGCAGCAGGATACGCGTACGTTGCAGGTGCTTGAGGAAGCGGATGCCGAGGCCGGCACCATCGGCTGCGCCTTCAATCAGGCCGGGCACGTCGGCCATGACGAAGCTTTTCTCGGCGCCGACACGCACAACGCCAAGGTTCGGGTGCAGGGTGGTGAACGGGTAGTCGGCCACCTTGGGACGAGCGGCGGAAAGCGCCCGGATCAGCGTGCTCTTGCCGGCATTGGGCAGGCCAAGCAGGCCGACATCGGCGATCACGCGCAATTCCAGAGCGATGTCGAATTCCTCACCCTGTTCGCCCTTGGTGCATTGGCGCGGGGCACGGTTGGTCGATGACTTGAAATGGGTGTTGCCCAGCCCGCCCTTGCCACCTTTGGCGAGCAGAACCTTCTTGTCGTGTACGTCGAGGTCGGCCAGCACTTCGCCGCTATTGAGGTCGGTGACCACGGTGCCGACCGGCATGCGCAGGAAGATGTCGTCGCCGCCTTTGCCATAGCAATCGGCGCTGCCACCATTTTCGCCGCGTTGGCCGAGGAATTTCCGGGTGTAACGGTAATCGACCAGGGTGTTGATGTTGCGGTCGGCGACGACGTAGACGCTACCGCCCCGGCCGCCGTCGCCCCCGTTGGGGCCGCCCATGGGAATATATTTCTCGCGGCGGAAAGTGGCGATGCCGTTACCGCCGTCGCCGGCCTTGACGTAGATTTTGGCTTCGTCGATGAATTTCATTTTGTCCGCTCTCTTTTCCGCCTCTGAAACTAAAAAGCCCTATCCGGCGGACAGGGCTTTTTTCGGTTGTCGCCGGGCTGAGTTATTCAGCCGCCGGAACGATGGTGACCGTGCGGCGTTTCTTTTCGCCCTTGATCGAGAACTGCACCACGCCGTCCTTCAGTGCGAACAGGGTGTGATCCTTGCCGCAGCCGACGTTTTCACCCGGGTGAAATTCGGTGCCGCGCTGGCGGACGATGATGTTGCCAGCCAGGACGAATTGACCACCGTAGCGCTTGACGCCCAGTCGCTGAGCCTGTGAGTCGCGGCCGTTACGCGAACTACCGCCTGCTTTTTTGTGTGCCATTTATGAGCTCCTTAACTTAGGCAGCGATCGAGTCGATGCGCAGTTCGGTGTAATTCTGACGATGGCCCTGACGCTTCTGGTAGTGCTTGCGACGGCGCATCTTGAAGATCTTGACCTTATCGTGGCGACCTTGCGACACCACGGTGCATTTGACGGCAGCGCCAGCAATGAACGGGGCGCCGACCTTCACCGACTCGCCTTCGCCTACCATGAGGATCTGATCGAGAGTGATTTCTGCGCCAACTTCTGCCGGTATCTGTTCTACTTTAAGTTTTTGGCCAGCGGACACGCGATACTGCTTGCCACCGGTTTTTACGACCGCATACATGAGTTGGACTCCGAAAAATAAACGGAAATTGAAAACAAAAGGTACTACGAAGAACCGCGCATTATACGGAAAATTGCCAATAGGTCAAAGCCTTGGCCCAATTTTTTTACCCCTGCTGTGCTAGACTGCGCCTCTTTTTGGAGCAGGTAGATGGCAGCAATCACGACGGCATCCGGGTTGGTGTATGAAGACACCGTGCCCGGCACGGGGCGCACGGCGCAGGCAGGCGATCTGGTCACGGTGCACTACACCGGCTGGCTGGAAAATGGCAGCAAGTTTGATTCAAGCAAGGATCGCAACGATCCCTTTCAGTTCCCCCTGGGGCGCGGTCATGTCATCAAGGGCTGGGACGAGGGTGTTCAGGGCATGTTGATCGGCGGTACTCGCAAGCTGACCATCCCGGCGGCGCTGGGGTATGGCGCACGCGGCGCTGGCGGCGTGATTCCACCGAATGCGACGCTGATTTTCGAAGTCGAACTGCTCGATCTGCAATGAGCCAGGCCGACGATCCGTGGGCCAAATGGCGCAAGCCGGAGGCTGTTGCACCCAAGAAGCCGGCGCGGAAGGCAGCTGAACCGGCGGCAGAACCTGCTGCCAGGGTAGTCGAGCTGGCCGTTGCGCCTGCCCCAGTGGCGGCAGAGCCAGCCGATCCGGTGCCGGTCAGTGGTCGTCTGGGTCTTGCTGGCGCGGCGGTGGCAGCGAATCGCAAGCGCCCGGTACGTGGCGGTGCGTTGACGCGTCGCCCCAGGCCGCAGGAGGCGCCGGCGGCGGCCTCCCCGGAAAATGCGCCCCAGTCACCGTGGACACTGCGCACAGGTGAGCGCGGGCAGACGCGTGCAACGGAAGCTCAGCGTTCATCGAAGCCAGGGGAGGGTGGTGCACGGAAAGCATCGGCAGCGGGCTCGGAGGCTTGGGCGCCCGGTAAGAAAACCGCCAGGACGCCCGCGCCAGACGGCAGCAGAAAAGCTGGGCCCGGTAAGTGGCTGGGTGGTGCCGGCAAGAGCAGCGCAGGGGTAAAAACCGCGGTAGCCAAGGCGCAGCGCCCGGTGGGCGAACCGGCGGCAGGCTTGCCTGCGCCCAGCGGCGTGCGCTTGTCCAAGATCATGGTTGAGCGCGGCCTGGCCTCACGGCGTGAGGCAGATCTCTGGATCGAGCGCGGCTGGGTCTGGGTTGATGGAGTGCGCATTGGCCAACTCGGCGCGCGCGTGGCCCCTGACGTGCAGATTGAGGTGCGTCAGGACGAGGGGGTGAGCAGCGTGCCGGCGCCGCGTGAGGTGATTTTCCTTCTGCACAAGCCGGCCGGCTACAGTTGTGAGCGCGGGACGGCAGAAACCGCTGCGCTGACATTGCTGAGTGAAGAAAACCGCCTGCCGCAGCCGGGCGATCCGGCGCTGCAGCCCTGGATGTTACGTAATCTGGTTGCTGCTGGACGCCTGGAAACCGAAAACAGCGGCCTCCTGGTGCTGATGCGCAGCGGCGGCACGGCACGCCGTCTGTTGGCCGATGAGCGTGAGCTGGAGCGGGAATATCTGGTGCGCATCAGTGGCGAGTTGAGCCGCAAGAACCTGGAGCTGTTGCGCGAGGGCCTGTCGCTCGATGGCCGTTCGTTGGGTAAAACCTGGGTCAAGCAACTCGATCCCGGCCAACTGCATTTCATCGTGCGTGAAGGACAGAAGCGCCCCTTGCGGCGGATGTGCGAGGCAGTCGGGCTGACGGTGAAGGGCGTGTTGCGCACCCGTATCGGGCATCTGCGCCTGGATAAACTGGCGCCGGGTCAATGGCGCTTCCTGCGCCCGGACGAAAGTCTCTGAGCGCAGAATAAAAACCGGGTAACGCCCCATCGCAGCACTCGCACAAGCCCTTTCGTGCGATGGCTGCGATGGGGCGTTTTGTTTTCTTGCGGCAGGCAGCTCTTCTGATTGACGCCCGGTTGGTGACCAAGGGAGAGTCTGGCAACTTCATGCTCTGATTGCTCTTTCATATTGTGAAATTGATTTGCACCGTTGACCACGCGGCCCCCCTTCGCGATACTCCCAGGGTTTTGTAAGTGTTGTGCAAGGGAGCGGGCGTATCGTGCCGGCTCGCATATTGAAACCATCTCAGGGGGTTAGCATGTCGCAAGGCAAATCCAAGATCATCTATACGCTTACCGACGAGGCGCCGCTGCTGGCGACTTGTGCTTTTTTGCCGATCATCCGCACCTTTACCGAACCGGCGGGCATCACGGTCGAAAAGGCCGATATTTCCGTCTCGGCGCGGGTGATTTCCGAATTCCCCGAGTACCTGGAAGAGGCGCAGCGCCTGCCCAACACCTTGGCTGAGCTGGGCAAGAAGACGCTGGATCCGGACGCGAACATCATCAAGTTGCCCAACATTTCTGCCTCGGTGGCACAGCTGAAGGCGTGTATCAAGGAATTGCAGGAAAAGGGCTACAAGCTGCCCGACTATCCGGAAAATCCGACCACCGACGAAGAAAAGGAAATCCGTGCGCGTTATGGCCGCTGCCTGGGTTCGGCGGTGAATCCGGTACTGCGCGAGGGTAACTCCGACCGCCGCGCGCCGCAGGCGGTGAAGAATTTTGCCAAGAAGCATCCGCATTCCATGGGTGAATGGAAGCAGTGGTCGCAGACCCATGTGTCGCACATGCATCATGGCGACTTCTACCACGGCGAAAAGTCCATGACTCTGGACAAGGCGCGCCGGGTGCGCATGGAACTGATCGGCAAAGGTGGCAAAACCACCGTGCTGAAGCCGGAAGTGAAGCTGCTCGAAGGCGAGATCATCGACTCGATGTTCATGAGCAAGAAGGCCTTGTGCGAGTTTTACGAGAAGGAACTGGAAGACTGTCGTCAGGCTGGCATCCTGTTCTCCCTGCACGTCAAGGCGACCATGATGAAGGTGTCGCACCCGATCGTCTTCGGTCACTGCGTCAAGATCTACTACAAGGATGCCTTCGCCAAGCACGCCAAGACCTTCGAGGAGCTGGGCGTCAATGTGAATAACGGCATGGTCGATCTGTACGAAAAGATCAAGACGCTGCCCGAATCGAAGCACGACGAGATCATCCGCGATCTGCACGCCTGCCACGAACACCGTCCTGAGCTGGCCATGGTGGATTCCGCCAAGGGCATCACCAATTTCCATTCGCCCAACGACATCATCGTCGACGCCTCGATGCCGGCCATGATGCGCCAAGGTGGCAAAATGTGGGGCTCTGACGGCAAGCAGTACGACAGCAAGTGCGTGATGCCGGAATCGACCTTTGCCCGCATCTACCAGGAGATGATCAACTTCTGCAAGTGGAACGGCAATTTCGATCCGCGCACCATGGGGACCGTGCCCAACGTTGGTCTGATGGCGCAAAAAGCCGAAGAGTATGGCTCGCACGACAAGACGTTCGAGATCGCCGAAGACGGTATCGCCAATATCGTTGACATCGACACTGGTGAAGTCCTGCTGACGCAGAACGTCGAGCAGGGCGATATCTGGCGCATGTGTCAGGTCAAGGACGCGCCGATCCGCGACTGGGTCAAGTTGGCCGTTACCCGTGCCCGCAATTCAGGCATGCCGGCCGTCTTCTGGCTCGATCCCTACCGTCCGCACGAAGCCGAGCTGATCAAGAAGGTCAACAAATACCTCAAGGATCACGACACCAGCGGCCTGGAAATTCATGTCATGAGCCAGGTGCGCGCCATGCGCTTCACGCTTGAACGCGTTGCCCGCGGTCTCGACACCATTTCCGTCACCGGCAACATCCTGCGCGACTACCTGACCGACCTGTTCCCGATCATGGAACTGGGTACCTCGGCCAAGATGCTGTCCATCGTCCCGCTGATGAACGGCGGCGGCATGTATGAAACCGGTGCCGGCGGCTCGGCCCCGAAGCACGTGCAGCAGCTGACGCAGGAAAACCACCTGCGCTGGGATTCGCTGGGTGAGTTCCTGGCCCTGGCGGTATCGCTGGAAGACCTGGGGCTCAAGGAGAACAACCCGCGCGCCAAGTTGCTGGCCAAGACGCTGGATGCTGCCACCGGCAAGTTGCTCGACAACAACAAGTCGCCCTCGCCGAAGACTGGCGAACTCGACAATCGCGGCTCGCAGTTCTACCTCGCTATGTACTGGGCGCAGGAGCTGGCGGCGCAGAAGGAAGACGCTGAGCTTGCCGCGCATTTTGCCAAGCTGGCCAAGGTCCTGTCCGATGGTGAGGCAACCATCGTCGCGGAATTGAAGAGCGTGCAAGGTAAGCCGGTTGATATCGGCGGCTACTACAAGGCGGATGCTGAAAAATGCAAGGCTGTCATGCGCCCGAGCCCGACGCTGAATGCGGCACTGAAGGCCGTGCGTGCTTAAGCGCCGGTCCTGAACATGAAACCCCGGCACAGTGTGGCCGGGGTTTTGTTTTTATGGGTGTGGGCAGATTCAAGGGGCTTGTGTATCAGTCTGTATCAGGAAGTGCTGTATGACAATGCTGTGAGTTACAATCGTCCGCTAGCTTGATCCTGCGCCGTGTGCGACGGGATCTCGTTTTTTCTAGTCACAACGGAGATATGCCATGAAAACCAAAATCCTTCTTGCTGCCCTGGCTACGGCTTTGACCGCGACGGCGCACGCCCAGGTGAAAGTTGAAGATGCCATCAAATGGCGCCAGTCGGCTTACGCCACTATGGGCTGGAGCATGGCTCGCATCGACAGCAACCTGAAAGGCACCTACAACAAGGAAGAAGTGCTGAAGGCAGCGACCGTGCTGCAGGCGATTGCCAATTCGGGCATGGGTTCGCTCTATCTGCCGGGTAGCGACAAGGGCAAGGGCTGGGTGGATACCCGCGTCAAGCCGGCTTTCTTCACCGAAGGTGCGAAAGTGGGCAAGATTGCCGGTGAGTTCAATCAGGCTGCCAATGATCTGGCCAAGGCGGCCGCTACGGGGGACGCTGCTGCCGTGAAGACTGCATTCGGTGCGGTGGGCGGCACCTGCAAGAGCTGCCACGACGATTACCGGGCCAAGTAATTTTTCTGGAATGACTATGGGGGCGCCGTGAGGCGCCCTTTTTTGCTCATTACTGACGGAGATCGCGATGTCTGAAACACGCAAGATTCTGATCTGGGATTTGCCCACCCGCCTTTTCCACTGGCTGCTGGTGCTTGCCATCGTTGCCCTGGTCGTCACGGGCAAGGCCGGTGGCAGCTGGATGGAGTGGCATGGTCGGCTCGGCCTGCTGGTGCTTGGTTTGCTTGTCTTCCGCCTGCTCTGGGGCGTCATGGGGTCGACCTATGCGCGCTTTGCCGGGTTTTTTCCAACGCCGGCCAAAGTGGCTGCCTATCTGCGCGGCCAATGGCATGCGCCTGGGCATAATCCACTCGGTGCCTGTTCGGTATTGGCTTTGCTGGCTGTACCGCTGTTCCAGGCACTGACGGGCTTGGTGGCCAACGACGACATTGCCTTTGTCGGGCCGCTCTACGATCTGGTCGGGCGCGATCTGAGCAACCTGGCCACCCGCTGGCACCTCCTGGCGGTGAATGTCCTGCTGGCGCTGGTGGCTTTGCATGTGGCGGCGATCCTGTTCTACGCGCATATCAAGAAGGACAACCTGGTCAAGCCGATGGTGCTGGGCTGGAAAGACTCAGCGCACGGAGAATCGGCACGTGGAGGCGGCTGGATTGCTTTCGTGGTGGCGCTTGCCCTGGCTGTTCTGGCCGTGTATGGCGCTAGTGGAGCCTGGTTGCCCGAACCGCCACCGCCGGCTGCGGTGGAAACGCCTGCCTGGTAAATCTGCCGGGGGAAAAGAAGAAAGCCCTGTACTGGGGGATGTACAGGGCTTTCGGACGGTGTTGGGGTGAGGGAGAGGAGGGTTTTCACCGTCAGGGCTGATGTCTGGTCAGCACATGGGTGAACGATAAAGGCCCGGATGCTGAAGCTCAAGTAACGGTTTGCAACAGTGCGTACCGCTGGGTCTTTGATGGCATTTTTATACTGCAAGCTCTAGCATCGGGCGTTATGAAACAGGAGCCGTTTTCTGCCGGTTGGGCCGGCTATATGTGGGCAGCACTGGCCGCGACGTTGGGCACGCTGTTGCTCGCGCCCTGGCAGCAGGCGGTGACGCCGGCGGGCGCGGCTTTGCTGTACGCCCTGGCCGCCGTGGTGCTGGCCATCAGTTACGGTACGGGGCCGGCCGTACTGGCCGCTTTGGTGGGAGGGGTGGCGTATCACGTCATCTTCGCTGCGGATGCAGATCGCCGGGAATGGCTGGTGCCGGGCGTACTGCTGCTGATTGCGCTGTCTGCCGGTCAAGTCACCACGCGTTTGCGTCGGCACGCTGAACTGCTGCGGCGACAGAGCCGGGAAAGGGCCGAGCTGTCGGAGCAGATGCGGGCCGCCGAGTTGAAGCATGCGGCGGAAGCGCTGCGCAGTTCGATCCTGGCGGCCTTGTCGCATGATTTGCGCACGCCCTTGACGGCCCTGGTCAGTCAGGCAGAAACCCTGCAGATGGGCAGATTGCCACCGGAGCGCCAGGCTGCGCTGCTGGAAACCTTGCGCCAGCAGGCCCTGGCTTTGAGCCGGCAGATGAATAATCTGCTCGACATGGCGCGCCTCGCCAGTGGCGCGGTGGAGCTGAAACGCGCCTGGCAGCCGATCGAGGAAATCGTCGGGGTGACTTTGCAGCAGGCGCGCAGTCAGTGGCCGCAGCGCCAGTTCGCGATACAGATCGCGGCTGAGCTGCCGCCGGTGAATATCGATGCCGTGCTGCTGGAGCGGGCGCTCTGGAATCTGCTCGACAATGCGGCCAAGTATTCGCCGCCGGATCAGCCCGTGACGGTCGATGTCAGTCGTACCGGCTGCGAGCTGCTGCTGGCGGTGTGTGATGCGGGCCAGGGGATTGATCCGGCGGATGCGGCCCGCTTGTTTACGGCTTTTCAGCGCGGCCAGACGGAATCGGACATTGCCGGTACCGGGCTGGGCTTGTCGATTGCCCAGAGCATTGCCAGAGCGCACGGCGGCAGTATCGAGGCGACCCGGCCGGCCGCTGGGGGCAGTTGCGTCGTCCTCCGCCTACCCCTGGGGGAAGCGCCGGCATGCATGCCGGGGATGGAAGCGGGATGAGCGAGCAGCCCTTGATCTTGGTCGTTGAAGATGAACGACAGATTCGTGAAACCGTGGTCCTGGCCCTCGAATGCGAAGGCTTCGCCGCCTGCGAGGCCGCGACAGCGGCGCGTGCGGGCGAACAGGTGGCGCAGCGCAAGCCAGATGTGATCATTCTCGATCTGGGTCTGCCGGATCGCGACGGGGTTGATTTCATTCGTGATCTGCGCGCCTGGTCTGCTACGCCGATCCTGATTCTTTCAGCCCGCAGCGCCGAGGACAGCAAGGTGGATGCGCTCGATGCCGGTGCCGATGATTACCTGAGCAAACCTTTCGGCATGGCCGAATTGCTGGCACGGGTACGTGCCCTGTTGCGTCGGCGGCCGGAGGGGGTGGTGGCCGAGGCACAGCTGTGTTTCGGCGACTTCGAGATCGACTGCGTCCGGCGTACGGTGAGCAAGGCGGGCATGCCGCTACATCTGACGCAGATTGAATACCGTCTGCTGGCCTATCTGGCCGCCCACCCGGGACGAGTGCTGACACATCGGCACCTGCTGGCTCAGGTCTGGGGTGGGCAGGCGGTGGAAAACCATCAGTATCTGCGGGTGTACGTCGGCCATCTGCGGCAGAAAATCGAAAGCAATCCTGCCCAGCCGCGCCACATCCTGACTGAAATCGGGGTGGGCTACCGGTTTCAGCTCTGAACAGGGGATCACTCCTGAAATCTGCGCGTGAAACATGACTGAACGATCAGGAAACTCTAAAATGGCCGTTTTTTTCCGGCCCGCTCTTTTTCATTGAATCGGGATCAACCATGCATATTGCCGTTTGTATCAAGCAAGTACCGGATAGTGCGCAGATTCGCGTGCATCCGGTGACCAATACCATCATGCGTCAGGGGGTGCCGGCCATCGTCAATCCCTTCGATCTGTTCGCGCTGGAAGAGGCGCTGCGCATCAAGGATGCCACCGGTGCCACCGTGACCGTGCTGACCATGGGGCCGCCGCCGGCCGAAGAGGCGCTGCGCAAGTGTCTGTCGTTTGGCGCCGATCACGCCATCCTGATCACCGACAAGGTGTTTTCCGGGGCCGATACCCTGGCCACATCTTTTGTGCTGGCTTCCGCCCTGCGCACTCTTAACGAGCGCCAGCCGCTCGACCTCATCTTCACCGGCAAGCAGACCATCGACGGCGATACCGCGCAAGTTGGGCCGGGGATTGCCATCCGTCTCGGTTATCAGCTGCTGACCTATGTGTCCAAAATCCGCGAACTCGATCCGGCGGCGCGTCGGCTGGTGGTCGAACGGCGTGCGGAAGGCGGCGTGCAGGTGCTGCAATCGGCTTTGCCGGCGGTCATTACCATGCTTGAAGGCGGCAATGAAATGCGCTTTGCCGACATGCCGGGCATGTTCCGTGCGGCACGGCAGGAAGTGGAAATCTGGAACCGCGATGGTGCGGGCATCACCGATCTGACGCAGGTTGGTCTGAAAGGCTCGCCGACTGCTGTTGCCCAGGTGTTCGGGCCGAAACCCAAGGCGGTGAAGGCGCAGCGCATCGAAGGGGCGACCCCGGCGGAAATGGCCGAAGCGTTCGTGGACAAACTGTTTGCCGACTTCCCGCAACTGGAAGGCGAGTTGCTGGCCCATCTCGATCAACTGGCCGGGCAGGACTCGGGCCTTGCGGCACCACAAGGAGAAAGCGCATGAGCGACGATACCGATATCGCCAAGCCGATCAAGAAACCCAAGCGCGTTCTGCCCGAACGCTTCAAGTCGTACAAGAATGTCTGGGTGTTCGTCGAGCACGAACACGGCCATGTCCATCCCGTGTCCTGGGAACTGCTGGGCAAGGGACGCAAGCTGGCTGATACCCTGGGCTGCGAGCTGGCGGTCGCCATCCTCGGTGGCACCGCACCGGAAGTGCGCGCCCTGGTGGATGAAGCGGCCTGCTATGGCGCCGATTTGTGCTACCTGATGCAAAGCGACGTGCTGGCCGATTACCGCAATCAGACCTACACGGTGGGGATGACCGAGTTGGTGAATGCTTACCAACCGGAAATCCTGCTTCTGGGCGCGACGGCGCAAGGGCGCGATCTGGCCGGTTCGGTGGCGACCACCTTGCTCACCGGGCTGACCGCCGATTGCACCGGGCTGGAAATCGACCCCAGCGACAAATCGCTGCTCTCCAGTCGGCCGACCTTTGGCGGCAGCCTGATGTGCACCATCGTCAATCTGGCGACCCGGCCGCAGATGGCAACCGTGCGGCCGCGCGTGATGCCGATGCCGGCCCGGCAGAGCGGCCGCACGATTCGCGTCATCGAGCATCCTTTCTCCCTGGTGGAAGAGGCGGTCGTGACCAAGGTCATCGATTTCATTCCCGATGCCCGGGCGGACAAACCGCAACTGGCTTTTGCCGACTTCATCGTGTCTGGCGGGCGCGGCCTGGCGAAACCGGAAAACTTCGCGAAAGTGTTTGCGCTGGCCAAGGTGCTGGGGGCCGAAGTCGGGGCATCGCGTCCGGCCGTACATGCCGGCTGGACTGACCCGGAACGGCAGGTCGGACAGTCGGGCAAGACGGTGCGGCCCAAACTGTACATAGCTGCCGGCATCTCCGGCGCGGTGCAGCACCGGGTCGGCATGGAGGGGGCGGATGCCATTGCGGCCATCAACGTCGATGCCAATGCGCCGATTTTCGATTTCGCCAATTACGCCCTGGTCGGTAACGCCCTTGAATTGCTGCCGGCGCTGCAGGCGGCATTTGAGAAACGCCTGGCTGCGGCGCGGGCACGACAAGGTGCGGCGGCACAGGATGAGGGAGCACGCTAATGGAAAAATTTGACGTCATCGTGGTCGGTGCCGGCCCGGCGGGCAATGGCGCCGCCTACACCCTGGCCAAGGCCGGGCTGTCGGTGCTGCAGCTGGAGCGCGGCGAATCGCCGGGCACCAAGAACGTGCAGGGGGCGATCCTGTACGCCGATGCCCTGGAAAAGATCATTCCCGATTTTCGCGAGACCTGCCCGCTCGAACGGCACATCATCGAACAGCGCATGTGGCTGATGGATGAAGATCAGACCTGCACCGGCATGAGCTATCGCGACGCCCGCTTTTCGCAGGAACCGTACAACCGCTACACCATCATCCGCGCCCGTTTTGACCGCTGGTTTTCCGATCAGGTCAAAAAGGCCGGCGCTCTGGTGGTGTGCGAAACCACGGTGACCGAGCTGCTGCGCAATGGCTCGGGCAAGGTGATCGGTGTGCGCACCGAGCGCGAGAAAGGCGATATTTACGCGGATTGCGTGATTCTCGCTGATGGCGCCAATGCCCTGGTCGGCAGTCGTGCCGGGCTGCGGCCGGAGATCACGGCGGACGACATGGCGCTGGCCGTGAAGGAAGTGCTGTTCCTGCCCAAGGAAACGGTGGATGCGCGCTTCAACATCAGCGGCACGCAAGGGGTGGTGATCGAAATTGCCGGCAACGTCACCCACGGCATGCTGGGGACCGGCTTCCTGTACACCAACAAGGACTCGCTGGCGATCGGCATCGGCTGCATGCTGTCCGATATGAAAAAGCAGTCGCTGACGCCCTATCAACTGCTGGAAGGGCTGAAGCGTCATCCCACGATCAAGCCACTGATCGAAGGGGCGGAAATGAAAGAGTATTCCGCGCACCTGATTCCGGAAGGTGGCTACAAGGCCCTGCCGCAGTTGTACGGCGACGGCTGGATGATCGTTGGCGACGCGGCCGGCTTCGTCAATGCCGTGCACCGCGAAGGCTCCAACCTGGCAATGACCTCCGGGCGCATGGCGGCGGAAACCCTGATTGCGCTCAAAGCTGCCGGCAAACCGTATAGCGCCGCCAATCTGGCGGCCTACAAACGTACACTCGATGACAGCTTCGTCATGGCCGACCTGAAAAAGTATCAGGATGTGCCAACCCTGCTGACGGAACAGCCGCATATGCTGGGCATGTATCCGCGCTTCCTCGGTGATGCCGCGCGCGAGCTGCTGACGGTCGATGGCGTCAGCAAACGTGCCAAACAACAGAAAATCATGGCCGATCTCAAGGGCAAGCGTTCGCTGCTGGGCCTGCTGGGAGACGCCTACCGCTTTTGGAGGGCTTTCAGATGAGCGCCACCTTTGTGCCTCCGACACTCAATGTCGAGGAAAAACTGTTCCAGAACCGCTATCGGGTCGATACCGGGCGTCCGCACATCCGCGTGCGCAACGAAAGCACCTGCGTCAGTTGTGATGCCAAGGCCTGCACCGTCTGTTGTCCGGCGGGCTGCTGGCGTGCCGATCCGGCGGGCGGGATCGAGCTGGTGGTGGATGGCTGCCTCGAATGCGGCACCTGCCGCCTGATTTGCGACCAGAACAACGTGGATTGGAACTACCCGCGCGGTGGTTTCGGCATCCTGTTCAAATTCGGTTGAGGTGGAGATGGACAGTATCCGCCGCTTTCTCGCCCATGCCGTCCGCCTCGAAGCCGAGGCCGCCCGCCGCTTCGATGAGCTGGCCGACCATCTCGACACCCTGGGTAATGCCGAAGTGTCTGCCCTGTTCCGCCAGTTTGCCGATTTTTCCCGCCTGCATCTGAAGGAGGCTATGGCCCGGGGCGGCTTCCGCTACATCAGCGAACTGCCCGCCGATGGCTACGACTGGCCGGATGGCGAGTCGCCGGAAGCGGCGGCCTGGTGGGGCGTTGATGCCTTGATGGACGTGCCGTCGGCGCTGGAACTGGCGCTGGCGAGCGAGCGACAGGGGCTGGCGTATTACCAGAGCGTTGCCGATGCATCTGCCGATCCGCGTGTGGTGGCCATGGCGCAGGAGTTCGTGGAAGAAGAAGCTGACCACGTCCGCCAGCTGGAGGCGATGCAGCAACGTTTATCCGGCTGAGCGAAGGATGGAAGTGATCGGGGTGGGTGGTGGCTCAAGGCACCGCCCACCCCGTTTTTGTCTGTGGGCGGCGCATTGACAGCGGTCGGGATCGGCGTTATCTAGCAGCCAGATCATGGGCGGTGCGGTGGGCGAACTGTGGGTGCATCTGCCGCGCAGTGAAGAGGACCGCTTGTTAACCGGGAATTTCAGCGTCGAAGGAGGATGCATGCGCATCGGGTTTGTCGGGTTGGGCATCATGGGGCGGCCGATGGCCCTTAATTTGTTGCGGGCGGGACATACCGTGACGGTATGGGCGCGGCGGCTGGAGTCGGTAGCGCCGCTGCAGGCCGCCGGGGCCGCGGTGGCGGCCAGCCTGCCCGAGCTTGCGACGGGGCAGGCGCTGGTGATTTCCATGGTGGCCGATGCGCCGGATGTGGCCGAGGTCATGCGGGCGCTGGCCCGTCAGGCGCAGCCCGGGCTGGTGGCGGTGGATATGAGCACCATTGCGCCGGCAGCGGCCCGCGCCATTCATGCCGAACTGGCAGAAAGCGGCATCGATTTTGTCGATGCGCCCGTGTCTGGCGGCGAACCGGGGGCGATTGCCGGTACTTTGTCGATCATGGCGGGCGGCTCGGAAACGGCCTTTGCCCGCGCCTTGCCGGCGTTTCAGTGCATGGGCGGCAACATTGTCCATGTCGGCGGGCCGGGGGCAGGGCAGGTGGCCAAAGCCGCGAATCAGGTCGTGACCGGCATGGGTGTGGTTGCGGTGGCGGAAGCGGTGAATTTTGCGCAGAAAAACGGCGTCGATGCCGCCAAGGTGCGCGAGGCCCTGCTGGGTGGTTTTGCTGCGTCGAAAATTCTCGAGAATCACGGTCAGCGCATGATCGAACGTAATTTCAAGCCGGGCTTCAAAAGCTGGATGCACGAGAAGGATCTCAACATCGTCCTGCAGACGGCGCACGAACTGCATGTTGGCCTGCCAGGAACCGCCGTGGCAGCGCAGTTGTTCTCTGCGGCGGTGGCGCAGGGGCTGGGCGAGGACGACTCGGTGGCGGTATTGCGCGTGCTGGAACAGTTGGCCGGAGGTGTGCAATGAAAGTGGGATTCATCGGTCTGGGCGTGATGGGACGGCCCATGGCACTGCATTTGGCACAGGCCGGGCATGCGCTGCATGTCTGGGCACGGCGTCCGCACAGTACGGTCGGTCTGCCGGCCCAGGTGCATGCGACACCGGCAGCCCTCGGCGCCGCGTGTGAGGTGGTGTTCACCATGGTCACCTCCAGCGCCGACGTGCAGGCGGTGGTATTGGGCGAAGAGGGGCTGGTGCACGGGCTGGCAGCCGATTCGATCGTGGTCGACTGTTCGACCATCGCACCGGATGTGGCGCGCGCGATTGCGACGCAGCTTGCCGGGAAAGGTATCCATATGCTCGACGCGCCGGTGTCTGGTGGCGTGCAGGGGGCGGAAGCGGCCACGCTGGCGATCATGGTTGGCGGTGAAGCAGCGATTCTGGCGCGGGTTCAGCCTTTGCTGGAAAAACTGGGGCAGCGCATCGTGCATGTGGGCGCAGCCGGGGCGGGGCAGGTCGCAAAAGCCTGCAACCAGATGATCATGGTGGCGGCCATCGAGGCGGTCGCCGAGGCCATGCATCTGGCGCGCGCCGCCGGCGTCGATGTGGGCAAGGTGCGCACTGCCCTGGCAGGGGGCTCCGCAGCCTCGCGCGTGCTCGATGTGATGGGCCAGCGGATGGTGGAGCGCAATTTTGCCGCCGGGATCGAGGCGCGTCTGCACCACAAGGATTTCGGTCTGCTGCTGGCGGCGGCACGGCAAAGCGGGGTGGTCGTGCCTCTGGCCGCCAGCGTCGGGCAGCAACTGAATGCCCTGATGGGTGCCGGTTGGGGCAAGGAGGACACCGCTTCCTTGCTGCGCGTGCTGGAGGGCGCATGAGCCAGCTGGCGCAACTTTCCGAGGCAGAACTCGAAGAACGCTTTCACATTACCGGCCGCCGTGCGATTGCCTTGACGCTGGAAGGACTGGCCCGCGCCGGCGAGCGGTTTACGGTGCACTTTGGTCAGGAGCTGATGCTGACCACCCTGCTGGCGGCAAACGCCGAGCGGGGGGAGCTGGTGTTTGACCGGGGCGGCTCGGAAATCCTCAACCGGCACCTGCTCGACTGGGGACAGTGCACCTTCGTGGCGCGCCCGGAAGGGGTGCTGGTGCAGTTTGCGGTCGAAGAAGTCCGCCCGGTGTCCTATGCCGGGCGTCTGGCCCTGGTGGCACAACTGCCGCCGTTCATCCTGCGCCTGCAGCGGCGGGAGAGCTTCCGCATCCTGACTCCGCGCAGCCGTCCCCTCGATTTTCAGGCGCGGGTTGGAGCGGCGGAAGAGGCCATCACCCTGCCGGTGCACGACATTTCCGTGGAGGGGATTGGTCTGACGGTGGCGCGGCGCATTCCCGGGCTGGAGCGCGGTGCCCTGCTGCATGACTGCAGCTTTCAGCTGGCCGAAGGCACCGTGCCCATCGCCTGTACCGGCGAGGTCCGCCATGTGACGGAAGTGGAAGGGCGCAACGGCGTTAAAAGCTGGCGGGTGGGCGTGTCTTTCCTTGATCTGCCGCCAGGCGCCGCGCACGACATCCAACGTTACATCATCCGCGTCGAGCGCGAACGCAGTGATTTGTTATAACATCGCCGCCCCAGGTACCCTGGCGTACTGTTTTCCCCGGAATCAAAAATGCACACCTTGAGCATGATCCTGCTTGCCTGTCTGGTAGGTGGTCTGATCAGCATGGCGGCTGCAGCAACCGTCGTTTTCCGTCTGTCGCAGCGGGCGACTGCCATTCTGGTGGCGTTTGCCGCCGGTGTGATGTTGTCCTCCGCATTTCTGCACGTCCTGCCGGAAGCTTTCAACAGCCTGCAATCGCCAGTGGAAACGGTGGGGCCGGCCGGGGAAGCGCACAGTGCGCACAGCGGGGAAGGGCATGCCGCGCCTGCGGAAGAAGCTGGTTACAACGACCATGAGCACTCCGGCGAGCACACTGCCGCTGCGTCGGCACATCACCATCACGAAGGTCCGGCGACGACCCTGTTTGCCGTCATGCTGGCCACCCTCTTCGCTTTCTTCACGCTCGAACGCCTTGCCTTGTGGCGCCATTCACACGGCGACTGCAAGGCGCACGACGGACACCACGCTACCGTCACCGCCCCCCTGCTGATTCTGGTGGGCGACGGCTTCCACAATTTTGTCGATGGCGTCCTGATCGCCGCTGCCTTCATCGCCGATCCCATGCTCGGCATCACCACCACCGTGGCCATCATCGCGCACGAAGTGCCGCAGGAAATGGGCGACTTCCTGCTGCTGAAAAATGCCGGCTGGAGCAATACCCGGGCCTTTCTCGCCAACGCCGCCTCCAGCCTCAGCGCAGTCCTCGGCGGCGCCCTCGGCTTCTTCGTTCTGAACACAGTCAGCGTCGCGCTCCCCTACGTGCTGGTCATCGCCGCTTCCAGCTTCATCTACGTGGCGCTGGCAGACATCTTTCCCCTGCTGCACAAGCAGGGCGACGGCTTCATCCGCCAGAGCCTGTGGATCGCCACCGGGGTGGCGGTGGTGCCGGCGGTTGGCTGGCTGACCCACTGATTCGCGCGCTGCTTTTTGCCAGTCTGGTTTGGAGCCTGGGATATTTTTTGGGGCAGCTTATCGGTCTTTGCTGCCGTTAACGGAGCGGCAATTGAATGTCAGTAGCCGACCCGAAGCAGAAGTTGGTGAGTTGTGAAAGCGGACGTTCAACGTGGGAATGAGCGGCCTTGTGCGGCTTTATGCCCAAGGTCTGGCGGAGTCAATCGTTAGACCTCAAAGCTTTTCAATTGCTGCTTCCAGTGATGCTTTGACCCTCTTCTTGTGGATTTCTGGATCTTCCTTTTGGATGAACTCGACAGCAGAAAGATCATCACCCCTCTTCCTGTTTTGGCGAGGCTCAAGTGCTTCGATCAGAATTGCCTCTAGCGCTGGAATGATTTTTGCCGCTTCATAGGTGGTTGGTAGTGAGGCGAGCTGGCCGGATTCGGAAACTGGCAGGAGACCGAACCATGAAAAACGATCCCAGCGAGCTGCCAGCCGATCAAGTGTGTGCTCATAGAGCCGCCGCCCAAGTGGGCGGTCTGTTGTGCGACCGATATAGATGACCTCGCGGCCGTCATAAAGTAAATAGATGCCAAGTTGCTTGTTGAAATCTACGGGAGTTGCGCCTAATTGCTGCATGCCGAGAAGTTTTGGAGTTGCACTCCATTGAATAGCATCACGGCGCCAGAACATGCCAAACGAACTGACAATTTCGTATTGTTCTTCCGACTCTTCAGATTCTGAGACGATTGGAGTGAGCTTTTCTTTTGTATGGGATTGTTGCGTGGCTGTCGCCTTTGTAAGAGAAAAAGTACCTTTTGCGATACGCACATATGGTGAGGCGGCTCCATCATGTTTTATTGAAACACTGATCTGAGCGTTGACGGTCGCGGCTGGCGTGGCCCCAACATTTGATCTGAGTTGACTAGAAATGATCCGCTCAGCGATTTCTTTGTAATGCAAAGGGGTTGATGAAGCTCCAAGCACTTCGTCAATTGCCTGACGCCATGTAAGTTCTTTTTTCATACGTATACCGTGGTGGAGAGTGTGAGGTATAACCTTATTTTCGGGTGACCGTTCTGCCGAATAACATTGGGATGCCGGATAACATGTTCTGCAATCTCCTGTTTGGAAGAATAAATCTTGCGCAAGGCAAGATAACAACGCAGGAAAAGCAGCAGCCGGCATGGTGTGTGATCTGATCGACTCCGGGCAGAGGTGTTTAGCATACCCTCCCGCCGCGATGATCGCTATCCGGATCGATTGATGGTTGGCCACACATGGCCCACTGCTGCCTTTTACATCGACTTATTGCAAAGGCTGCTTCGGCCTAAAAACGGACTATTAAGCAATAGTGCAATGAAAAGAGGGAGCCAAACGCTCCCTCTTTCTACAAACTCGGCTGACGAGTTTTTATGCCGGAATGCCGGCGCCGGGTCAGGCGAAGTTGGCGGCGACGAAGTTCCAGTTGACCAGATGGTTGAGGAAGGTTTCGACGAACTTCGGGCGCAGGTTGCGGTAGTCGATGTAGTAGGCGTGTTCCCAGACGTCGACGCAGAGCAGGGCCTTGTCGCTGGTGGTCAGCGGGGTGCCGGCGGCGCCCATGTTGACGATGTCGAGCGAACCGTCGGCCTTTTTCACCAGCCAGGTCCAGCCGGAACCGAAGTTGCCGACGGCGGCGGTCTGGAAGGCGGTCTTGAAGGCATCCAGCGAGCCCCACTTGGCGATGATTGCCTCGGCCAGCGCGCCGGTCGGGGCGCCGCCGCCGTTCGGGGTCATGCAGTTCCAGAAGAAGGTGTGGTTCCAGACCTGGGCGGCGTTGTTGTAGATGCCGCCGGCCGGTGCCTTCTTGACGATGGCTTCGAGGTCGAGGTTCTCGTACTCGGTGCCCTTGATCAGGTTGTTCAGGTTAACCACGTAGGCGTTGTGGTGCTTGCTGTAGTGGTAGTCGAAGGTTTCGGCCGACATGTGCGGGGCCAGGGCGTCCTTGGGGTACGGCAGGGCGGGCAGTTGATGTTCCATTGTTTTCTCCGTTGTGTTGATGGGGGGGCGTCAAATGTGTGTTGCGCTAGTGACGAGTTCGATTCTAGTCAGCTTCGCCGGGGGCGACAACCTCGGTGACCTGCGCCCGCAGCTGGCCACGGGCCAGCTGGATGTGCAGCTGGGCGCCGCGATGGGTCTGGCTGCTGTTGCGTAATGCCTGCGCATTACCGTCGGTGACGAGGGCGTAGCCGCGGTCGAGCACGGCCAATGGGTCGAGTTGCTTGAGGTTGTCCATCAGGCGCAACAGACGGGCGTGCCGTTGTTCGTGCAGGCGCTGGCTGGCGCGCTGCAGGCGTTGTTGCAGCTGGTCGAGCTTTTCCCGTTGCCGGGCGAGGTTTTCGGCGGGATGGACGAGCCGGTGGGCGAGTCGGTCAAGGCTTTGCTGCAGGTCAGCCAGGCGGCGCTGGCAGGCGCGTTGCAGGCGATGCTGCTGCTGTGCCAGCTGGCGCAAGACGAGCGCCTGCTCGGGGACGGCCAGCTCGGCTGCAGCGGTGGGAGTGGGGGCGCGCTGGTCGGCAACGAAATCGGCGATGGTGAAGTCGGTTTCGTGTCCGATGCCGCTGATGACCGGTAACGGACAGTGGGCGATGGCGTGGGCGACGATTTCTTCATTGAACGACCACAGGTCTTCGATGCTGCCGCCGCCGCGACACAGGATGACGAGCTGGCAGTCGCTGTTGCCGGCGGCCTGCAGTGCTGCGGCAATCTGGAGGGCGGCACCTTCGCCCTGTACCGGCGTGGGGAAGATGTCGATCTTGAGTTGCGGTGCGCGTCGCGCCAGGGTGCTCAAGACATCGCGCAGGGCGGCAGCCTGCAGGCTGGTCACGATGGCCAGGCGGCGTGGCTGGGGAGGAAGCGGGCGTTTGCGTTCCGGGGCAAACAGGCCGGCGCTTTCGAGTGCTGCCTTGAGCCGCAGGAAACGCTCGAATAAGGCGCCCTGACCGGCCTGGCGCAGGACTTCGACGCTTAATTGAAATTCGCCGCGGGGCTCATAAAAAGAGACCAGCACCCGCGCTTCGACCTGCGCGCCATTCTGCGGTTGCCAGCCGAGTGTTTGTGCGCGGCTGCGCCACATGACGCAGCGGACCTGGGCATCCTTGTCCTTGAGGGAAAAATACAGGTGGCCAGACGCAGCCCGGGTCAGGTTGGATATTTCGCCAGCCACCCAGAGCAGGGGGAAGGATTCTTCCAGTCGCGCGCGGACCTGCTGGTTCAGGACGCTGATGCTGAGTGGAGAGTTATTGACAGCGGAGGGCGGGGTGTGCATCGCCGGATTTTAACTGGAAAAAATTCATGGGTTATGGGCTTGACAATGTTGAATTAACATAACTAATTGATTTTTAAGGAGGTTAAAAGTATGCCTCGTTTTTTGGCAGGATAAGGCGGGAGGCGCTCTGGCGCGGCTTTGGTCGGGTTTGCCACAGTTCATCCACAGACTTATCCACAGCTTTTGGGGATAAAAGGGCTGCTCCCTGTGCTTTCAATGAGATGGCGCATAAAGCTGGGGGAAAACGTGAAAATACCTCGGCAACTGCGCTTTCTTTTTTGCGCACATGAGCGAATGTCTTGCCGGGGGGGGCAGGGCAGGGCAAAATTGTGGACTGAATTTTCTAAGGACATTGGCACGTGTTTGAAATCGTCAAAGCAGCAGGTTGGCCGATCTGGCCCTTATTGTTGGCTTCGGTCATTGCCGTTGCCCTGATCCTCGAACGCTTGCTGACCTTGCGCCGCAACAAGATCGTTCCCCCTGGGTTGCTGCAGCGTGCCGTCGGTGAGTTCCGGCGTGGTGCCGACAATAGCCGTCTACTTGCGGACCTGGAGCGGCATTCCCCCCTGGGACGGGTGCTGGCGGCAGGTTTGCGCAATGTCGGCACGTCGCGTGAGGTGATGAAGGAATCAATCGAGGAAGCGGGCGCAGCCGTCGCGCACGAACTCAACCGCTACCTGACCACGCTCGGCACCATCGCTTCGATCAGCCCGCTGATGGGGCTGTTCGGTACCGTGGTCGGGATGATCGAAATCTTCGGTTCGCAAACGCCCGGTACTGGCAGTCCGCAGCAGTTGGCCAGTGGGATTTCGATTGCCCTTTACAACACCGGCTTCGGTATTTTCATCGCCGTGCCGGCCATGATTTTCTGGCGTCATTTCCGGGCGTTGGTCGATACCTTCGTCATCCAGATGGAACAGCAGGCGGTTCGGCTGGTGGAATACATGCACGGCGAGCGGAAGTAAGCATGCGATTCCAGCGCAATAACAGGTGGGAAGAGCCGGAAATCAACCTGATTCCGATGATCGACGTGCTGCTGGTCATCATCATTTTCCTGATGCTGACCACCACCTATTCGAAATACGCCGGCCTGGAAATTGATTTGCCGATGGCGGATGCCACCCAGTCGACCGGACAGCCTAATGAAATCGATGTGGCGGTGACGGCTGCCGGGCAGATTCTGGTCAGCAAGGTGCCGCTCGCCGCTGGCGACAACCAGGCTATCGCGGTGGCACTGCAGCAGGCTGCGGCTGGTCGCGAGAAACCGGTGATCGTCATCAATGCCGATGCCAAGGCGACGCACCAGCGCGTCGTTGATGTGATGCAGGCGGCGCAGTCGGCCGGTTATCCGCATATCTCGTTTGCCACGCAAAGTGCCGATTAATGCGCGCTGACGGGTTGCAGCGATTGTGGTTCCAACGCCGGCCGAGGCCGGCGTTGTGGTTTCTTGCCTGGTTCTTGTGCTGGCTCGTGTTGTGGCCGCTACACCTGCTTTTTGTCCTGGGTTCCGCCGGACGGCGGCGCTGGTCGGCGCGGCGGCATTTGCCGGTGCCGGTGGTGGTGGTCGGCAACCTGATTGTTGGGGGGGCGGGAAAAACGCCTCTCACCCTGGCCTTGGCCGAGCAGCTGCGTGCCCGGGGCTGGCAGCCGGGCATCATCAGCCGGGGCTACGGTGCCGATCTTGGTACAGCGGTGCGGGCAGTGACGGCCGACAGTCTGCCGCAGGAGGTGGGCGATGAACCGTGTTTGCTGGCTCGGCGCAGCGGCTGTCCGCTCTGGGTCGGGCGCGATCGGGCGGCCGCAGGGCGTGCCCTGCTGGCGGCGCATCCGGAGGTGAACGTGCTGCTATGCGATGACGGTTTGCAGCACTATCGTCTGGCGCGCGATGTGGAAATTGCCGTATTCGATGCGCGTGGGGCCGGTAACGGCTGGCGTTTGCCCTTGGGGCCGTTGCGTGAGCCACTGGCGCGTCTGGCGCAGGTGGATGCGGTGGTCGGCAATGGCTGTGCGGTGGATGCGTTGGCGCTGGGGCGTCCGGCGTTTACGATGACATTGCAAACGGACGGCTTTTATCGCCTGGGATCACCGCAGCAGCGGTGTCCGGCGGCCGAGTTGGTGACCCGGCTGGCCGGGAAAAACGTGCATGCCATTGCCGGTATTGGCCATCCGGAGCGGTTTTTTGCGACGCTGCGCGCCGTGGGGCTGCAGTTCGAGGCGCATGCGTTTGCAGATCATCAGCCGTATCAGCTGGCCGATCTCGCCTTCGGGCCGCAGACCGTACTGCTGATGACCGAGAAGGATGCAGTAAAATGCGCCGCTCTCCCCTTGTCTGAAGCCGTGGCTGAGGCCTGGGTGTTGCCGGTGACGGCCCAGTTGCCGCCGGCCTTGATGGATTTGATCGTGGAGAAACTACGTGGATGCTCGTCTGCTTGAAATTCTGGTCTGCCCCCTGTGTAAAGGCCCGCTCGACTACCGCAAGGCGGAGCAGGAGCTGGTGTGCAAACCCTGTCGCCTGGCCTACCCGATCCGCGACGACATTCCCGTGATGCTCGCCGACGAAGCACGCCAGCTGGCAGACGAAGCGTGAGCGTGCTGCCCGCGTTCAAGGTGGTCATTCCGGCGCGTTACGCTTCTTCGCGTCTGCCCGCCAAGCCCCTGCTTGATCTCGGTGGCAAGCCGATGGTGGTGCGCGTTGCCGAGCGTGCACGTTTGTCGGGCGCGGAAGAGGTGTGGGTGGCCACAGATCACCCGGAAGTGCATGCGGCCTGCACGGCGCATGGCGTGGCAGCGCTCCTGACGCGCGCGGATCATCCCTCGGGGACCGACCGGCTGGCGGAAGTGGTGGCGCAGCGAGGCTGGGCGAGCGATACGCTGGTGGTCAATGTGCAAGGCGACGAGCCGTTGATCGAGCCGGAGCTGATCACGCAGACGGCGCGGCAGCTGGCAGTGAGCGGTGCGGATATCGCGACGGTGGTACATCCGCTGACCGTGGCGGCGGATTTCTTCAATCCCAATGTGGTTAAGGTGGTCTGCCGTGCCGATGGCGATGCGCTGTATTTCTCACGCGCCCCGATGCCCTACGCCCGCGATCATTTCGCAGCGAACGGTACAGCCAGTTTGCCGGCGGGTTTGCCGGCATACCGACACGTTGGCCTGTATGCTTATCGGGCAAGCTTTCTCAACGCCTATGCCAGCCTGCAAGAAGCGCCGTGCGAGCAGTTCGAGGCTCTGGAACAGTTGCGTGCTTTGTGGCACGGCTACCGCATCAGCGTCACGCTGGTGGATGCCGCACCGGCGGCGGGGGTGGATACCCCGGAGGATGCTGTCCGCGTGCGCAAACTGTTTGACCCTGCCTGAATTAGCAGGTAAGTTCGAGCGTTCCGGCTGCGTCCATGCATGCTGCTGATGGCACAAGAATATTCAAGAATTTCTGGTTTTTTCCTATGAAGGACTTCTCATGAAACTGATTCTTTTGGGGGCGCCTGGCGCCGGTAAAGGTACGCAAGCCAAGTACATCTGTGAAAAATTCGCTATTCCGCAGATTTCCACCGGCGACATGCTGCGCGCCCAGGTCAAGGCGGGCACCCCGCTCGGTCTGGAAGCCAAGAAGCACATGGACGCGGGCGGCCTGGTGCCGGATGCCGTGATCATCGGCATGGTCAAGGATCGCCTGACCCAGGACGACTGCAAGAACGGCTACCTGTTCGACGGTTTTCCGCGCACTATTCCGCAGGCGCAGGCGATGAAGGATGCCGGTGTGCCGATCGAGTTCGTGCTTGAAATCGATGTGCCGGATAGCGACATCATCGAACGCATGGCCGGGCGCCGCGCCCACCTGTCTTCGGGCCGCACTTATCACGTCAAGTTCAACCCGCCCAAGGTCGCAGGCAAGGACGATGTCACTGGTGAAGACCTGGTGCAGCGTGACGATGACAAGGAAGAAACGGTCAAGAAGCGGCTGGAGATTTACCACGCGCAAACCAAGCCACTGGTCGATTTCTATGGTCAATGGGCGGCGACCGGCGATGCCGCCGCGCCGAAAGTGCGCAAGATTGCCGGTGTCGGCAGCGTCGATGAAATCACGACCGCCGCGTTCAATGCGCTGAAGTAAGGCAGCTATGGCGGCAATCAACGCCTTCTACGCGCAGTCAGGAGGCGCCACCGCCGTCATCAATGCGACGGCGTGCGGCCTGATCGAGGAAGCGCGCCGTCAGCACCTCGCCGATCCGACGCGCATCGGCCAGGTCTATGCCGGGCGCGACGGTATCTTGGGCGCTTTGCGCGAGGATCTGATCGATACCAGCCTGGAAAGTGACGCCGACATCGCCCGCCTGCGCCAGACGCCGGGTGGCGCGTTCGGTTCGAGTCGTTTCCACCTCGGGCCGCTGGCCACGCATCGCGCCATGTATGAGCGCCTGGCAGCGGTTCTGGCGGCGCATGATATCGGTTATTTCTTCATCAACGGGGGTGAAGGGTCGATGGGCGCGGCCTGGCACCTGTCGCAAATGATGCGAGAAATCGGCCAGCCGTTGCGGGTGATCGGCATCCCCAAAACCGTTGATAACGACATGGTGCTGACCGATTGCTGTCCAGGCTTTGGTTCGGTCGCGAAATATATCGCCACCTCGGTGCGCGAAGCGGGTTATGACGTGGCCTCCATGTCGCAGACTTCGACCAAGGTGTTCGTGCTCGAAGTGATGGGGCGGCACGCCGGCTGGATTACAGCCGCTGCGGGGTTGGCCAGTGAAGCCGAGGGGGAGCCGCCGCACATTCTGCTGCTGCCGGAAGTGGGGTTTGATGACCGCAAATTCCTGGCTCGGGTTAGGCACTGTGTCGAAACCTATGGTTATTGCGTGGTGGTGACGGCAGAGGGGCTGTGCGATGCCGGGGGGTGCAATTTTGGTGTTTCTAGCCGCCGCGCCGGCACGGTCGGGCGCTACATTGCCGACATGGTGGAAGTGCACCTGGGTTACAAGCAGCATCTGGCGGTGGCTGATTATCTGCAACGCTCGGCGCGTCACCTGGCTTCGGCGGTGGATGTGGCGCAGGCGCATGCGCTGGGCGCGGCCGCATTGCGCCTGGCACTGGCCGGCGAAAGCGATGTGGCGCCGATCCTGCACCGCTTGTCCGATGCGCCTTATCGCTGGGAAATCCGCACTGCACCGCTGGCGGCCCTGGCCAATGTGGAGCGTCGTCTGCCGCCGGAGTTCATTTCGGCGGATGGCTTCCATATTACCGAAGCCTGCCGGCGTTACCTGGCGCCCTTGATCGCCGGCGAGGATCTGCCGCCATTCGCGAACGGTCTGCCGGTCTATGTGCGCCTGAAAAACCAGAGCGTGACCCGGCGGCTCCCGGTCTACGCGGTTTAGGCAAGTGTGCAGGATACAAACCGACATTGTCTGTTTGCGCCCAATTTACAATTCTTGGCACCCAGGAATTTTTCGGGCACTAAAATTGTCGGCAACAACAGGAAAAAACAATGAGCATCAGCGGGGGAGTCGGTTTATCCGATATTCGGGAAGATCTTTTGCACCATGATCCGTTGCTGGACTGTCTGGTCGAGTTGACACGGATTCATGGTCGTCCCAGCACACGTGCGGCCTTGACTGCTGGATTGCCACTCGAGGCCGGGCAATTGACCCCGGGATTATTTGCCCGCGCCGCGGCGCGCGCCGGTCTGGCCGCCAAGTTGGGGCGGCGCGCCCTGGACAGGATCGACACCGCCTTGCTGCCCGCGGTGTTGCTGCTGCATGGCGAGGAAGCCTGCGTCCTGCTTGGTTGGGACGAAGGCGGCCAGCGCGCGCAGCTTCTTTTCCCGGAAACCGGGCAGGGTTCGGTGAGTTTGAGCCGGGACGAACTGGCCGAGCGCTACGCCGGCATCGCTATTTTCGCCCGGCCGCATTTCCGCTTCGATCAACGCACGCCCGCCGTCGGCCAGGTGCGCCTGCGCCACTGGTTCTGGGGGGCGCTGGCTGAGCAGTGGCCGGTGTACCGTGATGTACTGGGGGCTGCTTTCCTGATCAACATGCTGGCTCTGGCAATGCCCTTGTTCACCATGAACGTGTACGACCGGGTGGTGCCGAACCGGGCGCTGGAAACCTTGTGGGTGCTGGCCCTTGGCATCCTCATCGTGATCGGCGTCGATTTTCTGCTGCGCTCACTGCGCGGTTACTTCATCGATCTGGCGAGCGCGCGCATCGACATGAAGCTGTCAGCGCTGATCATGGAGCGCGTCCTGGGCATGCGCATGGAAGCGCGGCCGGCGGCGGTCGGTTCGTTTTCGGCGAATCTGCGCTCGTTTGAATCGGTGCGCGATTTCATTACCTCGGCCAGCGTGACAGCCTTCATCGACCTGCCGTTCGCGCTCCTGTTCGTGATCGTTATCGGTCTGATCGCCTGGCCGCTGATTTTCCCGGTGCTGGCGGCGATGCTGGCGGTGGCGGTGTATGCCTATGTTTTGCAATACAAGATGCACGAATTGTCGGAAACGACCTACCGCGCAGGGGCGCTGCGCAACGCCACGCTGATCGAGAGCCTGTCGGCGCTGGAAACCATCAAGACGCAGGCGGCAGAAAATGTCATGCAGTCGAAATGGGAGAAGTCGGTGGCCTTCGTGGCCCGAGTCAATAATCGCATGCGTTTCCTGTCCGCCGCTGCGACCAACGGTGCGGCTGAAATTCAGCAGTTGGTCAATGTTACGGTGGTCATCGTCGGGGTCTATCTGATCGGCGAAGGCATGCTCAGCATGGGGGGGCTGATCGCCTGCACCATGCTTTCCTCGCGTGCGGTGGCGCCGCTGGGGCAGATGGTCGGCTTGCTCCTGCAATTCCAGAATGCGCGCATTTCGCTCACGTCGCTCGAACAGATCATGGGGCATCCGGTGGAGCGTCCGGCGGACGCCAATTTCGTGCACCGGCCCGATCTGCGCGGCAGCATCGAATTCCGCGACGTGCACTTTTCCTATCCGAACACCCAGGTGGCGGCGCTGCGCGGCGTGACGGCGCGCATCGAACAGGGCGAGAAGGTGGTCATTATCGGCCGCGTCGGCAGCGGCAAGACCACGCTGCAAAAACTGCTGCTCGGCCTGTATCAGGCGGAACAGGGCACGGTGAGCGTCGATGGCGTCGACGTGCGCCAGCTCGACCCGGCCGACCTGCGCCGCAACATCGGCTACGTGCCGCAGGACGTGACGCTGTTTTACGGCACGCTGCGTGACAACATCGCCATCGGGGCGCCTTATGCCGATGATGCGGCCATTCTGGCGGCAGCGGAGGCGGGCGGCTTGAGCGAGTTCGTGAATCGCCATCCGGATGGTTTCGACATGCTCATCGGTGAGCGTGGCGAGTCGTTGTCCGGCGGGCAGCGCCAGGGGGTGGCCATTGCCCGTGCTTTCCTGATGGATCCGCCCATCCTGTTGCTGGATGAGCCGACCAGCGCGATGGATTTTTCTTCCGAACAGCAGTTCAAGGACCGCCTGCGCAAGATCGCCGCGCACAAGACGGTGCTCATCGTCACCCACCGCAACAGCCTGCTCGAACTCGCCACCCGCATCATCGTCGTCGATGACGGCAAGGTGGTGGCCGACGGGCCGCGCGATCAGGTCATTCAGGCGCTGCAGAGCGGACGGATCGGGAGGAGTGTGTAATGGCTTTCCCGAACTGGATCAAGCGCCTGAACGGCTGGCTGGAGCGCGTCGCCGAAAAGAACAAGCCGCGCGTCGAAAGGGTGCTGGGGCGGCTGCCCAATCAGGAAGACGTGGAAGTCGTCGATTTCGCCACCGATGCCGACCTCGCCATGCTGCGTCAAGAACCCCTGCGCGCCAGGGTGCTGCTGCGCGCCATCGGCATCGTTTTTCTGATCTTCATTCTCTGGGCGGCAGTGGCCCGTTTGGACGAGGTGACGCGCGGTGAAGGCAAGGTCATTCCGTCCAAGCAGTTGCAGGTGCTGCAAAGTATCGATGGCGGCCTGGTTTCGGAAATTCTCGTGCATGAGGGCGACGTGGTGCAGCCGGAGCAGTTGCTGGTGAAGATCGACGAGACGCGCTTCCAGTCCTCGGTCAATGAGAATCGCGCCCAGTATCTGAGTCATCTGGCGAAAGTGGCGCGCCTGAAAGCCGTCAGCGAAGGCACCGATTTCGTGCCGCCGGAAGAAGCGGTCAAGGAAAGCCCGGAAATCGTGGCGCAGGAACAGCAGCTTTATCTGGCGACGCGTGACGAGTTGACGGCAGCTCTGTCGATCGCCCAACAGCAACTGGCGCAGCGGCGGCAGGAATTGAACGAGGCAGTGGCGCGGCGTGAGCAGGCTGCGCACAGCTATAACCTGACTGCCCAGGAATTGACGCAAACGCGCCCGCTGATCAACTCCGGCGCCGTGTCGGAAGTTGAACTGCTGCGTCTGGAGCGTGATGTCTCTCGCTACCGGGGTGAACGTGACATGGCCAGTGCCCAGATCAGTCGCGTCCAGGCGGCAATCAGCGAGGCGCAGCGCAAGATCGAGGAAGTTGAGCTGTCTTTCCGTAACGCAGCAGGCAAGGAACTGTCGGATGCGGCCGCCAAGCTCAATAGCCTGTCGGAAGGCAGTGTGGCACTGACCGATCGGGTCAAGCAGTCGTCCATCCGTTCGCCAGTAAAAGGGGTGGTCAAGCGCCTGTTGGTCAACACGGTGGGCGGCGTGGTGCAACCGGGTAAGGACATGATCGAAATCGTGCCGCTGGAAGACAACCTGCTGCTCGAAGCCCGGGTTCTGCCGCGCGATATTGCTTTCCTGCGTCCGGGGCAGTCAGCGATGGTGAAGTTCTCGGCCTATGATTTTTCCGTCTATGGCGGCCTCGAAGGGGTGCTTGAGCACATCAGTGCCGATACGGTCATGGATGATAAAGGCAATGCGTTTTACCTGGTTCGGGTGCGAACGCTGAACTCCGGTTTTGGCGAGACCAATCTGCCCATCATTCCCGGGATGGTGGCGGAGGTCGATATCCTGACGGGCAAGAAGAGTGTGCTGTCTTACCTGCTGAAGCCTGTCCTGCGGGCAAAGAACGTCGCTTTGACGGAGCGTTGAGGATGCATTACCTGATCGATGACACAGCCAGGATGCCAGCAAACTGGCGGGAAGCTTTCCCAGAGGGTTTGTGGCGCCGGCGGACTGAGCATGTTGCTGCCAGCGCCCGGCTATGCTGGGTCCGCTTGTTGCCTGGCGAACTGCCGGCGCAGCTTGTGCCAACGCTGAATCTGCCGGCAAATTTCGTCATTCTGGCGGATGCGCCGAGTGAAGCCATCACCGTGCAGGCGCTGGAGGTCGGTGCGGCCGGGTGCTGCAACACGTACGCAGCGCCGGACGTCTTGCGCCAGGTCGATGTGGTGGTCGCAAACGGCGGCTTGTGGGTCGGGCGGAGTCTGCTGCAGCATGTCCTGGCTAGCACCCAGCGGATTCTGGAAAAAAAAGCAGAGTCTGCACCACAGGACTGGCAGTTGTTGCTGTCCGGGCGTGAAATCACGGTAGCCCAGTTGGTCGGGCAAGGTGCCAGCAACAAGGAAGTCGCACGCCAGCTCGATATCGCTGAGCGCACGGTCAAGGCGCATCTGACGGCAATTTTTGAAAAATTGCAGGTACGTGACCGATTGCAACTCTCGCTGCGCATCAACGGGGTGCGCGACTAGTACACTTCTTTACATGGCGCAGCCTGGATTTGTACCAAAGTCCAATGGCTGCCTGGGCTGGCCCCCCATAGACTGTGCGCATTACCCATTTTGTATGGAGCGCCGTCATGGCCCAAGCTAACGTCATTGCCCAAGTTTCCTCCCTGTCTGGCGAAGCTTTCGCCCGTGACTCTTCTGGCAACTTGCGCCGGCTGCAGCCCGGTGATGTGATCCGTGAGGGCGAAACCGTGGTCGCCGGCAATGGCGCCGAGGTCGTTCTGACGCTGGCGGATGGCCGTTCGCTGGTGGTCGGCGAGCGCCAGTCGGTGACGGTTGATGCGGAAGTCGCGGCAGAGGTGAAGCCGGATGCCAGCGATAGTGCTCTGGCGCAAAAAAATGGTTTCGAGAAAATTGCCGCCGCCCTGCAAGAGGGGGAGGATCTCGATGCCCTGCTCGATGCTGAAGCGCCGGCCGCAGGTGAGACTGGCCCGGGTAACGAAGGGCACAGCTTCGTCGAATTCTTGCGGATTGTGGAAACTGTTGATCCGCAGTCCTATAGCTTTGGCACCGGTGATCGTGGTGTTCTGAATACTGTTGAGGGGGCGCCGCTCTTGCCGCGAGCAGACGCTGAAGCCATCGTTGTTTATGGTCCAGTGACAGTAGATAGCCCGGAGGTTAACGAGGCTTCCCCCTATGTGGTGTTTACCGTGAAGGGAGACGCTGGGCAAAACGTGACGCTGCAGTTTGAAGATGGCAGCGCCACCGGCGGCGGGGTGGACTACGGCCCGGTCATCGAAGTCTCTACTGATGGCGGAAATAGTTGGACGACCTACCCTGGTGGCCCGATCGCAAATCAGACAGGTGAAATTCTCGTCCGGACTCCTATTGTTAACGACGATCTGGCGGAGGGGGAGGAAACCTTGACTCTGGTCGTGGTGCCGGAGGGGGGCGGTGCCCCGTCCCGCGGTACCGGTACGATCAAGGATGACGGCACGGGCGAGATACAGAATCCAAAGACGGGCGAGCCGATCGATTCGACCGATCCGGCTTATCCGCTGTCGGGGTTGGATAACGACCATGTGGTCAGTGTCAACAACGTCGTGGTGAGTGAGTCATCACCCTATGCCGAGTTTGAGGTCACGGGCAAGCCGGGTAATCAGATCACGCTGACATTGAATGACGGTGACGCCAAGGCCGGTGGCGATTACGGCCCTGCGCTGGAAGTTTCGACGGACGGTGGCTTGTCCTGGAGTAACTATCTGCCAGGCGACAAGGTAACAATGCCGGGGGCGGGTGTGATTCTGGTGCGTACTCCGGTTATTGATGATGCCTTGGTCGAGAGTGATGAAAGCTTCACCCTGACGGCGACGCCAGTGTTGGGCAATACGTCGGCAAGCGGTACGGGCACGATTCTGGACAACGACAAGCCGGGGATCAGCGGCATTGAGCCGAACGGCCCGGGGATCACTGACGATGCAGTGGAAGAAGGTCAGCCCCTGTCGTACACGGTGACGCTGACGGAGCCGACGCAGACGGCAGTGACCTACAGCTTCACGACGGGTGGCAGCGCCACCTCAGGTACTGACTACGACACA
>NZ_CAJHOB010000002.1 GCF_905120355.1 Azonexus hydrophilus | reverse complement strand
TGGGTGCGTTTGCTGCACGATGCGCTCTTTTTCATGGAAAAGTTTACATCCGCAGCATTATGCGATTTTGATTATTCAATGTCCATGACATTTACCTTTACCACCACCTGCCGGCCCCCAAACGCAAGAAGCCCATGCGTTCCGGCATGGGCTTCGGGTGGTGCAGCCCCGGCGCACCTGGCTGGGGCAAACGGCTTACGCCGTATCGAGGGTATTGCTCGGTAATCTCAAGAAAAAATTCCTACGGCAACAAGGGAAGCAACCATAGATTCTCCTCAAGCGCAGCATGATGCGGCGGCCTCAGGTGGCCCACCGATGCCGGAGCTGCTGCATTTCCGACATGAGACGCAGCTTAGCACCGCCAGAGAAAAAAACCAGCCGTTTTATTTCCCGGCGCAATCAGTAACAATGTCAGCTTTTATGCTGAATTCTTGTGCCACTGGACACCGCGCATGGATAACCTGATCAAGGACACAGCCACGCTGGAACTCTTTTGCTGGCTCGACCCCGGCACCGAGCTACCGGGCTGGGACATCCTCAACGGTAGCCCCTTCGGCGCATCGCTGGCGGCGCCCCAGGGCGGCGCACCGGAAGCCGGCGACCAGTTGATGTCGGTGCAGAATTATTTTGCCGAATATCACCTCGAATATTTCCGCCAGCGTCGCTACAGCCACTTTCCCAGCCGCCTGCACGCGCTGCTGCAATTTGCCACGCGGACCGACGCCATGACCTTTCGCCACAAGCACCCCAGCCGGGTGTTCGGCAAGAATCTCTCCTGCTCGCGCACCAAGGGGGCTTACATCTGTTCCTTTCACGATGCCAGCTGGCTCGATTACCTGCGCCTGCCGCACAGCCTGTCGCTGAGCACGCTCGATGAAGTGGCCGATTACTACTGGTCGGGCAAGACCGTCGAGGAAGTCGGCCTCACCTTCATGGACCAGCCCTGGCGCGAACCACCTGTCATCGAAGCACTGTATCAAGGCGTGCTTGAACCGGAATGGGGACACGAACAAAGTGGCTGGCTGCCCGGTTTTCGCTGACGCCCCGGCCTCCCGCCTTGCCGGCGGCAAAGCAACGCCACCCGCATGCTAGAGTTACGCCTCGTTTTACCCTGATAACACCCATAGGAGTTCAGCATGACCTATTACATCGATCAACTGCAGCCGGGTATGTCGGCCAGCACCTCGAAAACCGTGACCGAGACCGATATCATCCTTTTCGCCGGTATTTCCACCGACGTGAACCCCGCCCACCTGGACGAGGAATACTGCAAGGGCACGATGTTCGGCACCCGCATCGCTCACGGCATGCTCTCCGCCGGCTTCATTTCCGCCACCCTGGCCAACAAGCTGCCAGGACCGGGCACCATCTACCTGTCACAAACGCTGAAATTCAAGGCGCCGGTGAAGCCGGGCGACACCGTCACCGCCACCGTCACCGTGCGCGAAGTCAATGTCGAGAAAAACCGCGTCATTCTCGATACGGTATGCACCGTCGCCGGCAAGACCGTGATCGACGGCGAGTGTCTGATGATGCCGCCGGTCCGTCCTGCTGCCTGATTCCCGCCAGACACGCCCGGCCCCGCCGGGCGTTTTTCCCTGATTTCCCCGGTTTTCCTTTTGCCCTGAAACGCCATGAGCGGTCCCACCACAGCCATCTTTGGCCTTGACCCGATCAGCATCCTGCTTGCTGCCGCTGCCATCCAGGCCAGCCAGGCGGTGCAGGAAGGCTATGCCGAAGCCGCCACGGCGGCCGCACAGCAGGACGAAAAACGGAGCGAAAATCGCACGCAGCAAAGTGCGGCTGCCGCCAGCGGCCAGGCTGCGCTGGACACACGCATTGCTGCCGCCGAAGAAGAACACGCCCGTTTGTGTGCGCTCACCGCGCCCTATGGCACTGCCGCAGCCTTGGCCAGCAGCAAACCGGCGCCTCCCGCCGACGCTTCACCCAATGCCCGCGCGGCTTATCTGGAACAATTGCTGGCGCGTAACGCCCACCTCGTCGCGGTACTCGACAGTTTTCTCGCCGCCTTGCCGGAAGCCCGGCTGGACGGACTCACGGCAGCCCAGCTGGACGCCTTGCCGCCAGCGGACACAACGCTCTCCCCGCAGACCACCGCAGCCCGCCTGCTGGCCCGGCTGGCGGACCTCGGCCCCTTGCCGGCAGAAATCGAAATGCTGGAAGCCGAACTGGCCGCCGCGCCCAGCCAGGAGCGGCGCGAACTGCTGGAAGTGGAGCTGCGCCGTGCCATCCAGGCCTACCAGCAAGAAGCTGCCGAGCGCGCCAGCGCCCTGGTGCTGGAACACACGCTGCAGGAACTCGGTTATCAGGTCGAACCGATTGCCGAAACCCTGTTCGTCGACGGTGGCGTGGTTCATTTCCGCCGTGCCGATTGGGGCGACTATCAGGTGCGGCTGCGCCTGAACGCCAGCGGCAAATCGGCCAACTTCAACGTCGTACGTGCCATCGACGCCGGCAACAGCGAACGCTCGGTCCTCGACCATGTCGCGGAAGACCGCTGGTGCGCCGAATTCCCGGCGCTGTTACGGGCACTCGGCGAGCGCGGCCTGCAACTGGAAGTCACACGCCGCCTCAATGCCGGCGAACTGCCGGTGCAACTGGTGGAGCGCAGCCAGCTGCCGCAATTTGCCGAACAGCAGGAAAACCGTCCGCAACGCAAACCTCTTGCCCGGACACGCTAACCATGGGGCACGGTAGAAGTGAATTCTGTCCGCTTTCCCGCCCCTCTTCCCGTCTGCCTCTGAGTACGCCTGGATGAATACCTCTTTCCCCCGCTGGTTGCTCGATCTGGAGCGGCTCCTGCCGATCCGCTCGCAGTTCGTCGTCGCCGGCAACATCCGCGACAGTTTCCTCGTGCCACTGGCCAGCGGCCCGACCCTGGTGCCGCTGCTGCGTGCCCTGTGGGAGCAGTTGCAGCGCCAGGATTTCCGCTGCCTGCTGGTGTATGACCCCAGCGACGGCGTGCGTGTCTATCCCGACGACGCCGCCCGCCGCGAACTGGCCGAGCGCCTGTTTGACCTGAAGCTCGCCAGCGGCAGCCAGATCATCAGCCTGGAAAGCCTGAGCAAATTGATGCAGGCCGTCAGCAGCACGCGGGAAGCCCGCTGTGCCCTGGTGGTCGACTTTGCCTCGCGCCTCGCCCGGCAGCCCGATCATCTGAGCGAAGGCGAACAACGCTTCTTCGTCGCCGCTGAAAAGCTTTCGCTGACTGCCGCGCCCATCGTGCCGCGCCCGGCGGAAGATGCGGCCGGCAGCACCACCGCCAGCCACGGCAAACCCCTGTTCAACCCCGTGCTGTGGCTGCTCAACCGGCCGCAGGACCTGCCCTCCTGGCTGACGCTCGACAGCGAACGGGTCGCCAGCCTCACCGTCGGCCGTCCCGATTACGAAACCCGTCAGGCCGCTGCCCGCCAGCTGGCGCCGCTCTTTGCCGGCTACGCCGAGGCCAGCGAAGCCGCCCGCGCGCAGTTCATCAAGAGCTTTGCCAATGGCACCGAGGGCATGGGCCTGACCGCGCTGGCCGACATCACCGAACTCGCCAACCACCAGCAACTTGGCCTGGCCGCCATCGACGATGCCGTACGCTGCTACAAGGTCGGCGCGCTCGACAATCCGTGGCGCAAGGATTACCTGCGCCAGCGCATCCGCGACGCCGGCAGTTTCATCGAGCAACGGGTCAAGGGTCAGCCGCAAGCGGTGGTGAAGGCACTCGACATTCTCAAGCGTTCGGTGATGAATCTCACCGGCGCCCAGGCCCGTAGCGGCGGCAGCCGGCCACGGGGCGTGCTGTTCTTCGCCGGCCCGACCGGGGTGGGCAAGACGGAACTGGCGAAAACCCTGACCGAACTGGTTTTTGGCGATGAGCGCGCCTACATCCGCTTCGACATGAGCGAGTTTGCCGAGGAACACACCGGCGCCCGCCTGCTCGGCGCACCGCCCGGTTACATCGGTTTCGACGCCGGCGGCGAACTGACCAATGCCGTCCGCGAAAAACCTTTTTCCGTCGTGCTGTTCGACGAAATCGAAAAAGCCCACCCGCGCATTCTCGACAAATTCCTGCAGATTCTCGAAGACGGCCGCCTCACCGACGGTCGCGGCGACACCGCCTGGTTCTCCGAAACCATCCTCATCTTCACCTCCAACCTCGGCATTTACGTCGAGGATGAACATGGCCGCCGGCAACAGAACGTGCGCCCCGACGACCCTTACGCAGTGGTGGAAGAGCGGGTGCGCGGCGCCATCGGCGATTACTTCAAATACCGTCTGGCACGGCCGGAAATTCTCAACCGCATCGGCGACAACATTGTCGTGTTCGATTTCATCTCCGCGGAAGTCGGCAAGCTGATTCTCGCCGGCATGCTCAACAATGTCGCCCGCCGCCTGCAGGAAGAATTCAAGCTGCAACTGGCTCTGGCCCAGCCGGTACAGGCGGCCCTGGTCCAGCGTTGTCTGGCCGATCTGAGCAATGGCGGGCGAGGCATCGGCAATCGTCTGGAAGCCGATTTCATCAATCCCCTGTCGCGCGCCCTGTTCCTGGAAGACCTGAATGGTCGCCAACGCGTCACCGTCACCGCCCTCAACGAAACAGACAAGGTGGTCACCCTGGAACTTGCTCTCAGCTGACGCATGCTGATCGCCATCAACAAAGCCCACTATCCGGTGACGGTGCTCGGCCCGGGCCAGCGCATCGGCATCTGGTTTCAGGGCTGCCGCATCCACTGCCCCGGCTGCGTGTCGCAGGACACCTGGGCCGCCGATCCAGGCAAGCGCATGCCGCTGCACGAACTGGTGGACTGGTGCCGGCGCGTTGGCGCAAACGGGTGCGACGGCATCACCCTGAGCGGTGGCGAACCCTTCGATCAGCCACAGGCCCTGGGGGCCCTGCTGGATGCCCTGCATGACTGGCGGAGCAGCGCCGGACTGGAGTTCGACATCCTCTGCTACAGCGGCTATCCGCTCAAGCGCCTGCGCGAGCGGCACGCGCCGCTGCTGAAGAAACTCGACGCCCTGATTCCCGAACCCTACGTCGACACGCTACCACTGAGCCATCTCTGGCGCGGCTCACAGAACCAGCCGCTGATCCCCTTGTCGGCACGCGGCGAACGGATTTATCACGACTACCTTGACGCTGCCGCAGATCAGGGCAGCAAACGCCTGCAGATCGAAGTCGACGGCAACCGCCTGTGGAGCATCGGCCTGCCGGCTCGCGGCGATCTCGCCGCGCTGGAAGCCCAGGCAGCGGAACGTGGCCTGCGTCTCGACCACGCCTCCTGGAAGTCCTGAAGCATGCCGCACCAGATTCGCCGCTGCCCGACCTGCGCCCAGGAAAACCCGCCTGAACTGATGCGCTGCGCCTGCGGCGCACTGCTCTTTGGCATTGACCTCACCGCCCCCGCTGCCGCAGCCCCAGAACCTGCCAGCAACGCACCGGCAACCGCCAGCGTAGAGGAACTCCGCTGCCCGCACGCCGATTGCCAGCAAGCCAATCCGCCCGCCAGCACCCGCTGCGTGTATTGCGACCGCCCCCTGACCGCGGCCGCTGTCGCTGATTCGCCCCCTGACGCCAGCGGCCTCTCCGGGGCCAGTCCCGGCACGCCGTCCCTGCTCAATCTACCCAGCGCCTTGCGTGCACGTTTGCGCATCGTGCGCCCCCTGCCCACCTCCGGCGCGGAAGCCGAACTGCTCGTTGTCGCGCCGCTCGACGGCCCGGGCGAGGAACTGATCGCCAAGATTTACCGGCACGGCATCCATCCCGATCGCGAGGTGCAGGAACGCATCGCCGCCATCGACCCGAGCCACTGCGTCCGCATGCTCGACCGGGGCATCTCCGACGGTTTCGCCTTCGAATTGATGGAGTACTGCCGCGCCGGTTCGCTACGCGACCTGCTGCGCGAACAGAGCCCGCTGCCGACCACAACCTGGCGCCACAGTCTGGAGGAACTGACCAACGCCATTAGCGCCGTACATGCCTGCCAGCTCATCCACCGCGACCTGAAACCGGAGAACATCCTGCTGCGCAGCCGCAGCCCGCTCGACCTGGTGCTCACCGATTTCAGCGGTGCCTCCCTCACCCATGCCACCCTGCATTTCACCGGCATGGCGCGCACCCTGGCCTACAGCCCTCCGGAAGCACTTTCCGGCGTCCTCGACGCCAAGGCCGACTGGTGGGCACTGGGCATGATCCTGCTGGAAGCCGCACTCGGCCGGCACCCCTTCGCCGGCCTGTCGGATGCCGTCATCCTGCACCGCCTGACGACCCGTTCGATCGAACTGGAGGCGCTATCCGATCAGTCGCAGCGCCAGCTTCTGCGCGGGCTGTTGCTGCGCGACCCGAAACAGCGCTGGGGCGAAGCCGAAATCCGCCGCTGGCTGGCCGGCGACCCCACCCTGAGCCTGCCGCTCGAAGATGCTTCCGGCCATGCCGGGCGCCCCTACCAGATCGGCGCTGATCTCTGTCACACCCCGGAACAACTCGGTGTCGCGCTCGCCCGCCATTGGGACAAGGCCCGCGCCGATCTCGACAACGGCCTGCTGATGCGCTGGCTGCGCAACGATCTGCAGGACATGAACCGGGTGCGTTTCCTGATCGACCTGAATTTCGACAGCGGCCTGCCACCGGATCGCCGCCTGCTGCGCTTCATCCTCGATCTGGCGCCGGGGCTGCCCCCCGTCTGGCGCGGCCAGCGCATCGTCCTGCGTGATCTGCTGACACAGGTCGACCTGGCACTGAAGAACGACGCTGCGGCGCTGGATTTTCTGCACGACCTCCATCAACAAAAAGTACTCGACATCTACGCTGCGGCCGGCAACGTCGAATGCGCCGATATCGCCAGCCGCTGGCGCGGCGCCTGCGAACAATTCAACAGCGCCTGGAAGAACACGCTGGCCGCATTGAAAACACAACGGGCAGCAGTCGACACCCCCGATTTTCATGAACTGATGTTTGGTCAGGGGGGACCACAGCGGCCCGCTGAGCGCAGCCTGCACCCGCGTCTGCTGGCGCTGGCCTACGACGAAGGCTGGTGCGCCCAGTTACGTCAGCACCTGGAACGGCAAATTCTGCCCCTACGTCGCCACTGTCTCTGGCTCCCCGGCGCTGAAACACTGGCCGCCAGCCCCGGTGGCGAACTGCTGGTCTTCGAAGCCCTGCTGCCGGAAGCCCGCCGGCAGGTACAAAAACTGGAAACACAACAGCAACAGGAAGCCAGCGAGCGACAGGAAACCACGCAACGCTTGCGCCGGGAAACCCGCCAGGCGACCGCCTATCTCGGCCTCTTTGCACAGAACAACCTGTGGCGGCAGCAGAATCTGGACGATCTCGACCGCGCACTCGACCAGCTCAGCGCCGTCACTGCACAGGTCCGCGCCCACGCTGACAGCAGTCCGGAATACCAGAACCTGCGCAGCGAAGTACTCCGTCTGGAACCGGTGACCAAGCGCATCCAGCCCCTGCTCGAAGAAAGTTACCAGCAACGCATGATCCGTCGTGGCTGGCTCAACGAGCGCACCCTGCGCTTTTATGGCATCGCCCTCTTCGTCACCCCGCTACTGCTCGGCCCGCGTTTCTTTGTCCCCATCCTGCTGGGCGGCAGCGGAATCGTACTCTGGCGCTTTGGTGTGGAATTTCTGATGCTTAAGCGGATCAAAGCCTGGCTGGAAAAGCTGCCCATAAATTGACATTGACACGAAAGAGCACACGATGAGCACCACACCCTCCAACTTGCGCCGGCGCATTCTTGGCTTATTCGTCAGCTCCCTCATGCTTACAGCCTGTGGCGCCGAAATTCGCCCGGGTCGCCCCGACCCCTTGCGTGCTGAGGTGCAAGATCTGGTCAGCGAGCTCGAGCGTAGTTTGCGCTTTGGTGGCTGGAGTGCGGTCGAACACTATTTTTCTTCCGATTACCGTGGTTACCTAAACGACTTGCGTGAGCATTTCGACAACCAGCGCCGCCATAAGCTGGCTTTTGACGTGCAACTCATGATCAACCGCATCCTGCAGCAAGAAAATCTGATCAATGTTTCAGTCAGTTGGTGGCAGCGCTGGAACGACCTGCAGGGCAAACCCCACAAAGCCAACGGCACAAGTGAGCTGATCCTGCGTCGTGAACGCGGTGAGTTGCGAATCATCGACATACGCCGCCCCTTCTTTTCCGGCAAACCGTAGCACGGCGGCCGCTGTCAGATCTTCTTATTCATGCCCACTTTGCCACTCGCCTGGCAAAGCCTCCTGCCGCAAACGGCGCAGGCTCTCCAGACCGTAGTGGACGAATGCCAGCGCTGCCAGTGCGGGAGCAAGCAGCCCCAGCAACGGCACGTGCGCGAGCAAGGCCATGCACAACCCCAGCAGCAGAAACGGCCCTTTGTGGCGTGCCGACAACACCTGCCATTCCTCCTCGCCGGCGTGTGCCGACAGGGCATCGTAAGCAAAGGTACGCCGGTTGAGCCAGGCCATCAGCAGCAGAGGCACCACCAGCGACAGGCCGGGAATCAACCACAAGGGAATCGTCAGCACCCACAGCAGCACAAACAATAGCGCCGCTCCCAGGCTGTTGAGCGTAGCGGCGACGAAGCTGTCGCGACCCAGCATCGCCAGGTCGCGGTACTCGGTTTCCGACAAATGCTTGAGCAACAGCGGCAGGATGACGATCGCCGCGAGCAGCGAAGCCACCAGATAGGCAACAGCGAAGATCGCCAGCCAGCCGCCCAGCCAGGCCAGGAAGGTGGCCAGCCAGCCCAGCCCCCAGGCGGCGAGCCAGGTCATCGGCGGCAGCGCGAGCAGTTGCTCGGCCAGCCAGCCCAGTCCCCACACCGCCAGCGCGATGGTGAGCAGCAGGGCGCACAGCGCCGGCGTCAGCACGTACAGCCAGACCCGGCCGCACCTCAGGCTGGCGAAAGTTCTCGCCAGCGCCAACATGATTTCAGCCATTGCGGATGGCCTCCCATTGTTTCTGCAAGCGTTTCACCGACACCGGCACCGGTGTGCGCAACTCCTGCGCGTAGAGACCGACACGCAGTTCCTCCAGCAGCCAGCGGAACTGTTCGACCTGCGGATCGACCGCGCCCATCTTCGCCAACTGGATCGCGCGGCGTTCGTAGTTGGTCCACAACGGCGCGTACTCGGCCATCAATTGCGCATCGCGCGCCGGGTTGGCCTTCAGCTTGTCGAGCCGGACACCGACCGCCTTGAAATAGCGCGGGTAATGCTGCAGACGCTCGAAGGGCGTGTCGACGACGAAGGTCTTGCCGATCAGCCGCTTCAACTGCGCCTCGATGTCGGCGACGGCCGCCGCGTGCGCCTTAAACGCCGGCAGCTTCTTGGTCACCGCCTGCCATTCGCTGAGCACGGTGCCGACCAGGCGGCAGACTTCCTGCATGATCAGGCCAAGCCGCGCCTTGGCCTCGGCACAACGCGCCTTGAAGGCCTCCGGCGTGGTCGGCAGCGGCTCGGTCAGGCAGGCACGCTCGAAGGTCAATTCGACAATCTGCCGCTTCAGGTCGTCGCTGCTGCCCAGCGCCATGAACTGCATCGCCATCTGGGTCAGGCCGGGGACGTTCTTGTCGAAGTACTTCACCTGCTCCTTGAACTGCAGCATGAACAGGCGCGACAAGCCCTTGCGGTGCGCGTCGGCGGCTTCTTCGGCGGAATCGAAGACTTTCAGACTGACCGTCTCGCCGTCGTCGATCAGCGCCGGATAGCCGATCACGGTTTGTTTCCCGACCGGCACTTCCATCAGTTCCGGCAGCTCGCCGAAGGTCCAATCGGTCAGTTGGGTGTATTCGGACGGCGTTTCGTGCAGTTCGGCGAATTCCTCCTTGGCTTCCTTGCCCCATTCGCCGCGCAGCGCGACCAGGCTGCGGTTCATGTCGAGTTGCCGGCCATGCTCGTCGATCAACTTGTAGTTCATCGAGAAGTGCGGCGGCAACGCGTCGGGGCGGAAGGCGTCGGGCGTCACCGCCCAGCCGCGCGCGTTGAGCCCGCGCGCTTCGAGGATGAATTCGATCAGCGGGTTGATGATGCCCTGGTTGAGCTTGCGGTCGTTGCCTTCGACAGCGGCCAGGAACTCCTCGACGAATTCCGGCACCGGCACCAGCTTGGCGCGGATTTTCTGCGGCAGCGTCTTGATCAACTGCACCAGCTTTTCCTTGATCAGCCCCGGCACCAGCCATTCCATGCGCGCCGCCGGAATCTGGTTGAGTTGTGCCAGCGGCAGCGTCAGCGTGACGCCATCCCTCGGCGAGCCCGGCTCGAAGTGATAAGTGAGCGCGTACTCCACACCGCCGGCCTTGAGCTTGTGCGGGAAGGCTTCGGTGGTCACTCCGGCCGCCGAGTGGCGCATCAGGTCGTCCTTGGCCAGGAACAGCAGCTTGGCGTTTTCCTGCTCGGCGGTCTTGCGCCAGTGGTCGAAGGTGGCGCCGTTGTGGATGTCTTCCGGAATGATGTGGTCGTAGAAAGCGAAGATCAGTTCGTCGTCGACCAGCACGTCCTGGCGGCGCTGCTTGTGCTCGATCTTCTCGATCTCGCGGATCTGCTTCTGGTTGTGCTGGAAGAAGGGCCAGCGCTTGGCAAACGACTCCTCGATTTCTTCTGCAACCAACCCCTGACGGATGAAGATCTCGCGCGCCTCGGCTGGCGCCAGCGGGCCGTAATGGATGCGCCGCTTGGGGTTGATGACGATCCCGTAGAGCGTCGTGCGTTCCCAGCCGGCGACTTGCATCGCCTTCTTTTCCCAGTGCGGATCGAAGTACTGGCGCTTGATGAGGTGAGCGCCCACTTTCTCGATCCATTCCGATTCGATGCGCGCGACACAACGGCCGAAGAGGCGCGTCGTCTCGGTGATCTCGGCCGCCATGATCCACTTGCCGGCCTTCTTCTGCAGCGGCGACGACGGGTGGATCAGGAAGCGGATGCCGCGCGCGCCGAGGTAGTAGCCGGACTCGTCCGACTTGCAGCCAATATTGCCCAACAGCCCGGACAGCAGCGCCATGTGGATGGCGTCGTAGGTGCCGGGGATGTCGTTTTCCTTCCAGCCCAGCTCGGCGACCATCGCGTGCAGCTGGCCATGCACCTCGCGCCATTCGCGCAGACGCAGGTAGGAGAGGAAATGCGCGTGGCAGGTATCGACCAGCGATTTGTTCGATTTCTTGTGGTCGACGGCGTTCTGGAACCAGGTCCACAGCTTCACCCAGCTGAGGAACTCCGATTTCTCGTCGGCAAACAGCTTGTGCTTCTCGTCCGCCGCCTGCTGACGCTCCTGCGGCCGCTCGCGCGGGTCCTGCGTGGACAGCCCGGCGGCGATGACCAGCACTTCCTTCAGGCAGCCGAGGTCGCGCGCGGCGACCAGCATGCGGCCGATGCGCGGGTCGAGCGGCAGCTTGGCCAGCGCCTCGCCGACCTTGGTCAATTTATTGTCGTCGTCGAGCGCGCCGAGCTCCTGCAACAAGGCATAGCCGTCGCTGATCGCCTTGGCCGGCGGCGGCTCGATGAAGGGGAAGCTCTCGACGTCGGTCAGGCGCAGCGACTTCATGCGCAGGATGACGCCGGCCAGCGAGGAACGCAGGATTTCCGGGTCGGTGAACGGCGGCCGCGCGTTGAAATCGGCCTCATCATACAAACGGATACACACGCCGGCGGCGACGCGACCGCAACGGCCGGCGCGCTGCCGCGCCGCCGCTTGCGAAATCTTCTCGACCTGCAACTGCTCAACCTTGTTGCGGTAGGAATAGCGCTTGACCCGCGCCAGGCCGGTGTCGATCACGTAGCGGATGCCCGGCACGGTAAGCGAGGTTTCGGCGACGTTGGTGGCCAGCACGATGCGCCGCTGGCCGCCCGAGGGCTTGAAGATGCGGTCCTGCTCGCCGGCCGAGAGGCGCGAAAACAGCGGCAGGATTTCCGGCGCATGCGCGGTACTCAAGCCCGGCCGTGCCAGAGCATGCTTGCGTAAAGCCTCCGCCGCCTCGCGGATTTCGCGTTCGCCGGGCAGGAAGACGAGGATGTCACCGGAACCCAGCCGTGCCAGTTCGTCGGCGGCGTCGACGATGGCGTCGTAGAGGTCGCGCTCGTCGTCCTTCTTGTCGATATCCTCGACCGGGCGATGGCGCACTTCGACCGGGTACAGGCGGCCGGAGACTTCGATCACCGGCGCAGGTTTCCCATTCGCGTTGAAATGCTGCGAGAAACGCTCGGCGTCGATGGTCGCCGAGGTGATGATGAGCTTCAGGTCCGGCCGGCGCGGCAGCAGCTGCTTCAGGTAGCCGAGCAGAAAATCGATGTTCAGGCTGCGCTCGTGCGCCTCGTCGATGATGATCGCCTCGTAGGCGTTCAGGTACGGGTCGCTTTGCGACTCGGCGAGCAGGATGCCGTCGGTCATCAGCTTGACCCAGCTCTCCGGCGTCGACTTGTCGTGGAAGCGGATTTTCACGCCGACGCCGGCGCCGACCTGGGTCTTCAGCTCCTGCGCCAGCCGCGTCGCCACCGAACGAGCGGCCAGCCGCCGCGGCTGCGTGTGGCCGATCAGGCCACGCGCGCCGATGCCCAGATCGAGGCAGATCTTCGGCAACTGCGTGGTCTTGCCCGAACCGGTTTCGCCGCAGACGATGACGACCTGGTGCTGGCTGATCAGCTTGGCGATTTCGTCGCGCCGCTCATTGACTGGCAGCTCAGGCTGAAACTCGGGCTTCGGCAGCTTCTCGCGCCGCGCCGCAACCGCCGCCTGTGACTGCGCCAGACAATCGGCCAACGCAGCCTCTGCCGCCCGCCGCGCCGCGCCCACTGCCCGCCCCATGTCCCCCCGCAAACGGTGCAAACGGCGCGCATCGGCGGTGAGGGTGGTCAAAGTATCTGCTACACGTCGGGAAGGAAAAGTCTGCTGCGCCATGGCGCGCGATTATAAGCGCAGCCTATCTTCAACGAATCCACTGTTGACCACTCAAGGTACGCAAGATACGCGGTTTGCCATCAACCAGACCGACGATTTCGACCACCGCAGATTCCTCCACATGTTCCAGATTCTGGCGGCGATTGTGCCCGATGATCTTGAGCTGATAGCTGACCTGGCTCGTGCCGTCGCCAAGTGTCTGGACGTTAAAGCCAGAGACGCGGTACTGAATCTGCTCAAAAACCTTGAAACTGTTGACCAGCGCATCTTCTGCGTCCCGGACATCGGCACCATCGCCCCCGGTCCAGCCCGCATCGAGCAAGGCAATCAAGGCGCGGTGATTTCCCTGCCCATAGGCCGTAATGAAATTCTGATACAGCGTCTGGATTTGTTCATTACTGGCGGAACTGGATTGGGTCTGCACAGTATTTGTGTGTGCGCTCAAGCGCTCTTCAAGCTCCTCCAGCAACCGCCGAACTTGCGCTGCGTCACTATCGTCCAGAGATTTTTTGCTGCTTTCATAGTTTTTCCTGGCACCGTCCACACTCGCGCGCAAACGCTCGACTTCCTGCCGGTAGGCATTCCCCTCACCGATCGCAAGATTGCTCACTTGCGTTTTGAGCGCATTCAGCGTGGCGAGCAAATTCGCAGCAGACGCGTACCGGGGTTTGCTGGCCAGTTTCTCCAGCACTTTTTTGAGTTCTTTCAGGCGATCCAGCATGGTCAGGTTGAACACATGCTCCGGATCAAAACAGCCGAAATCCTTTTCGTGCGTATCGAGAAGGGTTTTGTGCCACTCCTGCAAGCGTTTGAGGTTGTCTGCATCGACCCTGTTTTGACCGAGCATGTTTTCGGCCTCCGCCAAGGCCGCCTTGCTCATCGCATCGCTTTCCCTGAGGGTTTGCTGCATCTTGTTGAAAAAATCAGGCAGCGTGATGATCAGGGATGCATCATTCGTCGTAATTGAATTAACAAATGAAATCAGCGCATTGCTACCCGGCAAAAAAGGAGGGGCTTGCGAGATCTTGTTCAGCTCCGCCTGAATTTTATTGTCCAGTGCCTGCACTTGCTGATGCAGAGCAGGCTTATTGATCCTGCTCCACTCGGAATTAGGCGCTCCCGGCATCCCCGTCGAATTCATACTCCGGCTGGCGCCCTGCGCTGCGTCCAGTTTGGCTGCTGAACGGTCAGCAAGGGAGGAAAGCTGCTCTCTTAGCCGATCGATTCCTTGACAGGTTCTGGGGGTACTGCCGAGTGTTTTCTCGATGTACGCCGGATTGAGCCGATAACTACTCTCGCCCGTTTTTTCCAGAACCCCGGAATTAGCCAAAGACTTCAAGTCGCTGAAATAGGCGCCACGAGCGACCGAAGCTTCTTCCAGAAGTTTTAGATAATCAGGGCCAGCCGCCAGGAACTCGCGAGCCGCCGCCTCATAGCCAGTGCGGCGAGCCTCAATCTCCTTGGTCGCTTGCGTCAAGGTCTTCTCTTGCTCTTGCTTCTGCCCCTCCAGCTCGAGGCCTTGTCGCTGATGCCATTGGCGCTCACTTTCCACCTCCCCTTTGATACGTGCAAGCACCTCGGCAACGAGCGAATAGAGGGGGTTTGACGTTTCGCCCTGATCAAATTTGAAACCTGCACTTCTGGCGTACGGGCTCTCCAATAAAGGCTGGGCCAGCAACTGCTCCAATTCGACTTTAAGTGCCTCCATCTGCCCACGCCGCCCTTGCCCGGGTGGGGCATTTTCTTTGGACAAACGCCAGAGTTCTTCCCTGATCGCACCCTGTGCTTCACTGCCAGCGTTGGCCACCGCATTACGAAGAATCTCCTCCGATAGATAGTCATGCGGTGTGGTGTTGAACGTCCGCTCAAGGTTGGCGAGCGCACTCTCAATTTCTGACAGGATTTCGCGCTGCTCTGTCAGATGTCGATCCTGAGTCTTCGTCCATTCCTCCTGATAGCGTCTGAGGTTGCCAAGAGCCTCAAGATCATCCTTATCCCCCGCATACGGGTACATGGCAGTTTCATTGGCTTTGCTGATCACTTTCTCAATTTCTTTTTCCTGCCGCTCGCGCATACCTTTGCGTTTGACGAGCAATTTCTCCAGGGGAGCAAGCTCGCTTGCGACACGGCTTGCCTGTGCTGAAAATGAAGATGTTTCGGAAATCAATTTGTTACGCAAATTTTTATAGCTCGCCACCTTTTGTTCTGCGCCTGTATTCTCTGACGCATTTATCACCTGACCGAGCTTTGTTTCCAGTTCGGAAATCTTTTGCCTGAGTGCATCGCGTTGCTGCAGCAGTGGGGCAATTTGCGCCGAGAGAAGCCTCTGTCGCTCCTGATTTGCTTTCCGCTCCGGAGATCGAAGATCCTCTTCCCTCTTTTTCAAATCAGCCAGGCGCAGCTCAATTTCCTTGAGGCGGTCACGCATGTTCCCCATGTCCACGGCAAACGATTTGGCTTCGCGATCCTGTAGGTTGTAAAGGTCAACCAGGCTCCACATCGCCTTGTTTGTCTGTTCAAGGAGCACCCGTACCTTGCCCAGGATCAGTCCGGTATTGCCCTGGATGTCTTTGTCCTCATGCTTGGACATGTAGCTACGCCAACCTTCCAAAGAAAGACCGCTCAGGTCCTTCAACCGCTGCATTTCGGGCGTGGTTGCTGCGGCGCGTTCAGAAAGCCCCTGCATTTTTCGGGTGTAATACTCAGGGCCACCATAGGAAACGATACCCTTGACCACAGGGTCTGCTGCTTTTTCTGCGGCCCACTTCGCAAATTCGACGGGTTTGCCGGAGACACCCACAGTTGACTGTATTTCCTGTGCCGTTTCCATCGCCAGGGCCATGAGGGTCTTGAGAACGTTCTGGGTCTGCAGACGCTTCAGGCGCTCGACATAGCCTTTCAGTTCGAAATAACTTTTGCGGGTGTTTTCCGCATCCTGCACCAAGCGAGATTGCAGGCTTTCGATACTGACCAGTGCTTTGCGGATGTCGTCCCTTTCCTTCTCCAGTTCAGCAATTTCCGGGGAGATCTGCTCTTTGCGTGGGGCGCCGGCTTCCTTACGGTTGAGCGAGTCAATCTCTGTCTGCAAACCGGTAATTTTTTGTTCCACCACCAGCAGCTCAGCCACAGCCCGCGCGTGCTCTGCACGCTGGCGGGCTTGCTCCGTATAACTCTGCGCCTGGGACTGACTGCTAGCAAAGAGCGCGCAGGCAAGAACCACACAGGGCAAGGAAAATAATTTCATGACTCGTTACTCCTCAACAGACAACAGTACTGCCAAACTGCGTAAAAATACTGCGCACCCGAGCTGATCAAAAACATTCCCATCATTTCGCGCGCAACCACTGGCTACCGCTAATCGTTTGCAGTATTCGCGGCTGCCCCTGGATCAATCCGACATTTTCAGTAATCTGGCGCTCTTCTCGGTGTGGCTTCAAGCGACGCCGACTGTTTTCCCCGGTGATCACGACGGAATAGCTAACCTGCATCGTCCCGTCGCCCCGCTTTTGTGCGGTGAAGCCACTAATTCGATACTGAATGCGGGTGAACACCTTGAAGGAATTGTTCAGATAATTTTCGACATCCCGGCTATCGGCACCATCTCCGCCACGCCAGTTGGGCGCCAGTAGCTGCAAGATGCCGCGCACATCCCCGCGAGAATAGGCGTCAACGAATTGCTGATAGACCTGCTGCACCTGCCCATCACTGATTTCCCCGCTCGCCTCTGTACGTTCCTTTTCCGCTCGCGTATGCGCTTCAAGCATTTTTTGATGCTCCACTGCCAAGGCTTTCAACTGATCGCTGAGCGTGCGCCACTGCGGATAGAGGGGGGAGGCGCTTTCGTTATCGTAGAAATGCCCAAGATGGAGGCCGATCTGCGCTGTTTTTTGCAGAAAATCCTCGGCTCCCGGGCGCAACTGGCCGATCAGCTGCGCCGCTTGCTCCAGGCTGGCAAAGGTAATCGGACGATCTGGCGCATACGTCCATTTGTTTTCAACAAAAACAGCTTGTTTCTGCCAGTAGGCGATGAAGGGTTCTGCGACTTTCGCTAACCATGGCGCATGCATCTGGCTGAATTTCTGTAATCCCGATTGCTGCCATTGGGAAGAAAGGTCTGCAACGATCGAATCACGTTCACTCTGCGTCAGAAGATGGGGGTAGGGCTTTGCGCGCAACAGATAGGTCTTCCCCTCATATGTGGTTTCCGTGAATGCATGCGGGTTCACCACCAATCTTCCCCTATCCCCTACTGCTCCCCCTGCGCTCAAGAGTAGCGGTGTCAGCACCTCGTGTTTCTGCACAGCGATCTGCAGCCAGTCCTCCCATGCCAAAGCCATGCCTCGCAGCTGGCCCTCCAGGCGCAAACCATCTGCGCGTTCGTTTTGCGCTTCATCCTCCAGCGCATCCGCCTTGCGGCACAAACTCTCGGCAATGGGCTTTTGTCGCCGGGCATTTGACAACGGGGACTCATCGAGCTTGAACTGAGGATCGACCATCCGGATGATGTCAGCCAGATGCGGCTTCACAGCCTCGAACTGATTGATGACCCGCTCTGATTCATACAAAGCCCGGGAGCAAACATAACGCAGATGAGAAATATGTTCTTCATACGCGACGGCATGCCGACCGCTTGCGCTGCGCAGAGTTAACCCGTTTTTGTTAAATGCGCCCGCCACTGATTCGGCATCATATTTTTCCGGGTCAGAAATTTTCCCCACCGCCAACAACCCCGCAGTGGCACCGGGTACCGACATGCGCAGCAGAGTACTCAGTTTGTCAGGAGAAAGCTCCGGCTCGATCTTTAGACGCATACCGGACTCAAAAAGCTCTTTTGCCCGTCTCGCCTCATCAAACATTGCGGCGTAACGCCCCCGGGCTGTGGCCATCCACTCACGGGTCCGCTCCAACTCCAGTTGATCCATAGTCCTCTGGGCATCGATAACGCTCCGCAACAGCGCTAATGCGCCTGTTCTCGCATCAAACCAAGAGGCATATTGTTTTTGTATTGGATGTAAGTCTTTTTCGGCAGCAGCAATCTGTGCATCAATACGCGCCCTCTCACGAATTCGCTCTTCATCAGATCCAGCAACATCCCATCGCCGTTTCTTTAACTCCGCAACACGTAAGCTGATGGCATTTATTGCATCCTGCAGGGAGCGCATGGTTGCCGGAATGGATTTGCTGGCCACCTTATTACCCAAATCATAGTAGTAGCCTTTGATTTGTTCCTCAGGTTTTGGCGCGCCTAACTCGAGCCTGACGGCACCCTGAAAATCTTCATTCAGGATCGCCTCTTCAACAATCTCGGCCAATGCCTGACGACCCGCCGGCAATTTCTCGCCCCTAAAAAACTCAAACTGGCCACGCTCGAGAAGTTCAACATATTTCTCCCGAACGGGAGCAAGGCTTTCGAGCCCCCCCCAGTTAAATGGTTTGAACAGCGGGCGAAATTCCGTTTCGTAATAGCGTGCTGCATCGATATTTTCAGACTCCGGCTCAGGGGTCGCCCCCTCTTCTAGCGGCGCTTCAATTTTTGGCTGCTCAATTTTCTTGCGCAATTCACCAAGAATTTCAGCCTGCGCACTGGTCGTACGCGAATACAGTTTTTTCAGACTGGCATAGTACTGGTCGCGTCGCCTGCCAACCTCGTCGATTCTCGGAACCCAGGCGATGACGTCTTTCGTGTAGCCAACGATACCGCGGCGTTCCACTTCCAGCGCATCAAAATCCTTGGCAGCGATAGCCTTGTCGATAGCTGCAGGTGCCCTCTTGAGGTAAACCTCAACGACTTCCAGCATGGCAATCGCAGAAACAATCCGCTCCTGAACAACTTGCTGTGACGCCCCCAGGCGATTCAATTCGGCGCGTACGGCTTCCAGTGCTTTGCGTGCCTCAGCAGCCAAGTAGGCGCGATTACCTTCTTCGTTCAGCATGACAAGCAAGCTGGCAACATGAGATTTAAGTACATTCTCATCAGCCAGCATCATTTTCTGATCATTTTTTTCTATCAGCTTGTCTGCATCAAGGTTAAATGCAGAACCGACATAGGCGGCTTTGGCGCCCAAACGATCAAACCAGCTTGATTCCGGGAAATAATCGCGACCGAGAATATCTGAAACATAAACCTTGAATACGGCACGGAAATTCTGGTCGCTTAATATCCGCTTCCATAACTTTTCGACATTATCCGGCGTCGGCGGAAACGGGTCCTTGCCCCGCTTGCCAGAACGAAGCATTCCTTCTACTTGGCCGTAGAAAGCTTCAACTTGTGCCGAGCGTGTTTGAGCCCTTTTCTCTTTTTCCGAGGCCCACCAGATCTGTACCGCGACCACGGCAGTCGTGAATACCGCCGTTCCAGTCAGGCCGATGGCTTTCATTGCAGCAGCATCATTGGCCCCAGCAAATTTACCCAGGATGGCGAGCGTGCTGGAAATGGCCGCTTCGGTGTATTCCTCGGTATACACCTTGCCGCCAACATCGAGCAGCGTCGACAAATCGCCCACGGCATCAAGAATTCTTTTCAGGCTTTCCCGTAGGGCGTACTGGCTGGCCAGTTTTGCCGCGTCACCACTCCCTGATGCTGCCGCCTTGGTCGATGCGTCTTTTGCTGAATCAACCAGCGCCCCCAGTATTTCGCCATAGCCTGCCGGCAAGCCTTGCGACACCAACTGATCCAGGAAGACCGCATCGCCGGCCGTCTGTGCAACCTTGTATTCCCCCAGGATGACGCCTGCCGTCGCAGTCGCTTCCTCTGCACCGATCAGACTTCCACAAGGGAAAGCCAGCGCAACGAGCAAGGCAAGATGGCGGGGGCGAAATTTCAACCCTTGAGTCACGATGCTCTCCTTCAAGTCATCCATTGGCTTCATGACACATGGCACTCACTCAACCTTGACCACATTGCTGGGCGGGCTCAGCTCACCTGTGCTCAATTTCTTGATACGAACGCGATAAAAGGTCACCGGCCCCTGCCAGTCCTCATTCATGAACCAAGTGTGCTCCAGGTTATTACGCTGAGCCGCGACTTGCCATGGCCCGTTTGGTGTACGCGCCGATTCGAGAACCCGACCGTAGCCGTTGATCACCGACCCCGCAGCAAGATCCAGCCCGGGAGTATCGAATGTCAGATCAACGAATCGGCTCTGATTTTTCGCTGCAAGCCGTAAATTGCTTGGCCACCAGCTTTCACGCCCTCCTGGCCCGCTGGTTCCAGCCGTGCCACTCGCGCCGCCCCCCGTGCCCAGGACGTCCATGCTCACCGCGCCGTTTTCATCGACCAGAATGATTTTGTGGCCCGCGGCGGCAGCTTCGTTGTAGGTCGTCACGTCTGCGCCACCGGATAGTCCGAAGATCAAGGGAGTCGCCAGTTCCCGCAGTTTGAAACCATCACTTTCACGCACCAGCACCAGTGAACTGACGCTGTTGTCGGTGAAGTTCTTGCCACTCCGAATTTCGCGCATCTCCCGGTTATAGCCGAACTGGATTGACCAGCGCCCCTCACTTTCCGTCGCACGGCGCGGTGTGGCTTGAATGCGGATGGCGTCAAAGATGCGAAAATCATTACTGATTGCACTATCCAGGGCGCTCAAATTGCCCGCAAAATCCTGCGCCACCAAGGCCATGAATCCACTGTGGTCGCGCGCCGCGTAGCGCTCGATCAATTTGTGCAAGGCCGCCAGGGCCAGGGCCTGTCCATTTTCAGTGCTGACCTTGAAATCAAAGCTGTGCACGGCTTCATTGCTGCTTTCGCCGGTAGTGGAAAAAGAACGAATGCGAAACCGATAGACGTGCTCGTCTTGCGGTTGGAATTCGAAGGCAAACAAGCCCTGCTCATTGAACGGGATTTCGATCCAGTTCTGCCCCCCATCCAGGGTCGCTTCGACATTGCCTATCTCCCCCTGCTGAATTTCCACCCGGCCACGGACCTGCACACGACCATTATTCAGTTCATCCTTGCCCAGCGTCAGGCTGCGATCGACGCGCAAGGCATTCACTCGGTTGAACAGCAAATCGGAGAAAACGGGTTCGTCGCTATCCGCACCGAAGCGCCACCACTGAGCATGTGCTGTTGAAAAGAAAAGAAACAGGACACAACACAGGCAAATTTTCTGCCAAAGCTGGCGGTTGTAAACGCGCATGGCAACTCTCCTCGTGAATTTTTCGGTCAGTAAATTTCTGTGCCGCACTGGCGTGCAAGGGCAATTCGATTCTTCCTGGCAAGCCAGTCACCGACCGCTCTCGAAAAATAAAAACCCACCGTGCCGTGCCGGCCAGCGGTGGGTTTCCGTTTCACTTCCCTGGCAGCAGGTAGCAGCTGCTGTGGATCACAACTTAGCGAAAATGACGGTACTGGATGTTGGCGGTGGTGATCATGCCCCCGGGACCAGTGCTGCCAGAAACGTACCTGACCACAAACGCAGTGCCGTCACTCAATTCGACACCATAGAGTCGCCCGGGTAGCGGTTCCTTTTCAGCGTGAGAAGTCCCTTGCAGCGGCAGTTGCACTGCATCCAGAGAGCTGTCAGTGAGTTCAATGACATGCCCGTTATATACCTCATCGCCAGGCACGAACTTGCCATCCCAGAGGCCGATGGCACCATTTCGGGGAGACGTAATGTTGTACGGCACCACGCTGCCACTGCTCGTTATCCCTTGCCCCTGAAGGATGCGAGCATCGCGGATAGGCGTCGCCGCTGTGCTGGAACGCTGCTGGTTGGCCGTGCTGGCATTACCCGCGTCATCCACCGTGAGCACTGGCCGCCCAGCGCTGCCTTCTGCCACATAGGTTGCCACGTTACCCGGATCGGAAACGCCGAAAATCAGCGGCGCCGCCAACTCGACGAGTTTGAAATCCTCTCCATCACGGACCAGCGTCACCGCACTTTGCGCCTGATCCTTCAACATCTGCCCGGTTTTGGTCGAACGGACCTGACGGGTAAAGCTAAAATGGATGATCCAGCGGCTATTGCTGGCCGCCATCTGGCGGATGACGGGTTCGATGCGAATTGAATCAAAGAACCTGAAGTCGTTACCCAAGGCACTGTCAAGGGCAACCGCATCGCCCGCAAACTGATTCGATACGAGCTGCATGAAACCGCTGCGATCACGCGCCATGTAGCGCTGCAACAGTTTCTCGAAGGTTTCCCGGGCAAGCTGGCGACTATCATCTTTCACCAGTTTGAACTCGAACGCGTTGTCCGCTTCTTCACTCACCTGCCCCGTTGTTGACAGACTACGAATCCGGAAGGGATAGGATCGGCCGATTTCCGGCGCAAACTCGAAAGCAAACAGCCCCTGTTCGCTGAACGGGATGGCTGTCCAGCTAATGCCGTTGTCCAGGCTGGCCTCTACCCGGCCAACCTTGCCCTGACCGACTTCGGTCCGGCCGCGCACGGTAATCTTGTTTTGCTGCAGGTCATCCGGCGACATGTAAAGCTGCCGATCAACACGAAGCGCGCTAATACTGTTGAACAGCAACTCGGAAATGACAGGCCGGTTGCTGTTACTGCCAAAACTCCACCATTGAGCCTGCGCACCAAGAGGGGCCCACAGGAAAATCGCTGCAAACAACACACCCCACAGTGTGCGCAATTGGGAAAGCTTGAATTTCATGCTCATTTCTCCAGCGAAAACGGTACATCCAGCATCACACGGAAATAACGTTCGCGGTAATCATCATTGCTACCGGTAAAGTCATAGTGTGCTTTGCCGATTTCAGCTCGGACGTTGCCCCCATTAAGCAGGGCAGGGCGCGCAGTCACACTCAGGGCATAGCGCATCAGCTCATTGCTGACCTGGTTAGGAATCCGGTTATCGGTGTATCGACGCTCAAAATTCAGAGCGTAGGTCAGGTTGTGCGGTGCCATCAGACGAAAATCAACCAGTGCACCGTTGGTAAGAATGGTTTTCCCGGTCAAGGGATCTTCTATGGTCTGCCGTTCCAATGTCAGATAGGGACGAAAGTCGTAGCGGCCCTCCTGAAATACGTGGCGTGAATCAACTCCGATGCGGTAAAGATAGTCGTCATTTTCCGTACGTACTTTCAGATTATCCTTGCGCCGATTGAGTAACGCCTCCACCTCACCGCGTATGGATAGCTCACCAAAACGATCCGCCAGGCTGACATAAATGCGATCCGAGACCTGTTTGTTGTAGTTTGGCTGGTCAGTCTCCACCCGGCGCTGGCGTAGACCAACGCTCATGTTCATGTTACGTCGCTCAAACAAGCCACGTGCTGTCACCCCTGCTTCCGGGATGTAGGTCCGGGTCGTTGCATCCAGCTGCCCATCGAGGTTGTTGCGATACCAGTCGTTGGCCAGATAGACACCCCAGATCTTGTTAATGCGGTAATCGCCGCGCAAGTAATAGCGCAACCGATCGATTACAGCCCCACCACCCATGGTGTAGAAATCGGAAGACACCCGCTCGCTACGCAAGCGCCAGCGGATATCACCAAAGCTGCCGTCACCTTCGATGCGGTGGGCCGTGCCGGATAAGTCCTTGGCCACCCCATTCACATCCTTGCGCCGTGTGCTGGCCTGCGCGTGTTCTCCACTCCAGCGGACGCCTCCCGCACTGCGATACTCCCAATCAACTGCCGGCAAGGTCTGACGATAGCTGTCAAACGCTGCCGGTTTGGACGAATAGCGGTGATCAGAAGCCGACACCAGGTTGAGACCCACGCGGTAGTTCTGCCCTGCATTCTGTACGCGCACCCCGGTCACGTCACGGCGGATGGTCTCATCCCATTGCTTGCCCCACAGGTAATCCCAACGGGGGGCAAAAGTCCCACCCAGGACCCGGACATAGGTCGTCTCGTTGATGTTGCGCTGGTAGCCTATCCCCTTGATCGATTGATTTAGGGAGTATTGCGACAGGGTGGCGTAATAGTCGCCGACCGTGAGATGGTTTTTGTCATCTGCAGCGATGAACTGCAGGCGCTGCAGACTCCAGAATGCCGGATCGTAACGGCGAGAATCCGTGTAGCGCAGGGTGGCATTGAATTCGGTTTTGAAGTCACCGATCGGATTGCGCGTATTGAACTCCAGATCGTGCAGCCAGTGCGAGCCTGGTTCAAGAAAACTGTTGGCGCGACCCGGACCGCTCGTGCGGTTATCTTCAAACGTACTGCGCAGCGTGGCATCGAGTGAGCGATGTGAAACGCTGTCATCGTATTGGAAGTTACCAAATACGGCTTTTTTCTCGACCTGTGGCCCCATCAGGGTTTCCGGTGGCGACAAGGGTACGATTACCCCGGGTCCTGCCGCTCGGATTTCAGTTTTCCCTGTCACAGGCGCTGTTTCAACGCCTTCCCCACTCTGCTGCGCCCACGCACTAGAGATACTGGCCGCCAGCATGCTCAGCGCTCCACAAAAAGCAATTGTGTGTGAATTCACGGTGCCCAAACCCCTTTGAATTGTTGTGCGGCAATTTTTCCATACATACTCTTATGGGCACAGCCGAGGGTTGAGTCATCTTTTTCTTTTGGCGTCATCTTTTTTGTCATCTTTTGGCCATGCTTCTGATTTATCAAAAGTTTTCACCGCCTACCGCAGAAATCTTCGGGCCAAGGCCATGATAAATTCCGGGCGCACCCTTTGAGCACAAGCTAACCATGTCCCTGCTTCCTGATCACTTGACGCGAACCATCGGTTTCACGCTCTATGTTTTATGGCTGGTCGCTTTCCCAATGTCCGGCCCGCTTTTGGAAGGAACAACGGCTGCTTTGCCCCACTTCCTGTGGCCGCAGGCCATTGGCCTGCTCGCCTGCACCCGGTGCGTTCCCCACATGTGCATCATCTTGCTCCGCATCAGTACCTTGAGCACATCTCTCATCACACTACTTTGGCTACCATTACTCGAATTCGTACCAGACTCAGTCCTGTACGCTGCGCTAGGCCTCGTTTCAGCCCCTCTTTCAATACAAGCCGCGCTGCTACTCAAAGGCTGCCACCACTTCATCGGCGCAGCTGCTACCGGCTTGGTCGCCGGCAATCTCGGCCTGTTGGCGCTTGATGCACTACCTCTTGATAACGCCGTCAAGCGAGCCCTGCTGGCAGGAGTACTCGCTGGCTTCCTGCTCGCCCCTCCCATCGCACGCAGCGTGCTGCACGGAGCCACCCCCAACCTTTACCGGTACTTGCCCTTCATTTTCCTTTTTCAGTTGCTGAGCGGCCTGATGTACGGACATCTGCTGCCCAGCTATACGACAGACGCCCGTTGGCCTGGCAGCGAATTGCTGTTTTACATAAGCGGCGCTCTATTGGCCATCCCACTGCTCCGTCGACGACGTGAAATCGCCTTACTGGCCGCAGTATGCTGTTCCTTGCTGGCATTTTCTTCCCAACAGACTCTCTCCTCGCCTCTGGCCGAGCATGTCTCACTGTATTGCATGATGCTGGCAGCGGGTTTGGTCGATGTATTTGCCCTTTCATTCGCCCTTTCATTCGGTAACGCTTTGCGCGCCTACGGCCTGACAACCGCTGCGCTGGTTGCCGGAATAGCAGCCGGCCACCATCTGGCAGTTATATTCACACCTGGCAACACCACTCTGAACCTGCTCGCGCTGATCACGCTTAATCTGGCTGTCTTCACACTCATTCTGCAGGCAGGTAACGGACAAACCAATCCATTGCGAACACCACCTTCCTTGCCTCAAGGTGATGGTGTAGCACCAGAAAAAAACAGCGCAGACGAAATGCAGGCAATACCAGAAATCAGGCACGAGCTTCCTGCCTCCTTGTCTGCCCTACTCTCCGAACAGGAATGCGAGGTTCTCGCCTCGGTGCTGCAACACCACCCCTACAAACAGATCGCCATGCGCATGAACATTTCAGAATCTTCCGTAAAAACGTATGTGCAGCGGATCTATCGAAAAACCGGTGTATTCAGACGCAGCCAGCTAGTTGCCATGGTGCATGAAGCAAACGCTGGCCATACTCCCAGCCGCCCGGGACAATAACCGTCAGGTTTGCCGCAATGAGCGTTGCGAGCCTACTCCGTGCGTTATCATTACCGCCTTTCCTGTAGGGAAAATCTGCCAACCGCCATGAGAATCCTGCTTGCCGAAGACGACGACCTGATGGGTAACGCCATCCTGACGAGTTTGCGCAGACTCGATTTTTCCATCGACTGGGTGCATGACGGGCGCGACGTCGAGTCGGCTCTCGCCACCCACGATTACGGCATGCTCATCCTCGACCTTGGTTTGCCGCATGTCGGCGGACTGGAGATTCTCCAGCGCCAGGCAAAATCGAACAAACGCGTCCCCGTGCTGGTGATCACCGCACGCGGCGCCCTGGAGGATCGGGTCGGCGGCCTCAATGCCGGCGCCGACGATTATCTGGTCAAACCCTTCAATCTCGACGAACTGGTCGCCCGCGTCTTTGCCTTGCGCCGACGCAGCCAGGGCTGGGCAAGCAGCGAATTGCGCCTGGGCGCGCTCTGCGTCAACTCGCGACAGCGGCAGGTCAAGCTTGCTAACGAGGAAATCCACCTGTCTGACCGCGAATTTCGCCTGCTGGTGGCGCTGATCGAAATGCCGGGCAGTGTCCTCAGCGTCGCCCAACTGGAAGAGCGGCTGTACGGCTGGGGTGAGGAAATCGCCAGTAATTCGATTGAAGTCCAGTTGCACCGCCTGCGCAGAAAACTGGGCAAGGAGTGGATCCGCAATGTGCGGGGGATCGGTTTCAAGCTGGTTGATCCGGCCGCATGAGTGATCCACTCCGGCAGTTGTGCGCCGATCTTGCGCAACGTTCCGCGCAACACCCTGAACCACTCGATCCGTCACACTACCCTGCTGACTGGACAACTGCAGTGGCTGCCCTGAACACGCTGCTGGCCGATGTCGCGCGTAGTCAGCAGGCACATCTGCGCTTCATCGCCGAAGCCGCCCACGAATTACGCTCGCCCCTGGCGTCCGTCCAGCTCCACGCGGACATCCTGGCGGGCGAAACCGACCCGGAAATCAGTCGCCAGGCACTGCACTATTTGCAGCAAGGTGTGGCGCGCAGTAGCCGCCTCTGCCAGCTGTTGCTGGAGCACAGTCGCCTTGAGGTCTTGCTCGGCAAGGAGCCGGTTCGCTCCTCGATCGATCTTGTGCAATTGGCGCGTCAGGTGATCAGCGATCATGACGAGCTGGCGGTTCGCCGCAACGTGAGCCTGCGCCTGCTGGCTCCCACGACGTGCATCCTGCCGGCTGACGCCAGGTCGCTTGCCTTGTTGCTGGACAACCTGCTCCGCAACGCCCTGCACCACACCCCGGCTCATAGCACGGTCGATGTCAGCATCCAGCAGCACGAACAACGCGCCGTTTTACTCGTGAGCGACCACGGTCCCGGAATTCCAGAAAGCCACTGGTCACAAGTATTTCAACCCTTCTGGCGGGCAGCGGGAAAGCACTCGGGCTACGGCTTGGGACTGGCGATCGTACACGATGCCGTACGCCTGCACGCTGGTCGAATCAGCCTCGACAACACCCCCGGTGGCGGGCTGACGGTGCGTATTGAGCTCCCGCTTGCCCCCTCTTCCTCGCCACAGATTTCTTGAGTTTTCTTAAGTTATTTGTAAGCCAGATTCACGGATTATGGAAACCGTTACGCAAATGTAACCGTTTCCACGAGGAGGAAGACCATGTCACAAGATGTATACGCTCGCATACGAGCGAACCCGAAATACCAACACCTGGTAAAAACACGTAACGGCTACGGCAAGATCATGACGATCATCATGTTCATCGTCTATTACGGCTACATCAGCCTGATCGCCTTTGACAAGGAATTGCTGGCCACGCCTCTGAGCAGCTCCGGCGTCACCACCCTGGGCGTGCCTATCGGCATGGGGGTCATCGTGTTTACAGTCGTCATTACTGCCATCTACGTCCGTCGCGCCAACAGCGAATTCGACAAGATGAAAAACGAAATCATCAAGGAGGTGCAGTAATGCGCGATCTGAGCAAATATCTGGGCGCCATCGCGCTGCTGGCGCTGGCCGGCGGCGCCATGGCTGCTGGTGGCGATCTTGGCCAGGTCGAGAAACAAGCGACTAACTGGACCGCCATCATCATGTTCGGCGCCTTCGTTGCCGGCACCCTCTACATCACCAAATGGGCCGCCGCCAAGACCAAGTCGGCTGCTGACTTCTACACCGCCGGCGGCGGCATCACCGGTTTCCAGAACGGCCTGGCCATCGCCGGCGACTACATGTCGGCTGCCTCGTTCCTCGGCATTTCAGCCGCCGTCATGGCCAATGGCTACGATGGCCTGATCTACTCGATCGGCTTCCTGGTCGGCTGGCCGGTGATCATGTTCCTGATGGCCGAACGTCTGCGTAACCTCGGCAAGTTCACTTTCGCCGACGTTGCCGCTTACCGGTTCAATCAGACCCCGATCCGTGCCTTTGCTGCTTCCGGCACGCTGATCGTGGTGACCTTCTACCTCATCGCCCAAATGGTCGGTGCCGGCCAGCTGATCAAGCTACTGTTCGGCCTGGAGTACTGGATGGCGGTTGTTCTCGTCGGCGTGCTGATGATGGTCTACGTCCTCTTCGGCGGCATGACTGCCACCACCTGGGTACAGATCATCAAGGCCGTCCTGCTCCTGTCGGGCGTCACCTTCATGGCCTTCATGGTCCTCATGCAGTACGGTTTCAGCCCGGAAGCGCTGTTTGCCAAGGCTGTTGAGGTCAAGACCCAGCTCGCCGCCAAGGCAGGCAAGGATGAAGCCGAAGCTGCCAAGATGGGGCTGGCCATCATGGGCCCAGGTGGTTTCATCAAGGATCCGATCTCGGCCATTTCCTTCGGTATGGCCCTGATGTTCGGTACTGCCGGTCTGCCGCACATCCTGATGCGCTTCTTCACCGTGCCGAACGCGCAGGAAGCCCGCAAGTCGGTGATGTGGGCCACCACCTGGATCGGCTATTTCTACGTCCTGATCTTCATCATCGGTTTCGGTGCCATCACCATGGTGCTGGGCGATCCGGACGGCAAATACCTGGATGCCAACGGTGCGCTGATCGGTGGCGGCAACATGGCTGCGGTCCACGTCGCCAACGCTGTCGGTGGTAACGTCTTCCTCGGCTTCATCTCGGCCGTGGCCTTCGCCACCATCCTCGCCGTGGTTGCCGGTCTGGCGCTGTCCGGTGCCTCCGCTGTGTCGCACGACCTGTACGCCACGGTGTTCAAGGCAGGCAAGGCGGACTCCGCTTCCGAACTGCGTGTCTCCCGCATCACCACTGCCTGCCTGGGTGTTGGCTCGGTGATCCTGGGGATCGCTTTCGAAAAGCAGAACGTCGCCTACATGGTCGGCATGGCCTTCGCCATCGCAGCGTCCGCCAACTTCCCGGTACTCTTCATGTCGGTACTGTGGAAGAACTGCACGACCAGGGGTGCCGTGATTGGCGGTTTCCTCGGCCTGATCTCCTCGGTCGCGCTGACCGTCGTCTCGCCGGCCATCTGGGAAGCCGTGCTGGGTAACGAAAAGGGTTCCGCTCTCTTCCCCTACACCTCGCCGGCACTGTTCTCCATGACCATCGCCTTCGTCAGCATCTGGCTGTTCTCCATCATGGACAGCAGCGAGCAGGCAGGCAAGGAGCGGGAACTGTATCTGGATCAGGAAGTCCGCGCCGAAACTGGTGTCGGCGCCTCCTCCGCCAGCTCGCACTAAGTCTGAAGCACAACACCTCCGGCCACTCCGGTGGCCGGAATTAAAAAGGGAAAACTTCGGTTTTCCCTTTTTAATTCCGGCAGCAAGAAAACAACGCCAAAAACTGGCATGAAAAAAGCCGCTACCCGGTCAGGGTGCGGCTGTGTGACGCCAGAGAGTGTTACGCGCCGGCTTCTGCCTTGCGCAAAATGTCGTACAACTCATCTTTCAGCGCCAATTTCTTCTTTTTCAACACTTCGATCTCATGGGGCGTACCTAATTCGATATGGCTCTCCATGTTCTTGATCTGCTGATCGAGTTCGTTGTGCTTGTCGAACACACTCACAAAGTGACGATCCGTGGTCTTCAACTGGGTGATCAGGTCGCGATATTCTGGAAACATGGGTGACTCCTTTTTGCTGTTGATTTACACCGTATTTTACATCCCCTTCCCCCTCGCCACCCAACGAGCCCATATCCCGATGTGAAAAATAGGCAACAAAAAACCGCGCCTGTCGCGCGGTTTTTCTGAACCAAGTGGAGCGCTTACTTTGCAACACCCTTTTTCGCGGCAGCGCTCGTTGCCGAGGGCTTGGCCGTGCTGGTTACCTTGCCTGCCGCTTCGATATTCGCTTCGGCGATATTCGACAGTTGCTTGGCGATGGAATTCATCTGGTCAAAGGCCTTATTGGAGGCACCCAGCATCGACTGCATGGCGGCCGCAAACACATCGCCGCCAACAGGCGTGGCGCTCTTGGCTTTTTCCACAACCGAATTGGCATTTGCGGTGAAGGTGCTGTACTGGGATTCGATCACCGCAGTCACTTCCTTCTGCATGTCCGAAACCAGATCGTAAATGCTGCGCGAATAATCCATCAGCTTTTCCATGCCCGGCTGGGCGAGATCGCTCTGCAGCTTGCCCAGGGCATTGGCATCCTTGGCCGCAAGCAGGCGCTGCGTGTTGCTCATCGAGCTGTTGAGAAAATCGCGGGTCGCCGCCATGTTCAGGGCGGTGAGGCGCTCCATCCCGTTCAGGGCGGTGCGCAACAAAGCGGTCATTACCTCGGCGTTGGCCTTTTGAGCAGACGCAATTTGTTCGAAATTCGGGCTGGACATGGTTGTCTCCTATCTGTGTTACCGTCGTGAAATCAAGCACGTAGTATAACAATACCCCTGCAGATTAGGGGTATTGTCAGCAAACATGAAACAGTATTACTTCTTCTTGGCCGTTGCCGCGGTGGCACCTACGGCCTTGACGGTTGCGTTGGTCGCGGCAGCAACGTTCGCTTCAGTGATCTCGGCAACTTGCTTGGCTGCCTTGTTCATGTTGTCAAATGCCGAATTGGCGGCAGCGATGGCGCTCTTGACTGCAGCAACAGCCACATCAGAACCCGCCGGTGCCGATTTGGCAGCCTGATCCAGCAGACCAGCGACGGACTTCTGGAACTCGGCATACTGAGCCTCGACCATCTTGGCCAGCTCTTCCTGGGTCTGGGCCGAAATCTCATACACGCTACGCGAATAGGCAACGGCCTTCTCGACGTTCGGCTGGGCCAGCGATGCCTGGATCGACAGGGCTTCCTGTACATCCTTGGCACCCATCAGGGCCTTGGCGCTGGAAACCGAATCTTCCACCAGCGAACGGGCGGTGTTGAGATTGAGGGCAGCGATACGCTCGGCAGATGCCAGTGCGCTATTGGCCAGCGAGAGCAGGGAATCGACAGTAGCCTTGTTGGCGGCAGCGAATTGTTCCGGGGTCTTGATCATGGTGGTCTCCAAAAATGATGCGGAAGGTGAAATTTTGAACAGCGCGACCGCGTCTCACCATCGATTGCTGCGCTGCATCATTCCGAATTATAGGCAGCAAAAAGGGTATGTCAAGCATTTTTTGTGCGCCGCACAAAAGGGATGAAAACCTTGAAAATCAGCGCCCTGCAGGCCCTGGATCGAATTCGGTAGAAATCCCCTGGGCACCACGCAGCTCGAGCTGTTCGCCGCGTTTTTCCACCACCGGCGCAGCCCCCTTGCCCTTCGGCTGGATGATGGCGCGCACCCGCGCTGGCGACGCGGTGGAATCACCTGCCGGCGCAGCGCTGGCAAGATATTTCTCGTTCAGTGCGTCATACCAGACGTAATCGCCGCGCAATTCGTCCTCACCACTACGTATCCAGGCGCGGTGAAAAAGCTCTGCAATCTCGGTGCGGGTGTCGTACTCAATACGCTCGGCCTCGCCTTCGATATAGTCGTCCCGCCCTTCGCGCTTCTGACGGAAAGTAGCCTTACTGCCCGGCGCAGCGAAAGCCACACCCTTCTGGAATCCATAGGCATCCTCGGTGACGACGACGCGGGCGGCTTTCAGAACCATGGTGCCCTTGGTGATCACGACATCACCCTCGAGAATCTGCACTTTTTTCAGATCATCAATTGAAATTTTGCTGGCTTCGAGCAGCATGGGCTTCTCTCGGTCAGCCTTTTCGGCAACCCCTGGAGTAGAAACCAGGGCCAGAGCAAGAAACAGTGTGAAATGGCGGAACGTCATGGAGCAGCTTTCTGGGCGACATAGCGGCCAGTAACATTCGCAAGCAGTTCGAAGGTCTGGGCCTTGTTGTCAATACGGGCGCCGATGCCTTGCAGCTCCGAAGCGCCCAGCGTCATGAATACATGTTGATCGGTGCTTGCCAGCCCTTCCTCTGGCAACACCGTCAGATCGGAGGTACGGGCAGTCAATGCCTGGTTGTCCGGGCTGGCGGCTCGGTCAATGTCAACCTGCCCCGGAAAAAAAACCTTCTCTCCCTTGGCACTGACGTGCGCCATCTGGCCAAGCAGCGTCAGCGGTGCGCCGCTCGGACGGTAGAGGGTAATGTGCGGCGTCGTGACCTCGGCACTGTCATCATCCGGGTAATGCACCAGATGCGGCGCCTTCAAACGGTATTGCAGCACGCCTTCGGCATTGAGCCGACGGATTTCAAAATCGTCGACAATCGTGTCCGGGCGATGCTCCTGACGCCAGTCAGGGCGCTCCGCCTTTGGCGCCAGGCGCACATCCAGCCAGTAAGTAAGCGCCGCAACCAAAGCCAGCAGCGCAATAGGAAAAAGTTGACCGCTGTGATGTTTCAGCATGGCAAGTCAATTTCAGGCGCAGCGGACGACATCAGATCACTTTGGCCGCAAAAAGATCGTGCATGTTGAGCGCCCCGCACAAACGCCCATCATCGGCACAGACCAGAAGGCCATTGATGCGCTTCTGTTCCATGATTTCGACCGCTTCCACCGCCAGGCGATCGGGGTGAATGCTGGCCGGCTGCGGGTGCATCAACTCGCCGATGCGCCTGCCATTCAGTTCCAGCCCGCGAGCGAAGGCGCGGCGCAGGTCACCGTCGGTGAAGATGCCTTGCGGCCGCATATCCGCATCGACGATGGCAACAAACCCGAGTCCGCCGGCTGATAGACTGACGATGGCCTCGCTCAACGGCGCCGCGGCATGAATCACCGGCACGGCATCGCCTGCACGCATGACATCCCGCACATGCGTGAGCAGCCGTCGCCCCAACGAACCACCTGGATGCGAGCGGGCAAAATCCTCGGCGCCAAAACCGCGCGCGTCGAGCAGCGCTACTGCCAAAGCGTCACCCAGCGCCAGAGCCGCGGTGGTGCTGGCCGTCGGGGCCAGATTGAGCGGGCAGGCCTCCTGCGCCACGCCAGCATCGAGATGAATATCGGCTTCGCGCGCCAGGGTGGATGTCGGCACCCCGGTCAGGGCAATCAGGGTCGCCCCCTGCCGTTTCAGCGAGGGCAGAATGTTGAGCAGTTCGTCTGACTCGCCGGAATTGGAGAGTGCCAGAAACACGTCGTCGCGGGTAATCATGCCGAGATCGCCGTGGCTGGCCTCGGCCGGATGCACAAAATAGGCCGGCGTCCCGGTACTAGCCAGCGTCGCGGCGATCTTGCGGGCGACATGGCCGGACTTGCCCATACCACTCACGATGACGCGACCACGGCTGGTCAGGATGCACTCGACGGCACGGGAAAAGTCATCATTGATACGAGCCTTAAGGGCACTGATGGCAGCCGCTTCAATGTCCAGCGTCTGCTTTCCCAGCTGCTGGGCACGCTGAGCGGAAAAATTGGTGGAGGACGGTCTTGGTTTCATGACAAGGCAGCGAGTATCATCGTGCAAGTATACCTGACTTCAAGAAGCCCGCTTTGAGCGCACTATCCCTTGTTTTGCTTCTGCTGGGAGCCTCGGTTTTTGCCGTCGTCCTGTTTCGCCGATTCAACCTGCCACCGGTGCTGGGTTATCTCGCTGTAGGCAGCATCATTGGCCCACATGCGCTCAACCTGATGACCGACATCAAGCGTCTGACGGCGCTGGCCGAATTCGGGGTGGTGTTCCTCATGTTCTCGATCGGCCTGGAGTTTTCGCTCTCCAAGCTGTATGCCATGAAGCGCATCGTATTCGGCCTCGGGCTGTTGCAGGTGCTGATCACCATGCTGGCCGGCATGGGCATCACCCTGTTGTTCGGCTTCGGCTGGCAGCTGGGCATCGCACTGGGGGCTGTACTCGCCATGTCTTCCACCGCCGTGCTGACCAAATTGCTGGCCGAGCGGATGGAGCTTGACGCTGTGCATGGCCGCCAGGTGATTGGCGTGCTGCTGTTCCAGGATCTGGCGGTTGTTCCCTTGCTAGTACTGCTACCGGCCCTGACCCAGCCGCCGGAAAAACTGGCCATCCTGATGGGCATCGCAATCCTCAAAGCCATCGCCGTGCTGGCCCTGATTCTGGTATTTGGCCAGAAACTGATGCGCAAATGGTTTCATCTGGTGGCGCGCGCCAAATCGGCCGAGGTATTCGTCCTCAACGTGCTGCTGATCACGCTGGCCATGGCCACCCTGACCGAACTGGCAGGCCTGTCGCTGGCGCTGGGCGCCTTTGTCGCCGGCATGCTGATCGCAGAAACGGAATTCCGCCTGCAGGTGGAAGAGGACATCAAGCCGTTCCGCGATGTGTTGATGGGGCTGTTTTTCGTCACCATCGGCGTCAAACTCGACATGCACATCCTGTTTGACCTGTGGTGGCAGGTGCTGTTGGTACTTGCGCTGTTACTGCTGACCAAGGCTCTGATCGTCGGCCTACTCGCCTGGCGCGCCCGGACCAGTCCGGCCAATTCGATCCGCTCGGCCCTATGGCTATGTGCCGGTGGCGAATTCGGCTTCGTGCTGCTGGGTGAAATTGCCAGACTGCCCAAAAATGTCGAGCAGGTCGTGCTTACGGCCCTGGTGCTATCGATGCTGCTCGCCCCTTTCATTGTCCAGTACTCGGAACGTCTGGTCCTGCGCTTCGTGGCGAGCGAGTGGCTGACCCGCTCCATGCACCTGACGCAGATTGCCGCACAGTCGATGAATTCGGAAAAACACGCCATCCTCTGCGGTTTTGGTCGCAACGGCCAGTACATGGCACGTTTCCTAGCCGAAGAAGGCGTCCAGAGCATCGCTCTGGACCTGGACCCGGACCGGGTACGCGAAGCGGCTGCTGGCGGCGAAAGCGTGGTCTTTGGCGATGCCGGACGCAAGGAAGCTCTGCTGGCAGCAGGGCTGCAGCGGGCCAGCGTGGTGGTGGTGACAGTCAGCGACACGGCCTTGTCGGAAAAAGTCCTGCACCACGTGCAGCAACTGCGGCCGGAACTCCCGGTGGTTGTTCGCACGGCGGACGAAAAGGACATGGCCCGCCTGATCCGTGCCGGCGCCGCCGAGGTGGTGCCGGAAACCCTGGAAGCCAGTCTGATGATCGCCTCACACGCACTGGCGCTGGTCGGCGTGCCGATCAACCGGGTCCTGAAACGGGTACGCCAGGTCAGGGCCCAGCGCTACCGATTGTTACGCGGCTTTTACCGGGGCATGAGTGACCGCGACATCGAGAGCAGCGAACAACCACGCCTGCATTCGGTCTGGCTGAGCACTGGCGCCTGGGGCATCGGTCACCGCCTGAACGAATTGCAGCTGGACAGTCTGGGCTGCGAAATCACCGCCATCCGCCGCCGCGGCATACGGGCCATGGAGCCAGCCCCTGACACCTTGCTCGAAGAAGGTGACATTGCCGTACTCCTGGGCAGCCCCGCCACGGTTGCCGCTGCTGAAGAGCGCCTTCTGCGCGGTCTGTCAAAGGATTTTGCATAAGCTGTAGGCCGTGCTTTCGTCGCTGTCGTAGCTCGTCAGCGGGGCGCTGAAATCGATGGCGCCTGTAGCAGCAAAAACCCGGATCACCCCCTTGTCCGGTTGTCCATCATCCTGATGCGCATCGATGATTTCGGCAAATTTCTTTGTCAGGGGCCGAGCGCACAACAGCAGGCCCCCACTCTTGCCCTGCACGCCGAACAGCCCCCCAGCGGCATGTCTGGGCTGGCCGGACTGAGCCGGGTCGCCCTGCAGCAGCCCCGCATAGCGTAGATGACGCCACATGATGCGGCTTTCATCGGTCTCGGTAGCGCTGTCAAAGTCCCCCTCCAGCAGGCCATCACCATCCCCGTCACTGGCCGCAGCCCAGCGTCCCGCTGCTCGCTTGTCATCGCCGGGCAGGGCCTTGTAACGATCCTGATAGGTATGAATCGCTGCTGCGATCCCGGCCATATCCTGCTCGATGTTACGGATCTTGGCATCGTTGATCATCTCCTGCCCTTTAAGCACTCCGCCCAGCAGCAAGCCAATGATGATCAGGACAATCGATATTTCGATCAGGGTGAAACCGCGTTGCGTGAAAACCATGACGCTCTCCTTACATGAGTGACAGCAGTACAGACAAGAACCATTCCCGCACTCCGTCAGGGCAGACGCCCTGCATTGACCAGCCGCAACTTGAGTACGGCCGGATTGACCCAGCGCACCAGATCGTCGTAACCGGCATCGGGCAATCGATCCACGAAGTTGCGCGAGGCTTTGCCGTTTTCGACTTCATCGACACTTCCTCCTGCATTGCGCCCTGCATCCGGACGCCAGGCCTGGTGCACGTTGCGGCCATGGCAAACGAGTAGTGCGGGAATCTGACTCGCCAGCTTGATGCCCCCCGTGGCCACCGACACCTCGCCACTGGCTTCGGTATGCAGGCCAAAGCCGGCACCCGCCCCTGGCGCAGGGGGGCCGGTGAATTTCTTGTCCGCAAAATAGCTGATGTAACTTCCCCAGGGATCTGTCGCAGCAAGTCCCAGGGTTTGCCATGGCAACACCCCGTATTCACGTGGGCACGCAGCGGCCCCCGCCTGCGCATCGGCTGCGGCCAGTGCCGGATCCGCCGGACACGGCAAATGACCGTACACCACCGCGTGAGCATACAGCGCCTCCAGGGCCTGTTCGAGCTGGCGCGCCGCCCGCAGCTCTTCCTGCTGCTGGCGCTGCCCACTCGCCAGGGGCAGGAGACTGCCCGCAAGAAGTGCGAACACGATCAGCACAATACTGAGTTCGATGAGGGAAAACCCGCGGTGGCCGCGCGCTTCAGAAAGCGATCTGATCATTGCCATCCACCTGCTCCCGGAAAAACAACGCTGCCCCTGCTGCGGCATGGCTGCCCTCCAGATAATCCCCAAAATCGAATCCGGGCCTGTGCTGCCCCGGACGTGCAGCACCGGCAGCAATCACCAGCCGTTCCACCGGGCCATAGCCGGCGATCTGCGGCCACTCCCCGCTGCCAACCCCCACCGGGGCAAAGCGGTAAAAGATCATGTCCGCCCACTCGTTTCTCGCCCACCAGCTGCTTTCGTCGCGCAGAAAATCGCAGGCGGCTGCGCCCCAGACCATGGGCCAGCGCGCGGCAGCACTACTTGTCCCCGGGGGACTGAGCAAGGACAAAGCATTGATCAGCGGCGCGGGTTGCGACACGCATTGCGCCCACTGGCTGGAGGCTGCTTCGCGTCGCTGCTGCAACGCGCTCAGTTGCGCCTGCAGGCTGCCGCAATAGGCGTCAAGCTCGACCAGCAACGCCGCTGCTCCAGTCCCGCTGGCGAAGCCGTCCTGCAAGTGCAGCAATTGCTGGCGCTGAGCTGAACTCGCCAGGCCGAAGCTATCCAACGCCTCCCGCAAGGCGTTGACCAGTGGCGCCGCCTTCTCCGCACTGAGCATTCCTGCCTGGCACGTGCCTGCCAGCTGCATCAGCGGCGTGAGCGCCTGCTTCGTACTGTGCAGGAGATTTCCCGCACGGCTGCACGCTGCCTGCCGGGCCTCTCCCGGTGCTGCCTGCTGCAGGCTGGCCGCCGTTTCCTGCGCCAACTGCGTCAGACTGCCGACAGGCTGTGTCGCTGGTACCCGACCAAAGGTGCAAGCGACCTGACCGTGGCGCTGCGCCGACACCAGCGGCGCGGCCCAGGGTATCTGCCCGCCGCTGTAGCGCGCATGCTCATCCAGGCAGCGCAGTACGCTGCGTAGCACGCGCCGTTCGACAGGGCGCAGGATCTCATCGCGGTGGATCAGGTAGAGCTGGTCGTTACTCTGTCCCGACAAGGCAAAGTGCACACCATCGCTTTGCTGGCTGAGCACGACTTCACTGTACGCCGCAGGATCAACGCTTGGCCGCTGCTGACCGGGAAGCGCGGGCCCAGGCGCGATCAGCACCGCCGCAATGTTGCCGACCGGCAGCGCCTCCAGGGCACTGACCAGGCCGGAGGGATGGTCGCTGTGGATCGGCTGACTGCTCTCGCTGTCCTGCAACCCGGGAGCAATCAGGTAGTACCAGGGCGTGTGCGACGCATCATGCGGCGGACGAATTTTCAGGGTGCTCCACGGCACCCCATCCAGGCGCTGCGGACAATTCTGACCGGCCAGCAGCGGCGCCGTGCCGTTCACTTCCGGATTTGGGGCCGGGCAAGGCAAACTGCCGGGGCGGTTATCATCATTCACGGCACGCGCAATGAGCGCCTCGCGCAGCACGGCAAATTGCTCTTGCTGCCGCAGCCGACGCTGCATCTGACCATTCTCCGAAGGCAACCAGTTCAACGCCAGCGCCGTCGTCGCCACCGTCAGCAGCAGCAAGGTCAGCAGGATATGGCCGCGGGCGCGGCACGGTGTGGCCCGCTTCATCGCCCCGGTACCCGATGAATCCGCAGGCTGCCGGGCGGCAACAGCGGTTGCTCCGCTGTGTCGCCAACGGCCAGATGCCCGTCGGCGGGAGACACGAGCATTCCCTCTCGCCATTCGCTGACAACGCGTTCCTGACGACTGATGCGCCCATCCAGTCGCGGCGCCACCACTGGCACGCTCTCTTGCGCCGGCGGCAGCACAGGTGCCAACAGCGGTTCTGGCATGTCCTCAGGAACGACGACGGCAGGCGTGACCACAGGCGGCAGGCGCAGCGGTTCTGCCTGCTGACAACCGTAACCGGTGAGCGTCGCGGCCAGCAGGCCACAGGCGCTTGCAGCCCCCAGCGTCACCCCCCGGCTACGCCGCTGCGCCACCCGGCGCTGTGCCGGCAAGGCAAATTGTTCAGCTGGCCAGCGACGGATACCCGCCAGCAGCGGACGCGCACAAGCGGACGGAACAGGTAGCGGCGACAGGCCGGCAGGCAAGACCAGCGCATCACGCCAAGCCTGACTTCCCAACAGTAGCACCGGCAGATTCCCCTGTTGGGCGCGGGCGATAAATTGGCGAATTTCGCCCGCGCTGTCTGCGCTCGCCGCGATGAGCTGACTGGCACGAACACGGCCCCCCGCCATCAAGCTGCAACGTAGATACCGGCAATGTTCGCTGAGCAGCAGATGGGGAGATGCGTGCAAACCCGGCGGCAACAGCTGCACCACGCTGTAGATGCCGAGCACCGCCCCCGCGTATTCAGACAGAGCAGCCAGCAGCTGCCGCAAGGCCGGGGTTTCACTCAAGGCCAGCCAAGTGATTTCCGTACTTGCCGCCGGCTTCGCCGCAGGGGCGACACTACGCCAGGGCGTATCGGGAAAGAGGCGGCGCAAGCGGCTGTCAAGGAACTGCGCCCGCATCCCGCGCGACATTACCGGCAGCGTTTCCGGCAGAATCTGTTCGCGACTCTGGTTGACCACCAGACGATAGTTGCTGCGCCGATGTGCGGTCAGCACTTCTGCCACATCCGCCACCGGCCGCAGGCAGGCCGTGCGCCGGCTCCAGGTGTAGAGCTCGGACTCTTCCAGATACAGACCGATCCAGGGCCACATCACAGCGCCTCGCCGATCAGCGCATAAAGCGGCTGCAGGGTGGCAATGACCACCCAGCCAAGAAAAACGCCAACCACCAAGGTCAGGGCCGGCTCGATGAGCGTGTGCAGGCGGGCAATCGCGGCACTGGCCGACGCGTTGTAGCGTTCGCTGATATGCCGGAGGCTGTGTTCGAGCTGCCCGGTTTTTTCACCACCCTGCAGCAGGTGCAGAAAAAACACCGGGTAGAAACGATTTGCCCCAGCGGCCTGGGCAAACGCCTGACTCAGGCTCTGCCCATCGCGCACGCTCTGCTGGATTTCCTCCAGGCTGATGGCCAGCGCCAGATTACGACAACTGGCCGCGCAGGTGGTCAGTGCTGTCGCGAGCGAAATCCCCGCCGCATATAGCAACGCCAGCAGGTCGGCCAGTTGCGCCAGCTGCAATCGCAGCTGGATCCGCCCGAAAACCGGCATGCTCAGTTGCCAACAGGCAAGCCGCCAATAGAGCCGGGGATAGAGGCGCAAGCAGGCGCCCAGCACGGCCCACATGAGCAGAGGCAACAGCAGCAGGACCAGCCATAGCTGCTGTATGGCCGCCGACAAGGCGAATAACGCACGGCTGTGCCAGGGCAAGGGCTGGCCACTGGCGCGGAGGAAACCTTCAATCTGCGGCACCAGGAACAGCAGCAGAAATACGCACGCAGCACCGGCCACGGTGCCTGCGATACAGGGATAGAACAAGGCCCGCCTGGCTTGCTGCCGCCACTGCTCACTCCGCTGCAAGGTTTCCCCGAGACGCTGCAGCAGCGTAGGCAAGGTGCCGCTCTGCTCGCCCGCGGCAATCAGTTCTGCGATATAAGCCGTGTTTGCTTCCAAATGCGGCCGCAAGCCTTGCGACAGACTCATTCCCCCCTGCAAGCTTCGTTGCAGGCTCTGCCCCAGGCTGCGCAAAGCGGGCGTATCGGCGTGTCCGGCCAGATCGCGCAAGGCCTCGTCGAGATGCAGCCCGGCGGCCAGGTAATGCGCCAGATGCTGACACAGCCCGATCTGGTCAGGCAGCGTCAGCGCGGTCCGGCGCGCGCACAACTGCGGCAACCAGCAGCGGCGCACCTGCAGCAGATCGAGCTGCCGTGTAGCCAGAAACTCGCTCAAGGCAGCACGGCTGGGCACCTCCTGGACGCCACGGACCAGCCGCCCCTGTCCATCAAGCGCGGTGTATTCAAGACGCATGACCGTACTCCCCGGCAAGCACGTCAGCCAGATCGACGATCCGCGCCATTTCGCTGGATGTCGTGCCACCGCGCGCGACCTCGGCCTGGGCAGCTTCGGCCAGCGGTACGAATCCATGCGCCCGGGCGGCTGCAAACAATTCCGGCAAACCCGCAGCAGCGGCCAGCAGCGGATCAAGCGCCGGCGTGATGTGCAGGATTTCCAGCAGAGCCCGCCGCCCCCGGTAGCCACTGTGGTGACACAAGGCACAACCAACTGTCGCATGTTCGTGCTGACAGACGCACGGCGTGCGAAACAAGCGCTGAGCAACAATACCGATCAGGTTGCCCTGCAGTTGCTGCCGCTCGACACCCAGCTCGTGCAAACGGGAAAACGCCGACAAGGCGCTGCCCGCATGCAAGGTGGCGAACACCAGATGCCCGGTGAGCGCCGCACGCAATGCCATGCGTGCCGTTTCCGCATCGCGGATCTCGCCAATCAGGATGACATCCGGATCCTGCCGCAACAGGGCGCGCACGCCATCGGCAAAACTGGCCTTGGCATTGTCGGTGAGGGACACCTGCCGCAGCAGCGGCAGCTGATATTCCACCGGATCCTCCAGCGTCATGATATGGATGCCGTCGTGGTTGAGCTCCTTGAGCAGCGCGTACAGGGTCGACGTCTTGCCACTGCCGGTCGGGCCGGTGACCAGCAACAGGCCACTCGGGTGGCGCAGCATCTGCTGCAGTTGCGTGAGCTGCCGGGCGGGCAACTGCAGTGCCGTCAACGGCAGGATGCCGCGTTGCCGGTCAAGAATGCGCAGGACAAAATTTTCGCCATGCAGTGTCGGCTGGCAGGACACCCGGAAATCCACCACCCGACCGAGCAGACTCTGGCTGAAATGACCGTCCTGTGCCAGGCGGTTTTCCGCAATGTTCATCCCCGCCAGTATTTTCAAGCGCCCGGCCAACATCGGCCAGAGCGCCAGGTGCAGCAGGCGGATGGTCAGCAGCATGCCGTCGATACGGTAACGAATGCGCAGACAGGCCCGCTCCGGCGAAAAATGCAGATCCGAAGCCCCCTGGCGCACGGCATCCGCAAGCAGTGCCGCCACCAGGCGCACAGCGGGAGGTTCGCCGTGCGCCTGCGCCATCCCCGTGGGCTTGCTGCCACACTCATCGAGCAGGGTATCGATATCGAGCCGGGATGGGTAATGCTGACTGATGGCCTGCTCGATCTCACCCGCTCCGGCAAGCAACACTTCGCAACGCATCCCGCCCGGACAAATGCTGTCGCAAAGCGCCCGGGCATGCGGATCAAAGGGCTGTGCCATGGCCAGCAGGAAGGTCTGCGTTGCTGCATCCACCGCCAGCGGCAGCAGATACTGGCGGCGCGCTTCTTCCTCTGCCAGTAGCGCCAATGCCTGCGGGCTCGGCCGGTGTTGCACGGGATCGAAGCGCTGGCATGCCAGTTGCTCGGCAACGACATCCTGCACGCCAGCCTCATCGGCAAAGCCGAGTTCAGCCAGCAACCAGCCCAGTGGCCGCCGTTTCTGCTGCTGTTCCAGCAAGGCGATGCGCAGTTGATCCGGGCTGATCAACCGCCGCCGCAGGAGCTGCTCTCCCAGCAAAGGTAGCGGCGCATTCATGGTGATCCTGCCGCCGGCCCGGTTGGGGGGAAACGGAACGCTTGCCCGTGTTCAGGCGCAGCGAGAAAAGCCGCATCCGGCAGAAAACGCTCGTAACCGTTATAGGCCCCTGGCAGGCCCGGCTCGCGCACGACCAGCGGCCGCAGGAAAATGACCAGTTCGGTTTTCTGCGTGCGATTGTTGCGGTTGTTGAACGCTTCTCCTACCAGCGGCACCTGCCCCAGCCCGGGCAGGCGAGCCGTCTGATAGTCGATGCGGTCTTCCATCAGGCCACCCAGCACGGCAATCTGGCCATTGGCGACGCGCATGACCGACTCGATCTCCCGTGTCCGGATCATCGGCACCAGATTCTCGATGCCATTCTTGCGCAACTCCGGATTGGGATCGGGCACTTCGCGGCTGATGCTGGTAATGGTCGGACGAATGTTGAGAATGACCGAATCGTCAGCGGCAATTTGCGGCGTCACCCCCATCACCAGGCCCACCGCCACAGTTTGCGGTGTCGTGGTGTAGGTCACCGTACTACCGACATTGGCGGTGCTGGTGGTATCCGCCTTGACACTGAAATAAACATAATTCTCGACCACCTTCAGCAAGGCGGTCTGATTATTGAGCACCGACAGGCGCGGGCTGGAAAGCACCTTGCTGGTACCGAACCGCTGCAGCAGCGTCAGCAGGGCGCGCGGATTGTCACCGCGGTTATAGCGCAGGTTGACGCTGTTTTTCAGCGGGTTGCCGGCATATTCGAACACCCCGCCACTGAGCATGGAGGTCCAGTCGATACCTTGCTCGTAGCCTTCGTTCAGACTGACCTCGACGATGCTCGCCTCGATCAGGACCTGGCGCCGCACGGCGCCGCTCATTTGTGCCAGCAGACGGGCAACCTGCCGCTGCTGCGCCTGGGTGGCGAATACCGACACCACTCCGGCTTCCGGATGCACGGCCAGCCGCTGCGGTTCGCCTGCCGACGGCTTCTTGCCGGCCTCACCTTCCTGCAGCAGGTGCAGGATGCTTTTCTCCAGCTTTTCCCAGAACCTGTGCTGGGTCGTGTTTTCAATCCGGGTCGCAGACAGGTTGTCGGCACTCTTGTCGCTGCCCTGGACGCTACCGATCTGCATGTTGTTCGACACCGACGTGGTGACCGTGCGCCCGAGGTTGACGTAATCCACCGTGTAATGCTGCAGGTAGGGCGCATCTGGCGCCACCAGCAGACTATTGGCCAGGAACTCATAACGCAGCGGCACCTGGCGCGCGATCCGCTCAAGCAATTCCGGCAACGGGCGCTGGTAGGCATTGAGCGTGACCGTCCCGCCAACCTGCGGCGCAATGTCGATTTCCAGCTTGGCATCGCGGGCCAGCACGAACAGCAGATCTCGTACCGGCACATCACGCACGGTAACGCTGTAGGTTTCGGCAGCCGTGGAAAAAGGCCACGGCGGGCGGCTGTCCGGCTCTGCCAATGCTTGCTCCTGTTTTCCGGAAGCCATCGGCACTGCCATGCCGGCCTGCAGATGCGCCCCTGAATCCAGGCGTGGCGCAGGCTGACTGCATGCCGCAAGGATGAGAAGCAGGAAAGCCAGCACGTGCATGGACGGACCCATTTAATGACATATGGAAGCGATGCGCAAATATACCCCGCGATTATTTATTTGTCATCAAACAAAGCTCACCACAAAGCCGACAGAAAAGTGGCACCTCGACTTCTGCTAGAATCGCGCCATTCTTTTTGGGGAAGACGTCTTGACGAACGACATCCTGGTCGACATCCAGGACCTGCATTTCAGCTATGGCGACCGACCGCTGCTGCAAGGGATCAACATGCGCATCCCACGCGGCAAGGTAGTTGCCATCATGGGCGGTTCAGGGTGCGGTAAAACCACGCTGCTACGCTGCATCGGTGGCCAGCTGCGGCCGACCGCCGGCAGCGTGCGCCTGGGTGACGATGTCGTCAGCAAGATGTCCGAATCCGAGCTGTACCGCCTGCGCCGGCAGATGGGCATGCTGTTCCAGTTCGGCGCCCTGTTTACTGACCTGTCCGTATTCGAAAACGTCGCGTTTCCTCTGCGCGAACACACTGACCTGCCGGAGCGCATGATCCGCGATCTGGTCCTGATGAAGCTTGAAGCGGTCGGTCTGCGCGGCGCCCATCGCCTGATGCCGACCGCGCTCTCCGGCGGCATGGCACGCCGCGTTGCCCTGGCCCGGGCCGTGGCGCTGGACCCTGCCCTGATCATGTACGACGAACCGTTCACCGGACTCGACCCGATTGCCCTGGGTGTCATCGGTCGCCTGATCCGCACCCTGAACGACGCGTTGGGTGCGACTTCGATCATGGTCACGCACGATGTGCAGGAATCGCTCCTGATGGTGGACTACATCTATTTCCTGAATGGTGGCAAGGTCGTCGCCGAAGGCACTCCGGACGACATCCGCGCCTCACGCGATCCCTTCGTGCATCAGTTCGTCCATGCCGAGGCCGATGGCCCGGTCGCATTTGATTATCCCGCCCCCTCGGCAGCGGAAGATTTCCTGGAGCGGACGCATGTTCAAGCCGCTTGAGTGGATCAGCAAACTCGGCCACGGCACGGTCGACAAGATCTGGCAACTGGGCTTTGCCGCACGTTTCTTCCTGGCCATCCTGCGCCATTCCGGCACTTCGTTCCGCCGCCTGCCACTGACCCTGCGCGAAATCTACTTCAGCGGCGTGTTGTCGCTGCTGATCATCCTGGTCTCTGGCCTATTCGTCGGTCTGGTGCTCGGTCTACAGGGCTACGAAACCCTGCAGCGCTTTGGCTCCACCGAAGCACTCGGCATCCTGGTCGCCCTGTCTCTAGTGCGCGAACTGGGTCCGGTCGTTGCCGGCCTGCTGTTCGCATCCCGCGCGGGTTCGTCGATCACCGCCGAAATCGGCCTGATGAAGACCACCGAACAACTGAAGGCGATGGACATGATGGCGGTCAATCCGATCGCCCGCGTGGTGGCGCCACGTTTCTGGGGAGGCGTCATCGCCATGCCCCTGCTGGCCGCCATGTTTTCCGCCATGGGCGTGTTTGGCGGCTGGCTGATCGGCGTCGTTTTCATCGGCGTCGATGATGGCGCCTTCTGGTCGCAGATGCAGTCAAGCGTCGATTTCCGCTACGACATCGTCAACGGCATCATCAAGAGCGTGGTCTTCGGCTTCGCCGTTTCCTTGATCGCCGTATTCGAGGGCTACGATTCGGCACCGACTGCGGAAGGCGTATCGCGCGCCATCACGCGCACCGTGGTGACGTCAGCCATGACCATTCTGGCACTCGATTTCATTCTCACTTCGTTCATGTTCCGGGGGACTTCGTGAACCGTACTGTCCTTGACCTGTGGGTTGGTTTCTTCGTTGCACTCGGTATCGCCGCAGTGTTGTTTTTGGCCCTCAAGGTCGGTAATTTATCGAGCGCCCACCTCGCCCAGACATACACGCTGGAAGCCCGCTTTGATAACATCGGCGGCCTGAAGGTACGCGGCCCGGTCCGTAGCGCCGGGGTGCTGGTTGGACGGATCACCGACATCCGCTTCGATCCGGAACGCTACGATGCCATCGTGACGATGCAGATTGACGGGCGTTACCGTTTCCCGCGCGACACGTTTGCCTCGATCTTCACGGCGGGGTTGCTGGGCGAGCAATACATCGGCTTCGACGCTGGCGGTGACGAAAAAATGCTGCAACCTGGCGACAGCATCCGTAAAACCCAGTCGGCAGTCGTGCTGGAAAAACTGATCAGTCAATTCCTCTTCAACAAGGCAGCCGAGGGGCAAGACAGCAAATGAGGACCATATTGAAAACCAACACACTGCGTAGCCTGCTCGCCATCGGGAGCATGGCGCTTGCCGGCCTGGGCGTGGCAGCGGAAAACCCGCACGACCCGTACGAAAACTTCAATCGCACGATGTACACGGTCAACAAGACCCTCGATACCTACGTCACCCGTCCGGTGGCCCAGGCCTATGACGCCAGTGTGCCACTGCCTGCCAAGGCCGGCGTTGGCAACTTCTTTGGCAACCTCGGCGAAGCCTGGGTTGGCGCCAACAGTCTCATGCAAGGCAAACCCGGAGATGCCGGAGACAGCCTGGCGCGGATGCTGGTGAACTCCACCGTCGGCATCTTCGGCCTGTTCGATGTCGCCAGCGAACTCGGCATCGAGCGCCACAATGAGGATCTCGGGCAAACTTTTGCCATCTGGGGCGCCAAGGAAAGCAATTACGTCTTCCTGCCCCTCATTGGCCCCCGTACAGTGCGTGACACAGCAGGCTGGGCCATCGAATTCTTCACTGACCCACTGATGGGCATCAAGAATTACCACACCCGCTACGGCGCGGTGGCCCTGCGCTTTGTTGACCTGCGCGCCGGCCTGCTGCCCGCTGACAAGATTGTCGAAGAAGCGGCCATCGACGAATACGCCTACGTTCGTGACGCCTACCTGCAACGCCGCCAGAACCTGATCTATGACGGCCGCCCACCCCGTTTCGATGACTGAAAGCACCACCAAAATGATCTCGCGTTTTCTTGTTTTCTGTTCTGCCTGCCTGCTGGCACTCAACGTCGCTGCCGCCGAAGCACCGGACGCCCTGGTCAAGCGCGTTTCGGAAGAGGTTCTGGAAATCGTCAAACAGGATCAGGCTATCCGTAACGGTGACATCAAGAAAATCACCGCCCTGGTTGACGCCAAAGTGCTGCCGCACTTTGATTTTCAGCGCATGACCGCACTGGCGGTCGGCCGCGACTGGCGCGCCGCCAATGCTGAACAGAAAAAACGCCTGGCCGAGGAATTCAAGGCCTTGCTGGTACGCACCTACGCCAATGCCGTGACCAGCTACAGCAACCAGAAACTGGTGGTCAAACCGTTGAAGATGAAGGCCGGCGAAACTGAAGTGCTGGTGCGCAGCGAAGTACTGCAACCCGGTGCACAGCCGGTACAACTCGACTACTGGCTGGAACAGCAGGGCGACGCCTGGAAGGTATTTGACGTCGTGGTCGCCGGGATCAGCCTGGTCACCAATTACCGTGAGCAATTCGCCAAGGAAGTCCGTGACAACGGCATCGATGGCCTGATTTCAACCCTCGCCGCAAAGAACAAATCCCTGGAAACTTCGGCTGCCGCCAAAACGGCACGCAAGTGATGGAACGAGTCGGCGACGAGGTCCATGTCAGCGGCGGGATGCGCCTAACAGAAGCGGCGCAGCTACTGGCAAAAGGCGAGCAGCACCTGGCGCAGGGCGGCCGCGTATTCAATCTGGCCGCCGTCGAGGCCGCCGATTCCTCGGCTCTGGCCGTCATGCTGAGCTGGCAGCGCAGCGCCGATCGCCAGGGCATTGCCATCCGTTTTACCGGCGCTCCCGCCAATATCCGGGCGCTGGCGGAACTCTACGGCCTGCACGACCTGTTGCTCGCCGCCTGAGCGCAGCGAGAAAACCCCATGCCGCAAGCTGCCGTTTCCTTTGTTGACGTGCACAAAACCTTTGGTGCCCTGCACGCCCTGGGCGGCATCACTCTGGATATCGCGCCCGGAGAATTCTTCGGATTGCTCGGCCCCAATGGCGCCGGCAAAACCACACTGATTTCCTGCCTGGCCGGACTGACCCGCCCCGACCGGGGCCGGATCAGCGTCCTTGGCCACGATGTCAGCAAGGATTTCCGCACCGCCCGGCGCCTGCTCGGCGTGGTGCCGCAGGAACTGGTGTTCGACCCTTTCTTCAACGTGCGCGAGACCCTGCGCATCCAGTCCGGCTATTTCGGTTTGCGCCACAACGATGACTGGATCGATGAAATCCTGCATCACCTTGACCTCACCAGCAAAGCTGAAGTCAACATGCGCCGCCTCTCCGGCGGCATGAAGCGGCGGGTCCTGGTGGCACAGGCGCTGGTGCACAAGCCCCCCGTCATCGTGCTGGATGAACCCACGGCCGGCGTCGACGTCGAATTGCGCCAGGGCTTGTGGCAATTCGTCCGCCGTCTCAACGCAGAAGGTCACAGCATCATCCTCACCACGCACTACCTGGAAGAAGCGGAAGCCTTGTGCAACCGCATCGCGCTCCTGAAACAGGGCAAACTCATCGCCCTGGAACGCACCGCCGATCTGCTGGCGGCTCACCCGGGGGCTTCGCTGGAAGACATCTTCATGCGGACGCTGCGCGCATGATCGGATTCTGGACCCTGTTCTACAAGGAGCTCCTGCGCTTCTGGAAGGTCGCCTTCCAGACGGTCGCGGCGCCGGTACTCACGGCCATGCTCTACCTGATGATCTTCAGCCACGTCCTGGAGGGACGGGTGCAGGTACATGGCGTCGATTACGGCAGCTTCCTCATTCCCGGACTGGTGATGATGCAGATTCTGCAGAATGCCTTCGCCAACGCCTCATCCAGCCTGATCCAGGCCAAGATCACCGGCTCCATCGTCTTCGTCCTGCTGCCGCCAATCTCATCGACCGCTTTCTATGCCGCCTATGTCCTGGCCGCCGTACTGCGCGGACTCATGGTGGGGCTCGGGGTCATCGTCGTCGCTGCCTTCTTCGTCGACCTGCACGCCGCCGCCCCCGGCTGGATCATCGCCTTTGCCCTGCTCAGCGGCAGCCTGTTTGGCAGCCTGGGCCTGCTGGCCGGCATCTGGGTGGAAAAATTCGATCAACTGGCCGCCTTCCAGAATTTCCTCATCATGCCGCTGACCATGCTCTCCGGCGTGTTTTACTCGATTTACAGCTTGCCCGCATTCTGGCAAGGGCTCTCCCGGTACAATCCGGTTTTTTACATGATCGACGGCTTCCGCTATGGCTTCTACGGCGTCTCCGATGTCGCCCCCGAACTCAGCCTGGCAGTCGTTCTGGTCAGCCTCGTACTGGTCGCCGCCCTGTGCATTCAGCTCCTCGACCGTGGCTGGAAATTACGCAACTGAGTACATAACCAAGACGACCCGCCGGCGCATGCCTGCAGTCTGGATATCTGAAAACATCCCCATGAATACCGAACGTATCGAAGAACGGCTGCTGGCCAACCTGACCTGCGAATACCTGCACATCGATGGCGATGGCCGCCACTTTCAGGCCCTGGTGGTCAGCCCCGAATTTGCCGGCAAAAATCGCGTGCAGCGCCAGCAACGGGTCCATGCCGCACTCGGCGAATTACTGGAAACGGGCGAATTGCATGCCCTGTCATTCAAAACCCTGACCCCGGAAGAATGGAGCACGCAGCGTGGATAAGTTATTGATTGAAGGCGGCGCGGTCCTGCGCGGCGAAGTCGCCATTTCCGGCGCCAAGAATGCGGCCCTGCCGATCCTGTGTGCCGCTCTGCTCAGTGCCGAACCGCTGGAGCTGAGCAACGTGCCGGAACTCAACGACATCGCCACCATGCTGCGCCTGCTGGAAGAAATGGGCGTCAAGATCCAGCGCGACGGCCACCGGGTCACCCTGGATGCCAGCCAGATCAGCAATCCGGTGGCCTCCTATGAACGGGTCAAGACCATGCGCGCCTCGATTCTCGTGCTCGGCCCACTGGTCGCACGCTGCGGCGAAGCACGGGTCTCACTGCCCGGCGGCTGCGCCATCGGCGCTCGTCCGGTCGATCAGCACATCAAGGGACTGCAGGCCATGGGCGCCGAAGTGACCGTCGAACAGGGTTATGTACACGCCAAGGCAAACCGCCTCAAGGGCGCCCGCATCTGTACCGACATGGTCACTGTCACCGGCACGGAAAACCTGATGCTGGCCGCCTGCCTCGCCGCAGGCGAAACCATCATTGAAAACGCCGCCCGCGAACCGGAAATCGTCGACCTGGCCAACTGCCTGGTCGCCATGGGCGCCCGCATTTCCGGCGCCGGCACCGACACCATCCGCATTCAGGGCGTCGAACGCCTGCACGGCGCCCAGCATCGCGTCATGCCGGACCGCATCGAAACCGGCACCTATCTCTGCGCTGCTGCCGTTACCGGTGGCACGGTGCGCCTCACCGACACCTCGGTGGCCTATCTCGACGCCGTGGTCGACAAACTGCTTGATGCCGGCTGCGAAATCACCATGGAGCGCGACGCCATCCGCCTGCAAGCCCCGGCACGACTGAAGGCAGTCAGCCTGCGCACCGCGCCCTATCCCGCCTTCCCGACAGACATGCAGGCACAGTTCATGGCCATGAATTGCGTCGCCGACGGCGTTGCCACCATCCGCGAAACCATCTTTGAAAACCGTTTCATGCACGTCAATGAACTGCTGCGCCTGGGCGCCAACATCCAGATCGAAGGCAACAACGCCGTCGTGCGTGGCGTCGAGCGCCTGCAGGGCGCGACCGTCATGGCCACCGACCTGCGCGCCTCCGCCTCCCTGATCGTCGCCGGCCTGGTGGCTCAGGGAGAAACACTGATCGACCGCATCTACCACCTGGACCGCGGCTACGAAAAGATCGAAGACAAACTGCACGCGCTGGGCGCGCGGGTACGCCGCGTACGCTGATCGACACCTTTCATTACAAATGCCACATTTTTTCCTGCGCCTGGCAAAAAAGGGCAAAAAAGCACTTTTCAAGGACAACACTCTGGCCCATACTGCGACCCACGGGATTTACAGGCAGTGTGTTGTTCCTGCGCCGGTTACGGTTTGTCAGCTTCTCGCTCTTGATTCTCGGATTTATTAATTTTTTTCAAGGATGTATCAAATGGCAACCGGTACCGTTAAATGGTTCAACGATTCCAAGGGTTTTGGCTTCATTTCGCCGGACGGCGGTGGTGAAGACCTCTTCGCCCACTTCTCCGCCATTCAAGGCGGTGGCTTCAAGAGCCTGGCCGAAAACCAGAAGGTGTCCTTCGACATCGTCGACGGCCCCAAAGGCAAGCAAGCCGCAAACATCAACAAGATCTAACAGCATCTTGTTCTGACAAAAGCCCGGTTCGCCGGGCTTTTTGTTTGCCCCAAATCGAGCGCACTCCACTACCAGCAAGGCACCGCCGGACGCCTTTTCGCGCCAATCACGGCGGATGTCCCGGGCGAACGCGGTAGAATGCAGTTTTTGCATTCAGGCCATTTCCGTGAGTACCATCACCATTGCCCTGTCCAAGGGCCGCATTTTTGACGAAACCCTGCCGCTCTTGGCAGCCGCTGGCATCGTCCCGGTCGAAAATCCGGAAACTTCGCGCAAACTCATCATCGAAACCAACCAGCCGCAGGTGCGGGTGGTCATCGTGCGCGCCTCCGACGTGCCCACCTATGTCCAGTACGGCGCTGCCGACATGGGCGTCGCTGGCCGTGATGTGCTGATCGAACACGGCAGCGACGGGCTCTATGCGCCGCTCGATCTCAAGATTGCCAAATGCCGCATGATGGTGGCCGTGCCGGAAGGTTTCGACTACGCCAGCGCCGTGCGCCAGGGGGCGCGGCTCAAGGTGGCCTCGAAGTACATCAAGACGGCGCGCGAGCACTTTGCCGCCAAGGGCGTGCACGTCGACCTGATCAAACTCTACGGCTCGATGGAACTGGCGCCGCTGGCCGGGCTGGCCGATGCCATCGTCGACCTAGTATCCACTGGCGGCACGCTGAAGGCCAACAAGCTGGTGGCCTGCGAACACATTCTGGATATTTCCTCGCGCCTGGTGGTCAACCAGGCGGCGCTCAAGGTCAAGCGCGAAATCCTGCAACCGATCATCGACGCCTTCGCGCAGGCGGTGGAGAAGTAAATGACGATAGCCATCCAGCATTTATCCACGGTAGACGCCGACTTTGCTGCGAAATTGAAAACGCTGCTCGCCTTCGAGGCGGCCGCCGACGACACCATCGAGCGCACCGTCGCCACCATCCTGGCCGACGTCAAGACGCGCGGCGATGCCGCCGTGGTCGACTACAGCAACCGCTTCGACCGCCTCAGCGCCGCCTCGATGGCCGACCTCGAACTGTCGCGCGACGAACTGGAAAAAGCGCTCGCCGGCCTGCCCGCCGATCGCCGCGCCGCGCTCGAAGCGGCCGCCGGCCGCGTGCGGGCCTACCACGAGAAGCAAAAACTGGACGGCTGGTCCTACACCGAAGCCGATGGCACCCTGCTCGGCCAGATGATCACCCCGCTCGACCGCGTCGGCCTCTACGTGCCGGGCGGCAAGGCGGCCTATCCGTCGTCGGTGCTGATGAACGCGATTCCGGCCAAGGTCGCCGGTGTCAAGGAACTGATCATGGTCGTGCCGACGCCGGGCGGCGAGCACAACCAGCTGGTGCTGGCGGCGGCTTGCCTGGCCGGCGTCGACCGCGTGTTCACCATCGGCGGTGCGCAGGCGGTGGGTGCGCTCGCCTATGGCACCGAGAGCGTGCCGCAGGTGGACAAGATCGTCGGCCCCGGCAATGCCTACGTGGCGACGGCCAAGCGCCGGGTGTTCGGCATCGTCGGCATCGACATGGTCGCCGGCCCGTCGGAAATCCTGGTCGTCTCGGACGGTACCGGCAATCCGGACTGGGTGGCGATGGACCTCTTTTCGCAGGCCGAGCACGACGAACTGGCGCAGTCGATCCTGATCTGCACCGACGCCGCCTTCATCGAGCGCGTCCAGGCGAGCATCGACAAGCTGCTGCCGACCATGCCGCGCCAGGAAGTGATCCGTACCTCGCTGAGCAACCGTGGCGCTTTCATCCTGGTGCGTGACATGGACGAGGCGATTGCCATCGCCAACCGCGTCGCCCCGGAACACCTCGAACTGGCGCTCGACAACCCGGACCCGTGGGTGGAAAAGATCCACCACGCCGGCGCCATTTTCATCGGCCACTACACTTCGGAATCGCTGGGTGATTACTGCGCCGGGCCGAACCACGTGCTGCCGACCTCCGGCTCGGCGCGCTTCTCGTCGCCGCTCGGCGTCTATGACTTCCAGAAGCGGACCAGCCTGATCAAGGTATCGCAAGCCGGCGCGCAGACGCTGGGCCGCATCGCGTCCACGCTGGCGCACGGCGAGGGCCTGCCGGCGCATGCCAAGTCAGCCGAACTCCGGCTGGCCGACTGATTTTCACCACACTCTGCGGTTGACCGTGGATCACTCGCAAAAAAATGAGCGCCCGGATCTCCGGGCGCTTTTTTTCGCCTTTTCGTCGGTCGGCCTGTCCGGCTTCGGCGGCGTGCTGCCGTTCGCCCGGCGCATGCTGGTCGAGCAGCGGCACTGGCTGAGCGCCGAGGAATTCAACGCCCAGCTCGGCCTCTGTCAGTTCCTGCCCGGGCCGAACGTGGTCAATCTGGCGGTGGTCGTCGGCAAGCGCCAGGCCGGGCTGGCCGGAGCCATCGTCGCACCGCTCGGACTGCTCGCCGGGCCGCTGGTCGTCGTCCTGCTGCTGGCGCTGCTGTACGACCGCTACGGCGAACTGCCGCTGGCCCAGTCGATGCTGCGTGGCGTTGCCGCCGCCGGCGCCGGCCTGCTCTTCGCAATGGCCTGGCGAATGGGCGCAGCGCTGCGTGACAAAGCCCTGTTCCTGCCATTTACGCTACTGGTCGTCATTGGCATCGCCGGCCTGCGCTGGCCAATGCTGTGGATCATGCTCGGCGGTCTCGTCCTCTCCGGCGGGCTGGCCTGGTGGCGTCTGGGGCGGCAGCGATGATTGTACTGGCGCTGTTCATCGAGTTCGTCGTGCTGTCGTTCGTGGCCTTCGGCGGCGCCACCGCGCTGCTGCCGGAAATGCACCGGGTCGTCGTGCTCGAACACGGCTGGCTGGACGACACCACCTTCACCCATCTCTACGCCATCGCCCAGGCGGCGCCCGGCCCGAACGTGCTGGTGGTGACGCTGATCGGCTGGAAGGTTGCCGGGCTGGCCGGAGCGCTGGCAACGACACTGGCAATGTGCCTGCCGATGAGCGTCCTCATCTACCTGCTGATCGACCGCTGGGAGAGCTTTGCCGGCCACCGCTGGCAACAGGCAATCAGTATCGGCGTCGCACCGCTCGCAGTGGGTCTGATCTTCTCCGGCGCCACCCTGATCGCACAGGCGGCCCAATTCGGCTGGCGCGCCTGGTTGCTGCTCGCCCTGGTCGCCGTGGCAAGTCTGCGCAGCTCGCGGCACCCGCTCTGGTATATCGGCCTCGGCGCCCTGGCCGGCGGCCTTGGCTGGCTCTGAGCCCGCCGCCCGGCGATAACTCAGCTACGCACTGAAAATTCGAGCAGGAAGGGAAAGTCCCGATCAGCGCTCTGCCGCAACTGCTTGCCCGGGCCGATGACTTCACTCAGACGGGCCCGCAGGGAGTCCACCGTCACCGCTTCACAGCGCAGGTCGGCAACGATCACGCCGCCGTCTTCATACACCGGAAAATCGCTGCAGCCGGCAGGCTTCAAGGGCTGGTCGTAAATCCGGCAGCCCGGCCGCGCCGCGTCGTAGGCCGGACAGGGCTTCTGATGCACGTAGTAGCGACCATGGGTGCGGCGGATTTCCTGCGGCCCCTGGCCGGCGTCCAGCTTGCGGTCAAACTCGGTACGCGGCGCCTGTACCTGCCACAACACCCGTACCTGTCGCCATTCCAGATCGAGCACCAGCTTGTCCAGCCGGCAGCAGGGCGCGCTGCAGCGGGCGCAATGGGGAATCACCACCGCCGCCTGATAGGCTTCTGCCGCCTGGGCAAGGCGTTGGGCCAGATCCGCTTTCATCCGGCTTGTTTCAGGCCACGAGTTCGCGCAGGGCATCGACCAGCGCCTGGCACTCGGCCGGCGTACCTATGCTGATACGCAGGAACTGTTCGATGCGGGACGAGCGGAAATGGCGGACGATGATGCTCCTGGCGCGTAGTGCCTGCGCCAGTGCTGCGGCGTCATGACGCGGATGGCGGCCGAAGATGAAGTTGGCCGCAGACGGCAGCACCTCGAAACCGAGTTGCTGCAGATCGGCAATCAGTTTTTCCCGACTGGCGATCACCTGCGCGTTGCACGCCTGGTAGTAAGCCACATCCTCGATCGCCGCCACCGCGCCCACCAGCGCCAGGCGGTCGAGCGGGTAGGAATTGAAGCTATTTTTCACCCGCTCCAATGCTTCGATCAGCACCGGCTGGCCGATCGCATAACCTACGCGCAAACCAGCCAAAGCACGCGACTTGGACAAGGTATGGATAACCAGAATGTTGTCGTAACGCTGCGTCAGGGGAACGGCCGTGTCGCCGCCAAAATCGATATAGGCCTCATCGACCACAATCACGCAGTCCGGCCGCGCCCTGGCCATCTGCTCGATCGCTGCCAACGGCAGCAGGCGTCCGGTGGGCGCGTTCGGGTTGGGGAAAATGATGCCGCCCACGGCCTCCGCCGGATCACAATAGTCCGCCGGATTGATGCTGAAATCGTCGGCCAGCGGCACCCTGCGGCTGGCAATCCCGTACAGACCGCAATACACCGGGTAAAAGCTGTAGGTAATGTCGGGAAAAAGGATCGGCGCCGAGTGCTGCAGCAGCGCCTGAAAAGTGTGCGCCAGCACCTCGTCGGAGCTATTGCCAACGAACACTTCCTGCGCCGTCACGGCATAGCGGCGGGCAATGGCCTGCTTGAGCAGGTCGGCATTGGGGTCCGGGTACAGACGCAGACTGGCTGCATCCTGCCCCAGCTCGGCGAGGATCGCGGCATGGACGCGCGGCGAAGGCGGAAAGGGGTTTTCGTTGGTATTGAGCTTGATGAGGTTGGCAAGCTTGGGCTGCTCGCCCGGAACATAGGGGGTAAGGTCGTGAACGACCGGGCTCCAGAAACGGCTCATTGGGCTCTCGGAAAGGCGTAAAAACAGGGCTGAATGGTATCATGCCGGACTGTTTCAACCTCCCCGAGAGCCGTCGCCATGCGCCAAGCCGAAATTGCCCGCAACACCCTGGAAACTCAGATCACCGCCAAGGTGAACCTGGATGGCAGCGGCCAGGGAAAACTTGCCACCGGCGTGCCCTTTCTTGACCACATGCTCGACCAGATCGTGCGCCACGGGCTGATCGACATTGACATCGAAGCACAGGGCGACCTGCACATCGACGCCCACCATACGGTGGAAGATGCCGGCATCACCCTGGGCCAGGCGCTGGCCCGCGCCTGGGGCGACAAGAAGGGGCTGACCCGCTACGGTCACAGCTATGTGCCACTGGATGAAGCGCTGACGCGGGTGGTGATCGATCTGTCCGGCCGCCCCGGCCTCAGTTTCAACGTTGAATTCACCCGGGCCACCATCGGTGGCTTCGATGTCGACCTGATCGCTGAATTTTTCCAGGGCCTGGTCAACCATGCCGGCATGACCCTGCACATCGACAATCTGCGTGGCAAGAATGCACACCACCAGGCTGAAACCATTTTCAAGGCCTTTGGCCGGGCGCTGCGCATGGCCGTCACGCCAGACCCACGCATGGCCGGCGCCCTGCCCTCCACCAAGGGAGCGCTGTAATGCGTGCAGGCCAGACGATTGCCGTCATTGACTACGGCATGGGCAATCTGCGCTCGGTGGCCAAAGCCATCGAGCATGTCGCCGCTGGCGCCCCGGTAGTGGTCACCGCTGACCCGGCCCAGGTCGCGGCGGCGGCGCGCGTCGTTTTCCCCGGCCAGGGCGCCATGCCCGACTGCATGCGCGAACTCGAGCAGCGCGGCCTGCGCCCGGCGGTCATTGCCGCAGCGCGCAGCAAGCCCTTTCTCGGCATCTGCATCGGTGAACAGATGCTGTTCGCCCACAGCGAAGAAGGTGACGCCGCCGGCCTCGGCATCTTTCCCGGCAGCGTGCAGCGCTTTCCGGCAGCACGCATGCACGGCGCGGACGGTTCGCGCCTGAAAGTACCGCACATGGGCTGGAATACCGTCGCCCAGAAAAAGCCCCATCCCCTGTGGGCCGGGATTGCCGACCACAGCCGTTTTTACTTCGTACACAGCTACTGCGTGCAGGCACCGGACAGCGCCCTGTGCGCCGGTACCACCGACTACGGCCTCAGCTTTACCTCGGCAGTCGCGCAAGATAATATTTTTGCAGTGCAATTCCACCCCGAAAAAAGCGCCCGTGACGGCCTGCAACTCCTGAAAAACTTCGTCGAGTGGCACCCCTGAGGCACCCCTGAACCCGCGCCTGAATCCCATTCCCTGACAATCCCTCCCTTACTGCCATGCTGCTTATTCCCGCGATCGACCTGAAAGACGGACAGTGCGTCCGCCTCAAACAAGGCCTGATGGAACAGGTCACCGTATTTTCCGAAAGCCCGGCCGAACAAGCCCGCCACTGGCTTGACCAAGGCGCCCGGCGGCTGCATCTGGTCGATCTGAACGGCGCCTTTGCCGGCAAACCCAAAAATGCCGCGGCGATCAAGGCTATTCTGGCCGAAGTCGGCAGCGAAATCCCGGTGCAACTGGGCGGCGGCATCCGCGATCTGGACACCATCGCAGCCTGCCTTGACGGTGGCCTCACCTACGTCATCATCGGCACCGCCGCGGTCAAGAATCCCGGCTTTGTGGCCGATGCCTGCGCCGCCTTCCCCGGCCACATCATCGTTGGTCTGGATGCCAAGGACGGCAAGGTGGCGACCGATGGCTGGTCGAAGCTGACCGGCCACGATGTGGTCGATCTGGGCAAGAAATACGAAGATTACGGCGTCGAATCCATCATCTACACCGACATCGGCCGCGACGGCATGCTCTCCGGCATCAACATCGACGCCACCGTACGCCTGGCGCAAGCCCTGAACATTCCGGTCATTGCCTCCGGCGGCCTGTCCAACCTCGACGACATCCGCGCCCTCTGCGCCGTCGAGAGCGAAGGGGTGGTCGGCAGTATCGCCGGTCGTGCCATCTACGACGGCTCGCTCGACTTCCAGGCCGCACAGGCGCTGGCCGACGAACTGTCCCCCCAAACGGGCCGCTGACCATGCTCGCCAAGCGCATCATCCCCTGCCTTGACGTCACCGCCGGCCGGGTCGTCAAGGGCACCAATTTCGTAGGTCTGCGCGACGCAGGCGACCCGGTGGAAATTGCCCGCCGCTACAACGAACAAGGCGCCGACGAACTGACCTTCCTCGATATCACCGCCTCCTCCGACCAGCGCGACATCATCCTGCACATCGTCGAAGCCTGCGCCGAGCAGGTCTTCATCCCGCTCACCGTCGGTGGCGGCGTGCGCAAGGTGGAAGACGTGCGACGGCTTCTCAATGCCGGCGCCGACAAGGTATCGATGAATACCGCCGCCGTGCTCAACCCCGATCTGATTCACGACGCTTCGAGCAAGGTCGGCAGCCAGTGCATCGTCGTCGCCATTGATGCCAAACAGGTCGCCCCCGGCAGCTGGCACGTCTATACCCACGGCGGCCGCAACGATACCGGCATGGACGTGGTCAGCTGGGCCAAACAGGTGCAGGCGCTCGGCGCCGGCGAAATCCTCCTGACCAGCATGGATCGTGACGGCACCAAGAACGGCTTCGATCTGCCGTTGACCCGCGCCGTCGCCGATGCTGTCGATATTCCGGTGATCGCTTCCGGCGGCGTCGGCAACCTGCAGCACCTTGCCGATGGCGTAAGCGAAGGCCGGGCGGATGCGGTCCTGGCCGCCTCCATCTTCCATTTCGGCGAATACACCGTGCGCCAGGCCAAGGAATACATGGCCGCACGCGGCATCGAAGTGCGACTGTAATGGCTGATCTGCAACACGATCTGGACTGGCTGACGGCGCTCAAATGGGACGCCGACGGCATGATTCCCGCCATTGCCCAAGACGAAAGCGGTCGCGTGGTGATGTTTGCCTGGATGAACCGTCAGTCCCTGCAGGAAACACTGGCCTGCGGCTACGCCGTGTACTGGTCGCGCTCGCGCCAGCGCCTGTGGCGCAAGGGTGAAGAATCGGGACACCTGCAGAAAATCCGCTCGATCCGCACCGACTGCGACGGTGATGTACTGCTGCTGCAGATCGAACAGATCGGTGGCATCGCCTGCCATACCGGCCGCGCCAGTTGCTTTTTCAACGAACTGCAGGGACAACGCTGGGTCGCTGCCGATCCGGTCATCAAGGATCCGCAGAAAATTTACACTGCCACCCCGTAAGCTTGGGCTCAGCCAGGCTGCCGGGCCTACCGGACGACTCGTCCTGAAAACGCCATGAACGGCACCACACTGCCCAGCACCCCGCAGCGCACAGACAAAAAATTTACCGCCCCCCTGGTCTGGGTAACGGCGCTGAGTGGCCTGCTCCTGCTCGGCGGCTGGCTGCCGGCATTCCAGTTTTTTGCCAACCCGGCGCATTACCTGCCCTTTCATATCGCGCTCGAATTCGTTGTCATGGCAGTTTCAGCCATGGTCTTTGCCCTCTCCTGGAACCTGCGCCGGATCGAGGACAACAGTCACGCCGTCATTCTCGGCACCGGATTTCTCGCCGTCACCCTGATCGACCTGGCGCACACCCTGTCCTTTGCCGGCATGCCGGATCTGGTCACCCCCAGCAGTCCGGAAAAGGCCATCAACTTCTGGCTGGCCGCACGTTTCATTGCCGCCGCGATACTCCTTGCCGTCGCCCTGCGCCGGCCCGCGCACTGGTCACCCCGGCGCTGCCTGGGTGCGCTGCTCGCCGCCCTTGCCGTCAGCGCTGCCGTCTGGTGGCTGGTCCTCGTCCACAGCGCCTGGTTGCCGCGCACCTTCATTCCCGGCAGCGGCCTGACCGATCTCAAGATCGGTAGCGAGTACGTACTGGCGCTGCTCTATGGACTGGCGGCACTGCTGCTCTACCGCACGGCGTTGCAGCAACGCCAGCCTGACGGATTGTGGCTGGCCGCTGCCGCCTGGGTACTTGGATTGGCCGAACTGTTCTTCACGCTCTATGCCGACGTCACCGACGTCTTCAACCTGCTTGGCCACATTTACAAGGCGATCGCCTACATGATGATCTACCGGGCGCTGTTCGTTGCCGGCGTCCGCCGGCCCTACCACGAACTGGCGCGTGAGCGGACCTACCTGCAAACCCTGCTGGAGACCATTCCCGACCTGGTCTGGCTGAAAAACAGCAACGGCATCTACCTCTCCTGCAACAAGAGTTTTGAGCGTTGTGTCGGTATCCCGGCGACAGCCGTCATCGGCAAAACTGATTTCGATTTCGTGCCCCGCGAGCAGGCCGAGTTCTTCCGCCACAACGATCAGACCGCCATCGCCCGAGGCGGCCCGACGCGCAATGAAGAAGTACTCACCTTCGCTGCGGATGGCTACCAGGGGGTATTCGAAACAACCAAGACACCGGTGTACGACGCTCAGGGCAGGATCATCGGCGTCCTCGGCATCTCCCACGACATCACCGAACGCAAGCGGACAGAAGCCGAACAGAGCAACCGCCAGGCCCAGCTGGAAACCATGGTGGCCGAACGCACTGCCGCGCTGTCGGACATGATGGCGCAGATCAGCGCCAGTGAAGAACGCTACAAATTCGCGCTGGAAGCCACCCGCGATGGCATCTGGGACTGGAACCTCCTGAACGGCCAGACCTACGTAAACCCCGCCTACAGCACCATGCTGGGCTATGCTCCGGGCGAACTCGGCAACGATGTGCATGACATCTTTGTGGCACAACTCCCCAGCGAAGAGCGCCAGCAAACCGTTACTCTGGTCCGTGACAAACTGGCACAAGAGGGCAGCTACGAAATCGAATTCCGCCTGCGCTGCAAGGATGGCAGCTACAAATGGATCCTCAGCCGCGGCAAGGTGGTCGAACGTGACGCCAGCGGTCAGCCGGTGCGGGCGGTCGGCACGCATATCGACCTCAGCGCCCGCAAAGCGCTCGAAATCGAGTGGCGCCAGGCGAAGGAAGCAGCCGAATCGGCCGCCATCGCCAAGAGCGCCTTCCTGGCCAACATGAGCCACGAAATACGCACCCCGATGAACGCCATCATCGGTCTGTCCAGCCTCATGCAGCACCAGACCCATGACCGGCAACAACAGGGCCGGCTGAACAAGATCATCGGCGCCGGCCAACACCTGCTGGGCATCCTCAACGCCATCCTCGACCTGTCGAAGATCGAGTCTGGAAAATTCCATCTGGAACAACGACCACTACACGTAGCAGGCATCGTCGACAACATCCTGACCATGCTCTCCGAACAGGCCCACCAGAAACAGCTGTGCCTCACCAGCGAACTGTCGCCCCTGCCCACCGGCCTGCTCGGCGACGCCACCCGCATCCAGCAGGCCCTGCTCAATTACGTGGTCAACGCAATCAAATTCACCGATACCGGCCAGGTCACGATTCGTGTCCAGCCGATCGAAGAAGATGACAGCAGCGCCTTGCTGCGCTTTGAAGTCGCAGACAGCGGCATCGGCATCGCGGCGGAAAGCATCCCCCGCCTGTTTTCCGCCTTCGAGCAAGCCGACAATACAACCACCCGTAAATACGGTGGCACCGGTCTGGGGCTCGCCATTACCCGCAAGCTGGCCGAGCTCATGGGTGGGGAAGTGGGGGCCAGCAGCCAGCCCGGCCTGGGCAGCACCTTCTGGTTTACCGTCCGCCTGATGCGCGCAGCGGTAGTGGAAGATTCACCCCCGCTGCTACCGCTGGACAATGCCGGCGCAAGCATCAAGGGGCGGCACGCCGGCAGCCGGGTCCTGCTGGCCGAAGACAACGCCATCAACCGCGAAGTCGCCGTCGCCATCCTGCAGGATGTAGACCTGGAGGTCGACACCGCCGCTGATGGCGCCGAAGCCGTGGCGCTGGTGGAGCGCAACACCTACCGGCTGGTGCTGATGGACATGCAGATGCCGAATATGGACGGCCTGGAGGCCACCCGGCAGATCCGCAAACTGCCGCAGGCCGCCACCCTGCCGATCATCGCCATGACCGCCAATGCCTTCCACGAAGACCGCCTGCGTTGCCTCGATGCCGGCATGGACGATTTCATCAGCAAACCCGTCTCGCCGGAAGTGCTCTACAGCGTCCTGCTCAAATGGCTGGAACCACCCGCCATCGCAGCGGAAAAACTCTGACCGCCCGGCTGCCCGCACGGCAGCAGTTTGTGCTGCCGGCGGGCAATCTGCCCCCCTCTGATGTAAAATCGCCGGCAGACTGGATCAAGAATCTGCCGCAAGCGGACAACATGCTTGCTCGACCTGAAGGGAATTTACGCATGAGCACACACGACATCCTGCACCGCCTGTCCGAAACCCTGGCCACCCGCCGCCATGCTGATCCGGAGAAATCCTATACCGCCAGCCTGTTTGCCGAAGGCCCGGATTCCATCCTGAAAAAGATCGGCGAGGAATGTGCCGAACTGATCATGGCCGCCAAAGACGGCAAGCGCCTCAACATCGTGCGCGAGTCGACCGATGTGATCTACCACATCCTAGTGCTGCTGGTTTTCTTCGACATGAGCATCGAAGACGTGTCGCAGGAAATGCGCCGCCGGGAAGGCATTTCCGGCATCGACGAAAAAGCCGCCCGGAGCGCCCGAAAGTGAGCGACTGCATTTTCTGCAAGATCGCTGCCGGAACAATTCCCGCCGCCAGGGTGTACGAAGATGAGCAACTGATCGCCTTCAAGGACATCGCCCCGCAGCGCCCGGTGCATATTCTGGTCATTCCGAAAAAACACATCACTTCGCTGGCCACCGTCAGCGCCGACGATGCGCCCCTCCTTGGGCAGATGCTCGCCAAAGCCCATGAAATCGCGCTGGCACAGGGGAGTCCGGCAGGCTTTCGCGTCATCATCAATACCGGCGAAATCGGTCAGCAGGAAGTCCAGCACCTGCATATGCACATCCTCGGCGGACCGCAACCGGTCGGCCCCATGGTTCAAAAACACTAGGAGTCACACATGGGTTCTTTTTCCATCTGGCACTGGGTGATCGTCCTGATCATCGTCATGCTCGTTTTCGGCACCAAGAAGCTGCGCAACATCGGCCAGGATCTGGGAGGCGCCGTCAAGGGTTTCAAGGAAGGCATGAAAGAAGCCGGCGCCGACACGCCGACCTCCACAACGCAGAATCCGCAACAGGTTTCCGGCGAAACCATTGATGTCGAGGTCAAGGACAAGACCACCTCGAAGTGAAGCCAGGCGGGCCTGCGTGCTCACGCACGCAACACCCCTGCCACCAGCAGCCTGACACTCCCGCCCCGGCTCCCCCGTGCATTCCGTCCCGGAGCGACAGCCATAGGGGCGTTTTCCAGACCAGAACATGTTTGATATCGGCTTTTCCGAATTGGTGGTGATCGGCATCGTGGCCCTGCTTGTCATCGGCCCCGAACGCCTGCCCAAGGTGGCGCGCACCGTCGGGCATCTGCTCGGGCGGGCGCAGCGCTACGTCAGCGACGTCAAGGCGGATATCAACCGCGAAATGCAGCTCGACGAACTGCGCAAGCTGCAAGCTCAGGTCAATGAATCAGCACGCTCGCTGGAAAACTCCATGCGGCAGGAAATGAGCAGCCTGCAGGCACAGGTCGAAACACCGCTCCAGGACGCAGCCGCCAGCCTGCGCAGCGTGGGCGAAGAAACCCACAGCCCCCGCCCCACCGACGCCACCGCCAGCAAGGAAACCCCGCGCGCATGAACGGCCTGAACGAAGAACCCGTCGGCGAGAGCTTCGTCTCGCACCTGGTTGAATTGCGCGACCGTCTGCTGCGCAGCCTGATCGCCGTTGCCGTGGCCTTCGGCGTGCTCGCCCTCTACCCCGGCCCGGCGGCGATTTACGATTTTCTCGCCGCGCCGCTCACGGCAGCGCTGCCGGAAGGCACCAAGATGGTCGCCATCGGCGTCATCACGCCCTTCATGGTGCCGCTCAAGGTCATGGCCATGGTCGCTTTCGTCCTGGCGCTGCCCTACGTGCTGTACCAGGCCTGGGCCTTCGTCGCCCCCGGCCTGTACGCGCACGAACGCCGCCTGGGCATTCCGCTGATCATCTCCAGCACCCTGCTCTTCCTGCTGGGCATGAGCTTCTGCTACTTCTTCGTCTTCGGCCAGGTATTCACCTTCATCGCCAGCTTCGCCCCGAAGAGCATCACCCCGGCGCCGGATATCGAAGCCTATCTCTCTTTCGTCATGACCATGTTTCTCGCTTTCGGCCTCTCCTTCGAAGTGCCGGTGGCGCAAGTCGTGCTGGCCAAGCTGGGCGTGATCAGCGTCGAAAAAATGAAGGAATGGCGCTCGTATTTCATCGTCGGCGCCTTTGTCGTGGCAGCCATCGTCACGCCGCCCGATGTCATCTCTCAGCTCGCCCTGGCCATTCCGATGTGCCTGCTGTATGAACTGGGCCTGCTCGCCTCCCGCCTGGTCTCGCCCCGGGAAAACGCCGAGGCGGAGCGCGCCTGACTAGCCGCCCGCGGTCTTTCCCGGCAAATGCGCATCCAGCCAGCGCACCAGCACCGAATCAGCCGGCCAGTTGCGCAGGAAACGGGCACGGTCACGCTGCCACAAACGCTGAAAACGCCAGTCGCTGCGGTGTTGTTGCAGGGCATCGAGATCGATCAGGAAGACTTTCCCGGCGTGCCAGAACAGGTTGGTTCCTTTGCAGTCGCCATGGGTGATGCGTAGCGCGTGCAACTGCTCGAACAGCGTCAGCAGTGCCGTTGCCAGCGGCAACTCCGGAATCTGCTCCGGCTGCAGTGTATCCAGCAGATTTTTCCCCGGACACAGCTCGGTCACCAGGAAAGCACGGCCACGCAGGGGGCCGCACCGCTCTTCCAGCACCGCCAGCGGCGACGGCGTGGCAATGCCATAAAAGGTGAGCAGATGCGCTGCCCGCCAGGAGTGCCAGGCGCGGCTGGGGCGCCAGGCACGCGACAGGGCATGCCGCCAGTGCTTGATGTTGTAGCGTTTGATGAGCAACGGCGTTGCGTCAATCTCCGCTGCCACCACGGTGCACGTGCCGCCGGTCTTGAAACAATGGCCGCCCTCGACGAAACGGTCCGGTGCCGCCAGAAAAGTCCTCAGCCGCGCCAGCTGCGTCCGCTCCACCGCCCACACCCGCTGCCAGCTGCGCGCAACGGCAAATTGCGTACAGTCGCGGCCGGTTTTCTCCAGGAATTTGTGCAAGCGCCGCGCCCGGGTCGTCAGCACCGCCGCCTGCACACGGGCCACATCCAGCGGCCGCCCGCCCGGCGCCGCCTGGTAAGCCGCGAGAAACTCGCCGATCCGGGCATCCCAGGCCGGGGTCAGGCCGGCGAACAGGATGGCCAGGTTGGCAATCACCGCCGCATCGCTCAAAGGCCCGGCGGCGTCCTTCACTTGCACCGCGTCACCGTCGATCGCGTACAACATCCCTCCGGCCAGCAGGAAATTCCCCAGATGCAGATCCGCCTGCGCCAAGCCCGCCGCATGCATGCCCGCCAACAAGGGCAAGGCCGCTGTCAGCAAGGATGTCGCCCGGGCGATGTCTGCCGTTGCCCCGCTGTGCGCGGCCGCATCCCAAAGACTGCCGAGGTCTTCCGCTGCCGCGAGCCACTCGCACACCACCGCATAGGCGCCGCCGCGTACCGGCCCGGCCGCCCGTAGCGCCGGCGTACGCACCCCGGCCGCATGCAGGGCCACCAAGCCGGCGCGTTCGCGCTCGCCGTGCCGCTGATGCGCCTCGGCCAGAAACAGCTTCACCAGCGCCGGCCGGCCATTCCAGCACCCCGCCGCCACCAGGCGCTTGCCCGGCACCAGGCGCAACTGACGCTCCAGCACCAGCACGTCGCCGGCCTGCATTTCCAGCCGCACCGGCAACTGCGGCGCCCGCCCGGCGGCACGCAGATCAGCGATTACTTGCGCAGCGTTCACAGCAACACCTCACTCACGCCCGTCGAAGAACGCCAGCACCTTGCGCAGACGGACCTTGTCGGCCGCATTCAGACGCGCGCGCCCCACGTAATCCAGGTAGAAACGCAGCCGCCAGCTGCGGCGCAAGGTGTATTTCGCCACCTTGTCGAGGCAGGCAAGGTCCTTGACGATGCGATATTCGAGAAACGGCGGCCACCAGAACATGCCGGTCGGGCAGTCGATGAAATACGCCGTCGGCGCATCAACTTCATCAACCAGAATGTTGCGCCACTTCAGGTCGTTGTGACAGAAACGCCGGGCATGCATGCGCTGCGTCGCCTGCGCGATCTGCGGCAGCACCTGCCGCAACCAGCCCGCATCCTGCAGACGGGGATCGTGCTTGCGCGCCAGTTGCGCCAGATCCGTCGTATTACGCAATTCCTCGGTAATCACCGCCGCCCGCACGAAGCGGCCATAACGCCGTTCCTGCCCGTACGCCACCAGCGGCGCAGTCGCGATCCCCCAGGCGGCAAAACGCTGCAGATTGGTCCACTCCTGCACCGCCCGCCGTGGCCCCAACCAGTCGCGCAGACCGAACCAGCGGCGCGTCAGCGCACGGCGACCGATGAAATAACGTTTGACGTAGTAGCGCCTGTCCGCCACCGTCACCCGATACACCTCCGACTCCGGATCACCGGTCACCTTCTCGCCAGCCAGCGCGAACACCGCCTCCGGGCTGGCAAACGCCCGCCCCACCGGACCATCCCGGTAATCAGGGTGAATCTGCCACTCAATCACCAATCTTCTCCAAATTCCCTGTTCTTGCGCGCATATTTTGCCTGCAGGCGCCGACCTTCCTGCGCCAGATGCCGCAGCAGCGGCGCCTCTTCGCGCAGGATGGCGCGCAGCGGCCGGGCAAAATACACCCGCAGGAAGCGCAGGAAATCACGCTGCGTCAAGCCGATGCCCAGCGCCGAAAAATACAATCCGGCCAGATCCTTGTCACGCCAGCGACGCGGCACCTGCGTGCGGCTCTGCGCCCGATGCAGATCGATCAGCGACAGTTTCAGATTTTGCGCCGTCGGTTGCGGCTCCAGATGCAGCAGGAAATGGCAGAGATAGAAATCGCGATGATTCACCCCGGCCCGGTGCATGCGCCCGGCCATGTCCGCCACCCGGCGGATCAGGGCATGTTTCAGCGCCGCGGGGGGGGGCTGGTGCCCCCACTCGCGGCAGAAATCCTCCAGACTGATCGTCGGCGCCAGTTCCTCCGTAATCAGGAAAGAATGCCGCCGCGCCGGATTCCAGCCGCGCTGACCAAACGCCACCGCCCGCATGGTATCGATGCCGATCGCCGTCAGCCGGTGAATGGCCTGCCATTCATTACCGGCGCCGAGAATGGGCGCGCGTCCGACGAGCAGATTCTTCACGATCTCGCCCCAGCCGATGCCGTGGTGGATCTTCACGAAATAGCCGCGCCCCCCAATCTCGCAGCGAAACGTGCGCCGCCCGTCGCGCTGGCGGAACACCTCACCGTCAAGCGCATCGACTGCGGCAAAGGCATCCTGGCCAGCCCACAGCCCGGCAAACGGCGGCTGCAGCCAGAGTTGCTGCCGCCAACTGCCTCCATTTCCCGCCGTGACCACGGGCACATCCCCCGGGCGCGCTCTCTCCGCCATCGTTACGCACTTTCCTGCATGATGATCTCCGCCGCCCGTTCGGCATTGCTATAAATATCCGCAACCTCGGCCCAGGCCAAGGCGTTCTGCTGCCATGCGCGGCGCTGCTCCGGCTGCGCGATGATGCGCTGCAGCGCATCATCCAGCGCCTCCTGCGCGAACGGCTCCGACAATACCAGCCCACCGGCCGCTGCCGTCACATAGGGCGCGTAGCCACAGACCCCGGTGCACAACACCGGCAACCCCGCCACCAGCGCTTCCAGCAGCACCGTACCAGTATTTTCATTGTAAGCCGGGTGAATCAGCAGGTCGGCGCCGAGCAGGAAGCGCGGAATATCGCTGCGTCCCGCCAGGATGTCCACCTGCTCTGCCAAGCCCAGGGCCGCCGCCTGGCGGCGAAATCCCCCCGGTGCATCCTGGCCGATGACGATCAAGCGCGTGCGTGCCCGCTGCGCCGGCGGCAAATGCGCCAGCGCCAGCAGACTGCGGTCCAGCCCCTTGGTCTTGAACCCCGAGCCCACCTGCAACAGCAGGAAATCTTCCGCCATCAGTCCAAATTCAGCGCGGAACGCGGCCCGTATGGCCGCCGCATCCGGCGGCGCCCGCCGGTCCCGCGCAATCCCGGGCGGCAGCAGATGAAAACGCGCCGCCGGTGTCGCGTAATAGTGCTCGAACACCGCCTGCTGCGCTGGCGCAATCAACAGAATGTCAGTGCGACTGGCCGGCGCAAATACCGCCCGCTCATACGCCGCAAAATGCCGGTAACGCCCGGACAACCGGTACAACGGATGACGCAGACTGCGTGCCTTGTCCTCGTAACAAGCATCCGCCGCGAAATACACATCCAGCCCCGGCATCTTGTTGAACCCGACCACCCGCTTCACCGGCCGTGCCACCAGATCACGCGCCACCCAGGCGCTGAACTTCGCATAACGGCGCGCATTGCTCCACGCCCGCACCGGCACGACCACCAATTCAAACCCCGGCGGCAGATCGCCCTGCCAAGAGAGCGTATAGACCCGTACCGCCGCCCCCGCCGCCTGACAGGCCAGGGCAATGCGCAAGAAATCGCGCTGCAGACCACCGAAGGGGAAATATTTATAAAGGCAAAACGCAAGCTGCATCATTCATCCAAGGGCAAGGCCGTGCGCCGCATCCGGCCACACGCACGGGGCGAATGTTAGCCTGAAAGCCCGCCACCCCGCGCGGGTCAGTGCCCCCCTGTTGCGGATGCGCAACAAAATTTAACAAAAGAGCATGCTCAGCCCATTCACGCCTTGCCCCCCTTCCCGGTGACTTGCACAATGCGCCTCAACTTCTCGTTTTGAGAGGTAATGCTTGGTTGGTACCGAAAACTTCTTTTCGCTACCAACCAAAAACTAACCACTAAGGAGATCTTCTGATGCAAAAGAAACTCATCGCTCTGGCCATCGCCGCAGCCGCTTCCAGCACCGCTTTCGCACAAACCAACGTTCAGATCTACGGTATCGCTGACGTCGGTTACGTCGGCATCGACGCTGATGGTGGCAAGTTCCAGCACAACATCAACTCCGGCGTGCTGTCCACCTCGCGCATCGGCTTCAAGGGCGCAGAAGACCTGGGCAACGGCCTGAAGGCCATCTTCACCCTCGAATACGGCCTGCAGCTGGACAACAACACCGGCATCGGTGCCTCTAATGGCGGCGTTGCTAATGCCCGTCAACAATTCGTCGGCCTGACCGGCGGCTTCGGTACCGTCGTGGCCGGCCGTCTGCAAACCGCTGGCCTGGATTACACCGTTGCCGGCTCGGCTCTGGGTGGCTCGACTTCGATTGGCGCTATTAACCGGGTTTCGGACGCAGAGGATTTCCCGCTGCTCAACGCTATCAGCCGCGCTAATAACGCCGTTGCCTACATCTCGCCGTCCTTCGGTGGCGTGACTGTTGCACTGAACCACGCTCGCCTGACCGAGTCTGCAGCTACAGACGACCTGAAAGATAACACCGCCACCCTGATCGCTGTTAATTACGACGGTGGCCCGCTGACCGCTGGTCTGGTTTATGGCAAGGTTTCCACTGAAAAGAATGCGGGAACTGCTGAACAGTGGGCTGCAAATGGTAGTGGCCTCGGCGGAGCCGTTCTCGTCGGTGACCCGGTTGAAGTGACTGCTCTTGCTACAGATCCTTCCCGTGCAAAAAACTCTGACGCTACCGAATGGGGTGTCCGTGCTGGCTACGACTTCGGTGTTGCCAAGCTGCAAGCTGCCTATCAGCACGCCAAGATTGAGCAAGGCGTCACCGCCGCTGGCGTTAGCAACGGCAACCTGAAGAACAAGCGTTGGGTTCTGTCCGCTACCGTTCCTGTCACCGCCAAGATTGGTGTGATCGGTGAATACGCTCAAGCCAAGATCGATCAAGGCGCCGGCGTCAGCGACGACAAGAACAAGGCCTACACCCTGGCTGCAACCTACTCCCTGTCGAAGCGCACCACCGCTTACGCCGCTTTCGTTGCTGTTCGTCCGGAAGAAAAGAACACCGACGTGAACGTGTATGGCGTTGGCGTTCGTCACGCTTTCTAATCTAGCCCCGCTAGCTTAGAACCATAAACAGCCGCCTTCGGGCGGCTGTTTTGCGTTAACCTTTCCGCTCGGCGGGCTGCTCGCCCAGCAGCTGCCAACCAGGAGGGGCGCGCGGGGGCTGAAGTGCTCGGCTGTCTGATTGGACATCAAGCAGATCCCCGGCGCCATGAAGCGCATGATGGAGCCGAATACTTTCGCCGATGAAATGCGGGAATGCATGGCGTTGGTGAAGACTGAAGAGTAGCCAAGTGGTGACAAAATGACGCCACGCGTCCATACTGAGGGCCATCAACCATTGGCTACCAAGGAGGCTGCCATGCTCGCTCAGACAGGAAAGCGGCTCACCACGAGAATCACTGACCATGTGCAGGAAAAGCTGCAAGCGGCAGCGGACCTCGTTGGCGCGACGCTGAACCAGTTTGTCGTTCAAGCGGCTCTCGAAAAGGCTGAAAAGATCATTGAAAGCGAATCAACGATTGTCCTGACTCGACGGGAATCTTTGCGGCTGCTGGAGATGATTGAGAATCCGCCGCCGCGCAATGAAAAATTTCTTCAGGCACAAGCCCGTTATCTGAGGTTAAAGAACGATGCTGGTTCTACCGCTTAACGACAGGCACGACAGGAAAAGCTTCGATTGCGGTGATGCCGGCCTGAATGGCTGGCTGCAACAGACCGCCAGGCAACACAAGGAGAAGGGGGTTTCCTCGACCTTTGTCTCGGTAGCTAACGAAACAAGTGTTGAAATCCTCGGCTTCTACGCAATTAGCCTTGCTGAGCTGGTGAATACCGAGTTACCTGCGCAATATGGAAAACGGTTGCCTAACAAGGTGCCTGTCTTTCGCCTTGGGCGGTTAGCAACCGCATCAGGGCACCAAGGAAAAGGCGTCGGGGAGTTCATGCTCTTTGACGCCATTGACCGAGCGACTCGTATTTCCGGTGAGGTTGGCGGTATGGGTCTTGTCGTGAATGCGAAACACTCCGCAGTCGAGTTCTATCAACGTTATGGTTTCGAGCAGATGTCGGATCATCCCCAAAACCTGTTCTTGCCGTTTTAACTCAACCCCGCGTAGTTTCTGCTGCCGGGGGGGCACGCCTGCTGTGTATCAGTCAAAAGGCCCTGGGTATGTTCACGGGATACGACAAAGGAGAGACACATTGCTGTTGCGCTGTCTACTTCGACCCACCCCACAAACTCGACAGCGGCGCTGCCCAGATTCCGTCCCCCAAGGGCAGTGTCTCGGCGCCGTCGTACAACAACACCCCCATCTTGAATTGGCTGCCGGCGAGGCCAGCCAGTTTCTTCAGCCCACGCAGATCGCCTTCCCTGACGGTGGCTGCCGCTTTCACCTCGACCCCGACCAACTGCCCGGCCGCATTCTCGATCACGATGTCGACTTCGAACTTGTCCGCGTCCCGGTAGTACATCAGGCGATAGTCGCCATCCGCTGTGGTCGTGTGCTTGAGTAGCTCAGCAAAGACAAAGGTCTCCAGCACATGGCCAAAACGCGTACGATCTTGCTGCACCTCAACGAAGCTTAGATCGAGCAAGGCCGCCAACAGGCCGGAATCGAGGAACTGCAGCTTGGACGTTTTCACCACGCGCTTCAGGCGGTTGCTTGCCCACACATCGATCCGCCTGAGCAGGTACATCTGCTCGAATACGCCGACGTAGCGCGCGGCGGTCTTGCCATCCAGGCCGACCTGGCTGCCGAGTTGGGCGTAATTGCACATCTGGCCTGCCGTCTGCGCCAGGGCACGGAGGAATCGCGGCAACTGATCGAGCTTCTCGATGCCCGCCACATCACGCACATCGCGCTGAATGATCGCGTCAATGTACTGACGTGCCCACGCGACACGGCGCTTGGCCGAGGGGCGTGCAATGGCTTCGGGGTAGCCGCCACGCAGCACGCGTTCAGCCAGGTCACTGCCCAGTACAGGCTGATCCACCTTGAGTAGCCGGCCGGCAAAGGCGCTATCGATCCAGTTCGCCGAGCACGACTGGATCTCGCTCTGCGACAAAGGCAACAGCGACAGGGTTTCCATTCGGCCTGCGAGTGAGTCGGCCACGGTGGGCAACGCCATCAAGTTGGCCGAACCGGTCAGCAGAAAACGACCTGGACGCCGGTCTTCGTCCACACTCTTCTTGATGGCCAGCAGCAACTGAGGCGCGCGCTGGATTTCATCGATCACGGCGCGCCCCAAGCTGCGCATCATCCCGACCGGATCTTCTTGCGCCGATAGCAATGTCAGCGCATCGTCCAGGGTCAGATAGTGCAAGCCCTGTTGTTCTGCGATTTGCCGTACCAACGTGGTTTTGCCCGCCTGACGAGGGCCTGCCAGCAACACGACCGGCGTGTCCAGCAGCGCTTCAGCGATGCGCGACTCGATCCGACGCGGAAAAATGGATGCCCTGTTCATGCGAAAACTTTATCGTAAATTACGGAATCCATCAACGTAAATTACGGAATCTATCAACGTAAATTACGGAAAATAGGCACCGCCGAAACTGAAAACTTGAAAGAAATCCTGCCTGCCTGTAGAGATAGTCAACCCCTGGTCGTACTGATCACACGCAAGTCGTCGAGATCGCCACGCGCCGACGGCGCGGGCTGGCACACGCGGCGGCTCTCGGGTACATTCATCCGCTCACCGATAACCCATCAAGGAGACAACATGAATCACGACGACAGCCTCTTGCTGCGCGCCGACCGCGCCGACGGCCTGACCACCCTGACCCTGAACCGCCCGGGCCAGTTCAATTCGCTCTCGGAAGCGTTGCTGAGCGCGTTGCAGAAGGAACTCGACGCCATCGCCGCCGATGAGACGGTGCGCGTGGTGGTGCTGGCGGGTGCCGGCAAGGCGTTCTGCGCCGGCCATGACCTGAAGGAAATGCGCGCCAATCACAGCAAGACCTACATGCAGGGGCTGTTCAAGCAGTGCGCCGAGGTGATGCTCACCCTCACCCGCATGCCGCAGCCGGTCATTGCCCGGGTGCACGGCATCGCCACGGCCGCCGGCTGCCAGCTGGTCTCGATGTGCGATCTGGCGGTGGCCGCTGATGTGGCGAAATTTGCCGTCTCCGGCATCAATGTCGGCCTGTTCTGCTCGACCCCGGCCGTTGGCCTGGCGCGCAATCTGGGCCGCAAGGCGGCACTGGAAATGCTGCTCACCGGCGATTTCATCGACGCCATGGAAGCTCGCGCCAAAGGCCTGGTCAATCGCGTCGTGCCCGCCGATGCGCTGGACGCGGAAATCGAAGCGCTGGCCGGCAGCATCCTCGCCAAGAGCGCCGTCGCCATCCGCATGGGCAAGGGCATGTTCTACCAGCAGCTGGAAATGGGCCTGGCCGATGCCTATGCCTATGCCGGCGAAGTCATGGCCTGCAACATGATGAGCGAAGACGCCGGCGAAGGCATCGACGCCTTCATGCAAAAACGCAAACCCAACTACAAGGGCTGCTGACCCCCACCCGCCGCGCCTGCGCCGCCCCCCGGCCCGCAGGCGCGGCAAAAATCTCAAAATGCAGATTGGGCAAAGCTGCGTGCTTTGCTGTTGGCTGGGGCAGCATCGGCCCCGCCCCCCCCGCGGATGCCCGCTACTTCGACGGGCTGCGGGATCGGGTGCGCAAGGCAGCCAAACCCGCAGCCAAGGTGTGAAGACCAAACCCGTCATCCCGCGCGAACAGGCCGGAATCGAGGAACTGCAGCCTGGACGTTTTCACCACGCGCTTCCGGCGGTTGCTTGCCCACACATCGATCCGCCTGAGCAGGTACGTCAGAGAATGTGAAGCTTGTGCCTCACAACCCGAACTCAACTCCACGGGAAAGTTTGCGTACCGCCGCCGGAAACATGCGTTCAGCGTTCTCATCAAGTGCCAGGTGTGGAAATTTATCGCGCACCAATGCGATGGTCGCCGCTGCCTGCTGCTGATCGCGCTTCGCCTTCCCCGGATCACGGTCAGGCTGCGCGCTGAGCCATTGCTTGTACACCGCAAAGGCTCGCGGGTCCGGACAGACCATAGGTGCTGGCAATCCGTCCTGGCCGACCACGATCGACTGAAATTTCTCACTTGCCAGGAGCCACTTGATATTGGGGAGCCAGGAAGGTTTCAGGTCTTCGGCTGCGATTCGCTCCGGCTCCCCCTTCTTCCAGGGTGGGTTTGGCGCTTGCTTCACCAGATCAACGTAAAAACCCGCCTTGTTCACCGCCCGGAAATCACCTTTCCGCACTGGCTCGAACGAGCGGTCCACTTTTTGCAGAATAGCGAGAACGCCGGCTTCGGCCACCGCGTCATCCAGAAAGGCGAGCTTCAAGGTCGCACGTGCATCCCACAGAAGGTCTACGTCCGTGGTCGCCATCAGCCCCGCATCGAACTGGACACCAGCCACCGATTCATACCCGTACATCGCATGCGTCCCGATCACCATGAGATTCTTGCCGAGAAGGCCATGATCATCGAGCTTGCGCAATGTCGCCGTGACGATCGAGGGTACGCGATTCAGAAAAATCCCCTTCGCCATGCCGGCAAATTCCTGAACGGATTGCGCGAGACTCGCCTCCCTTTCCTTTGCGCGTGCCTTGCCCGCTACAAATTCAGCATAAATGGATTCCGTGGCAGGCGAGCGCGGCCCCATACTTCTGGTGCCGCCACGTCGATTGGTAATTTTGACAAGGTACTCATGGCCTGCCACCGCTTTCCAGGCCAAACCACCCGCATACCTGGCGGCGTTGCGCCGCGCCTCCCTATAAACCTCAAAGGTTTGCCGCAAATCCACCGCAATACGCATCTGGTTATTTGACAACTCACTGTAATACATGAGTTTTCCTTTCAAAAAATCACAATCCAGAGAGTGAAAGGAAAATACTGGTTTGTCAAACCCGGATACCCACTCTTGCCGCGCACAATGCACGCGCTGACAGGCTGTTCAGGCAACAGGCCGGCTTAGCTCCCTTCCGGTGCCGACCATGCCTCGGGCAGTATCTGTGCCGCCGGGCGACCGATGTAGTAGCCCTGGGCGAGATGGGTGTCCATTTTTTCCAGTTCGGCCAGAACTTCCGCCGATTCGACGTATTCGGCGACCACGGCGATGCCCATTTCCCGGGCCAGCGAGCGGATGCTGGTGACGAAGGTGCGGTCCTTGTCGCTGCTCAGCATGTTGGCGATGAAATCGCCTTCGATCTTGAGATAGTCGATGGGGAAACGGCGCAGGTAGTGGAAGGAGGAAAACCCGGAGCCGAAATCGTCGATGGCGAGCTTGAAGCCGTCTGCCTTCAAATCGATCAGGAACTGCTCCAGCAGCGCCAGGTTCTTCACCGTATCGCGTTCGGTGATCTCGAACACGATGCGCTCGGGCGCCACGCCGTGTTCCGCGACGATGCGCCGTATTTCGCGCGAGAACTCGTTCAGCACCAGCGCCCGTGGCGACAGATTGACGAAGATTTCGCCCCGGTGCCCCTGCGCCTGCAGGGATTTCAGCGCCCGCTCCAGCACCAGCAGGTCGAGGCGGTGGATGACGCCCATTTTTTCGGCCAGTTCGACAAATTCGTCGGCACGGATCATCTGCCCGGCCAGGTCGATGCGCGACAACACCTCGTAGGCAGCAATCCGCTTGCCCCCGACATCGAGAATGGGCTGGAAGTAGGGGATGACACGCTTGTCCTCGATTGCCGCCATGACCATCTGGCTCTTCTGCGACAGGTCGCGGAAAATTTCCACCACATCGTCGGTGGTGGGAATGGCCACCTGATCCTTGCCCGCCGCCTTGGCCCGATACATCATGTTGTCGGCAAACATCAGCAGGTCCTTGGCGTTGTCGGCATGTTCGGGGAACACCGCCAGACCAACCGACGCCGTGCCCCGCAGGCGGACATCGCCGTTGATTGCCACTTCCAGCCGATCGATCGCGGCACGGACCCGCTGCGCCACCAGCACCACGGTATCCAGATTGGCCTCCGGCAAGAGCGCGACAAACTCGTCGCCACCATAGCGCGCCAGGATGTCACCCTCGCGTAGCGCCGACTGCACCTGCCGCGCCAGCCGCTGCAGATAGGAATCGCCGGCGCTGTGGCCGTAGTTGTCGTTGATCAGCTTGAAGTTGTCGAGATCGATCAGCAGCACGCCGAAGCTGTAGCCATGCCGCTGGGCACGGCCGATTTCGTAGGTGGACAGCTCCCAGAACACGCGCTGATTGAACAGGTCGGTGAGGGGGTCGCGGGTGGCGTAGTACTCCAGATCGCGCGTGTATTTGTAGATCGCCTTGACCGAACCGACCACGTTGAGCAGGGTGGACAGCACGCTTTCGACGACCAGATAGCGGGTTTCATCTTCCAGCACGCCGGCCTGCACACCAATACCGACGATGCCGCCGATTTTGGGTTTATCGACAAAGAACGACTTGACCCGCAGCGCCACTTCGTCGTCGCTCAACACCACGGGCGGCGCCTGCGTGTCGGCAATGTGATGGTGAATGGCGAACAGGCGCCCTTCAGAAAAGTTATCGGCTTCGTGCAGCGAGTGGCGGATGTACTCCTCCATGCGCTGACGCGTTTCGAAGGTCGCCGGGCCGTACCAGAACACTTCCAGATCGAACATTTCCTCGTCGATCTTGAAAATGGAAAACAAGGTATGCGCCGGCAGGATGGTGTTGATGTCGATCAGCAGACGGCTGACGTAGTCGCGCCAGTCGCGCACCACCTCGGCGGTGATGACGAATTTTTCCAGCAGGCCGATCTCGAAACTGAGGATGTCCTTGTCCACCGCGATGTTGCGCAACTTCGCCAGCAGTTCGCGCAAGGCGGCATCGATGCGGTTCAGTTCGACAAACCCGAAGTCGCGCTCGGCTACCGCTAGGGCTTTCAGATCGGCGACGGCATCAACTTGCTCGAACTCTTCCTGCAACTGCTGCACGCCCTGCTCGATCCGCCGGCCAACCCACCATACCGCTGCACCGGCGAAGAAACCGGCAATCGGCAGCAGCAGGGCAAACGCCCACAGCAATTCCTTGCGCGCCTCGGCCAGCAGGCCGGCATATTGCTGACGCACTTCGATTGCCCCCAGGGCCGTCCCTTGCTGCACGTTGTCGTGGCATTTGAGGCAGCGCCCATCGGCCACCAGCGGATAGATATGGCGCGCTTCGCTGTCGCTGTCGATGCGTTGCGCCACCCCGCTGGCCAGCACCTGGCGCAGGGTGTCATCCAGCGGCGGCTGGGCGATGATGCCGTACAGCTCCTCCACCGCGGCGCCGCGGTAGATCTGTACCTGCATGCTGTCGTCAGCACCGGCGTTGGCGACGTCACGCAGGAAATTGTCGGCCTGACTGCGGCTCCAGCCCTTGCTCATCAGCTGGTACATGGCCGCAAAAGTGATCCGGGCAGCCGATTCGGATGACCGCGCAGCGTTGTCGCGCACGATGTTGTCGAACACCCGATCGAGCGCCCAGTAAGCACCGCCAAAAAAAAGCGCGGCTACGATAGCCGAAGTGGCCAAGATGAAACGATGGATGCGCATCATGTATCTCCCCGGGGCGGAAATTATCACACCCTTGTCAGCGAACGACCTTGATACGGCAAAAGAAAAAGAGACTTTACAATGCCGGCATGCGCCCCATTCCCCGCCTGCCGCACGGCATGTTCCGCTCTCTCAACAACGGCCGCCATCATCTCGCAGCCGCACTCTGTGCGCTACTCCTGCTCGCCGCTTACGGCCGCAGCACTGAACCGCCGGCGCCAGCGCTGGCTGCACCCGTCGCGCTGCCCAACACAGTCCTGCCGGCCAGCCATTATCGCCTCACCCTGCCCGGCAGCAGTGCCCGCGTCAGCAGCCCTAGCCTGGCGGCCCTGCCGGATGGCCGGCTAGCTGCCGTCTGGCTGGGCGAGGGGCATGGCCAGCACCTGGCGGATCAGGCCATCTGGTTCAGCACCTTGCAGCAACAGAACTGGCACGAGCCATACGCCCTCGTCACCCGCGAAACGGCTGCCGGTCACTCGCTGGCCCACCTGCGCGGCATCTCACGACCGCACCTGCTGGCCCATGCCGACCGCCTCGATCTGTGGTTCAACGCCCATGGTCCCGGACAAGGGACGCGCCCGGCCATCTACCGCATGACTTCCCATGATGCCGGCCATAGCTGGAGTAGGCCGCGCCGACTACCGGTCTCCTCTTGGCTACAGGGTGGTCTCCTGGATAGCGCACGCCCCGCGCAGGCATTGGCGGATGGCGGCAGTTTGCTGGCGCTGGCCGAGCGCCCCGACGCCCCCCATTTTTTCTGGCTGCGGCTCAATGCCGACGGACAGGTGATTGCCCGCACCGACGCCGGCGGGGCGCTGGCTGCCCGGCCCTTGCCGACACACGGTCGGCATGCCCTGCTGCCCCTCGGCGGCGAGCAGTTGCTGCTGGCCGGCAGCAGCGATCCGCAGCACAGCGAACTCTGGCTCTGGTGGGGTGATGCCCAGGATACACACGGCAAGTCGTGGCAAAGCGTGCGCCGGGTGGCCAGCGCCCCGCCGACGCCCGATGCGCCCCAGCCCTTGACCGACCCGGTGCTGCAGAGGACGGGCGACGGCCGCATCCATCTACTCTATGTCTGGCGCGGACATAGCCTGCAGCACCTCGCTTTCACGCCGGCCTGGCTGACAAGCGAAGGAGAGGCGCCATGAGCCGGGGGAACATGCGCACCAGTTGCGGCGACGCCCTCCCCGGAGGCGGCGCATGAATCTGCTCGCGATTTACGGCCTGCTCGGCCATGGCCTGCTCTGTGGCGCCCTGGTCAGCCGCCTGCCGCTGGGCCATCTGCGGCAACGGGCAGCGCTGATCGCCACCACCATTGCCCTGCTGGCCGGCATTGCGCCGCTGCTGCACGCCTGGTTTGGCCCGCCCTCGGTGACCCTGCTGATGCTGGCCCTGCTCCAGTTGCCGACCACGCCGCTCACACCGCTGACGGCGTCGAGCGCCCGCTATCTGCTCGGCGCGGCGCTACTGTTTTATGTCGCCGGGGCGCTACCGGGCGAATTTACGCCCTACGCCCTCGGTTACCAGCCGGGATTGCTGCTCGCCCTCCTCGGCGGGCTCACCCTGTGGCTGTGGGTGCGGCGGCAAACGCCATGGCTGCTGATCCTGGCCGCCGACCTCGGCGTCTGGCTGACGGGAATCTTCGCCAACCTCTGGGACGTTCTCTTCGATCCGCTGCTGGTCCTGCTGTGCGCGGCAATCGTCGGGCAGCAGCAGGTGGCCCGCTGGCTCAGCGCAAGGCGTCGCTGATCAGGCGGCGAATGCTGGCGGCGTCGAAGGGTTTGTCGCAGATGGCGGAAACCCCCGCCCGCTCCACGGCGGCCAGCCGCCCCTTGTTCTGCTCGCTGGTCACCAGCAGGACCGGCACATCGCTCTGCCAGCTCTGTTTCCGGATGTAATCGACCAACGCCGCACCGTCCATTTCCGGCATGTTGTAGTCGGTAATGACCAGATCGACCATGCTTTCGCCCAGGATCGCCACCGCTTCCTTACCGTTGTTGCACAACATGATCTGCTCGATACCCAGACTTTTCAGCAAGCGCTGCAGGTGCTGGCGCGAGGCAAAACTGTCGTCGACCACCAGCACACGCAGCGCTTCGATTTCCTCGATATCCAGTTCGGCCGGCGGATTCAGGTAATCGACCGCGGCATTGAGGGCCCGAGCCAACTCATCCGGCGTGAATGGTTTACGCAGGATCATGCAGGCGCCCGACTGGCGCACCCCTTCCAGACGCTGCGGCCGCGTTTCGCTGGAAATGAGAAGGAACGGCAGGGCAGTATGGCGCACATCGAGGCGCAGGGCTTCCACTAGGTCGGTACCGGCCATGTCCGGCAGGTAAAGACTGCTGATCAGGACCCGCCCAGGCACTTCCTGCGCCAGTGCTGCCAGGGCATCGGCACCGCTGCTGACGATATCAACGCTTGCCACACCGGCGTTCTCCAGCATGCGCTGGACCAGATGCGCTTGCGTCGTGGACGGTTCGACGAGCAGAACATGCAGATCACGGACGGAGTTCACGGTAGTCACAGGCGCATTCCTTCACACAGGTGCCAAACGGGAAAATGCTCTGCCCGTGGCGGATTTCGAGTCGTGGGCCCGATCTTAGCAGAGCTTGCCGCGGCGCACGCCACCCGTTACCAACGGACGGCCGGAGAGATCAGTCTGCTGCCGAGAGGCCGGGGCTGTCTGCCTGTCCTGCCCGCCAACGCTGCAATGCCTGCAGCGAGTAGCCATAGCTATGCTGCATCTGGCGCGCGTCATAAGCGTGCTGCTGGCCCAGCGGGCAGGCGCGCCGGGCCAGGCAATTGGTGGCACAGGGAGAGGCCGGCTGCAAGCGGAAGTCGGCACAGGCGGTCAGATCGAAGGACGCTTGCAGCGCCGCCGCCGGGCAAGCCGTGCGACACAATGGTTCCGAACAGGCCGCGCAAGGGTGGGCATGTGTCTGGGGCTCACTCAGTGGGAAATCACTGGCGGCAACGATCAGGGCACGGTAGGCGAACCAGCTGCCCCACTGCGGATCGATGCCCACCATGAACGGTGCGGCATGATGCCAGCCGGCCAGCTGCCCGAGCGCCTGCAGGCCCACGCTCGGCGCACCGGGATAAAGGATGCGATACGCCACGCCGGGCGCCTGGCGGGCGAAGAAACGCCGGACGCAGGTCACGGTGTAAGCATCGATGGGGTCGGCCGCAACTGCATCGACGGCCTGGTCGCGTTGCGCCGCCTGCACCTTTTCCCATAACAGCTGGCCGGCGTGTCCCAGCAGGATGAGCTGGGTTTCGCCATCCTGCGCCGCGATCTGTTGGCGGAGTTCCGGCGGCAGGTCGGCCAGGGCGAACACATGCTGGCGATTCAGGCCGGCGTCAGCCAGTTGCTGCCAGGGCGACACGCCAGCGGACATCAGCGCCCCCCTGCCGCCAGCCAGTCGAGCAGCGCATCAATCGCCGCGACACCGTCCGCCGCCCGGGGGTCGTTGATCAGCACACTCACCGCATAGCGCCCGCCTTGCGGGTCAAACACGTAGCCGGCGGCACTACGCACCCCATTGAGGTAACCGGTTTTGATCCGCGCCCGACCACTCGCCGCGCTGTTTTTCAGGCGTTTCTTCATGGTGCCGTCGATCCCCGCCAGCGGCAGGCTGGCCAGGAATTCGGGCATCACCGGCCGCTGCCAGGCCGTACGTAGCAGGGCATTCAGGCTGGCCGCGCTGATCCGCTCCCGGCGCGACAGGCCGGAACCATTGTCCAACACCAGCTCTGGCGCATTCACCCCCAGCGTCGCCAGCCAGGCCTGCACCCGCCGCCCGGCCCCGGCAGCTGTCGCTGGCGCGGCACTATCATCGAGACTGAGGAAGAGCTGGCGCGCCATGACGTTGTTGCTGAATTTATTAACGCCCTGCACGGCATGGCTGAGCGGTAAGGATTCGTGCTGCAGCAGGCGCTGCGCCGTGGCGGGCGTGGAGCCGTCCCGCACCCGCCCGGTCAGCCGGCCACCGAGCTCCTGCCACACACTGGCAATGAGACTGGCCGCATGCGCATCGGCAGACAAGGGGGCCAAACTCAGGCTGCGCTCACCGCACTGGCGAGCATAGTCACCACTGGCGACGAGGCGCTGCCCACTCGCTGCCGGCATCAGCTGCAGATGAATACGGTCGCGCCAGTTGTCGGCGCACGGTCCTTCCTGCAGACGTAGCTGGTTGTCGAGGACGAAACCGCTGACGGGCGACTCAAGGAAGACGTTAACGCTGCGCCCTTCTGCCGGCTGCAGGGCAAACCGCAGCGCCTGAAAATCGAGCAACAGACCGTTCGGCCCGACGTTGTAGGGGCGCAGCGGCTTGCCGTCAAAGGCAGCGGGATCGAAATCAACAGCGGCAAAGGCGGTGCGGTCGAGCACGATGTCGCCATCGATACGCTCAATGCCGCGCGCCCGCAGCTGCCGCAGCAATTGCCAGACATGCTCGCTGGCCAGCTGCGGATCGCCACTTCCCTGCAGATAAAGATGACCAGCCAGCACGCCGTCCCGCACCGCAGCCTCGCTCAACACGCGCGTCGGCCAGGTGTAGGCCGGCCCGAGCAGGTCGAGTGCGGCAAAGGTCGTCACCAGCTTCATCACCGACGCCGGATTCATCGGCTGCTGGGCATTGTGGCTGATGATCGGCGCCGGGGCATCCAGCCCCTGCACCACCACGGCAACGCTGGTCAAGGGGATTTTCGCGCTGGTCAACTCGCGGCGAAACTCATCCGGCAACTGAGCCGCCACCCCCAAGGGCAGAAGCGTTAGAAAAAGCAGCAGCAGGCGGCGGTAAAAAGACATGGCAAGACAATGGGGGCGGTGAAGCCCCCATTCTAAGCTGCGGCGGAAAAACCTGCCGCTCAGTGACGGTACAGTTCGAAGCTGGCAATCAGCTGGCGCAGGGTCTGCGCCGTGTCCAGCAATTCCGCCGCCGCCTGCCGGGCATTGCGAGCGGAATCGGTGTTCTGCTCGATCAGGTCGGTGATCTGCTGCATGCTCGCCGCCACTTCCTCACTGGCAATGCCCTGCTGACGGGAAGCGTCGGAAATCTGCCCGGCCATCTGCGTCACCTGGCTGGAAGAATGCGTGATGCCCTCGAGACCCGCCACACTCTCGCGCAGCATGCCAATGCCGGTTTCGACCTCGTGCGAGGCGGTATTCATGCTGCTCACTGCCTGCGCCGTGACCGACTGAATCTCGCTCACGGTGCTCTTGATGTCAGCGGTGGACGCTGTCGTCCGTTCGGCCAGCTTGCGCACTTCATCCGCCACCACGGCAAAACCGCGCCCCTGCTCGCCCGCCCGTGCCGCTTCAATGGCCGCGTTGAGCGCCAGCAGATTGGTCTGGTTGGCGATATCGCTAATCACGCCAGTGATGTCGCCAATCTTGGCGATGGCCTGATTCAGCTGATCGATGGTCTGACTGGACGCCTGCACAGCATCGACCACGCGCGTCGTCGCTACCATGCTCTGGTTGATGTGGCGGTTGCTCTCCACCACCTGGCCCTGGGCTTCTTGCGCTGCCTGCGCCGTATCGTGCGCATTGGCCGCCACTTCCTGCACCGACTGACTGAATTCCTCGGTGGCCGCCGCCACCCCTTCGACGCTGGACTGCTGCTGCTCGGACTGCTGGCTGACCTGCTCCATCTGGCTTTCCAGCTGGTGGCTGCGCTCACTGACCGCGCGCGAGGCGGCATTGATATCGTCGAGCACGACTTTCAAGTTGTTCTGCATGATCGCCAGGTTGCACAACAGCTGCCCCGTTTCATTGCAGCTGCCGATCTCGATCTCATCGGTCAGCTGGCCCTCGGCAATGCGCTCGAACAAGGCAATCGTTTTCCGGATCGGAACCGCGATGCTGTTGAGCAGGAACAGGCCGGCCCCCACCGCCAGTACTGCAGCCAGCAGGAGCAATCCCAGACCGAAGTTGCGGATGCTGGCATAGCGCGCTTCAGCTTCGCGGTAACGGGCACTGGCGCCAGCGGCAAGCTCGTCGATCAGCGTCTGCCCTGCTTTCTGCAGCTCGGCGTAGAGCGGATTGATCCGCGTCAGCAGTGCGGCATTGGCGTCGTAGTATTTCCCACCCTGCAGCAGGGTCATGACCGGATCAAGCCCGTCTTCGACATAGCGCACGCGTGCAGCCATCAAGCCTTCGAGCAAAGGCTTTTCCTTTTCGCTCAGCCGCGCTGCCTGCAAGCTGGCCAGCAACACATCGATTTCCTGGCGGTTTTTCTGGAATGCCTGAACATACCGGTCGAGCGCATGATCGTGCAGTGCCGCCGCCGCGTTGGCCGGATCGTGCTGCAACGCCAGCATGACCTGGGTGCGGTTATCCGCCAGCAGGAAAATGACCCGGTTGACCAGGCTGCTCGGCTGCATGTTTTCCTCATACATGCCAACCAACTGCTCATTACTCGCTTTCAGGCCGGACAATCCGGAAAATCCCAGTACGGCCATCATGCACAGCAGCAGCAGCATGGTGCCGCCGATGAGCACGCGCAAAGGCAGATGGCGCCGACGTGTTGTTGGCAGCGCCCCTTTCTGCCCGGCAGCTGCATACAGCCGCTCGGCTTCGGCACGTTTGGCTGACGACAACGGGGTGCGCACTGATTGGTATCCCGTAATCTTCCCTTGCCGCTTCAAGGGCATGACGAACGCTTCCACCCAGTAAAAGTCGCCGTTCTTGCAGCGGTTCTTGACCGCACCGCGCCACGGATTTCCTGCCTGTATGGTCGCCCACATATCGCGGAACGCAGCTTCTGGCATATCCGGATGCCGGATGATGTTCTGGCTCTGACCGATCAACTCGTCGCGGGTAAAACCGCTGATCTCGACAAAGGCATCATTGACATGGGTGATGACACCTTTGAGGTCGGTGCGAGAAACAATATAAGCATTTTTGGGAAAAGAAATTTCGTTACGCGTCACTGGCTGATTATTTTTCATTGCTTCACCAATTTCTTACATTGTTGTACGAATCTGAAGGCGGCAGATCAACATGAACCGATTAGCCGCTTATATTTTGTAAAGAACTAAACTAACATAACTTTACAAATACATTACACCGACTTTCGCCACTTTTCCTGCGAAAAAAACCCGATTTGCGAAAAAAGCGCAAAGATGCCTTAACTAGCGGCGCAACGGCACAAAAAAAGCCGGAGGGTTTCAACCCTCCGGCGTGCTGATCGATGTCGTGGATTGTGACAATCTGACCAAGCGTTGCCGGAGAATCCTTTCGTGATTTGCCGACCTGAACAAAAAAACACTGAAACCGCAGAAAACTGGAAACGGCTCTACGAGCGAATTAAATGAGAACCTGTTTTACTTCAATTATCCAGCGCCCCAAGCCGTGCGCAATACCAATTAAATAAACGCAGCAGTTTCAGCGCACGAGTTGATTGAGCTCACCCCGGGCATAACGCTCGGCCATTTTATCCAGCGCCAGCGGCTTGATCTTGCTCGCCTGGCCGGCACAGCCGAAGGCTTCAAAGCGGGCGAGGCAGATTTTCTTGGCGGCTTCGCGGGCCGGCTTGAGGTAGTCGCGCGGGTCGAACTTGGACGGGTTCTCGAACAGGTAGCGACGCACCGCGCCGGTCATCGCCAGACGGATGTCGGTGTCGATGTTGACCTTGCGCACGCCATGCTTGATGCCCTTGACGATTTCCTCGACCGGCACGCCATAGGTTTCCTTCATGTCGCCGCCAAATTGGCGAATTTCCTCGAGCAGCTCCTGCGGTACCGACGACGAGCCATGCATCACCAGGTGCGTGTTCGGAATGCGGGCATGGATTTCGGCGATGCGATCGATGGCAAGGATGTCGCCGGTCGGCTTCTTGGTGAACTTGTAAGCGCCGTGGCTGGTGCCGATGGCGATGGCGAGCGCGTCGCAGTTGGTCTGGCGGACGAAATCGGCGGCCTGCTCGACATCAGTCAGTAACTGGTCACGGGTCATTTTGCCCTCGGCGCCGTGGCCGTCTTCCTTGTCGCCCTGCATGGTTTCGAGCGAGCCGAGCACGCCCAGTTCGCCTTCGACCGAAACGCCGATGCTGTGCGCCAGTTCGGTGACCTTGCGGGTGACGTCGACGTTGTACTCGTAGCTGGCGACGGTCTTGCCGTCGGCTTCCAGCGAGCCGTCCATCATCACCGACGAGAAACCGGACTTGATCGCGGCCATGCACACCGCCAGGCTCTGGCCGTGGTCCTGGTGCATGACCACCGGAATGTGCGGGTAGGCTTCGAGCGCAGCCAGGATCTGGTGGCGCAGGAAGGGTTCGCCGGCGTATTTGCGGGCGCCGGCCGAGGCCTGCATGATCACCGGGGCGTCGAGCTGGCTGGCCGCTTCCATAATCGCCCAGACCTGTTCCATGTTGTTGACGTTGAAGGCGGGCAGGCCGTAATCATTTTCGGCAGCATGATCGAGCAGTTGGCGCAGGGAAACGAGAGGCATGGGAATTCCTGTGAAATATGAAAAGTGATGCTTGCCGCGGACGGATGCGATGAATGCAGCAAAAGCGGAATTGTGCCCGGGCGGGAGCGTTTTGCAAACGGCGGCAGCTGCATTCCCGCGTCCTCTCCCGCCCGTTCATTCAATCAGCAATGCTCGCCGACACGGACAATCTTCAAGGTGTTGGTGCCACCGATGCTGCCAATGGGCTCGCCGATGGTGAGCACGATGAGGTCGCCACGTTCGACGATACCGCGCTCGATCAGCAGCGTTTCCGCCTCGGCCAGCAACTGCTCGCGCTCGGTATGCTGCTGCTGCATGAGCAGCGGCCGGACTTCGCGATACAGCGACATGCGCGACAGCGCTTCAGCATCCGGGGTCAAAGCATAAATGGGCAGCCCGCAGTTGAGACGGCTCATCCACAAGGCGGTCGAACCCGATTGCGTCAACGCGGCGATGGCCTTGACCTTGAGGTGATGCGCAGTCCAGATGGCCGCCATGGCAATCGACTGATCGATGCGGTTGAACACCCGATCGAGGAATTCGCGCTCGAGGGTGATGTCCGTCGACCGCTCGGCTTCGACGCAGATGCGCGCCATCGATTCGACGGTTTCCACCGGATAGCTGCCGGCAGCCGTTTCTGCTGACAGCATCACCGCATCGGTGCCGTCGAGTACGGCATTGGCCACGTCGGACACTTCGGCCCGTGTTGGCACGGGCGAGCTGATCATCGATTCCATCATCTGGGTGGCGGTGATGGTCAGTTTGTTGTAGTCACGCGCCAGACGGATCATCTTTTTCTGCAAGGCGGGTACAGCGGCATCGCCGACTTCCACCGCCAGATCGCCGCGCGCCACCATGATGCCATCGGAGGCTTCGAGGATTTCCTGCAAGTTATCGACTGCCTCGACCCGCTCGATCTTGGCAATCAGCGCCGCCTTGCTGCCGGCGGCACGCAGCAATTGCCGCGCCATGTACATGTCCGCCGCATTCTTGGGAAAGGACACGGCGACGTAATCGACACCCAGCGCCGCCGCCGTCTTGATGTCCTCCATGTCTTTGGCGGTCAGCGCCGGGGCGCTCAGGCCGCCGCCCTGGCGGTTGATGCCCTTGTTGTTGGAGAGCTTGCCGCCAACCTGCACGCGGGTGTGTATCTCGCTGCCGCGCACGGCTTCCACCCGCACTTTCAAGCGACCGTCATCAAGCAGCAGGGTGTCGCCGGGGCGCACATCACGCGTCAGCTCCTTGTAGTCCAGCCCGACGCGCTCGGCGCTACCTTCCTTGCACTGCGCATCGAGGATGAAGGAGGCCCCTTCGGCCAGCATCACGGCACCTTCGGCAAATTTGCCGATACGAATCTTCGGCCCCTGCAGATCGGCCAGCAGGCCGACGATCTGGCGCTGCCGGGCAGCCGCCTCGCGCACTGTACGGGCCCGTGCCAGATGGTCCTCGGCCGTACCATGCGAGAAATTCATGCGGACGACGTTAACGCCCGCCGCCACCATACGCTCCAGCACTTCCGGCGAAGAGGAGGCTGGGCCAAGCGTGGCGACGATTTTGGTATGACGACTCATGCTGCTCCGTTCAATTGTTGGTCGTGTTGGCAGAAAGGGAAACATGCTGGCGAAAACGGCCTTCCATCTGCTCCAGCGGCAACCCCAGGTTGAATTCAGTCTCCAGCAGCCGCATCAGCGGCAACATGTCGAGCCCGGCCTGCGCCAGCCGCTGATTGGCAGCATCCACGCCCTGCCAGGAGCGCAAGCTGGAAAGCGGGTCGACGTACTCCGGATCAGCCGCACTGACCACCAGATTACCCGGCGAATGGCGCGCCTGCTCCAGGCGCGCCAGGGCCAGATCGATCAATTGCGACGCGGTCCGCCCGGTATCAACCGGCAGGCTGGCCAATCCTGCACTGACACTGATCTGCAAGCGTTCCTTGCCCACCCTGATCGCCTGTTCGCCCAGCGCCCGGCACACCCGCTGGGCGAAAGCATGGGCCGTGGCCAGCGTGGTCCCCGGCGAGGCAATCAGGCAGGTCGAGCCGTCACCCAGCGCCATGGCATCACGCCCATTGATCTTGCTGTGAATGAGATCGGCCACACGCCGGCCAAGATCCTCCACTGCCGCCGCGCCGAAACGCTGCCGCAGCATCTGCTCCTGCGTCAGCCCGAAGGCCAGCACCGCTGCGCTGTATTCCGCGCTGTTGCCGTGTCGGCTCATTTCATCGCACAGCCGGCGACACATGGCCGGACGCTTGACGAACGCCTGCCCGGAGGGGCCGGGCGCCGGCGGCATGATGCTCGAACTGACCTCCCAATTGACCAGCCGCCCGATGTGCAGAAGGATTTCGTCGCCGCTCATGCCGCGCACGATGAAATCGCTGACGCCGCGCTCCTTGGCCGCCACGCGGTTGGCCAGCGGTTCATTCTCGGAAATCAGGAGGAAAAAAGGCAGATCGGACAAACGGTGCAGGCGGTTGCTGCGCAGGCGCTGCAGAAGCGCGTGACCGTCACACTTGCCCAGGTTGAGCGCTGTCACCACTGCGACGATGGAAGGATCAAGGACCAGCGTCTGCCAGGCCGATTCGCCATCGCTTTCCTCGCGCAGATCGTATTCCGCACTCAAATGTTTGGCCAACGCCGCCCGGGCTACCCGCGACGGGTCGACGATCAGTACGCGGCGTTTTTCTTCCATGATGCAACTCCTCAGCCTGCGGCGCGCGCTTCCAGGACAGCAATTGCCGGCAAGGTCTTGCCTTCGAGAAACTCGAGGAAGGCACCACCGCCAGTAGAAATGTAGCCGACATCTGCCGCAATATTGAATTTGGCAATAGCGGCCAGCGTATCGCCGCCACCGGCGATGGAAAACGCTTCCGAATGCGCGATGGCAGAAGCCAGCATCTTGGTGCCGCCGGCAAACTGCGGCAACTCAAACACTCCGACCGGACCGTTCCAGACGATGGTACCGGCATTGGCGATGATTTCCGCCAGCTTCGCCGCCGACTTGGGGCCGATATCGAGAATGCGGTCGTGGGCGCCGACGTCATCAATGCCGATCTTGTTGGCACGTGCCAGGGCGGAGACTTCGTCAGCCACCACCACGTCGCTCGGCAACGGCACTTCCGCCCCCCGCTCTTTCATCATATCCATGATCGCGTGCGCTTCCTTGACCAGATCGGCCTCCGCCAGCGATTCGCCGATGCGCTTGCCGGAAGCCAGCAAGAAGGTGTTGGCGATGCCACCGCCGACGATCAGCTGATCGACCTTGTTGGCCAGGGATTTCAGGATGGTCAGCTTGGACGACACCTTGGAGCCGCCGACAATCGCCACCAATGGACGCTTCGGATTGTGCAGGGCCTGCGTCAGCGCATCGATTTCAGCCCCCATCAGCACGCCAGCGCAAGCCACCGGTGCATACCTGGCCATGCCGTGCGTGGTCGCCTCGGCGCGGTGCGCGGTACCAAAGGCATCATTGACATAGATATCGCACAGCCGGGCCATCTTTTGCGCCAGTTCTTCGTTGTTCTTCTTCTCGCCCTTGTTCACCCGGCAATTTTCAAGCAGCACCACCTCGCCCGGCTTGACCTCAAAGCCACCGTCCACCCAGTCGCTGATCAGTCGTACCGGCACGTGCAGCAGCTGCCCCAGCCGTACGGCTACCGGCATCAGGCTATCTTCCGGGTTCAGCTCACCTTCCGTCGGCCGCCCCAGATGCGAGGTGACCATCACCGCCGCGCCTTTCTCCAGGCAGTAGCGGATCGATGGCAGCGAGGCGCGAATGCGCGTGTCCTCGGTGATGTTACCGGCCTCGTCCTGCGGCACATTGAGGTCAGCGCGAATGAAGACGCGCTTGCCGCTGACATCGAGATCGGTGAGTTTGATGACGTTCATGGTGTCTCCGTTTTAAGTCCTGCAAAAAGTGAGAAGTGAAAGGTGAATTCCGTCCGCCTGGCCCCACCTTTCACGTTTCAGCTTTCACGTCCCGGTTTGACTACGCTGCAGCAGCCAGTGCTGCGCCACATCCAGCAAGCGATTGGCAAAGCCCCATTCGTTGTCGAACCAGATGAAAAGATTGAGCAGATGCCCACCGCTGACCCGGGTCTGGCTGGCATCGATGATAGCCGAGTGCGGGTCGTGATTGAAGTCGATCGAGGCATGCGCCGCCTCCGAGTAGGCAAGCAGGCCCCGCAAGCCGCCGACAGCCGCAGCCTGCAGCAGCTGGTTGACATCTGCCGCGGTCACCGGCTTCCGGGTGATGAGATTGAGGTCGATTGCCGAGACATTGAGCGTCGGCACGCGAATCGCCTTGGCATGCACACGTCCCTGCAGATCGGGTAACAAGCGCTCGACGCCACGACTCAAGCCGGTCGACACCGGAATGATGGACTGCATGGCAGAGCGAGTTCGGCGCAGATCGGTATGGTGGTAGCCATCGATCAGCGGTTGGTCGTTCATCACCGAATGCAATGTGGTCAGTTGCGCCTGCTCGATCCCGAAATTCTCCGCCAGTAAGGCCAGCACCGGCACCACGGCATTGGTGGTGCACGAACCTGCCGACAGCAGACGCTCACTGCCCCGCAGCACCTCCTGATTGACACCGTAGATCACGGTGGCATCGACATCTTCGGCAGAAAACCCCGGATGCGACAGCAACAGACCGGGGCAGCCGGCGCGCAGGAAGCGTTCCAGTTCGGCCCGCCGACCATAGACACCGGAACAGTCGATCACCAGATCGATGTCCTGCCAATCCACTTCTTCCGGCCCCCGTGCGTGCGTAACCCGGATCGGATGGTCAGCGATCACGAGCTGCCGCTCGCCTGTCACGACACACCCGGGAAAACGCCCATGCGTGGAATCGTACTCGGTCAGGTAAGCCATGCTCGCCAGATCGGCAGGCTCATTGATGGCCGTCACCGCCAACTGCGGGCGACCTGGCGCCGTGTGCAAGGCACGCAGGACACAGCGCCCGATCCGGCCATAGCCGTTGATGGCAAGACGAAACGGAACTGGCACGGGGGTCACCACAGGGGTCACGATAGGAAGCAGGTCACAAAACCCGGGAATTTTACCGCCTTACGCCGGAAAAAACCGGCGTGAACGCGCCACTTCCCTGGTCCACCTCACTCAATAGAGCAGGGCGAGGTAGGTCTGCGTCAATTCCTGGCCGTAAAACAGCGCCAGCAAACCGGCGGCAGCCAGGTAGGGGCCGAAGGGGATCGGTACATTGCGCCCGTGCCGCGCCAGCACGATCAGCGCGATACCAACCGCAGCCCCCACCACGGAAGACAACAGAATGATGGCCGGCAACATCTGCCAGCCCAACCAGGCACCGAGCGCAGCAAGCAGCTTGAAATCGCCGTAGCCCATCCCTTCCTTGCCGGTGACCAGCTTGAACAGCCAGAACACGCTCCACAACGCGAGATAGCCTGCCATGGCGCCTACCACGGCAGAGCCCAGATCGGTGAATTGTCCGGTCAAGTTGAAGAGCAAACCCAGCCACAACAGCGGCAGGGTGATGCTGTCGGGCAGCAGGTGGGTATCCAGATCGATCAGGGCCAGCGCGACCAGCGCCCAGGTCAGACAGAGTGCACCCAGCGCCAGCCAGCCCACACCAAAATGCCAGACCACCGCTGCCGACAGCACGCCGGTCAGCGCCTCAACCAGCGGATAGCGCAGGGAAATCGGAGTTTGACACTGCCGGCAGCGGCCGCGCAGGAGAATGAAATAGCTCAGCAGCGGAATATTGTCGAGCACACCGATACCCTGACCACACTGCGGACAGCGCGAACGGGGCAGCAGCAGATTGAAGGGGGCTGCCTCCGTCGGCGGCTCCCCCCGCAATTCGGCGCACTGGGCCTGCCACTCCCGCTCCATCATCTGTGGCAGACGATGGATGACGACATTGAGAAAACTGCCGACGCACAAACCGAGCACACCGGCAGCCAGCACCAGAACCACTGGCGGGAGATCGAGCAGCATCAGCCGACCACCTGTCCCATCTTGAAAATCGGCAGATACATCGCCACCACCATGCCACCGATCAGCGTCCCCAAGACCACCATGATCAGGGGTTCCATCAGGCTGGACATGGCATCGACCGCGTCATCGACTTCCTGTTCGAAGAAATCCGCCACCTTCGACAGCATGCCGTCGAGCGAGCCGGATTCTTCACCAATGGCCGCCATCTGCGTCACCATGTTCGGGAATACGTCGGCATTCTGCATGGCCACGGTCAGGCTGGTACCGGTCGACACTTCGCTCTGGATTTTCTGGGTAGCCACCTTGTACACATGGTTACCGGATGCGCCGCCCACGGAATCGAGCGACTCCACCAGCGGCACCCCGGCCGCGAACATGGTAGCCAAAGTCCGCGTCCAGCGCGCAATGACCGATTTGCGCACGATGTCACCAAAAATCGGCGCCCGCAACAAAGCGCGGTCCATCACCATCTGAATTTTTTCGGACCGTTTCCAGGCTTCAAGGAAAGCGTAGATGCTGCCGCCGATCACCCCAAAAATCGCCCACCACCACTCCACGAAAAAGTCCGATATGGAAATCACGATCTGGGTCGGCAACGGCAATTCCGCACCAAAGCTCGTGAACACTTCCTTGAACGCTGGAATCACGAAAATCATGATCACCGCCGTGATCACGAACGCCACCACCAGCACGGCAATGGGATAAAACAAGGCTTTCTTGATCTTGCTCTTGATGGCGAGGATTTTTTCCTTGTAGGTCGCCAGCCGATCAAGCAGGGTTTCGAGAATACCCGCCTGCTCCCCTGCACCGACTAGGTTGCAGAACAGCGCATCGAAATAGAGCGGATATTTACGGAACGCCTGCGACAGCGAGCTGCCGGTTTCCACTTCCGACTTGATATCGAGCAGCAAACGACCGACTGCCGGATTGGCGTGGCCACGCCCGACGATATCGAACGACTGCAGCAGCGGCACACCCGATTTCATCATAGTCGCCAGCTGGCGGGTGAACAGGGTGATGTCCTTGTCCGTAATCTTGCCGCCCGACTTGAGGCGCAATTTCTTGATCTTGCTGACGGTAATGCCCTGGCGGCGCAGCAGATTCTGCACCACGGTTTCCGTCGCCGCACGCATTTCACCGCGCGCCGGCTTGCCATCGCGGGTGCGCCCCTCCCACTGATAGGTGCTTTCCTTGACGGCCACAGACCTGTTTTTTGGATTTGCCATATTCTCCCCTTACACACTCAGGCGTTGGTCGTATTCAATACTTCTTCGAGCGAGGTCATGCCCTGCTTGACCTTGAGCAGGCCTGATTCGCGTAGATCACGGACCCCCTCGGCCTTGGCCTGTTTTTCCAGATCGAGCGAGGTGGCGCCGGCCAGGATGAGGCGCTGCATTTCCTCGCTGATCGGCATCACCTGATAGATCCCCACCCGTCCCTTGTAGCCACTCCCCTTGCAGCGTTCACAACTGCCAGGGCCATACAGGGTCCAGCTGCCATCCAGTTCTTCCGCTTTGAAGCCGGCTTCGAGTAACGCCTGCTGCGGCACTTCCAGCGGCTGCTTGCAATTGCACAGGCGGCGCGCCAGACGCTGTGCCGTGATCAAGAGAATACTGGAGGCAATATTGAACGCCGGCACCCCCATGTTCATCAGCCGGGTCAATGTTTGTGGCGCATCGTTGGTGTGCAGCGTGGATAGCACCATATGGCCGGTTTGCGCAGCCTTGATGGCAATCTCGGCCGTTTCCAGATCGCGGATTTCACCCACCATGATGATGTCCGGATCCTGGCGCAGGAAGGCCTTGAGCGCCACGGGAAAGGTCAGGCCGGCCCGGTCATCCACGTTCACCTGGTTGATGCCGGGCAGGTTGATTTCTGCCGGATCCTCCGCCGTCGCGATATTGACGCCGTCCTTGTTGAGGATGTTGAGGCAGGTGTACAACGACACCGTCTTGCCGGAACCGGTCGGCCCGGTCACCAGCACCATGCCGTAGGGACGATTCACGGCATCCAGCAAGTGCGCCTTCTGATCCGGTTCATAGCCCAGCGCCTCAATGCCCAAGGTGGCCGAACTCGGGTCAAGAATACGCAAGACGATCTTTTCGCCCTGCAGGGTAGGCAGGGTGCTGACCCGAAAATCAATGGCGCGGGTCTTCGACAGCACGAGTTTCATCCGCCCATCCTGCGGCACCCGCTTTTCAGCAATGTTCAGGCGGGAAATGACCTTGATGCGCGAGGCGATCTTTTCCTTGATCGCCAACGGCGGTTTGGCAATTTCGCGCAAGATCCCATCCACGCGAGTGCGGATCCGGTAAAACTTCTCGTACGGTTCGAAGTGAATGTCGGACGCGCCATCGTTGATGGCGTCAAGCAGGATCTTCTGGATGAACTTGACGACCGGCGCATCGTCAATATCCTGCGCTCCCGCATCAGCAATGGCCTCCCCCGCCTCTTCTTCACCGAAATCGAGGTTGATGTCGTCGTCAGCAATGGCCCGCAGCACATCATCTGTCGTTTCCGCAACCTTCGCCACCAGCGGCATGAGTTTGCCGTGGTCGACGACGATCGGATCAACCGCCAGCCCGGTCTGGAAACGGATTTCATCCAGCGCCCGCAGGTTGGTGGGGTCAGCAATGGCAATGGACAAGCGGTTGCCGCGCTTGTTGAGCGGCACCACGCGGTGCGCAGCGACCAACTTACGGTCGATCGCATCCTTGGGAATCAGGTCGGTATTGAATGCATCCAGATCCAGCAAGGGATAGCCAAAGGTTTCCGAAGAAAAAATGGCAATCTCGCTGGCACTCGCCTTGTGTGCCGCAATGATCTGATCGATCAGCGGAATTTTGGCGGCCAGCGCCTGCTGCATCAATTCTTCCGCCTCGGTCTCCTTGAGCCGCCCGGCCTGGACCAGAGCGCGTGCGAGACCGCTGATTGGGGTGTTCTGTGGGGTTGCCGCCATCGAAGTTGCACATTAGATGCCGTTTGAATTGGGCGATGATGCTACGCCGGCACGGCTTTGTAAAGGAGAAGCGGCAGGCAGGGCTGACAAAAGCGGAAAAACACCGGGGAGCGCGGCAAGCCGCCGGCGTCATCAGCCTCGGCCGCCCCCCAGGCTGGCGTGCAGACTCGCCGTATCAGGCACGATGATGCGCCGGCCATCGACTTCAATCAGCCCGTCGTCAGCCAGTTCGTGCAGCACGCGCGAAAAGTGTTCCTGCGTCAGGTTGAGCCGGGAAGCAATGGTGCCTTTGTGCGTCGCCAGACAGATTTCGACGCGCCCGTCGGGTGTATTTCCCTCCGCATCGCTCATTTCTCCGAGCAGGTAGCAGACGATGCGCTCCCGCCCGGAACACAGGGAATAAATCTCCAGATCCTTGATCAGGCCATGCAGCCGCAGCGCCAGGCCGGCAATCAAGCGTTGGCAGAAATCAGGCGCGTTACGCATTTCCTGAAAAATCGTGTCCTTGGCGATGAACAGCAAACGGCATTCCGTCAAAGCCTGGGCCATGAGCACATAAGGCTTTTGCATGAACATCACGGCCTCACCGAAGCTCTGCCCCGGGCGGATGATCTCGACCACTTTCTGGTTGCCCGCTGCTGACACGAACGCCAGCTTGACCTGGCCGGCCAGTACCAGATGGAAACCATGGCAGGGATCGCCCTTGTGAAAGAGGATGTTGCCGCGATCGTAATGCTCAATACGACATCCTTGCGCCAGCCGCTGTAGATCTGCCTCCGGCAGATCTGCAAACAACGCCGTCTGGCGCAGGTTCACCACCACATCGAGCCCCCCCGCTGCGACTTGTGCGTTTTGTGCGGCCATCTCCCCCCCCCCCTTTTTTCAGCGCTCAAATTCAGCGCCCGAATGTTGCGTTGATCACTTCCTGCAAGGCTTCAGCGACTTCCGGATCATCCGTCAGACTTTCAACAACGGCAGCACGACAGGCCACGACCGGATCCATCCCGTCGCGGATCAGGGCCGCTGCGTAAATCAGCAGGCGCGTACTGACCGCTTCCTCCAGATCCTGATCTTTCAATTGCCGCAGGTTGTGGGCAATGCCCACCAGCCGCCGCGCCAGATCCTCGGCACAGCCGGTTTCCCGCTGCACGATCACTGCCTCGCGCGCACTGTCGGGAAAATCGAAGCGCAGGCTGACGAAACGCTGACGGGTGGACGGCTTCATGCCCTTGAGCAGGTTCTGATAGCCTGGGTTGTAGGACACCACCAGCATGAAATCGGGCGGTGCTGCCAGTAACTCGCCCGTCCGATCTATCGGCAGGATGCGCCGGTCATCGGCCAGCGGGTGCAGGACCACGGTCGTATCCTTGCGCGCTTCGACCACTTCGTCGAGGTAGCAGATGCCGCCTTCACGTACGGCGCGGGTCAGCGGGCCGTCGGCCCAGCGGGTGTCGCCATCAACGATCAGATGACGCCCGACCAGATCAGCGGCGGTCAGATCGTCGTGACAGGCCACCGTATACAGCGGCAAGCCCAGACGCGCCGCCATATGCGCGACAAAACGCGTCTTGCCGCAACCGGTCGGCCCCTTGATGAGCAAGGGCAAGCGGTTGCGCCAGGCCGATTCGAAAATAGCTTCTTCCTGCCCGAAGGGCGAGTAATACGGCACCTCGACGACGGGTGCCGCCAGGGGCGAACGGGCATTCATCAGGCCAGACCTTTCCAGTAAGCGATTCCGACGAGCGTGCACACCAGCACCAGCCAGCCCACCGAAAGATTGCGCCAGAGCGCGGGAGCATGGCGCAGCGCCATGAATTCGAGTGCAACGACGGCGCCCTTGACGAAGGCAATCCCCAGCACGATAGCCGCCAGCAGCAGGCCGCCGCTACCTTCACCCAGCCGCCAGGTCAGCACTGTGGCCAGCATCAGCCCGGCCCACAGCAGCCAGGTGCCCCTGGCGGAACCATGCGCGTCAGCCGCTACCGGCGGCAAGTCAGGATATTCAGTGGATGACATAAACCAGCGGAAAAAGAATGAGCCAGACCAGATCGACCATATGCCAGTACGCTGCGCCGCTTTCCAGGCCGTTCATGTTGCGCGGCCCATAACGACCGGCGCGCAGGCCGAACCACAGCGCGGTGAGGATCACCAGCCCAAGGATCACGTGCATGAAGTGGAAGAAAGTCAGCGACAGGTAGAACATGTGGAAGGTACTGCTGGAGAGCGTAATGCCCTGCGCGAAAGCCGCCGCATACTCGACGCCCTTGACACCCAGGAAGGCCAGCCCGCATAAAATCGCCGCCAGCATCCATGGCGCAGCCGCCCGCGCCCGACCGGCCAGTGCCCCCTGCACCGCGCGCACCACGCAGGCACTGGCAGAAAGCAGCAGCAAAGTATTGAACGCCCCGGCATCGCGATTGAGCGCCCGCTGCGCCAAGTTGAATTCCTCGACGTGATTGGCGCGGGTAAACGCATACGCAGCAAAAAAGGCAGCAAACGCTGCCAGCTCGGCCATGATGAAAATCCAGATCGCCAGGTCGCCCGCCAGACGTGGGCCTGTCCGTGTGAACGTCGGGTGCGCTGCCGCGTTTGCTTGTAGTTCCATGGCAGGAGTCTAGAAAGAGCGCCGCGCCCTCACTTTGATCCGCCTTAAGTTTATGAGTTATCGGGATTTTCCCGGACGCCGCCAGCGGTGCCCTGAAAACAGAAAACCTGATGCCCGAAAAAAAGCGGTGAGGCAGTGCGCCTCGCCGCTTTTCAACTCCGGCAGCGGATGCCGCCGGAGTGCCGTTCTCCTTTTTTTATTACATGCTGCGCCGGTACTGGCCGCCGACTTCGTACAACGCCGAGCTGATCTGGCCGAGCGAGCAACACTTGACCGCATCGACCAGCACGGCGAAGACGTTGCCGTCCTCGATCACCGTCTGCTTGAGCTTCTCCAGCATGGCCGGCGCCTTGTCGGCATTGCGGGCATGGAAGTCGCGCAGGCGCTGAATCTGCGACTGCTTTTCCTCGTCGGTCGAGCGCGCCAGTTCGATTTCCTGCTGCGCCATGCCCTTCGGATTGAGGAAGGTATTGACGCCGATGATCGGGTAAGAGCCGTCGTGCTTCTTGTGCTCGTAATACATCGACTCTTCCTGGATCTTGCCGCGCTGGTAGCCGGTTTCCATGGCGCCGAGCACGCCGCCGCGGCTGGCGATGGCTTCGAATTCCTTCAACACGGCTTCTTCGACCAGGTCGGTCAGTTCGTCGATGACGAAGGCGCCCTGGTTCGGGTTCTCGTTCTTGGCGACGCCCCACTCGCGGTTGATGATCAGCTGGATGGCCATGGCGCGGCGCACGCTTTCCTCGGTCGGCGTCGTGATCGCCTCGTCGTAGGCGTTGGTGTGCAGGCTGTTGCAGTTGTCGTAGATGGCGATCAGCGCCTGCAGCGTGGTGCGGATGTCGTTGAAGTCCATTTCCTGCGCGTGCAGCGAGCGCCCCGAGGTCTGGATGTGGTACTTCAGCTTCTGGCTGCGTTCGTTGGCGCCGTACTTGTTCTTCATTGCCACCGCCCAGATGCGGCGGGCGACACGGCCGATCACCGAGTATTCCGGGTCCATGCCGTTGGAGAAGAAGAAGCTCAGGTTGGGCGCGAAATCGTCGATGTGCATGCCGCGCGCCAGATACGACTCGACGTAGGTGAAGCCGTTGGACAGCGTGAAGGCGAGCTGGCTGATCGGGTTGGCGCCGGCTTCGGCGATGTGATAGCCGGAGATCGACACCGAATAGAAGTTCTGCACTTGGTTGTGCACAAAGAATTCCTGGATGTCGCCCATCATCTTCAGCGCGAATTCGGTCGAGAAGATGCAGGTGTTCTGACCCTGGTCTTCCTTCAGGATGTCGGCCTGGACGGTGCCGCGCACGGTCTTGAGCACCCACTCGCGGATCTTCTCGGCTTCGTCCTCGGTCGGCTGGCGGCCGTTTTCCTGCTCGAACTTGGCCATCTGCTGGTCGATGGCGGTATTGAAGAAGCAGGCCAGGATGATCGGGGCCGGGCCGTTGATCGTCATCGACACCGAGGTCGTCGGGCAGACCAGGTCGAAACCGTCGTAGAGCACCTTCATGTCGTCGAGTGTGGCAATCGACACACCGGAGTTGCCGATCTTGCCGTAGATGTCCGGACGCTCGTCGGGGTCGCAGCCGTACAGCGTCACCGAGTCGAAGGCGGTCGACAGCCGGTGCGCCGGCATGCCTTCGGACACTTTCTTGAAACGGCGGTTGGTGCGGAAGGCGTCGCCTTCGCCGGCGAACATCCGGGTCGGATCCTCGCCCTCGCGCTTGAAGGCAAAGACGCCGGCGGTGTAGGGGAAGGAGCCGGGGACGTTTTCCTTCATCAGGAAGCGCAGGATCTCGCCGTCGTCGGTGTACTTGGGCAGGATCACCTTGCGGATCTTGGTGCCGGACAGCGACTGGCTGGTCAGCTGGGTGCGGATTTCCTTGTCGCGGATCTTCACCACATATTCGTCACCGGAATAGGCCTCGACGGTCTGCGGCCACATGTCGAGCAGCTTCTTCGCCTTCGGGTCCTGCTGGCTGTCCTTGAACGCCTGCAGTTCGTCAAAATCGGCCACATTCTTGTCGCAACCGGCGAAGACGTTCTTGGCGATGCGCAACGACTGGCGCTCGCGGGCGACCGCCACCTGTTCATCCACATGCTTGTGATAGCCGCGCACTGCGTCGGCGATCTCAGCCAGGTAGCGGACACGGGCGGTCGGCACGATGGCCCGGCTGGCCGAGGATTGCTTGACGCTGACCAACGGCAATGTCCCCGCTTTCAGCTGCAAGCCCTTGGCACTCACGGCCGGGACCAGTGCCTGATAAAGCGCGGTGACACCATCGTCGTTGAAACGGGCGGCCATGGTGCCAAACACCGGCATGTCTTCGGTCGGCGTATTGAAGGCTTCGCGGTTGCGCTGGTACTGCTTGCGCACGTCGCGCAGCGCATCCTCGGCGCCCTTGCGGTCGAACTTGTTGATGGCGACGAAGTCGGCGAAGTCGAGCATGTCGATCTTCTCCAGCTGCGAAGCGGCGCCGAACTCCGGCGTCATCACGTACAGCGAGAGGTCAACAAAGGGCACGATGGCGGCATTACCCTGGCCAATGCCGGAAGTCTCGACGACGACCAGATCGAAACCGGCCAGCTTGCAGGCGGCAATAACCTCGGGCAGCGCCACGGAAATTTCACTACCGGTATCGCGGGTGGCCAGCGAGCGCATGAAGATGCTCGGATGTTCGATGGCGTTCATGCGGATGCGGTCGCCGAGCAGCGCGCCACCGGTGCGCTTGCGCGACGGGTCGATGGAGACGATGCCGATATTCACGCTGTCGCCCTGATCGAGGCGGAAGCGGCGGACGAGCTCGTCGGTCAGCGACGACTTGCCGGCGCCGCCGGTGCCGGTGATGCCAAGCACCGGCGTGCTCAATTCGGCGGCGGCTTTGAGCAGCGGCTCCTTCAATTGCGGCGCCGAACCGTTTTCGAGCAGCGTGATCACTCGCGCCAGCAGGCGGCGGTCACCGGCGCGCAGGCCGGCCAGTACTTGTTCGGCACTCGGCACGCCCTGCTCGGCAACGTCATAGTCGGATTGTTCGACGACTTCGTTGATCATCCCCTGCAGGCCCATGTGCACGCCGTCTTCCGGCGCGTAGATACGGGTCACACCGTAGGCGTGCAGTTCCTTGATCTCGGACGGCACGATGACGCCACCACCACCGCCGAAGACCTTGATGTGCTCACCACCGTTGGCCTTGAGCAAGTCAATCATGTACTTGAAGAACTCGACGTGGCCGCCCTGGTAACTGGTGATGCAGATGCCCTGCGCGTCTTCCTGCAGCGCCGCGTTGACGATTTCCTGTACCGAGCGGTTGTGGCCGAGGTGGATCACTTCCGAACCGGTCGCCTGCAGGATGCGGCGCATGATGTTGATCGAGGCGTCGTGGCCGTCGAACAGCGAGGCGGCAGTGACGAAACGCACCTTGTTTTTCGGCTTGTAGGGGGAAAGCTTCTTGGCAACGGACAAATCAGTCATGGCACACAGTCTCCAGTGAGTGGTCGATGCGGCATCTTAGGTCGCTTTCACCACTGCGCCATTGCCCACTTTGACGATAATCATGCAAATTCGGCCATAATCACACGCGTTATTCAGTTTCCTCACGCCAGGACAAATTTGATGCAGCGCAACATTCCACTTTCCGAAAACCCACGCCAAACCACTGTTGCAATTGAATTTGTTCGCGGCATGCTGGCCGGACTTGATCGGCGCAGTATCGACACAAAAGATTTCCTGCGTCAGGTCGGCCTCGATCTTGCAGATGACGCCAGCCGAATTCCCGTGGATCGCTATGCCGCATTGTATAACCTGCTGAACCGGACATTCGACGACGAGGCTTTCTGTCTGTTTGCCCAGCCGATGCGTGTCGGCAGTTTCGAATTCCTCTGCCGCGGCAGCCTCTCCGCCCCCACTCTAGGCGAGGCGCTGGCACGCATGGGCCGTTTCCTGCGCCTGATCCTGCCCGACCTGAAGGTCAGCATCCGCCGCCAGCATGGCCAGGCCGAGCTGGTCATCGCCGAAACCCGCCGCCTGGCGGCCACCCCCGACGATCCCGGGCGGATTTTTGCCTTCGAATGGCTGCTGCGCCTGCTGCACGGCCTGTCCTGCTGGCTGGTCGCGCGTGGCCTGGCGCTCGACAGCGTGCTCTTCCCCTATCGGCGGCCGAAGCATTCGGCGGATTACGACCTGATTTTTACCGAAGATTCCCGCTTTGCCCCGACTGTCCCCGGCGGCACCGGCACCCTGGTCGCCAGTTTCAATGCCAATCTGCTGGAACTGCCGGTGCGCCGCGACGAAACCGACCTGGAAAGCTTTCTTGACGGTGCGCCGGGCAAGATCACCTCGCTCTATCGTCGCGACCGCGCCATGGTCACGCGCATCCGCGACCTCCTGCGCGAAAGCCTGCCCGTTTCCCTGAGTCTGGAAGAAATCGCCGACCGCCTCTACCTTTCCCCGCGCACCATCCACCGCCGCCTGGAAGAAGAAGGCGCCAGCTTCCGCACCATCAAGGACGCCCTGCGCCGCGACCTGGCGCTGGCCCGGCTGACCAAGACCCAGCGCAGCATCGCCCAGATTGCCAGCGAACTCGGCTACGCCGACACATCCGCCTTTTACCGCGCCGTGGTCGACTGGACAGGCATCTCACCCGTACAGTACCGCAAGCGTTTACAGAGCGAGAAACCATGAACATCCCTCAGTTCCTTTGCTGCCTGGCACTCCTGCTCGGCTGCAGTGCACCTACCCTGGCTTTTCTCGAACAGGAAATCAGTTTTTCCGAAGCAGACATCCAGAATGAACTGGCCAAGCGCGGCCCGCTGGAAAAACGTTACGGCGATCTGTTCATCGCCAGCATGCCAGAAGCCCCCCGCATCCAGCTGGGCGAACCAGCGGAGCGCCTGACCATCCATGCCCGCGTCCTGCTCAGCCTGGCAGGAGCCCCCGCCGTACCGGTCGATCTACGCGGCACGGCGGGATTACGCTACGACGATCAGGAAAAAGCCTTCTACCTTGACCAGCCCGCAGCAGAAAGTGTGCATGCCCCCGGACTCGATCCGCAATGGCGCGGCTTGATCGAACACTCGCTGAGCCGCATGCTGAAAAGTTACTTCCGCAAAACCCCGGCCTACCGCCTGCGCCCCGACGCCAGCCCACAGGAAAGCACCGCCCGCTGGCTGCTGCGCTCAGTGCGCATCGCGCCCGGGCGGGTCATCGCCGTGCTGGCCCCGTTCTGATCCTGCCGCGCAAGCAAAGCCGACAGCGCTTCTTGCCCAGAACTCCTGCCGTCTGTCACAATGACGTCTGCTTCCGCCATTCGGAGTAACCCATGACCGCTTTTCTGTCGCGAATATGCTGCCTGCTCTTCATCGCCTGTCTGAGCAGCAGCCCAGCCCAAACCGAGGAAGCGCCACTCAAACTCGGGGTCATGCCATTCAACAGCCCGCAGGCGCTGGTCCGCAGCCTGCAGCCCCTTACCACCCATCTTGAACAGCAGCTGGGGCGCAAGGTCATCATCTACACCGCCCCCAACTACAGCGTTCATATCCAGCAGCTGCTCGCCGGCGAATTCGACCTGGCCATCACCGGACCGCACTTCGCCGCCCTGGCAGAAGAGCGGAGCATGCATATTCTCTACCGCTACGCCGCAAAACTCGAAACCCTGCTGGTGCTGCCGGCGGGCAGCCCACCGCCGCAACCGGCACAATTACGCGGCAAGACCATCGCCACATCCAGCCGTTTTGCCATCATCACCCTCGGCAGCCTGGAATGGCTGGAAAAGAACGGGCTCGAATTCAACAAGGATTACACACTGCAGGAATACCCTTCGCATGGCGCTGCCATCGCCGCCGTGGCCAACGGCATGGCCGACGCCGCCTTCGTGGCCCGCTCCGCCCTGCAACAAAATCCGGACGAAGTGAAACGCGCCGTCAGCGTACAGGAAACCGGCATTTTCCTGCCGCAGGTCTGCACCCTGCTCAACCGCCGCCTCGATATCGCCATGATGGAGCGCATCACCCGGGCATTTGCCTCCTTTCCTGACACCGTCAGCGGCAAGGAATTTTTTCAGCGCACCGGCTATGCCGGCTACACCCCCCTTTCCACCGCTGACCGGGCACAGCTGCGTAGCTACATCAGCCTGACCAAACGCCTGCTGGAGCTGCCTTGATGCCACTCCCGGGATTTTTCCGCAGCCTGCGTTTCCGCCTGCTCTTTGCCAGCCTGCTGATTCAACTCGTCTTCATCTCCCTGATCATCGGCAACAGCCTGCGCCTGGTCGACGCGCACCTGCACCAGCATGTCGACGAACACATCCAGAGCGCCCAGTCGCTGTATAAGACCGCGCTGGCTGCGCCACTGGCAAACCGGGATTACGCCACCGCGCACGAAATTCTCGCCAGCTTGCAGCGTGACAGCGAGCTCGATTACCTGATGCTCGTCACCCCGGACGGACAGCGCCTGGCCGGCACCGCCTGGAAAACAGAACAGCCCTTGCCACAAGCCGGCCGCGACCCGGTCAACCCGGAACTCATGCACGTGATCCTGCCCATCGAACTCTACGGGCAGCACTACGCTGATCTGCACTACGGCATTTCCCTGCGCTTCATCGCCCAAACCCGGCACGACCTGATCGTGCAAAGTGCCGTGATCAGTTTTGGCGGCATCCTCCTGAGCCTGCTGGCGCTCGGCTTGTCGGGTTACTGGCTGACCCGCCACCTGGGCACCCTGGCAGCAACCAGCCAGCGCATCGCTGCCGGCGATTACCAGTTGCCGCTACCACAGCACGGCCCCAGCGAAATCGTGACCTTGAGCCACAATTTCATGCAGATGAGTCAGGCCATCGCGCAACGCATTACCGACGCCGAGAACGCCACCGCCGCACTGCGCGACAGCAACAAGCTCCTGACCGGTTTCATCGACGCCCTGCCCGACATTGTCGTGCTCAAGGACAGCAGCGGCCGCTGGTTGCAGATCAATGCCGCCGCCGAAAAAAATCTGGGCCTGGAAAACTTTCCCTGGTTGGGCAAAACCCACTCGGAAATGGCTGAGCTGCGCCCTGTCTTCCGTGAATTCCACCTGAACGGCGCCCGCTCCGACGAGTACGCCTGGCAGCACCCGGGTGTGCAGATCACCACCGAATACGTCAATCAGAACGGTGCGCCGGCGCGCATCATCGAAACACGGGAAATCGCCCTCCGCACTCAGGAAGGGCTGCCTATCGCGCTCGCCACCATCGCCCGCGACATCACCGAAACCCGCCGCATCGAAACGGAACTGGAACACTACCGCAAACATCTGGAAGAACTGGTGGCCGAACGGACCAACGAGCTGATGCTGGCCAAGCTGGCCGCCGAGCAAGCCAGCTCGGCGAAAAGCCAGTTCCTGGCCAACATCAGTCACGAAATCCGTACGCCACTCAATGCCATCACCGGCATGGCCCACCTGATCCGTCGCGGCGGCCTGAGCGAACTGCAGGAAAAGCGCCTGGATACGCTGGAGCAGGCCAGTCATCATCTCCTGGAAATCATCAATGCCGTGCTCGATCTGGCCAAGATCGACGCCGGAAAATTCACCCTGAAGGAAGCGCCACTCGACCTCGACGCCCTGCTCGACACCGCCCTGGCGATGGTTCAGGGGCGAGCCCGGGACAAACAGCTCGAACTAGGCAGCCAGCGCCACTGGCCCACACTACCACTGCTCGGCGATCCGACCTGCCTGCAGCAAGCGCTGCTCAACTACCTCAGCAACGCCGTCAAGTTCACTGCCCGTGGCAGTATTCAAGTGATCGTCGAAACGCTGGCCTCGGATGCCACATCGGTCCTGCTCCGCTTCGCCGTACAGGACACCGGCCCCGGCATCGCCCCGGACGTCCTGCCACGCCTGTTCGAACCCTTCGAGCAGGGAGACAACTCAAGCACCCGGCAATATGGCGGCACCGGTCTGGGACTGTCGATCACCCGCCGTCTGGCGGAATTGATGGGGGGCTGCGCAGGGGTGGATAGCACGCTGGGGCAGGGCAGCACATTCTGGTTTACCGCTCGCCTGCGTCGGAGCGAAACGCAACAGGATGCCGCACCGCTGTTGACCCCGTCGGATAGTGCCGGCCCAGTTTCACCCACTGCCGCCAGACAATCGGACACCACCGCCCAGCCTTACCCGCACCGCATCCTGCTGGCCGAGGATGAGCCGATCAACCGGGAAATCACGCAGATGCTGCTCGACGAGATCGGCCTCCTGGTCGATTGCGCCGTCGATGGCCAGGAAGCCGTCGAACTGGTGACCCGGCAACAGGCGGCAGAGCAGCCTTACGCCCTGATCCTGATGGACATGCAGATGCCCAACATGGGCGGCCTGGAAGCCACCCGCCGCATCCGCGCCCTGCCCGATCTGCAGTCACTGCCGATCATCGCCATGACCGCCAATGCCTTTGCCGAAGACCGCGAACAGTGCTTTGCCGCCGGCATGGACGATTTCATCACCAAACCGGTCAAACCGGAAATTCTGTTCGCCACCGTGCACCGCTGGTTGCCGGGCAGCGAGCAACGGCCGGTTACGCGCTAAGTACGGTCAGCAGGCTTTCTTCCCATGCCGGGTGTTTCTCGTAACCGAGCAGATGCGCCACGGTGGCAGCGATGTTGGCCAAACCGGCCGCTGCTGCCTGCTGCAAGCCCAAACGACCGCCCGTGGCCGCATCGAACAGGATCAAGGGCACCGGATTCAGAGTGTGCGCAGTTTTCGCCTTGAACGAACCGTCCTTGTGCTGCGCCGGCTGGCCGGTTTTCTTGTCCATTTCGTACATCTCGTCGGCATTGCCGTGGTCGGCCGTGATCAGCGCCACCCCACCGGCTGCCGCCACCGCTTTCAACAACCGCCCCAGCGCCAGATCGACCGCTTCCACCGCCATAGTGGCCGCGCGGAAATTGCCGGTATGGCCGACCATGTCACCATTGGCATAGTTACAGCGCAGGAAGCGGTATTGCCCGGAACGAATCGCCGCGATCATCGCATCGGTGATCTCCGCGGCCTTCATCCATGGCCGCTCTTCGAAGGGCACCACGTCACTCGGCACTTCCTGCCAGGTTTCGCCGGCAAATTTGCCCGAGCGGTTGCCATTCCAGAAATAGGTGACATGCCCGAATTTCTGCGTTTCGGAACAGGCAAACTGGCTGATGCCAGCCTTGCTGAACCACTCACCGGAAGTATCGGTAATCGCCGGTGGCGGCACCAGGAAGCGCTTGGGCAGCTGCAGATCGCCATCGTATTGCAGCATGCCGGCGTAGGTGATCTGCGGCACACGCACGCGATCGAATTCAGTGAACTCGGTGTCGACAAAGGCGCGGCTGATTTCGATGGCGCGGTCGCCGCGGAAGTTGAAGAACACCACCGCATCGCCATCCTCAATGGTGCCGATGGGCTGGCCTTGTTCAGCAATGACGAACTCCGGCAGATCCTGGTCAATCGTACCGGGATGCTGTGCGCGCAAGCCATTGACCGCCGCTGCGGCGGTGGCGAATTGCTGCCCCTCGCCCAGCACATGGGTCCGCCAGCCACGCTCGACCATGGGCCAATTGGCATCGTAACGGTCCATGGTGATGTACTGGCGACCACCGCCGGAAGCAATGCGGGCATCGAAACTGGCGTCATTGAGCCCCGCCAGGAATTCCTCGAAGGGCAGCACGTAATCCAGGGCACTGGTTTCCGGCACATCGCGCCCGTCGAGCAGGGCATGGATGCGTACCGTCCGGATGCCTTCGGTCTTGGCCCGCGCGACCATGGCCTTGAGATGGTCGATGTGGCTGTGCACGTTGCCATCGGAAAACAAACCGATGAAATGCACCACGCCGCGCCCGGCCTTGGCGCCGGCGATGATTTCCTGCCACGCCTGCCCCGTCCAGATACTCCCGGCGGCAATCGCATTGGCCACCAGCGCCGCGCCCTGCGCGTACACCTGTCCGGCCCCCAGCGCGTTGTGCCCCACCTCGGAGTTCCCCATGTCGTCATCGGACGGCATGCCAACCGCCGTCCCATGCGCCCGCAAGCGGATGTGCGGTGCACTGGCGAACAGCGCATCCAGGTGGGGCTTGCGGGCGGCGGCAATGGCGCTGGCGGCCTCATTTTTCGGCAACCCGTAACCGTCCATGACGATCAGAACGACGGGACCGGCAATACCGGGGAAGGTGGATGATTTTTTCAACATGGCGATACTGTAAAAAAAGGCCAGCAGCAGGCTGGCCTGAATAATGAACGGGGGAAATTTTACGCGATTTGCAGCCGCCGATCAGAACAGTTCGGCATCACCGTAGGAGGGGCTGGGGAAAATTCCACTACGCACCAGTTCTTCGAAATCGTAGACACGGTTGCGGCCGTCCTTCTTGGCCTGGTACAAGCTGCGGTCAGCGCGCCCCAGCACTTCTACCGGCAGCACATCGGGATCAATTTCAGCATAACCGATGCTGATCGTGATCTTGCCCACACGCGGAAAACTGTGCGCCTCGATCGCCAGACGGACCCGCTCGAAAATGTTGCGGGCAATGGCTTCATTGCCGGCCGTGACAATCGCCACAAACTCTTCGCCGCCGTAGCGGTAGAGCAGATCGGAAGTGCGGAAGGTATTCTGCATCAGGCGCGCCACCAGCAGCAGCGCTTCGTCACCGATCATGTGACCGTGCGTGTCGTTGATCATCTTGAAGTGGTCGATGTCGATCACCGCCAGCCAGAACGTATCGGCCTGAGCGCTGCGGCGGCCGTCACTACGTTCCTGATAGGCATCGGGACGCGCCATCGCGGTCCAGATGCGCTCGAAATTATTTTCCAGTGCCTGCCGATTAAGCAGCCCGGTCAACCTGTCGCGCTGGCTGATATCGAGCAGGGCATAGTAGTTGGAAAACACCTCCAGGACGCCACGAATGGTTGCATCTTCGCTGGGCGAGGCTTCGTGGCCGCGCATGAAGACAAGTAACCGCAGACTTCGTTGTTGCCGAACAGCGGATACGCCATCAGCAGTTCGCCCTTGTGCGTCCGCGTGCAGGGTTTGCCAAGCAGGCGAACATTTTCCGTCAGCGCGATCACCTCAGCCGGCACATCGGAAATCTGGCTCAATTCCTCAATCCGCTCCGTCATGCGGACCACGCCGTCGGCATCGACTACCTTGGAGCGGTGGTAGTGCAGCACCCGCGCCAGCTGGTGGCGCTCATTGAGTCGATAGAGCGAGGTGTCGAGCACACCGAGCAGGGGACCCAGCGTGCGCAGCAAGCTCTGCTCGACCAGCTCCGTATCACGAATCGCAGTCAGCATGCCCAACTTGCCCAACAGCCCAGGCGAACGCGCCACCGTAGGCGGCGAAGACAGCATGTGCAGACGACGATTGAGCATGAAGTAGCTCCGGGCGTATGTGAAGGTGGAAATAATACCTGCATTCCCGATGTCACACTGTTAACCTTGCCTGCGACTTCTGCCCCCTGCAAAACAGGACGTACTCTTCATTACGGCCTCGGGAGCTGCAGAAAAAATTTACATAATGAAGAGAATGCAACCCATCCACCCTGCAGCGTATTCAGGAGCGTAAATCCCCCAATCCCCTCACCTGCCTGGGCCAAAAAAAGGGGCCACCGCAGTGGCCCCGAAGGGAAAGAGACTCAAGTCGTTTGCTGTTCTCCCTGGTCTCTCACGCAGAGTCAGTTGTCACACTGCCTTACATATTTGGGTAATTCGGCCCACCGCCACCTTCGGGCACCGTCCACACGATATTCTGGGTCGGATCCTTGATGTCGCAGGTCTTGCAGTGCAGGCAGTTCTGGCCATTGATCTGCAAACGAGGATTTCCCTCTTCCTCGCCCAGGATTTCATAGACGCCCGCCGGGCAATACCGCGTTTCCGGGGCGCCATATTTCGCGTAATTGACGCTGATCGGCACCGTCTCGTCCTTCAGGCGCAGATGGCAGGGCTGATGTTCTTCGTGGTTGGTGGCCGAGAGGAAGACCGAGGACAGACGATCAAAGGTCAACACCCCATCCGGCTTGGGATAAGCGATCTTGGGATAGGCGGCCTTGTCGCCGATCTGTGTATGGTCATCGTGCTGCGCCATGGTCCACGGCGCCTTGCCACGGAACAGGAAGGTATCGATGGCGCCGTAGGCAAGCCCGCCGAGCAGACCCCATTTGAACGCCGGACGGATATTGCGCACGCGGTACAGTTCATCGTGCAGCCAGCTTTGCTTGAGTGCGGCGGGATAGGCCACCGCTTCCCTTGAACTTTCGTCCGCCAATGCCGCCAGCACACCATCGGCCGCAAGAATGGCCGACTGCATGGCCATGTGCGTGCCCTTGATTTTCGGCACATTGAGGAAACCAGCGGTATCGCCGATCAACAGGCCACCGGGGAAAGTCAGCTTGGGCAAGGACTGATAACCGCCTTCCGACAGCGCACGAGCGCCATAGGAAATGCGCCGGCCACCTTCGAAGAAGCCACGGATCGACGGATGCGTCTTGTAACGCTGGAACTCCTCGAACGGCGACAACCACGGATTTTTATAATCCAGGCCGATGACAAAACCCACTGCCACCAGGTTGTTTTCCAGATGGTAAAGGAAGGAGCCGCCGTAGGTGTCCGTCGTCAACGGCCAGCCGACGGTATGCACGATCAGACCCGGTTGATGCTTGGCCGGGTCGATTTCCCACAACTCCTTGATGCCGATACCGTAGGTCTGCGGATCGGCGCCATCGCGCAGGTTGAAGCGTTCGAACAGTTCTCGCGTCAGCGAGCCACGGCACCCTTCTGCAAAAATGGTTTGGCGCGCATGCAGTTCCATCCCCGGCTGGAAATTCGGGCCCGGCTGGCCGTCCTTACCCAGACCAAGATCGCCGGTGGCAACGCCCTTGACTGAGCCATCTTCGTGATAAAGCACTTCGGCGGCGGCAAAACCGGGGTAGATTTCGACCCCCAGCGCTTCTGCCTGCTCGCCCAGCCAGCGGCAAAAGTTGCCCAGACTGACGATGTAGTTGCCGTGATTGGACATCTGCGGCGGCGTCGGCAGCTTGCTGGCCCCACCTTCAGACAACCACAGGAAGCGGTCTTCAGCCGCCGGCGTGTGCAGCGGCGCACCGCGTTCCTGCCAGTCGGGAAACAGTTCGGCCAGCGCACGTGTCTCGATCACCGCCCCCGAAAGGATGTGCGCACCGATCTCCGAGCCCTTTTCGAGCAGGCATACCGACACCTCCTGCCCCACCTTTTCTGCCTGCTGCTTGACCCGGATCGCAGCGGACAGCCCCGCAGGGCCGCCGCCGACGATCACGACGTCGTATTCCATTGCATCGCGATCGGTACGCATGATGGTTCCTCTCAGAACAGGTTTTCCGGCAAAGCGAAGACGGACGCACCGCCACCGGTCACTTCTGCCGCATAGGCTGCAGCGAACGGCAGCTGATGCGTGGCGAAGTATTCGGCGGTGGCAATCTTGGCCGTGTAGTACGGATCGGCATCGCCAGCAGCAAGACGCTGGGCAGCGATGGCAGCCGATTTAGCCAGCAGCCAGCCGCCCGTCACCGTGCCCGTCAACCACAGGAAGGGCACCGAGCCGGCATGCACGGTCGGCGCGTTGTCGACATAGTTGGCGATGATCCAGTCCGTCGCATTCTCAAGCGCCGCAGCGCCTGCCTTCAGCTGTGCAGCGATGTTGGCCAGACCGGGCTGCCCGGCAAGTTCAGCCGCGGTGGCGTTGATTTCGGCCAGCATGGCCTTCATCGCGGCACCCGGCACTTTTTCCCGCGCCAGTTTGCGACCGACCAGGTCATTCGCCTGGATGGCGGTCGTACCTTCGTAGATGGTGGTGATGCGCGAATCGCGGTAGTACTGGGCGGCGCCAGTTTCTTCGACAAAGCCGACACCACCGAAGACCTGCAGTGCCGTGGAGCTGAGTTCAACCCCTTGTTCAGTGCTCCAGCCCTTGACCACGGGCGTCAGCAAATCGATCCGGGCCTGGGCCGCGGCATCGCCAGCATGCGCCCGGTCGATCTGGGCCGCAGCGTAGTAAGCCACAGCGCGCATGGCTTCGGTCCGGGCCTTGCATTCCATCAGCAGACGGCGAACGTCCGGATGGTGCAGGATGGGCTTCTTCTCGCCCGACTTGTCACCGATGATGGCGCCCTGAATGCGTTCCTTGGCGTACCACAGCGCGTGCTGGTAGGCACGCTCGGCAATGCCGACGCCCTCCAGGCCGACGTTGACGCGGGCGTGGTTCATCATCGTGAACATGTAGCCGACGCCCTTGTTCTCTTCACCGATCAGATAGCCGATCGCACCTTCCTTGTCGCCGTAGGACATGACGGCAGTCGGGCTGCCATGAATGCCCAGCTTGTGTTCGAGCGAGGAACAGATCAGGTCGTTGCGGGCACCCGGCGAACCATCGTCGTTGACCAGGAATTTCGGCACCAGGAACAGCGAGATGCCCTTCAGTCCGGGCGGCGCGTCCGGCAGGCGGGCCAGAACCAGATGGACGATGTTTTCGGCAACGTCATTCTCACCCCAGGTGATGAAGATCTTGGTGCCGGTAATACGGAACGTGCCATCGGCGGCGCGCGCGGCCTTGGTGCTGATCGCAGCCAGGTCGGAGCCGGCGTTCGGCTCGGTCAGGTTCATGGTGCCGGTCCAGATGCCTTCGACCATCTTCGGCAGATATTTCTGCTTCAGCTCGTCGGAGGCATGGTGGGCAATCGCTTCGATGGCACCGCCGGTCAGCATCGGGCACAGGGCGAAGGCCATGTTGGCCGACTTCCACATTTCATTGACCGCCATGGTCACCGCTGCCGGCAGACCCTGACCACCGTATTCCGGCGAGAACGGCATGGCATTCCAGCCGGTTTCGCAGAACAGCTTGTAGGCCTCCTTGAAGCCGGGCGAGGTGGTGACCACGCCATCCTTGACCACCGCACCCTGCTGATCGCCATTGCGGTTGATCGGATCGAGCACACCAGTCGCAAACTTGGAGGCTTCTTCGAGGATGGATTCGACCAGTTCGACCGAACATTCCTCGTTACCCGGCAAAGCGCAGATCTCGTCCAGACCGGCGATTTCCTTGAGAACAAATTGCATATCACGCAACGGGGCGGTGTAAGTACTCATGCACAGCTTCCTTTCAGACTAGGCGACACCCGGATCCGGGTACCGGAAACCCCACCGGAGTGGAGCAGGTTCATTATTTTTGGCTGAAAAGGATGACCCCGCGGGTCTGCGGAATCGTCTCCTCTCGACTTGCCGGAGTGCTGTTCTCCTTTATGGCAAGTTTTCTTTTGTTTTATCGGGGCGAAGCATCGCAAAACACTCTTGCGCAAGTATTGGTGCAATGTAACAGAAGATTGCGCAACAAACGCCTCCGCCACGGCCTACCGGCGCACTGACAATCGCCCCGTCTGCGACCGCCAAACCTTTGGCCCGGGGTAAAATCGCCGCCATGAATTCTTCCCGCTACGTTCACCTCCGCCTGCATTCGGAATACTCGATCACCGATGGCATTGTCCGCATCGCCGACGCCGTCAAAGCCGCCAGCGCCGACGCCATGCCGGCCCTGGCCCTGACCGATCTGGGCAACTTGTTCGGTCTGATCAAGTTCTACAGCAGCGCGCGCGGTAAGGGACTGAAACCGATTGCGGGCGCAGACGTGTGGATGAGCGGCGGTGAAGCCGGCGAGCCCGCCAGCCGCTTGCTGCTGCTGGTACGCAATCGACAAGGTTATCGCCAGCTATGCGAACTGCTCACCCGCGCCTATGTTGCCGACGGCCGGCGCGACCGGGCCGAGATTCGCCGCGAATGGCTGTTGCAGATCGGCTGTGATGGTCTGATCGCACTCTCCGGCGGCCACCAGGGCGACGTCGGCGAAGCCTTGCTGAATGGCAATTTCGCACTGGCAACCGAGCGGGCGCTGGCCTGGGCTGATTTTTTCCCCGCGGCCTTCTACCTGGAAGTACAGCGCTACGGCCAGCCGCAACAGGAATACCTGGTCAATCAGACGGCCGATCTCGCCGGTGAAACCGGGCTGCCGTTGGTCGCCACACATCCGGTCCAATTCATGCGCCGCGACGACTTCCAGGCACACGAGGCACGCGTCTGCATTGCCGAAGGCTACGTTCTGGGCGATACCCGCCGGCCCAAACCCTATACCGCCGAACAGTATTTCAAGAGCCAAGGCGAAATGCTCGCGTTGTTTGCCGATCTGCCTGAAGCGATCGAAAACACCCTCGAAATAGCCAAACGCTGCAACATCGAACTGACGCTGGGGAAGAATTTCCTGCCCGATTTCCCCATTCCCGCGGGCATGACCATTGATGAGTTTCTCGTCGAGGAATCGAAAAAAGGCCTCGAGGTCCGCCTCGCCGAACTCTACCCGGACCCCGAGGTACGCCAGCAGCGCCGCCCCGAATACGACCAACGCCTGACCTTCGAGTGCAACACCATCATCCAGATGGGGTTTCCCGGCTACTTCCTGATCGTTGCCGACTTCATCAACTGGGCCAAGGAAAATGACGTACCGGTCGGCCCCGGCCGGGGTTCCGGCGCCGGCTCGCTGGTCGCCTACAGTCTGCGCATCACCGATCTCGACCCACTGGCCTACGCCCTGCTGTTCGAGCGCTTCCTCAATCCGGAACGGGTATCGATGCCCGACTTCGATATCGATTTCTGTCAGGACAACCGCTGGCGAGTGATCGAATACGTCCGTGAACGTTACGGCCCGCAGGCGGTATCGCAAATCGCCACTTTCGGCACCATGTCTTCGAAGGCGGTAATTCGTGACGTCGGCCGGGTATTCGGCCTGCCCTATTCGATGTGCGACCGGATTTCCAAACTCATCCCGATCGTGCAGAACAAGCCGGTCTCGCTGGCCGAAGCGCTGGAACAGGAGCCTGCCCTGCAGGACATGATGGCCGACAGCCAGGACGGTGAAACCATCCGCGAACTGTTCGATCTGGCCGGACGCCTCGAGGATCTGACCCGCAACGTCGGCATGCACGCCGGTGGCGTACTGATCGCGCCGGGACGCATCACCGATTTCTGCCCGATCTATCAGGCCACCGGCAGCGATGCCTCACCCGTCTCCCAGTTCGACAAGGACGATGTGGAAAAAGCCGGTCTGGTGAAATTCGACTTCCTCGGCCTGCGCAACCTCACCATCATCGAACTGGCGCTGAAGTATGTCGAACGCCTGACGGGCGAACGCATCGATCTGATGAGCCTGGGTTTTAGCGATCCCGGCGCCTACCAGATCCTCAAGGACGCCAACACCACGGCCATCTTCCAGGTGGAATCGGAGGGCATGAAGAAGCTGCTGAAGAAGCTTGCGCCCGACCGCTTCGAAGACATCATCGCCGTGCTCGCGCTGTATCGCCCCGGACCGCTCGGCTCCGGCATGGTGGATGACTTCATCCTGCGCAAGAAGGGCCAGCAGGCCATCGACTATTTCCACCCGGACCTGAAAGCCTGCCTCGAACCGACCTACGGCGTCATCGTGTACCAGGAACAGGTGATGCAGATCTCGCAGATCATCGGCGGTTACACGCTCGGTGGTGCCGACATGCTGCGTCGGGCGATGGGCAAGAAGAAGCCGGAGGAGATGGCCAAGCACCGTGAAACCATCGCCGCCGGCGCCCGGGAGCGCAGCTACGATCCGGCGCTGGCCGAGCAGTTGTTCGACCTGATGACCAAGTTCGCGGAATACGGCTTCAACAAGTCGCACACCGCCGCCTACGCCGTCGTCACCTATCACACCGCCTGGCTCAAGCGCTACCACTGCGCGGCATTCATGGCCGCCACCCTGTCGTCCGACATGGACAACACCGACACGGTGAAGATCTTCTACGAAGACACCATCGCCAACAAGATCAAGGTGCTTGGCCCGGACGTCAATGCCTCGGCCTACCGCTTCGAGCCCGTCGATCGTGACACCATCCGTTATGGCCTAGGCGCGGTCAAGGGCACCGGCGAACAAGCGGTGCATGTCATTCTCACGGCCCGCAACAACGGCGGTCCGTTCAAGGATCTGTTCGATTTCTGCCAGCGCTGCGACAAGCGCATGGTCAACCGGCGCACCATCGAAGCGCTGATCCGCGCCGGCGCCTTCGACAGCCTGGACAGCAACCGCCATAAACTGCTGGCTTCGGTCGGCATCGCCATGGAGTTTGCCGAGCAGAGCGAGAAAAACGCCATGCAGAGCAGTCTGTTCGACCTCGGGGACGTCGCCGAAGAACACGCGCCGCAATACATCGACATGCCGCCCTGGGACGAGCGCAGCCAGCTGATGGAAGAAAAGACCGCGCTCGGTTTCTTCTTTTCGGGGCATCCCTACGATAGCTACAAACCCGAACTGGGCCGCTTCATCCGCCGCTCGCTGAGCCAGCTGCAGCCTGCCAAGGAGTTCCAGACCCTGGCCGGCATCGTGGTCGGCGTGCGTACCCAGATGACCCGACGCGGCAAGATGCTGTTCGTCCAACTCGACGACGGTACCGCCATGGTGGAAGTGTCGGTCTTCAACGAACTGTTCGAAGCCGAGCGGCGCAAGATCCTGACCGACGCCATCCTGGTCGTCGAAGGCAAGGTCAGTTACGACGATTTTTCCGGGGGCAACCGGGTCGTTGCCGAGCGCCTGATGACCCTGGGCGAGGCCCGCGCCCGTTTCGCCAAGCACCTGCGCCTGCAGCTCACGCCAGCGACGGCAGACGCTCAGCGCCTGCGCACCCTGCTACAACCGTTCACCCCCGGCAATGCGCCGGTGCGGCTGCGTTACCGCCAGGCCAGCGCCGAATGCGAACTGTTGCTGGGCAACGCCTGGCAGGTCAATCTTGATGACGAGCTGCTGGAGGCGCTGAACCTGTGGCTTAACAAGGAAAACGTGGCTGTGGTCTACTGAGCCGCGCCTTGCAGGTCGTCGCCACCCAGCCGGCACCACCCGTCTCAAAGTCGCCGGAATGCGGCCAGACGACCGAGGATGAAGCCCTTGAGTTCGTGAAAGGGAATCGGTTTGCCAAAGCGGGTAATGGTTTCCGGCAGTTTGCTCGGAGCGTTCGCATCGACACCGATGACGATGACGTCCATCCCCGGCGGCGGGGCGCAATGCAGCAACTGGCTGAGCATGCTCTCCCCATCCATACCCGGCAATTGCGCATTGCAGATGAGCACATCCGGCGCCCGCTGCCCGATCTGCAGCAAGCCAACCACGCCGTTTTCAGCAAAATGCAGGTGCACGGGCAGCTTCCAGGCCTTGATGGTGCGCTCGTAAGTGGCTCGCAATTCGGCGTCTGGTTCGATGATGAACAGATCGAGCTGATCGCTTTCCGGAGTACCCTGGCGGAAACGCTTGGCCAGCAGATTGTCAATTGCGGACAGTGGAATCCGGCGGTGCCCCCCGGCGGTTTTCCAGGCTTCCAGGGCCCCTGCTTCCACCATGTTCTGCACTGTTCCCAGAGAAACGCCCAGGCGCTGTGCCGCCTGCCGGGTGCTGAGAAAATCTTTGCGTACCATGCTGTGCCCAATGTAGAAAAACTGCTAAATTCTACCCGAGCCTACCTGCAATTTGGTAAGCCTAGTGTAAGCATTCTGTTAATTTTTATATTTTGCCGTGCAGAGTCATGGACACCCCTCGCTGCCGCGATTGCCGGCATTACTACATCACCTTTGTCCCAAACATGCCCTATGGCTGCCGTAGCCTCGGCTTCCAGAGTGCTCAGGAGCCGGCGCGCGTGGTATTCGCCTCGTCCGGCCAGCCCTGCCTGTATTTCGCACCAATCGAAAACCGCCGTACTCACCGCGGCTGAGCCGTCGCCTCCAGTGCCCGGCGGGCATGCGCCAGGGCATCCTCAAGATCGATGAACACACTGCTCTTGCCCAGCAGATCGACAAAACCCGCGCGGGTCATGAGTGATAGCGGCTGGCTGTTCAAACCGCAAAGCAGCAGCGAACAATGGCGTTTAGCCAGTTGCTCGTGCAGGTTTTCCAGCCCTTCGAGACCGGTCGTATCCAGCTGGATCAGGCGCTGCATGTCGAGCACGACGATCTCCGGGTGTCCACTGCGGCTATCAAGCAATTCTTCCAGCTTGTTCACCGCACCGAAAAACAGCGCTCCATACACCTGCCAGGCCGCCACACGCGGGCTACCGTCGGCATGGCAGAGCTGCGGCCCGAGTTGCTCGCTGGAAAGTACGCGACGCTCGATGCGGGTCAGATCCGACATGCGGTAAATGAAGAAGATGCAGGCCAGCACCATGCCGAGTTCCACGGCAACCGTCAGATCGAACAGCACGGTCATAAAAAAGGTGACCAGCAGGATGATCCGGTAATTCCAGGAAAACCGGGTGAGCTCGCGGAATTCATGCCACTCGCCCATGTTGATCGCCACCACCATGACGATGGCCGACAAGGTGGCCAGCGGCACATAAGACGCCAGCGGCGCCGCCACGAGCACGATGGCCAGCAGCGTCAGGGCATGGACGATGCCGGCTATCGGCGTCCGTCCGCCGGCGCGGGCATTGGTCGAAGTCCGGGCGATCGCCCCAGTGGCGGCAAACCCGCCGAACAGGGGCGCGGCAATATTGGCGATCCCCTGCGCCATGAGCTCCTGGTTGGGATCATGCCGGTCATCGATCTGACCATCGGCCACGCGCGCCGACAACAGCGACTCGATGGCGCCAAGCAGGGCGATGGTCAGCGCCGGCGAAATCAGCTTGCCGAGATCGTGAATCGACACCGCCGGCATGCCGAACGCCGGCAACTCCTGCGGGATGCCACCAAAACGGCTGCCGATGGTATCGACCGGCAGCTCGAACAGCCAGGCCACCAGCGTCCCGACCACCAGCACCGCCAGCGGCCCCGGCGCCCGGCGCAGCAGGGCAAAACGCTGCGCCAGCCGGTTGTAGGACAGAAGGAAGATCAGGCAGACCAGCGACAGCCCGACCGTCGGCAGGTCCGCCGTATGGGCGTGCGCCGCCAGCACCTTGATGCGTTCGAAAAATTCTGCTGGCACCTGATCGATCTGCAGACCAAAGAAATCCTTGATCTGGGCCAGGAAGATCACCACCGCAATGCCATTGGTGAAGCCAATCACCACCGTCACCGGAATGAAGCGGATCAGCTGCCCCAGCCGGGCCAGCCCCATCGCCAGCAGCAGCACCCCGGCCAGCAGGGTGGCGCCAAGCAGATTGACAAAGCCGTGGGCGACGACAATGCCGTAAATGATCGGAATGAACGCCCCTGTCGGCCCGCCAACCTGAACCCGCGAACCTCCGAGCAGCGAAATCAAAAAACCGGCAACGATGCCGGTCCAGATCCCTGCTGCAGGAGACACACCGCTGGCAATGGCAAACGCCATCGCCAGCGGCAGGGCAAGCACCCCCACGGTGATGCCTGCCCCAATATCCTTACCTGCCTGCGCACGGGAATAATCATGCAGACAATCCAGTAGTTTCGGGCGGAAGGATATTTTCATTGTTACTGCCGTGCCTCCTGCTTGCTGATCGCCCGGTAACCAATATCCTTGCGGTACTGATGCCCTTCCCAGAAAATCTGGGCAGCGGCCTCGTAAGCCGCCTTCTGAGCCAGTTTAACGTTTTCACCAAGGGCCGTGACACACAGTACGCGGCCACCGCTGGTCACGATCTGCCCGCCCTGCTCTGCGGTGCCGGCGTGGAAGACGTGGCAGTCCTCGCCAAATGCGTTACCGGCCGGCAGACCGGTAATCACATCCCCCTTGCGCGGGGTGTCCGGATAGTTGGCGGCGGCAAGGACGACGCCCAGGGCAATACGCCGGTCCCATTCGGCTTCGACCTGATCGAGGGTGCCGTTGATGCCATGCTCCAGCAGTCTGACGAAGTCGGACTTGAGGCGCATCAGGATCGGCTGGGTTTCCGGATCGCCCAGGCGGCAGTTGAATTCCAGAGTCTTCAGGCTGCCATCCTTGCCGATCATCAAACCGGCATACAAGAAGCCGGTATAGGGGATGCCATCCTTGAGCATGCCCTGCACGGTCGGCAGGATGATTTCGCGCATCGCTCGCCCATGAATTTCCGGCGTCACGCAGGGCGCGGGCGAATAGGCGCCCATACCACCGGTATTCGGCCCCTGATCGCCGTCAAAGATACGCTTGTGATCCTGACTTGACGCCAGCGGCAGGACGTTCTTGCCGTCAACCATGACGATGAAGCTGGCTTCCTCACCATCGAGGAATTCCTCAATGACGACGCGGGCACCCGCGTCACCCAGCTTGTTGCCGGACAGCATGTCGTCGACGGCGGCATGCGCTTCGTCCAGGCTCATGGCAACGACCACCCCCTTGCCGGCGGCCAGACCGTCAGCCTTGATGACGATGGGCGCCCTCTTGGCATCGATGTAAGCATGCGCTGCGGCAGCATCGGAGAAGGTCTCGAATTCGGCCGTGGGGATGTTGTGCCGGGCCATGAAGCGCTTGGCGAAATCCTTGGACGACTCCAGCTGCGCTGCTTCCTTGGTCGGGCCAAAAATCTTCAGGCCACGATTGCGGAAAATATTGACCACACCGGCAGCCAGCGGCGCCTCCGGCCCGACGACCGTCAGCAGCACCTTATTTTCTTCAGCAAAATCAGCCAGCGCCTGCGGATCCGAAAGCGCCAGGTTTTCCAGCTCATGTTCGCGCGCCGTGCCCGCATTACCCGGAGCAACATAGACCTTCTGCAGCCCCGGCGTCTGGGCCAGCTTCCAGGCCATGGCATGTTCGCGGCCACCGGAGCCAATGACGAGTAGTTTCATGTGGAGATATCCTTGTTGTATCGGCAACGGCCAGATAATCAGTGGCGGAAGTGGCGGGCGCCGGTGAACACCATGGCGATGCCGTGTTCGTCGGCCGCGGCGATGACTTCCTCGTCGCGCATCGAGCCACCCGGCTGGATGACGGCGGTGGCGCCGGCTTCAGCCAGCACGTCCAGGCCGTCGCGGAACGGGAAGAAGGCGTCGGAAGCGACCACCGAACCCTTGAGTTCGAGGCCGGCGTTCTGCGCCTTGATGCAGGCGATCTTGGTGGAGTCGACGCGGCTCATCTGGCCGGCGCCGACGCCCAGCGTCATGCCGCCGCCGCAGAAGACGATGGCGTTGGACTTGACGAACTTGGCGACGCGCTCGGCGAAGAGCAGGTCCTCGATTTGCTGGGCGGTGGGTTGCTTCTTGGTGACCACCTTCAGGCCGGAAGCCTGGGCGGTGAAGTCGTCCGCCGTCTGCACCAGTAGGCCGCCGCCGACCCGCTTCAGTTCCAGCTTGTTCAGGTCGCGGCCCAGCGGCACCACCAGCACGCGCAAGTTGGTCTTACCCGCCAGGGCAGCCTTGGCTTCGGCCGTAAAGGACGGAGCGATCAGCACTTCGACGAAGTGCTTGCGCTCGTTCATGGCATTGACCACATCGAGGCCGACTTCGCCGTTGAAGGCGATGATGCCGCCGAAAGCCGAGGTCGAATCGGTCTTGAAGGCCTTTTCGTAGGCGCCGAGCAGGCTGCCGTCGATGGCCACGCCGCACGGGTTGGCGTGCTTGATGATGACGCAGGCGGGGGCGTCGAAGACCTTGACGCATTCCCAGGCGGCATCGGAGTCGGCGATGTTGTTGTAAGACAGTTCCTTGCCCTGCAGCTGGGTGTAATTGGCGATGCTGCCCGGCAACGCGAGTCCACCAAAACTCGTGTCCCGGTAGAAGGCGGCTTGCTGGTGGGCATTTTCGCCGTAGCGCAGGATTTCGCTGCGATCGAAGGCCAGTTGCAGCTTGGCCGGGAACACCGAGGGCACCGGTGCGGCCTCGGCCGGCTTGGCTTCGGCGCCGTCGTCAAGGCCGGTCAGCCAGTTGGCAATCATGCTGTCGTAGCGGGCGGTGTGCGTGAATGCCTTCTTGGCCAGGTTGAAACGGGTGGCCAGTTGCAACGCGCCACCGTTGGCCTGCATTTCGGCGAGCAGCGGGGCGTAGTCTTCCGGATCGGTGACGATGGCGACGCCGTTATAGTTCTTGGCCGACGAACGGACCATCGCCGGGCCGCCGATGTCGATGTTCTCGATCGCATCTTCCAGCGTCACGCCGGCTTTGGCGATGGTGGCGGCAAACGGGTAGAGGTTCACGCAGACCAGATCGATGGTCGGGATGCCGTGTTCTTTGATGGTCGCCAGGTGTTCCGGCAGGTCGCGACGGGCGAGGATGCCGCCGTGCACCTTCGGGTGCAGGGTCTTGACGCGGCCGTCGAGCATTTCCGGAAAGCCGGTGTAATCGCCGATTTCGGTAACCGCCAGGCCGGCGTCACGCAGCATTTTGGCAGTGCCGCCGGTGGACAGCAGCTTGACGCCTTGCGCGGCGAGGCCTTGGGCAAATTCGAGTACACCCGTCTTGTCGGAGACGGAAATCAGCGCTTGCTTGATAGTCATGGTGGTTTGGAAATTACAGAAGTTGATGTTCGGTGAGTTTCTTGCGCAGCGTGTTGCGGTTGATGCCGAGCATCTCCGCGGCCAGCGTCTGGTTGGTGCCGGCCTTGGCCAGGACCAGTTCCAGCATCGGTTTTTCCACGCTCTTCAGGACCATGTCGTAGATTGCCGCCGGCTTTTCGCCGTCGAGGTCCCGGAAATACTGCTCCAGTGCGTTGATCACGCACCGCCCCAAGTCATGTTGGCTCATGCTGCCAACGCCTCCTCTAGTGTCTTGTTTTCTTCGTATTGCAGGTGATCGTGTTCTGCCGCGTATTGCTGGAAGAACTGGTCAACGGCTTCCCGCTGCGCCTCGACGGTCGGCAGCGTGTTCATCATCTTGCGGAACGCCGCCGAGCCGACCAGGCCCTTGGTGTACCAGGAGATGTGCTTTCTCGCGACCTTGACCCCCGTGTCCAGGCCGTAGAAATCGTAGAGGTCCTCGAGATGCGCGAGCAGGATCGCGTGGATCTCGGAAACCGGTGCCGGCGCCATTTTTTCGCCGGTCTTCAGATAATGTTCGATCTCGCGGAACAGCCACGGCCGGCCCTGGGCGGCGCGACCGATCATGATGCCATCGGCGCCGGTAACGTCGAGCACATGCTTGGCTTTTTCCGGCGTTGTGATGTCGCCGTTGGCGATCACCGGAATGCGGATCAGCGTCTTGACCATGGCGATGGTGTCGTATTCGGCCTCGCCGGTGTATTGCTGGCAGCGCGTCCGGCCGTGGATGGCGACGGCGCGCACGCCGGCGCTCTCGGCGATGCGGGCGATGGTCGGCGCGTTGCGGTTGGCCAGGTTCCAGCCGGTGCGGAATTTCAGCGTCACCGGGGTGTCCGGGACGGCGCCGACGACGGCGTCGAGAATCCTGCCGACCAGGGCTTCGTCCTGCATCAGCGCCGAACCGGCCATCACGTTGCAGACCTTCTTGGCCGGGCAACCCATGTTGATGTCGATGATCTGGGCGCCGTTGTCGACGTTGTGACGGGCCGCGTCGGCCATCATCTGCGGGTCGGCACCGGCAATCTGGACCGAGATCGGTTCGACTTCGCCGGTATGGTTGGCGCGGCGCAGCGTCTTGGCACTGCCGTAGAGCAGCGAGTTCGAGGTGACCATCTCGGACACCGCCAGCCCGGCGCCCAGTTTCTTGCACAACTGGCGAAACGGACGGTCGGTAACCCCGGCCATGGGGGCAACGAACAAATTGTTGCGCAGAGTGAAACCAGCAAATTCCATGGCAAAACGAGCGTCGGTCAGCAGCAGGGGAAGCGGCGAATTGTACCCGAAAACCTGCCTAAAAAATAGTCAGATCGAGACTGAGCAACAGGGAAAAAGCCAACTGCAGGCCGGCACTCATGGCGAGCAGACGGTTAAATACGGGACTCGGCGGCGTGTGGAAAAATTGCCACACCAGAATCAGGGCCAGCGGCAGCGCACACAGGGCCAGCCCATGCCCCATCCCCAGGACAAGCAAGCCGGCGTAAGGCAGCAGCATTTCTGCCGCGTAGAGCCAGCATGTGGCCCGACGCCCCAGACGTACCGCCAGGGTACGTTTGCCGCAGAGCGCATCCCCCTCGAGATCGCGATAGTTGTTCACGGTAATCACGGCCGCCGCCTGCATGCCCAGCAGCCCTCCCAGCCAGAGAACAGTGCTGCTGCAGGCACCGGTCTGCAGATAGTAGCTACCGGCCACTGCCACCACACCAAAAAACAGGATCACGAACAACTCACCCAGGGGACCATAGGCGATCGGCCAGCGCCCCCCGGTGTAAGCCCAGCCGGCAGCCAGCGAAGCCAGGCCGATGGCGACAATCGGCCAGCCCCCCAGAACGGCCAGATACACACCGCAGCAAAACGCCAGCGCAAAAGCCAGCCAGGCACCACGGCGCACGCGCTCTGGCGGCAACCAGCCCTCGGCGCTGGCGCGGCGTGGCCCCAGACGCCCGGGCTGATCGGTGCCGCGCAGAAAGTCGCCCGCGTCATTGAAGAGGTTGGTGCCGATCTGAATCAGGCAGGCACCGAGCACGGCCGCCAGCAAGGGCAACCACAGCAATTGCTGCGTGTCATGCCAGGCCAGTGCTGTTCCCAGCAGGACAGGCGACAAGGAGACCGTCAACGTTTTCGGACGGCAAGCGAGAAACCAGGCAGAAAGAGGCGACATGCAGCAGCTTCGGGGAAAGGAGGATTACCAGCCCCGCCCACCCCAGATCATGCGCTTGGCGACGAAATGGCGGGCCGGCGGAAACAGGTCGAGAGCATACAGGCCCAGACCGCGCGCCCATTTGATTGGGACGAAATCGGTGGAAAAAGTGCGCACCACAGCGTCGGTAAACAGCGCCCCGCCCTGCCGGTCGCATTGTCGCGCCGCGGCATAGCGCTGCAGAGCCACCGCCGTCAGGCCGTGACTGAGCAGCGTTTCCGCCAGCTGCCAGGCATCGCGCAAACCAAGATTGAACCCCTGCCCGGAGACCGGATGCAAGGTCTGGGCGGCGTTGCCGACCCATACTTCGTTACCGCGCGCCAGGGTCCGCCGCATGCGCAAAGCCAGCGGAAAACTGTTGCGCCGGCTGGGCCGACTGAAGCGCAGGCGGCGCCCGAACTGCGCCCCCAGGGCGCAAATGAATGCCGCATCGTCCAGCGCCAGCACCGCCGCGGCCTTGGCCGGCGGCAGGGTGAATACCACGGAAAACTCATCTCCCAGCGGCAGCAGCGCCAGCGGCCCATCCGGCGTGAACCGCTCCCAGGCACGCTGCGCATGCGGCTGCTCGGGCGTCACTTCGCAGATCACCGCCTGCTGACCATAATCGCGCACGCTGACTTCCGGATCGTCACCCGGCGTCCCTTCAGCATGCACCAGCAGGGTGCCGCGCAGCGTCTGGCTGACTTCCCCCTGGCGCAGGGTCAGTTGCACCCCCTGCGGCGTCACCTGTGTCGCCACCCCCTCCGCCTCGGCAAACAGGGCGCCCGCAGACAGGTGCCGGGCCAGAGCAGCCACCACTTCGCGGTAACGCACCACATAGCCCAGCGCCGGCAGACCGTACTCTGCCTTGTCGAGCACGGTGCGACCAAAGCCGCCACGCTGTGAAATGTGGATGTTTTCAATCGCTGTCGCCGCCCGTGCCGGCCAGCTGTCAATCTGCTCCAGCAGTTGCCGGGCGCCATGCGACAGCGCCAGCACGCGCGGATCGGCTTGCAATGCCGACATCGGCCGGCGTTCGATCAGATGCGAACGAATACCACGCGCCGCCAGGGCCAGATGCAGGGTCAGGCCAACCGGGCCAGCGCCCAGGATCAGCACATCGGTCTCAAGCTCGACTGCTTCAGTCATGGCGCATCGTTTCCTCAATTTCACGCACGGTTTTCGGGGCACTGGTGTAGACCTCACAGCCCGTCTCGGTAACGCGCACATCGTCCTCGATACGGATGCCGATGCCGGCCAGTTCACTCGGTATGCCGGCACCCGGACGAATGTAGAGGCCGGGTTCGACGGTGAGGGTCATGCCCGGTTGCAGTGTCGTCCAGTCGTTGCCGATCTTGTATTCGCCGGCGTCGTGCACGTCGAGGCCGAGCCAGTGACCCGTGCGGTGCATGTAGTAACGGCGAAAATCGCCCTTTTCGATCAGGGTGTCGACGCTGCCGGTGAGCAGTTTGAGGTCGACCAGCCCCTGCGTCAGCACGCGCACGGCGGCGTCGTGCGCTTCCATGAAGTGGCGGCCGGGCGCTGTGACAGCGATGGCGGCAGCCTGGGCGGCGAGGACGATCTCGTAAACGTCCTTCTGCGCTGGCGTGAAGCGACCATTGACCGGAAAAGTGCGGGTGATGTCGGCGGCGTAGCCTGCGACCTCGCAGCCGGCGTCGATCAGCACCAGCGTGTGGTCGTTCAGGAGCTTGTTGTTGTCGACGTAATGCAGCACGCAGGCGTTGGCGCCACCGGCGACGATGGGCGTGTAGGCGTGGCCGTCGACACCACGCTTGCGGAATTCGTAGGACAGCTCGGCTTCCAGCTCGTATTCGGCCATGCCCGGGCGGCAGGCGTGCATGGCGCGGGCATGCCCGGCGCTGGCGATGTCGGCAGCGCGCTGCATGGTGGCCAGTTCGGCCTCGTCCTTAAGCAGGCGCATGGCGTCGAGTTCGGCGCGCAGATCATGGATCGCGCGCGGCGCCCGCTTGCCGGCACGGGCCTGGGCGCGGACTTCGTTCAAGGCCCGGGCGATGCGCGCATCCCAGGCGTCGTCGTGGCCGACGGCGTGCCACAGCGTGTCGCGGTCAACCAGCAGTTCGGGCAGTTTCTTGTCCAGTTGCTCAATCGAATAGGCCGCGTCAAAGCCGAAGGCGCTTTTCGCCGCTTTCGGGCCGTAGCGGTAGCCGTCCCAGATTTCGCGTTCTTCATGCTTGTCGCGGCAGAACAGGATGGACTTCGGGCGTTTGCCGCCGACCAGAACGATCACCGCTTCCGGTTCCGGGAAACCTGACAGGTACCAGAAGTAGCTGTCGAAACGGTAGGGATAGTGCGCGTCGCGATTGCGCACGACCTCAGGTGCCGTCGGGATGATGGCGACGCCGTCGCCTATGGTCTTGAGCAGGCGTCGGCGGCGGGCGATGAAGTGGGCGTGGTTCATGCGGTTCTCAGTTCCAGGTCAAGTTCGGCGAGCCGTTGTGGCGTCCCGACGTCGACCCAGCGACCGGCGTGACGTTCCCCGCTCAATGTACCGGCGGCAATCGCTGCGTCGAGCAGCGGGCGCAGTTTCAGAGGCTGATCGGGCGGCACGTCGCGGAACAGTACGGGCGAAAAGAGGCCAATGCCGGCGTAGGTGAGCGTTTGCTCACCATTGGCCGGAATGATGCGCTCACCACTCAACGAAAAGTCGCCGCCGCCGTGGTGCGCCGGGTTATCGACCAACAGCAGATGCGCCCCAGCCGGGGGGCAGGCATGACGGGCAAAGGCCGCGAAATCGACGTCACAGAACACATCGCCATTGACCACCAGAAACGGATCGACGCCCAACTGCGACAGCGCCCGGGCAATACCGCCTGCAGTTTCGAGTGCCCCGGGCGGTTCCGGCGAGTAGGCAATAGTAAGCCCCCACTGCGCCCCTCGCCCCAGCGTCTGTTCAATCTGCTCCCCGAGATGGGCATGGTTGATGATCACCTCATGGAAGCCGGCCGCCGCCAGTTTTTCCAGGTGCCAGACGATGAGCGGCTTACCTCCGGCCAGCAGCAGGGGTTTGGGGGTGTGATCGGTGAGCGGCCGCATGCGTTCGCCGCGCCCCGCCGCAAGAATCATTGCTTTCATTGTTCAGACCCGTCCTGGCTGCAACACCTCGGCGCAACCGCGCTGCGGACTCACCGCCGGTAACCGATCTGCTCGGTCTGCCCATCCAGCTTATCAAGCAGATTGAGCAGCGGCTTGAGCGGCAGGTAACGCCCGGCGGTTTTCTTGGCGTAGCGCATGAAGCGGGGCAAGTCTTCAATATATTTATCCTTGCCATCGCGGTATTTCAGGCGGCAGAAAATCCCCAGCACCTTGAGGTGACGCTGCAGGCCCATCAATTCATATTCACGCCAGAAATCGCCGAAATCGGCGCGCACCGGCAGACCAGCGGCGCGGGCTTTTTCCCAGTAGCGCACCACCCAGTCGATTTCCTGTTCCTCATCCCAAGAAATGAAGGCGTCGCGGAACAAGGAGACGACGTCGTAGGTGATCGGGCCATACACCGCATCCTGGAAGTCGATGATCGCCGGCGTAAGTACCTGCTCACTCTCAACCAGCATCAGGTTACGCGGCATGAAGTCGCGGTGAACATAAACCTTGGGCTGATTCAGGGCGGAATTGATCAGATACTTGAAACTACGCTCAAGCAGCAGTTTTTCGTTGTCAGCGAGCGTCACCCCCAGATGACGGCCGATGAACCATTCCGGGAACAGTTCGAGTTCGCGCCGCAACAAGGCAGCATCGTAAGGCGGCAAGGTGGCGGCCGAGGAAGCCAACTGCCAGCGCACCAGCGTATCGAGCACCGGGCGGATCAAGGTGTCGGCAAGCGACAGATCGGCATGCAGCGCTTCCAGATAGCCGATGCGTCCAAGATCAGTCAGCAGCAGGAAACCCTGCTCGAGATCCTGGTCGAGCACCCGCGGCGCGGCCAGACCGGCCTTGGCCAGCAACGCCGCCACCTTGATGAATGGCCGGCAGTCTTCATGTTCAGGCGGCGCATCCATCAGGATGCGCGTCGTCCCGTCCGGCAGGCTCAGACGGAAGTAACGACGAAAACTGGCATCGGCAGAAGCCGGGACAATAAGGACATCCTGTCCGGGAAAGCGCTGCGCGACCCAGTCAGTCAGCAGTTGATCGCGTGCGTTTAGTGGCGTGGAAGGCATCGGAGATTGAAAGCTTCGTTGTAAAATGGCGCGATTTTAACACCCGGGCATCCACTAGGCTGGTGCCGCCCCCTCCTAAGGTACCGATGATCGTTCTCTCCCGCCGCCCGCTGGCCCTGCTGATTTGTTGCCTGTTCGCCGGCGTGCCCGTCGTGCACGCGGCGCCGGCCACGGCAGATCCGGCCACCGGCATGCGCCTGGAGCGCCGCTTCAATCTACTGGCGCGGGAAAAGGAAAAAAAGGAAAAGAACAAAGCCCAGCGCGAGCAGACAGCGCGTGCCGCCAGTCCAACCAAACTGCTGGCGAATGACGACGAATATCCGCTGTTTCTCACTGCCGATCATCTGGAAGGCGAAACCGAACTCGAAACACGCGCCCGCGGCAATGTCGAATTACGCAAACCCGATCTTCTGCTGCTGGCCGACCGCCTGAATTACCGCCCGCTCGATGACGAAGCCGAGGCCATCGGCCAGGTGCACCTGAAACAGGGCGCCGCCGAGATCGATACCGAATATCTCAAGATCCGCCTGACCGAACAGATTGGCCACACAGAAGCCGCGCGCTATCAGATCGAGCGCTCGGTGCAGAACAAGTTTTACGACAACACCCGCGTCACGGTCACTGTGGCGAGCATCAATGGTGCCAACAGCGGCGCGCCGATGATGATGAACATACCCAACACCTACGGCCTGCCCACGGAAGCGCCAGCAGAGCGCCCATCCACCGCCAGCGGTAGCGCCGAGCGCATCGACCTGGCCGGAGAAAACCACTTCCTGTTTGACCGCGCCACCTTCTCCACCTGCAAACCGGGCTCCACCGACTGGTATCTGCAAGCGAGCAAGATGGACCTCGATTTCGACAAGGATTTCGGCTCCGCCGACCACGCTTCCGTGTGGTTCCAGGGCGCCCCCTTGTTCTACACCCCGAAAATCTGGTTCCCGCTCAACAATCGGCGCCGCTCCGGCCTGCTGGCGCCAACCTTCAAGCAATCGACCAAAAGCGGCTTCGATTTCACCCAGCCCTACTACTGGAATATCGCCCCCAACTACGACGCCACCTTCTATCCGCGCTACATGAGCAAACGCGGCACGCAGCTAGGGGCGGAAATCCGTTACCTCGGCGAGGGGATGGAAAGCGAGGTCCGTGGCGAATACCTGGGCAACGACAAGAAATTCCTTGATCGCAGCCGCTACGGCTACAGTGTGCGCCACCGGCAGAATCTCGCCGATGGGCTGTCGGCCTACGTCAACTGGAACGGCGTTTCTGACGACTGGTACTGGGAGGACATGTCGTCACGCCTGCTACAGACCTCGCAGGTGCAACTGGAACGGCAGCTGACGCTAGGTTACACCCCCGCCCCCTGGCTGAGCAGCTCGCTGCAGGTACTGCGTTACCAGACCCTGCAGCCTGACCCCCAAAACCTCATCGCCCGCCCCTATTTTCTGGAACCGCAGCTCAATCTGAGCGGCTACAAGACCAACCTCCTCGGCGCCCTCGATTTCACCCTGCTCGGCCAGTACAGCCGCTTCACGCACGACGACCGCGACAACAAGGCGGTGGGCGACCGCCTGGTGTTCTATCCGCAACTAAGCTGGCCGGTGGTTGCCTCCGCCTTCCGCCTGCAGCCCAAGATCGGCCTGCACATGACCAGCTACGCCGTGGATGAAGCACGGATCAACGGCGGCAAACGGGAAAGCTTTTCGCGTGTATTGCCCACCTTCAGTTTCGACTCCACCCTGATCCTCGAGCGCGAAGACGAACTGCTCGGCAACGCCTACATCCAGACATTGGAACCACGCCTCTACTACGTATACATTCCCTACAAGAAGCAGGATCACATCCCGGTCTTCGACACCGGCATCTCGGATTTCGACTTCGCCCAGATCTTCTCCGAAAACCGCTATGTCGGTTACGACCGGGTCAATGACGCGCACCAGCTGACCGCTGCCCTGACCACCCGCATCCTCGATGCCGACACCGGTGCCGAGCGCTTCAAGGCCATGCTCGGCCAACGTTACTACTTCGCGCGCCAACGCGTGCAACTGCCGGGTGAAGCCCAGCGCCCGGCCAACTTCTCCAACCTGGTCGCCTCGATTACCGGCCTGGTGGCGCCCAAGACCTATGCCGAAGGGACCTGGGAATACAACTACAAGGATCGCATCAACGAGCGGTTCTCCGCTGGCGTCCGTTTCCAGCCCGACTACGGCAAGGTGCTCTCGGCCAGCTACCGCTATACCCGCGATCCACTCAACCAGAAGGGGCTAGTCGACCAGGTCGACATTTCCGGCCAGTGGCCGCTGGCGCCGCGCTGGTACGGTGTCGGCCGCGTCAATTACTCGCTGCGTGACAAGCAGACGCTGGAAACCATTGCCGGTCTGGAATACAACGCTGGCTGCTGGGCCGTGCGCGCCGTTGCGCAGCGCCTGTCCGCCACCTCCGGCGCTCCCGACACCAGCTTCTTCCTGCAACTCGAATTGCAGGATTTCGCCAGCGTCGGCTCCAATCCGCTCAGCCTGCTGCGACGCAGCATTCCTGGCTACGGCAAGACCAACGAACTCGCCCCCGATTCCTTTTGAATGAGTCCGCCATGCGCGCCATAAAGACCCTGTTTTCCCTCATCGCGATCTGTCTGAGCAGCCTGCTCATGAGCCCGACCAGCCACGCCACCGCCCTCGAAGCGGATTACATCGTCGCCGTGGTCGGTGACACCGTAATCACCCGCAACGAACTGCGCAGCCGACTGGAAGTCGTGTTGAAACAACTGACCAAGCAAGGGACGCCGCTACCACCGCAGGAAGATCTGGAACGGCAGATGCTCGAGCGCATGATCATGGAAACAGCACAGTTCGCCTACGCCCGCGAAAGCGGCCTGCGCATCGATGATACCCAGCTGGATCAGGCAATTGGCCGGATTGCCGCCAGCAATCAGATGACTCTGGCGCAATTCCGCAGCACCCTGGAAAAGGACGGTATCCACTACCCCAGCTTCCGTGAGGAAATCCGCGGCGAAATGATCATGGCGCGCCTGCGTGAGCGGGAAGTGGAAAGCCGCCTGGTCATTTCCGAAAGCGAAATCGACAACTACCTGGCCAATGAAGGCGCACAGGGCAATGACGAATACCACATCGCCCACATCCTGCTGCGCGCGCCCGAATCGGCCAGTCCCGAACAGCTGCTGAAGCTGCGCCAGCGAGGCGAACAGGCCTTGACCAAGGCACGCAGCGGCGAGAACTTCGCCGAACTGACCGCTGCCTACTCCGATGCGCAGGATGCCCTGCAGGGGGGCGATATCGGCTGGCGCCGCCTGAACGGCTTGCCTACCCTCTACGCGGAAACCGTTGCCCGCCTGCAGCCGGGACAGATCAGCGATCTGCTGCGCTCGTCGGCCGGTTTTCACATCATCAAACTGATCGACAAACGTGGTGGTAATCAGCCAACCTCGGTACGCCAGACCCGCGCCCGCCACATTCTAATCCGCACCAATGAAGTCACCTCCGAAGCCGAAGCCCGGCATCGCCTGGAAACCGTGCGCGAGCGGATCGTCAACGGCATGGACTTTGCCGAACAGGCCCGCATCTTTTCGCAGGACGGCTCTGCAGCCAAGGGCGGCGAGCTGGGCTGGCTCAACCCGGGCGATACCGTCCCCGATTTCGAGCGCGCCATGGATGCCCTGCAACCCGGGGAAGTCAGCGCCATCGTGCAATCGCCCTTCGGCATGCACCTCATTCAGGTTCTGGAACGACGCGACCGCGACGTCACCGACGAACGCCAGCGCATGACCGCACGCCAGGTGATCCGCGAACGCAAGCTGGAAATCGCCTACCAGGACTGGCTGCGCCAGTTACGCGACCGTACGTACGTCGAGAACCGTCTGGAGAAAGAGCTGTGAGTCAGCCGCTGATCGCCGTCACCAGCGGCGAACCGGCCGGCATCGGGCCGGAGCTGTGTCTCAAGCTGGCCGACTGGAGCGGCGCCGGCCACCCGGTCGTGCTGGGCGACCGCGACCTGCTGGCCGCACGCGCTGCCGCCCTGGGCTGGTCAATTACCCTGCGCGACTACAGGCCGGGACAAAGCGCCGCCGCAGGTCACCTCGACGTACTGCACCTGCCCCTGCCCAAACCTGCCCAGGCCGGGCTGCTCGACCCGGCCAACGGCCCGTACGTGCTCAGCCTGCTCGATCGCGCCCTGCTCGGCTGTCAGCGCGGCGAGTTCGCGGCCATCGCCACGGCGCCGGTACACAAAGGCGTCATCAACCAGGCCGGCATGGCCTTTACCGGCCACACCGAATACCTGGCAGAACAAACCGGCACCCCGCTGGTGGTGATGATGCTGGCCGGCGACACGCCGCGCGGCCCGCTCCGCGTGGCGCTCGCCACCACACATTTGCCACTCAAGGATGTCCCCGCTGCCATCACCGCCGACCTGCTGGAACGCATCCTGCGCATCCTCGACCACGACCTGCGCCGCAAGTACGGCATTGCCGCGCCGCGCATCCTGGTCACCGGACTGAACCCGCACGCCGGCGAAGGCGGTTATCTGGGGCGGGAAGAAATCGACATCATCGAACCGCTGCTGGAAAAGCTGCGCCACGAGGGCATGCAACTGTCCGGCCCACACCCCGCCGACACCCTGTTCACCCCGCCTGTGCTCGCCGGCGGCGATGCCGTGCTGGCCATGTACCACGACCAGGGGCTGACCGCGCTCAAGTACGCCACATTCGGCAACGGCATCAATGTCACCCTCGGCCTGCCCATCATCCGCACTTCGGTCGACCATGGCACCGCGCTGACACTGGCCGGCACCGGCCAGGCCAACCCGGGCAGCCTGTTCGCCGCCGTCGCCGAAGCAGCACGCATGGCCGCAAGGAACACGGCATGAAGGGACACATCGCCCGCAAACGCTTCGGCCAGAACTTCCTGGTCGCCCCCGGCATCATCGGCGCCATCGTCAGCGCCCTCAACCCGGCACGCACGGATACCGTGGTCGAAATCGGCCCCGGTCTGGGGGCACTGACCGAGCCCCTGCTGGAGCGCCTGGATCACCTGCACGTGGTCGAAATCGACCGCGACCTGATCGCCCGCCTGCAGCAGCGGCATGCGCCACAACATCTGAGCATTCACGCCGGCGACGCGCTGGGGTTCGATTTCGCCAGCATCGGCAGCGACCTGCGCCTGATCGGCAACCTGCCCTACAACATCTCGACCCCCCTGCTCTTCCACCTCGCCAGTTACGGCCAGCAGGTGCGCGACATGCACTTCATGCTGCAGAAGGAAGTCGTCGAACGCATGGTGGCCGAACCCGGCTGCGCCGACTATGGCCGTCTGAGCGTCATGCTGCAGTACCGTTTCTGGCTGGAGTGGCTGATCGACGTGCCGCCGGACAGCTTCGATCCACCGCCCAAGGTTGATTCCGCCGTCGTGCGACTCATCCCGAAGGCCCCCGATTTGCTCACCGCCCGCGATGCCGGGCGCTTTGCCCACATTGTCCAGAGCGCCTTTGCCCAGCGCCGCAAGATGCTGCGCAACAATTTGAAAGGCATCCTCGACGACGCCGGTTTTGCCGCGCTCGGCATCGCCCCCACCTTGCGTCCGGAAGATCTGCCCCTGGAAGATTACGTGCGCATCGCCAATTACTGCTCGGCACCCGCCTCCCGCTGAAGCGCGGCACGTCAACCGCCCCGCGTCCTGTGCCCGCCTCCCCATCCGCTGCCCTCGTCTGGTTCCGTCGCGACCTGCGCTGTACCGACCATGCCGCGCTGTACCATGCACTACGCCGCCATTCACGGGTGTTCTGCGCCTTCGTTTTTGACACCGACATCCTCGATGCACTGCCTTCCCGTTGCGATCGGCGGGTCGAATTCATCCTCGACAGCGTGCATGAACTGCACCGGAGCCTGCAGCAACTGGCGCTGGAAAATGGCGCGAAGGGGGGCGGACTGGTCGTCCGCCACGGCCCCGCGGTCGACTGCATCGTCCGCCTGGCGGTCGAGCTGGGGGTAAGCGAAGTACTCACCAACCGCGATTATGAGCCGGATGCCATCGCCCGCGACCAACAGGTGGCGCTCGCTCTGCAGGCGCAGGGAATTGCCTTCAGTGACCACAAGGACCAGGTCCTGCTCGAGCGCAACGAAGTGCTGACGCAACAGGGGCGGCCGTACAGCGTGTTCACCCCCTACCTGCGCGCCTGGCGGCAGAAACTGGACGCCTTCCAGCTGACGCCCTACCCGGTGGCTCGCTACGCCCGCCATCTCGCTGCGCCGCCCGCGGAATCCCTGCCCGATCTGGCCGCGCTGGGCTTCAGCCGTACCAACCTGCACACGCTGCCGTTACCCTCCGGCACGTCAGGGGCACAACGCCTGCTGCAGGATTTTGTACCGCGTCTGGCGCACTACCACGTCGCCCGTGACTTTCCGGGCAAGAAAGGCGTCTCCTACCTGTCGGTCCACCTACGTTTTGGCACCCTGTCGATCCGTCAGGCCGCGGGGCTGGCCGTCACACAGGCCGAGCTGGGCTGCGCCGGCGCTCAGACCTGGCTCAACGAACTGGCCTGGCGCGATTTCTATTTCATGATCCTGTGGCACCACCCGCAGGTCGTCACGCACGCCTTCAAGCCGGAATTCGACCAGCTGCGCTGGGATGACGCGCCCGACCTCTGGTCCGCCTGGTGTTCCGGCCATACCGGCTACCCGCTGGTGGATGCGGCCATGCGCCAGCTCCTCAGCACCGGCTACATGCACAACCGCCTGCGCATGGTCGTCGCCAGCTTTCTGACCAAGGATCTGGGTATTGACTGGCGCCGGGGGGAACGCTTCTTTGCCCAGCACCTCAACGACTACGATCTCGCCGCCAACAATGGCGGCTGGCAGTGGGCGGCGTCGACGGGCTGCGACGCCCAGCCCTGGTTCCGTATCTTCAACCCGGTCACGCAGTCAGAGAAATTCGATCCCAAGGGTGAGTTCATCCGTCGCTACCTGCCGGAACTGGCCCACCTGCCGGACCGGGACATCCATTTCCCGGCCGCCATGAAACCACTTGCACTGGCCGCCAGCGGCCTGCGCCTGGGGACAGACTACCCTCACCCCATCGTCGATCATGCCCGCGCCCGCGAGCGCACCCTGAAACGCTTCTCCTGTCTGTCGAAACAGACCTGAACCCTCATCGCTCGCAACAGGCGTTGGTGCATGTAAACGACAATGGCGGGCCAGCTTTCGCCACCCGCCATCGCGTCAGAGCAGGAAAACCTGCTTCAGCCTCAGTCCTTCTTCAGCGGACAGGTGCTCAGACCGATCAGCGGATACAGCGGACACCAGCCCATCAGGCCGGTGGCCAGAGGAACCACGCCAATCCAGGCCCAGACCGGACCACCGGTGAGCGCCCAGGCGATCAGGGCGATGCCTGCGACGATACGCAGGATTTTGTCGATGCCGCCAACGTTGCTTTTCATGCTGTGTGCTCCGTGCAATGGGTAACGGCGCCACTGTACCCGTCTCCCGCCAGCGGGTCTGTAACTTCAGTCACATAGTGACGAGGGCACGCAGGCCGGCGCGGTCGAGCAAAGTAATCTGTTCCCGCCCAAGACTGACCAGCCCCTGCCCGGCAAACCCCTTCAGCAGCCGACTGACAATTTCACGCACGCTACCCAGTTCGTCCGCCAGTTGCTGGTGGGTCAGATGCAGCACATCGACCGGATGGGCCAGCAGACACTTGGCCAAGCGCTGATCGAGACGGGCGAAAGCAACTTCTTCCACCAGCTGCATCAATTCGCCGATGCGCTCGGTGAACAGGTGAAAGACAAAATCCCGAAAGGCGGCCTGTTCGATCAGCAGCCGGTGGAACTCGACCACCGGCAGGACACACAGCGTCAACTCAGTTTCTGTCACGCCCCGAGCGTTGTACGCCGTCTTACCGAGCAGACAGGACGACGAAATGATGCAGGAATCACCGGGGCCGACCCGGTAGAGCAGCAACTCGCGCCCATTGCTGGCCTGTTTGATGACCTTGATGCTGCCTTCAAGAATGAGCGGGAACCCGCCACACGGCTGGTTTTCGGAAAAAATGGCCGCTCCCGCCGGCAACTGGAGCAGATTGTCAGCGGCGAACAGGCGATCCTGCTGCACCTCCGGCAGGGCACTCAAGGCCGGGTAAAGGGCATGCAGGCGGCTGCGCATCTAGTTCGCCACCGTCAGGCTGGCCCATACCGGCGCATGATCCGATGGCCGTTCCCGCTTGCGCGGGGCGCGGTCGATGCCGGCAGCCGAACACTGGGCCGCCAGCGGCGCGGAGAGCAGAATGTGATCGATGCGCAAGCCCTGATTCTTCTGGAAACCCAGCATGCGGTAATCCCACCAGGAAAAGGTTTTTTCCGGCTGCTCGAAGAGACGGAAACTATCCGCCAGCCCCAGGTCGATGAAGCGGCGGAAGGCAGCGCGCTCCGGCTCGGACACCAGGATGCAATCCTGCCAGCGCTGCGGATCGTGCACATCGCGCTCGTCCGGTGCAATGTTGTAATCACCGCACAGGGCAAGCCGTGGATACACCTGCAGTTCGCTGCTCAGCCAATCCGCCAGCGCCGCCAGCCAGCGCAGTTTGTAATCGTATTTGTCGCAGCCGACTTCCTGCCCATTCGGCATGTAGGCACAGACCACACGGATGCCATCCACCGTGCCTGAAATCAAGCGCTTCTGCTCGTCGGCAAACAGGGGATTGCCGACCGTGACTTCGCCAATCGGCGCCTTCGCCAGCAAGGCCACGCCGTTGTAGGTTTTCTGCCCGGCAAAGGCAGCGTGATAGCCCGCCGCCTCGATCTCGGCACGCGGAAAATTCTGGTCTTCGAGCTTCAACTCCTGCAAGCAGACGACATCGGGCTGCGCCTCCGCCAGCCAGTCGAGCAGATGGGGCAAACGAACCTTGAGCGAATTGACATTCCAAGAAGCGATTTTCATAGGCAGCAGACAGATCTCAGGCGAACTTCAACAACGGGAATGACGCATGGTAGCAGCCCGGACGGGCAGTTTCATCTTGGCGGAAAAGCTCAGCGCAGGCCATCGGCCAGTTGCAGCAGCTTTTCCTCCACCGTCGCCAGCAGGCCCTGCAGTCGGGGAGGCGTGTCCGCCGGCACCTGCAGCGGCTGAAAAGACAACCAGCTGACGCCGGCCCGGGTATACACCGCAAAACGCCAGGGCAGGCAACTCACCAGCGCCGGGTCATGCTCCAGCAGCGCATCGACCACCGGCCAGCTGACCAAGCTGTAGACCACCCCGGCCTCATCGAAGGCACGCCCGCGCCGCAGCATGCTTTCACCCAGGTCGTGCACAGCCAGTACGGTGAGCCCCAGCCGCTGGGCAAGGGCTTCGAATTGGAAACAGATTTCAGCCTGCGCCTGACTACTCTCAGTCCGGTGTTCCATCCACATTTCCCACAAAATTTGTGCACTTTAGCGCAGCCGGCACGCCTCGGCGCAGCAACGACGACAACAGCATTCAGAGCGGCCGCAACCGGCACCCGGGGTCATCGGCACAGCAGCGCAGCATGGCGATGTGCGCGGTGATCATTTCTTCCGCCATCGCGAGGCTGATGTTTGCCCCCCGGCTGGAACCGAGAAACAGGTGCAGCAAACCGCTGGTAAACGCCCAGGTATCGCGCGCAGCGGCCAGCGGTGAGATGCCGCGACGCAGATATTTCCTGTCCTGCGCCCGCTGGTAAACCGCTTCCAGCTTCTTGAAAAACTCCAGCGCCGGCCGTGCCACTTCCTCTTCGATGGTGGCGAATTCATCGACGTATTCGCAGCGGATGATCATGATTTCGAACACCTCGCGAAATTTGGCGGTGTCGTTGAGGGCGCGGATGAACGCCTTGGTCGACGCTTCAATTGCATCCAGCGGATTATCCCAGGCCGGATCGACCAGAATGGCATCGGTGAAGCCGATCATCGGCGCGAAGGCATCATCGCGCATGGCAAAAAACAGCTCGGCCTTGTTGCGGAAATGCCAATAGACGGCACCGCGGGTCACCCCGGCCGCCTTGGCAATCTTTTCCAGCGAGGAGCGCACCACCCCATGCTCGTGGAACACCCGCCGCGCCGCCTCGATGATGTCCCGCCGCGTCTGCTCCGCCTCTTCCTTGGTCCTGCGCACCATGAATCACACTCCCCAACTGTTACGCGGAGCACAACTCACGCCCGGCGCGTCCAAAATAATCGTAAAAATCTTTTTACGTACACTCATGCACGTATATAATAGCCCAAAATTTTCCCCGGAGAACCCTCCTCATGAAATTCATCACGCCCCTTCGCAGCGCCACCCGCCTTACCGCCCTCGTTGCCGCTTTTGGCCTTGCCGCCTGCTCTGACAAAGGGGCTCCGGCAGCTCCGGCGATGGGACCGATGCCGGTCACTGTGATCGAGATGCAGCCGCAAAACGTGCCGACATCGCTGGAGGTCATGGCGCAAACCGAGGGCGCGCGTGAAACCGAGGTCCGCGCCCGGGTCGGCGGTATCCTGATGAAACGCCTGTATCAGGAAGGCGATACCGTCAAGGCAGGGCAACCGCTGTTCCAGATCGACCGCGCGCCGTTTGAAATCGCTCTCGCCGAAGCCCGCGCCCGTGCCGAGCAAACTGCCCGTGAAAAACAGCGCCTGAAAGGTCTGGCGGAAGCCAAGGCCATCAGCCAGAAAGACTACGACGATGCCGTATCCAACGACGCCATGGCCCAGGCGGCACTGCGTCAGGCTGAACTGAATCTTTCCTGGACTACCGTCACAGCCCCCGTCGGTGGCACCAGCGGCCGCGCCATCCGCTCGGAAGGGAACCTGATCAGCACCAGCGACAGCCTGCTCACCTCCATTTTCCAGAGCAATCCGATGTGGGTCAGCTTCTCTCTGGGCGAAAGCGAGCTGGCCAGACTGCCCGGTGGACGCGTCAGCGAACAGAACGTCAGCGGCGTTGAGCTGATCCTGGCCAACGGTCAGGTCTATAACCAGCCAGGAAAACTCAACTTCATCGCCTCCAACATCGACACCGTGCTCGGTACTCAGGCCCTGCGCGCCGAGTTCGCCAACCCCGAGCAGCAGCTGCTGCCCGGCCAGTTTGTCCGCGTACGCCTGCTGACCGGCCAGCGCGAAGGTGTCTTCCTGGTGCCGCAGACCGCCGTGCTGCAGACCGAACAGGCCAACCTGGTCATGACAGTGGACGGCGAGGGCAAGGTTGCACCGCGCCCGGTAAAAACCGCTGAATGGTATGGCAAGGACTGGGTGGTGCTGGGTGGCCTGCAGGCCGGCGACAAAGTCATCGTCGACAACCTGATCAAGCTGCGTCCGGGCATGCCCGTTGCTCCCCAGACGCCCCAGGCGCCAGCGCCGGCCGCGCAAAAGGCCGACGCGCCTGCCGCCGACAAGCAATAAGGGGCAGCCATGTCCAAATTCTTCATCAACCGGCCGATTTTTGCCTCGGTCATTTCCATCATCATCATCATCGCCGGCCTGGTCGCCTCGCAAGTATTGCCGATTGCGCAATACCCGCAGATCGCCCCGCCGACCGTGATGATCAACGCCACCTACCCGGGCGCCTCGGCGGAAACCCTGGCCCGTACCGTTGCCGCGCCGATCGAGGAACAGCTGAACGGGGTGGAAAACCTGCTCTATTTCACCTCCTCGGCCTCGGCCAACGGCTCGGTCGCCATCACCGCCACCTTCGCCGTCGGCACCGACGTCGATGATGCCGCCGTCAACGTCAACAATCGCGTCAAGGCCGCCGAGCCGCGCCTGCCTGAAGAAGTGCGGCGCAACGGCGTGATCGTGCAGAAGCGCTCGACCGACATCCTGCAGGTCGTGTCGCTGAAGTCGGAGGAAGGTAAGTACTCGACACTTTTCCTCTCCAACTACGCCACTCTCAATATCGTCGACGATCTGAAACGAGTCCCCGGCGTCGGTGACGTCGTTGTCTTCGGTGCCCAGGACTATTCCATGCGCGTCTGGCTCAAGCCAGACCGGATGGCCCAGCTGGGCCTGACCACCTCCGACATTGCCAGCGCCATCCGCGTCCAGAACGCCCAGAACGCGGCCGGCAAGATCGGTCAGGAACCGGCGCCAAACGACCAGCAACTGGTCTACACCGTCACCGCCAAGGGCCGCCTGCTGACACCTGAGGAATTCGGCGACATCGTCATCCGCGCCAGCGGCCCTGGCGGCGTTCTGCGCCTGAAGGATGTGGCGCGGATCGAACTGGGCGCCTACAGCTACGATCAGAGCGTCACCCTGGACGGCAATCCGACCATCGCCATGGGCGTGTTCCTGCAAACCGGGGCCAACGCACTGCAAGTCGCCGAGCTGGTCAAGGCGAAAATGGCGGAACTGTCGACCAAATTCCCCGAAGGGATGGGCTACGTCATCCCCTTCGACACCACCCTGTTCGTCTCCGCTTCCATCGATGAAGTCATCAAGACCCTGATCGAGGCGGTCATCCTGGTGATTGCGGTGGTGTACATCTTCCTGCAGAGCTGGCGCGCCACCCTGATCCCCATGGTCGCCGTACCGATTTCGCTGATCGGCACCTTTGCCGGCCTGTGGCTGTTCGGCTTCTCGATCAACACCCTGACGCTGTTCGCGATGGTGCTGGCGATCGGCATCGTGGTCGATGACGCCATCGTCGTTCTGGAAAACGTCGAACGCCTGATGGACGAAGAAAAGCTCTCCCCCCACGATGCGGCGGTCAAAGCCATGCAGGAAGTATCGGGCGCGCTGGTCGCCATCGTCCTGGTGCTGTGCTCGGTCTTCATTCCGGTTGCATTCCTGGGCGGCATCGCCGGCCAGCTGTACAAGCAGTTCGCCGTCACCGTCGCCGTGGCGGTGGTGCTTTCCGGCGTCGTCGCCCTGACCCTGACCCCTGCCCTGTGCTCGCTGATCCTGAAAGCACAGCACACGGAAAACCGTTTCTTCGCCCCCTTCAACCGCTGGTTCGAGCGCATGACGCAGCGCTACACCCGCACCGTCGGCTTCACCCTCAAGCACGGCTCGTTCGGCATCATTGCGCTGCTGCTGGTGGTGGGCGGCACGCTGGCCTTCTTCCGCATCATCCCCGGCAGTTTCGTCCCCGCGGAAGACCAGGGCTACCTGATTTCCGCCATCATGCTGCCTGACGGCGCCACCCTCAAGCGCACCGCCACCACCGGCGAAGGCATCCGCCAGATGCTGGCGCAGGACGAGGCGGTCAAACACACTGTCGTCATCTCCGGTTTCGACCTGATTGGCGGCGGCAACAAGCCCAACGCCGGCACCATGTTCATCCCGCTCAAGGACTGGGATGAGCGGGAAGGCAAGGCGCAGGATCTGGCGGGCAAGTTCATGGGGCTGGGCATGATGCAGCCGGACGGCATGGGCCTGGTGTTCAACCCGCCGCCGATCATGGGCCTGGGCACAGCCGGCGGCTTCGAAGTGTATGTACAGAACCGGGTCGATGGCGATGCGCGCAAGCTGAACGAAGTGGTGCAGAACTTCATGGCCGAACTGCAGAAACACCCGGAGTTCACCCGTATCTCGACCTTCTTCCGCCCCACCGTGCCACAGCTGTTCGTCGAAGTGGACGAACCCAAGGTGCTCGCCCTCGGCATTCCGCTGGCCGATGTGTACTCCACCCTGCAAAGCACCATGGGCGCGCTCTACGTCAATGACTTCAACAAATCCGGCCGCGTCTATCGCGTGCAGTTGCAGGCAGAAAGCAATTACCGCATGCGCCCGGACGACATTGGCAAGGTCTACGTGCGCAGCACCAGCAGCGGCAAGATGATTCCCCTGTCCGCCGTGGTCACGGTAAAAAACATCGTCGGTCCGGAACAGGTGGAACGCTTCAACGGCTTCATCGCCGCCAAGGTGATGGGCGACTCCAAAGCCGGCGTCAGCTCCGGCGACGCCATCCAGATCGTTGAAGATGTCGCCGCCCGGGCGTTGCCTGAAGGCTATGACATTGCCTGGACCGGCCAGGCCTTCCAGGAAAAGCAGACCTCCGGCTCCTCGCTGCAGGCCTTCGCTTTCGCCATCATCATGGTGTTCCTGATCCTCGCCGCCCAGTACGAAAAATGGTCGCTGCCGCTGGCGGTCATCACTGCCGTGCCGTTCGCACTGCTCGGCGCGCTCACCGCCATCTGGCTGCGCGGCATGCCGAACGACATCTACTTCCAGATCGGTCTGGTGGTGCTGATCGGTCTGGCGGCAAAGAACGCCATCCTGATTGTCGAATTCGCCGCCCAGAAATACGCCGAAGGCATGAGCGTGATCGATGCGGCGCTGGAAGCTGCCCGCCTGCGTCTGCGCCCCATCATCATGACCTCGCTCGCTTTCGTCCTCGGCGTTTTCCCCCTGGTCAAGGCGACCGGCGCCGGCGCCGCAGCCCGGCAATCGATGGGTACCGGGGTGTTTGGCGGCATGCTGTTCGCCACCTTCATCGCCACCATATTCATCCCCCTGTTCTTCAAATGGATGCAGCGTGGCAAACCCAGCAAACCGGCCCACGTTGAAGAACTGCTGCCCCCCACTACCGAGGAGAAGGCCTGATGCTGCGCCGCCCCCTACTCACCCTGACGCCGCTCGCCCTCAGCCTTCTGCTCTCCGGCTGCGCCGTCGGCCCTGACTACCTGCGGGCAGAAAACTGGCTGCCCAGCCTGTTCCGGGATACCCCGACAGCCACTGCCACCGCAACTGAATCCGCCGCCAACCCGGCGCTCAACGCAGCGTGGTGGACCTTGTTCAACGATGCCACGCTCAATGAGCTGATCGCAGCCGCCCAGGAAAAGAACGCCGACCTGCGCAGCGCCGTCGCCCGCCTCGATCAGGCCGACGCGGCCGCGCGAGAAGCCGGAGCCAGCCTGTTCCCCAGCATCGATGGCCAGGCCGGAGCAAGCAGGGTCAGTCCGAGCGAAAAAACCGCCACCTGGACCCCCAGCACGCCCGACCCCCTGCGCGCCCACAGCGCCGGACTCTCGCTGTCGTATGAAATCGACGTCTGGGGCCGGGTCCGCCGCATGAACGAGGCGGCCCGCGCCAACCTCTTGGCCAGCCAGTACGGCCGCGACGCCATCCGCCTGTCGATCACCGGTCTGGTCGCCAGCACCTATCTCAATCTGCGCGCCCTCGATGCGCAACTGGCGGTCAGCGAAATCAACCTGCAAAGCCGCCAGGAAAGCGCCGAACTTGTCAAGACACGCGTCGCCGCCGGCCTTGTCTCGCCGCTCGATGAATATCAGGCAGACAGCGCCTTGGCTGCCATCAAGGTGCAATACGCCGATCTACAGCGTGCCCGCGCCCTGGCCGAACACCAGCTGGCGCTACTCACTGGCCAGCCCGATCTGCGCATCGCCGCCGGCGATCTGCGCCAGTTGCCGCAACCGCCACAACCGCCAGCCGGACTCCCGGCCGACCTGATCGAAGCACGCCCGGACGTACGCCAGGCCGAACAGCAGCTGATCGCCGCCAACGCCAACATCGGCGTCGCCAAAGCCGCCTACTATCCGAAATTCAGCCTCACCGGCGGCCTGGGACGCGAAAGCAAGGACTTGTCCGATCTGTTCAGCAGCGGTGCCGGCACCTGGTCAGCAGGGCTGTCGCTGCTCATGCCCATTCTCGATTTCGGCCGCACCAGCGCCCGTGTCGATCAAGCCAAGGCACTCAATGAGCAATCCCTGATCGCCTGGCAGAAGGCCCTGGAAACGGCCTACAAGGAAGTCCGTGACGCACTGGTCAGTCTCGACAGCAACAGCACGGCGGAAGAGGCACAGACAGTGCGGGTGGAAAGCACGCAAAAAGCACTCGACCTTGCCAAGCTGCGCTACGAAGCCGGCTACTCCGGCTATCTCGAAGTTCTTGACGCCCAGCGCAGCGCCAACGAAGCGCAGCTGGCCGCCATTGCCACCCGCCAGGCCCGCCTCACTGCCGCCGTCGATCTGTTCAAAGCCCTGGGGGGCGGCTGGAAGCCGGAAGCCACAAGCGCAACCTCGCCGCCGGGCAACACGCTGGCGGCGGCGGACAGCAAAGAGTAAACCGGACCGCCCGTCAGGCCAGTCGCCGGCGTCTCGCCTCGAACAGGCAGACGCCGGCCGCCACGGAAACGTTGAGGCTATCGACGCTGCCGTGCATGGGAATGTGCACCAGCTGATCGCAGGTTTCCCGGGTCAGGCGGCGCATACCCTCGCCTTCCGCCCCCAGCACCCAGGCCGTGGCCTGCGGCCAGTCGGCCGCGTACAGGCTGTCGCTGGCTTCGCCGGCGGTACCCACCAGCCAGATGTCACGCTCCTTCAGTTCGCGCAGGCAACGGGCAAGATTGGTGACGGTGATGTAGGGCACACTTTCGGCTGCCCCACAGGCCGTTTTAACCGCCACCTCGTTCAGGCCGGCCGCCCTGTCTTTCGGCGCAATCACTGCATGCACCCCGGCGGCATCGGCTACCCGCAGACAGGCGCCCAGATTGCGCGGATCGGTGACCCCATCGAGTACCAGCAGAAAGGCCGGTTCTTCCAGGGTATCGAGCACATCGTCGAGGTGCAGGCTCTTGCGCGCCCCCGCCAGCAGCGCCACCACGCCCTGATGCCGCCCGCTCCCGGCCAGATCGTCCAGGCGTTTGCCGGCCACCAGGTGCAGGCGCACGCCCTGCAACTCGGCATGCTGCATCAGGTCACGTCCACGCGCATCCTGGCGCTGCGCGTCGAGCAGGATTTCGCGGATTTCCCCCGGCGCCTGGCGCAACTTGGCGATGATGGCGTGAAAACCGTAAATCAGACGTGTAGACATGGAGACTCCGGATCAGGGCAAAAAAGGCAAGGCCGCCATTTTACCTGCTCACTCCGGCGGCACCCGCCACAAATACCAGGCGGCGGCGCTGCGATACGGCTGCCAGGCCTGGCCGATCCGGCGCAACTGCGCCGCGCCAGGCGCCGCCTCCAGCCCCTTGAGGCGGCGATAGCCCTGGCGCACACCGAAATCGTCGGCGGGCAGGACATCCGGCCGCTGCAAATTTTCCAGTAGGAACATTTCCACCGTCCACCGGCCAATTCCGCGCAAGCAGGTCAGACGCTCGATCAAGTCCATATCGCTGGCCACCAAAGCCTGCGCACGCGTGGGCACCTGTCCGCTGAGCGCAGCTTCCGCCACGCCGCGAATAGCCACCACTTTCGCCTGCGACAGGCCACACGCACGCAGCACGCCAGGGTCCAGCGCCAGAATGGCCTCCGGAGCAGGAAACGCCTCGCCGGAAAAGCAGGCCAGAAAACGTTCCAGGATCAGGTGCGCAACCCGCGTCTGCAATTGCTGGTGGGTAATGGCCCGGATCAACGCCGCGTAGGGAGCATACGCCGGCGTGAACTGCGGTGCATACGGCCCCACCTGTTCGACCAGGCGCGCCCAATCGGCATCGATCCGGCCCAGAAATGTCTCGGCAATCTGTGCTGCTGCGTGCTGCATCGTGAGAAATCCAGTCAAAACAGGAAAACTGACACCTTGTCCGCCGGGCACGGTCGCCGGAGTATTCCGGGAGCGGCAGGAAAAAGCGCTCTGGTAGAATCCGCCACTTGTTTTTTGCCAGCCCCCGCCAGACGGAGTCCGTAATGTACCAGTCCCCCCTTCTCCAAGACCTGCACGCGCGCGGTTTGATCGCGCAACTGACCGACGCGCAGACACTCGACCAACTGTTGTGCAAGGAGAAGATCACGCTCTATTGCGGCTTCGATCCGACGGCGGACAGCCTGCATCTGGGCCACCTGGTGCCGGTGCTGATCCTCAAACGCTTCCAGGATGCCGGGCACCGCCCGATCGCCCTGGTCGGCGGCGCCACCGGCATGATCGGCGACCCCAGCTTCAAGGCCAGCGAACGCAAGCTGAACACCCCCGAAGTGATTGCCGGCTGGGTCGACAACATCCGCAACCAGGTCGCCCCGTTCCTCAGCTTCGAGGGCGATAACGCGGCCCGCATGGCGAATAACCATGACTGGTTCGGCAGCATGAACTGCCTCGATTTCCTGCGCGACATCGGCAAGCATTTCTCGGTCAACGCCATGATCAAGCGCGACTCGGTGCAGCAGCGCCTGCAACGTGAGGACCAGGGCATTTCCTATACCGAGTTTTCCTATGCCCTGCTGCAGGGCTACGATTTCGGCGAGCTTTACCAGCGCTACGACTGCCGCCTGCAGATCGGCGGCTCCGACCAGTGGGGCAACATCACCGCCGGCACCGATCTCACCCGCCGCCTGCACCAGGCCCAGGTATACGGCCTGACCGTGCCGCTGATCACCAAAGCCGACGGCACCAAATTCGGCAAGACCGAAGCCGGCGCCATCTGGCTCGACCCGAAGAAAACATCGCCCTACGCCTTCTATCAGTTCTGGTTGAATACGGCGGACGCCGATGTGTACAAATTCCTCAAGTTCTTCACCTTCCTGCCGCTGGCACGCATCGAAGAGATCGAAGCCACCGACCGCAGCAGTGGCGGCAAGCCGGAAGCCCAGCGCATCCTGGCCGACGAAGCCACCCGCCTGGTGCATGGCGAGTCAGCCCTGCTGGCGGCACGCCGGATCACCGACAGCCTGTTTTCCGGCGATCTGGCCAGCCTCACCGAAAACGACCTGGCGCAACTGGCGCAGGATGGCCTGCCCTGCGTGGCGCTGGAACGCAGCACGGATGGCCTGATCGACATCCTGGCGGCAACCGGCCTGGCCAAATCGAAATCCGAAGCCCGCACCTTCATCCAGGGCGGCAGCGTCAGCATCAACGGCCACAAGGTCGACGCGCTGGAACACCGCATCGCTAGCGCAGAACGACTCTACGACCGCTATACGCTGCTGCGCCGGGGCAAGAAGCAATACGCACTGGTGGCCTGGCAGTAACGCCGGGGCATTCTGCAGGCTGACGCGCCGCAACCGGTCGCGTCAGCGCCCTCTTATTCCCTTTTCGCATAGCCCATCATGGACCTCCTCCTCAATCCGGAAATCTGGATCGCTTTCTTCACCCTGACCGCGCTGGAACTGGTGCTGGGGATCGACAACATCATCTTCATCTCGATCGTCGTCGACAAGCTGCCTAAAGAACAGCGTGAATTCGCCCGCAAGGTGGGGCTGTTCCTGGCGATGTTCATGCGTATCGGCCTGCTGCTGGTGCTGTCACACATCGTCGGCATGACCGAGCCGCTGTTCACCCTTTTCGAGGCTGGCTTCTCCGGACGCGACGTCATTCTCATCAGTGGCGGCCTGTTCCTGGTCTGGAAAAGCACCATGGAGGTGCACCAGCTGCTGGAAGGAGAAGAAGGCGAAGCCTCGCGCAAGGTGGCCAACAGCTTCGCCGGCGTCATCATGCAGATCATCCTGATCGACCTCATCTTCTCGCTCGATTCGATCATCACCGCCGTCGGCATGGTGCGCGAGGTGGAAGTCATGATCGCCGCGGTCATCGTCTCGGTTGGCCTGATGATGCTGTTCGCCCGCGCCATCGGCGAATTCGTCTCGCAGCACCCGACCATCAAGATGCTGGCCCTGTCCTTCCTGGTGGTAGTTGGCGTGGTGCTGCTGGCCGATGGTTTCGGCCACCATGTACCGAAGGGTTACATCTACTTCGCCATGGCGTTCTCGGTCATTGTCGAAATGCTCAACATCCGCCTACGCAAAGGTACCCGCAACCCGGTGGATCTGCGCGAAGCCTACGTGCCGGAGAAAGCCCCCCACCAGGGCTGAAACCGCATCTGCGACTTCCTTGCCGCAACTCCGGACAGCTTGCTATGATCCGGCGCACGAGACAGGGGGCCAGGCATGGACAAGCTGCAAATATTTCAGGCAATGGCAACAGACATCGCGCGCGGGCCGGTGGAATTTTCCAGCGGCGCGCGCCAGGCACTGGGATTGCGTAGCGCACTGGCCGACCCCAGCTGCCACACCAGCAAGGCGGCGCAACTGATCGCCGCCGAACCCGTACTAGCCGCACGCGTTGTTGCCATGGCCAATTCGCTGGCCTACAACCCGCAGCAACGCGAAATCCACGACCTGCCGACGGCTGTCGCCCGGCTCGGTTTCGCCACCTTGCGCAGCCTGTGCATGGCGCTCTTCACCAAACGCCTGACCGATCCCTCCCTGCCGCTGGACATTCAGCAGATGGCAGATCAACTGTGGCAACACACCACTCAGGTCGCCGCACTGGCGCGGGTCATCGCCCGCCGCGTCACCCACGTCGACCCGGAAGCTGCCCTGTTTGCCGGGGTATTGCACGAAGTTGCCGGGTTTTACCTGTTGAACAGGGCGCCCCGTCACCCGGGCATCCTGGCGGGAGATGTGTCGGTCTGGCACGAAGAAGGGGAATCACTGGTCGGCACGGCACTCCTTGCAGCGCTGGATCTACCGGCGGGCGTGCGCGAAGCGATGGCACTCTATTGGCAAGGCTACCTCACCATGCCGCCCTGCAGTCTCGGTGATACCCTGTTACTGGCCGAGCAGATCGCCCCGATCGCCTCCCCCCTGCACCTGGACGACAGCACCTACAAATTACCCAGCAATCCGGCCCAACTCGATTGCCTGGTTGGCGACCAGATGCTCAGCGATATACTCGCGGAAGCCGCCGAAGAAGTCACATCCCTGCACCAGGCCCTGGTGTTCTGAACGCCCCGACGGAGCACGCTTTCACCCGCACGAGAAAAGCACCTCACCCCCGCGCCACGAACACCGGCCAGGGCCAGTCAAACCGATCAGCATAACAAAACCGCCGGATACTACATTTGTCATAATTGTGATTTCTGCCTAAATTAGTCACCCCCTCTTCATTTGTTAATACTGGGGAAACACTTTCACTTCCGGCTTAGGCTAAGATCGTGCAACATATCCGCAAAAACAAAACCAAGGCATCATGAAAACCATTTTTCTCGTCGACGATTCCGCAACCATTCTGCTCAGCATCTCCAACATTCTCGGCAAAGCCGGCTACGCCACGGAAAAAGCGGCCAGCGGCGAAGAGGCAATGAAAAAATTCAACGCCGGCGTCAAGGTCGACCTGCTGATTACCGACCTCAACATGCCCGGCATGAATGGCATCGAGTTGATCAAGCAGGTGCGCAAGCTGCCCGCCTACAAATTCATGCCCATCCTCTTCCTCACCACCGAATCGCAGCAATCGAAAAAAATGGAAGCCAAGGCGGCCGGCGCTTCCGGCTGGATCGTCAAACCCGCAACGGCAGACGAATTGCTGAATACCATCAAGCTGGTACTGCGCTGACCATGTCCCCGTTCAAAATCAACAACCTCTTCGCACGCAGCGCCCTGGTCTTGCTGAGTGTTGCGGGGGGAAGTTTTTTCATCGTCTATCTGCTCAACGACTGGTTTCACGAGAGCCTCCTGCCCCAGCTCGGTCTGTCCTCCCCTGTCGGCGACGCCGTGGGTTCGACCCTGATCGTCATTACCACCGGCATTGCCCTGAGTCTGGTATCGCTGGCCGTGTTCCGGGACATGACCTACGGCCTGGAAAACGTGCAGAGCAGTGCCGTCAGCAAATTCGCCGCCGCCACCGCCCTGGCCGAGGAAGTGGCCCGGGAACTGGAAAATTTCTCACGCTTCAACGACGTTTTGCGCAAACAGCTGGATGGCATTGTCGATGCCACCGAAAAAGCAGCGTTCGACATCACTGAACGCCTGCAAGCAGTCGATAACGTCATCACCCGCCTGGACAGTTTCGTCACCCAGACCGTGGCCGCTTCCAGCGAGCTGGCGAGCGACTCGGAACATGAAATCAAGGACAACCAGGCCCTGATCAGCAAGATGGGCAACTACATCCGCAAGCGAATCGAAGAAGCACGCAAGGACTAGGAGCGCATCGCCCAGATCGTCGAAGAGGCGCGCGGACTGGGCACACTGGTGCAACTGGTCAAGGATATTTCCGGACAGACCAACCTGCTGGCACTGAATGCCGCCATCGAGGCGGCACGGGCGGGCGAGGCCGGCCGCGGCTTCGCCGTGGTGGCGGACGAAGTACGCAAACTCTCGACGGAAACCGATACCGCTGTGAGCAAGATCAATGCTGGCATCAACAACGTGACCGATTCCATCCGCCAGCAATTCCAGGACAAGCTCGAAACCAGTAACGTGGATGCCGAAAAGGCAGCCCTCACCGAGTTTTCCGACCAGCTGAGCAAACTGGGAGACGGCTATCAGGCACTGCTGGAGCACGACCTCAACGTGCTCAACACCGTTCGCGAAACCAGCCACGAACTGGCACGGATGTTCATGGACGTCATGGCTGCCGTGCAATTCCAGGACATCACCCGGCAGCAGATCGAAATCGTCGCCAATGCGCTCAACCAGCTCGATGAACACGCGGCCACACTGGCCCAGCGCATCAAGTCGGTCGATGACCCCGATTTCCAGTACACCCCGCTCACCGCCCGTCTCGATGACCTGTACGACAAGTACGTCATGGAAACACAACGAACCAGCCATCAACGCGCTCTGGGTCAGGTAGGCAAGACGGAAACGCCCCAAGCCAATACCGGCTCGGCCAAAATTGAATTATTTTAAGGAGGCGCCATGGGCGGAAAACAGCGTCTGAACTGGGTCGAAAATCTCACCATCTACCACGCCCAGGAACACAAGGAGCGCCTGCTTGCCGCACTTGACGCGGGCAGCGGGCTGGAGCTCGACCTGTCGCAAGTGGGCGAAATCGATACTGCCGGCCTGCAATTGCTCATCCTCGCCAAACAGGAAGCTGCGCGCAAAGAGAAATCCATGGCCATCGTCGCCCACAGCCCGGCAGTCCGCGAAACGCTCGATTTCTGCAACCTGACCGCTTTTTTTGGCGACCCGGTGGTGATTACCGCCCGCGAACAATCCTGAGGCAAGCACATGGACGAACTCACCAGCGTTTTCATCCAGGAAGGCCGCGAACAATTGCAGGCCATGGAAGACGGCTTGCTGCAACTGGAGCAGCAACCCGACAACCACGACAACATCAACAGCATCTTTCGCGCCGCCCACACGGTCAAAGGCGCCTCCGGCGTCATCGAATGCCATTTCATCGAGGCCTTCACGCACAAGGCGGAAAATGTCCTCGACCGACTGCGCAACGGGGAAATCCAGGTTTCCAGCGAACTCACCGGCCTGTTGCTGCGCTGCTGCGACCATCTCGGCCGCCTCATGGACGTGCTGGAGGCAGGTCAGGCTGAGCCACCGGCCGAGGTCAGTGCGGCCGGCAATACCTTGCTGGAAGAACTCTCCGCCTACATGGTCACACCGGAACCCAGTGCCGGCGGCATGGTGGAAGCCGAGTCGGAAGTGGAAACCTCAGGTGGTGGCGTCGTCAACACCGACAGCTGGCACATTTCCGTACGTTTTGGCCCGCACATGCTGCGCGGCGGCATGGATCCCCTCTCCTTCCTGCGCTATCTCACCTCGCTGGGCGAGATCCTGGCACTGGAAACCATTCCGGATGCGCTGCCAGCCGCTGACGAGATGGACCCGGAGGCCTGCTACCTCGGCTTCGAAATCCGTTTGCAGACCCGCGCCACCAAAGCCGACATTGAACGCGTCTTCGATTTCTGCCGTGACGATTGCGAACTACGCATCCTGCCGCCCAACAGCAAACTCACCGAATACCTGAAACTGATCCAGGAACTGCCGGAAGACGAAATGCGTCTGGGTGAAATGCTGGTCCGCTGCGGCGCGCTGACCCAGCACGAACTCGACGACGGCCTGTCGTCACAGCAAAGCGGCACCAGTGACGAACCTACTTCGCCGATCGGTGAAATCCTCATCGAACAGAAGGTGGTGCAGAAGGAAGTCGTCGAAGCCGCCGCCAGCAAACAGACCCGCGTCCAGGAAAAGAAAGCGGTCGAAGCCCGCTCCATCCGCGTCCAGGCCGACAAACTCGATCAGCTCATCGATCTGGTCGGCGAACTCGTCATCGCCGGCGCTTCCGCCAACCTGCTGGCGCAGCGCAGCGGCCAGGGCGAGCTGGTGGAGTCGACTTCCATCCTCTCCCGCCTGGTCGAAAACATCCGCGATGCCGCCCTGCAATTGCGCATGGTACAGATCGGCGAAACCTTCACCCGCTTCAACCGCGTCGTACGCGATGTGTCCAAAGAGCTGGGCAAGGAAATCGATCTCGTCATCTCGGGCGCCGAAACCGAGCTCGACAAGTCGGTGGTGGAAAAGATCGGCGATCCGCTCATGCACCTGGTGCGCAACAGCATGGATCACGGCATTGAAGCCGGTGACGCCCGCGAAGCGGCGGGCAAGTCGCGGCGCGGCCGGGTGGAATTGAATGCTTACCACGACTCCGGCAGCATCGTCATCGAGGTCGTAGACGATGGCCGAGGTCTACCCCGCGACAAGATCCTGCAGAAAGCCATCGACAAGGGGCTGGTGCAGCCAACCCAGACGCTGACCGATCAGGAAATCATCAACCTGATCTGGGAACCCGGCTTCTCCACCGTCGAACAGGTCACCAACCTGTCCGGGCGTGGCGTCGGCATGGACGTGGTCCGCCGTAACATCCAGAGCCTGCGCGGCAGCTGCGAAGTATCCTCGGTCGAAGGCCAGGGCTGCACCTTCACCATCCGCTTGCCGCTGACACTGGCCATCATCGATGGCTTCCTGGTCGGCGTCGGCAAAGCCTCTTACGTCATTCCGCTAGACATGGTGATCGAGTGCATCGAACTCAATGGACAATCGAACGATCGCAACTTCCTCAATCTGCGCGGCGAAGTGCTTCCCTTTGTACGCCTGCGTGAGATGTTCGAGATCGAGGATGAATATCCTGCACGCGAAAACATTGTCGTCGTGCAATTTGCCGGGCAAAAAGCAGGTATCGTGGTGGATCAGCTGCATGGTGAATTCCAGACGGTGATCAAACCACTCTCCGGTATCTTCCGGCACTTGCGCGGCATAGGCGGCTCGACCATCCTGGGCACCGGCGAGGTTTCCCTCATCCTGGATGTGCAATCCCTGGTTCAACGCAACAACCGACGCGAAGAACGTGACATGAACAGCAGCCTGGCGGCTCCCCGCCAGGGAGCCTAGAACCAAACAGAACTAAATTTTTGAAACTGACCTTCCAAGCGGAAACGAGGAGTCCACCGTGCTAAACAATTTAAAAGTCGGAACCAAGCTTGCATTGGGTTTTGCCATCACATTGATCCTGCTGATCGTCATTGCTGTTCTCAGCGTGATGCGCTTCCAGGCGCTGAGTGACGACATCGAACTGGTGGTGAATGACCGCCTGCCCAAACTGACAGCCGCCAACGATATTATCGACTCTCTCAACATCATCGCCCGCACCATGCGCAACTCCCTACTGGTCAAGACACCGGAAGAAGTCGAGCAGGAGTTCACCCGGCTCGTCGCTGCCCGCAAGATCATTGGTGAGCGCATCGACCAGATGAGCACAACCTTCAATACGGCCGAAGGCCGCGCCATGCTGCAAAAGCTGATCGACGCCCGCACCGCCTACGTACCAGCCCAGGAAAAATTCATTGAAATGGTCAAGGCTGGCCGACGCGACGATGCTACCGAATTCATGCTAACCGAGATCCGCCGCCAGCAGAATGCCTATGTTGCATCGGTCGATGAGCTCATCAAGTATCTCACTGAACTCACTGCAAAAAATGGCGCCGCCTCCGTTGAACAAGCACAGTCGGCACGCACTCTGGTGCTCACGCTGTCCGCTGCAGCCATTCTCCTCGCCCTGCTGTTCGCCACCCTCATCACGCGCAGCCTGACCCGCCCGATCAACCAGGTGGTCGATGCCGTCCGCAAGATGGCTGCCGGCGACATGAATTTCGAACTGAAAAGCACCGCCAAGGATGAAGTCGCTGAAGTCATGCGTTCGGTGACTGCTGCCCAGGCATCGATACAAGCACTCATTGCTGACGCCAACACCCTGAGTACTGCTGCCATCGAAGGCCGCCTCGCCACCCGAGCTGACGCCACCCAGCATCAGGGCGACTTCCGCCGTGTCGTCGAAGGCGTCAATGAGACCCTCGACGCCGTGATCGGCCCCTTGAACGTCGCCGCCAACTACGTCGACCGCATCTCCAAGGGCGACATCCCTGAAAAAATCACCGATACCTACAACGGTGATTTCAACACCATCAAGAACAACCTCAACACCTGTATCACCGCCGTCAATAAGCTGGTTGAAGACGCCAACATGCTGAGCGCCGCCGCTGTAGCCGGCAAGCTCGAAACCCGCGCTGATACAGCCCAGCACCAAGGGGACTTCCGCCGCATCGTCGAGGACGTCAATGAGACTCTTGACGCAGTCGTTTCGCCAATCCAGGACGTTCAGCGCGTCATGGGGGCCATGTCGCAAGGCGATATGACACAGACCATCACCCAGGCCTACCAAGGGGACTTTGCAGTCCTCAAGGACGCCATCAACGACACCATCGGCAAGCTGTCGGAAACGATTGCGCAGATCATCACGGCCGCCGATGCACTGTCCAACGCCTCCGGCCAGGTTTCTGCCACGGCTCAGTCGCTGAGCCAGGCATCATCGGAACAAGCTGCCAGCGTGGAAGAAACCACTGCCAGCCTGGAACAGATGACAGCCTCGGTCAACCAGAACACCGAAAATGCCAAGATCACCGACAACATGGCCACCAAGTCGGCCAAGGAAGCCGGTGAAGGCGGTGAGGCCGTTGGCAAGACGGTCGACGCGATGAAGTCGATTGCCGACAAAATCGGCATCATCGACGATATTGCCTATCAGACCAACCTGCTGGCGCTGAACGCAGCCATCGAAGCCGCTCGTGCTGGCGAACACGGCAAGGGCTTCGCCGTAGTTGCCGCAGAAGTGCGCAAACTTGCTGAACGCAGCCAGGTGGCGGCGCAGGAAATTGGCGAACTGGCCGGGTCCAGCGTCAAGATGGCAGAACGGGCAGGTAACCTGCTCGACGAAATGGTGCCAAGCATCCAGAAGACATCTGACCTGGTGCAGGAAATCGCCTCGGCCAGTCAAGAGCAATCAACCGGCGTGGCGCAGATCAACAGTGCCATGGGTCAGCTCAACAAAGCCACGCAGCAGAACGCTTCTGCCTCCGAAGAACTGGCAGCCACCGCCGAAGAACTGGGCGGCCAGGCGGGTCAGTTGCAGCAGCTGATGGAATTCTTCTCGGTCGATGGGGCACAAGGCAGTCGCAGTCACGGCTCGCCGGTGGCTCGCGCCACCCCCCCGCGTCAATCCAGCACACCGGCCCGTGCCCCTGCACGCTCGGTAGCCTCGCTGATCGACGACACGGATTTCGAGAAATTCTGAGCGGAGACGGACGATGAGCCAGCTAGTCCCCACCCCCGGGCCCGCCCGGGGCGGGGTACTTGTCGCAACCGACAATGCCCCGCAGCAATATCTGACCTTCACCCTGGGCGGCGAGATGTTTGCTGTCGCCATCCTCAACGTCAAGGAAATCATCGAGTACGGCAGCGTCACCGAGATTCCCATGATGCCCCCCTTCATTCGTGGCGTGATCAACCTGCGCGGCGCCGTGGTGCCGGTCATAGATCTGTCCTGCCGTTTTGGTGGCAAATCGACCAGCGTGGCGCGGCGGACCTGCATCATCATCATCGAACTGGAGCAGGACGAGCAAAAGCACGATATTGGCGTCATGGTCGATGCCGTATCCGAAGTACTCGAAATTGCACGCAGCGAGATCGAGCCGCCGCCCGCTTTCGGCGCCAAGATCCGCACCGACTTCATCTCCGGAATGGGCAAAGTGAATGGCCGTTTCGTCATCATTCTTGACGTGGGCCGGGTCCTCTCGGTGGAGGAAATTTCCATGCTGACGCAGGTCGCCGAAAGCAACCCGATCGAAACAACCTGAACAACATCGGCAAGCTACCAGCATGATCGACTACGCGGCCTTGCCGACGAATGAAATTGAACGCATGTCCCGCAACATCCGCCCCGGCGAATGGGTAGTGGAGGCTGAGCGACCAATTTCCACACTGCTGGGCTCTTGCGTTGCAGTCTGTCTCTATGACCCCGTCTTGCGCCTAGCCGGCATGAATCACTTCATGCTGCCCAAGATGAAAAGCACGAAAATTGACGAAGACAGCCTGCTGGCCGGTGATGCCAGCATGACCGCCCTCTATAACGGCATGCTGGCACGCGGCGCGACCAAGCATCGCTTGTGCGCCAAAGCCTTTGGCGGTGGGGCGGTCATCGATACAACCGTTCCTGGCGCGCTCAACGTCGGCAAGCGTAACGTCGACTTTGCGCACCAGTGGCTTGATCAGGAAGGAATACCCATCGTGGCATCGGATTTCCTCGGCCCATGGTCACGCAAGATCCTGTTTGTACCTGCCACCGGTGACGCCTACTGCAAGCGAGTCACTTCCCGCTTGGTCAGCCAGGAAACCATGCGCCGGGAAGAACAGGCCTATGCTGACTTTCAGGCCAGTCGCGCGGCCAGCATCAGCAAGAAAATCGAGCTGTTCTGATGAGCGAAAGCGCAATCAGCGATCAGGAATTCGCCCTTTTCCAGCGACTCATTTACAAGATCGCCGGCATCAGTCTGAGCGACAGCAAAAAAGTCCTCCTCGTCGGCCGCCTGCAAAAACGCCTGCGCCATTACCAGTTGGACAGCTACAGCCAGTACTACCGGATGCTCGCCAATGGCGAACATCCGGAGGAACTGCAGGTCATGGTTGACCTGCTCACCACCAACGAAACCTACTTTTTCCGCGAACCCAAGCATTTTGACTTCCTGCGTCAGCACATCCTGCGCGGCTGGCGCGGCGAACGACCGTTCCGGGTGTGGAGTGCCGCCAGTTCGAGCGGCGAGGAAGCCTACACCATCGCCATGGTGCTGGCCGACACGCTCGCCAGCAAGGCATGGGAGATCGTGGGCTCGGACATCAGCACCCAGGTTCTCGACAAGGCCCGCCAGGGGCATTACCCGATGACCCGCATCGACGGTATCCCGCGTCCTTTCCTGAGCAAATTCTGCCGCAAGGGCGTGCGTAGCCAGGAAGGCACCTTCCTGATCAACGCCGAGTTGCGGGCACGCGTGAATTTCCTGCAGGTGAACCTGACTCAGCCAGTCACCGCCGACGTCGGCCTGTTCGACGTCATTTTCCTGCGCAACGTCATGATTTACTTCGACAATGACACCAAGCGCCGGGTGGTTTCGCATCTTCTTCCCCACCTGCGGCCAGGCGGACATTTCATCATTGGCCATTCGGAAACGCTGAACGGCATCGTCTCCAGCCTCCGCCAGGTCAGTCCCACCATTTATCGCAAGGAATAAGCATGACAAGCAAGATCAAGGTCATGATCGTGGACGACTCGGCCCTCGTGCGCCAGGTGGTTTCCAAGGCGCTCTCCCGCGATGCGGGCATCGAGGTCATCGCCACCGCCTCCGATCCTGTCTTCGCCATCGACAAGCTGCGCGCCGCCTGGCCCGATGTCATCGTTCTCGACATCGAAATGCCGCGCATGGACGGCATTTCCTTTCTGCGCAAGGTCATGAGCGAACGCCCGACCCCGGTCATCATCTGCTCCTCGCTGGCTGAAACCGGAGCCCAGGCCACCTTCGATGCCATGGCGGCTGGCGCCGTGACCATCATCACCAAACCCAAGGCCGGCCTCAAGGGCTTCCTGGAGGATTCAGCCAACGACATCGTCCAAGCCGTGCGCACCGCTGCCCGCGCCAACCTGCGCGCCCTGCCCCGCGCCCAGGCAGCCGCCAGCGCGCCGCAGCACCGCCCGAAAATCAGCGTGGACGCCATGCTCGCGCCGGGCACCCCGGGCGCCATGGCCCGCACGACCGATCAACTGATCGCCATCGGCACCTCGACCGGCGGCACACAGGCACTGGAAACCGTCCTCACCCGCCTGCCCGCCACCTGTCTGGGCATCGTCATCGTGCAACACATGCCGGAGAAGTTCACCGCCATGTTTGCCGAACGACTCAACAGCCTGTGCGAGATCGAAGTCCGCGAGGCGCGCGACGGCGACCGTGTGGTACCAGGGCGCGCCCTGATCGCCCCGGGGGGCCGACACATGCTGCTCAAGCGCAGCGGCGCGCAATACATCGTGGAAGTCACCGATGGTCCGCTCATCAACCGCCACAAGCCCTCGGTGGACGTGCTCTTTCGCTCAGTCGCCAAATTTGCCGGCAGCAACGCCCTGGGCATCATCATGACCGGCATGGGCGACGACGGTGCCCGCGGTCTGAAGGAATTACATGATGCCGGCGCCCGCACCATCGCCCAGGACGAAGCCAGCTGTGTCGTGTTCGGGATGCCGCGCGAGGCGATCAAGCTGGGCGCAGCGGACGAAATCATGCCGCTCAGCCGCATCCCCGAGGCGATGATCAGCTATACCCGCGCCAGCATGTAGTCGGCCGAGAAATTCGCACGGTCATCTGCCGACTTTTCCCATGAAAACAGGGACTAATACCTCCCTCCCCTTTCAGCTCAGGTATGTGGCGCCGTACTACCTCGGGATGGGCATCGCGATTCCCTTTGCTGCCCTCGTCCCCTACGGAATTGAGCCGGGAATCTGGACTTACACTGCCTTTGCTGCAGCTGCTGGGATGTTCGGGGTCTGGGAACAATACCGTTCGCACCAGGGCACCCTGAGCTCCATGGGCGGGAACATATGGGGCACCCTGCTCGTGCTTTCCATTGTCCTGGGCTGCATCGGCGCTTGTTTCTCCATCCTCATGGGGGCAGCAGAACTGGCCGTCCGGGTGGCCCTGTACAGCCTCGTGGGCATGGCGCTGGCGGGTCTGATCGGGGTCCGGAACGGGCGTCGCGCCATACGTGCTGATCCGGAAGCCTGGCTCCAGCAGAGGGTGGATCTGAAGCAGCAGTTGCTGAAGCACGCCCCACCTCCTCCCGTAAGCCCCTGGAAAAAACTGCTCATTCCCCTGGGAATTGGCAGTGCACCGGTACTCGAGGCCTTGGGCTTCGGGCGTTTTTCCCTACTGTTTCTGCTGCTTCCATTCCTGCTGGCGATTGCCGCCTTCGCCATGTTCTCGTTCGGCGCCGAAATTACCCAGCTCTGGCAGCTCAGAAAGTACGAGCGCCAGCACGGCCTGCGCTTCAGCCGCTTCCCCCTGGCAGCCATCCAGGAGCAACGACGCCAGCTCCCCCTGGCCCGCTGGCTGTGCCGCCCCGAAGCGCTGGCCACACCCACCGCCTCGACCTCACCCGGAAAAATGCGGCGCAAGACAAAAAAATGAGCCCCCCGCCCCCTGCCGACCGAAAGCAGGCAGTGGTAGTCATCAGGGCGCCAACGCCACCTTCAGCAACGCCAGGCAAAACAGCGTATACCCGGCGGCGATCAGATCATCGGCCATGACCCCGAAGCCGTTTTTCACGTGCGTGTCGAAATAGCGCGCTGGCTGCGGTTTGGTAATGTCGAAAAAACGGAACAGGACAAAAGCCGCAAGCTGCCACCAGAAACCGGATGGGGTCAGCAGCAGCACCAGCCAGAAGGGAACGATTTCGTCCCAGACGATGCTGCCGTGATCCGGGTCGCCCAAGGCTCGCCCTGTCAGATCGATGAACCAGATGCCGGCCAGATAGGCCACGGCCAACAGGAACAGCAAGGCGCTTTCATCGAACCAGGGACGGAACAGCACGAAGCTGATCCAGGCAAACAGGGTGCCAAAAGTCCCCGGCGCCCACGGGGCCAGACCACTACCACAGCCGCAAGCGAAGAAATGCGCTGGATGCGCCAGCAGAAACCGCAGGCCAGGTCGGTGTTTAGCCATGGGCGTGTGGCGCCTGGTCAGGGACAGCCGCCTGGAAATGCTCGTAACCGCGCCGGGCAAATTCAACCGGCTCGCCATCCGGGTCCAGCACCTGCACGGCACCGGGCGTCCCGGCGCTCATTTCGCCGATGCACCACAACGGTAGCTCCAATTCGGCGGCAATCTCGGCAATGCGGTTGTGCTGCCCGCGAGCAGCGGTAAATAACAATTCGTAATCATCGCCGCCGCTCAACTGGCATTCCAGAGCCAGGCGCCGCAAATCGGCATCGTAGCGAGCGCCACTGCCGGCCAGTTCGCGCAACTGTGGCAACTGCACCAGGTGCAGGGTCGCCGCCAGACCAGAAGCGCGCGCCAAGTGGCCAAGATCAGCCAGCATGCCGTCCGAGATATCGATTGCGGCGTGTGCCACGCTACGCAAGGCCGCCCCCAGCGCCAGCCGGGGCCGGGGTTTTTCCAGGGCCGCCAGACATAAACGCGGCCAGGGTTCAGGCAGGCTGACCCGCCCCTGCAGATGGGCCAGCCCCAGCGCCGCCAGCCCGGGACGGCCGGACACCCAGACCTCATCCCCCACCTGCGCGCCGGAACGGCGTAGGGCCTGATCCGGCTCGATTTCGCCCAACGCAGTCACACATAAATTGAGCGGGCCGGCCGTGGTATCGCCGCCAACCAATTCAACCCCATGCGCCTCGGCGCAGGCAAAAAAACCGCGGGCAAAAGCCGCCAACCAGGCTTCATCGGCGGCTGGCAAGGCGCCGGCAAGCGTCACCCAGCGCGCCGTCGCCCCCATCGCTGCCAGATCGGACAGATTCACTGCCAGAGATTTCCAGCCCAGACGTTCCGGGTCGGTATCCGGCAGAAAATGCACGCCCGCCACCAGCATATCCGTGGTCACCGCCAACACCTTGCCCGGCGTCGGCGCCAGCAGCGCGCAATCATCGCCTGGACCGAGCAGGGCCGACGGTGTCGGCCGGGTGAAGTAACGGGCAATCAGCCCGAATTCACCTGCGTCAGCCACCGTTCAGCGCCCGTTCTGACGTGCATTGACTTCCTGCGCACGCACCTGCGCGGCAATCTTGTCGAGCACGCCATTGACGTATTTGTGACCATCGGTACCGCCAAAGGCCTTGGCCAGCTCGATGGCTTCGTTGATGATGACCCGATACGGCGTTTCCGGATGATGGATCAACTCGAAACTGCCGAGCAGCAGAACACCCGCTTCGATCGGCGACAACTCTTCGTACGGCCGGTCGATATGCGCCGCAATCCGCGCCACCAGATCATCGCGCTGGGCCAGCACGCCCCGCAGGGTGCCGACGAAGAAGGTGCGGTCGGCCTTGTCGAACCCTTCCATTTCCGGCGCGTAGGCTTCAATCGCCGCTTCGTCGGCACCGCCGACACGCCACTGATACAGGCCCTGCAGGATGAACTCGCGGGCCCGGCGACGGGCGGATTTCGGCTTGGCAGCCGCGTGCGGCTTAGTCGTCATTGCTCAATGCTCCCTGCAGGTTGGCCATTTCCACCGCCGCCTGCGCGCATTCCGCACCCTTGGGCTGCATGCGCACCTCGGCCTGCTCATCGGTGTCGCAGGTCAGGATGCCGTTGGCGATCGGCGTACCCGTATGCAATTGCAGTTCCATGATGGCGCGGCAGGCGTCGTTGGAAACCACTTCAAAATGATAGGTATCGCCACGGATCACCGCGCCCAGAGCGATCAGCGCATCGTACTGGCCGCTCTGTGCCATCGTCTGCAGCACCAAAGGAATTTCCAGCGCCCCCGGCACGGTGGCAATCGCCATGTCCTCGTCGGCCACGCCCAGACGTTTCAATTCGGCCACACAGGACGACAGCAGCCCTTCGCAGACCGGCCGGTTGAAGCGGCTCATGACGATGCCGACGGACAATTCACGGCCATCGAGGTTGCTATCGAATTCAAAAATGTTGTCAAAACGGGACATGGCTCAAAGCTCCGCAGGGGTGGATACAAAACCGGTGACTTCCAGGCCGAAGCCGGTCATGGAGGGCATCTTGCGCGGACTGGAAAGCAGCCGCATCTGGCGCACACCGAGATCACGCAGGATCTGGGCGCCAATGCCATAGGTACGCGGATCCCATTTGCGCTGAGTACGCGGGGCATCCAGAGGTTTCTGCAGGCGTTGCCGCAGCGCCGCACCGTCTTCCGGACGATGCATGAGGACGATCACGCCATGGCCGTTCGCTGCCATCGCTGCCATCGCCTGATCAATGGAAAAAGACTGCCGGCCGCTGGCCGGATCAAGAAAGTCCAGCACCGACAACGGTTCATGGACCCGCACCAGGGTCTCGCCGGACGCGGGAATCTCCCCCTTCACCAGCGCCAGGTGGGTCGCACTGCCGGCACGATCAACGAAGGCGTGCAACACGAAATCTCCGTGCGCGGTGGTAATGGTCTTGCTGCTGACACATTCAACCAAGGTTTCGGACGCAGCCCGATAATGGATCAGGTCGGCAATGGTCCCAATTTTCAGCTCGTGCTGACGGGCAAATTCAATCAGTTCCGGCAAGCGCGCCATGCTGCCATCGTCGTTCATGATCTCGCAGATCACAGCCGACGGTTCCAGCCCGGCCATCCCGGCCAGGTCACAACCGGCCTCGGTATGGCCAGCACGCACCAGCACACCGCCATCACGCGCAGTAATCGGAAATACGTGGCCCGGCTGGACGATGTCGGCCGCCACCGCCGTCCGCGCCACGGCCGTACGGATGGTATGTGCCCGATCGGCGGCCGAAATGCCGGTGGTCACGCCCTCTGCCGCCTCAATGGACACGGTGAACGCGGTACCGAACTGGGTGCCATTGCTACGTGCCATCTGGCTCAAGCCGAGATGGCGACAGCGGGCCTCGGTCAAGGTCAGACAGATCAGGCCACGCCCATGTTTCGCCATGAAATTGATCGCTTCCGGCGTCACGTGCTCGGCGGCCATGACCAGATCGCCCTCGTTCTCACGATCCTCTTCATCGACCAGAATCACCATCCGCCCCGCTTTCAGCTCGGCGACGATGGTTTCAACAGGGGCGATAGCTTGAATTTGTTGCGGCGACATGGCGACTCGGCAGAAAGCAAAGATGCCATTTTCGCAGATCACTCCAGGTTCTGCACCTGCTCCCGCATTTGTTCGATTGCCAGCTTCAATTCCATCGCTGCTTGCGACACTTCGGTGACAGCGGATTTGGAGGCCAGGGTGTTAGCTTCGCGGTTCAGTTCCTGCATCAGGAAATCGAGACGTTTACCAGTCGCACCGCCGGCCTTGAGGACACGCTCGACTTCACTCAGGTGAGCCTCGAGGCGGGCCAGCTCTTCGGCCACATCGATCCGCGTGGCAAACACGGCCACTTCCTGCAGAATGCGCTCATCATTGGCCGCCCCCAGCGCTTCTTCCAGGCGCTGCCGCAGCTTTTCGGTAAACGCCGCCTGTGCCTGCGGAATGCGGGGCGCCACGGCAGCAACGATGGCACGCATGCCGGCCACCCGATCACGCAGCACATTGGCCAATTTTTCGCCTTCGCGGGCACGGCTGGCGGTGAATTCAGCCAGCGCCTCGCGTGCAGCGGCCAGCACTTCGGGCACCAGCGCCGCGAAATCGACCCGTTGTTCACCGAACATGCCGGGCCAGCGCAGGATTTCGTTCACTGACAGCGGTGCAGCCCCCGGCTGGCGCTGGCGCACTTCGTCACCAAGCTTGCTCAGGGCGGCCAGCAATTCCTCGTTCAACTGCAGGGTGTCGCTGCGCTGTGCCTGCGCCTGGAAGGACAGCCGACATTCGACCTTGCCCCGCTTGATATGGCTGGAAAAAAGTTCGCGCAGGGGGATTTCGCTGGCACGCAACTCCTCGCCAACGCGAAAATGAAAATCAAGATAGCGGGAATTGACGCTTTTTATTTCCAGCTGCAGGGTACCGCCATCGACGTGGCGGGTGCAGGCAGCGTATCCGGTCATGCTGCAGATCATTGAAACTACCTCTTTGCTTTACAGGGCGGGCAACACGACCGACAATGGCCGCTTGATTGCATCATAACCGCGAGACTCATGGCGGAACAAGCCAACGCTCCCTTGCCCAGCGGCTTTGCGCTGGAAGAGTACACCATCAAGCGCCAGCTCTCGCTCGGCGGCTTTTCCATCGTCTACCTGGCTAGCGACCCGGACGGCAAGGAAGTCGCCATCAAGGAATACCTGCCCAACACCCTCGCCCTGCGTGCCCATGGCGAGACCCGCCCGGTCATCACCGAAGACCACCTGGGCGCCTTCCGCTACGGCATGAAATGCTTTTTCGAGGAGGGCCGGGCCCTGGCCATGCTGTCTCACCCGAACGTCGTGCGGGTGAAGAATTTTTTCCGCGCCAACGATACGGTATACATGGTGATGGAATACGAACATGGCTGTACCTTGCAGGAGCATATCCGGCGCCACCATGGCAAGCTGTCCGAGCGGTTCATGCGCGGCGTCTTCACCCGCATGCTGAACGGTCTGCGCGAGGTGCATACCAACAAACTGCTGCACCTGGACCTCAAACCGGCCAATATTTACCTGCGCAGCGACCTGACCCCGGTGCTCATCGATTTTGGTGCTGCCCGCCAGACCCTGACCAGCGACCAGCCCATGCTCAAACCGATGTACACCCCGGGCTTCGCGTCGCCGGAACACTATGGCGACCGCAGGCATCTCGGCCCCTGGAGTGACATCTACAGCGTCGGCGCCTCGATGTACGCCTGCCTCGCCGGAGCCGCGCCGCAGCCGGCGGATGAACGTCTGAAGAAGGACCAGCTGGTTCCCGCCATGGTGCGCTGGGAGGGCAAATACTCCGACCGCCTGCTGGAAATCATCGACTGGTGCATGAGCCTCAATCATCTCTATCGCCCGCAAAGCGTCTTTTCCCTGCAAAAGGCCCTGGTTGCCGAAGTGCACCCGCCTAATGTGCGCAAGGAAGGCTGGATGGGGCGTTTCGTCAACCGCTTCCGGACCAGCGCCCGATGAAATTCACCATTTACCAGGACAACCGCCAAGGTGGGCGCGCCAACAACGAGGACCGCACCACCTATTGCTATTCGCGCGATGCGCTGCTGATGGTGGTCGCCGATGGCATGGGCGGCCACCACTACGGTGAAATTGCTGCCCAGATTGCCGTGCAGACCTTTGTCGATGCGTTCCAGGAAGCAGCCCAGCCGAGGCTGGCGGACCCATTCAGCTTCCTGCAACAGAACATGAACCGGGCGCACCTGGCGATCCTCGACTACGTCGAACGCCACCAGATGAGCGAATCCCCGCGCACCACCTGCGTGGCCTGTCTGGTGCAGGACAGCATCGCCTACTGGGCGCACGTAGGCGATTCGCGCCTGTATCTCATGCGTAACGGCCGGGTCATGGTGCAGACCAAGGACCACTCCCGCATCCGCCTGCTGGTGGAAGAAGGGCTGATTACCGAACAGCAGGCCATCAGCCACCCGGATCGCAACAAAATCTACAGCTGCCTGGGCAGCCCGTCGTCGCCGGAAATCGACCTGTCCCGTAAAACCCCGCTGGAACGCGACGACATCCTGCTGCTGTGCACCGACGGCCTGTGGGGCGTAATTCCGGGCGACCTCATCGCCGGCAGGTTGAAAGACACCAACCTCCTTGCCGCCCTGCCCAAACTCATGACACATGCCGAAAAGCTCGGTGGCCCGCGCGGCGACAACCTGTCCCTGGTTGTCGTGCGCTGGGAAGATGGCTACGTCGAACCGGAAAGCAGCCTGATTTCAACCCACACCATGGGACTGAGCGAGGTCACCACCCGCCTCGACGAATTCGGCCGCAACCCCAACTACAAGAGCGACCTCTCAGAAGACGAGATTGAAGCGGCGATTGAAGAAATCCGCACCGCCATCGACAAATTCAAACCCGGCAAAATCTAAGGAAAACCATGCGTCCCAGCCAGCGCCTTGCGGATCAGTTGCGCCCGCTCAAAATCACCCGCGCTTTCACCTGCCACGCTGAAGGCTCGGTGCTCATCGAAATGGGCCACACCCGGGTCTTGTGTACCGCGTCCGTCGAAGAAAGCCTGCCACCCTTCCTGCGTGGCAAAGGCCAGGGCTGGGTCACCGCCGAATACGGCATGCTGCCGCGCTCCACCCACACCCGCAGCGCGCGCGAAGCCGCCAAGGGCAAGCAGAGCGGACGCACCCAGGAAATCCAGCGCCTGATCGGCCGTTCGCTACGCGCCGTCACCGACCTGAAGGCGCTCGGCGAGCGCCAGATCACCCTCGACTGCGACGTACTGCAAGCCGACGGCGGCACCCGCTGCGCAGCCATCACCGGCGCCTGGGTGGCCCTGCACGACGCCTGCGAAAGCCTGGTCCGCAGTGGCAAGCTCGCTGCCAATCCGCTCACCGATCACATCGCCGCTGTCTCGGTCGGCATCTATAACGGCAACCCGGTACTCGACCTCGACTACCCGGAAGACTCCGCCTGCGACACCGACATGAATGTCATCATGACCGGCAGCGGCGGCCTGGTCGAAGTGCAGGGCACCGCAGAGGGCGCGCCATTCAGCCGCAACGAAATGAACACCCTGCTCGATCTGGCCCAACTCGGCATCCGCCAGCTGATCGCCGCCCAGGAACAGGCGCTCGCAGCATGAAGCAACTCGTCCTGGCCTCGAACAACGCGAAAAAGCTCAAGGAACTCGACGCCCTGCTGGCGCCGCTGGGCTACACCCTGATTCCCCAGGGCGAACTCTCCATCCCGGAAGCCGAAGAGCCGCACCCCACCTTCATCGAAAACGCGCTCGCCAAAGCCCGCCATGCCTCCCACCTGAGCGGCCTGCCGGCACTCGCCGACGACTCCGGCCTATGCGTGCGCGCACTCGGGGGCGCCCCGGGCGTCCTCTCCGCCCGCTACGCCGGCGACCCCAAATCCGATGCCCGCAACAACGCTAAACTGCTGGCCGACCTTGCCCCCCACAGCGACCGCCGCGCCCACTTCGTCAGCCTTCTGGTGCTGTGCCGCCACGCCGAAGACCCGCAACCGCTGATTGCCGAAGGCGAGTGGCACGGTGAAATCCTGCACGCACAACGCGGCAGCGCCGGCTTTGGCTACGATCCGCTGTTCTACATCCCGGCACTCGAGCAAACGGCAGCAGAAATGGATAGCGCCCTGAAAAACCGCCTCTCACATCGCGGCCAGGCGATGCAGCAACTGCTGGCGCGGTTGGCGGGAGAGTGACCCATGCTGCAGGAAGGTCAGCTGAAAAGATAGCAACGGGGATGGAATTCCCTGCGAGGCACAGTGGTGCTCGCATTGATGCAAGCATGCCGGAGGGACGTAGCCCCGAGTTTGCGCAGCCCCTGCGCAAGCCAAAGCGCGCAGGGTAGCCCCGCGGGGGTCACCGACCCGGGGTCGCCTTTTCTTTGGCTACTTTTGGCAAAGCAAAAGAAAGTACGCTCGCGCCACAGCGCCGAATACAGCGCAGCGCCAAGACAAAACCGTCAACAAGCCACGGAGCCGGAGGCTGCCCGCCCCCGGCCTTTCCCTTACACCCGGAAATGCCGCACCGCCTCGCTCAAACCCTGCGCCAGGCGCTGCAGTTCGCTGGCAGCGCTGGCACTGTGCTGGATCGCATTGGCATTCTGTTCACTGATCTGGGCAATGACTTCCACCCGCCGGGCGATCTCGCTGCTGGCGGCATTCTGCTCGCCCAGTGCGTCACCGATCTGATTGACCGCACTAACCACCTGCTCGGCGTAATTTTGCAGCGTCGCGATTGTTTCACCGGCCTCGGCAACGTCTGCAGATTCGGTATTGACCAGCTGCACCCCGGTTTCCATGCGGCTCACACCGCTCTGGATGCCATTGCGCACCACATCCACCGTACTGGCGATTTCCACCGTCGACTGTGCCGTTCGCTCCGCCAATTTGCGCACTTCGTCGGCCACCACGGCAAAACCGCGCCCCTGCTCGCCGGCCCGGGCCGCTTCGATGGCCGCATTCAGCGCTAGCAGATTGGTCTGATCCGCAATTTCCTTGATGACGCCGACGATGGCGGCGATCTTTTCCGACTCCCGCTCCAGCGCAGAAACCACCTGCGCCGACTGCGTCACCGACTCCGCCACCTGCACCATCCCGTTCACCACACGATTGACCACCGTACCTCCCTGCCGCGACAGGTTGCCGGACTCTTCCGCACAATTGCGCGCCTCGCTCGCATGCTCGGTGACCTGCCCGATACCGACCGTCATTTCCTGCATCGCTGCCGCTACGGCCGACACCGATTCACTTTGCTCGCTGGAGCGCTCGGCCGCCTGTTCCGCCTCCGACTGCAGGTTGCTCGCAGCCTGCAGCAAGCGCTCGGCGTTATCGCTGATATTCCCCACCATATCCGCCAGACGATCACGCATGCTGGCCATGGCCGCCATCACACTGCCTGGCTCGGCGGCCGGGATGGCCGCGCCGAGGTTGCCAGCGGCCACCGCTTCCGCCACTTCGCGTACCTGCGCCGGATCGGCGCCGGATCGGCGCCCAGTTGCTGGCTCAAGGTACGCAACACCCGTGTCAGCAGCACGATGGCCACCACCACACTGCCCAGCACCAGCAACAGGGTAAAGCGTTCAGAGCGCTCGATCGTGCTCAGGGTGACTTGTTTGGCTGAGGCCAAGGCTTCCTGCAGGCGCTTCATTTCATCCATGAGCAAGGTGCGGTTCTGCCGCCAGAGCGGTGTTTCCTTGCTGGTGATCAGTTCAACCGCCCCCGCCTGATCCCCCTCCACTGCCCGCTTGACGATGTCGCCGATCAACTGCCGGCGCTCGTTGGCCAGTTTCTGCACCTGCTGCAACAGTTCGGCTTGCGCTGGTTTCCCCGCCGCCAGGCTCTGCGCTTTCTGCAAATAGCCATCGAACTCTTCCAGTGCCTTGGCGAGATTGCCATGCCCCGTCTTGTTAGCGGGATCGAGCGTGACGTTACGCAGCGCCTGCCCACTCTGCAGCCCCTGTGCGTACATGCCGACGACTGCACGCTCGAAAGCCATATCGTGCTCGACGTGCTGGATGAAGCTGTGCTTGGCCTGATTCAAACCGTACATGGCGAAGCCGGTGGCCAGTAGAAAAACACCGAAAACCGCCAGAAACGCAGCCATGATGCGGGTCTTGAAACGCATATCCTCTCCTTTGCTACAACTGTTTTGGGGTACAGCGAGCGAACTTAGCATAAAGTCCCGTGCGACCAGCATAAAACCCGCTCCCGGCCGCTTTTGCGTATAGTTTCGCCTTCGCCATTTTTCCCCAGATTCATGGAAACCCTGCGCATCCGCGGCGCCCGCACGCATAACCTGAAGAACGTCAATCTCGATCTGCCGCGCGACCAGCTGATCGTGATCACCGGTCTGTCCGGCTCCGGCAAATCTTCCCTGGCCTTCGACACCTTGTACGCCGAGGGCCAGCGCCGCTACGTCGAATCGCTCTCCGCCTACGCCCGGCAGTTCCTGCAGCTAATGGAAAAACCGGACGTCGACCTGATCGAAGGCCTGTCACCCGCCATTTCCATCGAGCAGAAAGCGACCAGCCACAATCCGCGCTCGACCGTCGGCACCGTCACCGAAATCCACGACTATCTGCGCCTGCTCTACGCCCGCGCCGGTACGCCTTACTGCCCGGAGCACAACCTGCCGCTGGCGGCGCAGACCGTGTCGCAGATGGTCGACCACGTGCTCGCGCTGCCCGCCGAAACCAAGGTGATGATCCTTGCCCCGGTGGTCGCCAACCGCAAAGGCGAGCAACTCGATCTATTCACCGAACTGCGCGCCCAGGGCTTTGCCCGGGTACGCGTCGATGGCACGGTCTATGAGCTGGATGCGGTGCCGAAACTCACCAAGTCGCACAAACACACTGTCGACGTGGTGGTGGACCGGCTCAAGGTGCGTGAAGACATGCGCCAGCGTCTGGCGGAATCCTTCGAAACGGCCCTGCGCCATGCCGATGGCCGCGCCATCGCGCTGGAAATGGACAGCGGCCAGGAACACCTGTTCTCAGCCAAATTCGCCTGCCCAAGCTGCTCCTACGCGCTGCAGGAACTGGAACCCCGCCTGTTTTCCTTCAACAACCCGATGGGAGCCTGCCCCAAGTGCGACGGTCTCGGTGTCATCCAGTTTTTCGACCCCAAACGCATCGTCGCCGCGCCGCACCTGTCTCTGGCGGCCGGCGCCATCCGCAGCTGGGACAAGAAAAATCCGTTCACCTTCCCGCTGGTCGAATCGCTGGCCGAACACTACGGCTTTTCCGTCGACACCCCCTTCGAGCAACTGCCGGACAACCTGCGCCACATCCTGCTCTACGGCTCGGGCAAGGAAGTGATCCGCTTCCGCCACTTTTCCGACAAGGGCGGGCAGATCGAACGCAACCATACCTTCGAAGGCATCATCCCGAATATCGAACGGCGCTACCGCGCCAGCGACTCGGCCACACTGCGCGAAGACCTGGCCCGCTACATCAGCAATTCCACCTGCCCAACCTGTCAGGGCAGCCGCCTGCGCAGCGAGGCGCGGCATGTCCATGTCGGCGACAAGACCCTGCACGAGATCAATCGTCTGCCCCTGGCGGAAGCACGCAATTACTTCAACTGCCTGCAATTGCCGGGACACAAGGCGCAGATCGCCGACAAGATCCTGCGCGAAATCACCGCCCGCCTCACCTTCCTGATCGATGTCGGCCTCGATTACCTGTGCCTGGAGCGCTCGGCGGAAACCCTGTCCGGCGGCGAAGCACAGCGTATCCGCCTGGCCTCGCAGATCGGCTCCGGCCTGACCGGCGTCATGTACGTGCTCGATGAACCCTCGATCGGCCTGCATCAGCGTGACAACGACCGCTTGCTGGCGACGCTGCGCAACCTGCGCGACATGGGCAACACGGTGCTGGTCGTCGAACACGACGAAGACGCCATCCGTACCGCCGACTACGTCGTGGATATCGGTCCCGGCGCCGGCGTGCATGGCGGCCACATCGTCGCCCACGGCACCCCGACCGAGGTTGCTGCCCACCCGGCCTCCCTGACCGGCGCCTACCTGAGTGGACTGCGGTCAATCGCCGTGCCGCCCGTGCGCCGCCCGCCCGACCCGGAAAAACAACTGCGCGTGGTCGGCGCCCACGGCCACAATCTGCGCGATGTCACGCTCGAACTACCGGTCGGCCTGTTCACCTGCATCACCGGCGTTTCCGGCTCAGGCAAATCGACCCTCATCAACGACACCCTGTACGCGGCCGCCGCCCGCCATCTCTACGGCTCGACCAGCGAACCGGCGCCACACCAGGAAATCATCGGCCTCGACCTGTTCGACAAGGTGATCAACGTCGACCAGTCGCCGATCGGCCGCACCCCGCGCTCCAACCCGGCCACCTATACCGGCCTGCTCACCCCGATCCGCGAACTCTTTGCCCAGGTTCCCGAAGCCCGCGCCCGTGGCTACGCGCCCGGCCGTTTTTCCTTCAACGTCAAGGGCGGCCGCTGCGAAGCCTGCCAGGGCGACGGCATGATCAAGGTCGAGATGCACTTCCTGCCGGACATCTACGTGCCTTGCGACGTCTGTCACGGCCAGCGCTACAACCGCGAAACCCTGGAAATCCAGTACAAGGGCCGCAACATCCATGAGGTGTTGCAGATGACCGTGGAACAGGCGCGCGAATTCTTCGATCCGGTGCCCACTGTCGCCCGCAAACTGCAAACCCTGGTCGATGTCGGGCTGTCCTACATCACCCTGGGCCAGAGCGCCACCACGCTTTCCGGGGGCGAAGCGCAACGGGTCAAGCTGGCGCTGGAACTCTCCAAACGCGATACCGGCCGCACCCTGTACATCCTCGACGAACCGACCACCGGCCTGCACTTCGCCGACATCGAACTGCTGCTGAAAGTACTGCACCGGCTGGCCGACCACGGCAACACCATCGTCGTCATCGAGCACAACCTCGACGTGATCAAGACCGCCGACTGGCTGGTCGATCTCGGCCCTGAAGGCGGTGCCGGCGGCGGCCGCATTCTCGCTGCCGGCACCCCGGAACAGCTGGTCAAATGCAAGGCCAGCCATACCGGACGTTTCCTCAAACCCCTGCTGGATAAAAAATAATGAGCGATTACCTGGAATTCAAAGGCAAACAGGGGCTGACCCGACTGTTCAACGCTCTGGGCTACTCCCGCGACGGGCTGGCGGCCGCCTGGAAGCACGAAGCCGCCTTTCGCGAAGAGGTGCTGCTCCTGCTGCTGGCCGTGCCGCTGGCGCTGTATTTCGGGCAGGACGGCCTGGCGCGGGCGCTACTGATCGGCAGCATCCTGCTCGTGCTCATCGTCGAAATCCTCAATTCCGGACTGGAAGCCATCGTCGACAAGGCGTCGCCGGAAAAACACGAGCTGGCCAAGCGCGCCAAGGACATGGGCAGTGCCGCCGTCCTGCTGGCGCTGATCAATGCGGCCGTGGTCTGGGCTTGCGTACTGTGGCCGGGCACGGCATCCTGACGTTTTGACTGTCTTTCCCGCCATGCAACATAAACCGCACGTCGCCATCAGCACGGCTGTCGTTCTCACCGGCCTGAGCAAGCGCACCTTGTGGCGGCGCATTGCCGACGGCCTACTGCGCAAGATTGCCACCGACCGACCGGAGGAGGAGTCACGCCTGGTGGTGGAAGACTTGTTGCAACTGGGTAAACTGGAATTGAGCGAAAACGAGCAGCAAACCTTGCTGCGTGCCGACCAGGGCGATGCCGATGCCCAGCTGACGCTGGCGCTGCTCTTCCTGCGCCGAGAACGCCCGGAAGCTGCCGCCAGCTGGTTCGCCAAGGCCGCCCAGCAAGGTCAGGCCGATGCCATGCACTGGCTGGGCACGCTGCTCGCCGAAGGCAACGGCATCGAGCAAGACGATACGCTGGCGGCAGAATGGATCAGCAAGGCTGCAGGCCAAGACCACCCCATCGCCAAAGCGCAGATGGCCGCCCTCTTGCCGCGCGCCTTCTAACGCCGACCAGCCTCCACTAAGCAGACACGGTCAATTCCACCAGTTCGCCCTGCAAGGCAAACCAGATCGCCAGACGAACCGGGCGGGGGTCGCTCGCGAAGAGCGCCGCATAGCGTTCGAGCTGCGCCCGGTACTCTTCCGCTTTCGCCGGCAGCTCAGCCGAGGCCAGCCGCACGTTCTTGTAATCGATGATCCAGCGCTCCCCGTCCGCGACAAAGACCCGGTCGATGATGTGCTGTGCACAACCGCCTGCCGTGCGGGTCGTCCATCCCTGCTCGACATCGCTTTCCGGATGATCGGCCAGCAGCCAGCGGCCGCGTGGCGATTGCAACGTATTGCCGAGGGCGAGGCGGGTGTCCGCCAGTGCCAGTTCAACATCCGCGGCCGCCAGCCCTTGCGCCTGCAGCCATTGCTGCCAGCCCGCGCGGCAGATATCGAGGCGTTCCAGCGGCCAAGCCGTCAGCCCCTGGCGTACGATCAATTCGAGGCAACGGTGAATGAGCGTTCCGGTCAGCGTTTCGCGCGTCTCCTGCGGGCTGCCGCTGGCGTGCACTACGCTGCTGTTAGTCGCCACATCCGGCGGCAGCGCCGCCAGTTCTGCCGGCACCTGCAGTTGTTGCAGGCGCAGGAGCGGCGGCACGAAATCTTCCAGAGCACAAACGGGGTCAGCGCTTGCCGGCACCTCGCCTGACATCGCTGCGGCAGCGCACAAGGCGTTCACCTGCGGCCAGAGCAGGGCGAGGAAGCTGCCGGCTGGCGGCGCCTTGAACGAGGCTTCGCCACTCTCTGCCGATTCCGCGCGCTGCACCACCGCCAGCAGATGCAGCTGCCGGATGGCGCGTGTCGCCGCCACATAAAGCAGGCGCTCACTTTCGTGCGCCGAGCGGGTTTTTTCCAGCTGCCGCAGGACATCGTAAAGACTCCCCCCGGTCGCTTTTTCTCCACGCGCCGCCATGGGCGCCACCAGGAGATGCGCCTGCCCATCCTGTCCCAATGCTTCGTCCCAGAGCAGCAAGGGGCTATCGCCGCGATTGGGAATACGCGCCAGCCCGGGCACGATCACGGTTTCAAACTCCAGGCCCTTGGCCTTGTGGATGGTCATCAACTGGATGGCGCCACCGAGAGGGTCCGCCGGCGCATACAGTTCGGCCGCCTCCGCTTCCAGCACCTGCGGCGTCAGGCGGCCACTGGCGTGCAGGCGGTCGATCAGGTCGAACAGATGCTCGACATCGGCCAGATCCGCGGCCTGCGGCAAGGCATCGGCACCGCCCAGCAACAACCAGGTTCCCTCCAGCCAGCGCCGGGGTGTCTGCCGCTGGCGCTCGGCCAGCGCTAGGGCCAGCACGCCGCGCACATGCAGCAGACGCGCGCGCCCATCTTCGCTGAGCGCCGCCAACCGCTCTTCATCGTGCATCAACTGCCAGACCGTACGCTGCGTATCGTTCGCCACCAGTGCATGCAGATCCGCCAGCAGCAGGCCACAACACGGCGACCGCAGCAAGGCCAGCCAATTCACCCGATCAGCACGGTGGCTGAGGGCGCGATAAAGAATGAGCACATCCTGCACGTGCTGGCGCTCGGCCAAAGCTTCGATCTCCACAGCCTGGAAGCGCAATCCGTCCGCCTGCCGGCGCAGGGCGCTGACCAGCTCGTCGAGATGCCGACGGGCGCGAACCAGGATGGCGATACGCCCTGCCGGGTCTTGTGCCCGGGCGGCACGGATCAGCTGCAGTACCTGCTGTGCTTCCTGGGCGGAGCCATCCGTACCCTCGGCCGCCGGCACCGTATGTACGAACACACCGCTCTGCGCCTCCTCTGCCCGCGTCGCCACGGCATCGGCAAAGCGCACCGCACCGGCGAGCGGCTCATCGGCAGCGGCAAAAATACTGGGGAAAGTCCGGTTCACCCACGCCACCACCGCCGGACAGGAACGGTTGTTGCGGAACAGGCGCAGGTGTTCGAGCTGCACGCCCCCCATACCGGCGGCACGTACCTTGAGGAAAAGACCGACATCGGCCTTGCGAAAGCGGTAGATGGACTGCATCGGATCGCCGACCACGAACACGGTGCGCCCGTCGTCCGGCGTCCAGCCGCGCATCAGTTTTTCCAGCAACGCCACCTGGCCCGGACTGGTATCCTGGAATTCATCGACCAGCAGATGCTGAATGCGGTAATCCAGCGCCTGCGCCAGGTCGGTGGGCGCCTCCTCATCCCCCAGCGCCAGGCCGGCACGGCTGGCGATTTCGATGAAATCGACTTCGCCGGCGGTCTGAAAAATCAGCCACAACTGCCCGGCCGCCAGCCGCAGCAGGCGGGAAAAAGTCTCCACCGCCGCCCACTGTGCATCGCTGAATTGCGGCGCTGGCAGTTCGCGCACGGCAGCCAGCGCCGCCGCCAGCCCCGGCACGTCGGACAAGGTCGCCAGCTGCGCCTGCATCGCTGCCTTTTCTGCGGCATATTGCTTGTCCGCCGGAAAGCCGATGTTCTTGTTGAGCTGTTTGCGCCAGTTGCCGTCGCTGGTCAGCAACAGATCGGTCAACTGCTGCCAGACCGGAAGATCGCTCATCGCGTCCGTCAGCACCAGCTGCCAATCAAGTAACAACGGAAAACGCTCCGGTAGCCAACTGGCCGCAAAACGAGCCAACGGCATCAGGGACTGCTGCAGGCCGGCTGGGAAACAACTGGACAGGTGGCGCACGTCGGCCGCGATGAGTGCGGTGAAACCAGCTTCCACCTCCGCCCGCGTCGCCATGCCGCCATCCACCCGCCCGGCTTGCGGCAACCACTGCTCGCGGCGCCCGAGCATGGCAACCAGCAGCCGCTCCAGACGCACGGCATCGTTGTCCATGAACCGCAATGCGGCAGCCACCGTGTCCCCGATCTCGCCCCCGGCTTCCAGCAGGGCGAAAGTCTGCCGCGCTGCTGCCGCGTAGTGTTCGGCGGCGCGTTCCGTCACCTGCGGCTGTGCGCCGAAACGCGACAACAGCGGCATCTGCCGGCCCAGGCTGGCCGCCAGGGCATCCAGCGTCATGATGCGCAAGCGTCCGGGGTGGGCGCTCAAGCCCCAGTTGCGTTCCGCGTCACGCGCCCGTACGGCCAGTGCCCAGCGCCGGGTTTCCTGCTTGTGCGGCGGCAGGTCGTCCGCCGTGTGCGCGGCGGACGCCAGACTGCCCAGAATGCGATCACGCATCTCACTGGCAGCTTTGTTGGTGAACGTGAGTGCCAGCACCTCTTCCGGCTCATTAACCACGGCCAGCAGACGCAGCACGCGCTGCGTCAGCAGTTCCGTCTTGCCCGCGCCCGCCGGGGCTTCAACGATGAAAGAGGCGAGCGCCAGGGCGCGCTGCCGCGCCGCCGTATCGTCCGCCAAACGCTGCGCCTGGACTTCGTCAATCCCCTGCACTCTCCACTCCCCGTTCCGGATTTTCAGCGCGCTATTCTATGCTGACACGGTGCTACAATCTTTTGCACTGCAACATTCACCCCCCTCCGCCCTCATGCACCCGCGTCTGCTTGTTGCCGATCTGCAGGAACACCCACTGCGCCAGCGTCTGAACAACGAGTTCCACGCCCGCCCGTCAACCTCTCTGGCCGGCCCCTATCTGGTGTCGCACCTGGTGTTCAAGCACAAACCGAGCGAAATTGAAGCCGAGCGGGCCAATCTGGAAAAAATCTGCCAGAGCCAGACATGCCTGACGGTCGACAGTTCGGACGCCCACCTGTCGCTCGAAACCGCCGCGTTCCGGCTACGCTGGGAACTGCACACTGAATTTTCCTCCTACACCTTTTATCGCAAGCTGGACAACGGTGTCGCCGCGGCAGCCGACGATACCGCCTTCGACGCGCTACGCCCGGAGCTCCTACACGACATTCCCGGCAAACTGGTGGTCGCCTGTCATGTCGAGCTGCGTTCCACCCGCGACACGCACCCCGACAGCATCCTCGCCGGCATCGCCCCCAATGGCCGGACCCTGGGTGGGGCACAGATTGCCGACCAGGCAGCTTGGGTGTTCACCGATTTCAAGCTCGACAATGGCTTTTCCCGCATCCTGGTACTGAACGACAGCCTCAACCCGCGCCAGGCCGGCGCCACCGTACAGCGGCTGGTGGAAATCGAGACCTACCGAATGATGGCCTTGCTTGGCCTGCCCGTCGCCAAGGAAGTCAGCGGCTGGCTGTACCGCTGCGAACAGCAGCTGGCAGAGTTGATGACGCGGATCGGCCAGGCCCGCAACCCGGAGGACGAGCGCAGCGTACTGGCCGCCCTGACCCAGCTGGCGGCAGAAGTGGAAAATTCCCTAGCCCGCGCCACCTTCCGCTTCGGTGCCTCTGCGGCCTACCACGGCATGGTCCGGCAACGCATCCAGGAACTGCGCGAAAGCCGCGTTCCGGGACTGCCAACACTGGACGAATTCATGCAGCGGCGCCTCCTGCCCGCGATGAAAACCTGTGAAGCCATCAGCCGCCGGCAGGAAGAGTTGTCCGCCCGTATCGCCCGCAACAGCCAGCTGCTGCGCACGCGGGTAGACATCGAACTGGAACGCCAGAATCAGGAACTGCTGTCGCAGATGAACCAGCGCGCCAAACTGCAGCTGCGCCTGCAGGAAACGGTGGAAGGACTGTCCGTAGTGGTGCTCACCTACTACGGCTCGCAACTGGTGCATTACCTGGCCAAAGGCACCAAGTCGCTGCACCATCTGGACAGCGACCTCATCACCGCTTGCGCCATCCCCGTCATTGCCCTACTCGTCGCCTGGGGCTCACGCCGCCTGCGCCGCAGGCTGCACGTCAACACGGAGTGAGCGTGGCGCGAGCACCAGCCCGCCGCCACGAAGGACTCAGACGCGATACTGGACAACGATGTCGTGTAACTCCTGCGCCAGCTTTTCCATTTCTCCCGAAGTCTCCGACGTCGATTGCGCTGCGGCACTGTTTTCCTCGGCCATCTGGGCGATCTTCTCGACCTGCTGGGCAATGTCGGTACTGGCTGCGCCCTGTTCGCGGATGGCGCCGGTAATGTCGCTGACCATCCCGACCGTTTCCGCCGAACCGCTGCCGATTTCCCGCATCGCCTCACTGGCCTCGCCGGCATAACTGACGCCGGCGGCCACCACCCCCTCGACGCTCTGGATGCTCTGCACCGCCCCCTGGGCACCGCTCAGCATCTGGGAAATGGTGGCGGCAATTTCCTGCGTCGATTGGCCGGTACGCTCGGCCAACTTGCGCACTTCATCGGCAACCACCGCAAAACCGCGCCCCTGCTCTCCGGCCCGGGCGGCCTCGATGGCCGCATTGAGCGCCAACAGGTTGGTTTGGTCGGCGATTTCCTTGATGACGGAAACGATGCTGCTGATTTTCTCGCTCTGCTGCTCAAGCGCCGTCAATTGTGTCGAAGCACTGTGCACCGTATGGGCAATGCCGTTGATCGACTGCACGGTCTCGCCAATGATGGCCTCACCTCGGACCGCCACCTCTCCGGCACCTGTTGCCAGACGGCGGGTTTCTTCGGCGCGGTCGGCGACGTGATTGACACTCACCGTCATTTCCTCAACTGCCGCCGCCATGCTCGACGCCGCTTCGCTCTGGTATTGCGAAGCCACCGACATCTGACGGGATGCCGCCGAGACGCGGTGGGCAGCGTGGCTAACCGACTCCGCGTGTTCAAAAATCTGGCGGAGACTGCCCTGCAGCCGCTCCAGCAGATTATTGAAGGCCTGCCCGACCTGGCTCAACTCGTCGTTGCCGACAATCTGCAGGCGACCAGTAAAGTCGAGATTGCGCTCGGTGGCGGAAAACATACCCACCATACGGTCCAGCCCACCAGAAACGTGGCGATAAATGAAAAAACCGATGAGCGCCACCAGCAGGCCGAGCACGATATTGGCGCCGATCACCCAACGCACCGCACTGGCATGGGTGGCGTAGGCTTCCTGTGCGACGCCTTCCGCACGACTCTTGACGTAGTGCGCATGCTCGGTCAGCGCATCGGACAGACCATTCACCGCAGCAGCGGCATTGCGAGAAATCTCGACCGCCGCTTCACGCTCGCCTGGGCAACACCAGACAATGCCCCCTGCCCCTGTATAATTTGCGCCTTTCAAACTCCACATTGCGGAGCCTGCCGTGAGCCAGCCCCTTTTCGAATCCTCCATCACCAGCCTGCCGCTCCTATCCAAAGGCAAGGTCCGCGACATCTACGCGGTCGACGCCGACACGCTGCTGATCGTCACCACCGACCGCCTGTCGGCCTTCGACGTCATCCTGCCGGACCCGATTCCGAAGAAGGGCGAAGTCCTGCAGGCCGTCGCCAATTTCTGGTTCGACAAGCTCGGTCACATCGTGCCCAACCAGCTCACCGGCATCGACCCTGAATCGGTCGTCGCCGACAACGAGCGTGAGCAGGTGCGTGGCCGTGCTGTCGTCGTCAAGCGCCTGAAGCCCCTGCCGATCGAAGCCGTGGTCCGCGGCTACGTCATCGGTTCCGGCTGGAAGGATTACCAGCAGACCGGCGCCATCTGCGGCATCGCCCTGCCGGCCGGCCTGAAGATGGCGCAGAAGCTGCCGCAGCCGATCTTCACCCCGGCGACCAAGGCCGAAGTCGGCGACCACGACGAGAACGTCTCCTTCGAACAGGCCGCCGCCAATTGCGACGCGACCCTCAACGACCTGCTCAAGGGCACCGGCAAAACCGGCGCGCAACTCTGTGCCGAAGCCCGCGACGCCGCCATCCGCCTCTACCAGGAAGCCTCCGACTACGCGGCGACGCGCGGCATCATCATTGCCGACACCAAGTTCGAGTTCGGCATCGACGCCGCCGGCACGCTGCATCTGATCGACGAAGCCCTGACGCCGGATTCGTCGCGCTTCTGGCCGGCCGACCAGTACGCCGAAGGCAGCAACCCGCCGTCCTACGACAAGCAATACGTCCGCGATTACCTGGAAACCCTCGACTGGGGCAAGGTTGCGCCCGGACCGAAGCTACCCGCCGAGGTCATCGCCCGCACCAGCGCCAAATACATCGAGGCCTATGAACGCCTTACCGGCAAAACTCTCTGACAAAAACAGGGCGGCATGACCGCCCTTTTTCATCCCCGACGACCATGACACCCACCAATCCCCTGCTCGATTTCTCCGACCTGCCCCGCTTCGACCTGATCCAGCCGGAACACGTCAAACCGGCGATCACCCAATTGCTGGCCGATGGCCGCGCCCTGGTCGACCGCCTGACCGCCGACAGCACGCCGGCCACCTGGGCCGACTTCGCCGGCGCCCTGAGCGAAGGCCTGGAAGGGTTCGGCCGCGCCTGGGGTGTCGTCGGCCACCTGCATTCGGTCAACGACGTGCCCGCCTGGCGCGAGGCCTACAACGAGATGCTGCCGGAGGTTTCGCGCTTCTACACCGAGCTCGGCCAGAACCTGAAGCTGTTCGACAAGTACCGGGCGCTCAAGCAGAGCCCGGAATACGCCACGCTCTCCACCGAACGCCGGAAGATCGTCGACAACGAGATCCGCGATTTCCGCCTCGGCGGCGCTGAACTGCCGGAAGACCAGAAACCGCGCTTCCAGGCGATCATGGAAGAGCTGTCGCAGCTTTCCGCCAAGTTCTCGGAAAACATCCTCGACGCGACCAACGCCTTCGCCGAGATCGTCACCGACGAAAGCCTGCTCGCCGGCCTGCCTGACTACGCCAGGGACGCCGCCCGCGAAGCCGCTGAAAAAGCGGGCGTTGACGGCTGGAAGTTCACGCTGCACGCGCCGTCCTACGGCCCAGTCATGCAATACGCCGAGAACCGCGAGTTGCGCGCGCGCATGTACCGCGCCTACGCAACACGCGCCGCCGAAATCGACAACGGCTACTCGAAACCGGAATGGGACAACGGCCCGCTGATCAAGCGCATCCTCGAACTCAAGGCCGAGGAAGCGGCCATGCTCGGCTTCAACAACTACGCCGAAGTCTCGTTGTACACCAAGATGGCCGACACGCCGGCACAGGTGCTCGACTTCCTGCGCGACATGGCGAAGAAGGCCAAGCCCTTCGCCGAGAAGGACATCGCCGAACTGAAGGCCTTCGCCAAGGACGAACTCGGCCTGACCGACTTCCAGCCCTGGGACGCCGCCTACGCTTCCGAAAAGCTGATGCAGGCACGCTACGCCTTCTCCGAGCAGGAAGTGAAGCAGTACTTCACCGAACCGAAGGTGATCGCCGGCCTGTTCAAGGTCATCGAGAGCCTGTTCACCGTCAAGGTCAAGGAAGACAAGGCGCCGGTGTGGCACGAGGACGTGCGCTTCTACCGCATCGAGACGCTGGCCGGCGACCTGGTCGGCCAGTTCTACCTCGACCTCTACGCCCGCGAGACCAAGCGCGGCGGCGCCTGGATGGACGAGGCACGCTCGCGCCGGCGGACGACCGGCGGCATTCAGAAGCCGATTGCCTACCTCAACTGCAACTTTGCCCGCCCGGTCGGCGGAAAACCCGCAACCTTCACCCACGACGAAGTCATCACCCTGTTCCACGAAACCGGCCACGGCCTGCACCACCTGCTGGCGCGCGGCGAGGAACTAGGCGTTTCCGGCATCCACGGCGTCGAGTGGGACGCGGTCGAGCTGCCGTCGCAGTTCATGGAGAACTACTGCTGGGAATGGGACGTGCTGCAGGGCATGACCGCCCATGTGGAAACCGGCGAGCCGCTGCCGCGCGCGCTCTACGACAAGATGCTGGCGGCAAAGAACTTCCAGAGCGGGATGATGACCGTGCGCCAGCTCGAATTCTCGATCTTCGACATGCGCCTGCATTATGAATTCGACCCCAAGGGTGAGAAGACGGTGATGGATGTGCTCGACGAAGTCCGCCGCGAAGTCGCCGTGCTGATTCCGCCCGAGTGGCACCGTTTCCCGAACAGTTTCTCGCACATCTTCGGCGGCGGCTACGCGGCCGGCTACTACAGCTACAAGTGGGCGGAAGTGCTGTCGGCCGACTGCTACGCGGCCTTCGAGGAAGCTGGCGACCCGTTCGACCCGGTGGTCGGCAAGCGCTTCCTGGAAGAAATCCTGTCGCGCGGCGGCGAGCGCCCGGCGCTGGAGAACTTCAAGGCCTTCCGCGGCCGCGAACCCAGCCCCGACGCACTCCTGCGCCATAGCGGTATGATTGCCGCGTAAACTCACTCCCCCGGAGGAACCCGTGCGCCTTCATCTTGCCACCGCCTTCACGGCCTGCCTGCTTGCCGCCAGCATGTGCACCGCGCATGCCCAGACCTATCGCTGGACCGACAGCAGCGGCCATACCATCATCTCGGACACACCGCCCCCCGGCCAGGCCCGCCAGGCGGCACGCGTGGGCGGCAAAGCCCAGCCGGACGACGGCTTGCCCTTCACCACCCGGCAGGCGGCAGCCAGATTTCCGGTGACGCTATACACCACCTCTGACTGCGGCGAAGAATGTCAGCCCGCCCGCGATCTGCTCAAGACGCGCGGTGTCCCATTCACCGAGAAAGTCGTGCAGACGGAGGCTGAACAGGCCGCCCTCAAGGCGCTGGTGGGCGATCTCTTTGTTCCCAGTCTGCAAGTCGGCCGCCAGCATCAGCGCGGCTTCAACGCCAGTCTCTACGAGCAGATGCTCGATCTGGCGGGCTATCCCAAATCCGGCAAATAGCCCCCGGAGAAGCGCGCCATGACGGCAGACCACAGCGCCTCGCCCGCTCTCGCACTCGATGCGACGCAGCTGCGTACCCTGCTGGACGATGTGGGTACCTTCATCTACGCCAAGGATCTGCACGGGCGTTACACCTTCGCCAATCGGGCCAGCCTGGAACTACTGGCGCTGGAACATGTGGACCAGATCATTGGCAAAACGGACAGCGATTTCTTTGCCGCCGATACCGCCGCCGACATCGCACGTAATGACCAGGAAGCCATCGAACAGGCCTGTACCATCGCCCGAGAGGAAACCAACCAGGTCCAGGGCAGCGCCACGGTGCGCACTTTCCTGAGCATCAAGAAACCCCTGTTCGACCAGCAAGGTCAGGTGTGTGGCATGTACGGCGTATCGACCGACATCACGGCCGCGAAACAACTGGAATGGGAGTTGCGTCGGGAAAAGGAGCAGCTCAGGGTCGTGCTCGACAACCTGGATGCCACCGTTTACGTGAAGAACCGGGAGCGACGCTACCTCTATGCCAACAAGCATATTGCAGTCGCCTACGGCAAGACGGTGGACGAAGTGGTCGGCCAACTGGAAACCGATCTGGTCGGGCAGGAGCTTTCCGATCTGTTCTCGCAAGCTGACCGTGTCGTGTTTGCCGAACAGAAAAAAATCGCCCTCAAGGAATCCTTTCTCAGCCCGGATGGCAAGCAAAGGCATTACTGGTCGATCAAGATGCCCATCGTGTTCAATGGCGAAGCAGGTTTGATCGGTTTCAGCAGCGACATCACCGAACTGCACAACCTGCAGGAAGAGCTGAAGAACCTTGCCAATACGGATGCCCTCACCGGCGCCGCAAACCGGCGTTTTTTCCACGACACGACTGCGCATGAACTGGCGCGCAGCAAAGCCTTGCTGACGCCTCTCTCGCTGGCCGTATTCGATGTCGACTGGTTCAAGCGCATCAATGACACCTGGGGCCATCCAGTCGGTGACCGGGTACTCCAGGCCATCGCCGCAGCCTGTCAAAAAGGGCTACGCAAACAGAACCTGTTTGGCCGCATCGGCGGCGAAGAATTTGCCGTGCTCCTCCCCAGAACCGGACTGGCCGATGCCCAGCGCATTGCGGAGCGCTTACGCCTTGCCATCAGTCACCTTCGCTTCAAGGACCTGCCTGATCTGGGCCCCATCTCGGCCAGTTTCGGCTTGGTCACCTGCCTTGATGAAGAGATGACCTGCGACGAATTTTTCTCCCGCGCCGACAAAGCGCTCTATCAAGCCAAGGCGGCGGGCCGCAACTGCGTGTGCGTCGCCGCTTAGCGCCCGGCCAACAGCTCCCCACTCACCCGCACTCGAATCTGGCCTCGCCAGCACTTGCCTTTTACTCCAGCACTCAGCCATGACACCTCCTTCCGCCCACCTCCCACGCCGCTCCAGCGCTGAACAACAGCGCCTGGAAGCCACCCTGCGCGACATGTTCGAGCACCGCATCAGCTTCAATGAAGTCCTGGGGCTGAAAGTCGCTTCCTTCGATCCGCAGGCGGCGCAACTGCGTTTTGCCATGCGCCCGGAACTGGTCGGCCATTACCTGTACGGCCGTCTGCATGGGGGCGTGATTGCCGCGGCGCTCGATACGGTGGGTGGTTTTGCTGCCGTGGTGGGCATTGCCGAAAAGTACGCCAACGAAACCGCCGAGCAGGTCGCACACCGTTTTGGGCGGATCGGCACCATCGACTTACGCACCGACTTCCTGCACCAGGGGATCGGTCGCGAATTCACCGCGACCGGCACCATCACCCGCCTGGGCGGGCGCATTGCCTCGGTGCAGATGCGCCTGGAAAACGAAAGTCAGCTGCTGATCGCCACCGCTGCCGCGGCGTACGTCGTCAGCTGACAGCGCGGCCGCTTACTGCTCGCCCCGCTCGTAGACCAGATTGGCCCGGCCCACGATGAGCGGGTCGAGGTTACCAATCAGACCGGCATCCTTGTTGGCATACGGCAGCTTATGCAGGACATAGCGCATGGCATTGAGCCGCGCCCGTTTCTTGCAGTTCGACTTGATCACCGTCCACGGCGCATCCGCCGTATCGGTGTGAAAGAACATCGCTTCCTTGGCCTTGCCGTAGTCATCCCATTTATCGAGCGAGGCCATGTCGATCGGCGACAGCTTCCACTGTTTGAGCGGATGCACCTTGCGCTCGCGGAAACGGCGGCGCTGCTCCTCGCGGCTGACCGAAAACCAGAACTTGATCAGGTGGATGCCGTTCCTGACCAGCATGCGCTCGAACTCCGGGCACTGGCGCACGAATTCGTTGTATTCCTGATCCGAGCAAAAGCCCATGACACGCTCCACACCGGCCCGGTTATACCAGGAACGGTCAAACAGCACGATTTCGCCATTGGTCGGCAGGTGTTGCACATAGCGCTGGAAATACCACTGCCCACGTTCGAGCTCGGACGGTTTTTCCAGTGCGACGACGCGCGCGCCACGTGGATTGAGATGCTCCATGAAACGCTTGATGGTGCCGCCCTTGCCCGCCGCGTCACGGCCTTCGAACAGGATCACCACCTTCTGCCCGGTCTCCTTGACCCAGGCCTGCAACTTGAGCAACTCCACCTGCAGCCGGTATTTCTGCCGCTCGTAATTGCGCCGCTGCATCAGGTTCTTGTAGGGATAGACCCCGGAACGCCAGTCGGCCACCAGTTCTTCGTCGGGATTCGCATGCTGGTCGTCGAAACGGATCTGCTGCTGACGCAACAGTCGTTTGAGCATGACCAGGGCTTCTTCGCTGGGCGAATTGGCGATGATGTCGCTGATGGCAGCCATCTTTTTTTCTTCTGCCGCACTGCTGGCATTGTGGATGGTGAAATTCTCGATCCCGGCAATGGTCTGCTGCGGCGGCACATCGCCCGCCGCCACCTGACGGGCTCGCGGCGTGCGGGGCTTGGCGGCGGCTTTCGCCTTGAGCGCGGGGGTGGGCTGCGGCTTGTTCAGCGTTGTAGCGTCTGCCACGGCCTTGCTCTGTGCGTTCTTGCCTGGTGCATCCATGGTGTTCTCCTGATTCACTGTTGTAACGGCCGGGTGGCGGGTGCCCGATACGGCCGGGATCGCGTCATTCTTCGCCATTTTTCAGGCGCACAGCCAATTCGTAAAGATTTTTCTGCGCCCCGCCACTGATCCCTGCCGCCAGACGTGCGGCCTGTTTGCTGCCGAGCCCTTCGGCCAGCAGCAGACGCAGCACCCGCTCACCTTCAGCCGCATCCGCCGTCACTTCGGCCCCGGAAACCACCAGCACGAACTCGCCGCGCTGACGATTACTGTCCGCGGACAACCAGGCATGCGCCTCCTGCAGGGGCAGGCGCACGATACTTTCGTACAGTTTGCTCAACTCACGCGCCACGAGCAGGGTACGCTCACCCAATTCAGCGGCTAGATCGGCGACTGTTTCCAGGATGCGGTGCGGCGCTTCGTAAAACACCAGCGCCGCGCGCTGTCCGCGCAGCCCTGCCAGCACCTGCCGCCGCTGCCCCGACTTGCTGGGCAGGAAGCCATGAAAGAGGAACTGCTCTGCCAGAAAACCCGCGGCCGACAAGGCCGTGACTGCCGCGCAAGCGCCGGGTAGCGGCACCACCGGCAAGCCGGCCGCATGCATCGCTGCCACCACACGGGCGCCGGGATCGGAAATACCCGGGGTCCCGGCATCGGAAATCAGCGCCACGGCTTCACCCGCCCGCACGATGTCCACAATGCGCTGCGCCGCCGCCTGTTCGTTGTGCTGATGTGCCGGCAACAAGCGCCCGGTGGCTCCCAACTGCTTGAGCAACGGCCCACTGTGCCGGGTATCTTCCGCCGCAATCCAGGGTACGGCTGCCAGCACGTCTGCCGCGCGGCGGGTCAGATCCGCCAGATTGCCGATCGGTGTCGGTACGACATACAATGCCGCCTTTAATTCAATTGTCATTTTCGCGCGCATGTTTGCAAAAGCCAAAGATACCACCGTCGCCCAGGGCCAAGCTGCCGAATCTCTGGCGCTGGCGTATCTGGAACGACAGGGCTTGCGACTATTGACCCGTAATTTTCGCGTCCGTGGTGGCGAACTCGATCTCATCATGCAGCACGGCGACTGTCTCGTCTTCGTTGAAGTACGGCAGCGCAAAAATGCGGCCTTCGGCGGCGCAGCCGCCAGCATCACGCGCCAGAAGCAAGAGCGTATCCTGCTCGCCGCCCGCCATTACCTCGCCCGCCACGGCGAATGCCCGTGCCGCTTCGATTGCGTCCTGCTCGAAGGGGAACGCATCGAGTGGCTGCACAATGCCTTCACGAGCAATTTTTGACCCCGCGGCAAAGCGGGGGCCGCGACCGCCTGAGGTAGAATGCCCGCCTGCATCGTTTCTGGATTTCACAGCATGGATTTGATTGCCCGCGTCTCGCAACATTTCGAAGACAGTGCCCGTACCAAGCTCGACAGCGTTGAAGCGATGGCCGCACCGATCGCCGCCGCCATCGAAATGCTGACCGGCGCCCTGCTCAATGGCGGCAAGATCCTGGCCTGCGGCAATGGCGGCTCGGCTGCCGATGCCCAGCACTTTGCCGCCGAGCTGGTCGGCCGTTTCGAGGCCGAACGCCAAGAGCTGGCAGCCATCGCCCTGTCTACCGACAGTTCCATCCTGACCGCTGTCGGCAATGACTACGGCTTCACCCAGATTTTTGCCCGCCAGGTCCGTGCGCTCGGCCATGCCGGCGATGTCCTGCTCGCCATCTCCACTTCGGGCAATTCGCCCAACGTCATCGAGGCGATCAGCGCCGCCCACGAACTCGGTATGCACGTCATCGCCCTGACCGGCAAAGGTGGCGGGGAAATCGGCGAACTGCTCAGCGACCACGATCTGCATCTTTGCGTACCGGCCGAACGCACCGCACGCATCCAGGAAACCCACCTGCTCACCATCCACTGCTTGTGCGATGGCATCGACGCACTACTGCTTGGAGTTGACTGACATGAAAACCCGCCTGCCTCTTGCCCTTCTCCTGACCGCCCTGCTGGCCCCTGCCCTGAGTGGCTGTTTTCCCGCTCTCGTAGCCGGTACGGCGGCCGGCGTCATCAGCCTGCACGACCGCCGCACCACCGGCACGCAGACCGACGATGAAACCACCGAATGGAAAGCCGCCGGGCGCATCCCCAAGGAATTCAAGGACAAGTCGCGCGTCAGTTTTGTCTCCTACAACCGGCGCGTGCTGATCACCGGCGAAGTCCCCTCCGAGGAAGCCAGCCAGGCGATTGAGCGACAGACCCGCAGCATCGAAGGGGTACGTGAAATCTACAATGAACTCACCCTCGGCACCCCTGCCACACTCTCCATGCGCAGCAGCGATGCCTTCCTCGAATCCAAGGTCAAGGCACGTCTGGTCGATAGCCGGCAGATTTCAGCCAACCACATCAAGGTCGTGGCAGAACGCGGCCAGGTCTACCTGCTGGGGGTGGTGAACGAGAAGGAAGCCAAGGTCGCCATCACCGTTGCCCGCACCACCGCCGGCGTCCGTAAAGTCATCAACGTCATGGAAATCCTCTCCGACGCCGACATCAACCGCCTCAACGAACAGGCGCTGCTCGCCACAAAGAAACCGGCGCCCGCCACACCCGCACCGAGCGAAAATCGCTGAGCCCGCATGGACTACCCCTGCCCCGCCCACGAGCAGAAAATCTGCCCCCCTGAACAACTCGCCGCTGCCGTGGCCGGCCTGCCGCGCCCCCTGGTCTTCACCAATGGCTGCTTCGATATCCTGCATCGCGGCCACACCACCTACCTGGCGCAAGCCGCTGCACTGGGCAGCAGTCTGGTCGTCGCACTGAACAGCGACGCCTCGGTGCAGCGTCTGGGTAAAGGGGCTGACCGGCCGGTGAATCGTCTCAGTGATCGTCTAGCTGTGATGGCCGCGCTCGGCTGCGTCAGCTTGGTCACCTGGTTCGAGGAGGACACGCCACTGGCGCCGATACTTGCCTGCCACCCGGACATTCTCGTCAAAGGCGGTGACTGGCCAGTGGATAAAATCGTCGGCGCCCGGGAAGTTCGCACCTGGGGCGGCAGCGTGCACTCCATTCCCTTCCTGCACCAGACCTCGACCACCGCGCTGCTGGACAAGATCCGCCGCCTGTAGGCCCGGCGGCGAATACACTCTGCCGCATGCTGGGCACCCTGGCCGCCTTTCTCGCCATTGTTCTGCTGGCAGCAGCCATTCCCCTCGCCATTGTCGTATTCACCGCCATCGCGACCAGGCCAGAAGACTGCGGCTCGGCCTGGCAAAACAGAAGATGGTTCGCTGCATGCGTGTTCGGCGTCAGCGCCTTGCTCTGGAGCGCCTGGCTTTTTGCCGGCACAGGCGGCACCTTTCTCATCATCGGCCTCCCGGCAGCCCTCCTGGCCGCCGCACTGAGTGCAGCCGGCCAGCGTTTCCTCAGCAGTCCTTCCCGGCTACGCGCCGCAATCGCCGGCATGACTATTGCGATCCTCGCTGCCTTCGGCACCACCGTACTGCTGACCGTTGCGATCGTCCCCGATACCGGCGCCGCGCTTGCTGTCATCGGCATTGCCAGCGTGCTGCTCGCCCCCTATTACCTCCCCACGCTGAGCATCGGCCTCGGCTGTGGTTTGCTGGTTCATTTTTTTGCCCGCCGGCAGCCCCCCGCAACGACAGCGCAGGTACACCGCTAATATTTCTGCGCTGGCTACAGCACCACCTGCGTCCCCAACTCAACCACGCGGTTGCTCGGCACCCGGAAGAAGGAAGTCGCCGAACCGGCATTCCGGAACATGGCAACGAAGATTTTTTCGCGCCAGAACGCCATGTCTGATCCCAAGCGTGGAATCAGGGTGGCACGGCCAATGAAATAGCTCGTTTCCAGCGCCGTGAAATGCAGTCCGGCTTCAGCGCACATCGTCAGCGCCTGCGGCACATCCGGTTCGTCCTTGAAGCCGTACTGAACGATGACACGCCAGAAATTACCCGTCAGCGCCCTGACCTCGACCCGGTCAATGTCCGGCACATACGGCACGTCGAAGAACTGTACCGAAAGGAGAACCACACGCTCATGCAACACCTTGTTATGCATCAGGTTATGCAGCAGCGCATGCGGCACGCCATTCGGATCGGCGTTGAAGAACACCGCCGTGCCCGCCACCCGGTGCGGCGGTGAGGCTTGCAAGGCGGCCAGAAACGGCTGCAGTTCAAGGCGCTCGCCACGCAAGCGCTCATCGAGCAATTGCCGCCCCCGTTTCCAGGTCGTCATCAGGATGAAGATCACCATCCCGGCCACCAGCGGGAACCAGCCACCATCGGGAATCTTGAGGATGTTGGCGGCGAGAAACACCAGCTCCACCGAGAGAAAACAGGAAAACAGCAGACCGGCCCGCCACCAACCCCAGCCCCAGACTTTGGCCACCACGACGGTGGCCAGGATGGAGGTGATCACCATGTCACCCGTCACTGCAATGCCATAGGCCGCCGCCAGGTTGTTCGACGACTGAAAGCCGAGTACCAGCACCATCACCGCAACCATCAACCCCCAATTCACCGCTGGCAGATAAATCTGCCCCTGCGCCTTCTCGTTGGTATGCAACACCTCCATCCGGGGCAGGAAGCCCAGTTGCATGGCCTGGCGTGTCACCGAAAAAGCCCCGGAGATCACCGATTGCGAAGCAATCACGGTCGCCAGCGTGGCCAGTCCGATCAGGGGATACAGCGCCCACTCCGGTGCCGAGCGGAAAAAGGGATTGTCCGCCACCCGCGCATCGGCCAGCAGTGCGGCGCCCTGGCCGGCGTAATTGAGCACCAGCGCGGGCAGAACGAAGGCAAACCAGGCACGCGAGATCGGTTTGCGACCAAAATGCCCCATGTCGGCATAGAGCGCCTCGGCCCCGGTGACGGCGAGTACGACATTGCCCATGGCCAGCAAACCCATGGCGCGATTGGCAAGCAGGAAATCGATGCCATACCAGGGATTGAAGGCAGCCAGTATTTCCGGATGCAGCAGGATATTGCGCACACCGATCAAGGCCAGCACGCTGAACCAGCACAACATGACCGGACCAAACAAACGCCCGACCACGGCCGAGCCGTTCTTCTGCACGAAGAACAATCCGAACAGGACCAGCAAGGTCAACGGCAGCACGAACGGATGCAGTGCCGGCGCACCGACTTCCAGCCCCTCCACCGCGGACAGCACCGACATCGCTGGCGTCACCATGCCATCGCCGTAAAACATGGCCGCGCCAAGCACGCCGAAAATCATGATCCAGCGTGCCTGGCGGGGCTTGTCCTGCACCGTGTGCAGGGCCAGTGCGATCAGCGCCATGATGCCGCCTTCACCACGGTTGTCGGCGCGCATGATGAAGATCACGTACTTCACCGAAACCACGATGATCAGTGCCCAGAAAAACAGCGACAGACTGCCGTAAATGTTTTGCGGGGTGACCGGAATCGGGTGATTGCCGGCAAAAACTTCCTTGAAGGAATACAGCGGGCTGGTACCGATATCGCCATAAACGACGCCGAGCGCAGCCAGGGCCAGCGCCGCCAGGCGTTTGCCGGCATCGGGGGAAGAAGCTGAATGGCTCATGCTGTGCCCTGCGTTAGCTGCTGCCACCTACCCTGGCCGCCAGGGTGACGCGGCAGATCTAGGGTTATCTGTCTCTGGTCGGCCGCCAGCGCATCAGGCGCCCAACGCCGCCTTCAGCGAAGCCACTTCCTCTTCCGATTCATCCACGATCTCCTTCAGGGTGGCGGCATCGAACAGGCTGTCCAGCACGGAGGTATCGACCGCACTGCCACCAAACTCCGGATCGCGCCAACTGGCGGTACGGTTGGCAATCTTGTTGGCAACGTAAAGCACATCGGAAAGGGTCTTGATTTCCGCTATCTGCCGCTCGTTCTCGTGCTCCAGCACGGCCGTACACACGGACTCCGGCGAACCCAGTGCCGTCAGCAGCGCGTGACCGATATTGTCGTGCCAGCCGACCAGCAGGGAATGCAGCTCCGCTTTGTCGGCAATCAGTTCGGGAAAACCGGCAGCGCGCGACATCAGGTAGAACACGCCGATATCGTGCACCAGCCCGGTGAACATCGCTTCGTCGCCATTGATTCGGGCTACCTTGCGCGCCAGCACGCGTGCCAGCGAGGCCACATGGGCGGTGTGTTCCCAAAGCTTCTTGGAGATGCCCTCGAACGGCTGCATCTGCTTCGATTTCAGCAGCTGCTCCATGGCCACGGCGAAGGACACGCTGCGTACCGCCTCCATGCCGACACGGATGATGCCATTCTTGACGTCCGCAACTTCCTTGCCCGACGGATTGAGCGCCGCCGAATTGGCCATGCGGATGATCTTGGTACTCATCAGGGGTTCAGCCCCGACCAGCTTGGCCAGCTGCTCGACACTCAGATTGGGATCCTTGAGCGCCGTGCGTACCTGGAAGGTAATGTCGAGGAAGGTCGGAAAGGTGATTTCCGAGCCGGACAAATCCTTGGCAATATCTTCCAGAATCTTGAAGGTAATCGGCTTGCTCATGGCGGGGTCTCGCTGTTAATCGGGGCCAGGATGGAACGCATTAGAACGGAATGTCGTCGCCCAGATCGTCAAAAGCCGGTTTTGGCCGGTTTTGCGCCGGCGCCGGTTGGTAATCGACCGGTGGCTGGCCGTAGCTGTCGCCACCACCACCTGCCGGAGCCCCCATGCCCTGGCGCGAGCCCAGCATCTGCATGGCGTCGCCACGGATTTCGGTGGTGTATTTTTCCTGCCCGTCCTTGTCGGTCCACTTGCGCGTGCGCAGGCTGCCCTCAACGTAAATCTGCGAGCCTTTCTTCAGGTACTGGCCGCACACTTCCGCCGTCTTGCCGAAGAAGGACACGCGGTGCCATTCGGTATGTTCCTTACGCTCACCGCTGGCCTTGTCGCGCCAGTTGTCGGTCGTCGCGATGCTCAGATTGCACATGGCATCACCGGTCGCCGTATAGCGCACTTCCGGATCACGCCCGAGATTACCTACCAGAATCACCTTATTAACCGAAGCCATTCTCGTCTCCTGAGATCAAGTTGCCGGCTGCGCCCGCCGGGGAAAAGTCATGCTGAACGCAACAATCATCCAGCATACCGCGAGCAGGGCGCAAGCGGAAAACACCGCATTATCGCCGAAATGCTGGGCGATAACGCCACCCATCGCACCGCCGATGAAAAGTCCCACCGCCTGCGTCGTGTTGTACACCCCCAGCGCCGCGCCCTTGGCAGCCGGCGGCGCGGTGCGCGACACCAGAGAGGGCAGGGTAGCCTCCAGGATGTTGAAGGCGACGAAGAACAGCAACAGCCACAGGCCCAGCCACCACAGGCTGTCCCCCAGGAAATACAACCCCCCCTGCACCAGCGCCGCCAGCGCAATCGCCGACAGGAATACCGGGCGCATCTTGTCGCGTTTTTCAGCCGCGATGATGGCCGGCACCATGACGACAAATGAAGCCAGCACCGCCGGCAGATAGACCTTCCAGTGCTCCGGCGCCGGCAGGGCACCGCGCACGACCAGGGCGTGCGGCAGTACCACGAACATCGCCATCTGAATGACGTGCAACACGCCGATGCCAAGATTCAGCTTGAGCAGGGCGCCGTTGGTCAGCACCTCACGTAGCGGCAGGCGCGCCTGCGTATCGGGACGCGGCGGCGACGGAAGGCGTGCCAGCAAACCCAGCGCCCCCAGCGCCAGCAGGCCGGTCAGCACGAACAAGCCGCCCATGCCGATCCAGCCGTAGAGCAACGGCGCCCCGACCAACGACAGGGCAAAGACCAGGCCGATCGACGAGCCGATCATGGCCATCACCTTGGTCCGCTGTTCCTCACGCGTGAGATCGGCCGCCAGCGCTGTCACCGCCGCCGAAATCGCCCCCGTGCCCTGCAGCACGCGCCCCACGATCATCCAGTGCATGTCCGGCGCCCAGGCGGCAACGAAGCTGCCCAGCGCGAACAACAACAAACCGAAAACGATGACCGGCTTGCGCCCGAAACGGTCGGAAGCCATCCCGAAAGGAATCTGCAGCACCGCCTGGGTCAGGCCGTAGGCGCCCAGCGCCAGACCGATCAAGGTCCGGTCGTCGCCCCCCGGCAAGGTCGCGGCATAGACGGCGAACACCGGCAGGATCAGGAAGAGGCCAAGCATGCGCAAGGCAAAGATGGACGCCAGCGATGCGCCGATGCGACGCTCTTGCGGCGTCATCCGGTCAGAAGGGGAGGCCATGACGAGTGATGTTCTGCTGTGGGGAGGCGGCATCTTAACAGGTTTGCCCAGCCCTTCCGGAAAATGCGCCGGCTTCGGTATAGTGCCGCCTCACGCCACTTCCGCTCGCAGCCATGGCACGCACCATCCCGATCCAGCCCGTCCCCGCCCATGCCGTTTCCGGGCTGGAATTCAAGGTTTCGCCCCCGCTCGCGCTGTACATCCATCTGCCCTGGTGCGTGCAAAAATGTCCCTACTGCGATTTCAACTCGCACGCGCGCGCCGCGGGCGTCCCGGAAGCGGCTTACGTTGCCGCGCTGATTGCCGATCTGCAGGCTGCCCTGCCTCTGATCTGGGGTCGCCCGATCCACACCATCTTCTTCGGCGGCGGCACCCCCAGCCTGTTCTCGGCCGCTGCCATCGACGACATCCTCACCGCCGTACGTACCCTGACCCGCCTGCAGCCAGACGCGGAAATCACCCTCGAAGCCAACCCCGGCACGGTGGAGGCGGAGAAATTCGCCGGCTTTCGCGCCGCTGGCGTCAATCGCCTGTCGCTCGGCATCCAGAGTTTCAACGACCGCCACCTGCAGGCCCTGGGACGTATCCACGATGCCCGCGAAGCGCGCCGGGCAAGCGAACTGGCAGCGCAGCACTTCCCCACCTTCAACCTCGACCTGATGTACGGCCTGCCCGGGCAGACCTTCGCCGAAGCGCTGGACGATGTGGCGCAGGCGCAGGCTTTCGCCCCGCCGCATATCTCCTGTTACCAACTGACCCTGGAGCCGAACACCCCGTTCGCGGCATTTCCGCCTGAAGTTCCTGACAGTGACAGCTGCGCCGACATGCAGGATGCCATCGAGACACGTCTGGCAGATGCTGGCTACAGCAACTACGAAACCTCGGCCTTTGCCCAGCCCGGGCGGCACTGCCAGCACAACCTGAATTACTGGCAATTCGGCGACTACCTCGGCATCGGCGCCGGCGCCCACAGCAAACTGACGCTGCACGACCGGGTACTGCGCCAGATGCGGCACAAGCATCCGACCGCCTATCTGGAACACGCTGCAGCAGGTCGCGCCGTGCAGGAGGAGCGCGCCGTCCCGCCGGAGGAACTGGCCGGGGAATTCATGATGAACGCCTTGCGCCTGCACGCCGGATTTCCGCCCGACCTGTTCGCGCTGCGCACCAGCCTGCCGCTGCAGACGCTGCTGCCTCTGCTCAAGGACGCGGAACGCGATGGCCTGCTCGAACTCAGCGCCCACGCCATCCGGCCCAGCCTGCGCGGACGCCGCTTTCTCAACCTGCTCATCGAACGCTTTCTGTGAGCGCCCTCACCTGCCGTTCCGGTTGCGCTGCCTGCTGCATCGCGCCGTCGATTTCCAGCCTGAACAAAGCCGCCGGCGTACCCTGCCAGCACCTGGACGCAGCGCTACGCTGCCGCCTGTTCGGCCAGCCCGAACGCCCCGCTTGCTGCAGCGGCCTGCAACCTTCTCTGGAAATGTGTGGAGAAAACCGGGAGCAAGCGCTTACTTGGCTGGAAAATCTGGAAAACCTGACACGCCCCGGATGCTAAACTGCGCACCTTTTATTGCGCCGCAGCTGTCATGTCTGCGGCATTCAGGCACTCCCGCATGGACCTCATCTTGCTTCTCAAAGCCCTGCTGCTTGGCGTCATCGAAGGGCTGACCGAATTCCTCCCGATTTCTTCCACCGGCCACCTGATCATCGCCGGCAGCCTGCTCGGCTACACCAATGAGCAGAGCAAGGTATTCAAGATCGTCATCCAGCTGGCGGCCATTCTCGCTGTCTGCTGGCATTTCCGCAGCCGGATCGGCGTCGCCCTGGGCGGCCTCGGCTCCGATCCGGTGCAACAGCGTTTTGCCGGCCTGCTCATCGTCGGCTTCCTGCCGGCGGCGGTCCTTGGCCTGCTCTTCCACAGCACCATCAAGGCCTACCTGTTCAATCCGCTGACCGTTGCCGGCGCCCTGATCGCCGGCGGTCTGCTCATCCTGTATATCGAGCGCCGCGCCCGAACGCCGCGCATCGAGCAGATCGATGCCATGCGCTGGCCAGACGCGCTGAAGGTGGGCTTCGCCCAGGCAGCAGCCATGTTCCCCGGCGTCTCCCGCTCCGGCGCCACGATCATGGGCGGCCTGATGTTCGGCCTGTCACGCAAGGCGGCGACGGAATTTTCCTTCTTCCTCGCCATTCCCACCATGTTCGCCGCCACGCTTTACGACGTGTACAAGAACTGGGCATTGCTGCGGCTGGAAGATCTACCGGTCTTCGCGGTCGGCTTCGTGGCCTCCTTCATTGCCGCCATGCTCACCGTGCAGGCCTTGCTGCGCTACGTCTCGAACCACGATTTCACCCTCTTCGCCTGGTACCGCATCGTGTTTGGCCTCTTCATCCTGGCCACCGCCCAGACCGGCTGGATTCACTGGGTCGATTGAGTGGCCGGCACAATCCTTTACCTGCACGGCTTCTGCTCTTCCCCGGCGTCGTGGAAGGCACGCCTGCTCAGTGAGGAAATGCAGCGCCGGGGCCTATCGGCGCAGTTGTTCTGCCCGCAGCTGTCACCCGTGCCGGCCATCGCCATGGCAGCGATGGAAGCATGGCTGGCAACACAGGCACAGCCGGTGACCATCATCGGCTCCTCACTGGGGGGCCACTACGCCAGTTACCTGGCGGCCCGCCACCGCCTGCGGGCGGTGCTGATCAATCCTGCCGTGGTCAGCGCACTGGAGGCCGACCGCTTCATCGGCGAACACGAAAACTTCCACAGCGGCGAGCGTTTTACCTTCACCGCCGTACATGCACAGCAACTCGCCGAGCAGATCGCTCTGCCCGATCCTAGGCGAACCTGGCTGTTACTCGAAACCGGGGATACGACACTGGACTATCACGCGGCCCAGGCACACTGGTTCGGCTGCCGGCAAAGCGTCTTCGAGGGCGGCGACCACAGCTTCACCCGTTTTCCTCAGATGTTGTCGCAACTCATTGAATTTACCGGGCTATAATTTCGCAATGAATTTACTTTTCGAAGAAGAAGGCAGCTTCAAGGCGGCCACCATCCTGGCCGACAACGACACCTCCCTGCAGGTGGAGATGCCTTCCGGCAAGCGCAGCAAGATCAAGGCCGCCAGCGTGTTGCTGCGTTTTGCCGCACCTTCGGCCAGCCAGCTGCTGGAACAGGCAGCCCCCCTGGCAAGTGACATCGAAGCGGAATTTTTGTGGGAGTGTGTCAGCGATGGCGAATTTTCGTTTCTGGATTTTGCCCGTGATTACCACGGACGCGAGCCCACGCCGGTCGAAGCGACGGCGGTGCTGCTTGCCCTCCACGCCGCGCCCATCCACTTCCATCGCAAAGGCAAGGGGCATTTCAAGAAAGCGCCCGCTGACATCCTGGCCGCTGCTCTGGCCAATCTTGAAAAAAAGCGCCAGCAAGCGCAAGCGATGGAAGGCTGGACCCGCGAACTGAGCGAGTTCCGCCTGCCCGCAGAATTTGCCCCGCTGGTCGACACCCTGCTCTACGCACCGGATCGCAACAAACCGGAAACCAAGGCGTTCGAAGCCGCCTGCACCGCCACGGGCCTCACCCCGGCGCAGCTGCTGCACCGCTGCGGTGCCATCCCGTCGGCCTACCTGCTGCATTACAAGCGCTTCCTGCACGAGCAATTTCCCAAAGGCACCGCCTTCCCCGACCTGCCCGCGCCAGCACTGCCCGATGACCTGCCGCGCAGCGACGTCCGGGCCTTTTCCATCGACGATGCGCACACCACCGAAATCGATGATGCCTTTTCCGTCACCTGGCTCCCCGGCATTGGCAGTCGCATCGGCATCCACATTGCCGCCCCCGGTCTGGCCATCACGCACGGATCACCGCTCGATGGCGTGGCGCGCGGCCGCTTGTCCACCGTGTACATGCCCGGCAACAAGATCACCATGCTGCCAGAACACGTGGTGGACAGCTACACCCTTGCCGCCGGCGTCGATTGCCCGGCGGTATCGCTCTATCTGACGGTCAACGAACAGTACGAAATCACCGCGCATGAGTCGCGTCTGGAAATCGTACATATTGCCGACAACCTGCGGCACCACGACGTCGAACCCTGGTTCAACCAGACCACGGCAGATGGCCCGCTGTCGGAGGAACGCCCCTTCGCACGCGAACTGCAGCATCTGTGGCGTTTTGCCAATGCCTGCGAAGGCCGGCGCGGCAAGCCCTCGGCCACGCAAGGGGTCAACGACTACAACTTCGCCATCGACGGCGACCTGGCCGATCCGGAAAACTGCACGGTCCGCATTGAAGAGCGCAAGCGCGGCAGTCCACTCGACAAGCTGGTGGCGGAACTGATGATCGTCGCCAACTCCACCTGGGGCGGCCTGCTGGCCGAAAAACGCATCGCCTGCCTGTATCGCTCGCAAACCATGGGCAAAGCGCGCATGACGACCGCCCCGCAGCCACACGAAGGCCTGGGCGTACCGCAGTACGCCTGGATGACGTCGCCACTGCGCCGCTACTGCGACTTGGTCAATCAGTGGCAGCTGATTGCCTGCCTGCAGGAAAAAACCCCGGCCTTCGCCCAGAAATCGGCCGAACTCTTTGCCGTGATGCGCGACTTCGAACTCACCTATGGTGCCTACGGTGAATTCCAGCGGCTGATGGAGCGCTACTGGTGCCTGCGCTGGCTGCAGCAAAATGCCATCCAGGAAATCGATGCCACGGTGCGCCGCGAACAGCTGGTCAAACTCGACCACCTACCCTTCCTCGCCCGCATCCCGTCAGCACCGGCCGACCTGCAACCCGGCCAGCGCCTGCGCCTGGTGCTGGAAAACATCGACCTGCTCGGCCCGGAGGCCGAGTTGCGTTTCGTCGAACTACTGACTGCGCCCGCCGCCTGTCCGACGGAAGAAGATATGGAGGAAAGCCCGGCATGAGTGTCGCCCTCGCGCTGCCCACCACCACCGGCGATCGCCGCCTGGGACTGGCCATCGCCGTTTCCCTGCTGTTGCACGCACTGATCCTCAGCCTGCACTTCACTTTTCCCGATGCGTCCCAGGCCGTACGCGAAAAGGCACTCGACATCATTCTCGTCAACGCCCGCAGCAAGAATGCCCCGGCAGAAGCGCAGGCGCTGGCCCAGGCCAATCTGGATGGCGGCGGCAACACCGATGAAAACCGCCGGGCCAAAACACCGCTGCCGTCGACCAGCCGCGACGCCCGGGGCGACGAACTGATACAGATGCAGCGCCGGGTGCAGGAACTGGAAGCGGCCCAGCAGCGCATGCTGACACAGGCCCAGAGCCAGGCGCGCGTGAGCAGTGCGGAACGGCAAAGCGAACAACCCGTACCGGCCAAACCCCTGAGTGGCCAGGATCTCGCCGATGCCGCACGGGCCATGGCCCGTCTGGAAGGCGAAATTTCCAAGTCGATCGATGAGTACAACAAACGTCCGGTCAAGAAATTCATCAGCCCGCGTACCCGCGAATACGCCCTGGCCCCCTACTTCGATGCCTGGAAAAACAAGGTCGAACGCATCGGCACGCTCAACTACCCGGAAGAAGCACGCGGCAAGCTGTATGGCCGCGTCATCATCTTCGTCGAACTCAACGTCGACGACGGCAGCCTCTACAGCGCCGAAATTTCGCAATCGTCCGGACACAAGGTTCTCGATCAGGCGGCCTTGCGCATCCTGCGCATGGCCGCACCGTTCGGCCCGATTCCTCGCGCCGGCATGGGCAATGCCACCATCCTCTCTTTCGCCCGCGAATGGAATTTCGTACCTGGCGATACCCTGGCCACCAAGAATCAGTAAACACCATGCAGGACAGCTACTGCGTTTTCGGTAACCCGATCGCCCACTCCCGCTCGCCGGCCATCCATAGCGCCTTTGCCGCCAGCACCGGCGAGAATCTCAACTACCGGGCCATTCTGGCGCCCCTCGACGATTTTGCCGGCAGCGTGCGCCGCTTCATGGCCGCAGGCGGTCGTGGCGCCAATGTCACCGTTCCGTTCAAGGAAGAGGCCTACCGGCTGAGCACCCACCTCAGCGACCGGGCCCGCCAGGCTGGCGCGGTGAACACCCTCAGCTTCGCCGCCGACGGCAGCATCCACGGCGACAACACCGACGGCGCGGGTCTGCTCGCCGATCTGCAGGACAATCTCGGCTGCACCCTCGCCGGCCGGCGCATTCTCCTGCTCGGTGCCGGCGGTGCCGCACGCGGCGCCGTGGCTCCCCTGCTGGCAGCACACCCTGCCAGCCTGTACATTGCCAACCGCAGCGCCGACAAAGCCGATCAACTGGCGGCCCGTTTCCACGGCGACGTCCCGCTGCACGGCAGCAGTTTCGCCGCATTGGCCGGGCAGCAGTTCGATCTGGTCATCAACGCCACCGCCGCCAGTCTGGCCGGTGAACCGCTGCCCCTGCCCGCCGGCCTGTTTGCCCCCGACGCCCTGGCCTACGACATGATGTACGCCCGCGACGGCACCCCTTTCCTGGCGCAAGCACAGGCTCAAGGCGCCAGCCGCTGCGCCGACGGCCTGGGCATGCTAGTGGAACAGGCGGCGGAAGCCTTCTTCGTCTGGCGTGGTATCCGCCCGGCAACAGCGGCCGTATTGTCGCAACTGCGGCACGCGCCATAAATGAGTTTCCTGGGCCGGATCATCAAATGGGGGCTACTCGCCCTCATCGCCGCCGGCGGCCTCTGGTTTCTCTGGCTTCTGGCCTGGGTACTTTACTGGGGCAGTTTCAATCCCGGCACCACCCGTTTCATGGCCATCCGCCTGGCCGAGTTGCGTGAAAAAAACCCCGACGCCCGCCTGCAATATCAGTGGGTGGCCTACAACAGGATTTCTCCGCATCTCAAACGCGCCCTGATCGCCGCCGAAGACGCCAAATTCGTCGACCACGATGGCTTTGACTGGCAGGGGATTCAACTAGCCATCGAGAAAAACCAGAAAAAGGGCCGTTTCGTCGCCGGTGGCTCGACCATCAGCCAGCAACTGGCCAAGAACCTGTTTCTCAGCCCCAGTCGCAGTCTGTGGCGCAAAGGCAACGAAGCCGTGATCACCTTGCTGCTGGAAAACCTGTGGTCCAAGCAGCGCATTTTCGAGGTGTACCTCAACGTCATCGAGTGGGGAAATGGGGTCTTCGGCGCGGAAGCCGCCGCCCGCCACTATTTCAACCGCAGCGCCCAGCAACTCACAGCAGCACAGGCCGCCCGCCTCGCCGGCATGGTGCCCAACCCGCGCTATTACGACACCCACCGTAACGCCCCCGGCCTTGCCCGCAAAACGGCCATCATCCTGGCCCGCATGCAGGCGGCGAAACTCCCGCAATAACCCCCGCTGCACAGAGCGGACGCAATCGGTAAAACCGCCAGCCGACGGCCGATGGTAGAATGCAGCGTCTTTTGCGGCGCTGCACCATGAGCGAAGAAAACCAACTCTCCGATGCCGACGAATTGCAGGAGCGCCTGGCCGAGGTGCAGACCCTGCTCGCCCGCCACAAGGTAGTCGAAGATCTCGTGCATCGCCAGGAAGGGCCCCGCCACGAACTGGTCGAAGAGCTGATCCACAAGCAGCACCTGAACGAGTTGCAGCAGAAGCTGGAACCGATGCACCCGGCGGATATCGCCTATCTGCTGGAAGCGCTGCCCCAGGACGAACGCCTGCTGACCTGGACCCTGGTCAAGCCGGAATACAACGGCGAAATCCTGCTCGAAGTCTCGGACGCGGTGCGCGAAAGCCTGATCGAGGTGATGGCCCCGAGTGAACTCGTCGCTGCCGCCGAAACCCTCGACACCGACGAACTGGCCGACCTAGTCCCCGATCTGCCGCAGGCGGTGGTGGACGACGTGTTCCGCAGTCTGCCGGCGGAAGAACGCGAGCACCTGCGTGCGGCAATGTCCTACCCGGAGGATTCGGTCGGTTCGATCATGGACTTCGACATGGTGACCGTGCGTGAGGACGTGACACTGGAAGTCGTCCTCCGCTACCTGCGCCGCTTCGACGAACTCCCCGACCACACCGACCAGTTGTTCGTGGTCGACCGCGACGAACACCTGAAGGGCGTCTTGCCCCTGAATGTCCTACTGGTCAATGATCCGGAAACCGAGGTCGGCACGCTGATGCAGACCGAGTACCTCGATTTCGAGCCGGAAGACGACGCCGAAGATGCCGCCAAGGCATTCGAACGTTACGACCTGGTGTCGGCCCCCGTCACCGACGCCGAAGGGCGCCTGCTCGGCCGGGTCACCGTGAATGACGTGGTCGACTTCATCCGCGAGGAAGCGGAGTACGAACAACTGGCCAAGGTCGGTCTGGCAGAAGAGGAAGATATCTTTGCTTCCGTCTGGGACTCGGTGAAAAACCGCTGGGCCTGGCTGGCGGTCAATCTCGTCACCGCTTTCATTGCCTCGCGGGTCATTGGCCTGTTCGAGGATTCGATCGAAAAACTGGTCGCCCTGGCTGCGCTGATGCCGATCGTCGCCGGAATCGGTGGCAATTCAGGCAACCAGACCATCACCATGATCGTGCGCGCCATTGCCATGGGGCAGGTCCAGCCTGACGCCATGCGTCGCCTGCTGCGCAAGGAACTGGGGGTGGCCACGGTCAATGGCCTGATCTGGGGCGGCATGCTCGGCATCGCCGCCTGGTGGATGTACGGCAGCACCATGCTGGGCGTGGTGATGACCGCCGCCATGACCTTGAACCTGCTGCTCGCCGCCTTCGCCGGTGTCGGCATCCCCCTGCTGCGCCAGCGTTTCGGGGCCGACCCGGCCATCGGCGGCTCGGTGATGATCACCGCCCTGACCGATTCCGGCGGCTTCTTCATCTTCCTCGGCCTGGCCACCCTGTTCCTGATGTAAGGACGGGCGCCGCCCTCTTTTACTCCGGGCTGACCAGCTTGAGGCCGACGATGCCGGACACGATCAGCGCAATGCAGGCCAGCCGTGCCGCATCGCGCGCTTCACCAAACAAATACATCCCCAGCAGCGCCGTCCCCACCGCGCCGATCCCCGTCCAGACGGCATAGGCCGTGCCGAGCGGCAGGGTTTTCAAAGCCCAGCCGAGCAGCAGCACGCTCACCACCATCATGACCAGCGTCCACACGCTGGGCCAGAAACGGGAAAAACCCGCCGCGTACTTGAGGCCGATGGCCCAGCCGACCTCGCACAAACCGGCGAGGAAGAGAACCAGCCAGGCCAGTCCGTTGCTCATTTCTGACCGGCGAAGTAAGCGTCGGCCGCTGCCACGGTCGCGGCGATCTCGGCATCGCTGTGGGCCGCAGAAACGAAACCCGCCTCGAACGCCGAGGGGGCGAAATAATGCCCGGCCGCAATCATGGCGTGGAAGAAACGGTTGAAGGCCTCCTTGTCGCACGCCAGGACTTCATCGTAGGACCCCGGGCAACGCGCAGCAAAGTAAAGCCCGAACATGCCACCGATGTTCTGCGCGGCAAAAGCAACACCATGCTTCTTTGCCGCCGCCACCAGCCCATCGCACAGCGCCTTGGTCTTGGCTGTCAGTGTCTCGTAGAAACCCGGCGCCTGGATCAGCTTCAGCGTCGCCAGCCCGGCAGCCGTAGCCACCGGATTGCCGGACAGGGTCCCTGCCTGATACACCGGACCCAACGGAGCGATCTTCTCCATGATTTCGCGGCGGCCGCCAAACGCCCCCAGCGGCATGCCGCCGCCGACCACCTTGCCGAAAGTGGACAGATCCGGGGTAATGCCGAACAGCCCCTGGGCGCTTTTCAGGCCGACACGGAAGCCCGTCATCACTTCGTCGAAAATCAGCACGGCGCCGTACTGTGTGGTCAATTCACGCAAGGCCTTGAGAAACTCCGGCGTCGGCGCGATCAGGTTCATGTTACCGACGACCGGCTCCAGAATCACGGCAGCAATCTTGTCGCCATGTGTCTTGAAGGCTTCCGCCAGGCCTTGCGGATCGTTATAGGTCAGGACCATCGTCGTTTCGGCAATGCCCGCCGGCACACCGCCGGAAGACGGGTTGCCAAAGGTGAGCAGGCCGGACCCGGCCTTCACCAGCAGATGGTCGGCGTGGCCGTGATAGCAGCCTTCGAACTTGACCAGGATGTCGCGACCGGTAAAACCGCGCGCCAGGCGGATGGCGCTCATCGTCGCCTCGGTACCGGACGACACCAGCCGCACCATGTCCAGCGAGGGCACCAGTTCGCACAACAGATCGGCAATATCGACTTCGCGCTCGGTGGGCGCGCCAAAGGACAACCCATCAACCACGGCTTTCTGTACCGCTTCGATCACTTCCGGGTGCGCATGACCAAGAATCATCGGCCCCCAAGAGCCGACGTAATCGGTATACCACCGGCCGTCGGCATCCTGTACCTGGCTACCGACGCCCTTCTGGAAAAACAGCGGCGTGCCACCGACCGACCGAAAGGCGCGCACCGGCGAATTGACGCCGCCGGGAATATGTTTCTGGGCACGGGCAAAAAGAATGTCGTTACGTGAGGTCGTGGTCATGACGTGGCTTTCGTGAAAAGTTGCTGGTAATGCGCGGCACGTCCGGCAATATCCGGCGCCGCAAAGAGATCGTGGATGACGGCCAGCAGGTCGGCGCCATCGGCAAGCACAGCGGATGCGTTATCCAGGGTGATGCCGCCGATCGCGCACAACGGCACTGGCAGCGCCGCTTTTGCCTGCGCAATGAAGTGCGGCGGCAACAACACGGCCTGCGGCTTGGTCAGTGAGGGAAATACAGCGCCGAAGGCAACATAATCCGCCCCCGCCGCCACCGCAGCCCGAGCGCGCGCCAGATCGGCGTAGCAGGACACCCCCAGCAACCGCTCCGACCCGAGGATGGCACGCGCCAGCCGCCAGTCGCCGTCGTCCTTGCCCAGATGCACGCCATCCGCGTCAACCAGCAAGGCCAGGACCAGATCATCATTGACGATCAGGCGCGCCCCATAACGCCGCGTCAAGGCACGCAAGGCATGCGCCCGCACCAGCAATTCAGCCGGCGGCTGCGTCTTGTCGCGTAACTGCAGCCAGCGGCAACCGCCGGCCAGGGCGGCTTCGACGCGTGCCAGCAGATCGACACGGGGCAGGCCATCGGGGGTAATTGCATAAAGCCCGGAGAGATCAGTCACTACCACGCTCCGCCGTGGCGTCCGGCTCGCTACGCGCCCAGAACAGACGATCCGGAATGAACTGCCCCATTCCCCCCCGGAAGCCATGGCGCAGGCTATTCCAGGTGTATTCCTGGGCGTCACGCACGGCCTCTTCAATCCCGGCGCCGCCGGCCAGGCAAGCGGCAATGGCCGAGGCCAGCGTGCACCCGGAGCCGTGATAACTCCCCGGCAGACGCTCCCAACGACCATGCTGCAAGGCCCCTACGGCACCATGCAGGGTGTTGATGACGACTTGCTGCGTATTTTCATGCGTCCCGGTAATCAAGGCGTACTCCGCCCCCAGCTCGATCAGGCGGCGCGCGCAGGTATCAAGATCCGGCTCCTGCGCATCGTCGTCGCTTTCGACCAGACGCCGCGCCTCAGGCGCATTGGGCGTGATGATGGTGGTTTGCGGCAACAGCATCTCGCGCATGGCGTCGATGATTTCCTCGTCTGCCAGCGGATCGCCGCGCCCGGAGGCGAGCACCGGATCGAATACCAGTGGGATGTCGGGATAATCGGCCACGATTTCCGCCACCCGCTGCACGTTCTCGAGGCTCCCCAACAGCCCCAGTTTGAAGGCTGCCACCGGCATGTCCTCAAGCACGGCGCGCGCCTGATCCTCGAGAAAATCCGCCGGCGTCGCCGACACTGCATGCACACCGCCGGTATCCTGCACCGTCAGCGCCGTCACGGCGGTCAAAGGATGACACCCCAGGCTGGCCAGGGTAAGAATATCCGCCTGGATACCGGCACCGCCAGTCGGATCACTGGCAGCAAATACAAGTACCTGGGGAAAAACCGGGGGAGAAGGGGGCATCAGCAGAATGCAGCGAGTACGTTGCATGTAAATGTGCGGACCACGATTCTAGCCGATTCACCCCGCCCCCCAAAATACGCCGGAACAAAACGCAAACCACGCAGGTCACCGGCAAACCAAAGCAGTTCACCACAACCCATCGGTCTTATGTCTCATGAATTTGGGCTTGCCGCAGCCCCCGGGTTCCGTAGTAAGATGCCAACCCACTGTAATTAAAAAAGTGCGTCAGGAAACACCTAGGGGGCAGTGAATTGTCAGATTTGTCGCAACTGCAGGGCGTGCGGGTAATGGTGATCGACGATAGCAACACGATCCGCCGCAGCGCCGAAATCTTTCTCGTCCAGGCGGGTTGCCAGGTCATCCTGGCCGAAGACGGCTTCGATGCCCTCGCCAAGATTGCCGACCATCAACCTGCCGTGATTTTCTGCGACATCATGATGCCGCGTCTGGATGGTTACCAGACCTGCGCGCTGATCAAGAAGAATCCGCGCTTCAAGGCCACGCCGGTCATCATGCTGTCATCCAAGGATGGCCTGTTCGACCGCGCCCGCGGCCGCATGGTCGGCTCCGACCAGTACCTGACCAAACCCTTCACCAAAGACAGCCTACTGCAGACCGTCGCCACTTTTGCCCTGGCCACGCCCGCCTAACCCCTTTCGTTGCAATCAGTCACCAGGAAGCTCCCATGCCCGTCAAGAACATTCTCGTCGTTGACGATTCACCCACCGAACGTTTCTTCTCCGTCGACCTGCTCACCAAGGCCGGCTATGTCGTCACCACCGCAGAAAATGGCGAGGAAGGCATCGCCAAGGCCAAGGCCATCAAGCCCGACCTGATCCTGATGGATGTCGTCATGCCCGGCCTCAATGGTTACCAGGCCACCCGCACCCTGTCGCGGGACGAGGAAACCAAGCACATCCCGATCATCGTGTGCACCTCCAAAGGGCAGGAAACGGACAAGATCTGGGGATTGCGCCAGGGTGCCATTGACTACCTGGTGAAACCCCTCAACGGCCAGGAGCTCCTGCAACGCATCGCTGCCCTGCCCTGAACATGGCCCGTAAAAACAGTCTGCGCGATTTTCAAGCCTATCTGGCCGGACGCCTGAGCGATGCCGCACAGGGTCAGGCCGGCACCTCCTGGCTGGGAATCGAAATCGGCGGCGAAGGCTGGCTGATTGATCTGGCCGACAGCGGCGAAATCATCCTGGCGCCACAGATCGCTCCAGTGCCCTTGGTACAGCCCTGGTTTGCCGGCATGGCCAATGTGCGCGGCAATCTCTTTGCCGTCAGCGATTTCAGCGCCTTTCTCGGCACCCAGCCCACCCCGCACAATGCCAACGCCCGCCTGCTGCTGATCGGCGTGCGCCATGGTTCGAACGCCGCCCTGCTCGTCCCGCGCATGCTGGGCCTGAAAAAACCGGAAAACTTCGTGCCGCAGGCCGATGACGAAAACTTCCCGGACTGGGGCAAGCAACGTTTCTCGGATGGCGAAGATCGCCTGTGGCGCAAGCTGGCCGTACGCGAACTGCTGGCTGACCGCACCTTCATGAATATCGGCATTTAAAAAAACCTGCAATTCAGCCCGCTACGGGCTAGCAAGGAGAACTAGCATGGCCTTGAGCTTCAAATTCCCCAAGCTGGGAAAGGCACGCAGTAACGAAGCCCCCCTCACCATTACCGAAGACGCTCCGTTGCTGCAGCCCCGTGCCGCCACGAGCACAGCCGAGAAATCTGCCACCCAGCAGATGAAAAAGCTCGGTGGGATTTTTGCCCTGCTGCTTGCTGTCATCGCCATTTTCGTCGTACAAGATAGCCGTAATGCGACACACGCCACAGCCTATGTCGCTGCTGCCGGCGAGATGCGCATGCTGTCCCAGCGTCTGGCCAAAGCGTCTTCACTGGCGCTGCAGGGCGACCCGATTGCTTTCACCCAACTCAAGGAGTCGCGTGTCGCATTCAGCGACCTGATGGACAAACTGCGCCTGGGCGGCGACATCAGCGGCACCGATGTCCCCAAGTCACCCTCTGCCGTGCAGGAACAACTTGAAGCCCTGGAAAAGCTCTGGGTGCAGACCGACAAGGACGCCACCGTCGTGATTGGCCAGGAGAAGAACCTGGTGGCCCTGGGCAAGAACGTCGCCCTGGTGGACGACAAGAACGGTGACATCCTCGAACTAGCCGAACAGGTTGCCGCCCTCAAATTGCAGACCGGTGCTTCGGCACGCGACATTGCCACCGCCAACCAGCTGGTGATGCTGACCCAACGTATTGCCAAGAACGCCTCGGCACTTCTGGTCGGTAGCGAAATCAACCCGGAAGTCGCCTTCCTGCTGGGCAAGGACACCAACAATTTCCGCGATCAACTGGCGACGCTGGCACGCAACGTCACCGATCCCGACGCGCGCAGCAAGATCGACGCCCTGTCAGCCGGGTTCAAGGAGTACGAAGCCGCCGTCACCGGCATTCTCGGCAACATGCAGCCGCTGGTGCTGTCCAAGCAGGCCGGCTCCCGCATCTTCCGTGGCAGCGAAACCCTGCTCAAGGCCACCGACGATCTGGCACAAGGCTATCAGGCCGCGTTCAGCAACCGGATCCTGTTCATCGTCAGCATGCTGGTACTGGTCGCCGCCGCCATCGCCGTACTGGTCCTGCTGGTACGGGTCTATCGCAGCGACGTCGAAAGCCGCACCCTGGAAGTGGAAAAACAACGCCAGGCCTCGGAACTAGCCAACCGCGAGAACCAGGACGCCATCTTGCGCCTGATGAACGAGCTGGGCGATCTGGCCGACGGCGACCTCACCGTCACCGCAACCGTGAGCGAAAACATTACCGGCGCCATTGCCGATTCGATCAACTACACCATTGAAGAACTGCGGGTGCTGGTCGGACGGATCAACGACGCAGCCAACCGCGTGACCAGCTCCACCGAAATTGCCCGCAAGACGTCTGCCGAATTGCTTGAGGCCGCCGAGCGTCAATCGCAGGAAATTCAGGAAGCTGGCCAGTCGGCCCTGAACATGGCACGCTCGATGAGCGAGGTTTCGAACGAGGCCACCCAGTCGGCCCAGGTGGCGAACCAGTCGCTGCATGCTGCGGAAAAAGGGACGCTGGCGGTGGAGGATTCCATCAAGGGCATGAACGAAATCCGCCACCAGATCCAGGAAACCTCCAAACGAATCAAGCGTCTGGGCGAAAGCTCGCAGGAAATCGGCGAAATCGTCGAACTGATTTCCGACATTACCGAACAAACCAACGTGCTCGCCTTGAACGCCGCCATTCAGGCAGCGTCCGCCGGCGATGCCGGGCGCGGTTTCACGGTGGTGGCGGAAGAAGTGCAGCGCCTGGCGGAGCGTTCCGGCGAAGCCACGAAACAGATTTCCGCCATCGTCAAGACCATTCAGACCGACACCCAGGATGCCGTTTCCGCCATGGAAGAATCGACCCAGGGCGTGGTCGAAGGCGCCAAGCGCTCTGACGCCGCCGGCCAGGCACTGGCAGAAATCGGCCAGGTGTCGAACCGGCTGGCCAGCCTCATCCAGGGCATTTCCAGCGCCACCCAGGAACAGGCCAACTCCGCCACCCACGTCGCCCGTCTGATGCAGGACATCCTGCGCGTCACCGAGCAGACGACGGCCGGGACGCAGCGTACTGCCGAAGCAGTGGATGAACTGTCTGGTCTGGCCTCCGAACTGAAGGGTTCGGTCGCCGGCTTCAAGGTGGATTGAGGGCGGACATGAGCGCAGCAACAGAATTCGACGTCGGCCCGCTCACCTGGGTCAAGGGTGAAATCGATCAGGCCCTGGAGCGCGCTGGCGCTGCCCTCGATGAATTTGAAAAAAATGGCGAAGTCACCCAGTTCAAGTTCTGCCGCACCCACGTTCACCAGGTGCATGGCGCACTTGATATCGTCGGCCTGAGCGGCGTCACCGAACTCACCGAAGCCCTCGAAAACCTGCTGCAAACGCTGGAAAGCGACCCTGGCGCCAACGCTGCTGCCGCCCTGCCCGATGTACGCGAAGCGCTGCACGGCCTGCGCAACTATCTCGATGGCCTGCTCGCGGGCGAACCACACCAGCCCCTGCGCATTCTGCCGCTATGTGCCCGCCTGGCTGAACTGCGCGGCGCACCGCCGGTACACCCGGGTGACTTCTTCTATCCCGATCTCAGCCTGCGCCCTCCGCGCTCGACTATCGCCGCCCCCGAACTCAGCGCCGACGAAATCCGTGCCGTACTACGTACCCAGCGCATGAATTTCCAGAAAGGCCTGCTCAAGTGGCTGACCCGCCCGGCCGAACAGGAATCGGGCCGACACGCCATGGCAGAGGCGCTGGCGGCGATCGAGGCGATCCAGCCGACTCCCGGCGCCCGCACCTTCTGGTGGATTTCCCAGGCCTTCCTGGAAGCCCTGAACGATCCTGGCATTTCCTCCGATCAGTTGGCGCGCCAGCTCTGTGCGCGCATCGACCTGCAGATTCGCCGTCTGCTCGACGGCTCCTCCACGCTCGCCGAGCGCGTCATGCGCGAAGCCCTCTACTACGTGGCGCAAACAACGCCGGCAGCAGATTCTCTGGCAGCCCAGGCACAGCAGATTTTCGATCTCCCGGCACAGATCCCCAGCCGGGATCAGCCGGACGAGTCCCTCCCCGGGCAGGAGCTGCAATTGCGCCGCCTGCGCGACATCCTCACGCTCGCCGAAGAAGCCTGGAACAAGTATTGCGCAGGCCATGCCGCCAGCCTCAAACCATTTGCCGAGCAGGTCCAAGCCTGTGCCGAACTGACCGCCAGCATCGGCACCACCGATCTCAAGCGCCTCGGCCAGGCGCTCGCAGCCATCACCAACTGGCTGCAGGAAGACAGCAAACGCCACAGCGATGCGGTGGCAATGGAAATCGCCACCGGCATCCTTCTGCTGCAAAACGCGCAGGAAAATCACCGCCATCTAGGCAAGGATTTTGCCCAGCAGGTCGATCACATGGTCGAGCGCATCCATGCGGTCATCGCCGGACGCTCCACCAGCCCGGCAGATATTCCGCTACTCGATGAAATCACCCGGCGAGCACAGGAAAAATTGCTGATCAGCCAGGTTGGACGCGAAATCCAGAACAACCTGGCCCATATCGAGCAAAGCCTGGATGTGTTTTTCCGCAATCCGGCCAAAGGCTTCAGCATGGCCCCGCTGGAAGCGCCCCTCAAGCAGATCAGCGGCGCCTTGGCCATGCTCGGCCATTTCTCGGCAGTAAAGCGACTGCAGGAAACCAGCGAACATATCGCCCGTTTTGCTGCCAGCGATTACCAGCCGCAGGAAACCGATTTCCAGTCAGTGGCTGACGAACTCTCGCTGCTCGGCTTCTTCGTGGACGCCCTGGCGAATGACGAAGGCGATTTCGACGCCTTCGCCGCCCGCCTGCACGGTGAAACCGCCGCCCAAAACACACAGCACAGCACCCAGAACATCACCGTCGAAGCCGAACTGGCGCAGCAGACCCGGGAAGCCCGTGCGCTCGCCAACGCGCTGCGGCAAGCACCAGGCGACGCCCGCCTGCAGAAGGAACTCAAGGACAACCTTGAAGCCATCCAGAAAGATGCCGATCTGGTGGCCGACCGCGAGCTGGGCGAGTCTGCCAAAGCCACGCTGGCCGCACTGGCCACCGGCGTGGAAACCGAAACCGCCCTGTCCAATCTTGCCGCCAGCGCACCGCAAGCACCGTCGCCCTCGGCAGAAACCCTGCAACTGGCAAGCTCCAGCCACGAAGAAATCGACGCTGAACTGCTGGCCATCTTCATTGAGGAAGGCAAGGAAGTCCTCGGCGAACTGGCTCAGCAAAAAGCACGCCTGCGCACCAACCCGCATGACCAGGATGCGCTCACCACCATCCGCCGCTGTACCCACACCCTCAAAGGCTCCGGGCGCATGGTCGGCCTCAGCGATTTCGGTGAAACCGCCTGGGCTCTCGAACAGACCTTCAACCTGTGGTTGCGTCAGGACCGGCCGGCCAACGCCGAACTCCTGCAACTCATCGCCGACGAAGAACGGATATTCAGCGACTGGGTTGCCCACCTCGAAGGCAATGCCGCCACGCCTCCCGACACGGCAGCCATGGTGGCCCTGGCGACCCGCCTGCGGGGAGAAGAAAGCAGCGAGGTGCCCACCGCACTGACCACGGCGGGCTATACCCCACCCGCCGCAGAAAGCGCAGCACCGCCACAGGAGGCAGCCAGCGAAAGCCTGCTGGCGGAGGAAACTCCAGAAGATACAGCAGAGGAATTCCCTGCTGCTGCCGCGAACGACACGGAAGAAATCGACCTGACGGGCCTTGACGATTTCGAGCTCGACTTTCCCGATCTTGCCCCGGCCGAAACTCCCAGTACTGCAGCTGAGCTGCCTGCCACCACGCCGAACGAGCCGCTGCCCGACGCCCGTGAACCCGTCGCAGTAGACGCATCAACGTCTGACGAAGCATTCGACACGCTCGTAAACTTTGAACTCGACGCTGCCGACAGCGCCGCCGATGCAGCGCCCACATCTACTGAAACGGCACCTGCCGGTGATAGCGCCCCCACGCTGTATGACATTTTCCGGCACGAGGCAACCGGCCACCTGGCGACGTTGATCGAACACTTCGCCATCCTTGAAAATGACCCGGCGCAACCCACCGCATTCGAGATGATGCGGGCCGCACACACTCTGGGCGGCATCGCTGCCACAGTCGGTCTGCTGCCGATCCATCACTTGGCAATTGCCCTCGAACACGCGCTGGTGCGCCGCGAAAAAACCACCCACCCGGAAGCCCTGGCCGGTCTGGAAAGCGTGCGCCAGGCCATCCTGACGCTGGCCGACATGTTCACCCAACTATCGGCACAGCAGACACCGGAGGAGCAGCCGCAGCTCGTTGCGGCGCTTGAAGACAGCTACCCGCCTGCACTGAGCGAAGAAAAGAAAAACGACGCGATTGCTTCGCTGCTGGCCCCCGAACTGGTTGATTTACCTGCTGCCAGCGAAGCCGTCAGCGCACCGCCGCTGACCGACGAACTGGACGAGCAGCTGCTCCCCATCTTTCTCGAAGAAGCCAGCGATCAGGTTCGAGAACTGAGTGAGCAAGTCGCCGCCTGGCGTGCCGCGCCCAACGAACCCAGCGCGCCGCAGGCCATCGCCCGCCTGCTGCACACCTTCAAGGGCAATGCCCGCATGGCCGGCGCCATGAACCTGGGCGAAGCCACCCACCTGCTGGAAACCCGGGTGCAGGACGCGCTCAATGAAGGGCATGCCAGCAGTAGCCTGATCGACGACATCGAAGCCGGTTGTGACGCCCTGGCACAAGCCGCCGACAATCTCCGCCACGGCCAGAGTGGCAAAGTCGAATTGCCGGTGACTGAAGCCAGCGGCGACACCCCTGCCCCGCCCGTACCTCAGGACGAAGGTTCTGCTGCACCGGCGCCGGCCAAGAGCGTCCCTCCCCCGGTGAGCACACTCCCGGAACCGCAAGCACAGGAAAGCGACAGCACCCAGCAAGCCATGCTGCGCGTCCGTGCCGACCTGGTGGACCGCCTGGTGAGCGAGGCCGGCGAACTGGCCATTGCCCGCACCCGGATCGAGGGCGAGATGCGCAGCCTGAAAACATCGCTGCTCGACCTCACCGAAAACGTCATCCGCTTGCGCCGGCAGTTGCGCGAAATTGAAATTCAGGCCGAAACCCAGATGCAGGCGCGGGTAGCGCACACCCCGGAAGGCCAGGAAGAATTCGATCCACTGGAACTCGACCGCTTCACCCGCTTCCAGGAGCTCACCCGTTTCATGGCCGAGTCGGTGAACGACGTCGCCACCGTCCAGCAAAGCTTGCTCAAGAACCTCGATGACGCCAATGCGGCCATCCTCGCGCAGGCCCGCCTCAACCGCGGCTTGCAGCAGGAACTGATGGGCGTTCGCATGCTGCCCTTCGCCAGCCAGGCAGAACGGCTGTACCGGGTGGCACGCCAGACTGCCAAGGAAGTCGGCAAACAAACCCACTTCGAAATCCTCGGCGACCATGTTGAAATCGACCGCTCGGTACTCGACAAGATGCTCGGCCCGATCGAGCACATGCTGCGCAATGCGGTCACCCATGGTCTGGAAACGGCAGAACAACGCGTCGCCGCCGGCAAACCGGAGCGCGGACAGATCATCCTCAAGGTGGCCCAGGAAGCCAATGAAATCATCCTGTCCCTGACTGACGATGGTCGTGGCCTCGACCGCGAACGCATCCGCCGCCGCGCCGAGGAACTGGAATTGCTCGGTGCGGACCAGGAAATCAGTGACAGCGCCCTCTATGACTTCATTTTCCAGCCGGGCTTCTCCACCGCCGCCAGCTTGAGCCAGGTCGCCGGGCGCGGCGTGGGCATGGATGTGGTCAAAACCACCGTCGCCAACCTGGGTGGGCGCATCGAAACCAGCAGTGAAGTCGGCCACGGCACCACTTTCCGCCTCTACCTGCCGCTCACCCTGGCCGTGACGCAGACCTTGCTGGTCAGGGCCGGTAGCCAGACGTACGCCATTCCGTCGAGCATGATCGAACAGGTGCAGGAGATGAAAGAGGCCGGACTGGCTGAACTGCGCGCCGCGGGCAAAGCCGAGTGGCAAGGCAACAGCTACCCGTTCCATTTCCTGCCCCACCTCCTGGGGCAGCCCAACGCCCTGCCCGAATCCCACCGGCAATATTGGGTCCTGCTGCTGCGCTCCGGCTCACAGCGGGTCGGTGTCCTGGTGGATGAACTACGCGGCAACCAGGAAGTCGTCGTCAAGAACATCGGCAACCAGCTCGCCCGGGTCGTCGGTATCTCTGGCGCCACCGTCCTTGGCGACGGCCGGGTCGTCCTCATCCTCAACCCGGTGGCACTCGCCAGCCGGCAGCAGGAAGCTCGCCCGCTGGCAGCCACTGCGGAGGAACCGGTGCAGATCAGCGCACCGCCGACCCCAGTCGAACATCTGCCCACCATCATGGTGGTGGATGACTCCCTCACCGTGCGCAAGATCACCAGCCGTCTCCTGTTGCGCGAAGGCTATCAGGTACTGCAGGCGAAAGATGGGGTCGATGCGCTGGAGCAACTGGTCGATGAGCGCCCCGATATCATTCTTTCCGACGTCGAAATGCCGCGTATGGATGGCTTCGATTTCGTGCGCAACCTGCGTGGCGACGAAAAACTGCGGGACATCCCGGTGATCATGATCACCTCGCGCACCGCGGAGAAACATCGTAACTACGCCCTGGAAATTGGCGCCAACCACTACCTGGGCAAGCCCTACGACGAAGAAACCCTGCTTGGACTGTTAAGCAGTTATTGCAGGAAAAACGACTGACCCGTTCATGACTTGAGCAACTCCTCGCGCTGGCCCAGCCAGCGCTGGAGGTGCGCCGCGCTGGCAGCAGGGTGGCCGCTCAACATCTCATCGACGCAATCGCGGGCAGCCTCGACCAGTTCGGCATCGGCCTCGAGATCAACGTAGCGCAATAGCGGCACCCCGCTCTGCCGCGCCCCGATGAACTCGCCCGGCCCGCGCAGGCGCAGATCCTGCCGGGCAATCTCGAAGCCGTCGGTATGCTCGAAAATGATTTTCAGACGCTGCCGGGCAATCTCACCCAGCGGCCCCGCATACAGCAAGACACAACTGGATTCGTGCGCGCCACGCCCAACCCGGCCACGCAGCTGGTGCAGTTGTGACAGCCCAAAACGTTCGGCATGCTCGATCACCATCACGCTGGCATTCGGCACATCCACCCCGACCTCGATCACCGTGGTCGCCACCAGCACATCCAGCTCACCTGCCGCAAACTCACCCATCACGGCCTGCTTGGCATCGGGTTTCAACCGGCCATGCACCAGACCCACACGCAGGTGGGGCAGATCGGCCGTCAATTGTGCACAGGTGTCCTCTGCCGTCTGCAACTGCAGCGCTTCAGATTCCTCGATCAGGGGGCAGACCCAGTACGCCTGCCGGCCTTCAGTCACCATTTTTTCGACAAAGGCGACCACGTCCGGTCGCCGGTTATCTGCCACCAGGCGGGTTTTCACAGGCGTCCGCCCGGGCGGCAGTTCATCGAGCACGGTGACATCGAGATCGGCGTAATAACTCATGGCCAGGGTGCGCGGAATGGGGGTCGCTGACATCATCAGCTGGTGCGGATTATTCCCCTTGCTGCGCAGCGCCAGGCGCTGCGCAACCCCAAAACGGTGCTGTTCATCGATGATCACCAGCCCCAGCCGGGCGTAATCCACTCCCGCCTGAATCAGCGCATGCGTCCCTACAATCAATTGCGCATCGGCTGCCGCAGCTTCCTGCTGCGCGCGTTTGGCCTTGCTGCTCAAACTGCCGCTCAACCAGGCCAGGCGCACCCCCAGCGGCACCAGCCAGCTTGCCAACTTCTGGTAATGCTGTTCGGCGAGAATCTCCGTCGGTGCCATGAATGCCACCTGCCAGCCAGCAGCCATTGCCTGGCAGGCCGCCAGCGCCGCAACAATGGTCTTGCCAGCACCCACATCACCTTGCAGCAACCGCTGCATCGGATAGGGCTGGGCCAGATCGGCGGCGATCTCCGCCACTGCGCGCTGTTGCGCGCCGGTCAAGGCAAAGGGCAGTACCGCCAGCAGCGCCTGGGCCAGAGCACCATCGCCCTGCAACACTGGGGCGCCTTGCTGGCGACGGGCGAGAAAGGCACGCCGCAGCGACATTTGTTGCGCCAGCGCCTCATCGAACTTGAGCCGGCGCCACGCCGGGTGGTGCCGCTCCTGCAAGGCAGCGATGTCGGTGCCTGCAGCCGGGTGGTGCAGGAAGCGCAGGCTGCGCGCAAACCCCGGCAGCTGATAACGGCTGCGAATGCTCTCCGGCAGGGTATCCGCCAGGTCGTTGCCCTCAAGGGCACGCTGCACAAGCTTGGCTAAAGCCCCGCTGGTCAGCCCGGCAGTGGTGGGATACACCGGTGTCAGCGTTTGCGCCAACGGCGTCTCGGCCGTAACGCTCTGGCAACGCGGGTGCACCATCTCCAGCCCCCAGAAGCTGCCCCGCACCTCACCGAAAACACGCAAACGCGCGCCGGGGGTCAGCAGAGCCTGCTGGCTGGGATAAAAATTGAGAAAGCGCAGGCTGATGTCGCCACTGGCATCAAAGGCATGCGCCACCAGTTGCCGCCGTGGCGCCATTTGAATTTCGCAGTGCCTGACCTCCACCTCAAGCAGCACGGGCTCCCCGCAAAATGATCGCGCAACCGGCGTCAGCCGGGTTTCATCTTCGTAGCGCAGCGGCAGGTGCAGCAACAGGTCATCTTCAGTCACCAGCCCCAGCCGTGCCAGCTTTTTCCTGAGGGCGTCGCCTGCCTTGATCGGCCGGCCAATCATGCGCCTTAAGCGATGACCATCACCGCATCGGCTTCCACCAGCGCCGCGCGCGGCAATTCCTTGACGCCGACCGCAGCACGAGCCGGAAACGGTTCGCTGAAATAGCGGGCCATGCACTCATTGACCTTGGCGAAATTGCCCAGGTCAGTCAGATACACATTGAGCTTCACCACATCGCTCAGGGAACCGCCGGCCGCTTCCGCCACCGCCTTGAGATTCTCGAAGACGCGCTCGATCTGGGCATCGATACCGTCAACCATCTGCATGCTGGCCGGGTCCAGACCGATCTGGCCGGACAGATAAACTGTATCCCCCACACGTATCGCCTGTGAATAGGTTCCGATGGCGGCGGGAGCACGGGAGGTGGCGATGATGCTGCGAGTCATGGTGAATTCCTTGAAAATGTGAACAACCTGGACACCTGAAGTCAGCGTGTCCCCTTGGGCATGACCAGCAAGCTGTCGATACCCAGAGCTTTCAACTTGGCCTGTGCGGCGAGTGCTTCCTGGCGGGTATGAAAAGGACCGACCTGAACCCGGGTTTCGACCTGGGTCGGAATTCCATTCAAGGTCAGTTTAGCGTGCAACTCCTCTGCCCGCTCAGCACTGGTAAAGACGCCGGCTTGCAGCAGGAAACCTTCAACCTGGCGCGCCGGACGCACCGGCGGTGGCGTCACTTCAACCACCCGGGCAGGGCGGCTGGTAACTGCCGTAGACTCGCCGCGGTTTTCAATGCGTTCCCTTGGCTCTGGCCTGGCCGCTGGCTCCACCAGGATGGGCGGAGCCGTTGTCCCTTCAGGCACGACCGTCTCCACAGGGGCTTTTCTGTCAACTGGCCGACGTGGCGCACCAGCTGGTGGCTGCTCGGCTAGTGGCGAGGGCTCAGGTGTTGCCGCAACAACGGGAGGGGGCGGCGCCTCCTCGGCCAGTGCCGTTTCGGCGCTAGCCGTCTCCGCAGTTTCCGCAGCATTGCCGGGCTCATCAGGCGGCGCGGATACCGGCTGTGTCAGCACTTTCTTGGGTGCCACAGGTACGGTTTCCGTGAATTCCGGCATCTCCACTTCCTCGGCCGGCTGCGAGAGGTGATCGAACAACGCCAGCAAGGCCAGCAATAACGCGACCAGACCACCCGCCATGGTCAGTCGCTTGATCAGCTGCCGCCGTAGATCCAGATTCTCGGCGCCAGCGACTGGGGCCGCAGTGCGTATTTCATCCACCATATTCATCACCCCGCTGCATGTGTTGTGCTGCTGCCTGGCTTTGCGTCAACGCGACAACCAGCTCCGCCTCGGCGCGGGCAATGCCGCAGCGCTCGGCAATCATTTCGGCCGAGTGCCCGGCCACAGCCATCTGCATCGCATCCCCGTACAGAGGGGAAACATTCTGGGCGACACGAACTTGCGCCAGATCATGCTGCATGTCGTTGCGCAGGGCGGCCAGTTCGCTGCGCAGGATATCCACCTCTTCGCGCAGCAAGGATATTTCTCGCTCCATGTGCGCCAGCTCAGGCCCTGACGCCACCCCAGCCACCAAGTTCAGGGCCTCCACCCGCACCGGCTGTGCAGTTTCCTCCGCCATGGCAGACAGGGCGGCGGCTGGCGCTGGTGCGCTGGCCTGCTGTGCCGTCCTTTCCGGCGGCGCAGCAATATGGCGCATCCGCCACAATACCCGGCCAATGTAGAACGCCAGAAGAACGATGAGCAACAGGACTGCTTCCCGCAAACCAACGTGCCACCCGGCGATCTCCAGTCCTGCTCCGCCGAAACTCAGCATCCCTGTGACTAAGATTTAGAAGCCGATGGCGTACTGCACGCCAAGCACGTGGCCACTCCCTTCATAACGACCCACCACAGCGCCGTCAGCCACCTTGCCGTCGCGCAGATATTGGTAGGCATAGCCAACATCGAGCACGCTGGCCTTGCCGAAGGTCCATTGCCCACCGAGGGAGAACCACAAGCGGTCGTTATCCGGCAGCGCTGCAATGCGCTTGTGCTTACCCATCGGAGCATGATCATAGGCAATACCAAACTTGATCTTGCCGCGCGGGTTGAACTTGTACGCTGCCCCCCAGGCGAAACGCCAGGCGTTATCCAGGTCGTAGCCATCGATCGATTTCCAGTGCGTGTAGGACAGATCGCCCATGGCTTCCCAGCGGTCAGAAACCTGCTGCCAGACGGAGAGTGTCAGACTGGCCGGCGTATCCAGATCGCCCTTGAAAGCCGCACCATTTTGCCGCCCGGAGAGGTCGTGTTCGATTTTTGAGCGATAGGCCACGCCCACGCGCATGGCCGGTGACAGGGTGAACAACGCACCCACATTCCACCCCACAGCGCTGTCGTCAGCTTTGGTATTCGACGTCGCGCTGGTCAGGCGCCAATCGAGCTGCTGGTAATTCAGCCCCAGTCCCAACGCCACCTTGTCGCTCAGCTTGTAAGCCAGTGCGGGATTGAAATTGACCGTCCGGATTTCCGTCCGCCGCACAGTCGCATCACCCTGCCAGCCCGCCTTGTAATCGAGATCGAGCATGTACGGGCGTGATACGCCGAGGCCCGCGGTGAGTTGCGGCGTGATCTGCCAACTCATGTAGGCATTCGGAATAACGTAAGGCTCCCCGGCTTCCCCACCGGAACGCCCGCCGGCCCCACGAAATTCGCGCTGCTCATTGACACCGACAACACCCGTCGAGAAATGCACGCCGGGAAGATTCGCCATCCCAGCCGGATTGTAGAACACGGTTGATGCATCGTTTGCCACTGCGGCCGATCCCGCATACGCCACGCCCAACCCACTGGCACTCTGTTCCCATGCCTGAAACCCTGCCGCAGCGGCAGTCCCAGCGGTGGTCATCGTAACGCCCAGCAGCAAGGCCGGCAGTTTTTGCATCTTCATGTTTTGCTTCATGTCACTCATTCCATTCGGCAGCGTGTGCGCCGCGCGCAGCACTTTCAAGGTGCCCGATTTTATTCCATTTCCACATATTTTCTGAACTTTCAGATCGTGCCACCCTCGGTTTTTAGTAGCCTGTCGCAAGCAGCACATACCCCTAAGTCCATTTTGCCGGCGCAATTCACTACGCTGCCCGTGCTTTCCCTATACTCCAGCTTCCTTGTTCGCTCCGATTAGTCCATGCGCCGTACCAGTCCGCCACCTGCTGCTTCAACCAACACTCGCCTGCACATTCGGCAGACACTGCGTACCCTGTTTCCCTATCTCTGGCAGTACCGAGGGCGCATTCTTGCCGCACTTGCCTGTCTGGTTCTAGCAAAAATCGCCAATGTCGGCGTCCCACTCGTCTTCAAGGAGATGATCGATTCCTTTGCGGACAGTCGGTTGGCATTGCCGGTGCTGCTCCTGTCGCTGTATGGCGTTTTACGCTTTTCTACTTCGCTCTTTACCGAGTTGCGTGAAATCCTGTTTGCACGCGTGACGCAACGTGTGATCCGGCGCGTCGCACTGGAGGTATTCCAACATCTGCATAATCTGTCGCTGCGCTTTCATTTGGCACGCCAGACCGGCGGCATCTCGCGCGACCTCGAACGGGGCACGCGCTCCATCTCCAGCCTGATTTCCTACACGCTCTACTCCATCCTGCCCACGCTGATCGAAGTGTTCCTGGTCCTCGGCATCCTCTTTGTCCGCTACGACATCATCTTTGTCCTGATCACCCTGGCCTCCCTTACCGCCTACGTGGTTTTTACGGTCAAGGTGAGTGACTGGCGCATCAACATCCGGCGCGCCGTCAACGAAAACGACAGTGCCGCCAACAGTCGCGCCATTGATAGTCTGATAAATTATGAGACTGTCAAATATTTCAATAACGAGCACTGGGAAGCACAACGCTACGATGCCCAGCTCGTGCAGCTGGAAGCCGCCAGCGTGCGTAGTCAGACAACGCTTGCCTACCTCAACCTCGGGCAACAAGGCATCATCGCCCTCGGGGTGACTGCAATGATGTGGCATGCCGCAGCCGGCGTAGTTGATGGCAGCATGACCATCGGAGATCTGGTACTGGTCAATGCCTTTCTGATCCAGCTCTATATTCCGATGAATTTCCTGGGAATTGTGTACCGGGAAATTCGCCAGGCGCTAGCGGACATTGAGCGCATGTTTGCCTTACTCGGCAGCGAACGGGAAATTGTTGATCGCGCAGACGCGCAGACACTCTCGGCGCATTCCCCGGTGACAGTCGAATTTTGTGCCGTCGATTTTGCCTATGACAGCAAACGAACCATCCTGCACGGCATCAGCTTTCAGATTCCAGCAGGTAAAAACGTGGCCGTCGTTGGCGCATCAGGTTCCGGCAAATCGACGCTGGCGCGCTTGCTTTACCGTTTTTACGACGTACAAGGGGGCAGCGTACGCATCAACGGCGAAGATATCCGCAATCTTACGCAGGCCAGCCTGCGCGCAGCCATCGGTATCGTGCCGCAGGATACGGTGCTGTTCAATGAGTCCATCCTCTACAACATCCGCTATGGGCGCCCTGAAGCGTCTGACACCGACGTCTATCAGGCCGCACAGGCGGCCCACTTGCACCAGTTCATCGAAAGTCTGCCTGACGGCTACCAGACGCAGGTTGGGGAACGTGGGTTGAAACTGTCTGGCGGCGAAAAACAGCGCGTCGCCATTGCCCGTGCCTTACTCAAGAATCCACAGCTGCTGATCTTCGACGAAGCCACCTCTGCACTCGACTCCAAGACAGAGCGGGCAATTCAGAATGAACTGGAACTGGCATCCCGCGGCCGTACCAGTCTTATTATTGCCCACCGGCTGTCCACCATCATGCAGGCCGACACTATCCTGGTCATGGACAACGGACAGATTATCGAACAGGGCCGCCATTCAGAATTGCTGGCGCGCGGCGGCACCTATGCCCGCATGTGGGCTCTGCAGCAGCAGGAGCACCTGAGCTGATTCCACTGCCACACTCACTCGGCACTAGTGACTGCATGCCAGAAAAATTCAGGAAATAAAAAAACCGGCCTGCGCCGGTTTTTTTATTTCAACACGAGGTGGTTATTCCGCGCTGTTTTCTTCCACTTCAACCGCTTCCGAATTTTCCGGACGATCAACCAGTTCGACAAACGCCATCGGTGCATTATCGCCCACGCGGAAACCGCACTTCAGGATACGCAGATAGCCACCCGGACGAGTCGCGTAGCGCGGCCCGATCTCGGCGAACAGTTTGACGACGATTTCACGATCGCGCAGACGGTCAAACGCCAGACGCTTGTTAGCCAGCGTCGGATTTTTGCCCAGCGTGATCAGCGGCTCAACCACACGGCGCAATTCCTTGGCCTTGGGCAGAGTGGTTTTGATTGCTTCATGACGAAGCAGGGAAACCGCCATGTTGCGCAGCATCGCCAGGCGATGGCTGCTGGTGCGGTTCAGTTTACGAAGACCATTACGGTGACGCATGGTTAATCCTTTCTATGTTCTGCAGGCGTCCCTTGGCAGCCTGTTCATGTCAAGGCTTACGCCTTGTCAAGACCAGCAGGCGGCCAATTTTCCAGTTTCATGCCCAGCGTGAGGCCACGCGCGGCAAGCACTTCCTTGATTTCATTCAACGATTTGCGACCCAGATTCGGCGTTTTCAACAACTCGTTCTCGGTGCGCTGGATCAGGTCACCGATATAGTAGATGTTTTCTGCCTTCAGGCAGTTTGCCGAACGCACCGTCAGTTCGAGATCGTCAACCGGCCGCAGCAGCACCGGATCAACCTGGGTCGGCTTGGCCGCTTCCGCAACCGGTGCCGTACCTTCCAGATCAGCGAAGACCGAAAGCTGCTCGATCAGCACGCGTGCAGCGTAGCGGATAGCCTCTTCCGGTTCGACAATGCCGTTGGTTTCGATATCGACGATCAACTTGTCGAGGTCGGTACGCTGTTCCACACGCGCCGCTTCAACCGCGTAAGCTACGCGACGAACCGGGCTAAAGGATGCATCCAGCACCATCTGACCGATAGTTTTGGAATCACCCAGATTGCGCATGTTGCCAGGCACATAACCACGCCCTTTTTCCACCTTGATTTCCATGGCGAGCTTGCCGCCTGCGGAAAGATGGGCAATGACGTGTTCTGGATTGATGATTTCGACATCGTGCGGCAGCTCGATATCGCCAGCGCAAACCGGACCTTCCCCTTCCTTGTTAAGCTTCAGGCTGACTACCTCGCGGTTGTGCAGCTTGAACACCACGCCCTTCAGGTTAAGGAGAATGTCGACCACGTCTTCCTGCACGTTGTCGATCGACGAATACTCGTGCAACACCCCGTCAATCGACACTTCGGTCGGGGCGTAGCCCGGCATCGACGACAGCAGGATACGGCGCAGGGCGTTGCCAAGGGTATGTCCGAAACCGCGTTCAAACGGCTCCATGATGACCTTGGCTTCGACCGGCGACACACTCTGCACGTCAATGATGCGGGGCTTGAGAAGTCCACTGCTTTGCATGGGCTAAGTTCCTCTGCTTGCGGGTTACTTCGAATAAAGTTCGATGACCAGACCTTCATTCAGGGTCGGCGAAAGTTCCGAACGCTGCGGCATGGCCTTGAATGTGCCCTTGCCTTCCTTCACGTCAACCGAGATCCACTCCGGGAAACCACGCGACTCGGCGGCTTCCAGCGCAGCCTTGCAACGCAGGGAGGCACGCGAGCGATCAGTCAGTTGCACCACATCACCCGGCTTGACGATATAGGACGGGATATTCACACGCTTACCGTTGACCAGCACGCCATTGTGGCGCACGACCTGACGGGATTCAGCGCGCGAAATGCCAAAACCCATGCGGTAAGCAACCGAATCAAGGCGGGCTTCCAGCAGTTGCAGCAGGTTTTCACCGGTCTGCCCCTTACGGCGCTCGGCTTCGGCAAAGGTACGACGGAACTGACCTTCAAGAACGCCATAGACACGACGAATCTTCTGCTTGGCGCGCAGATGCACACCGTAGTCAGACAGACGGGCACCCGATTTCTGACCATGCTGACCCGGCGCATAGGCACGGCGTTCGATGGCACACTTATCGGTGAAGCACTTTTCGCCCTTCAGGAAGAGCTTTTCGCCTTCGCGGCGGCACTGACGGCATTTCGGATCGAGATTACGAGCCACTTGTCTTTCTCCTTAGATGCGGCGCTTTTTCGGCGGACGGCAGCCGTTGTGCGGCACCGGCGTCACGTCGGAAATTGCAGTGATCTTCATACCCAGGGCGTTGAGGGCACGAACCGAAGACTCACGACCCGGGCCAGGGCCCTTGATACGCACTTCGAGGTTCTTGACGCCACATTCCTGAGCAGCCTTGCCTGCATTTTCAGCGGCAACCTGAGCGGCGAACGGTGTCGATTTACGCGAACCGCGGAAACCGGCACCACCCGACGTAGCCCAGGAGAGCGTATTGCCCTGGCGATCGGTGATGGTAATGATGGTGTTATTGAAGGAGGCGTGAACGTGTGCGATACCTTCTGCAACGTTCTTTTTGACCTTCTTGCGAACTTTGGTAGCTGTCTTAGCCATGTTCCGTCCTTATCACTTCTTGCCAGCAATGGCCTTACGCGGCCCTTTGCGGGTGCGGGCATTGGTCTTGGTGCGCTGACCACGGCAGGGCAGGCCCTTGCGGTGACGCAGGCCGCGGTAGCAACCCAGGTCCATCAAGCGCTTGATGCTCATGGTGACTTCGCGGCGCAAGTCACCTTCGACGGTGTACTTGGCGACTTCGTCACGCAGGCGCTCCATCTCCGCATCGGAGACGTCTTTCATTTTGGTGGTACGACCAACGCCAGCCGCGTCACAGATTTTCTGGGCGCGGGTACGGCCGATGCCATAAATCGCTGTCAAGGCGATACAGGCATGCTGATGGTTCGGAATGTTTACCCCTGCAATACGGGCCATTGATTCACTCCAATATTAAAAATAAAGATACCGGCACTCAGGATTAACCCTGGCGCTGCTTATGACGCGGATCCTTGCAAATGATGCGAACGACGCCCTTGCGACGAATCACCTTGCAATTGCGGCAGATACACTTCACGGAAGGTTGAACTTTCATGGATGACTCCTCGTGCGGGGTTTGGAAGCAGCCGTGATTCCTGGCCCTGCGGTTTATTGCGTAGAGAACTGTTACTTGGCCCGGAAGACGATCCGCGCCTTGCTTAAATCGTACGGGGTGAGCTGAACGGTGACCTTGTCGCCCGGCAGGATGCGGATATAGTGCATTCGCATCTTGCCGGAAATGAAACCGAGCACGACATGACCATTTTCAAGCTTCACCTTGAAGGTTGCGTTGGGGAGGTTTTCAATGACCTCACCTTGCATTTCGATGTAATCTTCTTTAGCCATCTTGCTTACTTGAGCACAGGGGAACCCTTGAAGTTTGCTTTCTTGAGCAGGCTTTCATACTGGTGCGACATCACGTAGGCCTGTACCTGGGACATGAAATCCATAGTCACCACCACCAGAATCAGGAGCGATGTTCCACCAAAGTAGAAGGGGACGTTCCATTTCAGGATCAGGAATTCCGGCAGCAGGCACACCAACGTGATATAGGCAGCCCCGACCAGAGTCAAACGCATCAGAATCTTGTCGATGTAACGCGCTGTCTGCTCTCCTGGACGAATACCTGGCACAAACGCACCACTCTTCTTCAGGTTGTCGGCGGTTTCCTTGGAATTAAAAACCAGCGCGGTATAGAAGAAACAGAAGAAGATGATGGCCGCAGCGTACAACATGACATACACCGGCTGACCTGGAGACAGCACCGCTGCAATATCCTTCAGCCAGGTCATTGAATCACCCGAGCCAAACCAGCCCGCGAGCGTTGCCGGGAAGAGAATGATCGAGGATGCAAAGATCGGCGGAATCACGCCAGACATGTTCAGCTTCAGCGGCAGATGGGAACTTTGCCCCCCATATACCTTGTTTCCAACCTGACGCTTGGCGTAGTTCACCAGAATCTTGCGCTGACCGCGTTCCACGAAGACAACGAACGCGGTAACCACAACCACCAGGATACAAATGATAATGGCCACCAACGGATGCATGCCGCCCGTACGCACCAACTCGAACAAACCGCCAATGGCGCTGGGCAGACCTGCGGCAATACCGGCGAAGATGATGATGGAAATGCCATTCCCCAGACCGCGCTCGGTGATCTGCTCTCCCAACCACATCAGGAACATGGTGCCAGTCAAGAGAGTCGAGACAGTGGTCAGGCGGAACATGAAGCCAGGGTCATTGACCAGACCCGCCTGCCCCTCGAGCGCTACGGCGATCCCCATGCCCTGAAACAGAGCCAGAACGACCGTACCGTAACGCGTGTATTGGGTGATCTTGCGCCGGCCAGCCTCGCCTTCCTTTTTCAGTGCCTCAAGTTGCGGACTGGCAACCGTCATCAACTGCATGATGATCGATGCCGAAATGTACGGCATGATCCCCAGAGCGAAGATGGTAAAGCGCGACAAGGCGCCACCTGAGAACATGTTGAACATGCCCAGGATGCCGCCCTTCTGGCTATTGAAGAGGTCAGCAAGAACGTTGGGATCAATCCCCGGCACGGGAATATGCGCGCCGATGCGAAAAACGACCAAGGCTCCGAGAAGGAACCACAACCGGCGTTTCAGATCACCGAACTTGCCACCCTTGGCTACCGTATTGGGATGTGCTGCCAACGTTCTACCTCTTTGCCTTACTCGGAGACCGAGCCGCCAGCCGCTTCAATCGCAGCCTTCGCACCCTTGGTCGCGCCGATACCCTTCAGAACCACCTTGCGTGCGATTTCGCCCGACAGGATGACCTTGGCCGACAGCGCATCAGCCGGGACGATGCCGGCAACCTGCAGCACGAGCAGATCGATTTCCTCGGTCGGCAGCGCCTGCAGTTCATTAAGGCGAACTTCATAGTTGCGCGAGCGGGTCATCGACTTGAAGCCGCGCTTCGGCAAGCGACGCTGCAAAGGCATTTGACCACCCTCGAAGCCGACCTTGTGGAAGCCGCCCGAGCGCGATTTCTGACCTTTGTGGCCACGGCCGCAGGTTTTACCGAGGCCGGAACCGATGCCGCGACCGACCCGCTTGGCGGCCTTCTTGGAGCCTTCACCAGGCTTGATGGAATTCAGACGCATGGCTTAACCCTCAACCTTGACGAGATACTGAACCTTCTGGATCATGCCGCGCACTGCCGGCGTATCCAGCAGCTCGGCAGAGCTGTTCAGCTTGCGCAGACCCAGACCGCGCACGGTGGCGCGATGGTCCTGCTTGGTGCCGATGACGCTCTTGACGAGCGTCACTTTGATTTTCTTGTCGGACATGACTTACCCCAGAATCTGCTCGACCGTCTTGCCGCGCTTGGCAGCAATTTCAGCCGGGGTGTTCACCTTCATCAAACCGTCGATGGTGGCGCGCACGATGTTGTAGGGATTGGTGGAGCCGTGAGCTTTGGCCACGACGTTGGTCACGCCGGCGACTTCAAAGACTGCACGCATGGCACCGCCAGCGATGATGCCAGTACCTTCCGGCGCTGGCTGGATCATGACCGAAGTTGCACCATGGCGACCGATCACCGTGTGATGCACGGTACCGTTCTTCAGGCTGACCTTGGCCATCTTGCGACGCGCCTCTTCCATTGCCTTCTGGGCAGCAACCGGCACTTCGCGGGACTTGCCCTTACCCATGCCAATACCACCGTCACCATCACCAACCACCGTCAGCGTTGCGAAACCGAGGATGCGACCGCCCTTCACCACTTTGGTGACGCGGTTGACCGCAACCATCTTCTCGCGCAGACCGTCGTCACGCTCTTCCGCCTGCTGCGGTTTCTTGTTTCTTTCAGGTTTAGCCATTTTTTAACCTATTCCTTTTGGCGATCAGAACTTCAGGCCGGCTTCGCGCGCAGCTTCCGCCAGCGCCTTGACCCGACCGTGGTACTGCAGACCGGAGCGATCAAAGGCCACCTGCTCGACACCAGCGGCCTTGGCACGCTCGGCGATCAGCTTGCCGATAGCGGCAGCAGCAGCCTTGTTACCACCATTCGCGACATCGCCACGAACGCTCTTGTCCAACGTGGAAGCCGAAGCCAGAACCTTGCCGCCACAAGGCGAAATGATCTGGGCGTAGATGTGGCAGTTGGTGCGATTGACGCACAGGCGCACAGCTTTGAGCTCGGCGATTTTGGCCCGGGTTTTGCGGGCACGACGCAAACGCGCTTCTTTCTTGTTAAACATATGCCACCCTTACTTCTTCTTGGTTTCCTTGATAACCACCGTTTCGTCGGCGTAACGCACACCCTTGCCTTTATAAGGCTCCGGCGGACGATAACCACGAATCTCGGCAGCAACCTGCCCGACTTTTTGCTTGTCGGCGCCCTTCACAACCACTTCCGTCTGCGTCGGGCACTCTACCTTCACGCCAGCCGGCATCTGGTGCACGACCGGATGCGAGAAGCCAAGCGAAAGATTGACCGCATCACCTTGCACCTGGGCACGGAAGCCCACGCCAACAAGTTGCAGCTTCTTTTCAAAGCCCTTGGAAACACCGGTCACCATGTTGTTCAGGTTGGCACGCATCGTCCCCCACATGGCGGAGGCGTTAACCGCACCTTCAACCTTGCTGACCACGATTTCCTGGCCTTCCTTCTTGACCTCAACAGCATCGTTGGCAGCGATCTGCAGCGTACCCAACGGGCCCTTGACGGTGATCTGCTCACCGAGGGTGATTTCCACACCCGCCGGCAGCACAATCGGATTCTTACCTACACGAGACATGTCTTCGCTCCTTATGCCACGATGCAGAGGACTTCGCCCCCGACACGGGAAGCGCGCGCCTTGCGATCGGTCATCACACCCTTGGGGGTGGAGACGATAGCCACACCCAGACCGTTCATCACGGTCGGAATGTCTTCGACGCCCTTGTAGATACGCAAACCAGGCTTGGAAACCCGCTCAATACGCTCGATGACCGGACGGCCAGCGTAGTACTTGAGCGCGATATCCAGATTGGTCTTGTTACCTTCGGACTGACGCACGGCGAAATCTTCGACGTAACCTTCGTCCTTCAGCACGGCAGCGATAGCCACCTTGAGCTTGGACGACGGCATGGACACAGACGCTTTTTCAGCGAGCTGCGCGTTGCGGATGCGGGTCAGCATATCCGCGATTGGATCGCACATTGCCATTCTGTATCTCCCCTTCTTACCAGCTGGCCTTCACCACACCCGGAATCTCGCCATTAAAGGCAAGCTCACGGATCTTGTGGCGGCACAGACCAAACTTACGGAACACACCACGCGGACGACCGGTCAGCTGGCAACGGTTGCGCAAGCGCGACGGGCTTGCATTGCGCGGCAGAGCCTGCAGCTTCAGACGCGCTTCAAAACGCTCTTCATCGGACAGGTTTGCATTATTGATGATCGCCTCCAGGGCAGCCCGCTTTTGTGCGAACTTGGCCACCAGCATGCGACGCTTTTCTTCACGGTTGATCAGAGCAAGTTTTGCCATGATTGCCTCAATTCTTGAACGGGAACTTGAACGCGGTGAGCAGCGCCTTGGCTTCTGCATCCGTCTTCGCGGTCGTCGTAATGCTGATATTCATCCCGCGCAGAGCATCGATCTTGTCGTACTCGATTTCCGGGAAAATAATCTGCTCCTTGACACCCATGTTGTAGTTACCCTGACCGTCAAAACCCTTGCCAGCAACCCCACGGAAGTCGCGCACGCGCGGCAGGGCGATGGTAACCAGGCGGTCGAGGAACTCGAACATGCGCGGGCCACGCAGGGTGACCATGCAACCAATCGGATAATCATCACGAATCTTGAAACCAGCGATTGATTTACGCGCCTTGGTGGTCACCGGCTTCTGACCTGCAATCTTCTGCATGTCACCAACGGCGTTTTCAAGAACCTTCTTGTCAGCCACAGCCTCACCCACACCCATGTTCAGGGTGATCTTGGTGATGCGCGGCACTTCCATCACGGACTTGTAACCGAACTGCTTGACCAGCTCAGCAACCACCGTGTCTTTATAAAACTGTTGCAAACGTGCCATGACAACCCCTTATGCACTCACCAGTTCGCCGTTCGACTTGAACACGCGAACCTTGCGACCATCCTCGAGCACCTTGATGCCGACACGATCGGCCTTCTTGGTCGCCGGATTGAACAGCGCAACGTTGGAGATATGAACAGGCATGTCCTTATCGACAATACCACCCTGCACACCCTTCATCGGGTTCGGCTTGACGTGCTTCTTGACACGATTGACGCCTTCGACCAGGACACGCTCAGCATCGACTCGCGACAAAACCACGCCACGACGACCCTTATCCTTGCCAGTAATAACGATGACTTCGTCACCCTTGATGATTTTTTCCATCGCGCTCTCCTTACAGCACTTCCGGCGCGAGGGACACGATCTTCATGAAACGCTCGGTACGCAATTCACGCGTCACCGGCCCGAAGATACGGGTGCCAATCGGCTCCAGCTTGTTGTTGAGCAACACTGCGGCATTGCCATCGAAACGCACCAGCGAACCATCCGGACGACGAACACCCTTGGCAGTACGAACCACCACGGCGTTATAGACATCGCCCTTCTTGACGCGGCCACGCGGCGCAGCATCCTTGATGCTGACCTTAATGATGTCGCCAATACTTGCGTAACGGCGCTTCGAACCACCAAGCACCTTGATACACATAACTGAACGCGCGCCGGTGTTGTCGGCGACGTCCAGCGTCGTTTGCATCTGAATCATTGAAATAACTCCAACTTAATCCGCTTCGCGGTCAGTCTTGGAACCCCGAGGGGTCGAACAAATTTGCAGCGACACAAGGCCTTGCAAAAAAGAAGCCGGATTATACCGGCTTCTTTACTGACTACGCAAGCATCTGGAAAAATTAAACTACGATTGCCTTTTCCAGCACCTTGGTTACAGCCCAGGCTTTGGTCTTGGAGATCGGACGGGTCTCGACGATCTCAACCAGATCGCCAGCCTTCGCCAGATTGCCTTCGTTATGGGCCGAGTACTTCTTGGAACGGACCATCACCTTGCCATAGACCGGATGCTTGACCTTGCGCTCGATCAGGACAGTGACGGTCTTTTCCATCTTGTCGCTGACAACGCGGCCACTCAGCGTCCGCTTGATGCTATTGGTTTCGCTCATTGCTGCACCGCCTTTTCACGAATGAGGGTACGAACCCGCGCGATATCACGGCGCACCTTGGACATTTGGCTGGTGTTGGACAGCTGCTGGGTTGCGATTTGCATACGCAGACCAAACTGTGCCTTCAGCAACTCCAGCAGTTCCTTCTTGAGCTCGTCCACGCTCTTGGTTCTCAGTTCACTTGCTTTCATGATTACCCCAGATGACGCGTCACGAAGGTGGTCGAAATCGGCAACTTGGCGGCTGCCAGGGCGAACGCCTCGCGAGCCAGAGCCTCATTGACGCCGTCCATTTCATAAAGGACCTTGCCAGGCTGAATTTCGGCAACCCAGTATTCAGGATTACCCTTACCGTTACCCATACGAACTTCCGCCGGCTTACGCGAAATCGGCTTGTCCGGGAAAATACGGATCCAGATCCGGCCGCCACGCTTGATGTGACGGGTCATGGCACGACGAGCTGCTTCGATCTGACGGGCAGTCAGACGACCGCGACCGGTGGCCTTGAGACCCCATTCGCCGAAGGAGACGTCAGCGCCACGGGTTGCCAGACCTTCGTTACGCCCTTTGTGTTCCTTACGGAACTTGCGACGTTTCGGTTGCAACATGTTAAGCACCTGCCTTTCTTACACGCTTGGCCGGAGTATCGCCTGCATCGGCCTTTTTCACCGTGCGGCTACGCGGCTTATCGCCTTCGGGCTTGCCAGGAGCACGGCGCGGACGACGATCGTCGGCCACTTCTTCAACTGCCGGCTGCTCGTTGCGATTCAGCAAATCGCCCTTGTACACCCAGACCTTGATACCGATGATGCCGTAGGTGGTCAGAGCTTCCGACGTTGCATAGTCGATATCGGCGCGCAGAGTGTGCAGCGGCACACGGCCTTCGCGATACCACTCGCTACGGGCAATTTCAGCACCGTTCAAACGACCGGCGCTCATGACCTTGATACCCTGAGCACCGAGGCGCATGGCATTTTGCATTGCACGCTTCATGGCGCGACGGAAAGCAATCCGCTTTTCCAGTTGCTGGGCAATCGAGTCAGCGATCAGCTGGGCATCGGTTTCCGGCTTGCGGATTTCTTCGATCGAGACATGCACGGGAACACCCATGATGCGCTGTAGATCCGTGCGCAGTTGTTCGATATCCTCACCCTTCTTGCCAATGACCACACCCGGACGAGCCGAGAAGACGGTAACACGGGCATTCTTGGCAGGACGCTCGATCAGGACACGACCTACGGAGGCGTGGGCAAGCTTACGCTTCAGGTACTCGCGCACCTTAACGTCTTCCTTGAGCATGCCCGGGAATTCCTTGCTATTGGCGAACCAACGGGAATTCCAGTTTTTGGTGACGGCCAGTCGGAATCCGGCCGGATGAATTTTCTGTCCCATGGCTCTTCCTTAGTTACCAACGGTCAGATAAATGTGGCAGGTCGGCTTGCTGATCCGATTGCCCCGACCCTTGGCGCGCGCCGTGAAGCGCTTGAGCACCATGCCTTTTTCGACGTAGATGGTGGTTACCTTCAGTTCGTCGATATCGGCTGCATCATTGTGTTCCGCATTGGCGATTGCCGACTCAAGCACCTTCTTGACAATGCCTGCACCCTTCTGGGGGCAGAAAGCCAGGATGTTGAGCGCCTGAGCAACCGGCTTGCCACGCACCAGGTCCGCCACAAGACGGCCTTTTTGCGCCGAGAGGCGTACGCCTCGCAGACTTGCACGAGTTTCCATGTCAGCTCCTTACTTCTTGGCTTTCTTGCCGGCAGTGTGACCCTTGAACGTCCGGGTCAGCGAGAACTCGCCGAGCTTGTGGCCGACCATATTTTCGGTGACGAACACCGGAATATGCTGCTTACCGTTATGAACCGCAATCGTCAGACCGATGAACTCGGGGAGGATTGTCGAACGACGCGACCAGGTCTTGATCGGGCGCTTGTCCTTGGTCGCACGTACTGCATCGACTTTGTCGAGCAGATGTGCATCCACAAACGGGCCCTTTTTGAGAGAACGTCCCATTGCCTACCCCTTAACGCTTATGACGACGCTGGACAATCATGTTGTCCGTGCGCTTGTTGCTGCGAGTACGATACCCCTTGGTCGGCTGACCCCACGGGTTGACCGGAACGCGGCCTTCCCCGGTCTTGCCTTCACCACCACCGTGCGGGTGATCGATCGGGTTCATTGCCGTACCACGGACCGTCGGGCGAATACCACGCCAACGCTGAGCACCGGCCTTACCGATTTTGCGCAGGCTGTTTTCTTCGTTGCCGACTTCACCGACGGTAGCACGGCACTCAACGTGAATGCGACGAACTTCCCCAGAACGCAGGCGAACCTGAGCATAGGTACCTTCTCGCGCCAGCAGCTGCACAGACGCACCAGCCGAACGCGCGATTTGGGCACCCTTGCCTGGGATCATTTCGATACAGCAAATCGTGGTACCCACCGGAATATTGCGCAGCGGCAAAGCATTACCAGATTTGATCGGCGCTTCCGAGCCACTCATGACCTGCTGGCCAACCACCATGCCCTTGTTGGCAATGATGTAACGACGCTCGCCATCGGCGTAACAAACCAGCGCGATATTCGCAGTACGGTTCGGATCGTATTCGATACGCTCAACCTTACCCGGCACGCCATCCTTGTCACGCTTGAAGTCAATGATGCGGTAGGACTGCTTGTGGCCACCACCCTGATGGCGCACCGTGATGCGACCATTGTTGTTGCGACCAGCGTTCTTCGATTTGCTCTCAACCAGAGCTGCAAAAGGCTTACCTTTGTGCAGACCGGCCTTGGAAACCTGAACGACAGCGCGACGACCAGGGGAGGTCGGCTTGACTTTAATGAGGGCCATTACGCATTCCCCCCTTCAACAAAATTGATTTCCTGGCCAGCCTTGAGCCCAACAAAAGCCTTTTTCCAACCTTTGCGACGACCCGTAGCACCACGGAAACGCTTGACCTTGCCTTTGACATTCGAAACCTGAACCGAATCCACTTCCACCTTGAACAGCAGTTCAACAGCGGCCTTGATTTCCGGCTTGGTCGCATCGGAGGCAACGCGGAAGATCACCTGATTGCGCTTTTCGGCAACATAGGTAGCCTTCTCGGAGATTTGCGGCGCCAAGAGCACCTGCAACAGACGTTCCTGGTTCATCCCCACATCTCCTCAAACTTTGCCACGGCGTTCTTGGTGACCAGCACCTTGGCGAAACGAATCAGGGACACCGGATCGGCCTCCTGGGCTTCGAGCACGAGAACGTTGGGCAGGTTACGCGACGACAGATACAGGTTCTCGGTCAGCTCATCGGTGATCACCAGGAGATTACCCTCCAGGCCCAACCCCTTGAGTTTGGCAGTGAACTGCTTGGTTTTCGGCGCATCAATCACCAGATCCTCAACCACAAGGAGGCGGTCCTGGCGGGCCAGCTCAGAAAGGATCGACGCCATACCGGCGCGGAACATTTTCTTGTTGACCTTCTGGGAGTAATTCTGCTCAGGAGAATTCGGGAAAATCCGACCACCCCCACGCCACAGCGGCGAACCGTTCGAGCCGGAACGGGCACGACCGGTACCCTTCTGGCGCCACGGCTTGGTGGTGGTATGACGGACTTCGGAGCGATCTTTCTGCTTGCTGTCACCAGAACGCGCATTGGCCTGATAAGCCACGACGATCTGATGCACCAGAGCCTCATTGAATTCACGCCCGAACAGCACGTCGGAAGCCTCCAGCTTGGCCGCTTCCTGACCTTGTTCGTTAATCAGCTTCAGTTCCATGTCGCCCCCTTAAGCCTTGACCGCCGGACGCACGACGACGTCGGAACCCTTGGCGCCTGGAACAGCACCCTTCACCAGCAGCAGCTGACGCTCGGCATCAACACGGACGACGGTGAGACCTTGCATGGTCGTCGTTTCGTCGCCCATGTGACCAGACATCCGCTTACCCGGGAAAACGCGACCCGGATCCTGTGCCATACCGATGGAACCCGGCGCATTATGCGAGATCGAGTTACCGTGCGAAGCACGCTGGGAAGCGAAATTGTGACGCTTGATGCCGCCCTGGAAACCCTTACCGATCGACGTACCGGTGACATCCACCTTTTGCCCTTCGGCAAACAGGGTCACCGCCACCGTGTCACCTGCCTTCAGGGAGGCAAGATCACTGGCTTCGACGCGGAATTCCTTGAGCACATGCCCGGCTTCCACACCCGCCTTGGCGAGATGACCCGCCAGGGGCTTGGAAACACGCGAGGCACGGCGTTTGCCGAATGTGACCTGAATGGCTGCGTAGCCATCGATCTCCGGCGTTTTCACTTGGGTCACGCGGTTGTTTGACACGTCAAGCACCGTTACCGGGATGGAAGCACCATCCTCGGCAAAGATGCGAGTCATGCCAACCTTGCGACCAACAAGGCCTAGACTCATGGTTATTCTCCTCATCGCCGGCTGCGATTGGCCGGTCGATGTAAAACTACAAACGGGCAGCCGTTGCCGGCCACCCCCGAAAGGCGCGGATTATATCCGCCTTGCACTACTTATTGCAACTTGATTTCGACGTCCACACCTGCAGGCAGGTCGAGTTTCATCAGCGCATCGACCGTTTTATCGGTCGGATCAACGATATCCATCAGGCGCAGATGGGTGCGGATTTCCAACTGGTCGCGCGACGCCTTGTTGACGTGCGGCGAGCGCAGGATATCGAAACGCTGCTTGCGGGTCGGCAGCGGCACGGGGCCACGGACAACAGCGCCGGTACGCTTGGCGGTTTCAACGATTTCCTGAGCCGACTGATCAATCAGACGATAGTCAAAGGCTTTCAGACGGATGCGGATTTTCTGGCTTTGCATGATTCAGCTTTCAAAGAACGATGGGGTGGCAACCCTGCCACCCCGGATTCACAAAGAACGATTACTCGACGATCTTGGCCACGACGCCGGCGCCGACGGTGCGGCCACCTTCGCGGATAGCAAAGCGCAGACCTTCTTCCATGGCGATCGGGCAGATCAGCTTGACCGTCATCTGCACGTTGTCGCCCGGCATGACCATTTCCACACCTTCCGGCAGGGAGATGGCACCCGTCACGTCGGTCGTGCGGAAGTAGAACTGCGGACGGTAGTTGTTGAAGAACGGGGTATGACGACCGCCTTCGTCCTTCGACAGCACATAGACTTCGCCCGTGAAGTGGGTGTGCGGGGTGATCGAACCCGGCTTGCACAGCACCTGACCACGCTCGACGTCTTCGCGCTTGGTACCGCGCAACAGGGCGCCCACGTTATCGCCAGCCTGACCTTGGTCAAGCAGCTTGCGGAACATTTCAACACCGGTACAGGTGGTCTTTTGCGTCGGACGGATACCGACGATTTCGATTTCCTCGCCCACCTTGATGATGCCGCGCTCAACACGACCGGTCACCACGGTACCACGACCGGAGATCGAGAACACGTCTTCAACCGGCATCAGGAACGGCTTGTCGATGGCGCGCTCCGGGGTCGGGATGTAGGTATCCAGCGCCTCTGCCAGACGGAAGATGGCCGGCTCACCGATTTCGGACTGATCGCCTTCCAGGGCCTTCAGGGCGGAACCGTGGATGATCGGGGTGTCGTCGCCCGGGAAGTCGTACTTGGACAGCAGCTCGCGCAGCTCCATTTCGACCAGCTCCAGCAGCTCGGCGTCGTCAACCATGTCACACTTGTTCATGAACACCAGCACGTACGGCACACCGACCTGGCGGGCCAGCAGGATGTGCTCGCGGGTCTGCGGCATCGGACCGTCAGCGGCCGAGCACACCAGAATCGCGCCGTCCATCTGCGCCGCACCGGTAATCATGTTCTTGACGTAGTCCGCGTGGCCCGGGCAATCAACGTGGGCGTAGTGGCGGTTTTTCGTTTCGTACTCAACGTGCGAGGTGTTGATCGTGATACCACGCGCCTTTTCTTCCGGCGCATTGTCAATCTGATCATAGCCCTTGGCCGCACCACCAAACTTCTTCGCCAGAACAGTCGTGATCGCAGCCGTCAGCGTCGTCTTGCCATGGTCAACGTGACCAATCGTACCCACGTTGACGTGCGGCTTCGTACGCTCGAATTTTTCCTTAGCCATTATCGGTTCTCCAATAAAGGGTTACTTCTTGTTGATGACAGCTTCGGCGACGTTCTTCGGCGCTTCGGCGTAATGTTTGAATTCCATGGTGTAGGTGGCACGGCCTTGTGTCAGCGAACGCAGCGAAGTAGCGTAGCCGAACATCTCGGACAGCGGCACTTCCGCACGGACTTCCTTGCCACCGCCAGGCATGTCGTCCATACCCTGGACGATGCCCCGACGGGACGACAGGTCGCCCATAACGTTGCCCATGTAGTCTTCCGGCGTTTCGACAACGACAGCCATCATCGGCTCAAGCAGCGTCGGGCTGGCTTTCTTCATACCCTCCTTGAAAGCCATCGAGGCCGCCATGCGGAAAGCGTTTTCGTTCGAGTCCACGTCGTGATACGAACCGTCGAACAAGGTGAACTTGATATCGACCACCGGGAAACCGGCCAGCACACCACTCGTGATGGCATCCTGCAGACCCTTGTCAACTGCCGGGATATATTCGCGCGGCACCACACCACCCTTGATAGCATCGACAAATTCGTAGCCCTTGCCGGCCTCGTTCGGCTCGATCTTGAGCCAGACATGACCGAACTGACCGCGACCACCGGACTGCTTGACGAACTTGCCTTCCTGTTCCACGGCCTTCTTGATGCATTCGCGGTAAGCCACCTGCGGCGCACCCACGTTCGCCTCAACGTTGAACTCACGCTTCATGCGGTCGACGATGATTTCCAGGTGCAACTCACCCATACCGGAAATAATGGTCTGACCGGACTCTTCGTCAGTACGTACACGGAACGACGGATCTTCGGCAGCCAGACGATTGAGGGCGATGCCCATCTTTTCCTGGTCAGCCTTGGTCTTCGGCTCGACAGCAACGTGAATCACCGGCTCCGGGAAGACCATGCGCTCGAGAATGACCGGCGCCGAAACGTCACACAGGGTTTCACCCGTCGTCACGTCCTTGAGACCCACCACCGAGGCGATGTCACCGGCGCGCACTTCCTTGATTTCATGGCGATCATTGGCATGCATCTGCAGCAGGCGGCCAATCCGTTCCTTCTTGCCCTTGACCGCATTGAGCACGGTAGTCCCGGATTCCAGCACGCCGGAATAGACGCGGATGAAGGTCAGCTGGCCAACGAACGGATCGGTCATCAGCTTGAAAGCCAAGGCCGAGAATTTTTCATCATCGCTGGCGTGACGGACAACTTCTTTTTCGTCCTCGTCGATACCCGCAACCGGCGGAATATCCACGGGCGAAGGCAGGAATTGCACAACAGCATCCAGCATGCGTTGCACACCTTTGTTCTTGAATGCAGAACCACACATCATCGGCTGAATTTCGCAAGCCAGAGTACGCGCACGCAGGCCAGCCATGATGTCGTCTTCCGACAGCTCGCCTTCTTCGAGGTACTTGTTCATCAAGTCCTCATTGGCTTCAGCGGCTGCCTCAACCATGTTGCCGCGCCATTCTTCGGCGGTAGCCTGAAGTTCCGCCGGGATCTCTGCGTAATCGAACTTCATGCCTTGTGAAGCCTCGTCCCACAGGATAGCCTTCATCTTGAGCAGATCAACCACGCCCTTGAAAGAGTCTTCAGCGCCGATCGGCACCACGATCGGCACCGGATTGGCTTTCAGGCGGGTGCGCATCTGATCAACCACCTTGAAGAAGTTGGCACCGGAGCGGTCCATCTTGTTCACGAAGGCCAGACGCGGCACTTTGTACTTGGTTGCCTGACGCCACACGGTTTCAGACTGCGGCTGCACGCCGCCGACTGCACAGTAGACCATGCAGGCACCGTCAAGCACACGCATGGAGCGCTCGACTTCAACGGTGAAGTCAACGTGCCCCGGGGTGTCAATCACGTTCAGGCGATGCTCGGGGTAGGAGCCGTCCATGCCCTTCCAGAAACAGGTCACTGCCGCCGAGGTGATGGTGATGCCACGCTCCTGCTCCTGCTCCATCCAGTCGGTGGTTGCCGCGCCATCATGCACTTCACCCAGCTTGTGACTCATGCCGGTGTAGAAGAGAATGCGTTCGCTGGTGGTTGTCTTGCCAGCGTCGATGTGGGCGGAGATACCGAAGTTGCGGTAACGCTCAATGGGTGTTTTACGTGCCACGATAGTTACCTCTGATTAGAAGCGGAAATGAGCAAAAGCCTTGTTGGCTTCGGCCATACGATGCACTTCGTCACGCTTCTTGACAGCGCCACCACGGTTTTCCGCGGCTTCCAGCATTTCAGCCGCCAGGCGCTGATCCATCGACTTTTCCGAACGCTTGCGGGCGAACTCACGCAACCAGCGCATGGCCAGGGCAGCACGGCGCGCCGGTCGAACTTCCACCGGCACCTGGTAGTTGGCACCACCCACACGGCGGGACTTCACTTCAACCATGGGCTTGACATTGCTCATGGCCGCAGCAAAAACCTCGAGCGGATCCTTGCCCGACTTCTGATTGATGATGGCAAACGCACCGTAAACAATGCGCTCGGAAACCGATTTCTTGCCACTCTGCATGACAGCATTGATGAACTTGGAAACTTCAACACTACCGAACTTGGGATCCGGCAGAATGTCCCGTTTAGGGACCTCGCGACGACGCGGCATAGATTTACCTCTTTATGAACACATTCAGTTGAAAAGCCGGGATGAAGCATAGCTTCCCCGGCCCTCTTGGCCACCCAAAAAAGTGACCACTTACTCAAGCCACACTGATGATCAGGCAGCCTTCGGTCGCTTGGCACCGTATTTCGAACGGGCCTGCTTACGATCTTTGACGCCCTGCGTATCCAGGGAGCCACGCACGGTGTGGTAACGCACACCGGGCAAATCCTTAACCCGGCCACCACGAATCAGGATCACCGAGTGCTCCTGCAGGTTGTGACCTTCACCGCCAATGTAGGAAATGACTTCGAAGCCATTGGTCAGACGAACCTTGCACACCTTACGCAAGGCGGAGTTCGGCTTTTTCGGGGTCGTGGTGTAAACACGGGTGCACACGCCACGCTTCTGCGGGCACTTTTCCAGTGCGGGAACCTTGCTCTTGGCCTTTTCGGCAACACGCGGCTTGCGCACGAGCTGGTTGATAGTCGGCATATCAAACTTCCTTCAACGGCCGGGCCTTCACATGAGGCTCGACGGCAATTTTGTTATCCAAAGCGGAAACAATGATTAGCTTCCGCCGACAAAGACCATAGATTCTATGGTTAATCAAGCCCTCGTGTCAACGCGACACGAGGGCAGATTTCACTTTACAGCGATCAGACACCGTCACCCGCTGCTTCAGTCGCCACATCAGCGGGCTCTTCAAACGGGCGGTCAGCAGCCATGTCTTCCCCTGCCGCACGCGCTTTGCGGCTGCGATGGTAGGCCAGACCGGTACCCGCCGGAATGAGACGGCCGACGATGACGTTTTCCTTGAGCCCGCGCAACTCATCGCGCTTGCCCATGATGGCCGCCTCGGTCAGCACCCGGGTGGTTTCCTGGAAGGATGCAGCAGAGATGAACGAGTCTGTCGACAGCGAAGCCTTGGTGATACCGAGCAACATGTTATCGAACACAGCCGGTAGCTTACCCTCTGCCAGGACACGGTCATTCTCGGCCAGCAACTCTGCACGCTCGACCTGCTCCATCTTGATGAACTTGGTGTCACCCGGATCGACGATAGTCACCCGGCGCAGCATCTGCCGGACGATCACTTCGATGTGCTTGTCGTTGATTTTCACGCCTTGCAGACGGTACACGTCCTGCACTTCGTCAGTGATGTAGCGCGCGAGCGCCTCAATTCCCTGCAGACGCAGGATGTCATGCGGATCCGGAGCGCCTTCGACGATCTTCTCGCCCTTGTTCACCACCTGGCCGTCGTGCACGAGCACATGCTTGTCCTTGGAAATCAGGAACTCGTGCGCCACATTCTCGAGATCAGTGATGACCAGTCGTTGCTTGCCCTTGGTGTCTTTGCCAAAACTGATGGTTCCGGTCACCTCGGCCAGCACGGAAGCATCCTTCGGGGTACGCGCTTCGAACAATTCGGCCACACGCGGCAGACCGCCGGTAATGTCGCGGGTCTTGGCGGATTCTTGCGGCATACGGGCAAGTACGTCACCGACACCGACCTGCTGGCCATCAGCCACGGAAATGATCGAACCTACCTGGAAGGCGATGGAAACACTTTGTTCCGTGCCGCGGATCTTGACTTCCTGGCCATGCTCGTCGAACAGCTTGACCACCGGGCGCGCGCCTTTGGCGGTGGTCTTGCCGGCACGCTTGTTGTCGATCACCACCAGCGTTGAGAGGCCTGTCACGTCATCGATCTGCTTGGCGACGGTAATGCCTTCTTCAACATTCTCGAATTTGGCCGTACCGGCATATTCGGTGATGATCGGGCGCGTGTGCGGATCCCACGAAGCCAGCTTGGTACCGGCCTTGATTGCCTTACCTTCATCGACGGCCAGCAGCGCACCATACGGCACCTTGTGCCGCTCGCGTTCACGCCCATGATCGTCGGTCACCAGGATCTCTCCGGAGCGGGAAATCACCACCTTGTCGCCCTTGGCCGAGGTGACGTAGCGCATGGTCGCAGTGAAGCGGATGGTACCGGCCGACTTGGCTTCGAGTTGCGAGGCCACGGCCGCACGCGAAGCCGCACCACCAACGTGGAAGGTCCGCATGGTCAACTGGGTACCCGGTTCGCCGATCGACTGGGCGGCAATCACGCCCACCGACTCGCCAGCATTGACCATGGTACCGCGCCCGAGGTCACGGCCATAGCATTTGGCACACAGGCCATAGCGGGTGTCACAGGTCAGCGGCGTACGCACCTTGACTTCATCAATACCCAGCTTGTCGATCAGGTCGACCTGATCTTCTTCCAGCAAGGTACCCGCAAAAATGACGGTTTCCTGCGTTTCAGGATCAACCAGATCATCGACCGTCACCCGGCCAAGGATGCGTTCGCGCAGCGGCTCGATCACCTCACCACCTTCGATCAGCGCCTTGACGGCAAAACCGTTCTTGGTACCGCAGTCATCTTCGGTGATCACCAGATCCTGGGTCACGTCGACCAGACGACGGGTCAGGTAACCGGAGTTGGCGGTCTTCAGCGCGGTATCGGCCAGACCCTTACGGGCACCGTGGGTCGAGATGAAGTACTGAAGCACGTTCAGGCCTTCGCGGAAGTTGGTCGTGATCGGCGTTTCGATAATCGAGCCGTCCGGCTTCGCCATCAGGCCGCGCATGCCGGCCAGCTGACGAATCTGGGCAGCCGAGCCGCGAGCGCCGGAGTCGGCCATCATGTAGATCGAGTTGAACGAATCCTGCTTGACCTTCTTGCCGTGGCGATCAATGACTTCCTCGTGGCCGAGTTCGTCCATCATCACCTTGGCCACCTGGTCACCGGTACGGCCCCAGATATCGACGACCTTATTGTAGCGTTCGCCATCGGTCACCAGACCGTTGGTATATTGCGATTCGATTTCCTTCACCTCGGCTTCCGAAGCAGCGATGATTTCGTACTTCTTGGCCGGAACGCGCATGTCGTCGGAACAGAAGGAAATACCGCCACGCGTTGCCAGGGTGTAGCCGTTCTGCATCAGGCGGTCAGCAAACACCACAGTTTCCTTCAAACCGCAGCGGCGGAAGGATTCGTCGATCAGCTTGGAGATTTCTTTCTTTTTCAGCGCCTTGTCGATCAGCTTGAAGGGCAGGCCTTTCGGCAGGATGCGCGACAACAGTGCACGACCGGCAGTGGTTTCAACCCGTACCAGACTTTCTTCCCATTCATCTTCACCGACACCCGGCTTGTAGGTCTTCAGACGGACCGAAATACGGGCATGCAGATCCAGCTGCCCGGCCGCCATGGCACGATCAATCTCGGCCACATCGGCAAAGTACATGCCTTCGCCCTTGGCATTGATACGCTCACGTGTCGCATAGTACAGACCGAGAACGATATCCTGCGACGGCACGATGATCGGCTGGCCGTTGGCGGGTGACAGCACGTTGTTCGAAGCCAGCATCAGGGTGCGGGCTTCCATCTGCGCTTCCAGCGACAGCGGCACGTGCACAGCCATCTGGTCACCGTCGAAGTCGGCGTTGAACGCGGCGCAAACGAGCGGGTGCAGCTGAATCGCCTTGCCTTCGATCAGGGTCGGCTCGAAGGCCTGGATCCCCAGTCGGTGCAGCGTCGGCGCACGGTTAAGCATGACCGGATGTTCACGGATGACTTCTTCCAGCATGTCCCAGACGATCGGCTCCTGGCCTTCCACCATCTTTTTCGCCTGCTTGATGGTGGTGGCGTAGCCGCCCAGCTCAAGCTTGTTGAAGATGAAGGGCTTGAACAGTTCCAGCGCCATCAGCTTGGGCAGGCCGCACTGATGCAGCTTGAGCTGCGGGCCGACCACAATCACGGAACGACCGGAGTAGTCAACGCGCTTGCCCAGCAGGTTTTGCCGGAAACGGCCGCCCTTACCCTTGATCATGTCGGCCAGCGACTTCAGCGGACGCTTGTTGGCACCCGTCATTGCCTTGCCGCGACGACCGTTGTCGAGCAGGCTGTCGACCGCTTCCTGCAGCATGCGCTTTTCGTTGCGCACGATGATGTCCGGCGCCTTCAGTTCGAGCAGCCGCTTCAGACGGTTGTTGCGGTTGATGACCCGGCGATAGAGGTCGTTCAGATCGGAGGTCGCAAAGCGGCCACCATCCAGTGGCACCAGCGGACGCAGATCCGGCGGCAGCACCGGCAGCACCTCGAGGATCATCCAGTCCGGCTTGATACCGGATTTCTGGAAGCCTTCGAGAATTTTCAGGCGTTTGGCAATTTTCTTGTTCTTGGCTTCCGAACCGGTCACATCGAGTTCACCGCGCAGGCGCTCGACTTCACTGTCCAGATCAAGATTACGCAGCATGGCGCGGATGCCTTCCGCACCCATCAGCGCCTCGAATTCATCGCCATGCTCTTCCATCATTTCCAGGTACTGGTCTTCAGTCAGCAACTGGCCACGCTGGAGGTTGGAGACCATCCCCGGCTCGGTCACGACGAATGCCTCGAAATAGAGCACCCGTTCGATATCGCGCAGGGTCATGTCAAGGACCATGCCCAGACGCGACGGCAGCGACTTCAGGAACCAGATGTGAGCCACCGGCGAGGCCAATTCAATGTGCCCCATCCGGTCACGACGTACCTTGGCCAGCGTGACTTCGACGCCACACTTCTCACAGATCACGCCACGGTGCTTGAGGCGTTTGTACTTGCCGCACAGACACTCGTAATCCTTGACCGGGCCAAAAATCTTGGCGCAGAACAGGCCATCGCGCTCGGGCTTGAAGGTGCGGTAGTTGATGGTTTCCGGCTTTTTGACTTCGCCGTAGGACCAGGAACGAATCTTCTCCGGCGAGGCAAGGCCGATGGTGATCGCATCGAACTCTTCCTTCTCGTCGGCTACCTGTTTGAACAGATCTTTCAAAGCTATCATTTTCAAAACCTCCGGTTTTGAGTGAAACGTCAAAGGAGCACGGTAAAACGGCGGCCTTCCGGGGCACAGGCCATTTCACCGGGCACAGTCACATTTCACCGAATCAATTGCGTTCCATGTCGATATCGATGGCCAGGGAGCGGATTTCCTTGACCAGCACGTTGAACGATTCCGGCATGCCGGCTTCGATCTTGTGCTCACCCTTGACGATATTTTCGTAGACCTTGGTCCGGCCGTTCACGTCATCCGATTTCACGGTCAGCATTTCCTGCAGCACGTAGGATGCGCCATAGGCTTCCAGCGCCCACACTTCCATTTCACCGAAGCGCTGGCCACCGAACTGGGCCTTACCGCCCAGCGGCTGCTGGGTCACCAGCGAGTACGGGCCGGTCGAACGGGCGTGCATCTTGTCGTCGACCAAGTGGTGCAGCTTCAGGTAGTGCATGTAGCCCACCGTCACCTGCCGCTCGAAAGCTTCACCGGTACGACCGTCATACAGCGTCATCTGGCCAGAAGAAGGCATGCCGGCAAGGGCCAGCATGGCCTTGATTTCCTCTTCCTTGGCGCCGTCGAACACCGGTGTCGCGAACGGCACGCCACCTTGCAGGTTGCCGGCCAGTTCGATAATTTCGTTATCGTTGAGGCTGTCAAGGTCTTCGCTCTTGCCGCTGCTGTTGTAAATCTGGTCGAGGAATGCACGCACTTCCTTGGCACTGGCCTGAGCGCGCAGCATGGCGCCAATCTTCTGGCCCAGGCCCTTGGCCGCCAAGCCGAGGTGCACCTCGAGGATCTGTCCAACGTTCATCCGCGACGGCACACCCAGCGGGTTGAGCACGATATCCACCGGCCGGCCATCGGCCATGTAGGGCATGTCTTCCACGGGCAGAATGCGGGAAACCACACCCTTGTTACCGTGGCGGCCGGCCATCTTGTCGCCAGGCTGCAGGCGACGCTTGACGGCGACGTAGACCTTGACCATCTTCTGCACACCCGGCGGCAGTTCGTCACCTTGCGTCAGCTTCTTGCGCTTGGCTTCGAAGGCCAGATCGAAGTCCTTGCGGGCCTGCTCCAGGCTGTCCTTGATCTGTTCCAGCTGCTGCGCAACCTCATCGTCCGCCATGCGGATATCGAACCAGTGGTGCGGATCAATGCCGTCCAGATAGGCCTGTTCGACGGCTGTACCCTTGGCCAGTTTCTTTGGGCCCCCATTGGCTTTTTTACCCAGGACCAGACGTGCCACACGCGCAAAGGCGTCCCGCTCGAAAATCCGCATCTGGTCAGCGAGATCCAGCTTGTACTGGCGCAGGTGCTCGTCGATGATGGACTGGGCACGCTTGTCACGCTCGATTCCTTCGCGGGTAAAGACCTGAACGTCAATGACGGTTCCGGCGATACCGGCGGGCACGCGCAGCGAGGTATCCTTCACGTCGGATGCCTTCTCGCCGAAGATGGCACGCAGCAGCTTTTCTTCCGGCGTCAGCTGGGTCTCGCCCTTGGGTGTGACCTTACCGACCAGGACATCGCCTGCATGCACTTCAGCACCGATATATACGATACCGGCGTCGTCCAGACGCGACAGCTGCACTTCGCCGAGGGAGGCGATGTCGCGGGTAATTTCTTCCGCGCCCAGCTTGGTGTCGCGTGCGACCACTGTCAGCTCTTCGATGTGGATCGAGGTGTAGCGATCTTCAGCAACGACGCGTTCGGAGATCAGGATCGAGTCTTCGAAGTTGTAACCGTTCCAGGGCATGAACGCGATCAACATGTTCTGACCCAGCGCCAGTTCGCCCTTGTCGGTCGACGCACCGTCAGCAACCACGTCGCCCTTGGCGATCACGTCACCCACCTTGACCATCGGCCGCTGGTTGATGTTCGTGCTCTGGTTGGAGCGGGTGTATTTGACGAGATTGTAAATATCGACGCCGACTTCACCGGCCACAGCTTCTGCATCATGCACGCGCACCACGACGCGGCTGGCATCGACGTAATCGACCACACCACCGCGGCGGGCAACGACTGCCGTACCCGAGTCAACCGCAACGGTCCGCTCAATGCCGGTCCCGACCAGGGGCTTCTCCGGACGCAGACAAGGCACCGCCTGACGTTGCATGTTGGCGCCCATCAGCGCGCGGTTCGCATCGTCATGCTCAAGGAACGGAATCAGCGATGCTGCAACGGAAACGATCTGCCCCGGTGCCACGTCCATGTATTGCACACGGGACGGCTCGGCAAGAATGGTTTCGCCCTTCTCGCGGCAAGTCACCAGATCGTCGGCCAGACAACCATTGTCATCGAGTGCGGCATTGGCCTGGGCGACGACGTAGTTGCCCTCTTCAATCGCCGACAGGTATTCGATGTCATTGGTGACCTTGCAATCCACGACCTTGCGGTAGGCGGTCTCGATGAAACCGTAGCTGTTCACGCGGGCGTAAAGCGCCAGCGAGTTGATCAGGCCGATGTTCGGACCTTCCGGCGTTTCGATCGGGCAGACGCGACCATAGTGGGTCGGATGCACGTCGCGCACCTCGAAGCCGGCACGTTCGCGCGTCAGACCGCCCGGGCCAAGAGCCGACACGCGGCGCTTGTGGGTAATCTCCGACAGCGGGTTGGTCTGGTCCATGAACTGCGACAACTGGCTGGAGCCAAAGAATTCCTTGATTGCGGCGCTGATCGGCTTGGCGTTGATCAGATCGTGCGGCATCAAGTTGTCGGATTCGGCCTGGCTCAGGCGTTCCTTAACGGCACGCTCGACACGGACGAGACCGGCGCGGAACTGGTTCTCGGCCAGTTCACCGACCGAACGCACGCGACGATTGCCGAGGTGATCGATATCGTCGATGTCGCCACGACCGTTGCGCAGTTCAACCAGCAGCTTGATGACTTCCACGATATCGCGTGGCGATAGAGTCAGCTGTTCACGCACCTCGACATTGGCGTTGGCGGTTTTCAGCTTGGCTGCCAATGCATTGGCGGTGTCGAAATCGAGGTTTTCGCTCAGCGCGCGCGCACCGAACGGCAGACCGGCAACCAGATCCTGAATAGCCGTCAGAGGGAAGCCGGAGACCTCAGCCAGGTTCTTCAGCGCGGCTTCCGCCCGTGAAGCCAGGCTCTTCACCATGACCTTGTACTCGACGTCTGCATTACGACCCAGACGACGGTTGAACTTCATGCGGCCAACGTTGGAAATGTCGTACCGCTCATCAGAGTAGAACAGGCCATTGAAGAGGATTTCCACTGCCTCTTCGGTCGGCGGCTCACCTGGACGCATCATGCGATAGATGGCCACGCGCGCAGCCTGGCGCGATGCCGTTTCGTCGGCACGCAGCGTGCTAGAGATGAAGGCACCGCGGTCAAGTTCGTTGGTGTACAGAGTCTCCAGAGTCTGAACGCCAGCTTCGCGCAGCTTGGCGAGTAGGGTTTCCGTGATCTCGTCGTTAGCGTTGGCCACAATTTCGCCGGTTGCCTGATCAACGATATTGCGCGCCAGCACACGACCGAGAATGAACTCGTCCGGCACGGCGATCTGTTTCAGATTGGCCGCCTGAATTTCGCGAATATGTTTGGCGGTGATCCGCTTGTCCTTGGCAACAATGACTTTCCCGGTCTGATCGACGAAATCGAAGTGCGCTACCTCACCGCGCAGACGCTCCGGCACCAGAGAAAACTCTACATGCTCCTTGACCAGGTGGAACAGGTCGAAGTCGAAGAACTCGGCCAGAATCTCTTCCGGCGACATACCCAGCGCCTTGAGCAGGGTCGTGACCGGCATCTTGCGCCGACGGTCGACGCGGAAAAAGAGCGAGTCCTTCGGGTCGAATTCAAAATCCAGCCATGAACCACGGTAAGGAATGATGCGCGCCGAGAAGAGAAGCTTTCCAGAGCTGTGCGTCTTGCCGCGGTCATGCTCAAAAAAGACGCCAGGCGAGCGGTGCAACTGGGAAACAATGACCCGTTCCGTACCATTGATGACGAAGGAACCATTAGTCGTCATCAGAGGGATTTCCCCCATGTAGACTTCCTGTTCCTTGACTTCCTTGACCGTATCCGGTGCTTCACGATCCATGATCACCAGGCGGACACGGGCCCGCAGCGATGCCGCAAAGGTAAGTCCGCGCTGCTGACACTCGACGACGTCAAACGCTGGCTCGCCGAGGTTGTAGCTGACGAATTCCAGGCGGGCGTTGCCGGAGTGCGAAACGATCGGGAAAATCGAGGTAAACGCAGCCTGCAGGCCTTCGTTCTTGCGGTTGGCAACTGCTGTATATTCCTGCAGGAATTCACTGAAGGACTGCAGCTGCGTCGACAAGAGGTAGGGCACCTCGAGAACGCTGGCACGTTTGGCGAAGCTCTTGCGGATGCGCTTCTTCTCGGTGAAGGAGTAGGTCATGGTAACTCCGTGAGGATGAAATCAGTGGGAAAGCGGGCCTGCTGCCGTGCAGCAGAAAATGACAAACAGGCAAACGCAAATCGGCTTTCCATCCATTAGGACAGAAAACCAGGATTTGCGTTTGCCGGTTGGCGGCTTTTTTCTTGCGTGATGATCAGGCTGCCGTTCGTTGGGTACAGACAGAAAAGGGCTGGCGGCAGTGCCACCAGCCCACAACTTCCTAAACTTACTTGACTTCGACCTTGGCGCCAGCGTCTTCCAGTTGCTTCTTGAGCGCTTCTGCGTCGGCCTTGGCAACACCTTCCTTGATCGGTTTCGGTGCGCCATCAACCAGGTCCTTGGCTTCCTTCAAGCCCAGGCCGGTCACGGCACGGACAACCTTGATGACTTCAACCTTCTTGTCGCCGGCAGATGCCAGGATGACGGTGAATTCGGTCTGCTCTTCAGCAGCTGCAGCAGCACCACCGGCCGGGCCAGCAACGGCGACGGCAGCAGCGGAAACGCCAAACTTCTCTTCGAATGCCTTGACCAGGTCATTCAGTTCCATCACGGTCAGGGAGCCAACGGCTTCCAGGATGTCTTCTTTGCTAATTGCCATTTCAGTAAACTCCTAAATCAGTTCGTATGTTGTAAGGATCAAGCGGCGGCGCCTTCGCGCTGCTTGGCCAGAGCGTCGAGCGCGCGGGCAAAGCCAGCGACCGGTGCCTGCATGACGTAGAGCAGCTTGGACAGCAACTCTTCGCGGCTCGGGATCGAAGCAAGCGCTTGCACACCCGCCTTGTCGAGCACTTTGCCGGCATAGGAACCAGCTTTCAGCACCAGCTTGTCATTGGTTTTTGCGAAGTCATTCAAGACTTTCGCTGCCGCCACCGGGTCAGCGGACACGCTATAGATCAGGGGACCGACCATATGCTCGGCCAGGCCGGCAAATTCGGTACCTTCCACAGCGCGGCGCACCAGGGTGTTTTTCAGCACGCGCAGATACACACCAGACTCACGCGCCTTCTTGCGCAGCACGGTGAGATCACCCACTTCGATACCGCGGTATTCGGCAATCGCGATCGTCTGGGCATTGGCTACCTGTGCCGACACCTCAGCCACGACGGCTTTTTTGTCATTCAGATTGAGACCCACAGGTCCATCCTCCTTTCAAGTCATAATACGGTGAAAAATCCACCGCCCCATACGGCGACCTGATCCAGAAGCCTGCCAGACCACTGGTCTGGCAAAAATCCGTTTCGGGAACACCGTCTGCGCAGGTAACTACTTGATTAAGCCCGAACTACAGGCACCTGCGGTCTTTGACGATGCGTCGGCCGCTTACGCAGCCAACGCCCCAAAGTTTGTTAGCCAGCCAGGCTTGCCTGGTCGACGCGAACGCCCGGTCCCATGGTGGCGGAAACGGCGATCTTTTTCAGATACTGACCCTTCGACGAGGCCGGCTTAGCCTTGCTCAAGGCATCAATCAGCGCCTTGAAGTTGGTTTCCAGCTGCTCAACGGTGAAGGAAGCGCGCCCCAGAGTAGCGTGCACGATACCGGCCTTGTCGGTGCGATATTGCACCTGGCCAGCCTTGGCGTTGTTCACGGCGGTCGTCACATCCATGGTCACGGTGCCCACCTTGGGGTTTGGCATCAAGCCACGCGGACCAAGGATTTGGCCGAGCTGACCGACGATACGCATGGCGTCGGGCGTGGCGATCACGATATCAAAATCGAGCTTGCCCGCCTTGACATCGGCCGCCAGATCATCAAAACCGACCACGTCGGCACCTGCAGCCTTGGCGGCTTCGGCCTTGTCACCTTGAGCGAATACTGCGACGCGCACGGTCTTGCCCGTACCTGCCGGCAGCACCACCGAACCACGCACCACCTGGTCGGATTTGCGCGCATCGACACCCAGGTTGACGGCGATATCGATCGACTCGTCAAACTTGGCAGTCGCGGTTTCCTTGGCCAGTGCCAGCGCTTCCTGCAGGGGGTAGAGTTTCTGCGACACAACCTTGGCCTGCAGAGCTTTTTGTTTCTTCGTGAGTTTGGCCATGATTACAGACCCTCCACCGTGATGCCCATCGAACGGGCGGAGCCGGCGATGGTGCGAATGGCTGCCTCCATGTCGGCAGCAGTCAGATCGGGCGACTTGGTCTTGGCGATTTCTTCACACTGCGCGCGGGTGATCTTGCCGACCTTGTCGGTATGCGGCTTCGCGGAACCGGACTTGATGCCTGCAGCCTTCTTGATCAGGATGGTCGCCGGCGGCGTCTTCATGATGAAGGTGAAGCTCTTGTCGGCGAAGGCGGTGATCACCACCGGAATCGGCAGGCCCGGCTCCAGACCCTGGGTCTGGGCATTGAAGGCCTTGCAGAATTCCATGATATTCAGACCGCGCTGACCCAGCGCCGGGCCAATCGGAGGCGACGGGTTGGCCTTGCCGGCCGGTACTTGCAGCTTGATGTAGCCAATAATTTTCTTGGCCATAATAACTCCTGGTAAATGAGTGGTAACGCAGCGCTGTGCTACTACTTCAGCGATGCTCCTCTTGCCGGAATCGGGGCTCCCGGCTACGCCCTAAATCTGTCAGCCCAGACTTCAGGCCTTTTCAACCTGGCCAAACTCCAGTTCGACCGGGGTAGCACGACCAAAAATGGTCACCGAAACCCGCAAGCGATTCTTTTCGTAATTGACATCTTCGACGGAGCCATTGAAATCCGTGAAAGGACCTTCCTTGACTCGAACGGTTTCGCCCACATCGAACAAGGTCTTTGGACGAGGTTTTTCCACCCCCTCCTGCATCTGCTGCATGATCTTGTCGACTTCTTTCTGCGAAATCGGCGTCGGGCGATTGCCCGTACCACCAACGAAACCCGTCACCTTTGGCGTGTCTTTCACCAAGTGCCAGGTATCGTCATTCATTTCCATTTCCACGAGCACATAACCCGGGAAAAACTTGCGCTCGGTAATCGACTTCTGGCCGCTTTTCATTTCAACGACTTCTTCGACCGGCACCAGAATCTGCCCAAACTTCTCCTGCATACCCAGGCGATTGATTCGTTCCTGGATAGCGCGCATCACGCTCTTTTCGAAACCGGAATAGGCATGCACGACGTACCAGCGTTTACTCATGATTTTTTCCAGCCCAAAACGAGGTCATAGAGCACCCACTCCAGGCTCTTGTCGGTGATATAGAGAAACAGCGCCATGACAACCGCAAAAGCAAAGACCATCAAGGTGGTCTGCACGGTTTCCTTACGCGAAGGCCAGACGACCTTACGCGCTTCGATCACCGCCTCACTGGCAAATGTGAAGAAACGCTGGCCCGGTTCAGTTTTCCAGGCAATACCGCCGGCCAGAACCATGCTGCCAACCACCAGCAAAACCCGAACAATCATTGGCTGATTGGCGAGCAGATAAAAACCAGCTATGCCAGCCACCAACACCAGCAGCGCCAGCACAAACTTGATTTTGTCAGCCATAAGGATTGTTTTCTTTGATTTTTTAGTGGCAGGGGCGGAGGGAATCGAACCCCCGACCTACGGTTTTGGAAACCGTTGCTCTACCAATTGAGCTACACCCCTGCGACAGAAACAGCAAGGCGCTCCGACCTGCGAAGCGCCTTTCCAACCAGTTTTCAGCTTACTCGACGATCTTGGCCACGACGCCGGCGCCGACGGTGCGACCACCTTCGCGGATAGCAAAGCGCAGACCTTCTTCCATGGCGATCGGGCAGATCAGCTTGACCGTCATCTGCACGTTGTCGCCCGGCATGACCATTTCCACACCTTCCGGCAGGGAGATGGCACCCGTCACGTCGGTCGTGCGGAAGTAGAACTGCGGACGGTAGTTGTTGAAGAACGGGGTATGACGACCGCCTTCGTCCTTCGACAGCACATAGACTTCGCCCGTGAAGTGGGTGTGCGGGGTGATCGAACCCGGCTTGCACAGCACCTGACCACGCTCGACGTCTTCGCGCTTGGTACCGCGCAACAGGGCGCCCACGTTATCGCCAGCCTGACCTTGGTCAAGCAGCTTGCGGAACATTTCAACACCGGTACAGGTGGTCTTTTGCGTCGGACGGATACCGACGATTTCGATTTCCTCGCCCACCTTGATGATGCCGCGCTCAACACGACCGGTCACCACGGTACCACGACCGGAGATCGAGAACACGTCTTCAACCGGCATCAGGAACGGCTTGTCGATGGCGCGCTCCGGGGTCGGGATGTAGGTATCCAGCGCCTCTGCCAGACGGAAGATGGCCGGCTCACCGATTTCGGACTGATCGCCTTCCAGGGCCTTCAGGGCGGAACCGTGGATGATCGGGGTGTCGTCGCCCGGGAAGTCGTACTTGGACAGCAGCTCGCGCAGCTCCATTTCGACCAACTCCAGCAGCTCGGCGTCGTCAACCATGTCGCACTTGTTCATGAACACCAGCACGTACGGCACACCGACCTGGCGAGCCAGCAGGATGTGTTCGCGGGTCTGCGGCATCGGACCGTCAGCGGCCGAGCACACCAGAATCGCGCCGTCCATCTGCGCCGCCCCGGTAATCATATTCTTGACGTAGTCCGCGTGGCCCGGGCAATCAACGTGGGCGTAGTGGCGGTTTTTCGTTTCGTACTCAACGTGCGAGGTGTTGATCGTGATACCACGCGCCTTTTCTTCCGGCGCATTGTCAATCTGATCATAGCCCTTGGCCGCACCACCAAACTTCTTCGCCAGAACAGTCGTGATCGCAGCCGTCAGCGTCGTCTTGCCATGGTCAACGTGACCAATCGTACCCACGTTGACGTGCGGCTTCGTACGCTCGAATTTTTCCTTAGCCATTCTAGTTCCTTAAATAATCAATTGAATCAAAAATCCAGAAGCAAGCTAATCGGTGGTGCCCATGGGCAGGATCGAACTGCCGACCTCTCCCTTACCAAGGGAGTGCTCTACCACTGAGCCACATGGGCGCACCTTCAAACTCCAGCCGTACCGCACCGTGGAGCGGGTGAAGGGAATCGAACCCTCGTCTTAAGCTTGGAAGGCTTCAGCTCTACCATTGAGCTACACCCGCTTACTGCTTAACCCCACCTCGCAGCACTAGCCGCTACAGCATAATCTGGTGGAGGGAGAAGGATTCGAACCTTCGAAGGCTGAGCCGACAGATTTACAGTCTGTTCCCGTTGACCGCTTGGGTATCCCTCCGGGAGAAACCGAGATTATCCGGGGCGTTTCAGAGAGTGTCAACAGGCAAACCGGCCGCTGACAACAAAAAACCGGGCGAACCCGGTTTTTTTAACCCAAGACGGCAAATTACTTGGTTGCCATGACCCAGGTTGCCAACTTCTTGGCTTCGTCTTCAGTGACGTTGTTGGGAGGCATCGGAATCTGACCCCAGTTACCCTTGCCACCAGCCTTGATCTTGGCCGCCAGGGTGGCGACGGCACTCTTGTCGGCCTTGTACTTGGCAGCAACGTCCTTGTACGACGGGCCTACCAGTTTCTTGTCAACCGCGTGGCAGGTCATGCAGTTCTTGGCCTTGGCCAGGGCTTCATCAGCATGGGCCTGACCTGCAACGACAACGCCGGCAGCGGCCATGATGGCAATGTAAGCAGCTTTCATTTCTCTCGCTCCATTTATTAGTGATTAACGCTTCGATAGCCTGACGACACTATCTGGGGCGGATCATACGTCCGCGGCCGGCGACGACAAACGATCAAATGCAACAAAAAATTTCCGGAGGCTTTTGCCTCCGGGCCGAATCATACCGGTTCATCGACGAAAAACCGAGATTTTAGTCAGGGCCGACGCTGAATCTGTGTCACATCGCGCACCGCCCCCTTGTCAGCCGATGTGGCCATCAAGGCATACGCCTGCAACGCAGCCGACACAGTGCGCTGCCGATTTTCCGGCTGCCACGCCCGCTCGCCCTGCGCCTCCATGGCCGCCCGGCGCGCCGCCAGGGTGTCATCGCTCACCGCGAGATGGATGCGTCGCCCCGGGATGTCAATTTCGATGCGATCCCCCTCTTCGACCAGACCAATGGCCCCACCATCGGCGGCTTCCGGCGACGCATGGCCGATCGACAAGCCGGAGGTGCCGCCAGAAAAGCGGCCATCCGTCAGCAACGCACAGTCTTTACCCAGCCCCATCGATTTCAGGTAAGAGGTTGGGTACAGCATTTCCTGCATGCCCGGACCGCCCTTCGGCCCTTCGTAGCGAATCACGACGACATCGCCCGCCACGATTGCGCCGCCGAGAATTGCCTCGACCGCCGAATCCTGACTCTCGAACACACGCGCCCGACCAGAAAACTTCCAGATGGACTCATCGACACCCGCTGTTTTCACGATACAACCATCCTGAGCAATGTTGCCGTACAGCACCGCCAGGCCACCATCCTGCGAATAGGCATGGGCCTGGTCGCGAATGCAGCCGTTGGCACGATCGTCGTCCAGCGCCGGGTAGCGGGCATTCTGGGAAAAAGCAGTCTGGGTGGGTATCCCCCCGGGGGCTGCACGGAAGAATTCGATGATTTCCGGCGCAACATCCTGTTTCACATCATAGGCGGCAATGGCCTCGCCCAGGGTCGGTGCGTGCACGGTCGACACCGAAGTATCAAGTTTGCCGGCACGCGCCAGCTCCGCCAGGATGCCCATGATGCCACCGGCGCGGTGTACATCCTCGATGTGGTAGTCCTGCGTTGCCGGCGCCACTTTCGCCAGACAAGGCGTACGCCGCGAAATGCGGTCAATGTCGGCCATGGTGAAATCGACCTCGGCTTCGCGGGCAGCCGCCAGCAAATGCAGGACTGTATTGGTGGAACCGCCCATCGCCACATCCAGCGTCATGGCATTTTCGAATGCCGCCTTCGGCGCGATGTTGCGCGGCAGCACAGAGGCATCATCCTGTTCGTAGTAGCGGCGGCATAACTCGACGATCTGGCGACCGGCGCGCAGGAACAATTGCTTGCGGTCGGAATGCGTAGCGACCACCGTACCATTACCGGGCAGGGAAAGCCCCAGTGCTTCGGTCAGGCAGTTCATCGAATTGGCGGTAAACATGCCGGAGCAGGAACCGCAGGTCGGGCAGGCAGAACGCTCGAATTCATCCACCTCGGCGTCCGAGCACTTGCTGTCGCCCGCCTTGATCATGGCGTCGATCAGATCAACCGCAATGGTCTTGCCCTCCCACTGAACCTTGCCGGCTTCCATCGGGCCACCGGAGACGAAAATCACCGGAATGTTCAGGCGCATGGCGGCCATCAGCATCCCCGGGGTGATCTTGTCGCAATTGGAGATGCACACCATGGCATCGGCACAATGGGCATTGACCATGTATTCCACCGAATCGGCAATCAGGTCGCGCGAGGGCAGGGAGTACAGCATGCCGCTGTGGCCCATGGCGATGCCGTCATCGATGGCAATGGTGTTGAATTCCTTGGCGATACCACCCGCTGCTTCGATCTCGCGCGCCACCAACTGGCCCATATCCTTGAGATGGACGTGGCCGGGAACGAACTGGGTGAAGCTGTTGACCACGGCGATGATGGGTTTGCCGAAATCGCCATCCTTCATGCCGGTTGCACGCCACAAGGCGCGCGCGCCGGCCATGTTGCGGCCGTGGGTAGAAGTACGGGAACGATATTGAGGCATGCTGGATCTCCGGATGAGCGGCGAGAAAAGCCCGGAAACCAGAAACGATCCGGGCCGGGTCGATATAATCGGGCGATTCTAGCCCAAAGCCCTTCGACCATGCTGCTCCACCCGCAGTTCGATCCCGTTGCGTTTTCCCTCGGCCCACTCTCCGTGCACTGGTATGGCCTGATGTACCTGGTCGCTTTCAGCCAGTTCATCGCCCTCGGCCGGCTCCGTATTCGCCAACACCTGGCCCCGGTCAGCGCGGAACAACTCGACGATCTGCTGTTTTACGGCGTACTTGGCGTGATCCTCGGTGGTCGCCTGGGACAGGTGCTGTTTTACGAACCGACCTACTATCTTGCCCATCCACTGGAAATCCTTGCTGTCTGGAAAGGCGGCATGAGTTTCCACGGCGGCTTTCTCGGTGTTCTGATCGCAATGGCCCTGTGGGCCCGCAAGAGCGGCTGCAACTGGCTGACCCTCACCGATTTCATCGCCCCCTTGGTGCCGCTCGGCCTGGCCGCCGGTCGTATCGGCAATTTCATCAATGGCGAACTCTGGGGGCGCATCGCCGATCCTGCCCTGCCCTGGGCCATGGTGTTTCCGCAATCCGGCAGCTTGGAACCGCGCCATCCTTCGCAGCTTTATCACGTCGGCCTGGAAGGCATCGCGCTCTTCATCCTGCTGTGGTGGTGGAGCGCCCGAGCGCGCCCGCGGGGCGCTATCTCCGGCCTGTTCCTGATCGGCTACGGCAGCTGCCGCTTCATTACCGAATTCTTCCGCGAACCGGATGCCGGCATTTTCGGCCACTCCTACAGCATCAGCATGGGGCAATGGCTGTCGCTACCGATGCTACTGGCGGGTGTCGCCCTGCTCGCCTTGGCCTACCGGAAGAAATCCCTATAATCCCCGACCATTCAACCTCGTTTCTGGAGAAACACATGACCCGTCCGTTCAAAGTCCTCGGCATCCAGCAAATCGCCATTGGCGGTCCGTCCAAGGAAAAACTCAAGACCCTGTGGGTGGAAAAACTGGGGCTGGAAGTCACGGGGACTTTTCAGTCCGAGCGCGAGAACGTGGATGAAGACATCTGCGCCATGGGCAAGGGACCGTTCAAGGTGGAAGTCGACCTGATGCAACCGATCGACCCGGAGAAGAAACCCGCCGTTCACGCCACGCCGCTCAACCACGTCGGGCTGTGGATCGACGATCTGCCCAAGGCCGTGGAGTGGCTGTCCGCCAACGGTGTGCGTTTCGCTCCCGGCGGCATCCGCAAGGGCGCAGCGGGTTTCGACATCTGTTTCCTGCACCCGAAAGGCAACGACGAATTTCCGATCGGCGGCGAAGGGGTGCTGATCGAACTGGTACAGGCCCCATCGGAAGTGGTGGACGCTTTCGCCAAACTGGCCGGCTGACACAGCCGCACCTGAACATACATCGGAGAAAGCGCGCGTGCCGTGGGCACGCCATGCGTTGCCGCAATTGAGGAAGCAACCTGTGGATACGACCGACGACGACCTTGCCAGCACGCGCGCCGCCCTCAACCCGATGCTGGATGCCACGGCAGCCATACTGCCCTGGATCAGCCAGACCCCGACAGCGCGCTTTCCGCCGGAGCTCAACAAGCGCTGGCAATCGGCCTGGGCAGAGTTTGCCGACACCTGGCGCCAGCACGGCAGCAACGATCCTGCCCGCTTCCGCCGCAGCGCCATGCTGATCATGAGCATTGCACTCGAAAGCGCCGATGCCGACTGTCTGGGCCTTGCTGAAAGCCTGGCCAGCACCGCCGACCATCTCGAGCACAAAACCCCTGGCAACCGCTTGCAGGCCGCGCTGCACGCCCTGTGCGACGTCATGCTGGACACATCCGACAAGCACCTGCCACAAGGCCTGGAACACCCGCATCTGAATGAGCGCCTGCGCCATTTCCGGGATCGTCTGGAAACCGCCTTGCGCCCTTCCGGCAAACCCGGCGAACGCTCCGACGTACTCGACCGGCTATTCGTGGAAGATGCGGAGGAGCGCCTCGCCCACATGCGCGAATCCCTGGAAACCCTGCCCATCGACATTTACGGCATTGCCGAAGAATGCGAAGCGCTGATCCAGCACGCCGAGCAGATCGAAATGTGGGGCATCTATCACCTGGGGCGCACGGTGCACCACCTCGCCCTGCAGTTGTACGACGCTAGCGAAGCCGACCTGGACCGTGCCGCCGACGCCATCAGCGCCCAACTCGACCTGCTTGAACAGGCCTTGCACGCCATCGAATATTGAGTGGCGCCGCCGGTTAACGCAACGGGGAGGCCGCAGCCTCCCCGTTTTTTTCTGCCGGCGCTCAGCGTGCCGACAATGCCGCAATACGCGCTTCCAGCGGCGGGTGAGTCGCAAACAAGCTACCAATCCCGCCAGCAATACCGGAGGCTGCCATATTTTTGGGCAACGGTTCAGTATGCAGATTGCCCAGACGACGCAAGGCATTCTGCATCGGCACCGCCGACCCCATCAGGCTCGCTGCGCCGGCATCGGCGCGGAATTCACGCTGCCGGGAGAACCAGGCGACGATGATGCTGGCCAGAATGCCGAATACCACTTCGCAGATCATGCTGGTCACCATGTAGCCGATACCGGGGCCACTGCTTTCGCTGTCGTTGCGACGCAGGAAGGAATCGACCAGGTAACCGATGACGCGGGAAATGAAGATGACGAAGGTGTTGACCACCCCCTGGATCAGGGTCAGGGTCACCATGTCGCCGTTGGCGATGTGTGCCACTTCGTGCGCCAGCACCGCTTCGGCCTCTTCGCGGGTCATGTTCTGCAGCAGGCCGGTCGATACCGCCACCAGCGAACTGCTCTTGCTGGCGCCGGTGGCGAAAGCGTTCGGTTCGCCTTCATAAATCGCCACTTCCGGCATCGGCAGACCGGCACGATCCGCCAGTTTGGCGACACTGTCGATCAGCCAGACTTCGGTTGACGAAGAGGGCTGGGTAATGACCCGGGCGCCCGTACTCCATTTCGCCATCGGCTTCGAGATCAGCAGCGAAATGAAGGAACCGCCGAAACCGATCACGGCAGCAAACGCCAGCAACGACCCGAGATCCAGGCCATTGGCAGTCAGGAAGCGATTAACACCAAGCAGGCTGGTCACCACGCTGAGCACGAGCATGACCGCCAGGTTGGTCACCAGAAAAAGCACAATGCGTTTCATAACGAACTCCGTCGGTGAAAAAACGTTGCGATGGTACCGCAATTGGATTCCAGAAAAAAACGGAGCAGAATGGAAAAAGTTTCTGATTTTTTCGAAGCAACTTTTCCCGCTAAAGCCCCTCCCGCCATGCTCAATTACAAGCACCTGCACTATTTCTGGGTCGTCGCCAAGGAAGGCAGCATCACGCGTGCCGCAGAGCGTCTGGGCGTCGCCGTCCAGACCATCAGCGGCCAACTGAGCCTGCTGGAACGCCACTTCGGCAAAGCCCTGTTCGTCACTCAGGGGCGACGGCTGGCCCTGAGCGAAACCGGGCGCATAGCGTTACGCTTCGCCGACCAGATTTTCCAACTCGGCGAGCAGCTGGAAGAAGCCATCGCCCAGGACGACAACGGCCAGATCCTGCGTCTGCGCGTCGGCATTTCGGACAGTATCCCGAAGCTGCTGGCCTACCGCCTGCTGACCCAGGTCACGGCGCTGCCTGGCGAATTGCGGCTGATCTGCCTGGAAGGCAGCTTCGATAATCTGCTTGCCGACCTCGCCCTGCACCGACTCGATCTCGTCCTGACCGACCGTGCCGCACCGGCCACCGGCAATCTCAAGGTCTTCAGCACCCACCTGGGCGAGTTTTCCACCGGGCTGTTTGCCTCCCCCAAGCTGATTGACCGGCAGACAGGATTCCCCGCCAGCCTGAACGGCGCACCGCTGCTCCTGCCAACCCGCCACAACGCGCTACGGGTACGGATCGACCGCTGGTTCGACGAACACGGACTACTGCCACGCATCGTCGGTGAATTTCAGGACAGCGCCCTGCTCACCACCTTCGGCCGCGGCGGCCTGGGCATCTTCCCGGCGCCGCTGGTGCTGAGCGAACAACTGGCTAGCGAATACGATGCCCAGCTGCTGGGAGACATGACCGGGGTGGCAGAACAGATCCATGCCATCTCCACCGAACGCAAGATCCGCCACCCGGCCATCGAGGCGCTCTGCCGCACGGTGTCGCAAAGCGTTACCCAGCCCCCACCATGAGCGGGGCTATAATCTGCCGCTTTTCAGCCTCCGCATCACTCCACAATGTCATTACACAGAATCCTCGCCCTGGCGCTCTGCCTCCTCCTGCCCACTTTCGCCAGTGCCAATGTCGCCCCAGTTCCGCCCAGCCTGGCCGCCAACGCCTGGCTGCTGATTGAAGTTTCCTCCGGACAAACCCTGGCTGCGGAAAAAGCCGACCAGCGACTGGAGCCTGCCTCACTGACCAAGCTGATGACCGCCTACCTGAGCTTCGCTGCCCTGCGCGACAACAAGCTCAAGCTGACGCAAACTCTTCCGGTCTCGGAAAAAGCCTGGCGCACCGGCGGCTCGAAAATGTTCGTCAAAGTCGATACGCAAGTCGCCGTCGATGACCTGCTCAAGGGCATGATCGTGCAATCCGGCAATGACGCCTGCGTGGTGCTGGCGGAAGGCATTGCCGGCAGCGAGGAAAACTTCGCGCAAATGATGAACCGCGAAGCCAAACGCCTGGGCATGAAGAACACCCACTTCCGCAATTCCACCGGCCTGCCCGACCCGCAGCACGTCACCACCGCCCGCGATCTCGCCACCCTGGCCACGGCCCTGATCCGCGACTTCCCCACCGAATACCAGAAATACTATTCGCTGAAGGAATTTCGCTACGCCAACATCAGCCAGCCCAACCGCAATCGCCTGCTGTGGACCGACCCGACCGTGGATGGTGTCAAGACCGGCCATACCGATGCGGCCGGTTACTGCCTGATCTCCTCCGCCCTGCGCGAGCAGCGCCGCCTGCTGGCGGTCGTGCTTGGCACCAGTTCCGACAAAGCGCGCGCCACCGAGTCCGCCAAACTGCTGAACTGGGGCTACATCGCTTACGACGCCGTCAACCTTTATCCGCAAGGCCGCCCCGTGGGCACGCCGCGGGTCTGGAAAGGCAGCAAGAATCAGGTTGCGGCCGGGTTCGACCAAGCTTTCACCATTGCCGTCCCCAAAGGCATGGGCGACCAACTCAAGGCTGAATACATTGCCCCTGCCCGCCTGATGGCGCCGGTCAAGAAAGGGCAGATCGTCGGCAGCCTCAAACTCACGCTCGCCGGCCAGCCCTATGGCGAATATCCGGTCAGCTCCCAGGCGGATGTGCCACTGGCGGGTGCCTTTGGCCGCGCCGTGGATACCGTCAAACTCTGGTTCAAGTAATTCCAAATGTCGAAATCCCCCCCCATTCCCGCCGCTGACAGCGACACCCTGCTTGAATTCCCCTGCGACTTTCCGCTCAAGATCATGGGCCATGCCGTGGATGAGCTGGCACAGACCGTGCTCACCATCGTCACCCGCCATGCCCCGGATTTCGACGGCGCCCGCATGGAAATGCGCAGCAGCAGCAGCGGCAACTACCTCAGCCTGACCTGCACCGTGCGGGCGACTTCCAAGCCACAGTTGGATGCGCTCTACATGGAACTGACCAGTCACCCCCTGATCAAGGTCGTGCTCTGAAGTGAGCATGCCCTCCGCCCAGCCCCTCTGCTCCCCGCAGGCTCCCTGCCTGCGGGTGCGGCGGCTCGGGTGCGTGGAGTACGCACCCACTTTCGCCGCAATGCAGGAATTCACGGCCACACGCACAGCGGAAACCGCCGATGAACTGTGGATCGTCGAACACCCCCCGGTATTCACCCTGGGCCAGGCCGGAAAGCCGGAGCACCTGCTGCGCGATATCGGTATCCCGCTGGTGCAGATCGACCGCGGCGGCCAGGTCACCTACCACGGCCCCGGCCAAGTCGTCATCTACCTCCTGCTCGATCTCAACCGCCGCCAGCTCAAGGTGCGGGAACTGGTCCACCACATCGAACAGGCCGTCATCGACCTGCTCGCCGCGCATGGCGTGAGTGCCGCACGCCACGCCAATGCGCCCGGCGTCTATGTCGCCGGCGCCAAGATCGCCGCCCTCGGCCTGCGCATCCGCCGTGGCTGCAGCTACCACGGCGTGGCACTCAACGTGCAGATGGATCTTTCCCCGTTTGCCGCCATCAACCCCTGCGGCTACCCCGGGCTGGCCGTCACCCAGACGCATGATCTGGGACTGGCGCTGACGCCGGATACCGCCGCCGACGAACTCACCCGGCATCTTCTCCTGCAACTGCAACCGACTGACGATACACACCATGGCTGAGGCAAAAGGCATCAAGCAAAAAGGCGAACTGAAAACCGCACGCATCCCGATCAAGATCGTGCCGGTCGATACGCCGCTGAAGAAACCCGACTGGATTCGCGTCAAGGCCGGCAACAGCGCCGGCCGTTTCGGCGAAATCAAAACCATGCTGCGCGAGAAGAAGCTGCATACCGTCTGCGAAGAAGCTGCCTGCCCCAACATCGGCGAATGCTTCGGGCGCGGCACCGCCACCTTCATGATCCTCGGCGACATCTGTACCCGCCGCTGCCCCTTCTGCGATGTCGGTCACGGCCAGCCACTGCCGCCCGATCCGCACGAACCGCAGCAGCTCGCCGATTCCGTGGCAGCCTTGAAATTAAGCTATGTCGTCATCACCAGCGTGGATCGCGACGACCTGCGCGACGGGGGCGCCCAGCACTTTGTGGACGTGGTCCGCGCCGTACGTGAGCGCTCACCTAGCACCCGCATCGAAACTCTGGTTCCGGATTTTCGTGGCCGCATGGATATCGCCCTGGAGGTGCTCGGTCAGGCCCTGCCTGACGTCCTCAACCACAACATGGAAACCGTGCCCCGCCTCTACAAGCAGGCCCGCCCCGGCGCCGATTACGCCCATTCGCTGGAATTCCTCAAACGCTTCAAGGCCCGCTACCCGCAAACCACCACCAAATCCGGGCTGATGGTCGGCCTGGGCGAAACCGATGAGGAAATCCTCGAAGTCATGCGCGATTTACGTGCCCACGACGTCGACATGCTCACCATCGGCCAGTACCTTGCCCCTTCCGGTCACCACCTGCCAGTCAGCCGCTACGTATCGCCCGATATTTTCAAAATGTACGAAACCGAAGCCGGCCAGCTCGGGTTCACCGGCGCCGCCTGTGCACCAATGGTCCGTTCCAGTTACTGGGCGGACCAGCAGGCGCATGCTGCTGGCGTCGCCGACGGCAGCACCACCACGATTGGGTAAAATCGAGCCATGATTAACCTGCATATCAACGGTGCTCCGCACACGTTCACGGCCCCGCTCAGTGTCGAACAGCTCGTCGCACACCTGGGCTACAGCGGCAAACGGATTGCCATCGAGCGCAACGGCGAAATCGTCCCCAAAAGCCAGCATGCCAGCACACCGCTGGCTGACGGCGACATTCTGGAAATCGTCGTTGCCGTTGGCGGTGGCTAACGCCGGTAGTTGCTGGCAACGCCGCACCACTCCTTTCACCTTTCCCCTGTGACACCCATGCATACCCTCACCCTCGCCGGCAAAACCTACCGTTCCCGCCTGCTGGTCGGCACCGGCAAGTACAAGGATTTCGCTGAAACCCGCGCCGCCATCGACGCCTCCGGCGCCGAGATCGTCACCGTTGCCGTGCGCCGCGTGAACATCGGCCAGGACGCCGGCCAGCCCAGCCTGCTCGACGCCGTACCGCCGTCGCAATTCACCATCCTGCCCAATACCGCCGGCTGCTACACGGCTGACGACGCCGTGCGCACACTGCGCCTGGCGCGCGAGCTGCTCGACGGCCACCCGCTGTGCAAGCTCGAAGTGCTCGGCGACCCGACCAACCTCTTCCCAAACATGCCGGAAACGCTGAAGGCCGCCGAAACGCTGGTCAAGGAAGGTTTCCAGGTCATGGTCTACTGCGCCGACGATCCGATCCAGTGCAAGATGCTTGAAGAGATCGGCTGCGTCGCGGTGATGCCGCTGGCCTCGCTGATCGGCTCCGGCATGGGCATCGTCAATCCCTGGAACCTGCGCCTGATCATCGACAACGCCAAGGTGCCGATCATCGTCGATGCCGGCGTCGGCACCGCCTCGGACGCGACCATCGCCATGGAACTCGGCTGCGACGGCGTGCTGATGAACACCGCCATCGCCCACGCCAAGGACCCGGTGCTGATGGCCAGCGCCATGAAGAAGGGCATCGAAGCCGGCCGCGAGGCTTTCCTGGCCGGCCGCATGGCCCGCAAATACTACTCGGCCGACCCTTCGTCGCCGACCACCGGACTGATCGGTTCATGAGCGACGACCTGCTGATCCACCCCGCCGCCGAAGGCGACGAAGGCGAATACACCGCCGGCCGTACCGGGCACGGCCACATCAAGAGCTTCGTCCGCCGCGCCGGCCGCATGTCGGAAGCGCAGCAGCGCTACTACGAGACGATGCTGCCCAAGATCGGCATTGCCTACCAGCCGGAAAACATCGACCTGACGGCGGTGTTCGGCCGTAATGCGCCGAAGATCCTCGAAATCGGCTGCGGCATGGGCGAAACCACGGCGCGCATCGCCGAGGCCCACCCGGAGAACGACTACTTCGGGCTGGAAGTCCATGTCCCCGGCGTCGGCGCGCTGTGCAAGCTGATCGCCGAGAAGAACCTCACCAACCTGCGCATCGGCAACCACGATGCCGTGGAAGTGGTGCGCGACATGCTGCCGGAAGCCTCGCTCGACGGCATCCACATCTTCTTCCCCGATCCCTGGCATAAAACCCGGCACAAGAAGCGCCGGCTGATCCAGCCGCCCTTCGTCGCGCTGCTTGCCTCGCGCCTGAAGCCGGGTGGCTACATCCACTGCGCCACGGATTGGGAAAACTACGCGCTGCAGATGCTGGAAGTGCTGGGCGGCGAGCCCAGCCTGGACAACAGCGTCGCCAATCCCGCGCCCGCGGCACTGGCCGCCGCGCTGGAAGCTGATTCCGCCGCCGGCCTCGCCGGCTTCGCCCCGCGCCCGGACTACCGGCCGCTGACCAAATTCGAAAACCGTGGGCTGCGCCTCGGCCACGGTGTGTGGGATCTCGTTTTCAGAAAGCGCTGAATCATGTGGTTCAAAAACCTGCAAATCTACCGCCTGCCCACGCCCTGGGCGATTGACCTGGCGACACTGGACGCCCAGCTGGCGCGCGGCGCTTTCGCGCCCTGCCCCAGCCACCAGCCGCTCTCCCGCGGCTGGACGCCCCCCCGTCAGGATGCCGGTCTGGTCTATAGCAGCCACGGCCAATGGCTGCTGGCCCTCACCGCCGAACAACGCCTGCTGCCGGCATCGGTCATCAACGAAACCGCCCAGGAACGCGCCGAACAGATCGCCAGCGAACAGGGCTACCCCCCGGGACGCAAACAGTTCAAGGAGTTGCGTGAGCGCATCACGGAAGAATTGATGCCGCGAGCCTTCACCAAAAAAACCCGCACCAACGTCTGGATCAACCCGCAACACGGCTGGTTCGTCGTCGACGCCGGCAGTCAAACCAAGGCCGAGGAAGTCATCGAACACCTGCGCTTCTGTCTCGATGAATTTCCGCTCAAACCGCTGCATACCCAGCGCTCGCCCCAATCGGCCATGGCCGACTGGCTGGCCGGTGGCAGTGCCCCCGCCGGCTTCACCATCGACCGCGACTGCGAACTGAAATCGGTCGCCGAAGAAAAAGCCGCCGTCCGCTACGTACGCCACCCGCTCGACGGCGACGGCATGGACGAGCAGATCCGCGCCCACCTCGCCGCCGGCAAGCTCCCCACCCGCCTGGCGCTGACCTGGGACGAACGGGTTTCCTTCATCCTCACCGAAAAACTCGAAATCAAGCGCCTCGCCTTCCTCGATATCCTCAAGGAAGAAGCCGAGAAAAACGCTGAACACGCCGACGAGCAGTTCGACGCCGATTTTGCCCTGATGACCGGCGAACTCAGCCGCTTCCTGCCGCAGCTGGCGGAAGCACTGGGCGGTGAAATGCAGGAAGCCGCCCCCGTGACAACGGGCACCGACACCCCGCCGTGGGAATGAAGCGCCCGCCGCACAAAGAAAAACCGGCCGCGCCGCCCTGCCCTTGCGGCAGCGGCCAACCCTACGCCCACTGCTGCCAGCCCCTGCACGACGGTGAAATCCAGGCCGCCAGCGCGCTCATCCTGATGCGCTCGCGCTACGCAGCGTTCGTCCAGCACCGCAGCGACTACCTGCTCGCCACCTGGCACCCCAGCACCCGCCCCGCTCCCTTCGACCTGCGCGATGACCCCAGCCAATGGCTGGGGCTGAAAATATGCGCTCACACGCAACAAAATAAAACGCACGCCAGTGTCGAATTCATCGCCCGCTACCGCCTCGACGGCCGCGGCCAACGGCTGCATGAACACAGCCAGTTCGTGCGGGAAGAGGGGCGATGGTTTTATGTCAGCGGTGAGTTTCTGAACTGACCACATCCATCCATTGAACATATTTCGCCCTTTGCGTATGCTCCCCATCTCGATACGCAGGGACAGTCGGCAGAGCGAACTTGACCGAAGCAGGCGTGTTTCTCTTGGCGGCAACGACTTGATGGATCAATTTATCAGTCGAATCAAATGGATGGCGGGATTCCCCTTGTTTATACACACACTCTCTCATAGGTATACACCGTATTCGGTGTATACCTCACGTTGGGACTGACGCATGGAAATCAAAACCATTGGTGAGTTGTTGCTTTGGTCATACGCAAACCTCGCGATGGCGCATTCGGCTATTACCACGAAAGCCGAAAAGTACGGGCGCACACAGTTCATGATTCGTTCTCGCCTTTACGCAGGGTTGAACAAACAAACCATGAGCATTGGTCCTCTCGCTGACGACGAACGCTTAAAGATGGTCCTTCCGCAAGCTTGCTGCTACTGCGGGAGTCGCAACCACTTGTCTGTTGACCATCTCATTCCAACAAAACGCGGTGGAGCAAACGCAGGCGACAACCTCGTTTGGGCCTGCCGTTCATGCAACAGCTCAAAGTGCGCCCGTGACGCACTCGAATGGCTGATGGAGAAAGACCAATTTCCTCCAGTCTTGCTTCTTCGCCGCTATCTGAAACTCGTTATTGAAATGAGCCGAGATAGAAGTCTCATGGACGTGCCGCTTGCCGCAGCGCCAGAACTTCCATTCTCGTTATCTGCAATTCCGCAGGCATTTCCACAGCCCAGCCAATTGCGGTTGTGGGTGGTAGAAATGACCCAGCCCATCGCTCCAAGGGACGCTGCGCGATGAAGTCGCGCAGCGTCCCTGAACTCAAACGTTGGGTGTCACCATAGGAACGTCATGAACAGGAATATTGTCGTGCCCACAGCGTTATTTTTCTTGAGCGCGCTCATCACCGTGGTGTTGCATCCTGCCGCACTACTCATTGCGGGGGCAGTTATTTGTGTCATCGCTGTACTGAAATATCGCTCCCGAAAGGACACTGAGCTGAAGCTTGGAGCTACCTTGCTATTTCGGTCAGGGCTTGCCGTTATCGCTGGTGCAATAGCCGCAGTCGCTTCTGTGCTTGCCGCTATGTCTGGTCTATTTTCAGGGTGACTATGAACCGAAACCAGCCCATCCCGCCGCTCAATGACACTTCCTTCGGTCGCTGGGCGTCATGAGCGTTCTCGACGCTTCCGCAATTGGCGAGACTGTCGCTTATTTAGCTGGTCGTGTCGTGGGTCGCACGTTCCAACTCGAACCAAAGAAGGCTCAGCGCATTGGCGAATACATTGTTATCGGTGTCATCGTTGGCGCGGCAGTTTTCGTTACCGTCGCCTACTCATAACGACAGAGGGAATTCCGTGCGCCTTATCATTCTCAACTTGCCGTCTCGCCAGCGCCGACTTTTTGCGCGTAGACCGGCTTTCCTTCCGCTGCCGGACACTATCGCCCAACCCGGCGTTCAACACGGACGCTGCGCGATAAAGCCGCGCAGCGCCGGTTAGCTCTACGTTAGCCGCTATGACACCATCGCACTCCAAGCTCACCAGTATTGTTGCCATCGCCTATGTCTTGATTGTTGCAGGGGGGATGCTGCTTCACTTTTTCAACACCGGCGACCTCGGCACTCTTAAGTACAGCCTTATGCTTCCAGCCACGCTGCCCGCCGTTTTCGTTGGCAGCCTAGTCGCATTTGGTCTATGGCATCGCTTTGCCTGGGCGTGGTGGTTAGGCCTGGCTGCTGTTGGCACCCAACTCATTCGCTTCGGTAGCTGGTTCATTGGTCGCTTGAGTATTGGTGATGCGCCTATGACTTCATGGGCCATCGCTGTTCTGCTCTTGGCCTTCCTATTTCTGTTGCTCACTAAGGCCACGCGCCAACAATGCACTCGTTAAACGCGCCTAACCCAGCAGTCGCCCTCGCTCCCTTCGGTCGCTGGACGCTGTGCGATGAATCCGCGCAGCGCCAATCACTTCTACGTTAGCCAGCATAGTCATGCAGCGCGGAATTTCAATCTTTGGGCTCGTACTCCTCGGCGCCAGTGCGGTCCCTTTCGCCATGGTTACGCTCATCTGGTTGGCATTCTTGGCCACTGCGCTGCTTTCCCCCGCATCGTGGGAGTTACGGTTATGGCAGTCTGCTGCCCAATCGCTTGGTCTTATGGCTGCTTTTTGGTTTGGCGCTTTTCAAGTCGGCACCGCATTGCGTTCTACTGTCATTAATCGTTACCCCCGAAAGCGCCTTCCGGCGCTCGCATTTGGGGCCGTAACGCTGTTTTCTGCCTGCATTTTGTTCTGGCATTTATTCCGTCACGACCCAAAGCAGCTCTTTCCGGTTGAACTTATGCTTGCGGCACCTGGCTCCATTCCCCTTGCTTTTCTTTCGCAGCACAAGAAAACCAATGAGCGCGCTGTTGGCTAACATCACAATCCACCGGGCCTCCGGCAAGCTGCGCTTGCCTGCGTCCGGTGATTTTCAACGTTAGTGGCTTTTCCCAATGATTGAAAAGAATCGGCTCAATATCGCAATAACAGTGACATTTGGATACCTGATTGGAGCAGAGCTCATTGGTCCCCATTTGCCAAGTTGGTTGAATTGGCTTGCCTTTCCTACATCGCTAATTGGAGGCGCATTCATTTTTGCAGGGCCTTTTATCGGCCTACTGATCGCCACAGTCGGCGCAACAATCTTGACGGCTTTGTCTTACTGGCTCATTGGCTTTTTCATAGAGGCACCAAGTGAAACCGACACCCAAAAATCACATCTCCTCCCCTAACATTGCGCTCCAGCCGACCGTCAGTCAGCTACGCTGCCTGCCGTCGGCTGAGCTTTCACGCTGGGGGCTGACTCTGTGATCGTTCTGCGAGTAGTTTTACAGTTCTGCATATTGGGCTTGCTTGGCGCAAGTCTGGCGATCTACCGGCCGACGGAGTTCGCTTCCATTGCGGGTGTCTGCTGTTTCTTTGGTGTTCTCTTTGCCGCGACTTTTTTACTTGGAACAGGCGCCACCAGAAAACTTACTGAGCGGAAAATATTTCTCGCCATTGAGTCATTCGCATTGGTCCTCGTTGTTGGTGGCGTGCTTTCGAAAACAGGAAATCTATTCCTGGCACTAATTCTTGCCCTTGCCGTTTGGTGGGGGCTTATGCTGGCATTCCTTGCGCACCCGGTAATTGGGCACTTCAAGCAGGAGAAGGAGTTTTTTCACTCCACTCCGTCCAAAGAAAGCAGTTTGCTTTCCCGGCTATACAGGTTTGCATTTACCTTCTTCTACGCGCCTATCTTCGTCAAGAAGGAGTTTTATTTTTGGAGCTCTTTAGCATTGGCAGTCTTATATCTTGTCGGCAAGCATTTTCACTAATGGCTATTTCCAAGCACATCACCCAACCCGGTGCTCAACCACGCTCCCTTCGGTCGCTGGACGCTGCGCCGGTTACCCTCCGATCGAATCCGACAACTCAGCCATGAATGACAATAACCTATTGGCCCCACCCGGTGCTGGCCTACCCACCATGGAACTCTTTGTGTGCCGATTGGGCTTCCGCGTCTTGCGAAGTACTCTCACTCGACACCGAACCCAAGACTGGCTGTATTCCGAAACTAGAAAGGTATTAGCGACTGCGCGAGAACTTCCTTTGGAGCAACTGAAGCATCAGGTGCTTATTCAAAAGCTTACGGGTCTCGAGGACAATAGCCGAAATTGGTCCGCAGCCATGGTCTTGCAGCATCTCGTTATCGTCAATACTGGGATTGGCGATCTTCTATGCGCTTTAAGTGAAGACAAGGCCTTCGAACGTGAGGTACGAATCGCCGATGTCAAACCGACCGCCGATGCAGGACAAGAGCAATTGGCCTCTTTAGAACATGCCCTTATGGCCTACCAGGAGAAAGTGGCATCGATCAAGAATTTGTATACCTCACGTCGCCACGCGCACCCTTGGTTTGGCCCATTGGATAGTCACGGCTGGCACACCTTGGCAGCCCTGCACACGATGATCCATCGTCGCCAGTTGGACGCCATCGTGCGCATATTGAAGAAACACCTACACCATGTCGATAGAGCCTAGGGCTAACATCCCGGTCAAGGCCGTTACGGTCTGCGGCTTTCGCTGGACGTCCCGTAAGCGGGTCGCCCCTTACCTACAACGTCAGTCTTCTCAATCATTAAGGACATCAAGCATGCGTCTACTTCTCGCAATTTTTTTGCCATTCTTGGCGTTTTTTACCATCGGCCGCCCAATAGCAGGAATTATTTGTCTCATACTTCAAATCACGCTTATCGGTTGGCTGCCAGCCGCAATTTGGGCCGTTTATGCGCTCGGTCAATACAAAACCGACAAGAAAATTGCTGCCGCTCTCGGAAAATGACTTATTTATGTCCAACCCGGCGCTCAAGCCGACCCGCATACTGCAGGCTGCTTACCTAGTCCGTTGGGTTTCATCAGCCGATTGCCACGCTAACGGATGAACACAAGAACAAAAGAGGAGAAGCTCAAGATTGCGCAGCAAAAGCGTCATGCGGAGACGCTACTGTTCATTGGCTGTGCGGCCATTGCATTCTGGCTCACCTACCAAATTGCATCGTCAAGCCGCTGCGATTTTACTGGCTCAAAGTTGGCTATCGTCATCGTTCCCGCTTGCGTCGCTATGGGCAATGTAGCGGCCGCAACCATTCCGTTCTTATTTGGTTGCATGTCGCTACTTTTCGCTTTTTGGTCGCCATTTCGCCGCCGCACAACCGCTCCGAAAAAATGAAACCCAACCCTGCGCTCGACCCCGTTCGCTTCGCTCTGGACGCTGCGCAGCGCCGGTGACCTCCACGTTAGCTGACATGAAAACCACCCGACGGATTTTTGTTGTTGTAGCCTGCTACCTACTTTCCTCCTATGGCCTCCTGCTATCTCTCATGCTGATTGGCATGTCAGGCATCAAGTCATTGGGTGGCACACTGGTCGGCATGCTCATTCTTTTTGCATGGGCATGCCACATCATGATGAGCATAAATTGGGTGGCTGATAAACCCGTACAAAGATGGGTGCCGGCATATGGCACCTTGGCAGGCATCATGGGGTTAATTTTGTGGCCAATGGCAATGGCCGATTCCAGCATCAAGGAATTCGTATTAATCGATATTCTTCGCGCTGCTGTTATGGGGCTTGTTCTTACCCTTCCATGCTTCTTGCTGGCTATGCATCTCGTTCGGTTCGTAACCGTCCGACCACTACCGTCTTTCCGAGTTAATCGGAGTCAGGCAGCAGCGT
>NZ_CAJHOB010000001.1:255387-279444 GCF_905120355.1 Azonexus hydrophilus | reverse complement strand
GTGCCATCGATTTCGTAAAAATACCGCTCATGGTGCCCTCCTTTGTGACGGTGACGGAATTCTCGGCGCCACCCAAGGGGGTTTCCATGATGTTTCTTAAAACTGTTTCGTCATTGATGCCGCTGCGGAAAACGACGGGTAAACGGGAAACCCCCGCAGGTTTCGCGGGGGTTTCGGAGGAGGATGGCGATTCGGAGAATTCCGCTCGCCGTGCCAGCGTCGGGTCAGCGCTTACTGGCGCCAGGCGCAGCCCTCGTATTTTTTGCCCTTGACGGTCAGTTCGGCATGCCATGCTTGCAGACGCGGTTTGCCGCTGTCGCCGGTGCTGCGGCAGTTTTGCCGCTTGAGGCGTAGCGGGGCGTTGAGCTGGCCGCCGAGCGCGATATTGACGCTGTTGTCGTCCTGGGCGTTGACAGCGTATTCACCGCTGACATCGGGCTGGTTGCTTTGCTGCAGGGTGCCCTGGTTTTCAAACAGGGTGAGGGACCAATCCTTGCCCGCGGCGCGCCATTCGCCGGTGCTGCGCCGTGGTGCATAGCAGCGTGCATCGAGACTGGCGAAATTGAGGGCGCGCATGCGCAGGATGCCGTTGCCTTCGGCTTCACCGAAGACTTCGGCGTAGATCGGCGTACCCTCGGCTAGACCCAGCGCCTTCAGTTGTGTGGTGACTTCCGCGTTGGGCGAGAGGTCCTCGATATTGACGTAGTTGCGGTCACGGCACGGCGTGAAAATGAGGCGCTCCTGACTCTGCAGAATCAGGCCGCGGGCGACTTTGCCGGCAGCTGTGGCTGCCCGGCTATCGGCAGCAGGTGCCGTGGGCGCTGCGGCTGCGGTATTGTCGGCGGCGGCAAGGCCAGAGGTGGCGGCGGCAAGGCAAAGGGAAAGCAGGGTGTGGCGCAGGAAGGGCATCGTGAATCAACTTTCAGGAATCAGTGGGTATGCAGTAATTGGCGGATCTCGCTGGCCATACTGTCGGCAGGGGTGGCATAGGCAAATTTCTTGATGAAAGCGCCTTCCGGCCCCAGTAGATAGAGGCCGGCGGAATGGTCGACAGCATAGTTCCTGGGGTCCTGGTTTTCTTTGATGACCTTTTCGTAGCGCACCTTGAAATTGCGGGCGGCCGCCTGAATCAGGGCGGGTGATCCGGTCAGGCCGATGATGCGCTTGTCGAAAAAATCGGTATAGGTGGCCAGTTGCTGCGGTGTATCCCGGTCCGGGTCCACCGAGATGAAAATGGCCTGCACGCGCTGCGCGTCCTCACCGAGCAGTTTGAGGGTTTCCGCCATATCGACCAGAGTGGTCGGGCAGATGTCCGGACAGAACGTGTAGCCAAAGGTGATGAGCTGGAAGCGGCCGCGAAAATCCTCGTTGGACACGGCGGAGCCTTGCGGACCGATCAGCAGGTAGCGCGGGTTGATGCTGCGGGGTTCAAGGTCGAAGGTGGTGTGCGGTGAAGCAGCAAGCGCCAACGTGTGGGCCAGAAAAGGCAATGCGGCCAAGGTGGCGCAGAAAACACGGCGTTTCATGTTCCTTGCCCTACCGCTTTCTGTAATTTGCTGCGGCCAAGCTCGATGTCTTCGGCCAGGCGCTTGCCGTCCGGACAGGCTTTGCCGGCCGCGCCAAAATCGAGAAAGCTTTTGCTGGTGGCGGTTTCGAATAGTTCGCCGACATTGCGTTCCTTGGGCACGGTATCGACCATGATTTCGCGCATGCGGGCAGTCAGTGCGTGCTGTTTGCACGCCAGGACCACACCATTGAGGGAGCCGAATTCCGTGACGGCCTGCGCCAGGGTGTCTTCCACGGCACCGGCCTGGCCGGCACCGAACAGTATGAGAAGGGTGACGAGGCTGGCCCGCAGGGTGGTGACTCGCAGCATGATTACTCCTTTGCAGAAAAATGAAGGTCGGGGCGCGCGTGCAGGCTGGCGAGTCGTTGCCCGTTTTCCGGGGCAATGACGTGTAGCGCGCGCAAGCTGCCGACGAGGTAACGTTTTTTCAGTGTCAGATCGACGGGTTTGCCGTAGGTGGCTTTCCAGAACGTCGTGCTCTCGCGGGTGACGGGTTCGCTCAGGCAAACCTCGGCGCGCAAGCCGACGCTGGCAGGATCAATACCTGTCGGCAAGGAAAAAAGCAAGGCAGCGTCGTCATCGTCGGTGGTGCTGAATTCGTTGAGGTTGTTGAAGGCGAAGAAATAGTCGTAACGCCAGCGCTCGGTCATCAGCTGTGGTTCGCCGACCTTGTCTTCCATTTCGTAGGTGCGCCTGTCCTCGCTTTCTGTGGCCAGCGGCAGATATTTGTACAGATAGTAATCAGTGTCGGCGGAGGTGTGCTCTGGCCAGCTCCAGCCCTCGGCGACCGCTTTGTCACGCATCGGGTAGGACAGTGTGCCAGCGGAAAATGTGGCGGCCTCACCGTGCGTCAGGTCGATGTCGAGCTCCAGGCAGCGCTGTGCGGGATGCGCGGCAAGCTGCGTGTACAGGGCAGGGATGGGATCGGCGTGGACGGTCGGGTGGAGGCACAGTGCGGTCAGGCAGATGAGAAAAGTGCGACGCATCATTGGGCTTTCAGTTGCTGGCGCAAGGCGGTGGCGATCGTGGTCGCCGGGGTGCCGTGTGCGATTTTGTCGACGACCCTGCCCTTGCCGTTGATGAGAAAAATGTCGGCGCTATGATCGACTGCGCCGTTTTCGGCGAAGTGGTAAATCACGTCGTAACGTCTGGCCAGATCAGCAATGACACCAGGGCTGGCGGTTGCGCCGATGATGGCCGGATCAAAAAAAGCGGTGAACTCAGCCAAGTGGGCCGGGGTGTCGCGGGCCGGGTCGACGGAGACGAAGAGTACGGCGACCCGCGATTTTTCCTCCGGCTCCAACTGTTCCAGGGCGTCAGTCAGGGTGATCAGGCCGGTAGGGCAAATGTCCGGGCAGGTGGTGTAGCCGAAAAACAGCAGCAGCGATTTACCTTCGAAATCGGCGAGCGACACTTTTCCCGTTGCGGTTTCCAGCACGAAATCGCCACCGGCGGGCAGGCCAGGGCGGGGCAGAGGGGGGCTGGGGGGTTCCGGATGCCAGAAGAGGGCCAGCGTGCCAATGCACAAAACCAGAAGGAGGGCGGTGGTGGCCAGGATTCTTTCCTGCATCGAGTGCGTTATCCCCAGAGGACAGTCTGTTGCGGCAGCTGAATTGTTGGTCAGCGCCGGGAAAATAAATTTAATCGCCATCAAATTTGCTGTGCTCAGATCCGATGGTAGGTCTGGCGATGCGGCTGAGAGCCATTTTGCCCAAGGTGAGGCTATGGCTTAAGCCCCACAAGGATGATTGATGCTGGGGGAACTTCTGTGGTTGACTAGGAAAAATCCTGCCTGACGATCAGGGAAGTTCCCGGGGAAACAGACGAATACTCCCCCGCACGGCAAAACCCCGGGCAAATTTAGTTTCGATCAATTTTTTTGTCAGGGCTGCGGCATAGAGTGCGACAAATTGCCGCACGTTTATATTTTGAGGAGATGTGCTGGTGATTGGGGTTGTTTATTCCAAACAGAATGGGAGAAGCGAGATGAGTAGATTTGTGATCAAGTCGGGCGTGCTGCTGCTGGCGGCGGGTCTGGGTCTTGGCGCGGCGGGGAGTGCGTTTTCAGCGGAGTCGCTGCAGGACGTGATGAAGCGTCGTGGTCTGAGCCAGCAGGACCTGATGGCGGCGGCGAAGACGTACGTGCCGACGGGCAAGCGGGATGAGTTCCTGGCGTTCAGTTCGGGTGGTCAGTCGGGTCAGGTGCTTGTGTACGGGATTCCGTCGATGCGGATTCTGAAGTACATCGGTGTGTTTACGCCGGAACCGTGGCAGGGCTATGGCTACGACGAAGGCTCGAAGGCGATTCTCAAGCAAGGCTGGATCGACGGCAAGGAAATCACCTGGGGCGACACGCACCACCCGGCGATCTCGGAGACCAAGGGTCAGTACGATGGTCAGTACCTGTTCATCAACGACAAGGCGAACCCGCGTCTGGCGGTGATTGACCTGCGTGATTTCGAGACCAAGCAGATTGTGGTGAACCCGATCTACAAATCGGAACACGGTGGTGCATTTGTGACGCCGAACACCGAGTACGTGATCGAAGCCGCGCAATACGCCGCGCCGCTGGAGAACCGGAAGTTTTACCCGCTGGAAGAGTTCAACGAGAAGTATCGTGGTGGGGTGACCTACTGGAAGTTTGACCGCAAGGAAGGTCGTCTGGACCCGAAGCAGTCGTTCTCGCTGGAACTGCCGCCGTACTCGCAGGATCTGTCGGATGCCGGTAAGGGCCCGTCGGACGGCTGGTCGTTCACCAACTCGTTCTGTACCGAACGCTATGTGGGCGGGATCGAGAAGGGTCGTCCGCCGTACGAAGCGGGTTGCTCGGCGAAGGACACCGACTACCTGCACGTGATCAACTGGAAGAAGGCCGCGGAACTGGTAGCCCAGGGCAAAGCCAAGAAGATCAACGGCCACAACGTGCTGATGATGGAGACGGCGATCAAGGAAGGGATTCTGTTCCTGATTCCGGAACCGAAGTCGCCGCACGGTGTGGATGTGACGCCGGACGGCACGAAGATCGTGGTGTCGGGCAAGCTGGACACGCACGTATCGGTGTATAGCTTCGACAAGATCCAGGCGGCGATCAAGGCCGGCAAGTTTGAATCGAAGGACCCGTACGGCATCCCGGTGATCAGCATGAAGGACACGCTGCACACCCAGGTGCAACTGGGTCTTGGCCCGCTGCACACGCAGTTTGACTCGAAGACCTGTATCGCCTACACCTCGTTGTACGTGGATTCGCAAGTGGCGAAGTGGAACTTCTGTGACGGCAAGGTGCTGGACAAGATCTCGGTGCACTACAACATTGGTCACTTGATGACCATGGAAGGCGACACCGTGGCGCCGAAGGGCCGCTATCTGGTGGCGTTGAACAAGCTGTCGATTGACCGTTTCAACCCGGTGGGTCCGCTGCATCCGCAGAACCACCAGCTGATCGACATTGCCAACGACAAGATGCAGTTGTTGTACGACATGCCGCTGCCGCTGGGCGAGCCGCACTATGTAGTCGCGATCGAAGCCTCGAAGCTGAAGCCGGGCGTGCGCTACAAGGTGGGGACCGACAGCCGCACCGACAAGCCGCACCCGGGTGCAGTGCGTGCGGGTGAAGAGAAGACCGAACGCAAGGGCAACAAGGTGACGGTGTGGGGTACGTTGATCCGTTCGCACATTACGCCGGAGACGATCGAGGCGGAAGTGGGTGATGAGATCACGATCCACCTGACGAACCTGGAACGTGCGCAGGACGAGACCCATGGTTTCACGGTGTCCACGTACAACACGCACGCGTCGGTTGAGCCGGGCAAGACGGTGACGGTGAAGTTCAAGGCGGACAAGGAAGGCGTGTATCCGTACTACTGCACGGAATTCTGCTCGGCGCTGCACCTTGAGATGCAGGGTTACCTGCTGGTGAAGCCGAAGGGCTGGAAGCCGACGAAGACGACGCTGGCGAAGTCGAACTACACGGAAACCGACTACAAGGCGACGTTGAAGAAGGTTGCTGACACGCAGGCGGTGATTGATTCGGTGGTGGGTTTCATTACCAGCACGAACTTCAAGGACTTCCCGGATGTGGTGGCGATGGTTGAGGATGCGACCGACCAGCTGAACAAGGCCAAGGAAGCGAAGGCCAAGCATGAGTCGGCGGCGGGTCAGAAGGATTGGGAGCAGGCGAACCTGTGGGCTGAGCAAGTGTGGCAGTACCAGGTGAAGGCTGCCGACATCGGTCTGCGCGCCAAAACCTACCTCGAACAGAACGGCGCCAAGAAGGTCAAGTAAATCCAGATTTGATCTGGCTTAAGGCTGAAACAGGGGGGCAGCCGGAAACTGCCCCCGTAACATATTGAAAGGGAATTCAATGAAAAAGACACTCGTACTTGCTGCCGGCTTCTTTGCCGCAGCTGCAGCCGTAGCAGCCCCGGATGGCGCTGCACTCTACAAGGACAAGACCTGCTGGAGCTGCCATGGCAAGGATGCCAAGACGCCGCTGGTGCCGACTTATCCGAAGCTGGCAGGCCAGAACGCCGAATACGCCCTGGCGCAGATGAAGGACATCAAGACCGGTGCGCGCAGCAATGGTCAGTCCGCCGCCATGAAGGGCGTGATGCATCTGGTCAATGATGATGAGATGAAAGCCATCGCCGAGTGGCTGGCGAAGCAGAAATAACCCCTCACGGAAACAAGGTGATAGAAATGAAAAAATTCATGGCACTGGCAGTTGCTGCCGCCCTTATCCCCGCAAGCGCCGTCATGGCACAACCGGCTCCAAAGAAAGCAGGTATCGAGGCGGCGGGTTATCAGTGGAACAAGATGGATGGCAAGACGGCAGAAGCCCTCAAACTCAAGGGTGATGCCGCGAATGGCGAGGAAGAATACGAAGTCTGCGGTGCCTGCCACCTGCCCAACGGTGCGGGTCGTCCGGATGGAACCTTCCCGCAGCTCGCTGGCCAGCATGCGACCGTGCTGACCAAGCAGATGGTTGATATCGTCGATGGTTTGCGCGACAACCCGACCATGTATCCGTTCGCCAAGGAAGCGCTGAAGCATCCGCAAGCCGTGGCCGATACCTCCGCCTACATCGAAACGCTCTGTATTCCGACCGATCATGGCAAGTACGAAGGGGCGGATGCCGCGACGCAGATTGCCAAGGGCAAGGAACTGTACGAGAAGCAGTGCATCGAATGCCACGGCAAGAACGGCGAAGGCGATGCCAAGAAGTTCTACCCGGTGATCGCTGGTCAGCACTACAAGTATCTGCTGCGTCAGATGACCGAGATTCGTGACGGTCACCGCCGCAACGCCAACCCGGACATGGTGAAGGTCATCAAGCCCTACACCAACGAGCAGCTGGTCGCCATCTCGGCCTACCAGTCCAGCCTGAAGATGCCGGGCAAGATGTGCAAGCCGAAGGGCAAGAAGTAAGCATCTGGCGTTTTCTAGCATACAAGAACTGAATCATCAGTCTGTTGCGCATACCGCCTGCCAGCCGGCAGGCGGTAGATGCCCGATTGGCGCGGGCAGGAACTTTGAAGGGTAGCTCCATGGAGAAGCAGAACCGTATTGTCGCCGGACTCAGCTTGATTTCGCTGATCTGCCTGGTGGCCGCATATTTCGCCCCGATCTGGTGGGTCTCGCTCACCGCCCCCAATTATCCGGAAGATGCCTTCCCCGATGGCATCCGCATCCATTTCCATTTCGACGGTGTCTATAACGGCTGCAAGGCCGCCGGCAAGGGCACGCGGATGGCGGACGAACTGATCCAGAAGGATCTGTCGCACGAGGATGAGCGCTGGAATCCGATTCTCGACCCGAAAAAAGAGAATTTCGACATGAAGGCCGAAGGGCTTGATTGCGTGCATGAAATGAACACCATCAACCACTACGTCGGCATGTTCCCGATTGCTTCCGGCGCACCGGTGGAAAAACCACTGGCCAAGTTCTTCTTCGGTTTCTTTGGCGTCATGCTGCTCGCTTTCGCCGTGGTGAAGAAGAAAACCCGCCTGCTGGTCCTGTCCGTCGGTTTCGCGGCTGTTGCCGTGTGGATGCTGGTCGATCAGTTCGTCATGGGCAAGCTCGCCAGGCACGTTGCTGAATACACTGCCGAAACGGCCACTTTCTTCAACGAGCCGGAAAAGATCAAGGCCTGGGGCGACAACGTCATGCTGATCTCGCAGATCGTCATCTTCGGCCTGATCGCGGTCATGGGCATCGTCATCGCCGGTGTGGCCAAGCTGCGTCCGTTCCAGCTGCTGCTGGCACTGGTGCCGGCCTTGCTGCCTGCATTCTTCCTCATCACCTATTCGGCCTGGCTGTGGTTCTTTGGTCACAACCTGCACCCCTGGGGCGCCTTCACGGTCAAACCCTTCATGCCGACCGTGTTTGGCGAAGGCAAGGTGGCGCAGTTCTCGACCTACTCCTATCCTTACTGGGGCTATGCACTCCTGCTGGCGATTTTTGTCTGCATGATGCTGGCGCTCCTGATCCGCCGCAAGCAACTGCGCGAAAACCCGGAACAGGAGTAACACCATGCCTTCCGCAAGCCTGCTGCGGACGGTGCTGGCCCTTGCCCTTCTGGGCGGGGCCACCATCGGCCAAGGGGATGAAGATCCTGATCATGAACTGGGTTTCGGGGCTGATATGAGCAATGCCCCGCGTGTGACCATCGACCGCCCGAAACCCGTCTTCATGTTGATCGAGCGCGACAAGCGTATCCACGGCCTGAAACCTTTTCAGGACTTGGTGGACAAGGCCGCACCGGGTTCGGTGCTGCGTCCGCCGCCGGGCCACTACGCCGGGCCGGTCAGCATCGACAAGCCGTTGACCATCGATGGCGGCGGGCAGGTGACCATTGATGCCGGCGACAAGGGCACGGTGATGTCGCTCAATGCCAGCAATTCGGTGCTGCGCGGCCTGCATCTCACCGGTTCCGGCGAGTCGCACGACACCGACGATTCCTGTCTCGACGTGCGCGGCCACCACAACGTGATCGAAGACATCGTGGTCGACAACTGCCTGTTCGGCATCGATCTGAAACAGGTCGATCACAGCGTGGTGCGCAACAACCGCATCAGTTCCAAGGATTTCGAGTTGGGTGTGCGCGGCGACGGCCTGCGCCTGTGGTACAGCAATGACAACCTGGTTGAAGGTAACGAAATCGTCGATTCGCGCGACATGGTGGCGTGGTATTCGCACCGCAACAAATTCGTCGACAACCTGGGACGGCGCAGTCGCTACTCCATCCACTTCATGTTTGCCAACGACAACGTGGTGGATCGTAACCGCTTCTATGACAACGCGGTCGGGATCTATTTCATGTACACCGAAGGTGGCTCGGCGACCAACAACATCATTTCGCACGCGACCGGCGCCACCGGCATGGGCGTAGGTTTCAAGGAAGCCTCCGGTACCCTGATCGAGAATAACGAGATCATCTACTGCGGCATCGGCATCGGTTCCGATTTGTCGCCCTTCCAACCCGACAGCACCATCGAAATCCGCAACAACCGCTTTGCTTACAACGGCATCGCCATTCTCTTCAACAGCGAAACCGGCGGCAACAACCTGCGCAACAACCAGTTCGAAGGCAATCTGACGCAGGTCAGCTATGGCGGACGCAGCGACAATCCGACCAAAAATCTGTGGGAAGGCAATTACTGGGACGATTACCAGGGTTTTGACCGCAATCACGACGGCGTGGGTGACAACGCCCACGAACTGTATGCCTACGCCGACCAGTTGTGGATGGAGTTCCCCATGGCGCGTTTCTTCCGCAGTTCGCCCGTGCTGGAATTGCTCGACTTCCTCGAACGCCTGGCCCCATTTTCGTCGCCGGATCTGATCCTGCGCGATGAAAAACCAGTCTTCCGCAAACCCGAGCGGGGAGCCCTATCATGAGTGACGACGCAGTCAGGAAAGCCGCCAAGAAGCCGGCGATGTCGATCGAAAAGGCGCAGAAGGCGCGCCGTAAATTCCTCCAGTCGGTGGGGCTGACGGCCGGTGTGGTCGGCATTTCCCTGTTAGGCTACATTCCGGTGAAAGCCAACGCGCAAGCCCCCATTCTGCGTCCGCCAGGATCGCTCGATGAAGACGACTTTCTCGCCTCCTGCATCAAATGCGGGCAGTGCGTGCAGGTCTGTCCGGTCGAAGCGATCAAGCTGGGCGACATCACCGATGGTTTTGGCCTGGGGGTGCCCTATATCAAGGCGCGCGATCAGGCCTGTGATTTTTCCTGCGATGCCGTGCAGTGCATCCTGGCCTGTCCGACCGGGGCGCTGACTTACGACAAGCCCGATTTCATGGAACCGCGCAGCGGCATGCCGCTGGCGCACGCCCCCATACTGAAGGCCAAGGAAAACGATCCCGAGCCCAGTCTCAATCTCAAGGAACGTTTTGGTGTCGCCCGCCTGGACAAGCCCGATGCTTGTCTGGCGGTGCAGGGCAAGGGTTTCAAGGGGGTTGCCCGGGGCGCCGCCTTCACCGGGACGATGCGTTACATCGATGTCGACCGCTGGAATCCGATACCGGTGCGCGAGCATCCCTACGAACGCGAGGTCTGCGATCTGTGCGTCACCGAGTGCCCGATCAAGGACGCCATCGCATTGCGCCCCTTCGGTCCCGGGCGTTTCATCCCGGTGGTGCAGGAACAGTGTGTCGGCTGTGGCGTCTGTGAAATGATCTGCCCGGTTGAACCGACCGCCATCGTGGTCGATGCGCAGGCAACCTGGAAGGGAGAAGCATGATGGGTCGCCGCTGGAATCTCATCAAGGGCATGCTGGGCGCCGCACCGCAGAAGCCGGAACAGGTGTCGGAGCGGGTGCAGAAGATCATGTTCCTCAAGTACGAGGACAAGGACCGCTACGTCAAGGAAAAGCTGCACGCCCGGGCGCATCACGAAGTCAGCCACAAGTGGCGCAATCGCCGCTGGGCAGTGCTGATAGCGGTGAATCTGCTGTTTGTCTTCAGTTTCTGGCTCGATATTCAGATTCTTGAAGGGGCGCTCACTGCCTCGCGCTTCGTCGGCTTTCACCTGATCGACCTGAATTCGGCCTTGCAGGTGATGCTGGCGCACAAGCACATCATCGTGAACCTGTTCATCGGCACCTTCACCGTGTTCCTGCTGTGGGTGGCACTGGGTGGGCGCAGTTTCTGCTCCTGGGTCTGCCCCTACCATCTGGTGGCGGAGTGGGCCGAGAAGTTGCACCTGTATCTGGTGGGCAAAAAGATCGTCACTGAACACGAATTCCATCGTGGCACGCGCACCGTGTTCTGGCTGCTGTTTGCGCTGATGGCCTTCGTTTCCGGGTACACCATTTTTGAAACGCTGTCGCCAACAGGTATCCTGTCACGCGCCCTGATCTACGGGCCGGGCCTGGCGCTGGGCTGGGTGTTCCTGCTGTTGCTGTTCGAAGTGTTCTGGTCGCGTCGTGCCTGGTGCCGCTATGTTTGTCCGATTGGCCTGACTTACGGTGCGGTTGGTGTCATTTCGCCGCTGCGCATCAGCTACCACGTTGAACACTGCTTCCACGAAGGCGACTGCCGCAAGGTCTGTCTGGTGCCGCATGTGCTCGATGTCACCATCAAAGGCCGCGCGGACGAGGAAGTCATGAGCTTGGGGCCGGACTGCACGCGTTGTGGTCTGTGTGTCGACGTCTGCCCGACCGGTGCGTTACGTTACGAGGTCAAGGGTTTGTCCAAACTCTTGTGATTTTTGATCCAGATGAATAGCCGCAATCGCGCTCTCCGCCTAGAATCCGCTCCATGATCCAGTTCAAGAACATCGGCAAGACCTTCCGCCGCGCCCAGGTGCTCAATGGCATCGACCTCGATATCCAGCTGGGTGAGCGTATCGCCCTGATTGGTTCGAATGGGGCCGGAAAAACCACCCTGATCCGCTGCCTGCTCGGTGAGTACGATCACCAGGGCGAGATCAGCATCGACGGCCTCGATCCGCGCAAACACCGCACCGAAGTGCTGGGCAAAATCGGCTTCGTGCCACAGTTGCCGCCGCCCTTGAAGATGCCGGTAGGGCAGCTGATCGATTTTTCAGCGGCCTTGTGCAAGACCGATCCGCAGCGGATTCACGCCATTGGCAAGCGCCTCGGCCTCGACGTCGATGGCATTCTGTCGCGCCAGTTTGTCCGCCTGTCTGGCGGCATGAAGCAGAAGCTTCTGATCGCCATCGCCCTGGGCCGTGACGCCAAACTTTTGATCATGGACGAACCGGCCGCCAACCTCGACCCCGAGGCGCGCAAGATCTTCTTCGATCTGCTGGCCGAACGCCTCAACGACGCCACCATGATCATTTCCAGCCACCGACTGGATGAAGTCTCGTCACTCGTCAATCGGGTGATCGAAATGGATATGGGCAAAATCGTCATCGACGACCGGGTCGCCGATGACGCCACGCTGACCGACCGCCTCAGCTGCCGCATCGTGCTCAAGCGTCCGGAGCCGGCTTTTGCCAAGGCGCTCGACGGCTGGAACCTGACCCCGGATGCAACGCAGACGACATGGACGGGCGACATCGCCGGTCCGGACCGTCTGCGTTTCCTCGGCATCGTGTCGCGCTACACCGCACTGATTGCCGATCTTTCGCTGAGCGAAGCCTGATATGTGCGGATCGGAACGGACCGCAGTTGCCGGGCGGCGCAACTTTCTTGTGCGGGCGGGCAGCGCCGGCCTGCTGCTGACGCCGCTGGCCGCTTTTCTCGCGGCGTGCGGCAAGAAGGGGGGCTGGCCGGAAGGCATGGCCGAAATCAAGTGGGACCGCGACACCTGCGTCCGCTGCCGGATGGTGATTTCCGACCGGCGCTTTGCGGCGCAGCTGCGCGGTGGGCCGAAGGAGACCGTGTTCAAGTTCGACGATATCGGCTGCCTGGTGTTCTGGATGAAAGAGCAGGCGGAAAAATATCCGTGGATGGCAGAGCCGGCGACGCGGCAATGGGTGGCCGACTTCAACTCCCGGAGCCGCGAGGAAATGCGCTGGCTGGACCCGAAAAGAGCGCTGTACGTGACGCGCACCTCGCCCATGGGTTACAACTTTGCCGCCGTCAACACGCCGATGGCCGGCACGCTCGATTACACCGACATGCGCCAGCACATCCTGGCCAAGGGTAAATAACATGAATCAACTGTTGCTGACTGCGAAACTCGATCTCGTTGAATCCCTGCGCGCGCGCTGGTTCCAGATCTACACCCTGGTTTTTGGCGGCATTGTCGCGCTGCTCTTTGTCTTCGGCCTGACCGAATCGCGGGTGCTGGGCTTCATCGGGTTGTCCCGCCTGCTGGTGACCTACATCCAGCTGACCATGGCGATTCTGCCCATTTTTGTCCTCATCACCACCGTGCGTTCGGTGGCCGGCGACCGCGAGGCGGGGGTGTTCGAATATCTCCTGTCCCTGCCGGTCGGCCTGCAAGCCTGGTTCTGGGGGAAATTCCTCGGTCGCTACGTGGCTGTATTCGCGCCGGTATTCCTGGCCATGCTGGGTGCCGTGATCTGGGCCACCATCGTCAATATCGAAGTGCCGTGGTCGATGTTCGTGTATTACACCGGTCTGCTGGCGGCGATGGGTTTGTGCTTCCTGGGGATCGGCATGCTCATTTCGGTGGTGGCACGCAGCACCGACATGGCTCAGGGCTCGGCCTTCATGGTGTGGCTGGTGCTGTTGCTGTTCCTTGACCTGATCCTGCTCGGGGTGATGATTCAGGAACGCGTGACGCCGGAAGTGGCGGTGACCCTGGCGTTGGTGAATCCGCTGCAGGTGTTCCGCACTGCGGCGCTGGCGATGTTCGATCCGCAACTGATCGTGCTCGGACCGTCGGCGTACGTCATTCTCGATTTGTTTGGTGCAGATGGCTTCCGCCTCTTTGCGCTCGTTTATCCTGCCCTGCTCGGCATCCTGTCGGCAGCAGCGGGTTATCTTCTGTTCAAGCGTGGAGATCTGCTATGAAACTGTTGCGCAAGCTGTGCCTTCTGGGTGGCGTGTTGTTGGCGCTTGCCGGCAGCGCCTTTGCCGGCGATGCCGGTCCGTTCTACGCCACGACGGTGGAGGGGATGGACGGCAAACCACTGGCGCTGGAGAAATTTCGTGGCAAGCCGGTGATCGTGAACTTCTGGGCGCGCTGGTGTCCGCCCTGCCGCAAGGAAATTCCCGAACTGATCCAGTTGCAGAATGAATACGGCAAGCGCGGTCTGGTGGTGCTGGGCATCGCGATCGAAGATGATCCGCTGGCGGTGAAGGAATTTGCCACGGCCTACGAGATCAATTACCCGGTGGGCGTGGACAAGAAAAAAGGGCTGTGGCTGATGCAAAGTCTGGGCAATGGCGTTTCCGGTCTGCCGTTTACGCTGATCATCGGCCGTGATGGGCAAGTCGTGGTGCGCAAGATCGGCCAGTTCACGCGCAAGGATTTCGATGCCGTGGCGGACAGCCTGCTCAAGTAAACTGTCACGCTTGCCGCTCGACAACGCGGTCACTCAAGAAAGACGCCGCCAGGCTCAGGCGGGTGCCCGGCCTGCTGGTTTTCCCATCCGTCCCTGGTGTAGCGCTACACGCTGCCCGGACTTGCTGTCATTGCAATGATCGAAACCCTTTTTTTGCCCCTGGCGCTGGCCTTCATCATGTTCTCGCTCGGTCTGGCGCTGCGCCCGGGTGATTTCCGCGTTGCCCTGTACGGTTGGCGCGGTATCGCCATGGGGTTGTGCGGGCAGGTGCTGCTGCTGCCGCTGCTGGCCTTCCTGATTAGCGTGGCACTTGATCTCTCGCCAACGGCACAGCTGGGGTTGATGCTCATCGCCGCCTGTCCGGGCGGTGTCAGCTCGGCTTTTCTGACCCATCTGGCGCGCGGCAACATTGCGCTGTCGCTGATTCTTACCGTCACCAGCAGCCTGCTGGCCCTGATCACCCTGCCGCTCATCATCAACGCCGTTGTGGCGGGCCAGAGTACCGATCTGCAGCTGCTTCACACCGCCGACCTGCCCTTGGGCAAGCTGCTGGGCGGCCTGTTGCTGGTGACGACGCTCCCCATCCTGCTGGGCATGTTCCTGCGCCTGGGAACGCGCTGGGTGAGCGAGCGTGGCGAGCAGGTGGTGGGCAAACTGGCGACCCTGTTTTTCATGGCCATCGTGCTGGTCACCTTTGTCGCGCATCGCGAAACCATTACCACCGGTTTCCCGGAAATCGGCATGGCCACCCTTCTGCTCAATGCCCTCAGCCTGTGCGGCGGTGTCTTGCTGGCTCGGCTGGCACAGCTCGGCCGCCGTGAAAGCATCGCCATCGCCATGGAGTGCGGCTTGCAGAATGCCGGCCTGGGCATCTTCATCGCCCTGACCTTGTTCCAGCAGCCGGCGCTGGCCATCCCCAGCGTGGTCTATGCCCTGACCATGAACTTCGGCGCCATTGCCTTTCTGTGGATCGTGCGCCGCCAGGAAGCCGGTTCATTTGCCTGAAGCGGGTGCGGCCTTCGCTGTAGCGAGGGAAATTCGTGTTGCTGGCAGGTGGTTTGTGCGCTGCTCTGCTAGGGGCGTGTAACTTCGCCTGCCGCAATAACCTGTCCATCCGCCCGGCATCTGCGATAATCCCCCGCCATGTTCGCTTATCTCGTTCGCCGTCTGCTGTATGCGCTGCCGATTCTGATCGGGGTGAATCTCATCACCTTCGCGCTGTTTTTCGTCGTCAATACGCCGGACGACATGGCGCGGCTGCAACTGGGGGTGAAGCGGGTGACGCCGGAGGCGATTGCGGAGTGGAAGGCGGCGCGGGGCTATGATCAGCCGCTGTTTTTTAACCCGGAAGCGCGCGGCCTGGGGACGGTGACGCAGACCATTTTCTTCAGCAAATCGGTGCGCCTGTTTGTGGGCGACTTTGGCCGGGCCGAGGACGGGCGCGACATCACGCGGGAAATGCTGAACCGGATGGGGCCGTCGCTGGCGATTGCCTTGCCGACGTTTGTGCTGGGCTTGCTGGTGACCGTCAGTCTGGCCTTGATGCTGGCCTTCTTTCGCGCCACGGCGCTCGATCTCTGGGGCGTGGTGCTGTGCGTGGCGATGATGTCGGTGTCGGGCCTGTTTTACATCATCGGCGGGCAATATCTCTTCGCCAAGGTGTTCCGCCTGGTGCCGATTTCCGGTTACGGCGTCGGCCTGGATGCCTGGCGCTTTCTGGTGCTGCCGGTGTTGATCGGGGTGGTGGCCGGAATCGGGGCGTCGACACGCTGGTACCGCACCATCTTTCTCGAAGAAGTGGGCAAGGACTATGTGCGCACGGCCCGCGCCAAGGGCTTGAGCGAAACCTGGGTGTTCTTCCGCCATGTGCTGAAGAATGCGCTGATTCCGATCCTGACTGGCGTGGTGGTGGTGATTCCCTCGCTGTTCATGGGTTCCCTGCTGACGGAATCCTTTTTCGGCATTCCCGGCCTCGGTAGTTACACCATCGATGCCATCCAGGCGCAGGATTTTGCGGTGGTGCGGGCGATGGTGTTCGTCGGCTCGGTGCTGTACATCCTCGGCCTGATCCTGACGGATATTTCCTACACCCTGGTTGATCCCCGGATCCGTTTCGCATGAACGGGGTGCAAATTGTTTTCCTCTGGTCCGACGCCTTGATCTGGCTGCTGCTGGCGGCCGGGCTTGGGCTGGTGCTGCTGGTGCGGCGCAGTCCGCCGCTACGTGCCGCCTGGGGCAAGGTGGCTGCCAGCCGCAGCGGCATGGGGGCGGCGACGGTATTGCTTGCTTTCGTGCTGGTCGGCTGGCTCGATTCGCTGCATTACCGGCCTGCCTTGCCAGCGGCTGAGGGGGCGGAAATCCGCTATGCCATCGAGGTGCGTTCGCTGCTCGATGCCCTGGCCGATCCTCTGCGCAGCCGCACTGAAAAAACCTATTCCGCACCACTGGCGACGCACGCCTACGTCAAGGAAAGTACGGAGCACCCGGGGGGCGGCGTGACGCGCGCCTTTCCGCCCCTGCTGCATGGCGGGGCGCATCTGGCCGGCGCCTACGACAAACACGCCGACGATGTGGCGTGGCGGGTAGCGGTGGGTGTTCTGGCAGCGGTGCTGTTGTGGCTGCCGATTGCGGTCTGGGTGGCGGCGCGGCAGGGCGGCTGGGGCAAGGTGTGGCGTGGCGAAACAGCCACCGCCTGGCACGCCGTGCTGCTGACCCTGGGCGCGATCCTGCTGGTGCTCGGGCCGGTTTTCTCGCTGGCCGGCGGCTACCACGTGTTCGGTACCGACAAGGTGGGGCAGGATGTGCTGTACCAGGTGCTGAAAAGCGTGCGCACGGCACTCATCATCGGCCTGGTGACGACCTTGGTGATGTTGCCGCTGGCTGTGTTGCTGGGGATTGTTGCCGGTTATTTCCGGGGCTGGGCGGATGACCTGATCCAGTACGTCTATACCGTGCTCAATTCCATTCCCAGCGTGTTGCTGATCGCCGCCGCCGTGCTCATGTTGCAGGTGCTGATCGACGGCCATCCGGAGTGGTTCGCCACTGCCGCCGAGCGCGCCGATCTGCGCCTGCTGGCCTTGTGCTTCATTCTGGGTATGACCAGCTGGACCGGATTGTGCCGGTTGTTGCGCGGCGAGACGCTGAAACTGCGCGAGCTGGAGTACATCCAGGCGGCGCAGGCCTTCGGCGTCGGCAGTGGCCGCATCATCAGCCGCCATATCCTGCCCAATGTGATGCACATCGTCATCATCGCCCTGGTGATGGATTTTTCCAGCTTGGTGCTGGCTGAAGCGGTGCTCTCCTACGTCGGCATCGGCGTCGATCCGTCGATGATCAGCTTTGGCACCATGATCAACAATGCGCGCATGGAGCTGGGGCGCGAGCCGGTGGTGTGGTGGTCGCTGGCGGCTGCCTTTGCTGCCATGTTCATTCTGGTACTGGCGGCCAACCTGTTCGCCGATGCGGTGCGCGATGCTTTTGACCCGAGGACGGCCTGATGCAGACCACGCCCGCTCCCTTGCTGGAAGTTGATGACTTGCGCCTCGGTTTCCAGGCCGGGCGCCAGCAGTTGTGTGCGGTCGATGGCGTGTCGTTCCGCATCGCGCGGGGAGAGACCTTTGCCTTGCTGGGCGAGTCCGGTTGCGGCAAGTCGGTGACGGCGCAGGGTATTCTGCGTCTGCTGCCGGCGGCGGGTCGCGTACTGGGCGGCAGCGTGCGCTATGACGGTACGGATCTGCTGGCCTTGCCGGAAGTGGCGATGCGTGCCTACCGCGGCGGCAAGATCGCGATGATTTTCCAGGAGCCATCCACCAGCCTGAATCCGGTGCTGACGGTGGGGCAGCAGATTGCCGAAGTGCTGGCGCGCCATCTCGCGCTGCGCGGCGAAGCGGCCCGGGCGCGCAGCCAGGAATTGCTCGAGCAGGTCGGCATTGCTGATCCGGCGCGGCGGCTCGATGAATATCCGTTCCAGCTGTCGGGTGGCATGCAGCAGCGGGTGATGATCGCCATCGCCCTGGCCGGCGAGCCGGAATTGCTGATTGCCGACGAGCCAACGACCGCCCTGGATGTCACCATGCAGGCGCAGATTCTCGATCTGCTGGCGCAGTTGCAGGCCGAGCGCGGCATGGCGATCCTGCTCATTACTCACGATCTGGGTGTGGTGGCACGTCTGGCGCAGCGCATCGGCGTCATGTACGCCGGTGAACTGGTCGAAATTGCCGGACGCGAACAGTTTTTCACGCAGCCGGCGCATCCCTACACGCAGGCGCTGTTTGCCGCCTTGCCCGATGCTGGGCGGCGCGGTGCGCCGCTGCGGACCATTGTCGGTCAGGTGCCGGCGTTGTCGGCCCTGCCGCCAGGGTGTCGTTTTGCACCGCGTTGTCCGCAGGCGATGCCGGTGTGCCGGGAAGAGAATCCCGCCTGGCGGGTGGAGGCCTGCGGGGCGCAGGTGCGCTGCCACTGGCAGAACGAAGGGGAGGCTGTGCCTGCCGCAGGCGAGTCCGCTACGGATGACGCTGCGCCGGCAACGCTGGCACCACTGCTGCAGATACGTGATCTGGCGGTGCATTTCCCCATCCGCAAAGGCATCCTGCAGCGCGTGGTAGGGCAGGTCAAAGCTGTTGATGGAGTGTCCCTCACGTTGGCCCCCGGTCGCACTCTGGCGCTGGTGGGCGAGTCCGGCTGCGGCAAGACCACCGTTGGCAAGGCCTTGTTGCAACTGATTCGCCCCACGGCCGGCAGTGTTCGGGTCAATGGCGAGGAATGGGTCGGCGCGCGTGGTAAATCCTTGCGTCAGGCCCGCCGCCAGGCGCAGATGGTGTTTCAGAACCCCTTTGCTTCGCTCAACCCGCGTCTGCGTGTGGGCGAGATCATTGCGGAAGGCATGCAGACGCTCGGAGGGCTGGGCGAGCCGGCGACGGCCATTGCTGCGTTGCTGCAGGCAGTGGGTTTGCCGGCAGATGCGGCAGGACGCTTTCCGCATGAATTTTCCGGTGGTCAGCGGCAGCGGATCGCCATCGCCCGGGCGCTGGCGGTACAACCCCGATTGCTCGTCTGTGACGAACCGACTTCGGCGCTCGACGTGTCGGTGCAGGCCCAGATCCTCAATCTGCTGAAAACGCTGCAGCAGAATCTGGGCGTGGCCTACCTGTTCATCACCCACAATCTGGCGGTGGTGGAGTATCTGGCGCACGACATTGCCGTGATGTACCTCGGGCGCATCGTCGAGTGCGGGACGGCGGCCGAAGTGCTTGCTGCGCCACGGCATCCCTATACGCAGGCGCTGCTTTCAGCCGTGCTGCAACCGCGGCTGGAAGAAGATGGCAGCGGGGTGCAGGTGCTGGCGGGAGAAATTCCCTCACCGGCCAGGCCGCCGGCGGGCTGTCATTTTCATCCGCGCTGTCCGAAGGCGACAGTGGAGTGCCGCAACAGCTATCCTGTGGCACAGCCGCTGACGGCGACGCATAGGGTGAATTGCCACTGGCCGGGGTGAGTCAGTACCGCCTCCCGTCGGCGGATTTTCCGGGAAACCGGCGGTAGTTATCGCTTCGGATCCGACGAGGCTGTGGGGGGCGCTTTTAGATTGTGTTCGGGTGCTTCTGAGCGCCAAGGCGCTCAGCGGCGCTTATTTCGGGCTTTGGGTTTGGCTGCGGCTTTCGCTGCCGGTTTTTTGCCGCTGGCTGCTTTTCCCTTGCTGGCGATACGGCTACCTTTGGCAGTGTTCTTGCCTTGGTTGCCCTTGCCCTTCAGCTGCTTCTTGCCACGTGCTTTGGGTTCCGGCTGGATGATGGCGAGCGAACCATCGGCATGCAGCATGCGCTGCAGGCCTTCAGCGTTTTCGCCAGCACCCGGAACCAGCAGCTTCGAGCCGGCCGCCAGGCGGACATTGCCCGGCAGTCCGTTGGCTTGCGCCAGTTCGTTGGTGCTGATGCCGAAACGGGCAGCGATTTCGGCCAGCCGTTCGGCCGATTTGACAGCGTAAGCCTGCCACTGGGTCAATGAGCTGCCGTGATTGGCCAGGTTCTCGGTGAAGGTGTCGACGCGATCCGCCGGCAGCACGACGGGGGTGTGCGGCTTGATGATGGGGCGGTTGTGCGACGGATTGAGGTGGCGGAACTCATCCTGCGTCATGTTGGCGAGGCGCGCCGCCGTTTTGACGTCCATCGGCCGCGGCGCGGCGACGGTGGCGAGATAGGTGCGGTTCGGGATAAAGGGCAGATTCAGGCGGGCAAAGGTCTGCGGGTCGCCGATGATGTTCTTCAATGCCTGCAGCTTGGGCACGTAATGCCGCGTTTCCTTGGGCATGGTGAGATTGGGGTAATCGGTGGGCAGGCCGCGGGCTTCGTTCTTTTCGATGGCCCGTTTGACGGCACCTTCACCCCAGTTGTACGAGGCCAGCGCCAGATGCCAGTCGCCATGCATGTCGTAGATGGTCTGCAGGTAATCGAGTGCGGCACTGGTGGAGGCGATCACATCGCGCCGTTCATCCTGCCACCAGTTCTGTTCCAGCTTGAAGCGCTTGCCGGTAGCCGGGATGAATTGCCAGAGTCCGGAGGCTGCGGCAGGCGAATGGGCCATCGGATTGAACGAACTTTCCACCATCGGCAGCAAGGCCAGCTCGCTCGGCATGCCGCGCGCTTCCAGTTCCTCGACGATGTGGTGCAGGTAGGGCCGGCTGCGTTCGATCATGCGCCGCAGCGCTTCCGGTCGGTTCATGTACCACTGCTGGTAATGCAGGACCAGTTCATCATTCAGGTCCGTCATCGCAAAACCATGGCGCAGGCGATCCCAGAGGTCGGTCTGGTGCAGGGTGAGGTCGATGGTCAGCGGCAATTCCGGAGGGGGCGTCAGTTCGGTGACGCTCAGGCCGCTGCTGTGGCTATCGGGAAAATGCTTCGGCAGTGCGGTTTGCAGGCGCGGGAAGAAATCGGATTCAGCGCTGACTGGCGCAGCCAGCGTGGCGATCAATAGGCCGGTAGCCCAGCTAGCAAGGCAGCGCAACAGCAGGGGGGCGGTGGGGAAAGGCAGCAACCGGGGCTCCTGGCGGGACGCATTCAACGAAGCCTGCGATTATAACCGAGGAGGGCGCACGATCACGGCCGGATCGACGAAAATGGGCCGATTGGTAGATCAGGCCGCAGGCGCTTCCAGCGTCGTCAACGTGAAGTTATTACCATCAAATAAGCCTCGGTCGCTCAATTTCAGCTCCGGAATCACCAGTAGGGCCATGAACGAGAGCGTCATGAACGGCGCTCGCAGAGGCGAGCCAAGACGCTCGCACACCGCCGCACTCAATGCAGCGTAGCGGGCAGCGACCTGATCGCCGTCGGCGTCGCTCATCAGGCCGGCGATTGGCAGGGGTAGCAGGTCACAGGCCCCGGTAGCATCGACCACGGCCAGTCCGCCCTGCGCGGCAATGACGGCGTTGAGGGCGGTCGCCAGACTGAGCGGGTCGCAGCCGACACCGATGACATTGTGCGAATCGTGCGCCACGCTCGACGCCAGTGCTCCGGCGCGCAGGCCGAAGCCACGGATCAGCGCCACTGCCGGCGCAGTGGGCGCGTAGCGATTGACCACAGCAATCAGCAGCACATCGTCGGCCGGCAGCGGGCCGCTGACCGGCAGATGCAGGTCGCGGGTGAGCAGTTGCCCGTCCAGGGCGAGGATCACCCGGGTCAGCGTATCCGCGTACATATGGCCGCCTGCAATTACCAGTTCGTCGGGCGTGACCGGCCGGGCAGCGAAGCGGTTGACCGCAGTCACCGGCAAGGGCGGCAACAGGCTTTGTCCGTCGCGTGCCGCCAGCGTGCCGGTCAGCCAGACGGCAGCGACCGTGAAATCGCACAAATTGTCGACCTGCACGGCATTGAACGGATCGCCGATCCGCAGCTGTCCCACTTCTAGTCCGTAATGGCGCTGCGGTGTCAGGCAGGCGGCTTCCAGTACGGTGAAGACATCATGGCCCAGCGCCACGGCCCGCGCCACCAGCCGGTCGATGTGGCCGCGTGTCAGGTCATCCGGATGGCAGTCGTCGGTGCATAGCATCACCCGTCCCGGGTAACGGCTCAGCAGCGGATGCAGCGCATCGAAATTGCGCGCGGCCGAGCCTTCCCGAATCAGGATCTGCATGCCTGCCGCGAGTTTGTCCTCGGCCTCCGCCAGCGTCGAGCACTCGTGGTCGGTGCTGATGCCGGCGGCGGCGTAGGCCGCTGCCGCAGCCCCGCTCAATCCCGGCGCATGGCCGTCGACCGGCAGCCCGCGGGCCCGGGCGGCCGCCAGCATGGCCAGCAAATCCGGGTCGCCCGCCAGCACACCGGGAAAATTCATCACTTCCGACAGGTAACCGATGCCCGGCGTCGCCAGCAAGTGCTCTACTTCGGCCACCCCGATGCGACCGCCGGCCGTTTCGAAGGAAGTTGCCGGCACGCAACTTGGGGCGCCGAACAGAATATGGAACGGGGTCTGGGCAGCATTGGCCAGCATCCAGCGTACGCCGTCACAGCCCAGAACATTGGCGATTTCGTGCGGATCGGACACCGTGGCCACAGTGCCGTGGCGGACCGCCTGGCGGGCGAATTCGACCGGCGGCAGCAGACTGCTTTCAATGTGTACATGGGCATCGATGAATCCGGGCAGTAGATACGGCCAGTCGGGATTTTCCGGCCCGAGTTCGTCGATGCGTACGACTTGCCCGTCGGCCCAAGCCACCTCGGCGGCGCGGATGCGCCGGCCGGCAACATCGACATGATTACATTGCAGCACGCCAGACGACTGTGACATGGTGTTCTCCTTTCATTGCCTGCTGATGTGAGGCAGTGCAAGCGTCTCTACGGATGTCGCGATGGCACGGGGGCGGCCGTGAGCGGGTTGCACTCGGTTGTTGCTTTCGGGCTGACCGGCGCGCCGAAGGCCGGCGCCGACGACCAGCGTTCGCGTCGCCATTTCTCACGGTCGCCGTTGGCGCAGAAGGTCCAGGCGACCAGGCGGCTTTGCTTCTGGCCCTGCGCCATCGGGATGATGCGGGATTCGACGACCCTGGCTTTCTTCAGCGCCGCTTCAATATGCGGCAGGTTGTCGCCCTGCGACAAGAGGCTGGTAAACCACAGCACGCGCTTGGGGATGTGGCAGCTCTGCTCGATCATCGACTTGACGAAGGCGCGTTCACCGCCGTTGCACCAGAGTTCGGTACCGCCGCCGCCGAAGTTGAGGCGTGGCTGGGTGCTGCCTTTTTTGGCGCCCGGCTTGCCCAGGTTGTTCCATTTGCGCTGGCTGACCGCCAGCACTTCGTCGGGGGAATTATGGAAGGGTGGATTGCAGATCGACAGGTCGAAACTTTCGCCGCTGCGCAGCAGGCCAGTGAAGATGTTGTCCCAGACCGCTTGGTGGCGCAGTTCGATGCTGCCGGCCACTTCCGGGTTCTTGGCGAGGATTTTCTGCGCGTTGGCCAGTGCCACTTCGTCGATATCGACACCGAGGAAAGACCAGCCGTATTCGGCATGACCGATCAGCGGATAAACGAGGTTGGCGCCGGTGCCGATGTCGAGCACGCGCACACCGGGGCCGGCCGGGATGTTCTTTTTGTTGCAGGACGCCAGCAGGTCGGCGACGCTGTGCAGGTAATCGGCACGGCCGGGAATCGGCGGACACAGGTAGCCTTCAGGAATGTCCCAGCCCTTGACGCCGTAGTGATGCATCAGGATCGCCCGGTTCAGCATCTTGACCGCTGCCGGATTGGCGAAGTCAATGCTGGCGGTGCCGGCCGGCGTTGTCCTGACGTGCTTCGCCAGCGCCGCCGAGGTGGCGGTCAGGGCGGCCAGATCGTAGCCGTTGGCGTTCTTGTTGCGCGGGTGCATGGCGATCCTTCTTCTGCGGGGACGGGATTGTCCCACGAAAGTCCGTCGCAAATACGATCGCGCCGATCTATGGATTCCAAATACAAAACGCCTTGTAGTGTCGTGGAACCCACGATGCTACAAGGCGTTAATGTAAATTGGCGGAGTGGACGGGGCTCGAACCCGCGACCCCCGGCGTGACAGGCCGGTATTCT
>NZ_CAJHOB010000001.1:241494-255288 GCF_905120355.1 Azonexus hydrophilus | reverse complement strand
CCCGGTTACCGCCGTGAAAGGGCGGTGTCCTAGGCCTCTAGACGATGGGGACCCGGACTTTCTTTCGAACTTGATGGTGGAGGTAAGCGGGATCGAACCGCTGACCTCTTGCATGCCATGCAAGCGCTCTCCCAGCTGAGCTATACCCCCGCTCGAAAGAAGGCCGCATTGTAGAGATGTACTTTGCCCTTGTAAAGCGGTTTGCGGGATTTTCAGAGATATTTTTTCAGTGCCGTCAGCACCTGCTCGCGGCCCAGCAGTTCGATGACTGCATCGACTGAAGGTGTCTGTGTCTGGCCAACCAGCATGGCCCGCAGCGGCATCGCCAGTTTGGGCATCTTGAGGTTGTGCTGGCTCAGCGTTGCCTTGATCAGGGCAGCTATGGACGGGATGTCCCAGGCGACGGTGGCGATGCCGGCAGTGAAATCGGCCAGTGCCGGACGGCATTCATCCGTCAGGTGCTGTGCCAGCAATTCGGCACTGGGTTCTACTGGCTGGTAGAACACTTTTACCGCCTCGGCCAGCGCGCACAGCGTATTGCAGCGGTCGACGTAGAGCGCAACCGCTTTTTCCAGACAGGGGCCGGAGTCTGTTTCGACATTCAGACGCGCCAGATAGGGGCGGGTTTTGGCAGCCAGTTCGGCGGCCGGCAGTTGCTTCATGTAATGCTGGTTCAGCCACAGCAGTTTTTCAGTGTTGAACTGTGCGGCGGAGGCGGTGATGTGGTCCAGGTCGAACCATTCGATGAACTGGGCGCGGCTGAATACCTCATCGTCCCCGTGCGACCAGCCCAGACGGGCGAGGTAGTTGATGACTGCCTCGGTGAGGAAGCCTTCTTCCTCGTATTGCATGACGGACACAGCGCCGTGGCGTTTGGACAGCTTGGTGCCGTCGTCACCCAGAATCATCGACAGGTGGGCGTAGGTTGGAATCTCGGCGCCCAGTGCCTGCAGGATGTTGATCTGGCGCGGGGTGTTGTTGACGTGGTCGTCGCCGCGGATGACGTGGGTGATGCCCATGTCCCAGTCGTCCACGCAGACACAGAAATTGTAGGTGGGTGTGCCATCGGCGCGGGCGATGATGAGATCGTCCAGTTCGGCATTGGCAATGGCAATGCGGCCCTTGACCGCATCATTCCAGGCGACCACGCCATTGACCGGATTCTTGAAACGCACGACAGGTTCGACCCCGGCCGGCGGGGGCGGTAGTGTCTTGCCGATTTCAGGCCGCCAGCGTCCGTCGTAACGCGGCTTCTCCTTACGCGCTTCCTGCTCGGCGCGCAGCGCATCCAGTTCCTCGCGGCTGGTGTAGCAGTAGTACGCCGTGCCGGCCGCCAGCATCTCCTGAATCACTGCCTTGTAGCGATCCGTGCGCTGCATCTGGTAGAACGGTCCTTCGTCGTGTGTCAGTTCCAGCCAGGCCATGCCGTCAAGAATGGCTTGCACTGCTTCCGGTGTGGAGCGGGCGACGTCGGTATCCTCGATCCGCAGAATGAACTGCCCGCCATGGCGGCGGGCAAAAGCCCAGGAAAACAGCGCCGTACGGGCGCCGCCAATGTGCAGATAACCGGTGGGGCTGGGGGCAAAACGGGTGCGGACTGGTTTCATGGCTGGCTAATTCAGGAAAACAAAGTCCGCCATTCTAGCCGACAACGCTGCAGACAACGTTTGACCAAGCTGAACCGATGTGATTTAATGCGCGCCTTCTTCGATGGGCGGTTAGCTCAGCGGTAGAGCACTGCCTTCACACGGCAGGGGTCACTGGTTCGATCCCAGTACCGCCCACCAGCGATGAAAAGACTAAAACCCGCATAGCGTAAAGCCCTGCGGGTTTTTTGTTTGGGCGCGTCCGGCTCTTCCGGAGACTTTCACTCCACCTTGATCGCATCCTGGCGCGCTGCGCCCTTGTTGTCGGTCCAGTGTACCGAGAGGGTGTCGCCGCTCTTGATCTGGCGGGCCTTGAAAACGAATAGTGGGTTGCGCGAGACCGAGGTGTTGAGCTGGCCGCTGATCAGGGGGCGGTCGTTTTGTTTCAGGGTGAAGGTCTGGATGTAATGGACGGCAACGAGCTTGCCGGCGTCGTCACGGCGCAGGCCGTTTTCCATCGGGTGTGGCATGAGAATGCGGATTTCGGCGCCTTCGCCCTGGCGTTGTACGCGGATACGGAGGGGTTCGCTCATGGTGTTTTCCTCAGCAGCCACTCAGGGTGACCTTGATGTCGCGGAAGGCGACGTGATTCTTGCCGTCAGCGGTGCGGGCGACGGCGCGGATGCGCATGCTCTCGGCGAGCTTGATCTGGATTTTGGCGTAGGGCAGTGCGTTATCGCCAAATTCCAGTTCGGCGCACAGTGGTAGCGGGTTTTTGTCGGCAAAGAGCAGCAGGCTGCGGGTGTTGGGCAGATTGCTGCTGATTTCGATGTCTACCTTGGCGCCGTTTTCGGCGATTTCCGGGGCGTTCACGATGATGTCGCGGGTTTCGCTCAGCAGCGGAATGTTCAGCGCCTTGAGGCCGGCCCCCGTGCTGGTGGCGCTGAAGGCGTCGCGTTGCCAGGGGGCGGCCTGGACGGCGCCCGGGCGCAGCAGGCCGGTGCCCAGCAGGGGCAGCAACAGGCTGGCGGCGCTGCCACGCAGGAAGGTTCGGCGAAGTGGTTGCATGTCTGAATCCTCGAAAGTGCTGTAACGGTAGGGGCTGTGACCAGCGTTAATCATTTTTGTGCCAACTTGTGCCCCAGTCTGCTGTCGCATTTTGCGCGCCGGTGGATGGCAGCGCCGAGCATGGCAGGGGCGTTGGTCGTGCCCATGTCGCAGAGGGGGAGCGGCCCGCAGGCAGCCGGCCGGGCGGCATGCGTTATCATAGCACCGCCATGCAGCTGCCCATTTTCCTCCGCCGTCGGCTGACGGCTTCCGTGCTGTCCCTGGTCCTTGGTGCCGGGGGCGCGATTTCTCCTGCCGTCGCGCACGAGTTGCCAGAACTGGGGGATGTGGCGGGGGAGGAACTGCCGCTCATGCTGGAAAAGAAGATTGGCCAGCAGATCATGCAGGAGATCCGGCAGCGCGAAATCAGCTATCTCGACGATTATGACGTCGAGGCCTATCTAAACCAGTTGGGCGGACGGCTGGCGGGATTCAGCAAGGATCCGGGGTTCGGTTTCGAGTTTTTTGCGCTCAATGATCCGAGTATCAACGCCTTCGCCATGCCCGGTGGCTATATCGGCGTACACACCGGTCTGTTGCTGGCAGCGCAGAGCGAATCGGAACTGGCTGGGGTGCTGGCGCACGAAATTTCGCACGTTACGCAGCGCCATATTGCGCGCCAGTTGTACCAGTCCAAACGGGTCAGCATTGCTTCCATGGTGGGCATGGCCCTTGGTTTGCTGGCGGCAAGCTCCAACCCGCAGGCGGGGGCAGCGGCCGTCGCGGCCAGCCAGGCCGGGGCCATTTCGGCGCAGCTGGCCTACTCGCGCGATTTCGAGCGGGAATCGGATCGCCTGGGTTTCGAGATGCTGGGGCGGGCCGGTTTCGATCAACACGGCATGGCGCTCTTTTTCGAGCGTCTGCGTCAGGCATCACGTCTCTACGAAAACAACGCCACGGCCTATCTGCGCACGCACCCGCTGACCAGTGAGCGGATTGCCGACATGCAGAACCGGGAAACCGGTCTGGGCTATCGTCAGGTGCCGGACAGTCTTGAATTTCATCTGGTGCGCGCCAAATTGCGCGCCCTGCAGGGGCGTCCGGATGATGCGGTGAAGCTGTTCAGCAGTCAGTTGGCCGAGCGTAAATTCACCAACGAAATTGCCGCCCGTTACGGGCTGGCCTATGCCCAGTTCCGCGCCCGCAACTGGGCGGCCGCGCAGGAAGCCATCGACGCTGCACGCGCCCTGAGCAAGGGGGCGGCCTCGCTGGAGCGACTGGCTGCCGAGGTGCGGCTGGCGCAAGGGAAGGCGGATGAGGGTGTGCGCATCTACCGCAGCGCGATGGAACGTTATCCGCTCAATCGTGCCTTGGTGTATGGCTACGCCGATGCCTTGCTGCAGAGTCGACAGTTCGACACGGCCTTGCGTTTTAGCGAAGAGCAGCTGCGGGTACAACCGTTCGATATTCGTTTGCACCGTCAGCGCGCCGGGGCGTATGCCGGCCTGGGCAAGAATGCCATGCAGCATCGGGCACTGGCCGAAGTGTTTGCATTGCAGGGACAGACTGCGGGGGCCATCGGGCAACTGGAACTGGCCATCAAGGCGGGCGATGCCAATTTCTACGAGATGTCGGCCATCGATGCCCGTCTGCGTGAGTTGAAAATCCGGCGTCTGGAAGAGCTTAAAGACAAGAATTAAAGCGTGTCACGGTATGTGCACTGCAGTCGAGTCCGGTGATTGAGGTTAAAATGGCCCGCTTCACTTCTATGTTGAATGGTTATGGAATTTGATCGCGAACTCGACGTCAAGGGTCTGAACTGCCCGCTGCCTATTTTGCGCACCAAGAAGGCCCTGGCGGAAATGGATTCCGGGCAGGTGCTGCGCGTACTGGCGACCGATCCTGGTTCCCAGAAGGATTTCCCCGCTTTTGCCCGGCAAACCGGTAATGAACTGGTCAGCCAGAAGGAAGAGGGCGGCGTCTTCATTTACGACCTGAAGCGCAAATAAACGCCGACAACACCCGCGGCTATGCCGCGTTTTTCGAAGACAGGCGGGCTCCCGTAGGGGCGCCTGCCGCCTGGTGTTTCAGTGAGCTGCAGGAAATCCTGACGGTCAGCGATGCGGCCAGCCTGGACCAGGCGTTGGCACGCATCGGGCAAACGCCGGCGTGGACCGTGATGGCCCTCGATTACGAACTGGCCTACCTGCTGGAGCCGGCGGCGGCGCCAGCCGGTTGGTCGGCGGCCGCGGCCACACGTCCGCTGGCGCGCTTCTGGCGTTTTGCCCAGTGCCGGCAATTCAGTGCGGCGCAGGCGGAGGCGTTTCTGGCGCCGCATGCCACGCTGCCGGCAGGGGTGGCCGAGATTGGTGCGGCGTGGGATGAAACGCGCTACCGGGAGGCGGTGCACGAAATCCAGCGGCTGATTGCCGCCGGTGATTGTTATCAGGTCAACCTGACTTATCCCCTCGATTTCTCCTGGTTTGGAACGCCGCTGGCGCTCTATGCCCGCCTGCGGGCGCGGCAGCCGGTACGTTACGGTGGCTGCATCGGCGATGCAGAAAGCGGCATCGTCTCCCTGTCGCCGGAGCTGTTTTTCAGCCGTCAGGCAGATACGCTGGTCACCCGCCCGATGAAAGGTACGGCACCGCTCTCAGAGCCGCCGGAAACGCTGGCGCAGTCGGCCAAGAACCGGGCGGAAAACCTGATGATCGTCGATCTGCTGCGCAATGATTTGGGGCGTGTCGCCGCGACGGGCAGTGTGCGTGTCGATGAATTGTTTGCGCTTGAAACCTATCCGACGGTGCGGCAGATGGTGTCGCAGATTTCGGCAAGCGTGCCGGGGAAAAGTTTTTCTGATCTGCTGCGGGCGCTATTTCCCTGTGGTTCGATCACCGGCGCGCCGAAGATTCGCGCCATGCAGATCATTCATGAACTGGAGCGGCAGCCGCGCGGGGTGTATACCGGCGCTGTCGGCTGGCTGGCGCCGGCGGGGGATTGCCGGCTCAATGTGGCGATCCGTACCCTTGAACTGACCGCCGGGCAACGTGGGCGGATGGGCGTGGGCAGTGGCATCGTCGCCGATTCCGAGGCGGCTGGGGAATGGGCGGAATGTGCCCTGAAGGCGGCTTTTCTGCGTGTCGATCCGGGCCTGCGCCTGATCGAAACCCTGCGCCGGGAAAATGGCATCTATCCGCTCTGGTCCGGCCATCTGGCGCGTTTACGCCGTTCTGCCGCTGCCTTTGGCTTTCCTCTGGATGAAGCAGCCGTGCTGCAGCAGTTGTCGCTGCAGCCGATGCGCGGAACCTGGCGCGTGCGTCTGACCCTGGATCATGCCGGTCGGATCGAAGTGACGGCGCAGCCGCTCGACAGTGGGCCCCCAGTGGAAAAACTGGCCTGGCTGGCGACACAGCCGATTCTCGCCGACGATGTTCTGCGCCGCCATAAAACAACCGTCCGCGCTGCCTACGACGCGGCACTGGCGACCCTGCCGGCAGACGGTTCGGTTTTCGATGCGGTCTTTCTCAATGAGCGCGGTGAGGTCGCCGAAGGCGCACGCAGCACGGTGTTCGTCGAACGGGACGGCGTGCTGCTGACGCCGCCCTTGACGAGTGGTGCGCTGCCGGGTGTGCTGCGGGCACATTTGCTGGCGAGCGGCAAGGCGCGGGAGGCCGTGCTCTGGCCTGCTGATCTGAGCGCCGGGTTCTGGCTGGGCAACGCGCTGCGTGGCTTGCAGCCAGTCCGTTTGAGAAGTTAGCTGCGCTGGCGACGGTACAGGTGCAGCACGGCCAGTGAGCCGAGTGCGGCCAGAATCGCGTAGAAGAAGATTTTGGCGTTGAGTTCCTGGTACTCGACCAAGACCGGCTGCTGGCTTTCCGGGTCAATGCGGTAGCGCACCGAGGTCTGGAAATTCCAGGCCGAGGTCTTGACTTCCATATCCTCACCCCAGGGCATCCAGCGTACGTACAATTGGCGGTAATCGAGCTCCCCGCGTGTAGCCTGCGGGCGTAGCGACAGCACCTTGCCTTCGCTGCGGGCCTGGGCCAGTTCGCCCACCGGAACGATACAGTCGGTGCCGTTGCTGCACTGTACGGCCAGGGGGTAGTCGGGCAGCCAGTCGCCGCCTTTCTGCCAGGGCCAGAACATGAAGAACGCCAGTCCCCACACCCAGACCAGGACGCAGAAAATCATGAACAGGGCGAAGATGCTGCTGAAACGTTCGCTGTGCTGTGGTGCGGTCATGGTTCAGTTCCCCAGCTTGGTCAGTTGTGGTTTGAGTTTCTCCAGCGTGGCCGTGAATTCGGCCACGCGCTGTTTTTCCTGCTCGACCACGGCGGCTGGCGCACGCGCCACGAAGCTCTCGTTGCCGAGCTTGCCCTGGGCAATGGCGATCTGCTTTTCCAGCTTCTCGATTTCCTTTTTCAGCCGTTCCTTCTCGGCGGCAACGTCGATTTCCACTTGCAGCATGAGCCGGATTTCGCCGACCACGGCGACCGGCGCCACGGCATCGGCCGGCATGTCGTCGACGATGTGCACCTCGGAGAGCTTGCCCAGTGCCTGCAGGATGGGGGCGAATTCGCGAATTTCTTCGCCGCCGCCGGCCACCAGCAGGGGCGTGCGCTGCGCCGGGGAGATACCCATTTCGCCGCGCAGGTTGCGGCAGGCGTAGGCCAGCGCCTTGAGGCGGTCGACCTTGGCTTCGGCAGCGGTATCGATACGCGCCAGGTCGACCTGCGGGTAAGCGGCGAGCATGATCGAATCGTGCGTCTTGGCGCCGGCGATGGGGGCCACGGTCTGCCATAGTTCCTCGGTGATGAACGGAATCAGCGGGTGCGCCAGGCGCAGTATGGTTTCCAGTACCCGCACCAAGGTGCGGCGGGCGGCGCGTTGCTGTGTTTCGTTGCCGGTCTGGATCTCGACCTTGGCGATTTCCAGATACCAGTCGCAGAACTCGTCCCAGACGAACTTGTAGACGGCCTGGGCGATCAGGTCGAAGCGGTAGTCGATGAAGTGGCGTTCGACTTCCTGCTCGACGCGTTGCAGCTGGCTGACGATCCAGCGGTCGGCAAAGGACAGTTCATCACTGCCGTTGCCGAGCTCCTGGCCTTCAACGTTCATCAGCACGAAGCGGGTGGCGTTCCACAGTTTGTTGCAGAAATTGCGGTAGCCGTCGCAGCGGTTGAGGTCGAACTTGATGTCGCGACCGGGCGAGGCGAGCGAGGCGAAGGTGAAGCGCAGCGCGTCGGTGCCGAAGGCCGGGATGCCGTCCGGGAATTCCTTCTTGGTCTTCTTGGCGATGCTCTCCGCCTGCTTCGGGTTCATCAGGCCGAAGGTGCGCTTCTCGACCAGCGCGTCGACGCCGATGCCGTCGATCAGGTCGATCGGGTCGAGCACATTGCCCTTCGATTTCGACATTTTCTGGCCTTCGCCGTCGCGAATCAGGCCGTGTACGTAGACATGCTTGAACGGGATCTGGCCAGTGATCTGCTTGGTCATCATGACCATGCGCGCGACCCAGAAGAAGATGATGTCGAAGCCGGTGACCAGCACCGACGACGGCAGGTATTGCTTGAGCAGCGGGTTGGCCGCGTCGGCGGCGGCATCGCCGGTCCAGTCCAGCGTCGAGAACGGCCACAGGGCGGACGAGAACCAGGTGTCGAGGACGTCCTCGTCGCGGCTCAATTGGCCGGCGTAACCGGCCTTGTCGGCCTGGGCGCGGGCTTCTTCCTCCGTATGCGCGACGAAGACTTCGCCATTGACGCCGTACCAGGCGGGAATCTGGTGGCCCCACCACAGCTGGCGGGAGATGCACCAGTCCTGGATGTTGTTCAGCCACTGGTTGTAGGTATTGACCCAGTTTTCCGGATAGAACTTGATTTCGCCGGAGTGGACGACTTCCAGCGCCTTTTCGGTGATCGATTTGCCATCTTCGCCGGGCTTCGACATGGCGACGAACCACTGGTCGGTGAGCATCGGCTCGATGACGACGTTGGTCCGGTCGCCGCGCGGCACCTTGAGCTTGTGCTTGTCGACCTTGATCAGGATGCCTTCGGCTTCGAGGTCGGCGACGACGGCCTTGCGGGCGTCGAAGCGGTCCATGCCGCGATATTTTTCCGGCGCGTGGTCGTTGATCTTGGCATCCAGCGTCAGGATTGAGATCATCGGCAGGTTGTGGCGCTGGCCGACGGCGTAGTCGTTGAAATCGTGTGCCGGTGTGACCTTGACGCAGCCGGTGCCGAATTCGCGGTCGACGTAGGCGTCGGCGATGATCGGGATTTCGCGGCCGGTCAGCGGCAGCTTCACCCTCTTGCCGATCATGTGCTGGTAGCGCTCGTCCTCCGGATGGACCATCACGGCGGTGTCGCCGAGCATGGTTTCCGGCCGCGTCGTGGCGACGACCAGGCTATCCGAGCCGTCGGCCAGCGGATAGCGGATCTGCCACATGAAGCCGTCTTCCTCTTCCTGCACGACTTCGAGATCGGAGACGGCGGTGTGCAGCTTCGGGTCCCAGTTCACCAGGCGCTTGCCGCGGTAGATCAGGCCTTCGTTGTAGAGACGGACGAAGGTTTCGGTGACGACCTTGTTCAAGCCGGCGTCCATCGTGAAGCGCTCGCGCGTCCAGTCCGGGCTGGTGCCCATGCGGCGCATCTGCTTGGTGATGGTGTTGCCGGAGTATTCCTTCCATTCCCAGACCTTTTCCAGGAATTTCTCGCGGCCGAGGTCGTGGCGGCTGATGCCTTGCGCATCGAGCTGACGCTCGACGACGATCTGCGTGGCGATGCCGGCGTGGTCGGTGCCCGGCTGCCACAGCGTGTTGTGCCCCTTCATCCGGTAATAACGGGTCAGCGCATCCATGATCGTCTGGTTGAAGCCGTGCCCCATGTGCAGCGTACCGGTCACATTGGGTGGTGGCAGCAGGATGCAGAAGTTGTCACTGACGTCAGGATTCGCCCCGGCGGCAAAGTAATTGCGGGATTCCCATTCGGGATACCAGCGGCGTTCGATGTCGGCGGGTTCAAAAGCTTTGGCGAGTTCCATGGCGGCAGGCAGAATCGGAAAAGGCGCGATTATACCGGAGCCGCCGCTCTCGCCGTGGCGCCTCAGCGCATCTGGAACAACTCCTGATGAAAGCGCTCGGGCGGCAACCCGTGGGCGACGAAATCGTCACGCAGCGATTGCCCGAATCCCGGCGGGCCGCAGAACCAGATACTGGCCGTGGCCCATTCCGGAATGCTGGCGCGGATACGTTCGCCGTCCAGGCGCCCGTCCTTGCCACTGACCAGCAGGTGCAGGTTGACCTGGGCTGCGGCGGCATCGGCCTGCAGCAGGTCGATGGCGTTCTGATCGACATCGGCCGTGGGGTGGAACAGATCGATCGTCTTTGCCTCCGGCACAGCGGCCCGCTGTTTCATCCGGGCAATGAACGGCGTGATGCCGATGCCGGCGCCGATCCAGATCTGGCGCGGTTGTTCGTCGGTGAAGTCGAAGCAGCCGTAAGGGCCTTCCACCGTGACTTCCATGCCGGGTTGCAGGCGATCCGCCAGGCGGCTGGTGTGATCGCCAAGCGCCTTGGTGATGAAGACCAGTTCCTGCTCGGCAGGATTCCAGGAGGAGGCAATGGTGTAGGGGTGCGCTCCTTCCTTCTCATCCGAGGTGACGAAGGCGAACTGTCCGGCTAGGTGTCCTTGCCAGCCCGGTGCCAGGGCGATTCTGGTTTCCAGCACGCGCAGGTTGGGGAAGCGGGTGAGGTCGGTGATGCGGCCCCTGACCTTGCGCCGGGCACCGACCCGTCCGAGCAGGACGAGCACGGCGGCAATGCTGCCGCCGAGCAGCAGTAGCGCCAGCACCCAGCCGACGGGTTGCGTCCAGTAGCCAATTTTGGTCAGTACAACGGTGTGGTATGCCAGCGCCAGATAAGCCACCGCCAGCAGTTTGTGCGTTTTGGCGAACCAGTGATAGGGGAAGCGCTTGATCAGCGCCAGCACGATCAGGATGACCGCTGCGTAAAATGCCCATTCGCCGATGGATTCGGCCAGCCCCCGCTGGCCACGCAACCAGCTTTCCAGCATGCCGTGTTGTGCCTGCTGCCCGCCGGCGCCACGCGCCGGTTTGACCAGCCAGCCCCAGCCCACCATCCATTTGGTGCCTTTGGCCCACCACCAGTGCAGGGTGGCCACCACCAGCGCGGCGATGCCCAGCCATTTGTGCAGCCGGTACATCTTGTCCAGGCCATCCAGATGCGGTTCCAGCCATTTCGGGCGCAGTGCCAGCAGCATGGCGACGCTCATCAGGCAGATGCCGATGACGCCGCTGAACTGGGTGAAGACGGTGCGGAAGGAGAAATAGGTCAAGGGCGACGGCGCCAGTGAGTCGGCGGCGAGCCACAGGGCTGCGGGAAGCAGCAGCGAGGCCAGCAAGGCCATTTTTATGCGGTTCATGGGGGCTCCGGTGTGCCCGGTTAGGCAAAATCAGGCGGCGATTGTACGCCCAGCACCGGCAAACAGCCTTAGAAGCTTGTCATCTACGGCTGTTTGCCGGGGTTGCGGCGTATGCGCTTGCATCACGCCGTAACCTATATGCGGCTGCGGGGAGAGCAGCCTGCTCTCCCCGCGTGTCGTAACCGTCGATGCTTATGCGCGGGGGGCGCGCTCGCCCATGCGACGCGGTTCTTCGGCGCGCAGATCCTGCAGCTTCTGGCGTTGTTCCGGGGTCAGGACATCCAGCACCTGGCGCTCTCCTTGCAGGCGGGACAGCTCGATGTCGGCGCGCTGGCGGGCGATGTTGTCGATCAGTGCCTTGGCTTGTGCTTCATCGAACTGGGCACTTTGACGCAGGGCCTGTAGCTCACGCTCGTTTTTCTTCAGCGCCTTCATTTGCTGGCGCATGTTGGGCGCGCGCTGATGCATCAGTTCGAAAATCTTGTCTTCCTGTGCTTCGCTCAGGTCGAGGCGTTGCAGGCTGCGCATCATGCCGCCACCGTGCATGCCGTAAGCACTTTTCATGAAACCACCCGGCATCTGACATTCGCCACGCGGCGCATGATGTTTGCCGTGGCCCTGTTTACCCTGGAAGGCCATGGCCCCGAAAGGCAGGGTGATGGCCAGAGCGGCGGCAACGAGGGTGGCGCGGGTGAAGTGACGTTTTTGCATGATGCTTTCTCCTGGAATTAAGCCGGAACTGTGGCCCGACGACAGGACGTAGCTTACGGAGCGGGGTGTAAGCTGTCGTTTGCCAGATGTAAGTGGGGGTTTCTGAGGGGGAGTCAGCAACAGTTATGATGCGGTCTTCGTTTTCTTCGCACAGCCTTTGTCATGACACCCGAACAGTTCATTGCCACCTGGAAAGACAACCCGCTGACCGAACGTGCTGGGGCGCAGGGTCATTTTGATGATTTGTGCGATTTACTCGGCGTCGCCAAACCGCGTGATCCGGACAATTACTGTTTCGAGCGTGGGGCGCGCAAGGCGAGTGGGGGGGATGGCTGGGCGGATGTCTGGAAGCGCGGCCATTTTGCCTGGGAGAACAAGAAACCCGGGCGCGATCTCGGCGCGGCGCTCAAGCAGCTCACCGATTACGCCTTGCAGCTCGATAATCCGCCGCTGCTGGTGGTGTGCGACCGCGAGCGCATCGTCATTCACACTGCATTTACGGGTTATCCGGACGAGCCGCACGAGATACGCATCGAGGAACTGATCCTGCCGGAAAAGCGGCAGGTGCTGTCCTGGGTGTTCAGCGATCCGGAGAAACTGCGCCCGGAAAAATCCACGGCGGCGATTACTGCGGCCGCTGCCGGGCAGTTTGCCGAGTTGGCCAAGGCCATGCGCGAACGGCCGGTGTTTGCCGAACACTGTGGCGAGCGGGTGGCGCATTTTCTCGTGCAATGTCTGTTCTGCATGTTTGCCGAGGACGAGCAGCTTTTGCCTGCCGGCATTTTTACCACCTTGCTGGCCAATGCCGGTGGCGATACGGCCAAGGCGGCGCGGCGCATCGAGAAGCTGTTTGCGGCCATGCGCGACCGGCACGGTGAGTACGGCGACCATGACATTGCCTGGTTCAACGGCGGTTTGTTCAAGCATATCGATGTGCCGCCGCTGGCGGCTGCTGATCTGGCGGCTTTGCATCGTGCGGCGGCGGAGATGGATTGGCGGGCGATTGATCCGACCATTTTCGGTACCTTGTTCGAGCGGGGCCTTGATCCTGCAGCCCGGGCGCCGCTGGGGGCGCATTACACCGACACCGGTACGATTGCCAAGTTGATCGATCCCCTGGTCCGCGAGCCGCTGTTGCTGGTGTGGCAGGGTGTCAAGGCGGAGATTCTGGCGGCGCAGAAGTTGAAGAAGCCAGGGAATAAACCGACGGCGCTGTATCAGGGTTTTTTGCTGCGCCTGAATCATTTTCGGGTGCTTGATCCGGCCTGCGGCAGTGGCAATTTTTTGTATCTGGCCCTGCGTGCGCTGCGTGATCTGGAAAAGCGCGTGCATGTCGAAGGTCAGGAGTTGGGTCTGCCGGTGCCGCTGGCGATGGAAACGGGTCCGCACAATATTCTCGGGCTGGAAATCAATGAGTTTGCGGCCGAACTGGCCCGTGTCACGGTGTGGATCGGCGACATTCAATGGTGCCGCCAGAACGGCTACCCGCATGCCCTCAACCCCATTTTGCGCCCGCTGGATGGCATAGAACATCGTGATGCGCTGCTCAATGCCGACGGCAGCGAAGCGGCGTGGCCAGCGGCGGACGTAGTGGTGGGGAATCCGCCGTTTCTGGGCGATAAGGTGATGCGGAGTGAATTGGGGGCAGATTACGTTGACACGCTGCGCAAGACTTACGATGGGCGCGTGCCGGGTGGCGCCGATCTGGTGACCTACTGGTTCGAGAAAGCGCGGGCGCAGATTGCGGCGGGGGCTTTACGGGCGGCGGGGCTGGTGTCTACCAATTCCATCCGTGGGGGCGCGAATCGCAGGGTGCTGGATCGTGTGGCGGCGAGCACCCGGATTTTCCTGGCCTGGAGTGATGAGCCGTGGGTGAATGACGGCGCGGCGGTGCGGGTTTCGCTGGTGGGGTTTGGTGGTTTTAGTGATGCGGTTGAGCGCGTGGTGGCTGACGGCGCGGCGGCTGACAGCGCGGCGGCGACAGGCGGGGGGGGGGGGGGCGCCGCGAGCGA
>NZ_CAJHOB010000001.1:0-241484 GCF_905120355.1 Azonexus hydrophilus | reverse complement strand
GCAGACTCCGTAAGCGAAGCTTCAAACTGCGCCTGCCCGCCCCCCGCCTGTCGCTTGGATGGGCGCGAAGTGGCGGCGATACATGCGGATTTGACGGGGGGAGTAGGAACTGATCTCACCAAAGCCAAGCGTTTGCCGGAAAATTCTGGTGCGTGTTTTGTTGGTACATCGAAAAAAGCCAGCTTTGATATAACAGGCGAAATAGCTCGTGAATGGCTCAGGTTGCCGAACCCAAACGGCAAACCGAGTAGTGAGGTTGTTAAACCGTGGATTAACGGAAATGACCTAGTGCAGCGTCCATCAGATACATGGATTGTGGACTTTGGCGTTAAAACGACTGAAGCTGATGCGTCACTTTATGAAACACCGTTTGCTTATGTTCTTGAGACGGTCAAACCAGAAAAAGCACAGGTTCGTGCCGAATCTGAGAAACGCTATTGGTGGCTTCATGCGCGCACCGCTCCAGATATGCGCACTTCCTTGAAAAATTGCGAGCGATACATTGCTACCTCGATTGTTGCTAAATACCGGCTTTTCGTTTGGCGTTCGGCTGCAGTTTTGCCAAGTCATGCAGTTTGTATTGTTGCCCGCGCTGACGACCTCACCTTTGGCATCCTGCATTCCCGTTTCCACGAACTCTGGTCGCTGCGCCTGGGTACTTCGCTCGAAGATCGCCCTCGCTACACCCCCACCACCACCTTCGAAACCTTCCCCTTTCCCGCCGGTATGACGCCGCGCGATACGGCGCCAAAACAGGGCCAGGCGGCGGCGCCCTGCATGGCGGGCGATATTCTGGCCGCGAACATCGCGGCGGCGGCCCGTCACCTCGACCAGATGCGCAACACCTGGCTTAATCCGCCGGAATGGGTGGAGTGGGTCATCACCCCGGAAGAAGAGAAAGCCGGTTTTCCCAAACGCCCCGTGGCCAAACCCGGCTTTGCGGCCGAGGTGAAGAAACGCACCCTGACCAATCTCTACAACGCGCGTCCTGCCTGGCTCGATCTGGCCCACAAAGCGCTCGACGCGGCCGTCGCCGCCGCCTACGGCTGGGAGGACTACAGCCCCGCAATGCCCGACGACGACATCCTCAAACGCCTGCTGCAGCTCAACCTTGAGCGTAGCGGAGGGATTCGCTAGGCGTCGTCGATTGTCTGAATCCCCCGCGTTTGTTGTGCTCAGCCAACGACCTTGATGAACAACTGCAACACCACCGCATTGACCAGATCGATGAAGAAGGCGCCGACCATGGGGACGATGAGGAATGCCTTGTGCGATGCGCCGTACTGGTTGGTGATGGCCTGCATGTTGGCAACGGCGGTCGGTGTGGCGCCCATGCCGAAACCACACTGGCCGGCGCAGAGCACGGCGGCGTCATAGTTTTTGCCCATGACGCGGAAAGTGACGAAGGCGACATAGGCGGCAAGTACCACCGTCTGCACGGCGAGGATGATCACCAGCGGTCCGGCCAGACCGGCGAGTTCCCACAGTTTGAGCGAGAGCAGGGCGATGGCCAGATAGATGGACAAGGCGGCGTTGCCGAAAACGTCGATGGCACGGTCGAAAACGGTGAAACCGAAAGCGTAGTCGAGCGTGTTGCGGATGAGTACGCCGCCACCCAGTGCCCAGACAAAGGTGGGCAGTTGTACCGCCGTGCCCTGGGTGATCTGGGTCATGAACTGGGCAAAAGCGAGACAGCCGGCGAATAGCGCCAGGGTTTCGATGGCAGCGTCGGCGGTGATCAGGCGCTGTTCGTGCGGAAACTCGAAGTTTGGCGTGCTGCCATCGACCGTGACGTTGTCGTCATGGCCCGTGCCGCCCTCGATCTGATGACGCTGGATCAGCCATTTCGCCATGGGACCGCCGACCAGCCCACCGATGATCAGGCCGAACGTTGCGCATGCCATGCCAATGGTCATGGCGCCGACGATGCCGTGCTGTTCTTCCAGCACGGCCCCCCAGGCGCCAGCGGTGCCGTGGCCGCCGAGCAGGGTAATGGAACCGGCAATCAGGCCGATCAGTGGGTCTAGTCCGAGCAGGCTGGCGAGCGCGACCCCGACGCCGTTCTGCACGAAGACAAACACCACGATCACCAGCAGAAAAACGACCAGCGCTGATCCACCGGCGCGGAGCTTGGCGAAATTGGCGCTTAAGCCGATGGAAGAGAAAAAGCAGAGCATGAAGGCCGTTTGCAGACTGCTATCGAAGGCCGGCCGGTAGCCTGTGGCAAGATTGATGCCGTAGGCCACCAGTGCTGCCACCAGGCCGCCAGCAACGGGTTCCGGGATGTTGAATTCACGCAGAAGGCGGATGCGGCGGACCATCAGCTTGCCGATCAGCAGGACGACGACGGCAAGGATCAGGGTGTAGTAAGTGCTGAATTCGATAGTCATGATGGCAGCCCGGATTGGGGTGGTCGCTGGTGAAGGTCGTGATTTTGCCAGAGGGCCAAGGTGTTGTGCCTGAATTTGAATCAAGCCCAGGGGCTACGGAATTCTTGCGACTGCGCTACAGTACGGGGCTTTCTTCCGGCAGGACCGCAACGTACGATGACGACGCAGAAAAAATGGGTGCATACCACGCTTATCCCCATCCGCTGGGGCGATATGGATGCCTATGGGCATGTCAACAACACCGTGTATTTCCGCTACATGGAACAGGCGCGGGTCGAATGGATCGAGGCCATGCGGATTCCGGTGCGTCCGGGCGGCGATGGGCCGGTCATCATCAATGCGGCGTGCACTTTTTTGCGTCCGATGACGTATCCCGGGACGGTGGAAGTGCGTACCCTGATCGGGGCGCTGGGCCGCTCCAGTTGCGAGACTTTTGTCGAGATGCGGATTGACGGCGAGTTGTACGCCGAGGGTAGTGCTAAGGTGGTGTGGATGAACACGCTGAGCGGTAAATCCGTGCCGCTGCCGGACGATGTGCGCGCCCTGCTGGAAGGGGCATGACAGTTGCCGCAAGTGCGAGGAATGAAGCCATGAGTCGGAAAAAAATCTGGGAAAAGCTGCTCTCCAACGAGCGCCTGGGTGCCGGCCGCGCTCCGGGTTCGGCCGAACGCACGGCGTTCCAGCAGGATTACGACCGCATCGTGTTCACTTCGGCTTTTCGTCGCATGAAGGACAAGACGCAGGTTTTTCCGCTGTCCAAGAGCGATTACGTGCGCACTCGCCTGACACACAGTCTGGAAGCCAGTTGTGTCGGGCGTTCGCTGGGCGCGGTGGTCGGCCGCGAGATCATTGCCCGGCACGGGCTGAAGGATGTGGAATCGGGAGATTTTGGGGCCATCGTGGCGGCAGCCTGTCTGGCGCACGATATCGGCAACCCGCCCTTCGGTCATGCGGGTGAAGATGCCATCCGCGAATGGTTCCGCAGTTCCGGCATCCTGCAGCGGCATGGTTTTTCCGCTGCACAGAAGGCCGATTTCGAGCGTTACGAAGGCAATGCCCAGGGGTTTCGCATCGTCAGCCGCCTGCAGAGCCCGGCCAATCCGGGCGGCCTGCAGCTGACCAGCGCGGTGCTGGCGGCATTCACCAAATATCCCCGTCCTTCGCAGCTGGATGTGGAACTGGAGGGCAAGAGCGGCAAGAAATTCGGTTTTTTCCAGCACGATGCCGACAACTTTGCCCGGGTGGCAGCGGCCACCGGCCTGGTCGAGCGCATTCCCGGTCGCGCCTGGCGCCGGCATCCGCTGGCGTTTCTGGTCGAGGTGGCGGACGACACCTGCTATCTCATCGTCGACCTGGAAGATGCCGCCCGCCTCGGTTTCGTCAGCTATCGCGATGCCGAATGTCTGCTCGCCGATCTGGCCGGTTCGGCAGTGAATGGTGAGCGCCTGAGCCGTCTGCACGACCCCAAGGAGCGTCTGGAGTACCTGCGCGCCAAAGCGATCGGCTGTTTGCTGGAAAACGCGGCGGCCGTGTTTCTGGAAAACGAGCGCGCCATCCTGGCCGGCGAGTTCGACGATGAACTGCTGGCGCAGTCGCCAGTCGGTGTGCCTTTGCAGGCGGTGTTGAAGCTGGCAAAAGAAACCATCTATACCGCCCGTCCAGCTCTGGAAATCGAGACGGCGGGCTTCGAGGTGCTGGGGGCGCTGCTGGAGTTGTTCACCCATGCGGTGGAGGCTGTCGCCGGTGTGCCCGGCTGTCATTTGAGTCCACGCGACAAAATGCTGCTCAAACTGCTGCCCCCGCAATTCCTCGCCCATGGCGGCGAACCCGATGCCGACCCTTATGTTCGCTTGCTGCAGGTAGCCGATTTCGTTGCCGGCATGACGGATTCCTACGCCGTGGATACTTACCGCAAGCTCAAGGGTTTTGATCTGCCGGCGTGATGGGGGCGCTGTTTTCCGCGCTGTGGCGCGGGCGTACTTTCTTTTGCTTCGCCAAAAGAAAGTAGCCAAAGAAAAGGCGACCCCGTGGTCGACGCCCCGCTACGCGGGGTGCCTTGCGCTACTCGTCGAGCCGGGCGGCTGGCTAAACTCGCCGCTGCGCGGCTCAAACATAGCCAGCCGAAAGCCCCCGGCTCGCCTGCGTTGCTCAGCGTCTTCCAAGGGGAGGGGAAAGGCGTTCCTGTATCGGAGAGCAGCCGCGAAACTGGACACCACGATTGTGCCGAAAGAATGCAAAACCCCCGAACCATCGCCCAACTGTGGCGGGTTCACCTTTCCCCATGAGAGGTGCCGAGCAACGCAGGGCTTGGCGGATGAAGGGGCAAGCATGTTTGAGGGGCGCAGCCCCGAGTTTGCGCCGCCCCCGCCAAGCCCGAGTAGCGCAGGGAAGCCCCGCAGGGGCCACCGACCTGGGGTCGCCTTCTTTTTGCTTACTTTTTCTTGGCGAAGCAAGAAAAAGTAAGACGCGCCGCAGCGCGGAATACAGCCCGCAGCGCGGAAAACAGCCCGCAACCCAGAAACCAGCAGTAATACAATCAACCCCACCTGAAAAGTAAAAAACCGCAAACCATGGCCAAACCCAAAACCATCTATTCCTGCACCGAATGCGGCGCGACCAATCCCAAATGGCAGGGCCAGTGTCCCGGCTGCAATGCCTGGAACACGCTGGTGGAAAGCGTGGCGGAGACGCCGGGCAAGCATCGTTTCGAGGCGCTGGCACCGGCGGCGCGCTTGCAGAATCTGGCCGAGATCGAAGCGCGTGAGGCGGACCGGATTGCGACCGGCATCGGTGAATTCGATCGGGCGCTGGGGGGCGGTCTGGTGGGGGGCGGGGTGGTGTTGATCGGTGGCGATCCCGGCATCGGCAAGAGCACCTTGCTGTTGCAGGCGCTGGCGCATCTGGCGCAAACACAGCGTGTGCTCTACGTGACCGGTGAGGAATCCGGCCAGCAGGTCGCCTTGCGTGCCCGCCGTTTGAACCTCGATGCGACAAATCTGCCGCTGATGGCGGAGATCAATCTGGAGCGCATCCTCTCCACGTTGCAAGCGGAAAAGCCGCAGGTGGCGGTGATCGATTCGATCCAGACGCTGTGGTCGGATCAACTGTCGAGCGCGCCGGGATCGGTGGCGCAGGTGCGCGAATGTGCGGCGCAGCTGACGCGGTTGGCCAAACAGGCCGGCATCACGGTGATCCTGGTCGGTCACGTGACCAAGGAAGGCGCGCTGGCCGGGCCGCGTGTGCTCGAACACGTGGTCGATACCGTGCTTTATTTCGAGGGCGACACCCATTCCAGTTTCCGTCTGGTGCGGGCGGTGAAGAACCGTTTCGGTGCGGTCAATGAACTGGGCGTGTTTGCCATGACCGAAACCGGGCTGAAGGGGGTGAGCAACCCGTCGGCCATGTTCCTGTCGCAGCATGGGCAGGAAGTGGCCGGGTCCTGCGTGCTGGTGACGCAGGAAGGGACTCGTCCGTTGCTGGTGGAGATTCAGGCACTGGTGGATACGGCGCACGGAAATCCGCGCCGGCTCACGGTCGGCCTCGATGCGCAGCGTCTGGCGATGCTGCTGGCGGTGCTGCACCGGCACGCCGGGATCGTCTGCTTCGATCAGGACGTCTTCGTCAATGCGGTCGGCGGGGTGAAGATCGGCGAGCCGGCAGGCGATCTGGCGGTGCTGATGGCGATTACCTCCTCGCTGAAAAACAAGCCCTTGCCGGAAAAGCTGATCGTTTTTGGCGAGGTCGGGCTGGCCGGGGAAATCCGTCCGGCGCCGCGCGGCCAGGAGCGGTTGCGTGAGGCGGCGAAGCTGGGGTTCACCCGCGCCCTGATCCCGGAGGCTAACAAGCCCCGGCAGCCGATCCCGGGGCTGGAAGTGATCGCCGTGCGCCGGGTGGAAGAAGCGGTGACGCGCATCAGGGAGTTGCAATGACAGCCGTTGCACGGAGTTGGCCGCTGGCCTGGCGGATGCTGGGGCGCGAATGGCGTGCCGGCGAATTACGCCTGATTTTCGTGGCGCTGCTGCTGGCGGTGGCGGCGGTGACGGCGGTGGGTTTTCTCACCGACCGTTTGCAGCGGGCCTTGCAGGGCGAGGCGGCGCAACTGCTTGGGGCGGATCTGATCCTCACGGCCGATCAGCCGCTGGCGCCGGAGTTTGCCGTCGAAGCCGGAAAACGCGGCTTGCGTACGGCGCAGGTTCAGTTGTTTCCCAGCATGGTGTTCGCCAATGAGCGGGCGCAGCTGGTCGAAATCAAGGCGGTGGACGCGCATTACCCCTTGCGTGGCACGCTGCAGATTGCCGCTGCGCCGGGAGCAGCGGAACAGAAGGCAACGCGGGGCCCGCGGGCCGGCGAAGCCTGGGTCGATGCGCGGTTGTTCCAGCAGCTGGCGTTGACGCCGGATGCCCCGCTCGGCATCGGGCAGCTGCGCCTGCCGGTGCGCCAGGTGCTGACAGCTGAGAGCGACCGCGCCTTCAATTTCTTTTCCCTGTCGCCGCGTTTGATGCTGGCGCTCGACGATGTGCCCGGCAGCGGCCTGACGGCGTTCGGTGCGCGCGTCACTTATCGTCTGCAACTGGCGGGTGATGCGGCGGCACTGGCCGACTGGCGGGCCTGGGCAGAGCCGCGTCTGAGCCGTGGGCAGCGCCTGGAAGGGCTGCAGGATGCGCAGCCGGAAGTACGCAAGGCGCTTGATCAGGCGGGGCGTTTTCTCGGCCTGGCCAGTCTGCTCACCGTGCTGCTGGCGGCGATTGCCGTGGCCCTGGCCGCACGGCGTTATCTGGCGCGGCATCTGGATACCTGCGCCCTGCTGCGTTGTTTCGGCATGACCCAGGCGCAAGTGCTGCGTCTGCATCTGTTGGCCTTCTTCCTGCTTGCCTTGTTTGCGGCGGCAGCGGGGGCGCTGCTGGGCTTTGCCGCGCACTTCGTGCTCGTCGCCGGATTGGCCGGTTTGTTTGCCATTCCGTTGCCTTGGCCGGGGGGGCTGGCGCTTGGCCAGGGGGTGCTGGTGGCGTTTGTGCTGTTGTTTGGCTTCGTCCTGCCGCCCATCCTGCAACTGGCGCGGGTGCCCACGGTGCGCGTGCTGCGGCGTGAGTTCGGGCCACCGGCCGGGCAGACGTTCTTGGCCTACGCGCTGGGCGGCGTGTTGCTCGCGGCGCTGGTGGTGCTGACGGCAGGCGAGCTGCGTCTGGGGTTGTTCACGGTGGCCGGGTTTCTCGTGACCGCCCTGTTTTTTGTGGTGACGGCAGCGCTCGTGATGCAACTGCTGGCCCGCTGGGCAGCCAGGCAGGGGCGGCGGGGCGGGGCCACCGGTCTACGTTTTGGTTTGCGCCATGGCTGGGGATCGCTGGCCCGGCACCGGGTTGCCAACGTGCTCAATGTGGTCGCGCTGGGGAGCGGGCTGATGGCCCTGCTCCTGCTCGGGGTGACGCGGCTGGAACTGATGGCGACCTGGCAACAGCATCTGCCGGCCGATGCGCCCAACCGTTTCATCATCAACATCCAGCCGGAGCAACGACAGGCTGTCGCAACGGCACTGGCGGCGCAGGGCATTACTGCCGAACTGGCGCCGATGGTGCGGGCGCGGCTGACGGCAAGAAACGGGCAGCCGGTCAGCGCCACCGATTTTCCGGACGATGAACGCGCCCGGCGGCTGGTCGAGCGGGAGTTCAACCTGTCCTGGCGCGACACGTTGCCGGCCGGCAATCAGGTGACGGCCGGGCGCTGGTTTGCCGGGCCAGGGGAAGAAGCGTCGGTGGAAGAGGGGCTGGCGAAAACCCTGGGCATCGCGCTTGGCGACCGCCTGGAATTCACCGTCGCCGGATTGCGCAAAACCCTGACCGTCAGCAGCCTGCGCAAGCTCGACTGGGATTCGATGCGCGTCAATTTCTTTGTCCTGGCGCCTTCCGGTGTGCTGGAAGATGCTCCCGCCAGCTTCATCACCAGTTTCCACTTGCCGCAGTCCTCTACCAGTGATCCTCTGGCGGCTCTGGTGGCGGAGTTTCCGAACCTGACGGTGATCGACATTGCGGCGCTGCTCAATCAGATTCAGTCAGTGCTCGGGCAAATTGTCGGCGTGGTGCAGCTGGTGTTCCTGTTCACTCTGGCGGCGGGCTTGGTGGTGCTCTATGCCGCCCTGTTGGCAGTGCTCGATGCGCGCCGGCGGGAAATTGCCCTGCTGCGTGCGCTTGGTGCGCGCCGCGCGCAACTGCGCCAGGCTGTGCTGGTTGAGCTGGCGACATTGGGCGCCCTGGCCGGGTTGCTGGCCGCCCTCGGGGCGGCGGTGGTGGGTCAGGTGCTGGCGCAACGGGTGTTTGGCACGACAGCGGAGTTTTCATTGCTGACGCCGTTGCTGAGTTCGGCGCTGGCCGCTTTTGCGGTGGCAGGTGTCGGCTGGGTGAGCCTGCGCCGTTTGCTTGATACGCCGCCGCGCGAGGTGCTTACGTGAAACGTCCGTTGTCCAGTTTGCCCGGCATCTCGGCGGTAATTTGCTCGAAATTGAACAAGCCCTTGCCCCGGTGTTCCTTGAAAAAATCATCCGCGTCCGCGCGCGTGGCCAACGGCACAAATTCATGTCCCATGGGGCCGAGCACGTCCGAGCCGGTGACAAACCAGGCTTGCCGGGCGTCGATGCGTTCCAGATTGTAGAAATCGGTAACCTGAATGGCGGCGATGTCTTCTTTGCGGTGCCCCGGCGCGTATTTGGCCAGATCGAAGAGGAACTTGAACATGTCCTTGGCCCCGTCAAAGAAATGTGCGTGCCCGTCCTTCCAGACGACGGCGGCAATCCAGTTCGGGTATTTGGAGACGATCATGCCGCATACCGGGCACAGATCCTTCTGGCCCGGCCGGGGCGGGGCCGCTTTCTGGGCTAGCGCCGGCAGCGCGCAACAGGCGATGCCGGCGGCGATGAAATGACGGCGTTGCATCAGCTTTGCTTCTGCTGCGCGCGCCGGCGGCGTTCTTCACGGTTCTTGCGAATCTGGGCAACGTCTTCCGACATGCCGAGATAACTTTCGCGCAGTGCGTCGTTGAAGTTACCGAGGGTGCCACCGTGCTTGGCCTGAAATTCCTTGGCCATCTCGATCGAGGCGAAGGAATGCTTGCTCTTTTTGGTCATCGCGTGTTTCAGGTCGGTACCGATCAGGTAAATCAGTTGATCCACCGGCAGCAGCGGGCGTGGTTCGGCGGTGGCGGCGAAATCCGGTCCCCAGATGTTTTTTGGCTGACGGTCGATGTTCAGGCTCAGGCTTAGCGCCAGGCAGTGGATGGAGCAGGTGCCATCGGCAAGATCATCCGCATACTGGACCAGCATGCGGGTTTTGTTGTGTTCCTTGCGGTCCATGCCGCAGTAGGGGCATTTCGGATATTTCTCGATGTCGTTTTCCAGCGGCTTGGGGTCGGCTGCTTTTTTCGGAATGAATTGATTCGGTGTGCCGTCGCTGCTACACACCTCGGCACGAGCGGCTGTTGTGGCAGTGCTGGCAGTGGCGGTCAGGCCGGCGAGTGCGGAAATCTTGAGAAGGTCGCGGCGGTTCATCATTTTTCTCCTTGCGTTGATTGAGTGCTCTCAGGTTAACGCCCTGAGCGGAGCACGGCCTGCGGCAAATTGTCGCATTCATCCGAGCAGGCGATGCATCACCATGTAGTAGCGCACCCCTTGCCAGAGCGTCGATACCCCCAGGGCAATGACGAATAGCGCCGCCCCTTTGAGCAGCCAGCCGCGCAGGCGCGGTCCCAGGCGGCCGAACAGGACCGAGGCTGAAAGCATCGAGGGCAGGGTGCCGGCGCCAAAAGCCAGCATCAGCAGTCCTCCCTCGATGACGCTGGGCGCAGTGGTGGCTTTGACCGCCATCGCCATGGTCATCGAACAGGGCATCAAGCCGTTGATTGCGCCACCGATCAGCGCACCAGCGACAGGGCCACGCTGCACGGCCAGGGAAAATTGCTGCCGCAGCCAGGCGATTGGCGCAAAGCCGAGGCTGTTGCGCCAGGGGGAAATTCCCAGTAAATCCAGCCCGAGGAGAATGACGATGATCCCGGCGACGATCTGCAGAATGCCCTGAAATTTGCCGAATTGCCCGGTGGCGACCAGCACTGCGCCGAGGGCGGCAGCAATCAGGCCGATGCTGCCATACACCATGACGCGTGTGCCGTGATAGGCGAGATAAGGCCAGATTCCCTTGGCACCCAGCCGCATGAAGAACGCCGACACCAACCCGCCGCACATGCCCAGGCAATGCCCGCTGCCAAGCAGGCCGGTCATGAATGCCAGCCAATAGGACAGTCCGCCGATTGTGTGTGCTGGAGAAAAATCCATCGTGTCTCCCGTGAGAAGGGCCGCAGTCTAGCAAAGCGTGCTCGGTGCAGGTACGGGAAACGCCTGTGCCCTAGGGCGATGCGGCAATATGCCGCACAGGAAAATACGGCAGCAGGCCTATCATCCGGGCGTTTTTCGGAAAAATCGACCCCGCGATAATGAATAGCCTGGTTACTGCGCTCTACCTCGATCATGCCGGCGAAATCCGCCGTTACATCGGGCGCCGGATTGCCTGCCGGGAGACGGTTGCCGATCTCGCCCAGGAAACCTTCGTGCGTTTGCTCAGTAGCGAACGCACGCCGGAGCCGGGTAAGCGCAGGGCCTACCTGTTCCGGATCGCCGAACACCTGACGATTGACCACTTTCGCCGTCACGCCGCCCATGACGCCTGCGTCAGCCTCGATCAATGCGCCGAGATTGCCTGTCCGGCGCCCCCCCCCGAGCGCTATGCGATTGCGCGTCAGCAGATCCGTCGCCTGCAGGTCGCGATCGATGAGTTGCCGCCGCGTTGCCGCGAAGTTTTCGTCAAACACAAGTTTGACGGTTTATCGCAGAAAACGCTGGCGGCAGCGTACGGCATTTCGCTGAATGCCGTCGAGAAGCTGCTGATTCGCGCCCTGTTGCGCCTGCGTGACTGTCTCTGATGAGTCGCCCTGAACCGGCCGCTGACGATTCGTTGGCCGAGGAGGCAGCGCGCTGGTTCCTGCGCATCAACGAAGCGGGCAACGATTGCCCCCGTTGCGCCGAATTCGATGCCTGGCTGGCGCGCTCAGAGCGCCACCGCGAGGAATACCAGCGTTACCAGCATCTGTGGGGCGCCCTCGAGCAGGTCAGACCGCGACGCCCGCGTCGGCAACAGGCGCTGGCCGGATTGCTGGTGCTGGCGACCGCGATGCTGTTCGCCCTGCAGCAGAATGTTGCTGTCGATATGTATAAAACGACGCAAATCGGCGAGCAGGCTGACACATTGCTCGCCGACGGTAGTCGCATCCAGCTTGACGGCGACACACGCATCCGCGTTGAACACACGCTCTGGCAGCGACGGCTGCTACTTGAACAGGGGCAGATCTTCATCGATGTCGCCCCGGGTCTGCGGCCCTTTGTCGTCGTTGCGGCTGACGGCGAGACGCGTGACATCGGCACCCGTTTCAATGTCCGCCGTGTCGCCGGGGTGGTCACTGTTGGCGTTGCCGAAGGACGCGTCGAGGTCCGTTTGCCGGCAGCGGGTATTGGCCAGGAAATCGGTGCTGGCGAGCAGATTTCGTATCGCGCCGGTCGGTTGCTCGGCAGCAGCCGGTTCGCAGTGGAAGGTGCCGACGCCTGGACCGAGGGACGTTGGTTGTTCGACGATCTCGATCTGACCGAGGTCGTAGCCCAGATCAATCGTCGGCATTCGCACCCGGTCCGCATCGACGATCCGCGCCTGGCTGCCTATCGGATCAGCGGCGTCTTCTCGGCCGAGGATCGCTCCGGCCTTCTCGCGGCCATCATCCGCCTCTACCCGCTGCGCCTGATCGAGGAGGGTAATGCGACCTTGATCGTCGCCCGCTGAGTTTTTTTGCGGCGCGCTGTCAGGGTGCGAACGGTTTTTGCGTCTACCTCCTCAGCACGCCTTTGAACGTGCCCATGAAAACCAAATCATCGGGGTTACATCCATGCACAAGCCGCTACATTTCGCCCTTCTCATTGCCTCGCTCTATTGCAGCTCCGCTACTCACGCTGCGCCGTTCACCATTTCTGCCCAGCCGCTGGATAGCGCACTGACCACCTTTGCCAGGCAAGCCGGTATCCAGATCCTGTTTAACCCGGAAGAAACGCGGGGGTTGTCCGCGCCTGCGCTGGATGGTGATTTCAGCTCTGCCGAAGGGCTGCAGAAACTGTTGTCCGGTAGTGGGCTGCAGGCCAGCCCGAGTGGCAATGGTAGTTACATAGTCCAGCGCAGCAGTGTCCCGCAGTTACCACCGAAAACCCTGCCAGCGCTTGTCGTCAGTGCTGATCGAGAAACATCCTATAAACCGGAAAAAATCACCGTGGCCAGCAAGCTGCCCCTGAGTCCGCGGGATATTCCGTATTCGGTTTCGGTTCTCAGTCGCAGCCAGATGGATGACCAGAACATGGTCACGCTCTGGGATGCCATGACCCAGATGACCGGCACCCAGGCGATCAGCAATACAGCCGATCATGGGCAATACCACGCCCGTGGCGGTGCGATGAACGTGCAATATGATGGCACGCCATCGGGTTACCCATTGTCCGGCTACCAGCAATTTGACCTGGCCATGTATGAACGGATCGAGGTGCAGCGTGGACCTGCCGGCGTTTTGCAAGGCTCCGGCGCTTTTTCCGGCACCGTTAACCTGGTCAGGAAAGCGCCCAAAGCCGACTTTGGCGGTCATGTACAGGCAACCCTGGGAAGCTGGGACAACACCCGGCTCGAAGCAGATGTAACTGGCCCGCTGAGTGCAGACGGCCGCATCCGTGGGCGTGTTGTCGCCGCCGGGAATGACAAGGACAGTTTCGTTAATCGCAACCACAACGAAAAATGGCTGGGTTATGGCATTGTCGAGGCCGACTTGCTGCCGTCGACGACCCTGCGCCTGTCGCTTGCCGCTCAGGAAAGTCGTACCCGGGTAGGGTATGGCGGGTTGCCCACGTATACCGATGGACGCCTGATCGATTTGCCGCGTTCTTTCAGCCCTGATCCGGACTGGAATCGCTACACTTGGAAGCACCAGGAAGTCGTTGGCGAGCTGGAGCATCGTTTTGCCGCTGGCTGGCGGGCCAAGTTCCGGGCCAGCAACCGGGAAACATCTTCTTTCTTCAAGGATGGCTATCTGACGACCGGTATTGACCCGCTGACCATGACCGGAAATTACACGCGCCGCAAGGCGGACTGGGATTACACGGCACGCGACGTGGATGTCAATGTGGGTGGCCCATTTGAGCTGTTTGGCCGCAGCCACCAGCTGTTGCTGGGCATGAATTACAGTGCGTATCTCGCCCAGGGCAAGACGGTTTCATCCCTGCACGTGGCGTCGTTGCGCGTTAATAACGTGCGCTTCAATGATCCGCCAGAGGTGCCGGACTTCAACGAAGCGTACCGGACGGGTAGCAAAAACCGGACAGTGCAGCGCGGTGTCTACGGGCAAGTTCAACTGAAGCTGCTCGACCCGTTGACCCTGGTTCTGGGGGGGCGCTACAGCGATTACGACAACGAGTCACGGACGGTTGCCCCGGATCCCGCACCAACAGCATGGGTCCGTGGTGCCAGGGAAAAACATGTGTTCACCCCCAGTGCCGGCCTGGTATTCGATGCCAGCAGGAACGTTTCGCTGTACGCCAGCTACGCCGACATCTTTGTGCCCCAGACTGCCAAGCAGGCAGATGGCAGTGTCCTTGAACCGCGGGTCGGCAAACAATACGAAATTGGTGCCAAGGGTGAGTTCTTTGACCGGAAGCTGCTGGCTACGGTTGCAGTCTTTCAGATCAAAGATACTAACCGTTCGTTTGCCGATCCGGCGAACCCCGGTTTTTTCCTGCCTTTGGGCGAAGTTGAAAGCAAAGGCTGGGAATTGGAGGTGGCAGGCAGCCCCTTGCGGAATTGGGATATTTCAGCTGGCTATACCCGCCTGGAAACGGAGCAGACGAAGACAGCCACTGCTGCCTCGGTGGGGGCGCCGATCAGCTATTGGTATCCACGCCACCAGCTCAAGCTGTGGTCGAACTACCGTTTTACCAGTCAGCCGCTGCAGGGTTTCAATCTTGGCCTCGGAGTGACCGGGATGAGCAATATCGCAAGCGGGTTGTCAACGCCGACGGTAAAAGCGCGCGAACAGCGGGGTTATGCCCTGGTCAATGCAGTGCTGGGTTATCGCATCAACCAGACCTACGCCTTGAGCCTCTCCGTCAACAACCTGTTTGACCGGCGTTATTTCACCCGCGTCCAGGGGCTGAATACTTACATGACCTACGGTGAGCCAAGAAACTGGCTTCTCAACCTGAAAGCCGTTTTTTGAAGCAGGACAATTTCCGGGCCTGCCGCACTGCGGAGCGGCAGATTCTTTGATGATGGATGAACATGAGGATCAAGCAAATGAATCGACGCATGCTGCTGAAGGGAAGCGCAATCGCCATGCTGGGCGCCATGAACAAGATGGCAATGGCAACCGAAGTGGAAGGCGAAACAGCCAAAACGAAGCCGGATAGTGCGCCGCTGGAAAATGAACTGGAAAAATATCCACGCTGTGTCATCTGCAACATGGATCGCCGGCAGTATCACTACGCCCGGCACTTGCTGCATTACGGCGATGGTCATGTCGAAGGAACCTGTTCCCTGAATTGCACAGCAGAATGCATGTTGCGTCAGCGCCGGCGCGGTTTTATTGCGATTTACGCGCCCGACTATGGCGTGGCTGGAGAACCGAAACCGCTGATCGAAGCGTCGTCAGCGACGTATCTGATTGGTTCGGATCTGCGCGGTGTGATGAGCCCCATCAGCAAATATGCCTTCGCCGACAAGGCCAAGGCCGAGGCTGTGATCGCTGTGGCGGGAGGCAGAATCGGCACCTTTGCGGAGGCCATCACGGTCGCGTTCGAGGATTACGCCCGCTACATCAGCCGGCGTTACGGAAATGACCGGGAAAAATTGCAGCGTCAGTCAAACAAGGTCAACGCTGCAACCTGAGCGAATTGGCGACGACCGAGACCGAGCTCATTGCCATGGCCGCCGCTGCAATCATCGGATTGAGGCGGCCGGCGGCGGCAACCGGGATGGCGACGACGTTGTAGCCAAGCGCCCAGAACAGGTTCTGGCGGATGATGTTCATCGAGCGGCGGGACAGGTCGATGCCGGCAGCGACGCGGGCGATGTCGCCGCCCACCAGGGTGACATCGGCGGATTCGACGGCGATGTCGGCACCGCCACCAATGGCGAAACCGACATCGGCCGCGGCGAGCGCGGGTGCGTCGTTGATGCCGTCGCCAATCATGCCGACCTTTTCGCCGGCTGCTTGCAGTTCCCGCACGGCGGCCAGTTTGCCGGCCGGGGTGCAGCGGGCCAGCACGCGGTCGATGCCGACTTCGCGCGCGACATGGTGGGCTACGGCATCGACGTCACCGGTCGCCATGACGGTCTGCAGGCCCAGCCGGTGCAAGCGGGCAATCGCTTCGGCGGCGCTGGGTCGTGGTTCATCGGCAATCCCGAAGACGGCGGCAGCTTGTCCCGTGATGGCGACAAAAACAGGGGTTTTGCCTTGTGTGGCGAGGCGGTCGGCGAGCGCTGCCAGAGGGGTGTGGTCAATACCCATTTCCTGGCACAGGGCGGCGTTGCCGATCACGATTTCGCAGCCATCAATTTCCGCAGTGACACCGCGGCCGGGGTGGGCGACAAAGTGTTCTGCGCGCAGGGTTTCGCGCTGGCGTGGCTGACTCCATTCGCCTAGAGCGCGGGCCAGGAAATGCTCGGAGCCGGTTTCGGCTGCGGCAACCAGGGCGGCCAGACGTGGTTCATCTGTGCCGGGAAGGAGGTGGCTGTCGGTGACGACGGGCTTGCCTAAAGTGATGGTGCCGGTTTTGTCGAAGACCACAGTGGTCAGCTTGGCTGCCGTTTCCAGTGCTTCGCCGTGGCGGATGTAAATGCCGCGTCGGGCGGCCTGACCGGTGCCGACCATGATGGCGGTGGGGGTGGCCAGGCCGAGGGCGCAAGGACAGGCGATGAGCAGCACGGCAACGGAATGCGCCAGTGCTGCTGAAGCCGGTGCGCCCGCCAGCAGCCAGCCGCCGAAAGTGAGGGCGGCGACACCGCCGACCGCAGGTACGAAGCGTGCGGAAATGCGGTCCGCCAGTTTCTGCACCGGTAGTTTGCTCCCCTGGGCGTGATCGACCAGTTTGACGATGCCGGATAGCACCGTGTCGCCGCCGATGGCGGTAACGCGCATGGTGAAGCTGCCGGTGCCGTTCAGGCAGCCGCCGATCACCCGGTCGCCTGCGGTTTTTGCCACCGGCAGCGATTCGCCGGTAATCATGGCTTCGTCGACGCTGGAATGGCCGTCGAGTACCTGGCCGTCGGTGGGTACCTTGTCGCCGGCGCGTACGCGCAGGACGTCGCCGAGTTGCACGTCATCGATGGGGATTTCACGTTCGCTGCCGTCGGCATTCACGCGCAGCGCAGTGTCCGGCTGCAGTTCGATCAGTTTGCGGATGGCTTCGCTGGCTTTGCCCTTGGCCCGTTCTTCCATGTAGCGACCGAGGAGGACGAAGGTGCAGATGCCGGCAGCCGATTCGAAATAGACGTGGTGGTGCATTTTCAGCACGCCGGGAATGCTGTAGGCCCAGGCGGCGCCGGAACCAATGGCAATCAGCGTGTCCATGTTCGCTTCGCCTTGCCGGGCCAGCGCCCAGGCTTTCTTGAAGATGCTGTTGCTGCTGCCGAACAGAATGACGCTGGAGAGTGCAAATTCCATCACGCGCAGTGCCGGCGATTTATGCATCAGCATGCCCGAAATCATGACGGGCGCAGTGAGCAGGGCTGATTGCACGAAACGCTTGCGAGCTTCTTCGACCCGCGCCTTCTCGCGTTCGACCAGCAGGCGACGCTGGCTGAGGGTGTCCATCGGCCGTGCCTCGTAGCCGAGTCGACGCACGATGTCGCTAAGCGTGTCGCGGTCCATCACGCCGTGTACGGTCAGGGTGGCTGCAGCGAAATTGACGGTGGCGCTGCGCACCCGTGGATCGCGCCGCAGTTTCATTTCGATGAGCAGGGCGCAGGAAGCGCAGGTCATTCCCTCTACTGCCAATGAACATTCACTGACCGGCCCGGCGACGGGTGCAGCCGCGACCGTCTCTGCTGGTGGCGCTGACAGCAAGTTGCCGAGAATGGCATCGAGCGTCGCCAGCAGGCGCTGTTCCGGTAAGGCAACGGGGTCGTAGCGTACCGTCAGCGAACCGATTTCCGGCACGATGCGGACATCCCGGATGGCGGCATGCTTGCGCAGCAGGATTTCCAGGATATAGCAGCGCTCTTGTTCGCCGATCAGCGGCGGGGCAATGACACGCAGGCGGCGAACCAGGCGATGGGCAATCCGGAAATGTTTCATTGGTTCTTACGGTAGCGGATGAGGAGAAAGATCAGGTAGAACACCGTCAGCCAGGCATTGCTGTGGGCAATCGGGTTCTGCAGCCAGCGCTTGCTGATCAGGTCCCAGTGCGTCCTGATCAGATAAAAGGCGACGATGTCGTTGAAGAAATTGATGACGGCTTTTTCTGTCAGGGCGCTCTCGACCAGCGGCTGGAAGCGTGCCTGCAGGGAACCGGCGGCCGGGGGCGTGGCCGGGGTCAGGAGGGTTTTCAGCTTGTCGAGCAGAGGCTGCAGGCCCGGTGTGGTGTTCTGTGGCCTGCTGGCCTCTGTTGGCGGCAGGTCATTCAGGGCGGAGAACACAGCGCGAGCCACTTGCGCCGTGCTCAGGCTGGCTGCCGAAAAACGGATCGACAGTTGCCGTCCGTTTGGATCGACTGCTGCAGCGAGAATGCCGGCTATCGCGGCCAGATGTTGTTCGATGTGTTGTCCAACGTCGCGCCGCTGCAGTTCGTGCGGTAGCTCCAGAGACAGGAAGCCGGCGCCGCGCTGCAGCACGACAATGCGCCGTGCCAGTTCATTCGCATGCGACATGCTGCTCTCCGTCAGGCTGTGGGCGTGGGGGCGGCAGCGCTATCGGTGTTGGCCGGTGCGGTGACGCCTTCGATCTTTTCCTCTGCCTCCGCCATCAGGTCAGCGAGGTTTTCTTTCTGTTGCAGGGCGAAATCCCGGCTCATGCCGCTGGCTTTGGACAGGCCCGCGACGATTTCCTTCTGGTACTTGAAGAGCAGGAAGCCGGCAGCAACACCACCCGCTGCGCCAACGGCCAGCAGGGTCAGCGGATTGCGCAACAGGGCGCCGCCCAGCACGGTCTTGCCGAGCAATCCACGGCCGGCAGCAAATCCCGCGCCGGCCATCATGGCGCCGCTGGCCAGGGGTTTCTTCATCATTTCATTGGCGCCCTGCAGCATCGCGTGCGGCATTTTCTTCAGCATTTCGTCGCTCATCATGGTGGTGTCCTTTCACTGTTTCTGGTTTTCAGTCTGGTCATTGTGGACCGCTGTGTCCTTGATGTCATGCAGCATCTGGTAGATGCCCCGGCAGCCTTCGCAACAGAATTGATAGTCTCGATCGGCACCGTGCAGGACGAAGGGTTTGGTGCCAACATCCAGGTTGCATAGCGCACAGGCGCGGTCATTGTTCATTGGATCAGCTTCACGGCGTGGCGTTCGAAAGTGGCCTCATCCGCTTCGCCAACGATCTTGGCGCGGATGACACCGCCGGCATCAACAAAAAAGGTGGTGGGCAGCCCGACGACACCGTAACTACGGGCAATGTTCGATTGCTCATCGAGCAGGGCGGGATAGCTGACGCCGATTTTCTGTATGTAAGTGGTGACCGTTTTGGCATCCTGCCCGGTGTTGATGGCGAGGATGCGCAATCCTTTTTGCCGGTGGCGTTGATAAACCTGCTCGATGGCCTGCATTTCACTTTCGCAGTACTTGCACCAGTCGGCCCAGAAACGGATGACCAGCGGTTTGCCGGCGAAATCCTCAGGAAAGCTGGCAGCCGCACCGGCAGCGTCGGTGGTACGGAAGGCGGGGGCGGGATCACCTAGGTTGACCGGATGTTTGACGCTGTCGTCGCCGCAGGCGAGGAGGCCGGTACTCAGGACTGCGGTCAGCAGCAAAATGCGCCAGCCAGCCAGAGGGGAGGGGGTGCGGGAAGTGAGATTTTTCAGCAAGGACATCTTAATGTTCGATCAGGATCAGGTTGGAAGCCAGAATAAACCAGGTGGCAATGGCAGTGAATAAGAGAAAGCCGGTTGCGGCCAGGGCGGCCAGGCGACCGGTGACACGGGGGGCGATGTGGCGCAGGCTGGGGCGATGTGCGAACGGCTGAATGGCACCGGCTCCCAGACCGGCGGCGGTGGCGATGAATAGCGGCAGATAGAGCGCATAACCCCGGTAGTCGTACTCTGGTTTGAGAATGCAGAATGGGCAGTGGTGGTGTGGATGTTCGTAGATGTAAAGCGAGAGGAAGGAGAGCACGCCGCTCATGGCGGCAACGAAGGCTACGGCACTGAAAAGGGCGAGCAGGGCGCCGCTGCTACGGCCGCGCCGTAGCGCATGCCCTAGCGCCAGGGCGATAGCTGCGCTCAGGGCGCCATAGAACAACCACAGTGCCGGCTGAGGCGGTAGTCCCGAAAGATCACTGACAATGGTCGTGGCTTCGCTGGAGAACATGCTGCCGCAGCAGGAAGTGATGACGTTGGCTTTGAGTTCGGAGAAGAAGTTGAACTGCAGCCAGAACGATGCCACCAGAAACGGCAGGAGCAGGATGAGCAGGGCGTATTTGATGCGCACCAGTGGATAATCGCGCGCCGCACTATCAACATGGTTGATGGCCAGCCAGGCTGCGGCCAGGAAAAATGCCAGCATTTGCAGGATCAGCGCCGGAAAGCCCCATGGATTGACGTTCAAGGTGCCGACCGCGCACATCGCGCCGACGAACATCGCCGCCAGCCGGTCGGCTGTGAAAACGAACAGGAGCAGGGCGGCGAGTTGTGCGACCAGGACAAAGGTGGCGAGGGTCGAGAACAGGTAGGTGCGACGCTCCAGCAGCAACTGGTATTCGGAGCCGCTGTGGATGTCCCAGTGCCGGATGACCTGCAGGGCAAATGGGGTGGCCAGTGCGAGCATGAGCACACCCAGTCCGGCAGCCAGGAGCAGAGCGATGATGGCGGGTTGAAATAGCATGGCGTGGCGTTCGAAGTTCGCTACTGGCGCGATTACATCGCGATCACGACGGAATCAGGCGGCCATCGCGCATGCCGATCACGCGATGTACGGCACTCGAGTCGACAACCAGGGGGTCATGGCTGGTCAGCAAAACGGTTTTGCCGCTGGCGGTGAAGCTTTCCAGAATGGTCATGAATTCACGCGACAAGGCGGTATCGAGATTGGCCGTCGGCTCGTCGGCGATGATGACTTCCGGATCGTTGATCAGTGCCCGGGCAATGGCGACACGCTGTTGTTCGCCGCCGGACAGCCATTCCACCTTCGCTTGTGCGCGGTGGCCGAGTTGCAGGCGAGCCAGCAATTCGTTGGCTGCCGTAATGAGCTCGGCCCGCGGGCGGCCCGTGGGAAAGGCGGGCAGGATGATGTTTTCGACGGCCGATAGTCCCTTGATCAGGTTAAATTGCTGGAAAATGAAGCCGAAGCTCCGGCGGCGGAGTTCAGTCAGGAACCGCTCGGGTAGTGCCGAGATGTCTTCGCCCTTGAAATACACCCGCCCGCTGGTTGGCCGGCTCAGGCAGCCGATGATGGTCAGCAGGGTGGTCTTACCGGAACCGCTCGGCCCACGCAAGGCGGTGACTTTGCCGGTTTCCAGGGTGAGGCTGATGTCGTGGAGCGCCCAGTACTCATTGGGCCGCTTCTGATTGAAGGCTTTCTTGATGTTGATCAGCTCGATCATCGCATCACCGTATCCGGGTCGGTGATTGCGGCACGCCAGATCGGCACCAGAACCGCTGCCGTGTAGGGAATCACCGTGAAAAAGAAAAGCGTTGCCACCTGCAATCCATCAACAGCGGGCAGCAGGGTGAATTTTGGATAGAGCACTGACCAGCCCTTGAGCACCGGTTCGAACAGCTTTGCGCCAAAGTGGAAGACGTGCACGTAGGCGGCGAGGAAACCCCCGCCAAATGCGGTCAGGGAAATGAGCAGTCCTTCCCACATCTTCATCCGGATCACGTCGCCGGTGTCCCAGCCCAGTGCCTTGAGGATGCCGATTTCACGTTTTTCTTCGGCTGACAGACCGGAAGCCTTTTCCCAGGAAAGGATGACGAAGGCGAGTATGGCCCCGGCCAGTACCGTGAGCAGGATGCCCTCGCGCCAGTCGAAGATGCTCTGATAGGTCCGCTGCACTTCTTCACGCAGAATCGGGCGGGAATCGGGCAGCGTGGCCGTCAGTTTGGCGGCGATGTTGCGTACTTCCAGCGGGTTGGCAACGGACAACGCAATGTCGGTGTAGTGCTCGTCCGGATAGGCAAAGAAGCGGCGGAAATCGTTTTCCGAGAGCAGGACGAGATCGGCGGAGAGTAATTCAGCATCGGGCGACAACACTGCCGCAACTTCGAAGGTAAACAACTCGCCGGCATAGGAGCGGAACGAAATCGTGTTTTGCTGTGCCAACCCCCGTTCACGCGCCAGCGTTTCACCAACCATGATCTGGCCATCGGCGATCTCGCTGGCCGGGCGCGCCATGAAGGTGTAATTGGCGTTGAGTACGGCGTCGTAGTAGTAACCCCACAGCCGTCCTTGCGTTTTCTGCACGCCACGGATGCGGCCGATCTTGTCGAGATAGCCCGGTGGAATCAGATCGTGGCGTCCGGCGACCATCCGCTGCAAGATGACTTCGGGCGAACCGGCAAGCACATATTGCGCTTCGGTGCGTAGCGCATTGGAAAAAAGGGTGAGCGAAGCCAGCACGAACACGAGCAGTGTGTAGGCAATGAGCAGGCCGATATTTTTGGTTTTACGCCGGGCCAGTGAGGCCAGTGTGAAATCAATCAGATGCTGCTGTTTTTCCAGCCACAGATTCATGAGAGGAAGGCGCTGAGGAAATGGATGAATGAATGAGATGAGCAGGGGGGACGATCAGGGAGCCCGAGGGAAAGTGCTCGAAAGCACCGGGGTGATCCTGAAAGGCTGAATGCAGATCTGCCTGTGATGGGTGGCGGGTGTAACGTGCTTCAGTGAATAACGCCAGATCGGTCAAGCCAAGATGCGCTACCAAGGCACGATTGGCATCAAGCCGGGGGGTGTGCATGTCTGTCAGGAGGCCGGACAGCACAGAAACTGCCAGCACACTGCAGGCGAGCAGGCCGGTCAAGGACAGGACTACGGTGGAAGGGCGCGGCACCTGCAACGGTCTCCGGATGATTGGGTTGGCGTCGGAAGTTCTGGCCTGAAGCCATGGCACGACTGGCGACTGTGGAACATAACTGAAGTCAGTGTCAGCGAGACTTCAAGATATTTCGTGCGCGTCCGACACGCCACAGTATCGGCCAGTGAGCCCGGCGCCGGGCAGAGCGTGCTTCAGAAACGGTTGGCGGCACGCATCAACGCACCTCGTAGGGCAATGGTGACGCTCGAACCCAGGCCGACACGTTGAGCAACGGCGGGCAGGATGATCAGGGATGCCAGTGCAAAACCGGCGCCAAGGAGCAGGGAAGCCATTTCTGGCTGTTGTTGGTTCACTTTGTTCTGTTCCATCACGGTGTCCTCGGAAGTGCGGCTGACCAACTGCTGACTAAACCTCGGATGCCATGCTAACCATTTTTTCCTTCTCGTATCTGCGACATAGTGTCGCAGGCCGGGTGCGCATGTGTGGCCCTCTTGCGGACCAGATGGCAAGCGTAGCCGGGGGTTTTTCCGTAAAATGAAGAGATTGACAATGAAATGGAGCATGACGGTGAATACATTGCAGCGCAGTCTGTTGTCCTGTGTGCTGGCAGCGTCCTTGAGCCTGCCTGCTTTTGCTGCCGAGCAGGCAGATCCGGGCGTGCCGGCGGGGCGAGTGAAGACCAGCCGGGGCGAAGCGGTGATCGAGCGGGCGGGGCAGAAGCTGCCGGCAGCGGTGGGGGCGCAGGTGTTCGAGAAGGACAAGCTGCGCACTGGCGCCGATGGTGCTCTGGGCGTGACGCTGCAGGACAACACCCTGCTCTCGGCCGGGCCGAATTCCCTGATCGCTCTGGAACGCTTCAATTTCGACAACACCACCCACGACGGCAAACTGTCGGTCGGGGTGCGCAAGGGGACGCTCTCCGTGGCGACTGGCAAGATTGCCAAGCGGGCGCCGGAGTCGGTCGATTTCCATACGCCGACGGCGGTGCTGGGCGTGCGGGGCACGGAATTCGTGGTGGAAGTGATCGGTGGTCGCGATGAATAAGTGGCTTTCCTGTGTGGCGGTACTGTTCCTGTTTGGCTGTGCCAGCGAGCGTGTGGTGCTGCTGCCCTCCCCGGAGGGGGGCAAAAGTGCCGTGGTACTGCGTGACGCCAACGGCGAGCAGGAGCTGAGCCAGCCGTATGCCGCTAGCGTGCGTCGTCTGGGCCTGTCGCATCCGTACCAGGCGAGCGCCGAAGAAGTGCAGGCGCGTTATGGCGCAACACTGGAAGCGATGCCGCCACGGCCAGTGAGCCATGTCCTTTATTTCGTGAGTGGTGCCGACCAGCTGACGGAAGCATCCATGGTTGAGCTCGATACCGTGCGGCGCTTGCTGGCCGAGCGGCCTGCCGCAGAACTGGTGGTGATCGGCCATACCGACACGGTTGGCAGTCGGGAAAGCAACGACGAGTTGTCCCGTCAGCGGGCGGCGAGTGTGCGCGCCATGTTGATCGAAGCCGGATTTCCTGCCGACAAGATGGAAATTGCCGGCCGCGGCGAGCGTGAATTACTGGTGCCGACCGCCAATGAAGTGGACGAGCCGCGCAACCGGCGGGTGGAAATCAACATTCGTTGAACTGTGCAGGTAGCGGCGGGGGAAGCCCGTCGCTGCCGTGCCATTCCAGAAGAACCAGCGTCAGATCATCGAACGGCGCCGTGCCGGCTTCGAACGCGCGCACGCGATCACGTAGCAAGGCACAGCGGTCCTGTAGCGGCAGCGCCGGCAAGTCGGCCAGGCTGGCCTGCAGGCGGGCGCTGCCGTACATATCCTGCGCACTCGCCGCGCCGCTGCCGGCTTCGCTGACGCCATCGGTGTACAGGCAGAGCAGATCACCCGCCTGCAACTGCATGCGGGCGCTGGGATAGGGGTAATCACCCAGGGCGCACAGCGGCGGGCCGGCGATGTCGGCCGTTGGCAGTGGACTGACGTGGCCGTTGCGGAGCAGCAAGGGGGCATCGTGGCCGGCACAGACATATTCGAGCACGCCGGTGCTGACATCGAGGACGCCGATAAAGGCGGTGACAAAAAGATAGGCGGGGTTTTCCCGGCTCAGTTCCCGTTCCAGATCATGGGTGCCGGCGGTGAGATCGGCATGGCGGCGCAGCAAGGTGGCGCCCAGGGTTTTGGCCATGGCCATGAACAGGCTGGCGGGTACGCCTTTGCCGGAGACGTCGGCAATGGTGACGCACAGGCGTGTTTCGTCGAGCATGAAACAGTCGTAATAGTCGCCGCCGACGGCGCGTGCCGGTTCGAGAAGGGCCGCCAGGGTGAAACGGCGCTCGCCGGCAAAGCAGCGGCCGGGGTCGGGCAGCAGACCCATCTGGATGCGGCGGGCAGCATCGAGTTCACCCGCCACACGGGCGGCTTCCTCGCGGCTTTTCTGCAATTGCCGCGCATTCTCGCGGCGCGCATGGTCAGCGCGGATCAATACGTTGCCCAGTTGCATAATGAAGGCGGGTGACAGCAGCAGGAACAGGCTGGCGCCGTCGAACAGCCAGCCGCCGTAGGCAAAGGCAGCATAGCCGGCGGTCAGGAGGAGGCCACCGGTTGCGGCGAAAGTCGCCACGGCATAGCGCGGTTTCCAGCGTGACAAAACCCACAGGAGGGCGCTGCCGATGACCAGCAGCAGCACGATTTCCAGCCAGGGCAACCAGAATGGGCGCTGCAAGGCGTGGCTGGCGAGCAGGCTCTCGATGACCTGAGCGTGAATGTCACTGCCGGGCAGGCTGTCGCCGAGCGGGGTAACGATACGGTCTTGCAGGCCGATGCTGTTGAAGGCAATCAACACCAGTCGCTGGTTGAAGGTTTCCGGGGGGTAGAGACCGGCCAGCACGTCGGCGGCCGAGAGATGATGCGCGGCGCTGGGACGGCTGAAGTGCAGCAGGATTTCGCCATTGGCCTGGGTGGGCAGGTGGTAGTCACCGAGGTGAATGGCCCGCAGGCCATGGCTGTCATAGTCGATTTCGACCACGTCATGCCCCAGCGCCTGCCGCACCATTTCCAGCGGTAGCGACAGGTAGGGTTGGTCGGCGATGAAGGCAATGCTGGGGACCCGGCGCAGGACGCTGCGCTGATCGTGGTTGGCCGCTTCGCCCGGACCGGCATTGATGAAACCTTCGCCGGCAGCGGCAGCCTGCAGTTGCGGCAGGCTGGACAGGGCGCTGGAAAAATGCGGCAGTGGGGCTTGCTGGTCAGCCGGCAGGGGCAGGCGCGGCAGGGGGTGGACGGGCAGGCGGGCACCGGGCAGGGGGCGGCTGAGGCCGATGGTGGCCAGTACGGTGGCGGGCGCCTGCAATGCTGTCTGCAGCGCGTCATCGGGGTCGGGCAGGCCAGCCAGGCTGGTGGCCTGGTCGGCGGGTAGTCGGCGGGCAATGAGCTCGGGGGCGTTCTGGTCGCGCTCGGCAAAGACCATGTCCAGCCCAAGCGCCAGCGGCTCGCCGGCGTGCAGGGTGTGTACAAGGCGGGCCAGCAGATCGCGCGGCCACGGCCACTGGCCGTATTCAGCCAGGCTCTTGCTGTCGATGCCGACGATCAGTACTGGCTGGTCGGGGTGCTGCGGGCGCGGGGCAAAGCGTTGGTAACGGTCGAACAACGCCGATTGCAGTGCCTGCAGCGGCGTACTTTCGAGATGGTGAAGCAGGAAGGCGCCCGCGCCCAGAAGAATCACCGGAAGCCAGCGCCACCACCGTTTGTGCATGGGTCAGCTACAGGGTGACGGTGAGGCCGTCATAGGCAGAAATGATCTCCAGCGGTGCGCGTTCGCCGCGGGTGAGCTTTTCCAGACGACGGGTTTCTTCCAGTAGATGACTGAGCTGATTGTCATCGTTCGATGGCTCGTGGTGGAACAGGGCCAGCCGGCGGGCCGCCGCAGCCTGGCACAGTTCGACGCCGACCACGTTGCTGGAGTGCCCCCATTCGGCCTTGACCGAGGCTGCCTCGGCCAGCGAATACATGGCATCGAAAATGACCAGATCTGCTTTGTGGAAGAATTTGGCAAAGCCGCTGAGGTCTTCCTTGTCGTCCAGCCGGTGTTCCGAATCGGTGCTGTAGACCACGGTCTTGTCGATGCTTTCGAAGCGGTAGCCGTAGGAATCGCCCGGGTGTTTCTGCAGTTTCGGGGTGACGTTGAGGCCGCTGATGAAGTGCGCTTTACCCGGGGTCATCAGGTCGAACTCGATGTCGGCGCCGGCCTGGGTGTAATCCACCGGAAAATTGGGGGCCCGCATCTGGCGGCGGAACGCTTCTTCCAGCCCGCTGTGGCAGCCGTGAATGATGATCCGGTTGCCGGGAATGTAGATCGGCGTGAAAAAGGGGATGCCCATCAGGTGATCCCAGTGCAGATGGGAAATGAAGAGGTGATACACCTGCGGGTTGGGGACGCCGTAACGGGCAATCTTGCTCTGGCCGAGGGGGCGGGCGCCGGTGCCGACATCGCAGATGAAATGCTCCGGGCCGTCGGTGACGATCTCGACGCAGGAAGAGTTGCCGCCAAACGTGCCGTGCACGGCAAACGGCAGCGCCTCGATGAAGGCGTCGAGCTCGGCCTGCTTGCGGAAACTGCGGCCATTGGCGGCCAGCAGTGCGCTGCTGATCTTGGCGCGGATGTTGGCGTGCGTGATCGAGGTGGGCAGGGAGCCGCGGGTGCCCCAGAAAATGACCTGTTTCATGTGCCGAGCACCTCGCAGGCTGCGTTCACGGTGGCGTAACAGGGGACGATCAGATTGAAACGGCTGATCGTGAACACTTCCTGCACCAGCGGCGTCAGCGCGGCCAGGGCGAAACTGCCGCGCTGCGCCTTGGCCTGACGCGCGGCCAGCATGAGTACGCGCAAGCCGGCGGAACTGATGTAAACCACACCGGAGAAATCGAGAATCAATGCGGGTTGGCCGGCGGCGCACTGTTCCAGCAAAGGTTTCAGTTCCTGAGTGAACTCTTCTGTGACCGCCTGGTCTATACGCCCCGTAACACGTGCGACGCGGGTGCCTTTTTGTTCGTAAACAGGGAGTTTCATCGTCGGGTCAGATCGAATTGAACAGAGGTTTGATCCTGACACTCCTGCCAGGAACGCAACGGAAACAGCAAAAGCAATCTGCCGCAGCAAGTCCGGAGGCGGCAGGGCGGACCACCGCAACACTACAGCGTGGCACCCGCTTCCGGACTCCTGTGCGCCGCTGTGGCAAGCGACCGCGCCCGCAGGCTGCGTGAATCATCAAGCGGGGGAGTATGCCACGCTCTCTTCATCCATTATGTAAAATATTGCATGCACACTTTTTCCGACTTTGCCAGCACGCCGCCCCTGTTTTCCCGCCGCAAGTTCTGGGCGCACCGCTTCGGCCCGGCGCCTTTCCTGCCCATGTCGCGCGCCGAGATGGAGCAGCTGGGCTGGGATTCCTGCGACATCATCCTGATCACGGGTGACGCCTATATCGATCATCCCAGCTTTGGCATGGCGCTGACCGGTCGTTTGCTGGAGGCACAGGGATTCCGGGTGGGCATCATCAGTCAGCCGGATTGGCATTCGGCAGCGGATTTCCGCCGCCTGGGCAAACCGAATCTGTTTTTCGGCGTCACCGCCGGCAACATGGATTCGATGATCAACCGTTATACCGCCGACCGCAAGCCGCGCTCGGATGATGCCTATACGCCGCATGCCGTCGCCGACAAGCGCCCGGACCGGGCATTGACGGTCTATGCCCAGCGTTGCCGCGAAGCGTTCTCCGGCGTGCCGGTGGTGATCGGTTCGATCGAAGCCAGCCTGCGCCGCATCGCCCATTACGATTACTGGTCGGACAAGGTGCGCCGTTCGGTACTACCCGACTCGAAGGCCGATCTGCTCATCTTCGGCAATGCCGAGCGGGCGCTGGTCGAGGTGGCGCACCGTCTGGCGCAGGGCGAACCGATCAGCAGCATCCGCGATTTGCGTGGCACGGCCTTCATGGTGCCGCCCGGCTGGCTGCCCGGGGCAGAGTGGTCGCAACTCGACTCGACCGAGATCGATACGCCGGGGCCGGTGGAGCGGCCGAAGAATCCCTACGATGCCGAGGAAAGCCCGGCTGCCGCGAAGCCCGTGGCGGTCGAGAAGACGGTGCGGCTGGTCAGCCGGGAAGAACGTTTGCGCGCCTGGCGCAGCGAGCGGGCGCATACCGTGGTCAGGTTGCCGTCCTACGAGCAGGTCAAAGGCGATCCGGTGCTGTACGCGCATGCTTCGCGCACCTTTCACCTCGAATCGAATCCGGGCAATGCCCGCGCGCTGGTGCAGGCGCACGGCGAGCGCGATGTCTGGCTGAACCCGCCGCCGTTGCCGCTGACGACTGCCGAACTCGATGGCGTCTACGAATTGCCCTACGCACGGCGGCCGCATCCGGCGTACGGTGAGGCCAAAATTCCCGCCTGGGAGATGATCCGCTTTTCGGTGAACATCATGCGTGGCTGCTTTGGCGGCTGCACGTTCTGTTCCATCACCGAACACGAAGGTCGCATCATCCAGAGCCGCTCGGAAGCGTCGGTGCTGCGCGAAATCGAGGAGATGCGCGACAAGACTCCGGGCTTTACCGGCGTGGTGTCCGATCTTGGCGGCCCGACCGCCAACATGTATCACCTGAAGTGCAAGGACGAAAAAATCGAAGCCGCCTGCCGTCGTTTGTCCTGTGTCTATCCGGACATCTGCGAGAACATGAACACTGACCACGCGCCGTTGATTTCGCTTTACCGCAAGGCGCGCAGCCTGAAAGGCGTGAAGAAGATCCAGATTGGCTCCGGTTTGCGTTACGACCTGGCGGTGCGCTCGCCGGAGTACATCCGCGAGCTGGTCACGCACCATGTCGGGGGCTACCTGAAAATTGCGCCGGAACATACCGAGGCCGGCCCGCTGTCAAAGATGATGAAGCCCGGCATCGGGGCCTATGACCGCTTCAAGCAATTGTTCGATCGCTTCTCGCGCGAGGCCGGCAAGGAGCAGTACCTGATCCCCTACTTCATCGCCGCTCACCCCGGTACGACCGACGAGGACATGCTCAACCTGGCGCTGTGGCTGAAAAAAAACAATTTCCGCCTCGATCAGGTGCAGGCGTTCGTGCCCACGCCCATGGCGCTGGCAACCACCATGTACCACACCGAAAAAAATCCCCTGCGCAAGCTGCAGCGCCAGGGCGGTGAAAGCGTCGGGGCCGTGCGTGGTGCCCGCCAGCGCCGGCTGCACAAGGCCTTCCTGCGTTATCACGATCCGGACAACTGGCCGCTGCTGCGCGAGGCGCTGCAGGAGATGGGGCGCACTGACCTGATCGGCAATGGCAAGCGACAACTCGTCCCCGCCTGGCAGCCCGCCGGCACCGGCCTGAATTGTGCGCAGAAAAAAGCGGTTGGCGGCAAACCCGCCGCCCCGGCCAAGCCTTTCGCGGCCAGCAAGGCCGTGCCCGGCAAGAAAGCCTATCCCGCCCGTGTTTCTGGCGTGCGCCCTGCCAGCGGGCAGAGTGCAGGCAAGACGAGCGGCAAGCCAGCGGGCAAACCTGCAACACGTAAAACGCCGCGTTGATTTTCCGGCTGTTTGTAAAAGTGTGGGCGCCAAAGACGGGGTATGTACGTCACTCCAAGCAAAAGTTGCAAACGCTTTTGCTGGCAGCGTGGTTACGCTGTACAGTTTTGTGGTCGCAAATCGTGAATTCTTGTTGTCTCGGAGGTGGCTTCAATGACGGCTAGAGATGTTGAATCTGCACTGCTTGCCCGATGCTCGGCAGTCGCTCGGGAAGCCACGCAGACGGCACAGGATCAGAAAGAGGCCAACGTGTTTCAGTTGGCCGCCATGGTTGTGCAGTCACAGTTTCCAACCGAGTCGAAGTGCCTGATGCAAGCGAGCGATCGGTATTTTGCGGCGCATCCGAATGAGCGGCTAAGTTCGGCTGAAGTCGTCAGGCGAGGTTGGGTGATGAGCTTGCCGCGTTTGCGCGATATGCTTTCGCGTCAACTGCACTGGGGCTGAGGTGATGCCAGCAAGTCCTCTATTCCATACCCAAACCGCCCTTGCCGAAGGGCTGAGAGAGCTGTTCAGGCAACTTGAAGAAAGACTCTCGCTCCGTAGCCCGGTGAATGTCTATTTGGCTGGGGGCATGGCCGTTCATCTCTACACGTCAGATCGTGTCACAACGGATGTTGATGCGGAGTTCGGTGCGCGCGTATTCATTCCCAACGATTTGATCGTCGATGTCACGCTGGAAGATGGGACTCGCGGGGCCGTCCATTTCGACACCAATTACAACTCGACCTTTGCCTTGCTGCACGAGGACCATACCGAAGATGCTATTCCCTTGGATATGGGGATAGAGAATATTCGGCTTTATGTCCTCTCCCCCCTTGATTTGGCAGTCAGCAAGATTGCCCGGTTCGCCGACAATGACAAGGATGATATTGCCGCTTTGGTTCGACTTGGCCTGACGAGTGCTGATGCGATCGAACAGCGCGCTACAAGTGCCTTGGCGGGTTACATCGGCGGAGAGGCCATGCTGAGATTAAATCTGCGGGATGCGGTCGCTCTGGCGCGTGAAGTAGAAAGCGAACGCATTATGGCGCAGCGATTCGCAGACCTGCCTCTTCTGGAAAAACGTGCTGGAGCGGCACACACCTTCTGGCAATACGCTACCGAAGCCACCAAGGTGCATGGCTTTGATGGCGTGGACTGGGCTGATGTCGAGCGAAAGACCATCGTCGAAAGCATCTCCGAGAATGGTCAAGCACCTTCTGATGTCGCGGACGTGATTTGCCAGCATAGCCCGGGGGCTGTGACCAAGACGAAGCAGGACAATGTGCGGGCCTTGGTTGTCGGGCTTGCTCCTGAACTTCAGGCGCAATATGCCAAGGCGCAAAGCGAGAAAAGATGCGAGCGATGAAGTGAGCTTCAGCCAAATTTTACGAGTAGCTATTTTCCCCTGTTCCTTTTTTAATCCTTTACCTACTGCCCATGTCCCAGGAAACCACATACGAAAAAATTGGCGGCGCTGCCGCTGTTGCCCAACTGTGCGAGCGTTTTTATCAGCGCATGGCGGAAGCCCCGCAGTTCGCCGAGTTGCGCGCCATGCACCCGGAAGACCTGAGCAGCTCGCGTGACAAGCTCTACAAATTCCTTTCCGGCTGGTTTGGTGGTCCGGATCTGTTCGTTGAGGAATATGGCCATCCCCGCCTGCGCCAGCGGCACATGCCCTTCGCCATCGGCGAAAAAGAGCGCGACCAGTGGGTGGCCTGCATGTTGCTGGCGATGGACGATGTGGGCATCGCCGAGGAATTGCGCATGAAGCTGCTGCAGAATTTCTTCAACACCGCCGATTTCATGCGTAACCAGGCCGGCTGACGATGCCGGAGGCAAACGACCTGGCGGCCGTGCGTGCCGCCGTGCTCGCGTTTCGCGATGCGCGTGACTGGCGGCAATTCCATTCGTTGAAGAACCTCATCGTTTCGCTCAATCTGGAAGCGGCGGAGTTGTTGGAATTGACGCAATGGCGGCGCGACGAAGAAGTGGAGGCGCTGCCGGCTGACCCGGTGCAGGCCGAAGCCCTGGCCGACGAATGCGCCGATGTGTTGCTTTACCTGATCCTGATCGCCGAGCAGGCCGGCATCGACCTGTGCGCGGCAGCACAGGCCAAGCTGGTAAAAAACGCCGCCAAATACCCGGTCGCCAAAGCGCGCGGCTCGAGGGAGAAATATACCCGGCTTGGTTGAGGCGGCGGCGATGCCGCGCAGGCGGAACCCAGCTAGTCCGTTTCGCTTTCCAGCACGTAACGGGCGTTGTCGTCTTGGGCGAGGAGGCGGGTGAGCACTGGGAGGGTGGCGTGCAGGGTTTTTTCCAGCGTCCACGGCGGGTTGATGATGAACATGCCGCTGCCGTACATGCCGAACCCCTGCCGGTCCGGTGCGCGGACTTTCAGGCTGGCGTTGAGCCAGTTGAATTTGTGTCGGCTGTCGCGGCCCAGGCGTTTCAGGCGTTCCGGGAGTTCGCGCGCTTCGCGCTTGGGCAACAGCGGGTACCACAGGGCGTAGGTGCCGGTGGCAAAGCGGGTTAGCGCGTCCTGCAGGGTTTTGATGACGGCACTGTAATCGTTGCTGGTTTCGTAGGAGGGATCGATCAGCACCAGTGCCCGGCGCGGCGGCGGGGGGAGCAGGGCTTTCAGGCCGGCGAGGCCGTCGCCCTCGGTGATGTTCACCTGGCGACCGGCAGTGCGGAAGTTTTCACGCAGGAGCCGGGCATCGCTGCTGTGCAGCTCGAACAGGCGCAGGCGGTCACTGTCGCGCAGACACTGGCGCGCCAGCCAGGGGGAGCCGGGGTAGTGCTTGAGCGCACCGTCCGGGTTGAGCATGCGGACGAAATCGAGGTAATCGGCTGCCGCCGGGGGCAAGCCACTGGCCTGCCACAGCCGGCCGATGCCTTCCTGCCATTCGGCGAGTTTCATGGCGTGTGGCGCATCCAGCGTGTAACAGCCGGCGCCGGCATGAGTGTCGATGATCCAGAAGGGCGCAGCTTTCTCCCCCATGTAGTGGGCGATCTGCAGAAGGATCAGGTGTTTGAGCACATCGGCGTGGTTGCCGGCGTGATAGGCGTGGCGGTAACTGAGCATGGGGGCAGTATACTGCGCCGCTATGCCGCTCATCGAAAGCTTTTTCATCCTCTTTGTCGCTGCGCTGGTCTGGTACTGGCTGGACAGCCTGAAAGCCCGCGAGGCCGGGGTGCTGGCGGTGCGCGCTGCCTGCCGCGAGGAAGGGGTGCAGCTGCTCGATGAGACGGTGCTGGGGCGTTTTTGTGGTTTTGCCCGCGATGCGGCCGGGCATCTGAAAATCCGCCGCCAGTACGCTTTCGAATACAGCGATACCGGCGATAACCGCCGCCCGGGCAAGGTTGCCCTGCTTGGCCACGAGATCGAATGGTTGCAGTTACGGCCGCAGCTTTACGTGGTTCCGGTGTCTTCCTCTTCCCGCTCTGATACAGAAATATGACGACTTCCATCGCACACATCGATTTTCACGGCCAGCCTGCGCTGCGCCTGCACGGCCCGCAGGGCAGCGAGGCCACTGTCAGCCTGTTCGGCGCCCAGGTGCTGTCGTGGCGGACGCCGGACGGGCGCGAACGCCTCTATCTTTCGGAGCAGGCGCGCTTCGACGGTGCCAGCGCCATCCGTGGTGGGGTTCCGGTCTGCTTTCCGCAATTCGGCACGCTTGGGCCGCTGCCCCGACATGGACTGGTGCGGACGCGCGCCTGGTCGGTTGCCAGCGAGCGCAGTGGCGATGATTACGCGTTGCTGACCCTGGCCTGCAATGACGATGCCGACAGTCGTGCCCTCTGGCCGCATGCCTTTGGGCTTGAACTGACGGTGATGCTGGAAGCGGATCGTCTCGATCTCGAGTTGTGCGTGACGAATCCCGGCGAGCGCAGTTTTGATTTCACCGCCGCCCTGCACACTTATCTGCGGGTGGTGCAGGTGGAAGATGTTGCTGTCGAAGGTTTGTACGGCCACCACTATCGCGATGCGCTGGCTGATGACGTCGTGCAGCGTGACAGCGGCACCGAATTGTGTCTCGAAGGCGCAACAGACCGGGTCTATCGCCAGATCCGCCGGCCGCAATTGCTGCGCGCCGGCAATCTCAGCCTGGGACTGCAGCAGCAGGGTTTTCCCGATACGGTGCTGTGGAATCCGTGGGCGACGGGCTGTGCTGCCACGCCGGATCTGCCTGCTGATGACTGGCGGCATTTTCTCTGCATCGAAGCGGCGGCGGCTGACACGGTGCAGACGCTGGCCGCAGGTGAGGAATGGTACGGACGGCAGACCTTGCTGGCGGTTTGACCGCCGGGATGTGACAAACGCTGCTCAACTGGGTGCTGATCTGGCCAATTCGTCTTCCAGCCAGGCTTTCAGCACCACAGCCTGGTTATGCTCACAATCACGGGCGGCAAAGAGCAGGGTGATATTGCCGCTTGCCATGTGTCGGCGCAGTTCCGCCAGTACCTGTGGCTGGCGCTGGCGCAGGGCAGTCAATTCGGCCCGGTAGCGGGCGGAAAACTCAGGCCACTTGTCGAGTTCATGGCCGAACCAGCGGCGCAATTCAGCGGAGGGTGCGATCTCCTTCAGCCAGTGATCGAGGGCGGTTTCTTCCCGGCGCACGCCCCGGGGCCACAGGCGATCCACCAGCACACGCCAGCCGTCGTTGACGGCGGCGGGGGCATAAATCCGTTTGGTGAAGATCGTCATGATCAACTCCTGGGCGTCCGTATCGCACAGACAACATGCGGGGCCACCTGCTGGCCAGAGTGCTCCTTCTTCAGGGTCTGTACAGCCGCTGAAAGTTCCCGCTGCCAGAGTCTCCTGTAACTGTCGGTAACGCCGCGTGCCGGCAGGGGCGGGCTGGTTTATAGTGGCGGCCTATGTCGGCCCACCTTCCTTTTCTCTCCCGTCTGCTTGCCTTCGTTCTGGCATTGACCGTGCTCGCGCCCGGTTTTGGCTGGGAAATGGCGGGCGAGGCGGCGGGGCACGCCAGTATCGAAACGGCGCATGCGCTGAAGCATGCCGCCGGCGATACGCACGAAGCGTGTGCCCTGCACGATGGCGGGTACGCCAGCGAGCATGCCGGGTGCGCGACGCCGGAACAGTGCGTCAGCACACAACATCATTGTTGCCCTGGGCACACGCTGGGCCACGTGCCTGTCTATCTGGCGGCGGCACCGAAGCTGTCGTTGCTGACAGTAACCCAGGCCATGATCAGGGCTGACGCGGCGGTGTTTACCTCACGCGTTCCCCAGGGCCTGGAGCGACCGCCCAAACACGCCGCCGCCTGAGTGTCGGCGGTATTCCTGCGGTGCCTTGCTGCGCTGGTGCGCAGCCTTCCCGGTTCATTTGACTGAACGGGCCCGCCGGGCCACCGACTGTATCTGATTCAGTCGGAGATTTTCCATGGTGTGTCCTGGGCAGAAAAAAACGGCAACCCCGAGGCGGGTTGCGCTGGGGGCTGTGCTGGCGTTGCTGGCCGGTCTGGCTGCGGCGGCGGTCGAACCGGTGCCGGTGGTGGTGGCGGAGAGCGAGTCATTTGAAATCGTCGGCCGCTGGTACGAGGATGGCTTGCGTCTGTATGTCGATGCGGCGCCGGACAATACGCCGGTGCTGGCGGCGCAACTGACGGTCGAAGCCCAGGGCGAGGAAATTGTCGCTGCTTACGATGCAGCGGCCGGTCTGTACCGGATCGATGACGCCGCCTGGCTGGCGCGCTTGCGCCCTGCGGGTGCGTACCCTCTGGCCTTTACCGTGCTGACGGACGAGACGGCCGATGTGCTGGCGGGCGATTTGGTGGTTGGTTCCGCTGAGTCACCCGGCGTGGCGGCGGTAAGCACGCATACGGCGCGCTGGCTCGTCCTGCTGGCGGGTGTGGGCGGGCTGGTGGTGACTCTGGCCTGGCGGCGGCGCGGCAAGCGAGGTGCGGCATGAACCGAATGCAGCGAGCAGCACTGGTTGCCGTCTGGGGGGCGTTTTGCCTTGCCGTACCCGGGCTGGCGCATGAGGGGCACGATCACGGCGATGCGCCGGTACAGTTGCCGGATACGGGTGATCAGCCGAAACGGCTGGCCGACGGCAGTGTTTTTCTACCCAAACCGACTCAGCGCCAGCTGGCGATACGGACCCAGGTGGCACAGCAGTTGGCGGTGCCGCAAAGCATCGAATTGAGCGGACAGGTGGTACTTGATCCGCAACGTGGCGGGCGGGTGCAGGCGTTGCTGGCCGGGCGGCTGGAGGCCGGGGCGCAGGGTTTGCCGTTGCCGGGGAGCCGGGTGAAGAAGGGGCAGGTGCTGGCACGCATTCTGCCGGCGGCCGGGCAACTGGAACGGGCCGGGCAGGTGGCGCAGCTGGCCGAGTTGACAGCGGCCTTGCAGCTGGCGGAGAAGCGGTTGGCGCGGCTGCAGGAATTGCGCGACAGTGTGCCGGGCAGGGAGATCGAGGCCGCCGCCAGTGAAATCGGTAGCCTGCGTGCCCGGGTGGCCGCGCTCAATCAGGGCTTGTCCGGCAGTGATGCCCTCATTGCGCCGGTGGATGGCGTGGTGGCTGCGGTCAATGGCGTGGCCGGACAGGTGGTTGAGGCGGGCGCGCTGATTTTTGAAATCACCGATCCCGATAGCCTGTTTGTCGAGGCCAGCGCGTATGCGGGCTTGCGCGTGCAGGACATCGCCCGGGCCTATCTGGCTGCGGACAGTAGCGGCACGGCCCCGGCGGAGGCCGGTCTGGCGCTGGAATTTCTCGGCGCTGCCCGGCGTTTGCGCGAACAGACGCTGCCCTTGCTGTTTGGCGTGCGGGCGCCGGGGGCGGGTGTGCACTGGCCGCTGGGGCAACCGGTCAGGCTGCAGGTGCAGCTGGCGCAGGAGGTGGCGGGCGTGCCGTTGCCGAGTGCTGCGCTGGTGCGTACGCCGGCCAATCTGCCGGCGGTCTGGGTCAAGGTGCATGCCGAGCAGTTCGTGTTGAAGAGCGTGCGCAGCGAACCGCTTGATGGGCAGCGGGTAGTGGTGCGTGATGGTCTGCAGGCGGGAGACCGGGTGGTGGTGTCCGGGGCTGGCCTGATCAGCCAGATCCGCTGAGGAGGCCGCATGTTTCAGTGGTTACTGGAAAAAAGTCTGGCCGCCCGTTTGCCGGTGCTGGTCGCCGCCTGCGTCCTGATGCTGTACGGCGCCTTTCAGGCACAACGGCTGCCAGTCGATGTCTTTCCCGATCTCAACCGACCGACGGTGACCTTGATGACCGAAGCGGGCGGCATGGCGCCGGAAGAGGTGGAGCAGTTGATCAGCTTCCCGCTGGAAACCGCGCTCAGCGGTTTGCCCGGTGTCAGCAGCGTGCGTTCGGTATCGGCAGCAGGGTTGTCGTTCGTCTACGTCGCTTTCGACTGGCAAACCGATCTCTACCGGGCGCGGCAGATGGTGAGCGAGCGCCTGGGCGGGTTGGCCAGCGAATTGCCGGCAGGCATCACGCCGAGCATGGGCGCAGTGTCTTCGGTGATGGGCGAAGTGATGATGCTGGCGATTCCGTTGGCGGCGGAGCAGGGGGATGCCATGGCTGCCCGCGAGTACGCCGACTGGGTGCTGCGGCCGCGCCTGCTGGCGGTGGCCGGCGTGGCGCAGGTGATTCCGATCGGCGGCGCGGTGCGGCAATATCAGGTCCAGCCTGATAGCCGGCGCATGAACGAACTGGGTATCAGCCTGGAACAACTGGAAAGCGCCTTGCGCGGGTATTCGACGAACAGTTCCGGCGGCTTTCTCGAAATCAATGGCCGCGAATACCTGATCCGCCATCTGGGGCGGAGCGCGCAGCTGGAGGATTTGCGCAATCTCGCCCTGGGGGCGCGTAACGGACAGCCCATCTTGTTGCGGCAAGTCGCCCGGGTCGATTTCGCGGCGGCGGTGAAGCGCGGCGATGCGGGTTTCAACGGTGCGCCGGCGGTGGTGTTGAGTATCCAGAAGCAGCCCAATGCCGACACCATCGATCTCACCCGGCGTCTGGAAGCGGCGTTGGCGGACATGAAAAACAACCTGCCTGCGGGCGTGCTGGCGCCGGAAGTGTTTTTCCGCCAGGCCGATTTCATCAAGTCCTCGATCGACAACCTGCAACTCAAACTGCTGTTTGCCGCCTGCCTGGTCGCCGGGGTGCTGTTCTTTTTCCTCGGCAACCTGCGCACCATGCTCATTTCGCTGACCGCCATTCCGCTCTCGATCCTGATTGCGGTACTGGTGTTCGACTGGTTCAAATTATCAATCAACACCATGACCCTGGGCGGGCTGGCGATTGCCATTGGCGAACTGGTCGATGATGCGGTGGTGGATGTGGAAAACATCCTGCGGCGCATGCGCGCGGCCGCGGCGCAGGGGCAGCCGTACGATGTGCGCGAGCTGGTGATCAAGGCTTCGCTCGAAGTACGTTCGGCGATTGTCTACGCCACCTTCATCATCGCCCTGGTGTTCGTGCCCTTATTCGCCTTGCCCGGCATCGAGGGGCGCTTGTTCGTACCGTTGGGCGTGGCGTACATCGTTGCCATCCTGGCCTCGCTGCTGGTGTCGGTGACGGTGACGCCGGTGCTGTCCTACTACTTGTTGCCGGCGCTGGTGGCGCGCCGGCATGTGGACACCGCGCTGGTCAGTCGCCTCAAACGTGCATATCAACCGCTGCTCGAGCGGGTGCTGGCAGCCCCCCGGGGGCCGCTCATGAGTGCGGCGGCCGCTGTGTTGCTGGCGGTGGCCGCCGTGCCGTTTTTCCCCACCACTTTTCTGCCACCGTTTAACGAAGGCTCGATGACCGTGACCTTACGCCTCGATCCCGGGGTGACGCTGGCTGAATCGGTGCAGGTGGCCACCCAGGCCGAACTGTTGTTGCGTGCGGTGCCGGAGATCGCCCAGATCGGGCGTCGTTCCGGACGCGCCGAGCTGGATGAGCATGCCGAAGGCGTGCATGTGTCGGAACTGGAATTGCGTTTGCAACCTGGCGGGCGCGACAAGGAGGCGGTGCATGCGGACATCCGTGAACGCCTGAAGCATCTGCCTGGCAGCTTGAATCTGGGGCAGCCGATTTCGCACCGGATCGATCACATGTTGTCCGGGGTGCGGGCGCAGGTGGCGGTGAAGTTGTTCGGTGACGATCTCGATCTGTTGCGCAGTCAGGCGCATGTGTTGCGCGAGAAGCTGCAGCAGATTCCCGGCGTGGCCGATCTCGAGATCGAGAAACAGGTGCTGGCGCCGCAGATCCGGGTCGCGGTCGATTTTGCCGCCGCCGCCCGCTATGGTCTGGCGCCCGGGGCGTTGCTGCGGGAACTGCAGATTCTGGTCGAAGGAGAAAAGATCGGCCAGATCATCGATGGCAACCGGCGATTCGACCTGCGCTTGCGTTTGCCGGAAGAGGGGCGGGGGCCGCAGAGCCTGCAGGCGTTGCTCATCGAGACCCCGTTGGGGGCGGTGCCCCTGGCGCAGCTGGCGCGCATCGAGGAGAGCGACGGGCCGAACCAGATTGCGCGCGATGACGGCCGGCGACGCATCGTGCTGTCGCTCAATGCGCAGGGGCGGGCGCTGTCCGAGGTGGTGGCCGACGTGCGCGCAGCGATTGCCGGGACGCCGCTGCCCAGCGGCTACTTCATCACCCTGGGCGGGCAATTCCAGGCGCAGGAGGAGGCCGCGCGCCTGATTGCCCTGCTGGCGACCGGTTCGGCCCTGCTGGTGTTCATGGTGCTGTACGGGCGCTACCGTTCGGCGCTGCTGGCGATTCTGGTCATGGCCAACGTGCCGTTGGCGTTGGTGGGGGCGGTGCTTGGGCTGTGGTTGTCGGGGCAGCCGTTGTCGATTGCCGCCTTGATCGGATTCATTACCCTGGCCGGCATCGCGACGCGCAATGGCATTCTCAAGGTCAGCCACTGGCTCAACCTGATGCGCTTCGAAGGTGAGCGCTTCACCCGGGAGATGATCGTGCGCGGCGCGCAGGAACGTCTGACGCCCGTGCTGATGACCGCATTGGTGGCGGCGTTTGCCCTGGCACCCCTGCTTTTCGAGGCCGGACAGCCGGGGACTGAAATCCTGCATCCGGTGGCCGTGGTGATTTTCTCCGGCCTGATTGGCGCGACCCTGCTTGACACCTTCATCACCCCCGCCCTGTTCTGGCGCTTCGGCCGTAAACCGGCCGAACGTTTGCTCGGCGAATCATTCAACGAAACCCTTTGATACACAGGAGTGACATCATGAAACGACTGATTTTCCCTTTGTTCCTTGCGGCAGCGTGTGCCGCCCAGCCGCTGTCAGCGCACGAAGGCCATGGCCAGGCGGTGCATGGCGGCACCGTGGCGGAAGCCGGGCAGGCGCAATTCGAAATTGTTGCCGAGGGTGGGCGCATTACCGTGCATGCCAGCAACCATGGCGCACCGCTGGCGACGGCAGGGGCCAGCGGCAAACTGACCGTGCTGTCGGGGACGAAGAAGCAGGAAATCGCTCTGCAGGCGAGCGGCCAGGATCTACTGCAAGGCGATGGTCAGCTGGTGGCGGGGGACAAACTGCTGCTGCAGGTCAGCTGGCCGGGGCAGAAGCCCCTGCTGGCGCGGGCCGTGGTGCGTTGAGCGAGGAGAGAAAAATGAATGTATCGAATACACGCCGCCGCCTGCTTGCCGCTGCGGTGCTCCTGCCCTGGTACGGCCTGCTGCAGGCGGAGGCGCCACGGCAGGGTGTGGAGGTCTGGAAAAGTCCGCTCTGTGGCTGTTGCGGCGATTGGGTGGCGCATCTGGAGAAGAATGGTTTTGCCGTCAAGGTGTACGAGGTCGATGATCTTGATGCGCAGCGCCAGCGTCTTGGCATGCCGGCCCGCTACGCTTCCTGTCATACGGCGAAGGTCGGTGGCTATTTGCTGGAAGGGCATGTGCCGGCGGCAGAGATCCGGCGTCTGTTGCGTGAGCGGCCGACAGCGCTCGGGCTGGCGGTGCCCGGCATGCCGGTCGGTTCGCCGGGGATGGACGGGCCGGCCTACGGCGGCCGCAAGGATGCTTACGCCGTGTTGCTGATCGAGCCAACGGGTGCGGCGCGGGTGTTTGCCCGTTATTGAAATGCATCGGCGTTCTTGATCTGCATCGCAGCGGGGAAGTCTGGTCCGGGCTAGGCTGACGGCACTGTTCACTTGCCGCCAACTGTCATGACTCTCCCCGCCTTGAGCTTGCGTCCGTACACCCTGGCCACCCTGCGCGCGGCGCTGGCTGCTGGCTGGCAGATGGCTTGCCGGACGCGCATCCTGTCCTTCCTCTACGCCTTGCCGTTTGCCTTGCTTGGCGTGCTGATGTTCGTGCTGTTGCACGGTCAGGGTCTGCTGCCGTTTGTGCTGGCAGCGGCAGGGGGGTTCATGTTGTTCGGCCCGGTCATGCTGGCGGGTTTTTTTGGCATTGCCCGTGCGGCCGAGCGTGGTGAACCACCCGGTCCCGGTGCAATTGCCGCCGGGTTTTTTCAGGCAGCGCCGGCCCTGTGGGTGCTGGCGCTGGTCTGCCTGCTGTTGTTCCTGATTTTCGCAACGGATGCAGCCATTCTTTACAGCTATATGGTCGGCGGTACGCCATTTACCTTTGCCCATGTTCCGGAGCGGGCGCTGGAAGCTTCGCGCTTTGCCTTCTGGGCGGGGGTGTCGGGTTGTTTCATCGCGGCCCTGGTTTACGTGGTGACGGCTTTTTCCGTGCCCCTGCTGGCGGAACGCCGTGCTGAACTGGTACCGGCAGTGGTGTGCAGCGTGCGGCTGGTGTTTGGCAACCCTGGGCCCGCCCTGGTGTGGGCGGGCATTCTGGGGGTTTTGGGGGTGGGGAGTGCCCTGCTCTTGCCGCTGTTTCCCTTCGTTCTGCCCTGGCTGGCCTATGCGGGACGGGAGCTGGTGCGTCAGGTGGTCGTGGCAGGAGATGAAAAAATTTATTGAAATCCTAGAAACCGCTGCATATACTCGTCGTACTACATTGATCTGACGGGGTTTTTATGTTGGCAGGAACGATAGGGAAATATCAGTTCCGCATTCGCACCCGGACCGGAGTCGTCGTTGAGCACCTGTCCTTTCATGGGCGTGACGAGGCCGATGCGCGGCGCAAGGTGGAACAGATCTATAACAATTGCCAGGTGCTCGATTGCGTGTACCAGAACGTGCCGATGAATGGCCGTTTGGGCACCGTCAATTATGAAGACGTGGTGGACCTGATTAGCACCCGCTGAGCCCCCGGGTTTAGCCAGTGACGGGTGGGGCAGCGGGCAGGTGGCCGCGTTCAACCAGTTCGGTGAACAAGTGCTGGTAGTCCTGTGCCCCCGCGCTGCTCGCGTTGCGCCGGAACACGTCCTGGTTGAAGGCCGGGCTCTCGGCGACGGCTACGTTTTCGGTGATGGCGGTGTCCAGCACCTCGTCGCCGTAACGCTCGCGCAGTTTGCTGCGTACGTCTTCGCTCATGCGGCGGCGGCGGTCAAAGCGGGTCAGCAGGTAGTAGCGCGGCACCCGTCGTTTCAGTACCGGCTCCAGGACCTGCAGGGTACGTGAGATCTGCTCGGCCGCCTGCAGTGACAGGTAGTCGGTGGAGACCGGGATGATCAGCAGCTCGCAGGCGAAAATGGCGTTCAGGGCCAGCACACCAATGTAGGGACAGCAATCGATGATGCAGGGACGGTTGGGGTGGCTGGCATCGAGGGTGTCCAGGCCGTGGCGCAGCTTGTTGAGAATCGCCGGGCCCTTGCCGAAAATAGAATCGACCTTGATCAGCTGCTGATGGGCGGGAATCAGCTGGCCGATATTCTCCCAGTCGACTTCCAGTTCGCGCAGCGTGCGCTGGTCCTGGAAGAACGCGAACAGACTCTGCTCCGATGGCAGCGAGGTCTTGCCATGGATGCTGGACAAGTGCCCTTGCGGATCGAGGTCAATGAGCAACGGCGGTGTTCCAGAGCGCTGCAGGGCAGCCCCCAGATTGAGTGCGGTGGTGGTTTTGCCCACGCCGCCTTTTTGATTGAAGATCGCTATTCTCATGGCTGGCCCGTTCTATACAGGGCGCTATTTTTCACTTAACATCTCCATTCCTGCAAGCTTTTCCCGGAAATAAGGGAATCTTGCAGCGTCAACTGGGCGGCGCTGGCCGCCGTTTTTCGTTTATGGGGTCGCCTCATGTCACATGTCATGAATACCTACGCTCGCCTGCCGGTGGCTTTCAGCCAGGGTCAGGGGAGCCGCCTCACCGATACCGAAGGGCGCGAATATCTCGACGCTGTTTCCGGCATTGCGGTCAATACCCTGGGTCACGCCCACCCGAAACTGGTGGCGGCGATTGCCGACCAGGCCAGTCGCCTGATTCATACCTCGAATCTGTACGGCGTGAGCGGCCAGGAAGCGCTGGCGGACAAGTTGTGCGCCCTGTCCGGGATGTCGGAAGTGTTTTTCTGCAATTCCGGTTGCGAGGCCAACGAAGCTGCGATCAAGCTGGCGCGCTTTTATGGTCACAAAAAAGGCATCGAGCTGCCGACCGTGGTGGTGATGGAAAAAGCCTTCCACGGGCGGACCCTGGCGACCTTGTCAGCGACGGGCAACCGCAAGGTGCAGATCGGTTTCGAGCCTTTGGTCACTGGTTTCGTGCGTGTCCCCTACGGTGATCTGGACGCGTTGAAAGCGGTCGCCGAGCACAACAAGAACATCGTGGCGGTGCTGTTTGAAATCATTCAGGGCGAAGGCGGCATCCACCTTGCCGACACGGCCTATTACCAAGGGGTGCGCGCGGTTTGCGATGCCCACGACTGGCTGATGATGTGCGATGAGGTGCAGTGCGGCATGGGTCGTACCGGGCAGTGGTTCGGTTACCAACTGGCCGGCGTGCAGCCGGATGTGGCCACGCTGGCCAAGGGGCTGGCATCCGGTGTGCCGATCGGTGCCTGTCTGGCGGGAGGGAAGGCGGCCGGGTTGTTCGGGCCGGGCAATCACGGTTCGACCTTCGGTGGCAATCCGTTGGCCTGTCGCGCCGCGCTGACTACGCTGGCCTGCATGGAAGAAGAAAACCTGCTCGCCAACGCCGACCGTATGGGACGCCTGATTCGTGAGGGCGTGGCGGAAAATCTGCGTGGCCTCAACGGTCTGGTCGATATCCGTGGCCACGGCCTGATGATCGGTATCGAACTCGACCGGCCCTGTGGCGCGCTGGTGGGCAAAGCACTGGAAAGTGGTCTGCTGATCAACGTGACTGGCGATACGGTAGTTCGTCTGTTGCCGGCGCTCAATTTCAGCGAGGCTGACGCGCGTGAACTGGTCAGTCGTCTGAGCTTGCTCATCCGGGAATTTCTCACGGGGTAAAACCATGGCGCTCAAGCATTACCTGCAGTTCAAGGATTTCAGTCGCGCAGAGTACGATCACGTGATCGAACGGGCACGCTGGATCAAGGCGCAGTTCAAGGCCTATCAGAAATACTGGCCGCTTACCGACCGTACGCTGGTGATGATTTTTGAAAAAGCCAGCACCCGCACCCGTCTGTCGTTCGAGGCCGGGGTGCAGCAGCTGGGCGGTACGGCGATCTACCTCAATACCCGCGATTCGCAACTCGGGCGCGGCGAGCCGGTGGAAGATGCGGCGCAGGTGATTTCGCGCATGAGCGATATCGTGATGATCCGCACCTTCGAGCAGGACATCATCGAGCGCTTTGCCGCCAATTCGCGGGTGCCGGTGATCAACGGCCTGACCAACGAATACCATCCCTGTCAGATCCTGGCTGACATCTTCACCTACATCGAGCATCGCGGCTCGATTCAAGGCAAGACGGTGGCCTGGGTCGGCGACGCCAACAACATGTGCAATACCTGGTTGCAGGCGGCACAGGTGCTGGATTTCAAGGTGCACGTCTCGACTCCGCCCGGATATGCCTTGAACCCTGAACTGATTTCCGGTGTCGACCCGGCGCATTACCAGATTTTTGCCGATCCGATGGCGGCGTGTCGCGGTGCCGATCTGGTCACCACCGATGTCTGGACGTCGATGGGTTTCGAAGCGGAAAACGAGGTGCGGATGAAGGCCTTTGCCGACTGGTGCGTCGATGCCGAGATGATGGCGGTGGCACATCCGCAGGCCCTGTTCATGCACTGCCTGCCGGCGCATCGTGGCGAGGAGGTCACTTCCGAGGTGATCGACGGGCCGCAGTCGGTAGTCTGGGATGAGGCGGAAAATCGCCTGCATGTGCAGAAGGCCTTGATGGAGTATCTGGTTCTCGGCCGGGTGTGATTCCGGTCTGATTTTTTTGCCGCACGGCGGGTGCCGGGCGGCTGCAAACAGCAAAAGCGCAAGGAAAACGAAATGAGCGATGTGAAAAAAGTAGTGCTGGCCTATTCCGGTGGTCTGGATACCTCGGTCATTCTGAAGTGGTTGCAAGATACCTACCAATGCGAGGTGGTGACTTTTACCGCCGACCTTGGTCAGGGTGAAGAACTGGAGCCGGCGCGCGCCAAGGCGCTGAAGGCTGGCATCAAGGCGGAGAATATCTTTATCGACGACCTGCGCGAAGAATTCGTGCGGGATTTCGTCTTCCCCATGTTCCGCGCCAATACCGTCTATGAAGGTGAATACCTGCTGGGCACCTCGATTGCCCGGCCGCTGATCGCCAAGCGCCTGATCGAGATCGCCAATGCCACCGGTGCCGATGCCATTTCGCACGGAGCCACCGGCAAGGGCAACGATCAGGTCCGCTTCGAACTGGGCGCCTATGCGCTCAAGCCGGGTGTCAAGGTGATTGCACCGTGGCGCGAATGGGATCTGCTGTCGCGCGAAAAGCTCATGGCCTACGCTGAAAAGCATGGCATTCCGGTCGACATGAAGCACAAGCAGGGCGGTTCGCCCTACTCGATGGACGCCAACCTTCTGCACATTTCCTACGAGGGCCGTCACCTAGAAGATCCGGCGGCGGAGGCCGAAGAGTCGATGTGGCGCTGGACGGTGGCTCCGGAAGCGGCGCCGGATGCGGCGGAGTACATTGACCTCGATTTCGAAAAGGGCGATCTGGTGGCGATCAACGGCCAGAAAATGGCCGCCCACGAGCTGCTCGCCAAGTTGAACGAACTGGGCGGCAAGCATGGTATCGGTCGCCTCGACCTGGTCGAAAACCGCTACGTCGGCATGAAATCGCGCGGCTGTTACGAAACCCCGGGCGGCACCATCCTGCTCAAGGCGCACCGCGCCATCGAATCGGTGACCCTTGACCGCGAAGTCGCTCACCTCAAGGACGATCTGATGCCGCGCTATGCCAGTCTGGTGTACAACGGCTACTGGTGGAGCCCGGAGCGCATTGCCTTGCAGACGTTGATCGACCACACCCAGCAGAGCGTCAATGGCTTTGTCCGCCTCAAGCTGTACAAGGGCAATGTCATCGTCACCGGCCGCGACTCGAAGACTGATTCGCTGTTCGACCCGACCATCGCCACCTTCGAGGACGATGCCGGTGCTTACGACCAGAAGGATGCCGGCGGCTTCATCAAACTCAACGCGCTGCGCATGCGCATTGCTGCCAATCTCAAGGCACGCAAGAACTGAGAAACAACCAGGAAAGGCTGATTCACGATGGAACCCGCACCGCCGCCCACTGGCCTGTTTGGTCTCTCCGAAGAACAGATCGCCGATTTCTTCTCGACCTGGGGGGTCGGCGTCTTCATCCTGTTCATGCTGTTCATCATCGGTGAAATTGCCTGGCGGTCGAAGGCGGGCAAGACCGGGACATTCGTCCTGTTCTTCGTGCTGGCCTTCGGCATGTTCGGTTTCATCGCCAAATCCGTCATCCAGAAAATATGGGGAATTTGAATGTCCGCGCAATTTGATCAAGTCAGCGTCGTCAAGGCGGCCAATGTGTATTTCGACGGCAAGTGCGTCAGCCACACCATCATTCTGGCTGACGGTTCGAAAAAGACCGTCGGCGTGATCCTGCCGTCCACCCTGACCTTCAATACCGGTGCCCCGGAAATCATGGAAGGCGTTGGCGGTTCCTGCCGCGTCCGGCTCAAGGGCGAAAGCGAGTGGGTGACGTATGGGGCAGGTCAGTCCTTCAACGTAGCAGGCAATTCGTCGTTCGATATCGCCTGCGACGAGCCTTACCACTACGTCTGTCATTTTGCTTGATCATTCCAGGCTGCTGCGGCAGCCAAGGTAGCCGCAGCACCGTCAATACACGTTTCAGGAGTTTCCATGCCTAGTTTTGATTTCACCTCCGAAGCCGACATGGTCGCCTTGAAGAACGCTGTCGATGTTGCCGCGCGCCAGATCGACAACCGCTACGACTTCAAGGGCACCTCGGCCAAGGCCGAGCTGAACGAGAAGGACAAGGTCATCACCCTGTGGGGCGATTCCGAATTCCAGCTGGACCAGATCAAGGATCTGCTGTTTCCGGCCCTGGAAAAGAAGGAAAAGGACAGCGTCAAGCGTCTGGATGTGCAGAAGGTGCAGAGCGTTTCCGGCAACAAGGTCAAGCAGGAATTGAAAATCAAGGATGGCATCGACAGTGAGCTGGCGAAGAAGATCGTCAAGCTGATCAAGGATGCCAAACTGAAGGCGCAAGCGTCCATCCAGGGGGATGCCGTGCGGGTGTCCGGCAAGAAAATCGACGAACTGCGCGAAGCCATCGCGCTGATCCGCAGTAAGATCACCGATTTTCCGATCAAGGACGGTAACTACCGCGACTGAACGCAGGTTGACCCTGCTGCTTTCAGGCTCGGCGCGTCAGCTGTTTTCTCCCCCATCATCCTCTTGGTACCAGTTGAATCGCCGGGTCGCCAGCATGGTCGCGCCGAGTGCGGCGAACAGTAGCAGGCTGCCCATCAGCAGCGCGTTGTCTTCCGAACGCAGCACGCCGAAAAGCACGCCGTAAAGCCCGCTCAGTCCGGCGCCAAAGGCTGCGCCCTGGCGCCAGCCGCCGAGCGCGCCGGTCAGATACCAGCCAATCAGCACGATGCAGGCTACCGCCGACAGGCCGTAGGCGGTGGCGAAGGGCATGTGCTCGGAGAAAGCGATCAGCAGCAGGAAGAAGATCGCCAGCGCTAGCCCGACCAGCAGGTATTGCAGCGGATGGATCGGCGCCCGGCGCAGGATTTCGGTGAGGAAGAAGCCGGCGAAGGTCAGCACGATGAACAGCACGCCGTACTTCACCGCGCGCTCCGACTGCAGATAGACGTTGACCGGGTTGATGAAGTCGATCGCCAGCGCCTCGCCGCTGTTCGGGTTGAGTGCGTTGTCGAAATTGCGGGCGAGGTGGGAGACCTCCCAGCGGGCGCTGAAGCCGTCGGCGCCGACGCTGCGCTCGCGCGGCAGGAAGCGGCCGCCGAAATTTGGGTGCGGCCAGGCCGACTTCAGCGCGATGCGGTTGCTCTCGCCGACCGGCGCGATGGCCAGGCGCGTGGTGCCGGTCAGATGCAGCGGAAAGGCCAGCGAGAAATCGTAGGGCTTGCCCGCCTCGATGCGCCCGAGGGTCACGGTCAACGGCTGCAAGGGCATGATTTCCGGATCGACCTTGCCGCTGGCGAAACGATGGCGCTGGCCGTTGATCGTCACCTCCGGATCGCTGGCCACGCCGCGCGGATCGGACAGCCCGACGACCAGTGTCGCCTGCAGGTCGAGCAGTTCGGCATCGCCGCTCGGCGGCGGCGCGTTGAAGCGGAAGCGGCTGGCGACCTGGCTGTCGAGGTGAAACAGCCGCGCCTGGTAGATGCCGCGCTGGCGCGTCTCGACCTTCACGCCGCCGTCGATCTCCAGCGACTCCGGCGCCACCAGCCGGCGATGCTCGACCACCCGCGTGCTCTCGGTGACCTTGCCGGTCTCCGGCGCCACCCGCGTCTCGCGCAGGCGCTCGCGGTAACGCAGCACGACAATCGGCCCGATCAGCGTCTGCGGCCCGGCCGAACTCTCGGCGATGTTCTGCTGCACCTCGTGCTGCCGCTGGCTACGCTCGCGAATCTGCCCCTCGATCAGCGCCAGCGGTATCAGCAGAAGGATCGACATCGTGACGATGGCGACGATCTTGTAAAGCAGTTTCCTGTCCATGATTGGCTCCCTGGGTGATTGACGGGAGCGAGTCTGGACGGGGTAGGTGAGGTGGTTATGAGGGTTTGTGAAGTGGGGGTGAAGTGGGAGGCTACCGCAAGGGGACGTCAGTCAGCCTCCGGCCACAAGCGGCCAGTAGGCTTCGCCCTAAAGCTGTCATTTGAACGGCTGCTTTCTTAGTTTCTGCCTCCACCCAAGCGGAGCATCAGTCAGCAGTTTCAGCCACTCCACCACCCAGTGCTCGGTATATTGCAATGAAGCGAAGCTGCGTGCGCCCCTGGCTTGCAACAACGTCACGCCTTGCTTGAATGTCGGTACGCTGAGCGTCGATAACATTGAGGTAATCGACCAACCCGGCACGCTCCCGAGCTTGTGCCAACTGATAGACATCAGCACTGCTTTGAGCCTTAACAAGAAGGCGCTGTTGCCGTTCCTGTTCTGCTGCATAGGACGTCAATGCATCGTCAACTTCCTGCCAAGCCCTCAATACCGTCCGTTGAAATTCGATAGCAGCTTCCTGCTGGCGCAGTTCTCGAAGCGTCACGGTGGCACGACGGCGGCCACCATCGAAAATCGGCAAATCCAAACTCGGACCGATAGACCAGAAGCGGCTACCCCAATCACCAAACTTGCCAGCTTCGTAGGAATCCAAACCGAAGCGAAGACCAAGGCGAACACTAGGATAAAGCTGGGCCTGGGCTTCGCCTATCGCCGCAGTTGCCTGATGTAAGCGCGCTTCGGCCGCACGAATGTCAGGGCGTCGACCGGCCAACTCAGATGGCACGCCGAGCTTGTATTGAGGCAACACCATTGCCGCGGCAGGAGCACTCTCGGCGGCCAGCTCTTTGGCCAAATCACCGGGGCGCAGCCCGAGAAGCAGGCAAATACGGTTCTTGGACTGTGCCTCCTGTTCAAGTAGCGGGGGCATCTGTGCCTCAAGGTCAGCCAGTTGCAGCCGCTGGCGCTCAAGGTCCAAATCGTTGGCGAGTCCATGCTTGCTCCTGGACTCCATCATAGATGTCCGCTCGCGCAGGGCCGTGATGTCGTCCCGCGTCAATTTCAACAGGCGTTGCGTTGTGCGCAGGTCGATATAGGCCATCGCCAAGTCGCTGGAGATGACGAGTCTGGTCTGGTCAAGTAATGCCAACGAATTGGCGATGTCTGCATCAGCAGCCTCAACCGCTCGGCGCACACGTCCCCACAGGTCAATTTCCCAAGACGCATCGAATCCGCCTTGGTAGGAGGTGTAAGGCTCGGATAGTGATTTGGCAACCGCATCCCGATTATTCGGCGCCATTACGTCCAGCACCCGGTCCCCCGCCGCGTATTCGCTCTGCCGCTGGCGAATTGCGCCACCCTGGAGTTTGACTTCGGGGACTTGCTGGCTAGCAGTGACACTCCTCTGAGAGCGTGCCTGTTCATAGTGAAGCATTGCAGTCTTCAAGTCTGGGCTGGACTCAAGCACGCGGGTTTCCAACTGGTCCAGCACGGAATCCTGAAATGCAGCCCACCACTTATGCTCGGGGGCTCCCTGCATCCCCTCGTTCCTGGGCAATTCTTTGCTCGAGCTCGACCATAAAGACCAAGTGGCCGGAGACAAAAGCTCAGGTGCCTTATAGTCAGGGCCAACGGCTGCACATGCCGACAATAGAATGCTCGTGCTCAGGAGCCACAGCGACCGATGCACACGCAAGGTTAAGGTGTTCTTCATTGCATTCCCCTTAGGTCAGCCGATTTCGGAAAAGCCATGCGGCAACGGGAAGCGTTATCGCGGCTATCACCAGCATCGGGACAAAATCCATTCCTACGTCCTGCCAACCAGCACCCTCCAGATAGACCCGGCGAACCAGGTCGATGGCGAATCGCAACGGGTCGGCGTAAGTCAGAATCTGTAGTGCGGTAGGCATGTTGCCAACGGGCGTGACGAGCCCGGACAACAGGATGAGCGGCATGATGAGTACGAAGGCGTAAACCATTGCCTGGTGCATATTCAGGGACAGCGCCGAGATGGAGAGACCAATACCAACGCAGGCCGTTGTAAAGGCGACAAGCCCCACATAGAGCACAACCAAGGACCCCTGGAACGGAATCCGGAACCAGAACAGCGCCACGCAGAAAACCAGGCTTGCCTGCACCAGTCCGATAGTGATGGCCGGCGACGCCTTGCCAATCAAAATCTCCATGGGTCGCAGTGGCGTCACGAGCAGTTGGTCGAACGTGCCCTGTTCACGCTCACGGGCCACCGACAATGCGGCCAACAGCAAAGTTTGAATCATGCTCAGGGAAGCAATCAGGGCGGGAACGATGTTCCACCGAGATTCCAGGTTGGGATTGAACCAGGCTCGGATTTCAATGTTGACGGGTGGACGTACCGCGTTGGGTAGTGAAGCGTTGAATTGGCCAATCAGGGTGCTCAGGTGGCCAGCCGCCATATTGGCAGTGGTCGAGTTACGCCCATCGAGAATGAGCTGAACAGGTGCGCTACCCGTTGATGCTAGTTTCGCGTCGAAGTCGGGCGCGAAGTGGAGAACCAGCAGCGCCTCGCCATTGTCGATAGCACGAGCAATATCGCTTGAATTGCGCAGCGTCGCCGCCCGTACAAAGACCTTTGAGCCCTCCAGACGAGCCAGCAGATTTGTCGAGGCTGCGCCATGACTCTCATTTAGAACGGCGTATCGCACATGATTGAGGTCGTAGGTGGCCGCGTAACCGAAGACCAGCGACTGGATAACAATCGGGACGATGAGAATTACCCGGATGGCGGGGTCCTTCAAAATCGCCAAGACTTCCTTGCGGAACAGGAAGGAGATTCGGCGAAGAGAACCAGTAATGGATTCGAGCAGAGTCATCATCGGTCCAATGTCTTCTTGGTTCGTAGACGCGCGCCCGTGATGAGCACGGCAAACTGCACGACAAGGATTGTCCAGTCGCGCACGATTAGGTTGAGGTTGTCGCCGGCCAGGAAGCTCATGCGCGCCAGTTCAACGTAGTAGGTTGCAGGCAGGATGGACGCGACCTTCTGGATGCCGGTCGGTACGTTGTGCAGGTCAAACAGGAAGCCGGAGAGCATCAGGGCCGGCAGGAAGGTAATGATGACGGCGACCTGGCTTGCAAGAAACTGATTGCGGGCGGCCGCTGAAATCAACAACCCCAGACTCAGTGCGACCATCAGATAAAGCATTGAACTGACCATCAGCACCCAGAGCGAACCGTGAAGCGGCACATGGAACAACCCCCGGGCGGCGACCAGGCAGAGCGTCAGCCCTCCCATACCCACCGCGAAGTACGGGATGATTTTGGCGAGCAGTATTTCGAGGGAACGCACCGGGGTGACGAAAAGGGCCTCCATCGTTCCGCGCTCCCATTCCCGGGCGATGACCATCGAGGTTAGGAATCCGCCAACCAGGGTCATGATGAGGACTATCAGCCCAGGAACCAGATACCAGGTGCTCGAATTGGCCGAGTTGAACCAGAGACGGTCAACAAGCTCCACGCCTGGAGCAGCACTGACCCTGCCGGCGCTATCGGCGCGGCGCTTGTTCCATCCATCAATGGCTGCGGACACATAACCACGAAGACTGGCGGCCGTCGCTGCATCCGTTCCATGGACGACAAGCTGTACCGTTCCTCGGCCCTGAGCCAGTTGCCGAGAAAAGTCGGAGGGGATGCGGACAATGCCGTCGACCTGGCGGCCACGCATCAGGGCTTCCGCCTCGGCCATCGTCGTGACGTAACGAGGGGCGATGTAGTCCGAGCCACGCAATCCCGCCACAACATCGCGCGCCATGGGCGCGCCATCTTCTAGGACGATGGCGACTGGCGCATTCCGAATATCGAGCGAGAGTCCGTACCCGAAGAGCAGTATCAGTGCGATGGGCAGGAAGATACCTATCGCCAGGTTGCTCTTGTCGCGTATCAGCTGGCGAAACTCCTTGATGGTGAGCGCCCTGAGCCGTCGCCAAAAATGACTCAAGTTTCGTGGGAGCCAAGTCGATTGGGTTTGCATCATCAGGCCTCCACCGCGGTGGCACCGGTCGGCCTGCTTTCGCGCGCCTTCTTGATAATCTCCAGGAACGCCTCATTCATGTTCGCCGCACCCGATGCCTGGCTGCGAACTTCGTGAGGTGTTCCAATCGCCAGCAAGCGCCCAGCATCCTGGATGACGATGCGGTCGCAATACTCCGCTTCCTCCATGAAATGGGTTGTGACGATGATGGTGGTGCCTTCGGCCGCAAGGGTCGTGATGCGCCGCCAGAAAGCACGACGGGCGAGTGGGTCGATGCCGCTGGTGGGCTCGTCGAGGAAGAGAATCTCGGGGCGATGTATCAGGGCCGTGGCCATGGCCAGCCGTTGCTTGAAACCGCCGGGAAGCTCACCGCTTCGTTCGTCTTTCTTTTCCCGCAGCTGAAATTCGTCTAGCGCTCGCTCTACCTGGGCATTCAGCTCCTGTCTGCCCAAGCCATAGGCGCCTCCGAAGAACGTGAGGTTTTCGGTGACGGACAGATTTCCATACAGGGCAAACTTCTGGGAGACATAGCCGATGCGAGCGCGAGCAGGTGCTCGGGCGGTTCTCAGGTTGAAACCCGCCACCTCGAGGAAGCCACTGGTCGCCGGGAGCAGGCCGCAAAGCATGCGGAATGTGGTCGTCTTCCCCGCGCCATTGGGCCCGAGTAGACCGAAGATTTCGCCTCGGCGAACGCTGAACGAGGTACTGGCAACCGCTGTAAAGCTGCCAAATTGGCGAACCAGGTCGCGGACCTTGATTAACTCGATTGAGTCCTTCGTGTCGAGCTGTACAGACGAACTCTTGGTCTCAACCGCATCCTCGTGGCCGTCCTGGGTCGCACGCTCGCGCAGGAGGGTCATCACTCCATCTTCGAGGCGGGAGGGAGTGGCCTCGCATCGAGCTCCCAGAAGTATTCCTTCAAGGTCACGAGGCTCCGTGCCCCCAGCCTGGATAAAGCGCACCGCGCCGCTTTCCGGCACAGCATCGAGAACATGCCTCTTATCGTCGATAAGTCTCGCCTGTAGCGTCCTAGCCAACTCACCTTCCCGCGGATAGGCAACAAAGCAACGGCCCTTGGCCGGCCGGCACAGTTCATCCGGTGTGCCCTGGGCTAGCACTTGCCCTTCAGTCATTACGATGACGTGCTTACAACGCTCTGCTTCGTCCATGTAAGCCGTGCTCACAATCACCGGAAGACCTTCTTCCTCGACTAGCTGCTGCACGATGCGCCACAACTCACGGCGGGAGAGCGGGTCAACGCCGACGGTCGGTTCGTCGAGAAGAAGTAGCCGGGGGGAACGTACCAGCGTGCAGGCCAACCCAAGCTTTTGCTTCATGCCGCCCGATAGATTTCCTGCCAGGCGATTGGTGAATGCGGCCATGTCTGTCATGGACAGCATGCGGTCAAAGCGTTCTCGACGCTCATCCATTGGTACGCCGTGCAGGTCGGCATAGAGATTAAGGTTCTCCATGACGCTCAGGTCTTCATAGAGGCCAAAGCGTTGAGGCATGTAGCTGATGAGGTCTTGTACCTCCTGGGGCTTGGCGGCCACATCAATGCCCAGTGTGTAGAGGCTCCCTGAATCCGGCTTCATCAGACCAGCGATTAACCGTATGAGTGTGGTCTTGCCCGCGCCATCAGGCCCCACGAGGGCGGTGAGCTGCCCTTTGGGAATCGAGAGGGTGATGCCGTTCAATGCCGGCCCGCCAACCGCTCCTTTGAAGCGTTTGACGACATCCTTTGCATCAACGGTGAGAGCAGTTGTGGTCATGATTTGCCGAGTGCCTCGGGGTGATTAGGGCACCAAGCGGACAGTGGCTGGCATGCCCAGCCGTAGCTGGTCGTCAGGGTCCTTGACCAGTACGCGGACCTCATAGACAAGGCTCGTTCGTAGCTCTTCCGTTTGGACGGGTTTGGGCGTGAATTCCGCTACCGAGGAGATATATCCAACCTCCCCGGCGATGGATGCGTCAGGAAGTCCGTCTATTTTGACCTCAGCCGACATCCCTGGCCGGACACGGGCAAGCTGCGCCTCATTCACGTAAGCGCGTATCCATTTGGGTTGCACGATGGCCAAGGCGTAGACCGGTTTTTGTGGCGACGCCATGTCGCCCGGCTCGGCTAATCTGGAACGCACGACGGCATTGGTCGGAGCTTTCAATTCAGCCAGTGAAATGCGATGCCGGAGTAAAGCCAACGACTCTTCCGATGCCTTGAGCTGGGCTGCCGCCTGCTCGATGTCTTCAGAGCGCGGACCTAATTTGGCGAGGCGTAGGGCCATTGATTGGTCTTCAACTTTTGCACGAGCCGCCTTTAATGTCGCTGCGGCCCGGTCCAATTCCTGGCGGCTAACGCCTCGACCATGAGTTTCCTCTGCGATGGATTGCATCCGCTGGAAATCCAGCTCGGCCAACTTTGCATCGGTAGTAGCAGCATCCACCCGGGCCTGCGCCTGACCTATTTCTTCCGGGCGCGAACCGTTGCGTAAGCGCAGCAAAGCCTTCTTGTTTACCTCGATTTGAGCCTCGGTCTGAGCCGCCTGAAGCTCGAGCGTGCGAGTGTCGAGCACCGCCAGAACTTGGCCAGCTGTGACCTTCGCCCCTTCCTCAACCCGCATTTCAACAATGCGCTCGCTGTCCTGGAAGGCCAGTGAAACCTGACGGATGTCGACGTTGCCAAGCAGCGTGATGTCGTTCTTCTGCGAGGAGTTTCCGCTCCACAGCCAAGCGCTGACACCAACGACTCCAACAACTGCTATCGCAACTCCGGCGAGAATTTTCCGGTTCATATTCGATGCTCCTGCGCTTGACGTTCTCGATAGACGCACTATATTCAAATTCAATTTGAATTGCAACTATGGTAGCATTCGGGCATCAAGATTGGGTTGAAAACTATGGCTGGACGTAAGAGAGCAGCGCGTGCCGATGGAGATGCAACTCGAGCCCGCCTCCTGGAAGTTGCCGGGCAGCTATTTGCACGACTTGGCTATGCAGGGGCCGCAAACAAAGCGATTTGCGAAGCGGCCGGAACAGACCTTGCCGCCATCAATTACCACTTTGGCGGCCGCGACGGGTTGTATCAAGCAGTGCTCTTCGAAGGATATGAGCAGCTGATTAACCTTCAGAAGCTCAAGGAAATTCACGCTCGGCAGGATTCTGCGGAGAACAAACTATCCGCAGCCATCGACATGATTGTCGACCGGCTTTACGACGAAGGGGGCTGGCATGGACGTGTATTCGCCCGGGAGTTGGTTGCACCTTCTACCCACCTAGCAGCCCTCGTTCGAGAAGGGGTGATGCCGCGCTTCAAGCTCATGAGCGACATCCTTTCGGAAGTTACTGGATTCAGCGCACAGGACCCGGCGTTGTTGCGGTGCGTTCTGAGCGTCATCGCACCGATGTTGATGATGCTGGTAGTGGACCGCGATACGCCTACTCCATTTCGCGCATTGATGACGCGGCCCGCAGATGAACTCAAAAGCCATCTCAAGCATTTTGCTTTGGCAGGATTACTGGCCACCAAGGAGCAAGCCAGCCGCCGAGGTAGCTAACGCTACACCGCGACGCTACTCCAGACCGGTCGTTGCATCACCAAAGCATAGACTGACCGCTCAGGGTCGATAGCTGCTGTCTAGAAATCAGCGGCTGAAACGCCTCTTCGACCCAATTGCAACCGGAGTCCTAGGCACGCTGCAGCGTCAGATGCGCTTCCCCGCCACCCTCCGGATGATTCGCAAACCCCGCCTCGCCACCGTGCAGTCGCGCCACCTCCCGCACCAACGCCAACCCCAACCCCGTGCTCTTCTTCCCCGTCGCCGGTCGGGGCAGGGAGTAGAAGCGGTTGAAGAGTTGCGCCAGGGCGTAGTCGGGGGCGCCGGCGCCGTGGTCGCGGATGCGGATTTCGGCGGATTCTGCGGTTGAACGGAGAGTCAGCGCGATTTCACCGCCGTCGGGCGAGAACTCGATGGCGTTGTCGAGCAGGTTGAGGACGGCCTGGCGGAGCAGGAAGGCGTCGCCGTTGATGTTGATGCCCGGTTCGGCGTCGATCACGCAATGCAGGTCACGCGCGGCGAGCGCCAGCTGGCGGTCGGCGACGGCGGTTTTCAGGAGTTCGGCGAGGTCGACCGTCAGATTGGCGCCGGGCGCCTGCAGTTGTTCGACGCGGGCGAGTTGCAGCATGCGTTCGATGATGTCGCGCAGGCGCCCGGCCTGTTCGCCGATGCTGGCGGCGAAGCGGCGGCGGTCTTCCGGCGGGAGCTCGTCTTCGAGGATTTCGGCGGCGCCGATCACCGCCGTCAGCGGGCTTTTCATTTCGTGCGCCAGGTTCTGCACGTAGCGTTCGACGTACTGCTTGCCTTCGAGTTTTTCGCGCATTGTCGCCAGCGCCTGCGCCAGTTCGGAGAGTTGGCGGCCGCCGCCGCTCGGCGGTTCGGCCTTCTGCCCTTCGCTGACGGCGCGGGCGTAGTCGCGCAGGCGGTGGATCGACCAGCTGAGCCAGGCGGTGAACACCAGGCCGATCACCGCCGTCGCCAGCAGCAGCGTCAGGCCGGAGGCGCGCACGCGGTCGGTGGCGCGGTCGACGAAGGGGGCGATCGAGGTCATCGGCTTGGCCAGCGAGACGACGCCGATCAACTGGCCGTCGCGGCGCACCGGCGCGGCGACGTGCATCACCGAGGTGCTCGGGTCGTCCGGGTTGTAGCGGCTCTGGCGGGCGCCGTATTCGCCGCGCAGGACGCGGGCGACGTCGTTCCATTGCGAGAAGTCAGTACCCTGCGCCTGACCGGCTGAGTCGTAGACGACGACGCCGCGCGCGTCGGTGAGGTAGATGCGCAGGTCGACGCTGTCCTTCCTGATGCCGTAGATCTCGGCATTCGGATGGCGCTGCAGTGCGGCGGCGACGGCGTTGGCGAAGGCGCCGTCCTCGATGCGCCCGGCGGCGAGTTCGCCGGCGGCCAGTTCGGCGAGCAGGTTGGCGCTGTCGACCAGGCTTTCCTCGGTGGCCTGGCGGATGCTCGGCTCGCTCTCCTTGACGAAGGTGTACAGCACGAACCAGGCGGCCAGCCCGACCACCAGAAAGTAGCCGAAAAACAGGCGGACCGAGATGTTCATGCTCAGGCTGCCAGGCTGTAGCCGAGGCCGCGATGGGTGAGGATCACCTCGTCGTCGCGCACCGCGCGCAGCTTGCCGCGCAGCGTCTTGATGTGGGTGTCGACGGTGCGCTCCAGGCTTTCGCCGTCGTCCTGCCAGACCGCCGCCATGATCTGCGGCCGGCTCAGGATGCGCCCCGGGCGTTCGAGCAGCAGCGCCAGCAGCAGGTATTCGTAGCGGGTCAGCGCCAGCCACTGTCCGTGGTAGGCGATGCGCAGGCCGTCACGGTCGACGGCGAATTTCGCCGGTTTTTCAGGCTGACCGCGAGATTCGCCGTTGGCGTGCAGGCGGCGCAGGATGGCGCGCACCCGCGAGGCGACCTCGCGCGGGCTGAACGGCTTGGTCACGTAGTCGTCGCCGCCCAGTTCGAGGCCGACGATGCGGTCCACCTCGTCGGAACGGGCAGTGAGGAACAGCACCGGTAGGTCGGAGTCGCGGCGCAGCGCGCGGCAGACATCGAAGCCGGTGATGTCGGGCAGGCCGACATCGAGGACGACGAAATCGACGCCGCCCCGTTGCAGCCGCGCCAGCGCCTCGCTGCCCAGCGTGCAGCACTCGGTGGCGAAGCCCTCGGCGCGCAGCGCGTAGCTCAGCGTATCGGCGATGGCCGGTTCGTCGTCGACGATCAGGATGTTCATGATGGCGGCAATGATAAGCCATGCGGCAGGAATGGATCGCGCGTAGTGAGGACATCAGCAAGACAATGGCTTGTGGCAAAATGCTCCTCTGATTTCAATCGTTGGGCATTTTTAAGGGGCAAACATGCGGTTCCGTAAACCAGGTTGGCGGGTGCTGTTGCTGGCAGGCTTGGCGCTGCCTGGGGCTGCGGTTCAGGCGCAGGAAGTCGGACTGGCCGGCATCATGGGCAGCAAGGCCTTGCTGATGATCAATGGTGCGCCTCCCAGGGCTGTGCAGGCGGGCGCGACGATTGACGGCATCAAGCTGCTCTCGGTCCAGAGCGATCAGGTCGTCGTCGAGATTGCCGGGCGCAAGCGGCCGTTGCGGGTGGGGCAGCATGCGGTGGGGCTGGCGTCAGATGGTGCGGGCAAGGTGATTCTGACCGCCGATGGGCAGGGGCATTTCGTGACGACCGGTACGGTAAATGGAAATTCCGTACGCTTCCTGGTGGATACGGGGGCCAGCATGATTTCCCTGGGGGCAAGCGATGCGCGCCGGTTGGGGTTGGATCCGCGCAAGGGGCGGCAGGGTATTTCGCAAACGGCCAATGGTCAGACCCAGATCAGTATCGTTAAACTCGATCAGGTGCGTGTTGGCGGTATCGTGCTGCACCAGGTGGATGCGGCGATTCACTCGACCGACATGCCGGTTGCGCTGTTGGGCATGAGCTTCCTGAATCGCATGGAAATGCAGCGCGACGGTGCCACCATGACCTTGAAGAAACGCTTCTGAACGGATGTCTGATTTTTCTCTCGATCGTTTGCGTCAGCGGCTTTTGCCGGAGCCGACCGGTGAAGTGAAGGTGCTGGAAGATGGCGCGACGGGAGTGGCAGCGACGCCTGCCGCGGTCTTGTTTCCCATCGTTCAGCGCCCGCAGGGGCATACCGTGTTGCTGACACAGCGCACCGACCACTTGCGCGATCATGCGGGTCAGGTCAGCTTCCCAGGGGGGCGCGTTGATGCTGTGGACGTGTCGCCACAGGCGACGGCCTTGCGTGAAACGCAGGAAGAAATCGGTTTGTCGCCGAGTCACATCGAGATTTTTGGCTATCTGCCGCAGTACTACACGGGGACGGGTTTCGTTGTGACGCCTGTGGTCGGGCTCCTGACGCCGCCTTTTGAATTGCAGCCGGACCCATTCGAAGTGGCTGAGATTTTCGAGGTGCCGCTGTCTTTCCTGCTTGATCCCGCCAATCACCAGCGGCATTCCATTTTTTTGCGTGGTGCCTTGCGCCACTACTACGCCATGCCTTATGGGCGCTATTTCATCTGGGGCGCTACCGCCGGCATGATCCGTTCTTTGTCGGAAAGGCTTGTGGTATCTTGATACGCCTGTCGACTCTGGTGGCCACGAGCGCTGTTTTTGCATGAATCTTCTTGCCCTGATTGCCGTTTTTTTCATCGAGCAATACCAGCCGCTGGCGTATCGCAGGGTGGTCGGAGAGCCATTGCAGCATTGGGCGGATTTCATTGCCCAGCAATTCAATGCCGGACAACGCAGCCACGGAATTGCCGCCTGGCTGGTGGCGGTGCTGCTGCCAGTGCTGGCGTTGGGGCTGGTTTATTTTGTGCTGGCGAAGGTGAACGTCCTCCTCGGCTTCCTGTTGACCGTGTGCGTGCTTTACCTCGGCATGGGCTTTCGTCAATTCAGCCACCATTTCAGTGAGATTCAACTGGCTTTGCGCCTGGGGGATATTGAGCGGGCGCGGCAGGCGCTGGCCGACTGGCAGGGCCGCACACGAGAGCTGCTGAGTGCCGAGGAGGTTGCGGCGGAAGCTATCGAAACAGCGTTGCTGGCAGCGCATCGGCATGTCTTTGCGGTCATGCTCTGGTTTGTCCTTCTCCCCGGGCCTTGCGGCATCATTTTGTATCGACTGGCGCAGATCGTGCAGGAGCGGTGGGCGCAACAGGACGCAGAAACCGGTGACTTCGCACATTTTTCCCGTCGTGTTTTTGCCTGGCTGGACTGGTTGCCGCAGCGTGTCACGGCGGTGGCTTTCGCCATCGTCGGTAATTTTGAAGATGCCATCCATTGCTGGCGCAATCAGGTGCAGCAAGCTTTTGCCAAGCCGGAATCGGCTATCGTGCTGGCCAGTGGAGCGGGTGCGCTCGGTGTGCGCCTGGGTGGAGACCGTTTTGCCGAAGGCGAGGTTTCTGCTGTGCCGGAGTTCGGTGTCGGTGAGACCGCCGACCCGGATACACTTCAGCGCGCGGTAGGTTTGGTCTGGCGGGCGACAGTGTTATGGGTTATTTTGCTTTTTTCCCTGGGACTCGCCGCTGTGGTGGGTTGATCGGTTTTTTCGAGGAGGTTGTTCATGACTAGAGAAGTCGTTGTTCTGAGCGCAGTGCGTTCTGCCATTGGTGCTTTTGGCGGTTCTTTGTCCGACATGGAGCCCGCTGAGCTTGCCGGCAGCGTGATGAAGGAAGCTGTGGTGCGTTCCGGTGTTGATCCACAGCAGATCAACTATGTCACCGTGGGCAATTGCATCCCGACCGACTCGCGTTATGCCTATGTGCCCCGTGTTGCCAGCATTCAGGCCGGTCTGTCCATGGACTCCGTGGCCATGCAGGTCAATCGTCTGTGCTCTTCCGGTTTGCAGGGGATTGTGACGACTGCCCAGCAGATCATGCTGGGCGATTGCGATTACGGTATTGGTGGCGGCGTCGAAGTCATGTCGCGCGGCGGCTATCTGATGCCGGCATTGCGTACGGGCGCTCGCATGGGCGATACCAAGGCGATCGACATGATGGTTGCCGTGCTGACTGATCCGTTCGGTGTGGGTCACATGGGGATCACCGCCGAGAATCTCGCCACCAAGTGGGGCATCAGCCGTGAAGATCAGGATGCCTGTGCCCTTGAATCGCAGCGTCGTGCTGCTGCCGCCCAAGCTGCCGGTTACTTCAAGTCGCAGATCGTGCCCATCGTCAAGCAGACCCGCAAGGGTGAAGTGGTGTTCGATGCCGATGAGCATCTGAAGCCGGCTACCACGCTGGAGTCGCTGGCCAAGATGAAACCGGCCTTCAAGAAGGATGGCACGGTGACTGCGGGTAACGCTTCGGGCATCAACGACGGCGCGGCTTTCTTCGTGCTCGCTGCTGCCGACCTGGCGGCCAAGGCGGGTCAAAAGCCGCTGGCCCGTCTGGTGTCGTACGCAGTTGCAGGCGTTCCGAACGATGTCATGGGTGAAGGCCCGATCCCGGCGACCAAGCTGGCGCTGAAGAAAGCCGGTCTGACACTCGATCAGATGGATGTCATCGAATCGAACGAAGCTTTTGCGGCACAGGCTATCGCCGTTTCCAAGGGGCTGGACCTGGACCCGGTGAAAACCAACCCGAACGGCGGCGCAATTGCCTTGGGCCACCCGGTGGGCTGCTCCGGTGCCTTCATTGCCACCAAAGCGGTTTATGAATTGCAGCGAGTCGGCGGCAAGTATGCCCTGGTGACCATGTGTATCGGTGGTGGTCAGGGTATTGCCTGTATCTTCGAACGTATGTAAGCACTGATTTGCATAGAAACCCGCCGCCTTATCCGGCGGGTTTTTTGTGTGGTCTGTGTCGTGAAAAATTGCAAAATGTATAGCGTTTCGTTTGCGGAACGGCTTTCAGTTACAATCCCCGAGTTATTTTTGAGCCAAACTTCATGATTACCGGATCCATCGTCGCCATCGTTACCCCCATGCATGCAGATGGCAGTCTTGATCTCGATGCCCTGCGGCGTCTGGTCGATTTCCATGTGCAGGAAGGCAGTGATGCCATCGTCGTCGTCGGCACGACCGGCGAATCGCCTACTGTCGATGTCGAAGAGCATTGCACCCTGATCAAAACAACGGTTGAGCATGCTGCCGGACGCATTCCCGTGATTGCTGGCACCGGTGCCAATTCAACCGCTGAAGCCATTGAGCTGACGAAGTTTGCCAAGACGGCGGGTGCCGATATGGCGCTGTCAGTGGTGCCGTATTACAACAAACCCACCCAGGAAGGCTTGTACCGTCATTTCCGTACGATTGCCGAAGCGGTTGATCTGCCCGTGCTGCTCTACAACGTGCCCGGCCGCACCGTCGCCGACATGGCGAACGACACCATCCTGCGTCTGGCTGAAGTGCCGGGAATCGTCGGCGTCAAGGACGCCACCGGCAACATGGATCGCGCCTATGACCTGATCCAGCGTGCTCCCAAGGAGTTTGCCCTGTACAGCGGCGACGACCTTACCTGTGTGCTGTCGATCATGATGGGCTTCCATGGCAATATTTCCGTAACCGCCAATGTGGCGCCGCGCCTGATGCATGAGATGTGTGCGGCGGCGGCGGCGGGCAATGTCGGCAAGGCGCGCGAATTGCATTTCCGCCTGCTTGGCTTGCACCGGGATCTATTCTGCGAGGCCAATCCGATTCCCGTGAAGTGGGCGGTGCAGCGCATGGGGCTGATGGGTGAGGGCATTCGTTTGCCGCTGACACCGCTGGCTGATGCTAACCATGGACGTGTTCTGGCGGCCTTGCGCCAGGCAGGGATAGAGGTATAAAAAAGGCATGAAATTACAAAATCGTCGTTTGCCCGGCTTGACTCTGTGTGTGCTGGCCGCGGCCGTTGCTGGATGCAGCGGCAACATCATTCCGGAAGGGCGCAAGATCGAATACAAATCGGCGGGCAAGGTTCCTACTCTGGAAGTGCCGCCGGATCTTTCCAGCCTGCAACGCGACGACCGTTATCTGGTTCCTGACGATGCAGGTCGTGGTTCGGCAACATTCTCGGCTTATGCCGCAGAGCGTGAGCCGGGCGCGCAGGCAGGGCAATCCGCGATTCTGCCGCAAGTGGACAAGATTCGTGTCGAGCGTTCCGGCAATCAGCGTTGGCTGGTCGCTGCCATGCCGCCAGAGGCACTGTGGGACACGGTCAAGGAGTTCTGGCAGGAAACGGGGTTTATCGTCAATGTCGAGCGCCCGGAAGCAGGTGTGATGGAAACCGATTGGGCGGAAGACCGGGCCAAGATTCCTTCCGACATCATTCGCAACACGCTGGGGCGGATTCTCGATTCCCTTTACTCCACGGGCGAACGTGACAAGTTCCGTACCCGGCTGGAGCGCGGTAGTGAGGCTGGAACGACGGAAATCTACATCAGCCACCGAGGGATGGAAGAGGTCTACACCTCGGCGGCCAAAGACGATACCCGCTGGCAACCGCGTCCTGCTGATCCGGAGCTGGAAGCAGAAATGCTGCGGCGCCTGATGGTGCGTTTGGGGGCGGAAGAAAAACGTGCCGAAGCGGCTTTGGTCACGCAGAAAGTCGAGCCGCGGGCGCGTCTGGGAAGTGCTGAGGATGGCAGTGGCAAACTGGAAGTCTTTGACCGCTTTGACCGCGCCTGGCGTCGTGTCGGGTTGGCGCTTGATCGCATTGGTTTCACTGTCGAGGACCGCGACCGCTCGCGTGGTCTCTATTTTGTCCGCTATGTCGACCCTGACAAGGATAATGCCAGCAAGAAGCAGGATGGCTGGTTGTCCAAGCTGAATTTCTGGAGTGCTGAAAAACCTGTCGATACCCGTGGTCAGTACCGGATTTTCCTGGATGCTTCCGGTAGTAACACTTCGGTGCAGGTGCTGACGAACGAAGGTGGTGTCGATCGCTCCGAAACGGCACGCCGTATTCTCGGTCTGCTGCAGAAAGAATTGCGCTGACCTGCATCCTGGAGAAGATAATTCTCTGGACAATAAAAAACCGGGCTGGTCCCGGTTTTTTATTGCCCGAAGTAAATCTTTTCGGGGTGTGATTTGTGGCGACGTTCTTATCACTGGACGAAAACAGAAGACGAAAAAAACGGGACCGAAGTCCCGTTTTTGCAAGGCTAGAAGTGAATTACTTCTTTTCTTCAACAGCTTGGGCAGCAGCTTCGGCAGCCGGAGCAGCGGCTTCGCCTTCAGCAGCCGGAGCAGCGGCTTCGCCTTCAGCGGCCGGAGCAGCGGCTTCGCCTTCAGCGGCCGGAGCAGCTTGTTCAGCGGCCGGGGCAGCTTGTTCGACCGGAGCCGGAGCCGGAGCAACCGGTTCTTCCTTCTTACCGCAAGCGCTCAGGGCGACGGCAAACAGGGCAGCAAAGAGAATAGACAGCTTGTTCATGAGATTTCCTTATCGACAAGAAACAACTACAAAGAGATTACACAATCCGATTCGGTGTTGGGCCGGTCAGCAAGCGCCGATCCGGCCGCGATTATAGCGAAAAATCGTGCTGCAATGCAGCGAGATGCGCTAGTGGCCCCAAGAATGTCATAAGCCGAGAGACGTTTGCAACAGGTTTTTCCCCGATTCCTGCCAGATTTCATCGAAGCGTTGCTGATAGGGTAAAACTTCTTCCGGGCTGTTTTCGATCAATACGCTGCGTGGCAGCGTTTTTTCGAAGCGGATCAGCGCATTTTGTCGGTCGACAATCAAAATTGCATCACGCAGTTCGGAGAGTGCTCTTGACGTTTGGCGGACCTGCGCGCGGTGTGACCAAGTTTGTAACGTTTGGTAAATACGCGGTGCTTTGACAAGAAAATGCCGGCTGTCACGTAGCACCACGCGTAAGGGGGCTTCGTTCTGAGTGGCCAGGAGTGTGGTCAGAAGCGCCAGACGCTGCGGGTTTTCCCAGTGCAGATTGGCTAGGTCGCCATCGAAGACGCAGATACTGTGCGCGCAGCGTGCCAGCAAGGCATCCGCTGCGGCCAGGTAGTCTCCCCAGGTAGTGAGCAATGTGCGCGCCATGTCCCGGACTATAACCGAATTGATAGAATCTGCCCTTTTTGCGGAGCCTATCGTGCCCACGGGGATTATTGAATCACTGGATCATGAAGCGCGTGGCATTACCCGGCGCGAGGGCAAGACAATTTTCGTTGATGGTGCCTTGCCCGGCGAATGTGTCGAATATGCGAGCTTTCGCCAAAAGCCAAAATACGAGCTGGCGCATCTAGTGAAAGTACAGCGCGCTTCGGCGGCGCGTGTCGAACCGGTTTGCCCGCACTTTGGCATCTGCGGCGGCTGTGCAATGCAGCATATGCATCCGGCGGGTCAGCTGGCAGCCAAGCAGCGGGTGCTGGAAGACAGTCTGTGGCATATCGGCCGCGTGCGTCCGGCGCAGGTCTTGCCGCCGATACAGGGAGCGGCCTGGGCGTATCGGCATCGTGCGCGTCTCGGTGTGCGTAAACTGGCGTCGCGCGGTGGCATGTTGATTGGATTTCACGAGTGGCGCAGCAGTTATATTGCCGACATTCGTACTTGCCCGGTGTTGCTGCCGCAGGCGTCGAACCTGCTCATGCCGCTGCGTGAATTGCTCGGGGGGTTGAGCATTGCCGAGCGTTTGCCACAAATCGAAATTGCTGTCGGCGAAAAATGCACGGCGATCGTGCTGCGGATTCTGCAGCAGTTGAGCCGCCGCGACGAAGAGGCATTGCGGGCGTTTGCAGATCGACATCAGGTGGTGTTTTATCTGCAGCCCAAAGGTCCGGACAGTGTGGTGCGCTTTTATCCGTTGCCGGGTCCGCGCCTGTCATATCTGCTGCCGGAGTTCGATCTGGAGCTGGAGTTTCGCCCGACTGATTTCACCCAGGTAAATCACGCCATGAACCGGGTCATGGTGCGGCGTGCCCTGCAACTCCTTGATCCTCAGCCGGGCGAACGTATTGCTGACATGTTCTGTGGTCTTGGCAATTTCACCCTGCCGATTGCCCGACGAGGGGCCGAGGTGGTGGGTGTCGAGGGCAGTCCCGCGCTGGTGGCGCGTGGGCATCAGGCGGCGCGGGCAAATGCGTTGGCCGAGAAAGTGTCCTTTGTCGCGGCCAATCTGTTCAATAGTACGGAAGACTGGCTGGCCGGGCTGGGCAGGTTCGACAAGATGCTGATCGACCCACCACGCGAGGGGGCACTTGAGTTATGCAAGGCGCTGGGCGGCGACGCGCCTCGGCGTCTGGTGTATGTGTCCTGCAATCCGGCGACGCTGGCACGCGATGCGGGTGTGCTGACCAGTCTCAAGGGATATCGCTTGCAGGCAGCGGGGATCGTTAACATGTTTCCCCATACGGCGCATGTGGAGTCGATCGCCTTGTTCGAGCGGGAATAAAAAACGGCGGGTGCCAGACCCGCCGCTTGAACTGGTTGCAGAAAGAATCTGCGCCTGCTTAGTCGCGTTCGCCAGTGAAGGCCATGATCAGTTGCAACAGGCCGACGAACACGTTGTAAACATCAAGATACACGGCCAGGGTGGCGGTAACGTAGCTCGTTTCGCCACCATGCACGATGCGGTTGATGTCGTACAGGATGTAGGCCGAGAAAATGCCGACCACGGCGGCAGAAATGGCCAGGGACAGGGCGGGGATCTGGAAGAAGATGTTGGCGACAATGGCCAGCAGCACCAGGATCACTCCGGCGAACAGGAAATTTCCCATGCCGCTGAAATCACGCTTGGTGGTTGCGGCAATCGAAGACAGCGTCAGGAAGATTGCGCCGGTACCTCCGGCGGCGAGGGCAATCATCGAACCGCCGTTGCTGAAGCCCAGGGCATACTGCAGGATGCGTGAGAGCATCAGGCCCATGAAGAAGGTGAAACCAAGCAGCAGGGCAACGCCCAGGCCGCTGTTCTTGTTCTTTTCAATGCCCCACATGAAGCCGAAGGCAATGCCCATGAACAGCAGGAAGGAAATCAGCGGGCTGCCGGCAAAAAAGGAAAAGCCCATCTGAATGCCTGCCAGAGCACCCAGTACGGTCGGTACCATGGAAATGCCGAGCAGCATGTAGGTGTTGCGCAGAACGCGGTTTTGCTGGGGGGTTTCGGCCAGCGTGCCGGAGCGATTGATTTCGTACGGAGTGGTCATAACGGGTTCCAGAAAATGTGAATGGCGTGCAGCGTAGCTTAGAGTCGCAAAAGTATCAAACGGCTCACGGTGTTGTGTGACGGTTTTTGCTACAAGTGTCACCGTTCATGAGTGAGTCATGCACCGAATCAAGGCGGGCTTCTTGCTGTTCGCAGTGCGATTGTTTCAGGATTGTGAGGTGCGGTTCTGACTGGCATACTGAAAGCCCCGCCGCCCGGAACGAAAAGCCATGGCCTCACCCCGTCTGAGCATACGAGAAAGCCTGGTGCTGCAGGCTTTCCTGATTGTGCTGGCCACCTTGCTGTTGTTTGCCTTCAGCGCCTATCGTTTCATCATCGTGCCGGCGATTGAGAATATTGCTCAATCCCAGCTTGACCAAGGCGTCACCCAGATTCAGGCGCGCATGCAACGGTTGCTGGCGACGGTGGAGACGACACTCGATACCAGTTATCAATGGGGCCGGGATGGCACGCTGAAACACGATGAGCTGCTGCGTTTCAATCAGTTCTTCTTTCCGGTCATTCAGAATCATAAAGAGATTTCTTCCGTCATTTTTGCACGTGAGTCCGGGCAGGAAATCCTGCTCCTGCAACAGGATGATGGCCGTTGGGTTAATCGCATCAGTCATCCGGAGGCTTGGGGCAAGCAGACCTTCTGGCTGACCTGGAGTCCGGACGGGCAACTGGAAACGGTTGAAATGCGGGAGCACGATTACGACGCGCGTACCCGTCCTTGGTTCATGGGTGCCATGGCGCTGGCGGAAGAGGGGGAACGTTTCTGGACCCAGCCGTATACTTTCTTTACGACACGGGAACCCGGTATCACCGCAGCGCGGCGCTGGACAGATGCCGATGGCGGGCGTTATGTCATTGCGCATGATGTCAGGCTGCTTGATATTTCCCGATTCACCACCACTCTGCAGGTAGGGCAGCATGGTCTGGCCATGCTGATGGCGGCGGCAGATTCCAAGCTGATCGGTTTGCCGAATCATCCGCGTTTCCAGCAGATCGATGCCATCCGTGGGGCGGTGCTGAAAACGCCTGATGAGCTCGATATCCCTTCCCTGTCGCAGGGTTTCGCCAAATGGCAGGCGGCGCAGGAGCCGCAGAACAGCCTGCTGCCTTATCGCCTAGATGGGAAGGACTGGTTTGCCTATTTTCGGCCCCTGGATCTGGGGGAACAGAAATTCTGGCTAGGGGTGTTTGCGCCCGAGGAGGATTTCATGCCAGGACAGGCGGACGAGGTGGTGTTGCTCGGCGTGCTGGCGTTGGGCGCGTTGGCTTTTGCTTTTGTCGTTGCCTGGCGCATGGCGGCGCGGTTTTCCCGGCCGCTGGAACAGTTGACGGCGGAAAGCCAGAGATTGGGCGCTATGCAGTTGGAAGCGCCGGTACAGGTGGCGTCTTCCTGGCGTGAAATTGATGCGCTCGCCGTCGCTCAGGATGCCATGCGCCGCGCATTGCTGGGAGCTACTCGTTCGCTCGCGGAGAGCAATCTGAATTTGGAGGAGAAGGTGCTGGAGCGGACGCACCAGCTGGCGGAAATCAAGTCGGCGGCTGAGCATTCACGCCGTTTGCTGATGGATATGGCGGATTCACTACCGTGTGCGGTTTTCCGCTATGAACGGCCGATAGATGGAGATGAAGGATTTGTCTTCATCAGCAGCAAAGTCAGTGAGATTTACGGTTACAACCACCTGGAAATTCTGGCTGAGCCTGAGCTGCGCTGGAACCATGTACTGCCGGAAGATCGCCAGCGGGGCCAGATACTGCTGCAGAGCGCCATCAAGGAAGGGTGCGGGGGGAGTTTCGTGGAGCGTGTCCAGCTTCCCGGGCAACACTTGCGCTGGGTGGAAACGCGCCTGGAAATGACCTCTACGGCGGATGGTGGCCAGAGCTGGAACGGCTACTGGCTGGATGTGACCGAGCAGCAGCTGGCCAAGCAGGAGCTGGCCGATCAGCTGCTGTTTCAGGCCGGGTTGATCGATACCCTGCCCAATCCCCTCTTCTTCAAAGATCCGGCAGGGCGGTTTCTTGGCTGCAACAAGGCTTACGAGCAGGCTTTTGCGACGCGACGCGACTACCTGCTTGGCAAGACAGTGCTGGAGCTTGATTATCTGCCTGTGGCGGATCGTCAGACCTTCCACGCCGAAGACATGGACCTGATCCGGCGCTCGGCAGCGGTGGTGCGGGAGCTGGAAATCAGTTTTGGCGACGGCAGCCGCCATCAGGTGATGTACTCGGTCAGTGGTTTCCGGCTCGCTGATGGGCGTCCGGGGGGGCTGATCGGCGTGCTGGTCGATATCAGTCCGCTGAAACAGGCGCAGGAAGCGCTGCTGCGCGCCAAAGAAGTGGCGGAAGAGGCGACGCGGATGAAATCGGATTTCCTGGCCAATATGAGCCACGAAATCCGGACGCCGATGAATTCCATCATCGGCATGTCCCACCTGGCGTTGAAGACGGCGCTGACACCCCGGCAGCAGGATTATCTGCGCAAGATCCAGCAATCTGGTCAGCACCTCCTGGGCATCATCAATGACATTCTCGACTTTTCCAAGATCGAAGCCGGCAAACTCACTGTCGAACGGGTCGAGTTCGATCTGGAACAGGTCCTGGAAAATGTGAGCAACCTGGTGGTCGAGAAAGCCGCAGACAAGGGGTTGGAGCTGATTTTCCAGGTAGACCAGGATGTGCCACGGAATTTGCTGGGTGACCCTTTGCGGCTGGGGCAGGTGCTCATCAATTACGCCAACAATGCGGTCAAGTTTACGGAGCAGGGCGAAATCGACATTCTGGTCCAGCTCAAGGAAAGCAGCGTGGATGAGGTCGTGCTCTACTTCGCTGTGCGTGATACGGGTATCGGGTTGAGTCCGGCACAGCAGGAGCGACTGTTCCAGAGTTTTCAGCAGGCCGATACGTCCACGACCCGACGCTACGGCGGCACCGGGCTGGGGTTGGCGATTTCCCGGCGTCTGGCCGAACTCATGGGCGGCGAGGTGGGGGTGGTGTCCACATTGGGTGAGGGCTCCACTTTCTGGTTCACTGCCCGGCTGGGGCGCGGCACGCAGGCCAGTCAGCCCCGTGTGTTCCCCCATGAACTGTGTGGCCAGCAGGTGCTGGTGGTGGATGACAATGAGAATGCACGCAAGGTCATCGGTGAGATGCTCAAGGCCATGCAGCTGACGGTGGCGGAGGCGGATAGCGGCCCGGCAGCGATCGCCTTGATCCAGTCCTCGCTGGCACAGCAAAAACCTTTCCAGGTGGTGCTGCTGGACTGGCAGATGCCCGGCATGGATGGCGTCGAAGTGGCTCGTGTCCTGCGCGCCCAGTTGGGAAACCAGTGCCCGCGCCTGGTCATGGTGACGGCACATGGGCGAGAGGAAGTGCTGCATGGGGCGCGTCAGGCCGGTATGGAAAATGTGCTGATCAAGCCCGTGAGCGCTTCCTTGCTTTATGACGAGATGCGGCGCCTGCTGGGCGGAGGGGGCGAGGCCGTTGAGGAAGGTGTGATTTCGCCGCTTCCTGCTTCCCGGCATGGCCTGGAGACTCTGGCGGGGGCCCGCATCCTGCTGGTTGAAGACAACGAGATGAATCAGCAGGTGGCCAGTGAGCTGCTCGCCGATGCGGGTTTTCAGGTTGATCTGGCGGCAGATGGTGCCCAGGCAGTGGAGAAAGTGGGCAGCGCCCTGCCGTCCTATGACCTCATTCTCATGGACATGCAGATGCCGGTGATGGATGGTCTGGAGGCCACCCGCCGCTTGCGGGCCCAGGGCTGTACTTTGCCCATCGTGGCAATGACGGCAAATGCCATGCAGAGTGACCGGGAGCGTTGCCTTGAGGCCGGCATGAATGATCATGTCGCCAAACCAGTCGAGCCGGTCCAGTTGTGGGCCGCCCTGCGTCGCTGGATTCAACCCCGGCCAGGGTTGGGGGATGGGGGCGCGGCGGGCAGCGTGGGGGATAAATCTGCACGCGCAGACCCCGTGAATGCTGCGCAGATACCCCGGCCCGGTGCGATTGCCGGGCTGGATGTGCGTTCTGGCTTGGCTCGGGTGATGGGAAAGACTGCCCTGTACCGGACCATGCTGGAGAAATTCGTCAGTGGTCAGGCGGATGCGGTGGCACAGCTGCAAACCGCGTTGGGGCAGGAGGACTGGACACTGGCCGAGCGTCTGGCACACAACATCAAAGGAGGTGCCGGCAACATAGGGGCGCAACCGGTACAGGTTGCTGCCGCAGCGTTGGAACATGCGTGTCGCGAACGCGATGCGCAGGCCGCACGTACCGGGCTGGCCCGCCTGGCGCCTGAGCTTGAAGCCTGCCGTACGGCGCTGCAGGCTTTTCTGGCCAACACAGCACCAGCTGCCGCACAGCCTGCTGCGGGCAATGTGTCTCCTCAGGATGCGGCCCGTCTGCCACAGGTGTTGCAGCGGCTGGCTGGGTTGCTGGCGGACGATGATGCCGAGGCCGCAGATGTCCTGGATGCCGAGCGGATGCTGCTGGAGCGCGGCCTGGGGCCGCATTTTGCGGCCGTGGAGCGCGCCATGCGCGGGTTTGAATTCGAGACGGCGCTGGCTGGCCTGAAGCAGGCGGCTGCGGCGGGTGGCATTACCCTGGGAGACTTGTCATGACGCAAGCACTGGATTTCACCAGCAAGCCCACCGTGCTGGTGGTGGACGATCTGCCGGACAATCTGACCTTGATGAGTAAGCTGCTCAAGGACGAGTACAAGGTAAAGGTGGCCAACCATGGTGAGAAAGCCCTGAAAATCGCGCTCTCCGATCATCCTCCGGACCTGATCCTGCTCGACATCATGATGCCGGACATGGATGGCTACGAAGTCTGCTCGCGGCTCAAGGCCAATCCGGCGAGCTGGAACATTCCCATCATTTTCCTGACCGCCAAGGCGGAGGTGGAAGATGAGCGACGTGGGCTGGAACTGGGGGCGGTCGATTACATCACCAAGCCGATCAGTCCGCCCATCGTTCTGGCGCGTGTTGCTGCGCATCTGCAACTGAAGGCAAGCGCCGATTTCCTGCGCGACAAAGCGGCCTTTCTGGAAAGCGAGGTGGCCAAACGCACCCGCGAACTCCAGGCGATTCAGGATGTGACCATCCTGGTCATGGCATCGCTGGCCGAAACGCGGGATAACGAAACCGGCAACCATATCCGTCGTACCCAGCATTACGTGCGTGCGCTGGCGCAGCACCTGCGGTCGCATCCTTTCTGGGCGGTCAGGCTGACCGATGCCTACATCGATACACTGTACAAATCCGCGCCGCTGCACGACATCGGTAAAGTGGGCATTCCTGACCGCATTCTGCTCAAGCCAGGCCGACTCACAACGGAAGAGTTTGAGGTCATGAAGACCCACCCTGCCTTGGGGCGGGATGCCATCGAGCACGCCGAGAAACAGTTGGGAATGACGGTGGACTTTCTTGCCTGCGCCAAGGAGATTGCCTACAGCCACCAGGAGAAATGGGATGGTAGCGGCTATCCGGAGGGGCTTGCGGGAACGGACATTCCCCTTTCGGCCCGGCTCATGGCCTTGGCGGACGTGTACGATGCACTCATCAGTCGGCGGGTGTACAAGGCGCCGATGAGTCATGCCGCGGCGACGGAAATCATCTTGGCCGGGCTGGGCAGTCACTTCGATCCGGACGTGGTGGACGCCTTTCTGGCCATCCAAGATGAGTTCCAGTCGATTGCCCAGCGCTTTGCCGACAGCGAACAGGATAGGGAACGCGAGCTGGCGCGTCTCGAAGCCGAGACCGCAGAGAACATCGAGCTGGGGGATGCGGCCAAGGGGTGATACCTGCACGGTTGGGCGATGGCGCGATCAATGGTGCATTGCATCTCTGGCCCGCTCCCGGTTTTGCGTATCGTCTTGGCTTCCACTAATATCCCCCAGATTCGAGTTGTGGGAACACGGAGAGAATCAATATGCTGGTCAAGGAAATCTTGCGGGTGAAGGGCGGGGCGCTGTATACGACGACGCCTGAGCAGAACCTGGAGGCCGTGGTGGCAGCCATGGCTGATCTCGATGTCGGTTCGCTGGTGGTCATGGCAGGGGGCAAGATGGTGGGGCTGGTGACTTTCCGTGAGGTTTTGCAGGCCGTGAAAGCTGCGAACCAGACGGGGCTCTGGCCTACTGTGCGTGAAGTGATGGTGTCCGCTCCGGTGACTGTGCCCCCGGCCATGGATGCCTTTAGCCTGCGCCGCCTGATGATCGAAAAACATTCGCGCTATGTGCCGGTGGTCGAGGATGGCGATTTGCAGGGCGTGATTTCCTTCCTTGATGTGGCGAAAGCCGTGCTCGAAGAGCAAAGCCTGGAAAATACGCTGCTCAAGAACTACATCAAGAACTGGCCGGAAGAAGCAGCCGAAGCCTGAGTGCAACCGGAGCGGTGCATTGTCGCCGTGCTAAAATCCGCACCCTCTTGAGCGTGCGGTGGTGAGCGATGTCAGGCAATACTTTCGGGACTTTATTTACAGTCACTTCCTTTGGCGAGTCGCATGGTCAGGGGATCGGCTGTGTTGTCGACGGCTGCCCACCGGGCCTGGCACTGGATGCGGCAGACATCCAGCAGGAGCTGGACCGGCGAAAACCCGGCACTTCCCGACATGTGACGCAGCGCCGTGAGCCGGATACGGTGGAGATTCTTTCCGGTGTTTTCGAGGGCAAGACGACCGGCACGCCGATTGCCCTGCTGATCCGCAACCAGGATCAGCGCAGCAAGGATTACGGCAACATTGCCAGTACCTTCCGCCCCGGCCATGCCGACTATGTGTATACGCAGAAATATGGTTTCCGCGATTATCGTGGCGGAGGTCGTTCATCGGCGCGCGAAACCGCGGTCCGCGTGGCAGCCGGGGCGATCGCCAGGAAATGGCTGCGGGAACACCATGGCATCAGTATTCGCGGCTGGATGAGTGCGCTCGGGCCGATCGACATTCCTTTTATCAGCGCGGAAGCCATCGAGCAGAACCCGTTTTTTGCACCCAACGCCGACATCGTGCCGGAGCTGGAAAACTACATGGATGCGCTACGCAAGTCGCTTGACTCGGTGGGCGCCCGCATCACGGTCACGGCCCAGGGCGTGCCGCCGGGCTGGGGCGAGCCGGTATTCGACCGGCTGGATGCCGAGATCGCTTACGCCATGATGAGCATCAATGCGGTGAAAGGCGTGGAAATCGGTGCGGGTTTTGCGTCAGTGGCGCAAAAAGGCAGCGAGCATGGCGACGAAATGACGCCGCAGGGGTTTCTCAGCAATCACGCGGGCGGCATTCTTGGCGGCTTGTCCACGGGGCAGGAAATCGTTGTCAACATGGCGATCAAACCGACTTCCTCCATTGCCCAGCCGCGGCGCTCGATTGATGTGGCGGGGAATGCCGTCGACGTGGCGACACAGGGGCGGCATGACCCGTGTGTCGGCATTCGCGCGACACCGATTGCCGAGGCGATGCTGGCGCTGGTGCTGATGGATCACGCGCTGCGGCACCGCGCGCAGTGCGCCGATGTGCGCTGCACGACACCGCGTATCGCCTGAACCGTGGCCGGGTTGGGGCGTTCCGTCCTGCCTGCGGCGGCAGCGGTATTGCCTGAACTAGGCGCGGCAGCGCAGAGAGACACAGAATTGCCAGCTTCCCTGCAGCCGCATTGCTTATGACGGCGCACAAGGCTTTTCCCTACGCGCGGTTGGCCGCGTACTATTTTTTCTATTTCGCCTTCATTGGCGCTTTCTCGCCTTATTTCGGCCTGTACCTGCAAGCGATCGAGTTTTCGGCGCTGGATATCGGCCTGCTGATGTCGCAGATGCAGTTGATGCGCGTCTTCGGTCCCAATGTCTGGGGCTGGGTGGTGGACCGCTTTGGCTACCGCTTGCGCATTATTCGCCTGGCGGGCTTGATCGGCCTGCTCGGTTTTGTCAGCTTCTTCTGGCTCGACCGTTTGCCTAGCATGTTGCTGGCAATGGCCGTGCTGGCGTTTTTCTGGAGCGGCGCCCTGCCATTGGTCGAAATGTTGACTTTCGATCATCTGCGCGAGGAAGGCGGGCGTTATGGCCCGGTGCGGGTCTGGGGATCGGTCGGTTTCATCGTTGCGGTGCTGGCGACCGGCCTGCTGCTCGATTTCATGCCACCTGTTGGCGTGTTGTGGGCATGCACCCTGATCCTGGCAGGTTTGCTGCTGCTGGCGCTTAGCCTGCCAGAAGCGCCGCCCCATCCGGCAGGTTCACCGGCAGCGCCCATCATGGTGGTCCTGCGCCGGCCGCCGGTGCTGGCGCTGATGCTGGCGTGCACCGCCATGTCGACCGCGCATGGTGGGTTCTATGTTTTCTTCTCCATCCACCTGAGCGATCATGGTTATGGCAAGGCCATGATCGGTTTGCTCTGGTCGCTGGGGGTGCTGGCCGAGATTGGCGTGTTTTTGTTGATGCCACGGCTGCTGCGGCGGTTTTCCCTGCGCGCCATCCTGCTGGTGAGTTTTGCTGCGGCGGTACCGCGTTTCCTGCTCATGGGCTGGGCCGTCGACTCGTTGTTGACCATGCTGCTGGTGCAGTCACTGCACGGGCTGACGTTTGGTGCCTACCATGCGGCCGCCATTGCGGCGGTTAACCAGTATTTTCCTCAGCAGCTGCGGGGGCGCGGGCAGGCGCTTTATTCGAGCTTGTCCTTTGGTGCCGGCGGCCTGCTCGGTGCGCTGCTGAGCGGGCTTTTCTGGGAGCCGTGGGGGGCAGGCTGGGTTTTTGCCCTGGCAGCGGTGTTCGGGTTGCTCGGTTTTTGCCTGATCTGGCGCTGGTTTGCCGAAGCCGGGGCCACTGGGGTGAGGGGCGAAAATCTTCCCGAAAACGCCTGAGTCCTGTGCAATAATCCAGCGTTTTGCCGATTTTTCAGGTCAGCCATGCCCAAGACACTTTACGACAAATTGTGGGAGAACCATGTCGTCCATCAGGAAGAGGACGGCACGGCGCTGCTTTACATCGATCGCCACCTGGTGCATGAAGTCACCAGCCCGCAGGCTTTTGAAGGTTTGAAACTGGCCGGGCGCAAGCCGTGGCGGGTTTCCTCCATCGTGTCGACGCCGGATCACAACACGCCGACCGATCACTGGGACGAAGGTATCAAGGATCCGATTTCCCGCCTGCAGGTCGAGACACTCGACGCCAATATCCGGGAGTTTGGTGCCTTGGCCTATTTCCCGTTCAAGGATGCGCGGATGGGCATCCTGCACGTGGTTGGCCCGGAAAATGGCGCCACCCTGCCGGGGATGACCGTGGTGTGTGGCGATTCGCACACGTCGACGCACGGCGCTTTCGCCTGTCTGGCGCATGGCATCGGTACTTCGGAAGTCGAGCATGTGCTGGCGACCCAGTGTCTGGTGCAGAAGAAGTCGAAAACCATGCTGGTGGCGGTAGAGGGCCAGTTGGGCCCGGGCGTGACCGCCAAGGACGTCGCCCTGGCCATCATTGGTACCATTGGTACGGCGGGTGGGACCGGCTACGCCATCGAGTTCGGTGGCAGCGCCATTCGCAGTCTGTCGATGGAAGGCCGCATGACGCTGTGCAACATGGCGATCGAAGGCGGGGCGCGCATGGGCTTTGTGGCCGTTGATGATACGACCATCGAATACCTCAGGGACCGCCCCTTCTCGCCGAAGGGCGATATCTGGGAGCAGGCAGTGGCCTACTGGCGTACCCTGCATTCCGATGCCGGTGCCTCGTTCGACCGGACCGTGACGCTGCGGGCGGAAGACATTCGACCGCAGGTGACCTGGGGGACTTCGCCTGAAATGGTCGTGCCGGTTGATGCCGTAGTGCCCGATCCGGCACGGGAAAACGATCCAGTCAAGCGCGAGGGCATGGAGCGGGCGCTGAAATACATGGGGCTGCAAGCGAATACGCCGATGACCTCGATTGCTATCGACAAGGTGTTCATCGGTTCGTGCACCAATTCGCGTATCGAGGATCTGCGCGAGGCCGCGGCAGTGATCCAGGGCAAGCATATTGCTCCCAACGTCAAGCTGGCGCTGGCAGTACCGGGTTCAGGGCTGGTCAAGCGTCAGGCCGAGGCCGAAGGTCTGGACAAGATCTTCATTGCCGCTGGCTTTGAATGGCGCGAACCGGGCTGTTCGATGTGCCTGGCGATGAATGCCGATCGTCTGGAACCTGGCGAGCGCTGCGCCTCGACCTCGAACCGTAATTTCGAAGGGCGGCAGGGCGCCGGTGGACGTACGCACCTGCTCAGCCCGGCCATGGCAGCGGCGGCGGCGATTGCCGGACATTTCGCCGATGTGCGCGATCTGCGCTGAGGAGTGGCGATGAAACACGGATTCTGCATTGCTGTCTTCCTGCTGCTCGCGGCCTGCAATACGGCCGAAGGGGTGAAGAAAGACGTCGCCATCGGCGCGGAAAAAACCGGGGAAGTCATCAAAAAAGGTGGTGAAGTGGTCGGTGAGGCCATGAAAAAGGGCGGCGAGGCCGTTCAGAAAGCGGTGGAGTAAATGGAAAAATTCGTACAGCTTGATGCGTTGGTGGCGCCTCTTGATCGCAACAACGTCGATACCGACGCCATCATTCCCAAGCAGTTCCTGAAGTCGATCAAGCGCTCCGGTTTCGGTCCGAATGCGTTCGATGAATGGCGCTACCTTGATGTGGGTGAGCCGGGCCAGGATTGCTCTCAGCGTCCGAAGAATCCCGATTTCGTGCTCAACCAGCCGCGTTATCAGGGGGCAGAAATCCTCCTCACCCGGGCCAATTTCGGCTGTGGCAGCTCGCGCGAACATGCGCCCTGGGCGCTCCTGGATTATGGCTTCAAGGCCATCATCGCCGAATCGTTTGCCGATATTTTCTTCAATAACTGCTTCAAGAACGGCATTTTGCCCATCGTCCTGCCGGCCGCGGAAATTGCGGCCATCCTGCAGCAGGTCGAAGCAACGCCCGGTTATCGCCTGCGTGTCGATCTGCCGGCGCAGACAGTCACCCGCCCGGATGGCCATGCCTGCACATTCGAGGTGGACGCATTCCGCAAGGAATGTCTGATCAATGGCTGGGACGATATCGGTCTGACCCTGCGCCATGCCGAGAAAATCAAGGCGTTCGAAGCCAACCGCCGCATTCAGCAGCCCTGGCTGTTTGCTTGACAAGGAGATGACATGAAGATTTGTGTATTGCCAGGTGATGGCATCGGCCCGGAAATCATGGCCGAAGCGGTCCGCGTTCTGCATGCGCTGGATCTGAAATTCGAAATGGAAGAAGCGCTGCTGGGCGGTTGTGCTGTTGACGCGACGGGTGATCCTTACCCGGAAGCCACGCAGAAGCTGGCGCGTGCGGCTGACGCCGTACTGCTCGGCGCCGTTGGTGGCCCGCAGTGGGACGGCCTGCCGCGCGAAAAGCGTCCAGAGCGCGGTCTGCTGGGTATCCGCAAGGATCTCAACCTGTTCGCCAACCTGCGCCCGGCCATTCTTTACCCGGAACTGGCCAACGCCTCCACCCTGAAGCCGGAAGTCGTGGCGGGGCTGGACATCCTCATCGTGCGTGAATTGACCGGTGATATCTATTTCGGTCAGCCACGTGGCGTGCGCGAGGAGAATGGCGAGCGCGTCGGTTTCAATACCATGGTCTACAGCGAGTCGGAAATCCGCCGCATCGGTCACGTCGCCTTCCAGGCCGCACAGAAGCGCAACAAGAAGCTGTGTTCGGTGGACAAGATGAACGTCCTTGAATGCACACAGTTGTGGCGCGATGTGATGATCGAAGTCAGCAAGGATTATCCGGACGTTGAACTCAGCCATATGCTGGTCGATAACGCCGCCATGCAACTGGTGCGGGCGCCCAAACAGTTTGACGTGATGGTGACCGGCAACATGTTCGGCGACATCCTGTCCGACGAAGCTTCGATGTTGACCGGATCGATCGGCATGCTGCCGTCGGCTTCGCTCGACGAAAAGAACAAGGGGCTGTACGAACCGTCGCACGGCTCGGCGCCTGATATTGCCGGCAAGAACCTGGCGAATCCGCTGGCGACCATTTTGTCGGCAGCGATGATGCTGCGCTACACCTTCGGCCGTGAGGAAGAAGCAGAGCGGATCGAGAACGCAGTCAAGAAAGTGCTGTCTCAGGGTTATCGCACCGGTGATATCTACGAACGCGGCACGAACAAAGTGGGCACGCGGGAAATGGGTGAGGCGGTCCTTAAAAATCTGTGAAATGTGAATCATGGCAGGCGTAATCGCTGCGTTGGGCGAACCTTGCGCTTTGCATTTCACGCTTCGTTTTTCATATTAGAAGGGAATGGTAATGAAGAAGGTTGGTCTGGTCGGTTGGCGTGGCATGGTCGGTTCCGTGCTGATGCAGCGTATGGTCGAAGAGGGCGATTTCGCTCATATCGATCCGGTTTATTTCTCGACCTCCGCCGCTGGCGGCAAGGCGCCGGTCTTCGGCGGCAAGGAAGCCTCGCTGCCGCTGCAGGACGCGTCCAACATCGAGGCGCTGAAGGCCTGCGAGATCATCATCACCTGCCAGGGCGGCGACTACACCAAGGAAGTCTTCCCCAAGCTGCGCGCCGCCGGCTGGAACGGCCACTGGATCGATGCCGCCTCGTCGCTGCGCATGGCTGATGACGCCGTGATCGTACTCGATCCGGTCAATATGCACGTGATCAAGGATGCGCTGGCCAAGGGCGGAAAAAACTGGATCGGCGGCAACTGCACCGTTTCCCTGATGCTGATGGGCCTTGGTGGCCTGTTCCAGAACGATCTGGTCGAGTGGGCCACGTCCATGACCTACCAGGCTGCGTCCGGCGCCGGTGCGCAGAACATGCGTGAGCTGATCTCGCAGATGGGCGTCATTCACGACTCGGTCAAGGATCTGCTCGCCGATCCGGCCTCGGCTATTCTCGACATCGATCGCAAGGTTGCCGAGACCATCCGCTCCGACAGCTTCCCGAAGAAGAACTTCCGCAACACGCCGCTTGCCGGCTCGCTGATCCCGTGGATCGACGTGCCGTACGAAAACGGCCAGTCCAAGGAAGAGTGGAAGGGCGGCGCCGAATGCAACAAGATCCTCGGCAAGCCGGCTTTCCGCACGGCCGGTTCGATTCCCATCGACGGCCTGTGCGTGCGCATCGGCGCGATGCGTTGCCACAGCCAGGCGCTGACCATCAAGCTGAAGAAGGACGTGCCACTCGACGAGATTTCCGACATGCTCGCCAAGGCCAACCCGTGGGCCAAGGTCGTGCCGAACGATCGCGAGATTTCCGAGCGTGAACTGACGCCGGCGGCCGTCACCGGCACGCTGACGGTGACGGTCGGCCGTCTGCACAAAATGGCGATGGGTCCGGAGTATCTGGCGGCCTTCACTTGCGGCGACCAGTTGTTGTGGGGTGCTGCCGAGCCGCTGCGTCGCATGCTGCGTATTCTGCTGGCTGCGTGAGTGTCGCAGGACTGATGAAAAACGGGGCATCAGCCCCGTTTTTCATTGTTGGGGATATGCAAAAATCCCCTGTTCAGAAGCGGGTTTAGCTTGCAATGCTAAACCCATGATGTTAATTTGATTATTCCAAGTAATACGCGCAAGGCATGGCCGTGATCGAGAACAAATCTTCCAAATTCAAAAAGTGCGCACTGGCGCTTGCAGTTGCTGCCGGCATGTCTCTGGCGGGCGCCTCGGCGCATGCAGCAGGACTGGGTAAATTGACGGTGCTGTCCGGTCTGGGGCAGCCCTTACGTGCCGAGGTGACGCTCTCGGCTACACCGGAAGAATTGAGCGGGATGACGGCGCGTCTGGCACCAGCCGATGTGTTCAGCCAGGCAGGTGTTGAGTATTCGAGCGTACTGAATGATCTGAGTTTCAATGTCGAGAAGCGTAAAGGCGGTAAAGCAGTACTCAAGATTTCTTCCGGCCGCCCGGTGAATGATCCATTCCTCGATTTTCTTGTCGAGCTGAACTGGCCAACTGGTCGCCTGGTGCGTGAGTATACCTTCCTCCTTGATCCTCCTGAATTTTCGCCGGCAGCCAAAGCGCGCAGCACGGTCGATGCGAGGGTGGTTGAAACGGTGCGTGACAACCGGCACGATGCACCGGTAGCCAGTGCTCCGGCACCCAAGCCTGTGGATACGGCAGCATCAGCCAAAGCCGCACCGGTGGCATCTGCGGCGAAAGCGCCGGCAGCGACTGCCGAACCAGGACAGCATACGGTAGAGCGCGGTGAAAATCTGCGCAAGATCGCTGCTGAGCGCCAATATGCGGGGGTTACGCTGGAGCAGATGCTGGCTGGTATCTATCGCAACAACCGCAAAGCTTTCATCGAAAACGACATTCATCGCCTGAAAGCCGGCGCCATCCTGAATATTCCGGATGAGGCAGCTGTCGCTGCGATCAGCCCCAAAGAGGCCCGTCAGATCTATGTTTCGGCGGGCGATTTTGATGCCTATCGGAAGAAACTGGCAGCGGCAGCCAGCCAGGGGGCTGAGAGCAAGCAGGATGCCGTGGCGCCTGAGCAGGCTGCTGCCGGCAAGATTACTCCTCGTGTGGAAGAAAAAACGCCAGCCATCGATGCCAGCAAGGATCAGGTCAAGGTCGGGCGCGCAGACAAGGGGGGTAAAGGCGACAAGGCAAACGATCTGGAGCGCCTCGCTCTGGAGAAGTCACTGCAGGAATCGCAGACACGCGTAACACTTCTGGAAAAGAATCTGGGTGAATTGCAGAAATTGCTGGAGATGAAGAACCAGCGTCTGGCAGAACTCGAAAAACCGGCAGTAGCGCCGCCTGCTGCAGCGGTGGTTGCGCCGGTCGCGGCAACCCCGGTTGAAGTAGTGAAGGAGGCGGTTTCTGCTCCAGCGCAGGAAAGCGCGCCTGCCGCAGAAACTGCGCCTGCAGCGGAAACCCCAGCCGAACAGGCTGCTGCGCCGGCTGAAGAGACTGCGCCAGCGCCCGTTGCCGAGCCGGCACCGCTCCCTGTTGAAAAACCGATAGCATCAGTTTCAGAGCCGGAGCCGGAGCCTGTGCCAGAGGCTGGCTTCCTTGATGGCCTGCTGGAAGATCCGCTGCCTCTGGTGGGTGGTGCAGGTGCCTTGGCACTGCTTGGAGGCTTGTTCTTCTATCGTCGTCGGCAACAAAATACAGCAACCGAAATCGCGCTGACCGAGACCCTGCCGCCACCGCCCTCCAGCCTTGGGCCAAATTCTGTGTTTGGCACGAATGGTGGGCAGACGGTTGATACCGGTACTGCGCCGCCTCATACCGGCGAGTTCAGCCAGGCCGGTCCGGGAACCATTGATACCGATGAAGTGGACCCCGTCGCTGAAGCGGATGTTTATATGGCCTACGGGCGTGATTCCCAGGCCGAAGAGATTTTGCTCGAAGCAATGCACAAGGATCCGAGCCGTCTTGCCATTCATGCCAAATTGCTGGAGATTTACGCGAACCGACGTAGCACCAAGCAATTTGAAACCCTGGCCGGTGAGCTTTATGCGCAATCGGGGGGTAATGGTCCAGAATGGCACAAGGTAGCGGAGATGGGACGGCAGATCGACCCCAGCAACCCGCTTTATGGCGCAGCAAAAACAAGTGCTGCGGTGTCGCCAGGTGCTCCGGTGGAAATTGCTTTGCCGCCCGAAGCCCCGGTGGCCACAGTGGAGCCAGTCGCTGTGTCAGCTTTCGAGGTGCCGGCCAGCGAATCTGATTCCGTTGCCGTTGAGGCTGCGCCTGTGCCTGAATTGCCGCAGGCCTCGCCAGAGCGGGCGGCCGATGCTGATTTATCCTTCGATTTTCCGGCCGCCGAACCCGAAGCGCCTGTTGTACCCACGATGGCGACAACTCCGGCAAAGGATACGGTGCTTGAATTTGCGGCCGAAAAAACTCAGCCGCTGTCTTTCGCGGCGCCGGAGGTGTCTGTGCCGGAGGAAGTGGCGGAAGATCCTTTCGTGGCAAGCGACATCAGTCTTGACTTCGACCTTGGCGATAGCAAGCTGGCTGCTGCCGAGTCGCCGGTACCGTCAACCGATGTGCCGGCTGCTGCTGTGACCAAAGCCCCCGTCGCAACTGACGGCATGCACCAGTTCTCGCCGGAAGGAACCTTGGTCGTTGCACCAAGCAGCGATTTCACGGTTGATGAGACCGAGAATGACCTGAATCTGGATGGGCTCGATTTTGCGCAGCCTGGGATTGCAGCACCCGCGTCCACGGAACTCGTGGCTGAGCGTGATGCCTTGCCGGAAACCCTGGTTGCGACACAAGTGCCCACCGATATGTCGACTTTTGCTGGCGACGATGCTGTAGCCGAGCAGAACCTGGCCGATCTGGCGCAGAGCATAGAAACGGCTCCGAGCTTTGCCAGTACAGTGGTCAACATGCCGGATTTGACGAGCACCGTCATCAATACGCCGGTGGGAGCCCCCGAGGATATCGATTTCGACGTCAAACTCAGTGACTCGGTATTTCTTGGTCAGCCGATGGCTTCGGATTTCGATATCGGTTCGATCAATCTCGACCTGGCTGCTGAACCTGCGCCGGCTGCCACGACGCCGGAGACTGAAGCGGCCACCCCGGTTCGTGATGGACGCTGGGAAGAGGTCAATACCAAGCTTGATCTGGCCAAGGCCTATCAGGAAATGGGTGATCTCGAGGGGGCGCGTGAATTGCTGCAGGAAGTCATTGGTGAGGGGCCAGTCGATCTGGTCGAAAAGGCGCGCGAAGTTCTGGCGCAGATCGGCGGCTGAGTCTGCCGCAAGCCGGGGTAGAATGCATGCCCCAACCATGGCAAACGGCCCTTTCGGGCCGTTTGTTGTTGACCCCGTATCAGGAGAATCACATCCTTGACTCGTATTGCGCTTGGTGTTGAGTATTTTGGCCAGCCTTTTCATGGCTGGCAGAGTCAGGCTGGCGGTGGCACGGTACAGGACGCACTGGAAGCGGCATTGGCTGCCATTGCAGGCGAGCCGGTTGCAGCCTTGTGTGCAGGTCGGACCGATGCCGGGGTGCATGCCATCCAGCAGGTGGTGCACTTCGATACGGGAGCCAGGCGACCGCTGACAGCCTGGGTGCGCGGTGTGAATAGTCATTTGCCCGAAGGAGTCGCGGTGCGCTGGGCGCTGGAGGTCGATGCTACCTTCCATGCACGCTTTTCTGCCCAGGCGCGTCGGTATCGCTACCTTTTACTCAACCGCGCCCAGCGCCCGGGTTTGTGGCAGGGGCGGGTGGGCTGGTTGCACGTGCCACTGGACTTGAAAAGCATGCAGGATGCGGCGCAGCGTCTGCTGGGTGAGCACGATTTTTCTGCCTTCCGCGCCGCGCAATGTCAGGCCAAATCGCCGGTCAAGCTGATGCATGAAGCGTCTGTTTCGCGTCGGGGCGATCTGTTCATTTTCGATTTCATGGCGTCAGCGTTTTTGCATCACATGGTGCGCAATCTTGTCGGAGCGCTGGTCTATGTCGGGAAAGCGGCGCAGTCGCCGGACTGGTTTGATGAACTGCTGCGGCAGCGTGACCGCAGTCTGGCCGCCCCGACGTTTGCCGCCGATGGTCTTTATTTTCGTGGTCCGGTTTATCCGGAGTGCTGGAATATTCCGGAACCGTTGGACGACTTGGTCGATCTAGGAGAGAGCTGAGGATGCAGGGGAAAACACGCATCAAGATTTGCGGTCTGACCCGCGCCGAGGATGTGGACGCCGCAGTTGCTGCCGGCGCCGATGCGCTGGGCTTTGTTTTTTATCCGTCCAGCCCACGCTATGTTGCGCCGCAGCAGGCGGCCGAACTGGCGCGCCGGGTACCGCCTTTCGTTGATCTGGTGGGGCTGTTCGTCAATGCCGAGGCGGCGCAGGTAGAGGCGGTTTGTCGGCAGGTGCCGCTCAATCTGCTGCAGTTTCATGGTGATGAAACACCAGATTACTGTGCCCAGTTTGCGCGTCCCTGGCTACGTGCGGCACGGGTGAAGCCGGGGCTCGATCTGGTAGAATTCGCCGCTGCGTTCGGCCAGGCTCGTGCGCTGTTGCTCGATGCGTTTGTGGAGGGGTACGGCGGTGGCGGGCACGTGTTTGATTGGAGCCTGATTCCGCCTGATCTGCCCGGGCACTGGATTTTGTCCGGGGGCTTACATGCTGGCAACGTGGCGGCGGCGCTGGAAAAACTGCGCCCGGTGGCAGTCGATGTGTCATCCGGGGTCGAAGTGAGCAAGGGTATCAAGGATCATGACCGGATCACTGCTTTTGTCGCTGCCGTACGGGCGGCCGATGCGGCGAGCGGCGTCATTTAGGAAAGTTATGCGCAAATCGGTGGGCGGTATCACCCGAACCTGTTGGCGGCGTCATCTGGCGAACCATCCCTGAAACGGGATGGCTGCACTGTCCCGTTCATTCATTTTTCAGGAGTTTCGCCATGTCCCAATCGCATTACAACTTTCCCGACGCCAGCGGTCATTTCGGACCTTACGGTGGCGTTTTTGTCGCCGAGACGCTGTTTGGTGCGCTCGATGAACTGAAGGCGGCCTATGCTGCGGCACAGGCCGATCCAGCCTTTCATGCCGAATATGAATATGAATTGAAGCATTTCGTTGGCCGGCCATCGCCGGTTTACCACGCCCAGCGCCTGTCAACGATGCTTGGCGGCGCCCAGATCTACCTCAAGCGTGAGGATTTGAACCATACCGGCGCCCACAAGGTGAATAACTGCATCGGCCAGGCTCTGCTGGCCAGACGCATGGGCAAGCCGCGTGTGATCGCCGAAACCGGTGCTGGTCAGCATGGTGTGGCGACAGCGACGGTGGCCGCCCGCTATGGTTTTGAATGCGTGGTGTACATGGGCGCGGAGGACGTGCGGCGTCAGGCGGCCAATGTGTACCGCATGAAACTGCTCGGGGCAACCGTGGTGCCGGTGGAGTCCGGTTCGCGTACGCTGAAGGATGCCCTCAACGAAGCCATGCGTGACTGGGTTGCGAACATCCACAACACCTTCTACATCATCGGGACGGTGGCTGGGCCGCATCCGTATCCGATGCTGGTGCGTGATTTTCAGAAAATCATTGGCGAAGAATGCCTGGTGCAACTGCCGGAAATGACCGGACGCCAGCCTGATGTTGTGATTGCTGCAGTAGGTGGCGGTTCGAATGCGATGGGGATTTTCTATCCCTACCTCGATCACCCGGAGGTCCGCCTGGTCGGTGTCGAGGCGGCTGGCGACGGCGTGGCGACGGGTCGCCACGCGGCTTCGCTGACGGCAGGTGTGCCGGGGGTGTTGCATGGTAACCGGACCTATCTGCTGCAGGATGACGATGGCCAGATCATCGAAACTCATTCCATTTCGGCCGGGCTGGATTACCCCGGCGTGGGCCCGGAGCATGCCTGGTTGAAGGATACCGGACGGGCGCAGTACCAGCCCGTCACGGATGCCGAAGCGCTCAAGGCGTTTCACGATCTCTGCCGCTACGAGGGCATCATTCCGGCGCTCGAGTCTAGCCATGCCCTGGCGTACGCCATGAAACTCGCGCCGACACTTGCTGCCGACAAGATTCTGCTGGTCAATCTTTCCGGGCGTGGCGATAAAGACATGCACACGGTTGCCGAACAATCCGGCATTACCTTCTGAAACCTTCCGCGACTTACGCCCATGTCCAGAATTCAAACAACGTTCAGACGTCTTGCCAGCGAGCAACGCGCTGCGCTCATTCCCTTCGTGACCGCCGGCTTTCCCAGCCCGGCGCTGACCGTGCCGCTGATGCATGCCATGGTGGCTGCCGGGGTTGATGTGATCGAACTCGGTGTGCCTTTTTCCGACCCGATGGCTGATGGGCCAAGCATTCAGCGTGCCTCGGAAAAAGCCCTGGCGCAGGGAATGCGCTTGTCGACCGTGCTCGCCCAGGTGGCCGAGTTCCGGCAGCAGGATCCGCATACTCCGGTCGTCCTGATGGGGTACGCCAACCCGATCGAGGCGATGGGGGTGCAGAAATTTGCCGCCGCCGCGGCGCAGGCCGGCGTGGATGGGGTGCTCGTGGTGGATTACCCGCCGGAAGAGGCAGCAAACTTTGGCTCGGCCATGCGCGCCGTTGATATCGATCCCATTTTCCTGATTGCGCCGACCTCTTCTCCGGAACGGATCGCCCATACGGCGGCTATCGCCAGCGGCTATGTTTATTACGTGTCGCTGGTCGGTGTGACGGGATCGGGGGCGCTTAATGTCGATGCGGTGGCGCAGAAGTTGCCGCAGATCCGTGCACAGACCGGCTTGCCGGTCGGCGTTGGCTTTGGTATCCGTGATGCGACAGCTGCGGCGCGCATCGCAGCGTTTGCCGATGCCGTGATCGTCGGTAGCCGACTGATCGAAGAAATCGAACAATCCTCGCTTGAGGCGTGTTGTACCCGGGTGGCGGCAGTGCTGACTGACATGCGCCGGGCTATGGATGAGGTGAAAAAATGACCTGGTTGAACAAGCTGCTTCCCCCCAAAATCAAACGCGAGAGCGGTCAGGCGCCGCGCCGCAGTACCTTGCCGGAAGGCCTGTGGAGCAAGTGTCCGGCCTGCGAGGCGGTGCTGTACGCGACCGATCTGGCCAATAATCTGCAGGTGTGCCCGAAGTGTGGTCACCATAATCGGCTGAATGCGCGCGAACGGCTCGATCTGCTGCTGGATCCGGAAGGGCGCAGCGAGATTGGCGCCGAGGTGTTGCCGGTCGATAGTCTGAAGTTCAAGGATTCCAAAAAATACCCGGAACGCCTGATGGCAGCGCATCAGGACAGTGGCGAAAGCGATTCCCTGGTGGCCATGCAGGGGACCGTGAAGGGTATTCCCCTGGTGGCGGCGGTGTTTGAATTCGACTTCATGGGCGGTTCGATGGGCTCGGTGCTCGGCGAGCGCTTTGTCCGAGGTGTGAACGCGGCGGTCGAACAGCAGATTCCCTTTGTCTGCGTCACCGCTTCCGGCGGCGCGCGCATGCAGGAAGGGCTGTTTTCGCTGATGCAGATGGCCAAAACCACCGCGGCGCTGACCCGCTTGTCGCAAATCGGCCAGCCCTTCATTTCCATTCTCACCGATCCGACCATGGGTGGCGTTTCTGCGTCCTTTGCCTTTGTCGGCGATGTGGTCATGGCTGAGCCCAATGCCCTCATCGGCTTTGCCGGGCCGCGCGTGATTGAACAGACGGTACGCGAGAAGCTGCCGGAAGGATTCCAGCGGGCTGAATTCCTGCTCGACAAAGGGGCCATCGATCTGATCGTGGATCGTCGCGAGATGCGCGACAAACTCGCAGCTACCTTGTCGCTTCTGCTCAACCGGAGCGACGCGGCGTGAGCGCTGCACCCGCTCCGGCCTCCCTGGCGGACTGGCTCGAACACCTGGAGCAGTTGCATCCGCTCGGGCAGGCGGGGATCGAGCTCGGTCTGGAGCGGGTACGTCAGGTCAAAGATCTGTTGCAGCAGTCGCAGCATTGCCCGGTCATCACCGTTGGCGGCACCAATGGCAAGGGATCGACCTGCGCTTACCTGCAGAACATTCTGTTGCGCGCGGGTTACAAGGTGGGGTGTTATACATCGCCGCACCTGCTGCGTTACAACGAGCGGGTACGGCTGAATGGTGTGCCGGCCGACGACGATCTCCTGTGCGCGGCATTTGCCCGGGTGGAAGCTGCGCGGCAGGCCAGCGGTGTGGCGCTGACCTACTTCGAATTTGGCACGCTTGCCGCCTGGGAAGTGTTTGCGGCAGCAGGCGTCGAGGTGGCGATTCTGGAAGTCGGCCTGGGTGGACGACTTGATGCGGTCAATGTCTATGAACCGGATGTGGCCGTCATCACCAGCGTGGCGCTGGACCATACTACCTGGCTGGGTGACGACCGTGACAGCATCGGTTACGAGAAGGCCGGCATTTTTCGTGCCGGCAAACCGGCCTTGTGCGCCGATCCGCATCCGCCGCAAGGTTTGCTGCAGCAAGCGGCGGCGCTTGGTGCCGATCTGCGGCTGCTGGGGCGTGATTTCGGTTTTGAAAAGGCGGCCGCCGGCACGGCGGAAAACCGCTGGCAGTGGCGCTGGTGGTGTCGTCGACCGGATGGGCAGGTGTTGCGTCGTCCGCTTGCCTATCCCGGATTACGTGGGGCCACGCAATTGTTCAACGCCAGTGTTGCCCTGGCGGCACTGGAAGCGCTTGGTGACCGGCTGCCGGTCACCATGCAGGCGATTCGTCCCGGACTGATCGAAACTGAGTTGTGTGGGCGCTTTCAGGTCATTCCGGGCAAGCCCAGCATCGTCCTGGATGTTGGCCACAACCCGCAGGCACTGGCGGTACTGGCCGACAATCTGGGCAACATGGGGTTTTTCAATCGAACGCACGCCGTGCTCGGTATGTTGTCGGACAAGGATATTGAAAACGCCTTGTTGCCCCTGCGGGACAAAATCGATGTCTGGCACCTGGCCAGCCTGCCCGGTCCGCGCGGTACGCCAGCCGCGACGCTGGCGGAAATTCTCGCCGGGCTGGGCGTGGCGGGTGAAGTGTTCTGCCACGATTCGCCGCAGCAGGCGATGCAAGCAGCCCGGGAAGCGGCGGCTGAAAGTGATAGAATTCTGGCCTTCGGATCGTTTTACACTGTTGCCGGCGCTCTTCAGGTGCTCGGCCGTACCGCCTGACATGGAAGACAACGACGTCCAGCAACATCTCAAGAAACGTGCCCGCCGCCGGTTGGTGGGGGCCATTTTTTTCGTTTCCCTGGTGGCCGTGCTGGTGCCTACGCTGATGGATAGCGAACCGCGTCCGCCAGCGCAGGATATCGATATTCGCATCCCCGGTCAGGATGACAAGGCTTTTACACCCGCCTTGGTGCCACCAGCCGAACCGGTGGCGGCGAGTAGTAAATCCGCACCAGAGACGCCGGAAATGCCCCCCTTGGTACGGCAGGACCCGGTACCGGAAACTCCCGCGATAAAACCACCAGCGGCGGTGGTGATACCGAAGCAAACCGAATCCAGGGTAGAGCCAAAAGTAGAGCCAAAGGTAGAGCCAAAAGCGGAGAAAAAGCCGGCGCCAGCCAAGGAGGCCCCTGCGAAAGCTGGCGACAAGGACACGCCGGCGCTGAAGGATGAGGCGAGTCGTGCGGCAGCCATCCTCGCCGGCAAGGCGGCGGATGCTCCGGCCTCTGCTGCCGGGCAACATGTGGTCCTCATCGGCGCTTTCAGCAACGAGGCCAATGTGGCCAACCTGCGCAAGAAACTCGGGGAGCAGGGGATCAAGGTGTACACCGAGGCGCTTGATTCGCCGCAGGGCAAGAAGACCCGCGTCCGTGCCGGCCCCTTCCCGAACCGTGAGGCAGCGGAAAAGGCATTGAAGAAAATGCAGCAGATCGGTGTGTCCGGTGTCGTGGCAGCCAAACCGTGATCGCGCACCATGACCTTGTTTGATTACATCGCCCTCACCATTCTGGTGCTGTCACTGTGCTTTGGCCTGTGGCGTGGCATGGTCAGCGAAGTTCTGGCGCTGGTTGCCTGGGGTCTGGGGATTTATGCCGCTTTCCTGTTCGGCCCCGGCGCCAGCAGCCTGTTCGCAGCTGTTGTGGGCGAGCCCATCCTGCGTCTGCTGCTCGGTTGCCTGCTGGTCTTTTTCGCCGTATTGATCGTGATGGCCTTGCTGCGCCTGCTCATCCTGAAAATGATCAAGGTACTCAAACTGACTGCTTCGGATCGCCTGCTCGGGATGTTTTTTGGTCTTGCGCGGGGGGCGTTGATCCTGCTTTTGCTTGTCGCGGTTGGCGGACTGACCAGTGCCCCCAGCCAGCCCTGGTGGCGTAACGCGATGTTCGCGCCGCCCCTGGAAACGGTGGTGCTGGCGATGAAGCCTTTGCTGCCGAATGATCTGGCCAAACGAATTCGTTTCAGTTAACTCAGGAAAACATCATGTGCGGGATTCTCGGTGTATTGGCAACCTCTCCGGTCAACCAATTGCTCTATGACGGTCTGATGGTGCTGCAGCACCGGGGGCAGGACTCGGCAGGTATCGCTACGGCCGAAGGCAATACCTTCCACCTGCACAAGGGCCCCGGGCTGGTGCGCGACGTTTTTCGTACCCGTAATATGCGGGCACTGCCCGGTAATTGTGGCATCGGCCATGTCCGCTACCCGACCGCGGGTTCCGCCTTCAATTTTGCCGAGGCACAGCCTTTTTATGTCAATTCGCCGTTTGGCATCGTGCTTGGGCACAACGGCAACCTGACCAACGCCGAGCAGTTGAAGGAAGAGATGTTCCGCATGGACCGCCGGCATATCAACACCAATTCCGACTCGGAAGTGTTGCTCAATGTGCTGGCGCATGAATTGCAAACGGCGGCACATGGTTACGAGCTCGATGTGGACAGCATTTTCCAGGCGGTGGCCGGCGTGCATCGCCGCTGTCGCGGTGCTTACGCCGTGGTGGCGCTGATTGCAGGCTATGGCTTGCTTGCCTTCCGCGATCCGCATGGTATCCGCCCGCTCATCTATGGCCGCAACGAAACGCCGCAAGGAACGGAATATCTTGTCGCCTCCGAGTCTGTGGCACTCGATACCCTGGGCTTTGAGGTGGTGCGTGACATCGAGCCGGGCGAAGCCATCTTCATCGATTTCAAGCACCAGTTGCACAGCCGCCAGTGCGCGCAGCAACCCATGTATTCACCCTGTCTGTTCGAATATGTCTACCTCGCTCGCCCGGATACCGTGATGGATGGCGTGCCGGTCTACGAAGCGCGGCTGGCGATGGGCGAATTGCTGGCAGAGAAGGTGAAGCAGTCGATTCCGGTCGAGGAAATCGACGTGGTGATCCCGATTCCGGATTCCAGCCGCCCTTCGGCAATGGAACTGGCGCAGGCGCTGGGTATTCCTTTCCGCGAAGGTTTCGTCAAGAACCGTTATGTCGGGCGCACCTTCATCATGCCGGGGCAGGCCAAGCGCCGCAAATCGGTGCGACAGAAGCTCAATACCGTCGGTCACGAGTTCAAGGGTAAACGGGTACTGCTGGTTGATGATTCCATCGTCCGTGGTACCACCAGCCGGGAAATCGTCGAGATGGCGCGCGCAGCTGGGGCGACCAAGGTGTATTTCGCTTCCGCCGCGCCGCCGGTGCGCTTCCCCAATGTGTATGGTATCGACATGCCGACGCGTGCCGAACTGATTGCCACCGGGCGCAAGGAATCCGAAATTGCCAGCGAAATCGGTGCGGACGCCCTGGTGTACCAGGATCTGGCCGCGCTCAAGCAGTCCGTCACCCGCCTGCGGGCCGATCTGACCGAGTTTGATGCCTCGTGTTTCGATGGGACTTATGTCACCGGTGATATCGATGACGCCTACCTCGATCATCTGGAAGGGCGGCACGACAGGCCGCGCAACGAAGATGATGGTGAAGGCCGCGCTTCGCATCAGATGGTGCTTGGTCTGGCCAACGGAGGGCAGGAATGACGGCAGCGGCATGGCAGCTGCCGACCCTGGCCGTGCGGGCCGGGCAGGAGCGCAGCCAGTTCGGCGAACACGGAGAAGCGCTGTACCTGACCTCCAGTTTTGTCTTTGAAAACGCTGCCCAGGCGGCCCGGCGTTTTTCCGGAGAAGAGGCGGGCAACGTGTACTCGCGCTTTTCCAATCCTACCGTGAGTGCCTTCGAGCAGCGTCTGGCGGCGCTGGAAGGGGCTGAGGCCTGCGTTGCGACAGCGAGTGGCATGTCGGCCATCATGGCGCTGGTGCTGGCGCACCTGAAGCAAGGCGATCATATCGTCACGGCCAACAGTCTCTTCGGCGCGACCGTGCAGTTGTTCAACAACATCCTTACCCGCTGCGGCATCACGGTGAGCTACGTGCCACTGAACGATCCCGCCGCGTGGGAAGCGGCGATCACACCGCAGACCCGCCTCTTTTTCCTCGAAACACCCTCCAATCCGTTAACCGAGTTGGCCGACATTGCCGCCCTGAGTGCTATTGCCAAAGCGCATGACATCCTGCTGGCGGTGGATAACTGTTTCTGTACCCCCATTCTGCAGCGTCCGCTGGCCCTGGGGGCCGATCTGGTGGTGCATTCCGCGACCAAATACATCGACGGCCAGGGGCGTGTCCTGGGCGGGGCCGTGTGCGGCCCGAAGCATCTGACGGATGAGGTGTTCAAATATCTGCGCACGGCGGGGCCGACCCTGTCCGCCTTCAATGCCTGGGTCTTGCTGAAGGGCCTGGAAACCCTGCAACTGCGCATGCATGCCCAGTCGGCGGCAGCGCTTGAACTGGCGCAATGGTTGCAGGCGCACCCGAAAGTGGCGCGCGTGCATTACCCGGGGCTGCCTTCGCATCCGCAACATGCCTTGGCGCAACGCCAGCAGGCCAGTGGTGGAGCGGTTGTCTCCTTCGAAGTGCGCGGTGCGCGTGAGGAAGCCTGGACGGTGGTCGATCAGTGCCGGCTGCTGTCCATCACCGCCAATCTGGGCGATACCAAGACCACCATCACCCACCCCGCCTCCACGACGCATGGGCGTATCTCGGCAGAGGCCCGCGCTGCGGCCGGCATCAGTGAAGGCCTGCTGCGCGTGGCCGTCGGCCTGGAAGCCGTGGCCGATCTGCAGGCCGATCTTGACCGTGGGCTGGCGCTAATTCCGGCATGAAGCATCTGGTTTCGGTCGACCGGCTGCAACCTGGTGTATTCATTTCGATCACCAGCGTGCGTTGGCTCGACCATCCCTTTCTGCTCAACCGTTTTCGTCTTGCCGATCACGAACAGATCAGGGTGTTGCGCAGCCTGGGCGTCAAGGAAGTGGAATGGGATCCGGCTCGCAGCAGTGCCCAGCCCTTGCCTGAAGCGCAGTCGGTAGAGGTTGAGGAAGATTTTTCCGCGACGGCGATGGCCTCGATGCTGGACAGCAAGCGTGAGCGGACCGAAAGGATACGCCAGCAGCGTGAATCGCTGGCCCGCTGCGAGCGTTTGTATGAACAGGAAGCGAACGGCATGCAGGGTATTCTGCAGCAACTCGGCAGCCGGCCGGCGGAGGCGCACGCGCATGCCCGCGCCACTGTCGGTCGCCTGGTCAATGGTCTGATCGGGGCGCAGAGTGTGGCCATCCATCTGGTCAATATGAAAAGCAAAGAGGCCGGCGCTGCCCAGCATGCGATGAACGTGACGGTGCTGTCGCTCCTGCTGGGTAAGGAGGCCGGGCTTGATGCAGAGCAGTTGCGCCAGTTGGGGCTGGGGGCACTGTTTCACGATATCGGCAAGGTCGATGTGCCGGCACGCGTCTTGCGCAACCCGCAGCGCTCGCCCGCCGAGGAACAGTTTTACCAGGCGCATGTCGGCTATGGCATCAAGCATGCCGCACCGATGAGCGACATGGCGACGCCGGCACGCAACATCATCGCCTGCCACCATGAGCACTGGGATGGCTCCGGTTTTCCCAACCGCCTGGCCGCTACCAGGATTCCCCTGCTGGCCCGCATGGCGGCAATTGCCAACCGCTACGACAATCTGTGCAACCCGTTCGATCTGGCGCAGGCACGTACGCCCAGCGAGGCGGTGGCGCACATGTTCAGGCATGAGGCCGGCCACTTCGATCCCGAGTTGCTGCAACTTTTCGTCAAGACCGTGGGGGTCTACCCTCCCGGCTGTTTTGTCGTACTTGACGATGGCAGCGTCGGACTGGTGGTGGAAGCCAATACCGCCGACCTGCTGCGGCCGCTGATCATGCTCTACGATCCGGATGTGCCGCGTAACGAAGCCTTGCTGATTGATCTCGCCGATGGCGCACTGAAGATTGAAAGTGCGGTCAACCCCGGCAAGCTGCCGCTGGCAGCGGTTGAATACCTGGCACCGCGCGGCCGTGTCGACTATTACATCGAAGGCGTTCATTGACCTTCACCGCCGCTTATCCGGCTTTCCGCAGTATTTTCTGGAGTATTCCATGCAGTTTTCCGATCTCAGCCTGAGGGCCGAAATTCAGCGCGCCGTTGCCGAGCAGGGCTATACCACGCCCACGCCGATTCAGCAGCAGGCCATCCCCGCCGTACTCGCCGGCCATGACCTGATGGCCACTGCCCAGACCGGTACCGGCAAGACCGCCGGCTTTACCCTGCCCATCCTGCAACGTCTGAGTGCGGCGGCCAACGACAAGCTGTCACGGGTAGCCCGTATGCCACGGGTGCTGGTGCTGACGCCGACACGCGAATTGGCCATTCAGGTCGAGGAAAGCGTGCGGACTTACGGCAAATATCTGCCCGTCAATTCGTTGGCTGTATTCGGTGGGGTGGGCATCAATCCGCAGATTGCCCACCTGCGGCGCGGGGTAGACATTCTGGTGGCGACACCCGGGCGTCTGCTTGACCACGTGCAGCAGAAGACAGTGGATCTCTCGGCCATTGAAATTTTCGTGCTGGATGAGGCCGACCGCATGCTCGACATGGGCTTCATCCGCGATATCCGCAAGATCATCGCCCTGTTGCCGAAAAATCGTCAGAATTTGCTTTTTTCCGCCACGTTTTCGCCGGAAATCCGCGAATTGGCCGCGGGCTTGCTGCATCAGCCGGTTTCGGTCGATGTGGCCCCGCGCAATACTGCCGCTGAAACGGTGGTGCAGAAGGTGATCGAGTGCAACCGCGAGCAGAAAAAGGATCTGCTCAAGCATCTGTTCGAGTCGCGCAGCCTGCATCAGGTGCTGGTGTTTGCCCGCACCAAGCACGGCGCCGATGCGCTGGCCCGGACTCTGGACAAGGCCGGCATCAAGGCGGCTGCCATCCATGGCGACAAATCACAGGGCGCACGCACGCGGGTGTTGTCGGAATTCAAGGAGGGTAAATTGGCGGCGCTGGTGGCTACCGATATTGCTGCCCGTGGCATCGACATCGATGCGCTGCCGTACGTCATCAACTACGAATTGCCCAACGTGCCGGAAGATTACGTGCACCGCATCGGCCGAACCGGTCGTGCCGGCATGGAGGGCGAGGCGATTTCTCTCGTCTGCCACGATGAGCGTCCGCAGTTGAAGGATATTGAAAAACTGATCAAACGGACGCTGGAGCGGCTGGAAATCGCCGGCTTCGAGCCGGCCGCTGTGGCTGCTCCGCGTCCTGCGCCGCAGCCGCGTCCGCCGCGCAAACCTGCGGCAGCGGGCAAACCTGCCGGCGCCAGGAATGCCAGCCCGAGGCAGCAACGCCATTCCGGCAGCCGACATCGATAAGCGGAATTAGGCGTTGGCTGACCGGGCCACAGGCTCAGTCGACGCCGATATCCTCATTCCACAGCTGCGGCCGGGCGGCGATGAAATCCTGCATCAGGCGGATACAGCTGGCGTCCTGCAGGACTTCCACCGTGACACCACGGCTGCGCAGCAGGGCCTCATCGCCCATGAAGGTCGTGTTTTCGCCAATCACCACGCGGGGGATGCCGTACAGCAGAATGGCCCCGCAACACATCGAGCACGGTGACAAGGTGGTGTAGAGGACGGCCTCCCGGTACACCGTCGCCGGCTGGCGTCCGGCATTTTCAAAAGCATCCATTTCCCCGTGCAGGATGGCGCTGCCGCGCTGCACCCGGCGGTTATGGCCGCGCCCGATGATGCGGCCCTGATGCACGATCACCGAGCCAATCGGAATGCCTCCTTCGGCCAGCCCCTGCTTGGCTTCGGCAATTGCGGCTTGCATGAATCGGTCCATGATGCGGGTCTCGCTGAAGTTGGTTTGTTTCAATTGTATGCAAATCTCGTGCTTGCCTGCTGTGCTTTTCTGCCAGTCGTCGTATTTGTCACCGGGACTCGACGCCAGTTTGCCAGCGCGCCATACTCGGCCAACTTGATTACGGAAATTCCCACCATGTCCGACATGACCGTGCTTGAAACCCCTGTCCGGCGGCAAGCCTACGCCGCAGTGACGCCTTATATCACCAAGGATGGCTCGGTCATTCGGGAGCTGATGCACCCAGCGGTTCATGGCAACCAGCTGCAGAGCCTGGCCGAAGCGACTGTTCAGCCCGGCCAGCGGACCCAGTTGCATCGCCATCTGCGGACCGAGGAGCTGTATCACATCACCGCCGGCAGTGGCCGCATGACACTGGCGGATAGCGAATTCACCGTCGCGGCAGGCGATACCATCTGCATCCCACCGGGCACGCCCCACTGCATCGCCGCGCTTGGTGATACACCACTGACCCTGCTGTGCTGCTGCGCACCGGCTTACGATCACGCCGATACCGAATTGCTGGAAGCTGCCACGGATAATTCCGCCTGAGTGCATGGCCTTGTTGCATTGGACAGCCACGGGGGGCGGCCTTTATGATTTGTCGCTTGTCACGGTGCCGGATCGAGTTCGTATCATGCGCACAACGTGGCGGACAGAGGATGGTTTTACGTTTGCTTGAAATTGAATAGGGGGTGGAAATGGCTGGTGGACACATCAGCGAGCAAGCGCCGGCGCGCGGTATCGAAACTGCCCGGCCATCCTGGTGGTTCCTGCTGTACCGGCATGTGTTGGCGCATAAGTGGGTGGCGGCTGGCCTCGCGCTGGCTTTGCTGGCGGTCGTCGCCCTGTTCGTGCAGAGCGCGTTCCAGGTGTTTTCCGGACAGGCCGCTGCGGGTCTGCGTCTGGCGCTGTATGGTGGCCTGGCAGGTTTTGTTGCCACCGGGCTGGGGGCCTTGCCGGCACTTTTGCTGCGCCGCCTGCCGCAGCAGATCGAAGACAGCATGCTGGGCCTGGCGGCTGGCATGATGCTGGCTGCCAGCGCGTTTTCCCTGCTGCTGCCGGGGCTGGAGGCAGGGGCCTCTCTGCTCGGGCATCGTGGTAGCGGGGCTGCGGTCGTTGTCTTCGGGATGGCATTGGGGGTGTTGCTGATGCTCGGGCTGGACGAGTTCACGCCCCATGCGCACGACCAGAGCGGTCCCTGTGGGCCAGGGTATGAAATCTGCGGCCGTGTCTGGCTGTTCGTGTTCGCCATTGCCTTGCACAACCTGCCAGAAGGTATGGCCATCGGTGTCAGCTTTTCTCAGGGCGATATGGGCGTGGGGCTGCCGCTGACGACGGCGATTGCGCTACAGGACATTCCGGAGGGTCTGGCAGTCGCGCTGGCGTTACGCAGTGCCGGTGTCAGCGCCATTTACTCGGTGCTGATTGCCGCGGCCAGTGGCCTGCTTGAGCCAGTGGGGGCATTGCTCGGTGTCGGCCTGGCGGGCGGTTTGGCGGTGGCGTATCCGATCGGGCTGGGGCTGGCGGCAGGGGCTATGCTGTTTGTGGTGTCGCACGAGGTGATCCCTGAAACGCACCGCAATGGTCACCAGACCAGTGCCACGCTCGGCCTGATGACGGGTTTTGCCTTGATGATGGTGCTTGATACCACGCTGGGTTGAGTCTTCAGTTCGCCTGAGACTCGGTTGCCCGGATCAACTGCAGCAATTCTTCCCCGTAGTGCTCGATCTTGGCGCTGCCCATGCCGCTGATCTGGGCCAGCAGACCATGGCTGACGGGCCGGCATTCGGCAAGTTCGCGCAGGGTTTTGTCATGCAGGATGACATAAGCGGGAACGCCTTGCTCGCGCGCGGTGTCGGTGCGCCAGCTGCGCAGGATCTGAAACAGGGCTTCGTCGGCGGGGGCGAGCGCGGTTGCCGTGGCGCTCGCGGTAGTGGGGCGGCGGCTGCGTTCGCTACTTGCCGCCGGTCGGCGTAATTGCACACTGCGCTGGCCCTTGAGTACTTCGCGGGCGTCCTCGGTGAGTTGCAGCGCGCCATGTTCGCTCAGGTCAACATGTACCAGGCCGGCTGCCGCCAGCTGCCGGAAGACGCTTTTCCAGGTGCGTTCATCAAGATCGCTGCCGACACCGAAAGTGGGCAGGCGGTCATGCCCCCATTGCCGCATTTTGTCGTTTGCCTTGCCGCGTAGCAGGTCGATCAGGTGGCTGACGCCGAAGCGCATGCCGGTGCGGTAAATGGCGGACAGCGCTTTTTGTGCGGCCAGAGTGCCGTCCCAGAGTTCGGGCGGATCGGCGCAGACGTCGCAGTTACCGCAGGGCGCGTGCTGCTCGCCGAAATAGTCGAGCAGTACCTGGCGCCGGCAGCGTGGTGCCTCGCAATAGGCGAGCAGGGCGGTGAGGCGTTGCGCTTCCAGGCGTTTCTGGCGTTCTTCCGCTCCGGAATCGCTGATACGGGCCTGCTGCAGGGCGACATCCTGCATGCCGTAGGCCATCCAGGCCTCGGCGGGTTCGCCATCACGGCCGGCACGGCCGGTTTCCTGATAGTAGGCTTCGATGCTCTTGGGTAAATCGAGGTGGGCGACGAAGCGCACATCGGGTTTGTCGATGCCCATACCAAAGGCAATGGTGGCGCACATGATCAGGCCTTCCTCGCGCAGGAAGCGGCGCTGGTTGGCGGCCCGCTCGGGCGCCGGCAAGCCGGCGTGGTAGGGCAGGGCGGGATAGCCCTGGGACGACAGCCAGGCGGCGGTTTCCTCCACCTTCTTGCGCGACAGGCAGTAAACAATGCCAGCCTGCCCCCGGCGGTTGGCGAGAAAGGCATGCAGCTGGCGGCGGGCATTATCCTTTTCAACCACGCTGTAGCGGATGTTCGGGCGGTCGAAGCTGGACAGGAAGACGCGTGCTTCGCCCAGGCCGAGGCGGTGCAGCATCTCGTCGCGTGTCGCCTGGTCGGCGGTGGCCGTCAGCGCAATGCGCGGTACCTTGGGATAACGCTCGTGCAGGGCGGAGAGCTGCAGGTATTCCGGGCGGAAATCGTGCCCCCACTGGGATACGCAATGGGCCTCGTCAATGGCGAACAGGGCGAGTTTTCCTGCCGCGTAGAGGGCATCGAACAGAGCCAGGGTGCGTTCGAGCATGAGGCGCTCGGGAGCAATGTAGACCAGGTCGAGCTGGCCGCTGAACATGGCTTGTTCGACGGTTTGTGCGTCACGCCAGTCGAGTGTCGAGTTGAGGACGGCGGCTTTGACGCCGAGCTGGGTCAGCGCATCGACCTGGTCCTGCATCAGGGCGATCAGGGGGGAGACGACGACGGCGCAGCCGGGGCGGAGCAGGGCTGGTATCTGATAGCACAGACTCTTGCCGCCACCCGTCGGCATGAGGACTAGTGCGTCGCCGCCCTGGCAGATGTGGTCGATGATTTCGGCTTGCGCGCCGCGAAAGGCGGGGTAGCCGAAGATGTCGCGCAGGAGGGCGAGGGGAGTGTTCACGTGCAAGGCTCAGACTGCGGCGGCGGTGATGCTCAGGCGTTGCAGGCGCTCCCCGTCCCAGCGGAGATAATCCCCCCGGTCCTCGTGCCAGTCGCCCAGGACCCAGCGTTCGACGTGAATGCCGTCAACGATGTGATCATGCGTCGCCGCCTGGTGGGTGTGGCCATGAATGAAGGTGGCGTAGCCGTGGGTGCGCAGGAAATCGTCGGTGGCATCCGGGCTGAGGTCGGCGTATGTCTGCCCGCCGCGTTTGTTGCGGCTGCTGCGCCAGCGGATGTAGCGGCCGAGCAGGGTACGCAGCCAGCGTGGTTTTTTCAGCATGCGGGCGAGCCAGGCGGGATCGCGCACTTTCGCGCGGTAGGCCAGATAGGCCGGGTCACTGAGACAGAGTGCGTCACCGTGGGCCAGGACGAAGGACCATGTTGGCAGGTGCAGGTCGAAGGGGTCGGGAATCAGCTGGACGCCTGCTGCTGCGGCAAACGCCTCGCCGAGGGCGAAATCGCGGTTGCCGTGCATGACGTAGAGGCGCACGCCGGCATCGCTGGTCTGGCGCAGGGCGGCGATGATGTTGCGGTGCCAGGCGTCGGCGACATCGTCGCCGACCCAGACCTCGAACAGGTCGCCGAGGATGTACAGGGCTTCTGCCTGCCGCACCGGGCCGGCGAGAAAGTCGAGGAACAACGCAGTCGCCCCGGGTGAGCGGGGCGACAGATGGAGATCGGAAGCGAACAGATGCATGGTGATGAAGAGAGACCGAGCGGGTAGTGCTCAGCACATTGCCCGGTCTTCTTCGACAGCGATCAGGCCAGGACTTCGGCCTTTTCGATGATTACGCTTTCCTTGGGCACATCCTGGTGGAAACCCTTGTTACCTGTGGGCAGAGCGCGGATCGCGTCGACCACGTCCATGCCTTCGACTACCTTGCCGAAAACGCAGTAACCCCAACCCTGGCCGGAAGGTGCCTTGAAGTCGAGAAAGTCGTTGTCGACGGTGTTGATGAAGAACTGGGCGGTCGCCGAGTGCGGGTCATTGGTGCGGGCCATCGCAATGCTGCCACGCACGTTCTTCAGGCCGGCCTTGGCGGTCTGCTCGCCTTCGCTCTCGATCGGAGCCTGGGTCGGTTTCTGTTCCATGTCTGGGGTCATGCCGCCACCCTGGATCATGAAGTTCTTGATGACGCGGTGGAAGATGGTGCCGTCGTAGTGGCCGGATTCGACGTATGCAATGAAGTTGGCACTGGTCTTGGGCGCGTTGACGGTATCCAGTTCGAGGGTGATGGTGCCGTGGTTGGTGGTGAGTTTGATCATGTCTGTTCCTTATTTATCCGAAATGATGCGGACGTTCTTGATGACCACCGGGGTGGTCGGAACGTCCTGATGGAAGCCGGCATTGCCGGTGCGTACCTTGGCAATCTTGTCGACGACATCCATGCCGCTGGTGACCTTGCCGAATACGGCATAACCCCAGCCGTCGCGGCTTGGATAATCGAGCGGCAGGTTGTCGGCATGGTTGATGAAGAACTGCGCGGTGGCCGAGTGTGGATCGCCGGTTCGGGCCATGGCGAGCGTGCCCCGCCGGTTTTTCAGGCCATTTTTGGCCTCATTTTCGATCGGGGAGTGCGTTTTCTTCTGATTCATGCTGGCATCAAAACCGCCGCCCTGGATCATGAAGCCCGGGATGACGCGGTGAAATACCGTGCCGTTGTAGAAGCCTTCACGGGCGTAAGTCAGGAAATTGCTGGCGGATTTTGGCGCTTTCTCAGCATCGAGTTCAACGGTGATGTTGCCCAGGCTGGTTTCCAGTTCCAGCGTCGGCGCTGCCCAGGCTGCATTGAGATTCAGGCTGCTGAGCAGAAGCAGGGTGGGGGCGAGGGTAGGGATCAGTTTGCGCATCAGGCGGCTCCTTCGTAAATGATTTTCCATTGACCGCCTTCGCGCACCCAGTACTGGCGCTTCTTCATGCGGTTGTCGAGGTTGTTGCTGCGGTAATCCTGCTCGAAGGTGACGACCACCATTTCTTCCGCGCCGGGATTCCGCAGGATGGAGATTTTATCGAGTTTGAGCTTGATCCAGGTTTTTCCGGCGTTGACCTGGCGTTTTTGCGCTGCGAATTGCGTGAAATCCTGGCCGCCGGCGCTGAACTGCCGCGAATAGTGGGCAAGGTAGCGGTCCGTATCGCGGCTTTCCCAGTCGGCGCGCCAGGCTTCGATGGTGCGGTTGAACTCTTCCCGCTCTTTGGCCCAGTCGTCGAGCGACAGCCATTCGACTTGCGGGCTGATGATGACCGGTGTCAGACCGACCTGGAGGTGGTCGCGGATGGCATCGAGATCCTGGTTGGTGAGGACCACGCAGCCGTCAGAGGCGAGCGGGGGGCGGGCAAAGGTGTCCGATTGTGTGCCATGCAGCCAGATGCCACTGCCGCCACGACCACGGCGGCGGTCCCATTCGTTGGGGAAGTTGATCGGAAAAGCTCCGCTGCCGTAAAGATCGGGTAGTTTTTGGCGCGACAGGTCGGCGGTGACGTGATAGACGCCAAGAGGGGTTTTCTTGTCACCCTCGTAAAACTTGTCAGCGCCCAGTTTGCCCTGGGTGACATAGTAATCGGCGACGAAGCGCGGTCGACCGCCGGTGGCAAGGTCGTTCTCGTAGATGTAGAGGCGCGAGCGCTGGGTGTCGATGACGACGGCGTAACGCTGATCTGGCCGCATCTGCAGGAGATAGCGCGGTACTTGTTCGGGAGCTGGTTTTTCCCGGTAGGCCTGTAGACGGCGCAGCGCTTCGGCGCGCAAATCGGAAATTTTTTCCGTGCCGGAGGGGGCGGCGCCAAAGGTGGTGAGGGGGTGCCTGCGGGCAAGCAACAGGTCACCCTTGATGAGATGCGCCAGACGGTAATTGGGGTGGCGTTCGATCAGGGCTTCAGTGTGCTGCAGGGCCAGGCCAAGATTGTTTTGCTCGATTTCCGCAAAGATCTGCGTCAGGGCAAGTTCCGGGTTGCTGGCGAGCGATTGTGCCGGCGTGTCCGACGGGTTTGCACTGGTTGTCGGCTTGCTTGGCCATACGGGCAGGGTGGTCTCGGCACTACGCGGCAACGCCGGCTCAGGGGCCGGCGTCTGGCGGGTAGCGAGTTGTATGACCGAGGGGATGGCGATCGCCGCTGCCAGACCGATCAGGAGCAGCGGTAACCAGGACTTCTTCTGCATCAGCGGGCGATTTCTTCCTTGATCAGCCACTTGCTGCCGCTACGCACGAAAACCAGGGTCTTGGTGCTGGAGCTGTTCAATCCCGGGGCCTTGTAATGCTGGCGGAAGCGGGCTTTTGCCTCGTCACCGTCGATACTGATGGTCGGCTCTTCCACTGTCACGGAAATTTTTCCGCCCCGCTTGCCGATACGCTGTTGCCGTTCGTTTTCCCAGGCTTTCCGACTCATGCCGCTGGGGGCGAAGCTGCTGGTGTAAGCGGCGAAATAGGCTTTCATGTCCTTGTTTGACCAAGCGTTTGCCCAGTTTTTTATCGCCTTGTTGACACCCTCGGTATCGCTGTTTGCGGCGGCAGTCTTGCTGTTCGCGGGCTTCTCGGCAACCTGCGGTTTTTCAGCCGGCGCGACACTTGCTGCCGGGGTGGTAACGGGGGGCGTTGCCTGCGGGGGTTGTGCGGCAGCGCCGGGAGTGGTGGTGACGACGGTGGCGGTAGCGGCCGGTTTGCTGGTGGGGGTTTGGTTGACAGGTGCCGCCGGGCGGGTGGCTGGCGGCTGCTCGGTGTTTGCCGCGAGGGCGGCTGGCGGGCGGACATTACCTTTGCCGGAGGTGCTGATGAGGTCGCGGATCAGCGCCAGCTTGTTCTGCATGCTGGTGTTGGCACCATCGAGTTGCAGGGCCTTGTCGTAAGCCTGGCTGGCGAGTTTGGCATAAACGTCGCCCAGGTTTTCATAGGCGATGGCGTACGACGGGTGGGTGCGGATGGCCATTTCCAGAGCGGTCCGTGCCTTGTCGTACTGTTTTTGCTGAGCGTAGAGCACGGCAAGGTTGTTGTAGGGCTCGGGGAGTTCCGGGTAGTCCTCGGAAAGCTTGGTGAATACCCCGATCGCCTCGGTGGGGCGATTCATTTCGGTCAGGATCAGGCCCTTGAGAAAACGGCCTTGTGCATCTTTTGGGCGGCTGCTCAGGTATTGCTCCGTTTTTTCCAGGGCCTGAGCGTGTTGTCCTTGCTTGATGAGGCGCTGGATTTCGGGGAGATTGTCGGCAAAAGCGGGTGCCGCTAAGCTGATCGTAAGGCCGAGCGCGATGGCACGCAGGGTTTTAAAACTGGACGGAATCGATGTGTCGATGCGGGAACGAGAGCGCAGAGGGGTATTCATTGCCGTGTTACAATCCGTGAGTTTCGAATCGACGGATTCTAGCAAATATCCGGGCGTTTTATTGATTTTCCAAGCGTTTCATCGCAACTATTTTTAATTCCAACATGCTAAAAATATACAATTCGCTTAAACGTGAGAAGCAAGTGTTCGAACCGATCCGTTCCGGACAGGTGCGTATGTATGTTTGTGGCATGACGGTGTACGACTATTGCCACCTCGGTCACGCGCGGGTGATGGTGGTTTTTGACATGGTGTACCGCTGGTTGAAGGCTTCCGGCTACCAGGTGACTTATGTGCGCAACATTACCGATATCGACGACAAGATCATCCGCCGGTCTGTCGAAAACGGTGAGTCCATCGCTCAGCTGACGGACCGTTTCATCGCCTACATGCACGAAGATGCTGATGCGCTCGGCGTCCAGCGCCCTGATCATGAACCGCGCGCGACGGATTACGTGCCGCAGATGCAGGACATCATCCGCCGCCTCGAAGCACGAGGTCTGGCCTATCAGGCCGGCGACGGGGATGTGAATTATGCGGTCCGCAAATTTGCGGGCTATGGCAAGTTGTCGGGCAAATCGCTGGATGATCTGCGGGCCGGCGAGCGGGTCGAGGTCGATACGGCCAAGGAAGATCCGCTCGACTTCGTGCTCTGGAAACGTGCAAAACCGGGTGAACCGGCCTGGGATTCGCCCTGGGGTAGCGGTCGTCCGGGCTGGCATATCGAGTGCTCGGCGATGAGTTCTTCCCTGCTCGGCGAGCATTTCGACATTCACGGCGGCGGTCAGGATCTGCAGTTTCCGCACCACGAGAACGAAATTGCCCAGTCGGAAGGCGCCAATTGCTGTTCTTACGTCAATTACTGGATGCACAACGGATTCGTGCGCGTCGATAACGAGAAGATGTCGAAATCACTCGGTAATTTCTTCACCATCCGCGAGGTGCTGAAAAAATACGATCCCGAGGTGGTGCGCTTCTTCATCTTGCGTGCGCACTATCGGAGCCCGCTCAACTACTCGGATGCCCATCTCGACGACGCCAAGCGCTCGCTCGACAGCTTGTATTTCACCCTGCGCGATGTGCCACCCGCAGCGGTGACGATCGATTGGACGCAAGGATATGCGGCTCGTTTTGCCGCGGCCTTGAACGAGGATTTCGATTCGCACGGGGCCATTGCCGTGTTGTTTGAGCTGGCCGCTGACGCCAATCGCCAGAAGTCGGCAGAGCTTGCCGGACTGCTGCAGGCGCTGGGCGGAGTGATCGGGTTACTGGAACGTAGCCCGCAGGTTTACCTGCAAGCGGCTCCCGGCGGCGAGCTTGATGCGACACAGATCGAGGCGATGATTGTGGCGCGTGCCGAAGCCAAGAAGGCGCGTGATTTTGCCAGCGCCGACCGGCTGCGGGATGAATTGAAGGCCGCTGGCGTGATCCTTGATGACAGCCCGCAGGGGACGACCTGGCGGCGGGCGGGCTGAGCTATTGCGGTGGTGTTGGGCAATGGGGCAATCTCTCGCCCCATGCTGCGCCGCTGCAACTTGTTCCGCCGCGCGGGCTACGCTCAGCGGAGCCCTGGCAGGGCAAAGCTGCTCTTCTCGCGAATGTGGACCGAGGGATCATCCTCCGCCTGAACCTTGAAATAGAGCGGCTGGATGCCCGATAAGGTCGTGTCGGCGGGCGCGGCAACCGTTAACGAGAGCGTGCGCAGGCTACCTGGGTCTGCACTGAAGCGGTGTGTGCCGACGATCTCGGCACCGGGAACGCCAGTGACGCTGATGGCAAATTCGCGCGGCCGTTCGGCAAAGTTGATCAGTTTCAGGGTATAGGCGTTCTCGATCAGACCGTCTGGCGTTTCCCGCAGCAGGGCCCCCCGGTCGCGCAGGATGTCGAGCCGTAGTTCCGGCCGTTCATGCAATGTCCATGCGGCTAACGTGCAGAAAATCACGCCGAGGATGGAGTAGATGAGCACCCGCGGGCGCGAGTACCAAGGGGGGTTGTATGCTGCCGCGCTCAATTCATGTTCTGAAGCAAAGCGAATCAGGCCCCGGGCGGCGCCGATTCTATCCATGACCTGGTCGCAGGCGTCGATGCACAGGCCGCAGTTGATGCACTGATATTGCAAACCATCGCGGATATCGATTCCGGTAGGACACACCTGAACACAGATGGCGCAGTCGATGCACTTTCCGTCCTGTTGTTTCTGACCGCGAGGTTCTCCACGTCTCCGGTCATAAGCGACGTTACGTGTGGCGGGGTCGAACATGACGCCTTGAAAGCGCGAATAGGGGCACATGTGCTGGCACACGGCTTCGCGGGCCAAGCCGGCTTGTACGTAGGTGAAGACGGCGTAGAAGATGAGCCAGAATGTTTCCCATGGGCTGATGTTCAATTGAGCCAGCGCGGGTAGAAGTTCCCGGATCGGGGTGAAATAGCCCACGAAGGTGATCGCGGTCCATCCGGCGACGATAGACCAGAGGGTGTGCTTGACCGCCTTGCGCAGCAGTTTGCGCGGATGCGACGGACTGGCATCGAGCTTGCGACGGGCAAGGTGATCGCCTTCGATGCGTGCCTCGATCCAGGTGAAGATGCTGGTGTAGACCGTCTGCGGACAGGCAAAGCCGCAAAACAGGCGTCCGGCCAGCGCGGTGACGAGGAACAGCGCGGTGGCGGCGATGATCAGGACGAAGGCCAGGATCAGGGCGTCCTGCGGCCACAGGATCAGGTCGAAGACATAGAGCTTCTGCCCTGGAATGTCGAACAATACGGCCTGGCGACGGCCGTCGGCACTATCCCAGTTCAGCCAGCACAGCCCATAAAAGACAATCTGGGTGAGCCATACCATGACCCAGCGCGCCGTATTGAAGCGGCCCTGCACTGCTTTGGCGTGAATTTTTCCCTGCGCGCGGTGGCGTGTCAGCCTTGCTTCGTGGGCTTTGCCGAGTGGCTTGTTCATGTCCATTTCCTTCTTTGGCGAATGGACGCGAGTAGAACATTGAAACGCACCGGGTAACAGTTTCAGATGTTCATGTTTTCAATAAGCACAGATGGAGATGCCGGAAGTGGCTCTGCAGGATCAAATATGACTGCTGATGATCCGGCCCAGGGTAGCGATGGCCTGCTGTGTGTGGGTGTCGGGTGGATGACCAAAATTGAGGCGGATGCAGTGGCGGAATTCCTTCTTGGCAGAAAAAATCGGCCCGGGGGCGATGCTGATGCCCTGCTCGAGGGCTTGCCGTTGCAGGTTCAATGCGTCGACGGTTTGCGGCAGTTCGATCCAGACGAAATATCCTCCGGCAGGCCTGGCCAGACGGGTGGTGGCAGGAAAATGCCGTTCAATTTCCTCGATCAGGCGGGCTTCCTGGAGCATCAACTGCTGCCGCAGGCGGCGTAAATGAAGGTCATAGCTACCGTGTTTGAGATATTCAGCGATGGCAATCTGCACCGGAATGGTCGTGGCCAGACTGGTAGCCAGCTTGAGGCGGATGATTTTTTCCGCGTAGCGACCGGCCGCCACCCAGCCTAGGCGGTAACCAGGGGCCAGGCACTTGGAGAATGAACCTATGTGCATCACATGGTCTGCTGGCGTGACCGATTTGCTGCACAGGGGCGGTTGCGTTCCGAAGTAGAGTTCCTGATAGACATCGTCTTCGATGAGCGGCACGGCGTGCCGTGCCAGCAGGTCGATCAGCGCCCGCTTGCGTTCCGGGCTGACCAGGCAACCGGTTGGATTGCCGAAGTTGAGCATGAGCAGGCAGGCCTTGATCGGGTGCTGTTGCAAGGCAGCCGCCAGGGCCTGCAGATCGATCCCTTCGCGCGGATGTGAAGGGATTTCGATGACTTTCAGTCCGAGTCGCTCGCTGGCCTGCAGTCCGGCATAAAAGGTCGGGGATTCAATGGCGATCAGGTCGCCTGGCTGTGTGACGGCTTGCAGGCACAGATTGATTCCTTCCATTGCGCCTGAGGTGATGACAATTTCATCGGTTGAGACGGTCGCGCCCCGCGCCAGATAGCGCAGCGCGATCTGGCGGCGCAGCTCAGCATTGCCCGGAGGCAGGTCGGTGACAGTGGATAAAGGGTTGCTGTTACGTGCTGACTGACCGAGAAAACGGCCCAATTTGTCGAGTGGAAATAGGAACGGGCTGGGAAAACTCGATCCCAGCGGGACTACCGCCGGATCTTTGACGCTATTGAGAATCTGGAAGATGAAGTCGCTGACCTGGAGTGCTGTCGATTGGCTGCGTGGATGACTCATCTGCGGTTCGTCAAGGCGTTGGCCAAGACGAGGGCGCACGAAATAGCCGGATTTCGGGCGTGCCTCAATCAGACCTCGGCTTTCCAGCAGGTAGTAAGCCTGGGTGACGGTGACCGGGCTGATGGCGTAGGTACGGCAGGTCTGCCGTACCGAGGGGAGCCGGTCGCCGGGGCGCAGGATGCCGTCAGCGATCAGCTTTTCTGTTTCGTACGCCAATTGCTGGTAACGCGCTACTTTCACGGCTCCGGTCTTTTTTGAATGCTTGCCGTGCTGGCGCTGCGACAAATGGTCTTTCCGAATCAGGAGGGACAGGCAGACGTGTTCTTCGTACTGCCGAGGCTTGCGCCTGCCCGCTCCGATCTGTTGCCTGATATCAGCGCAATACCTTACCGCCTGGGCCGATGACGGTCATTTCAACAAAGCGCGAACCACCGCGGGCGGTGGTCGAGTAATTCACCCGGTAACCACCGAAATCCACATTGTTGATGCTCTCCAGAGCGCTGACCAGTTTTTCCCGGGTCAGGTCGCGTCCGGCACGGCGCAGTCCTTCCACCATGACACGCGCGGTGAGGTAGGCCTCAAGCCCGTAATAGGAGTATTTGCCGGGCTTGGGCGCAATCTTTTGATAGTCGCGCACGACCGGAATAGTGTCATTCCACGGGTAGGGAACGACTTGTGAAATACCGATGCCACGGGCCTCATTGCCCAGGGTGTCGACCAGTTGCTCGGTGCCGACCGGGGAGAGCGTCATGAACATCGGGTGTTGTCCGGCCTGCTTCATGGCCCGGATGAAGGCAGCGCTGGGTTTGTACAACGTGACCATGACCACTGCCTGCGGGTTGGCTTTGGCAACGCTCTGGACGGCGGTATTGACATCCAGCGAGTTACGTTCGACGGTGGCGACCGCTGCCGGAGTCAGGTTGTGCCGCTTGAGGGCCGCAGTGACACCGTCCAGGCCGGCTTTGCCGAAGCCATCGTTCTGGTAGAACACGGCGATGCGACGCAGGCCGATGGCGACCATCTGGTTGACGATGGCTTCGGTTTCGTCGTTGTAGCTGGCACGAATGTGGAACATGAAACGCGCATGCGGATTGCTGGAAATTGGCTGGCGCAGGCTGGGCGCGCCGGAGATGGTGCCGACCAGGGGAACGCCGGCGGGGCCGAACACGGTATTCATGGTCGCTTCGGTGGGGGTGGTGCCGAAAAAACCCAGCAGGGCAAAGGCTTGCTTGTCCTTGATCAGGGTCTTGGTGTTGGCGAGGGCGCGGTCGGTTTCATAGCCATCATCAAGGGCGATCAGCTCAATCTTGCGGCCATTGACACCGCCGGCTTTGTTGAGTTGTCCGAAGTAGGCCTGAATGGTCTGCCGCATGTCCTCGCCATAAGCGCCGTTGGGCCCGCTGAAAGGAGCAGACATGCCGAGCGTGACGGTCGTGTCGGTGACGCCGGGTTCGGCGGCGCAAATTGTTGACAAGGCCAGCAGTGCGGCGGCGGCAAGGTGTTTCAGACTCAGCATGGTTGGCGTCTCCCCCGAAAAATATGCGCTGATTCTAGCAGTTGAATTGGGAAGGAGAGCAAGGATGAATGGACCGAGAGTGCTGTCGTGGTGGCTGCTTTGGGATGTGCGTAACGAGTTTATTGACAAAAATTTACGAAACACAAACAATCCGTCACATTTCAAAATAGCATATTCCGGTGAGTTTTATAGTGCGCACAAACAATTCCATTAAATTATTTAAACGGGGCCGTCTGCCCATTTTGCTGTCCGGGCTGCTTGTGCTGGCGGGCTGTGCGGGGAATCCCTTGCGCAGCTACGATAGTGAAATGCGTACGACGGTGGCGCTGGTGCAGGGAGGGCAGCTGGAGCAGGCGCTGCAGCTTCTTGAGAAGAACAACAAGCCCTTGTTCGCAGCCGATGAGGCCAGGGACAAGGAAGGACGTGCCAAGGAAAAAACCGTACTGGATTCGGTCAATGGGCGCGATATCCTCTATTACTTCGAGAAGGGCGAACTGCTCAGCTTGAAGACCGATTACGAGGGAAGTCGCGACAGCTGGTTGATGGCTGATGAAATCGTACGCACCTGGGAAGATGACTACCGCACCAACCCGACCAAGCTGCTGGGCGACATCGGTGCTTTCCTGGTCAGTGACCGGGTCCGCCGCTATGACGGCCAGGATTACGAAAAGGTCTTTTTGTCGGCGAAACTTGCCCTCGACCACATCCTGCTCGGCAATTTCGACCACGCTCGGGTCGAGATGAAGAAAACGGTGGAGCGGGAGAAGCTGATCGAGAGCTTCCGCGAGAAGGAGTATGAAAAACTGCAGGAGGAGCAGAAACAGAAAGGCGTCAAGACCGACACCAAGGATCTGTCGGCGCACGGTTATCCACTCGACGAACTTGATGCGCCCGAAGTGCGGCGGCTGAAGAACGGTTACCAGAATGCCTTTGCCCATTATCTGGCGGGCTATTTCTTCGAGGTCACCGGCGAGCCGTCGATGGCCGAGCCGGGCTATCGCAATGCTCTGGCATTGCAACCAGATAGCAAGCTGATCAAGGAAAAACTCGGGCGGACAGGCAGCCGGCGCGCTGGCCCGGGGCAGACCGATGTGCTGTTCGTTGTTGAAAGCGGGTTTGCGCCGGCCTGGAAGTCGGTCACCATTCCCTTGCCGATCCCGGTAAATGGCCGTTTCGTCGCAACGCCACTATCCTTTCCTATCGTCAAGTCGGAGGGTAAGGGCTACATGCCGAATGCGCTGCGCATCAATGGCAAAGACTATCCGGTGGAAACTCTGGTCGATGTGGATGCCATGGCCCGGCGTCAGCTCAGGGATCAGCTGCCGGGGATCATGGGACGCACTGTCGTCCGTGCAGTTGCCAAATCGGCCCTGCAATACCAGGCGCAGAAAAAAGGCGGAGCAGTGGCGGGGATCATCACCGGCATTGCTTCGGTGGTGACCGAGCAGGCTGATGAGCGTGCCTGGCGAACGTTGCCCGAGCGGCTGGCGGTGGCGCGGGCAGTTCTGCCACGGGGGAGTGCTGCGCTTGAATTCGATACGGGTAATGGCCTGTTTCGAGGTGAGGTGATGGTGGGTAATCGGGTGACGGTGATTCCGATCCGCCTGGCCAATGGCACGGTGTATGTCGGTCAGCCGCGGATCGAGGCGTGGGCCGACGCGTTTACTGATGAACCGGTCAAGGCGCCGCCGCGGGCGCGTCGGGCAGGTGCGAAGCAAGCGCCGAAGAAGGCAGGTGCTGCGGCGCAGTAGCTTGACGGTTAATGATTGTCACGGTGGCGGGAAGCCTGCTGTTGCTGTTCCGCGACATTGTATTTAGGGAAAATTTTCTGGAGGTTTTATTCATGAAACAGACGCTCATCCGTGGCTTGCTCGGCTGCGCCCTTCTTGGCTTGACGCCGCTTGCGGCTCTGGCGGCTGAGCCCGGTACGATCGCCAGCAAGGTTGAAGAACTGGGGAAAATGACGTACTTGAAAGTGGTGGATTTGCGTGCCGTCAAACGTGACGGGCTGCTGCGTATCCAGGCCACTCTGGAGAACAGCAGCAGCGATGTGCAGCAGCTGTACTACCGTTTCCGCTGGCTGGATGAAGACGGTTTCGTGGTTTGGGAGGAAGAACCCTGGAAGCCGGAAACCGTTTATGGGTTGCAGAAAAAAGTGATCAATGCCGTGTCGCCCAGTTTCAAGGCGACGGACTTCCGTATCGAACTGCAGAGTCCGAAAAATGCCGGGGCGCCTTATTCCGGCAACAGCCCCGGTATGGAAGGTATGTCCGGGCGCTGAAGCAAAATGTTTGCTGTTTTTTTTCGCCGGGGGATCGGGGGCGCTTGCCCGATGCTCGCCGTGCGTTGTGATTGTTCATTTGTTTGACTGAAAGGTATTTCATGAAATCCGCATCTTCTTCCCGTGCCCTGTTGTTGGCTACAGTGCTTGGTTTTTCCTTGTCCGCCTGCCAGACCACTTCACCGACACTGGGCGACGGTAGTGTCAGCTATGGCGATGCCAAAGCGGTGGAAGCAGTCACTACCGACCTGGGATCCACCGACATCCAGATGACGTCGGAAAAGATGACCCAGTCCATGATCCAGCATCCGGTGATTCAGACCGCCATCAGGAAGCGCGAATTGCTCATGGCCTCGCCGGTAAAGAACAAGACCAGCGAATATTTCGACACCCGGCTGATTACCGATACCATCCTGACCCAACTGCAGAAGAACGGTATCCGTTACGTGATCGAGGGCGAAGACATGCAGAATCAGGTGGATGAATTGCGTCGCCAGAATCAAAGCGGTCTGTACAAGAAATCCAAAACGGCCAAGATGGGCAACATGCAGGGGGCCAAATACCGGATCGACGGTAGCGTGTCTTCCATCGTCAAGCGCAACAGTTCGATGAAGGATGTCTATTACAAGATCAACATGCGCCTGATCGAGATCGAAAGCGGCATCGTCGAGTGGTCGGACGAGAAGGAAATTCGCAAATCGGCCAAGCGCTGAGTCGGGAGTCGCATCATGCAAATCTTGAAGAAAGCGTTGCTCGGGAGTGTCTTGCTGGGGGCTACCCTGCTGGCGCAGGCGGGCCCCAGTCTCAAGGTGGCCGTTACCGATCTGGCTTATGAGGAACGGGTGCAGGAGTATTTCCGTTCGATCCGGGCGACGGAAAAGTCCTCGCTGCGGGCTTCTGCACGCGAGAGCGAGCGGGACAGCGATCATTCCTATTCCCGTCGTGCCAGCGGTTCGCTCAATGCCCGTTCGGAGTCGACCTACTCCTATGACGAAGGGGTCTATTCTTATATCGAGCGGGGTGAGCTGCGCAAGTTCACTGCCGATATCAAGGGGGAGATCGTCAAGTCGGGGTATTTCAAGGTGGTGCAGGGTAAGCCCTTCACTGCCAAGAACACTGAGAAACTGTACGACGTGATTGCCCGCATCAAGCAGGGGATGTATCCGGGCGCCGATTACGTGCTGTTTGGTTCGGTCAATAACATCCAGTTTCGCCAGGAGGCCAACCCGATTGACCATACCGACACCGTATCGCATACGCTGAGTCTTGAGCTCGTGGGAGAGTTCAGCCTGATCAGTACCCGGACCTACGAAGTGAAAGCAGCCTTTTCTGCCATGGGCGAGGGGAGTGATGTGAAGCTGATGTCTTCACGCGGCGGCCGCCTTGTCCTCAACCGCGGCAAGGTCGTGTCGGAAGTCTCCAAGAGTCTGGGTGAAGACGTCATCCGCCAGATGGAGGAGCAGCTCGCGGCGCTGGGGGGAGAAGCTCCGGTGCAGCGGGAAACGGTAATGGAGCGTGGGCAGTCGCGGCAGGAAGAAGTGATGATCTTCCGTTGAAAAGGTGCTGTCTTGACACCGCCCCCGCCCGGGGCGGTGTTTGTTTTGCGATGATGAACTGAATGAAAGTAGGCGAACATGAGTGAGCAAAACGGGGTGGTCCCTAAATGCCCGAGCTGCGGTGGCGCGCTGAAAGCCTTTGCCGCACGCTGCGAGCTGTGTGGTCATGAACTGACCGGCGTGGGCGCCAATCGTACGGTGGTTGAGCTGGTCAATAAATTTAATGAAATTGAGGCTACGCTGGTGGCTGCTGGCCTGCAGGGCAGCAAGCTGGAAAAGGAAGTCAGCGCCCGGCGGGCGCGGGTGATCCGCGATCTGCCCATTCCCAATGCGCGCGAAGATCTGTTGAGTCTGATCCATTTCATCCTGCCCAAACTGCAAGGGGTGGGTAAACGCGACCCCAACGAAGAAGACTGGCGGGTCAAGTTCACCGAGGTGATGAACCTGGCCAGAAACGCCTACCGTGGCGACGTGAAAACGCGGGAGGAACTGGAAGCGCTTGAGCGCAGTGCCAATCTTGGTTTTACCGAGGCGGTGAAGGAGCGTACCCGGCGTAATCCGATGCTTTTTTTGCTAGTTGGCGGGGTTGCCGTGCTGGCGGTTGTCGGTCTGATCAGCACGCAATGGCAAGGCTGGCAGGAAGCTCGCTGCACGGCGGCCTATACACCCGCTGCCCAGGCTGAAACGGCGCGTCTGGAAAGCATTGTGGCTATTTTTGACGGCAAGCTGCAACAGAAGGACTACGCTGCGGCCCAGGCTGAACTGGCGCAGTTGCGCTGGCAATACCAGGAAGCCTGCAAGGCGGAAGCGGTTGCGCAGGAGACGGCGGCCTGGGAAACACGCCGACAGGCACTGGCCGCGCGTATCGAAGCGGCTCAGGCGGCTGAACGGGAACAGGCAGCGGCCGAGATTGCGCGCGAAAAAGCGGCCCAGCAAGCTGAGCTCGACCAGGAAAAAGCGCGGGAAGCTGAGCAGCAGCGAGCTGTGGCCGCGCAGGCAGAGGCCCGGCGCATTGCCAGGGCCGAGGCTGAGCTGGCCCAGCGGGCACGGCGTGGTGCAGAAACGCGCCAGGCAAGGGACTAATGATCATGTTGTGTGACGTGCCTCAGGCACGCACCGAACAACGGTAAAAGGAGCTGGCATGGCTTTGTTTGGCAAGAAAAACGAAGGCGGCGTGCTTGACGTCATACGCTGCGATGAGCCGACCTATCTGGTCTGGAAATGGCGACCGGGTGACGGTGCAGCTACGCGCAAGGAAAACGCCATTCGCTGGGGGAGCAGCCTGCGGGTCAAGGACGGCGAGGTGGCCGTTTTTGTCTACAAGCAGGAGAGTGGGGCAGTTCAGGATTTCATCGAGGGCCCGTTTGACGATACCCTGCGGACGGCCAACTTTCCTGTGCTGTCAAATATCCTCGGCATGGCCTATGCCGGAGACTCGCCGTTTCAGGCCGAGGTGTATTTCATCAACCTGGCCGGGAACATCAAGATCGACTTCCGGGTACCTTATTTCGACGTGTTCGATCCGCGGGCCCTGGATTTCCCGGTGCGTATGGCCGCCGGGGGTTCATTGCGGATGAACATCACCGATTACCGGGCGTTCATTCGCCTGCATCGGCTGGTGAATTTCGAAATTTCGGCCTTTGCCGATCTGGTGCGCGATGCTGTGGTGCGCCGTGTCAAGCAGGTTGTTGCCAACGCACCTGCCGAGCATGGTTTGCCCGTGCTGCAGCTGGAGCGCAAGCTGGCCGAGGTGAATGACCTGATTACACCGCAGCTGAGTCAGGTATTCCAGGAGCAGTTCGGGGTGAACCTGCACAGCTTCGATCTGAGCAGCATCGAGCCGAACAAGGATTCCGAGGAATACCGTCAGCTGCGTGCAGTGACTGCCGATCTGGAAACGGCAATGCGCCAGAAACAGAACGAGATCAACATGCGCAACCTCGAAGCAACGCAAGCAATCAATGCCGAAAACATGAGCGAAACCTTGCGCATCCAGCGTGAGCAGGCCGAACGTCTGGCTGCCCTGCAGACCCAGCAGCAATACTTGGGGGCACACCAGATCAACCAGCAGACGGCAGTACTGACTGCGGCCGCAGAAAATCTGGGCAGCATGGGGCAGGTTGATCTTGGGGGCGGCAGCCAGGGGGGCGGCGATGGCGGCCTGAATCCGGCGGGGATGATGATGGGCATGGCACTGGGTGGCGCCATGGGCGGGCAGATGGCGAACATGATGGGCACTATGGGGCAGCAGATGAATCCTGCCAACATGCCACCGCCGCCCCCGCAGGCGCTCTACCACGTATCGGTCAATGGGCAGAACAGCGGCCCCTTCAATATGGCCCAGTTGCAGCAACTGGCAGCGGCCGGTCAGCTGCATGCCGGTGTGCATGTCTGGAAGGCAGGCATGAGTCAGTGGGAGTTGCTCGCCAACGTTGCCGAGCTGGCGCCCCTGCTGCAGCAATTCACGCCGCCGCCTCCGCCGCCGCCAGCGCCTTGATACTTTTCAGGAGATCGTTAGATGAACGATGACAATTTCTTTTCGATCGAACGTCTGGTCGAGTTCGGACTTGGTATGGGGATTGCCCAGCAGATGGTCAATTCGATGAATCAGGCCATGAAGAATGTGCATATTCCGGGGCCGATGAATGGCCTGGCCGCCATGCCAGGAGAGGTGAATAGCCTGCCCGTCAGCTATTTCGTGGTGCTCGACGGCAAGCAGGCGGGGCCGTTTTCCGCCGAGGAACTGAGTCGACTGATTGTGCAAGGCCGGATCCACAAGATGACGTATGTCTGGCGTGCCGGTATGGCCGGCTGGGCGCATTGCCAGGATGTGCCGGAAGTGCTCAAGCTGGTTGCCCTGTGCCCGCCCCCCCTGCCGCCCGAGGTGCAAGCATGAGGCTTAATCCAGTCAATGCATTGATTGCCGTTCTGTTGGGCGCTGTTCTCAGTTACGGTTTGTGGAGCCTGGATGGGCCATTACGCAACTACGTGGCAGCCGGGAGTGCGATCTTCTTCATTGCTACCTTGCTGCCCTTGCTGCTGGGGGGGTATGCCAGTGCTCGGCGCGGGGTCAATCTCCGTGTGGTCAGCGGGGTTTTCTTCGGGATTGCACTGGGCTTGAATACCCTATTCGCCATTTTCGACCTGTCGGCGACTGCTTATATCGTGATCTCGGCGGTGTTGATCCTGGTCTATCTGCTGCTGGCAAATGCCATCTTCAATGCTCGCCAGTGAAGTGGGCACTCAAAAAAAGGCCGGGTGATAGCCCGGCCTTTTTTGTCCTGTTTATTCGCCGAAGAACTCGCGGACCTTGTCCATCCATGACTTGGCGCGCGGGTTGTGCTTGTGGTCGGAATCCTTGCTCGATTCTTCCAGTTCGCGCAGCAGTTCCTTCTGGCGGTCGGTAAGGTTGACCGGGGTCTCGACAATGACGTGGCACATCAGGTCGCCGTGGTTATTGCTGCGGACGCCTTTGATTCCCTTGCCGCGCAGGCGGAAGACACGCCCCGATTGCGTTTCCGGTGGGATTTTGATGGCCGCGGCACCGTCCAGCGTCGGGATTTCAATTTCGCCACCAAGGGCTGCCGTGGTGAAGGAAATGGGCATCTCGCAGTGCAGGTCGTTGTGGTCGCGCTGGAAGACCGGGTGCTGCTTGAGGTGGATCTGGACGTAGAGATCGCCCGGAGGGCCGCCGTTGACGCCGTGTTCGCCTTCGCCGGCCAGCCGGATGCGGTCACCGGTATCGACACCCGCCGGAATTTTTACTGACAGCGTCTTGTGCTGCTTGGTGCGACCAGCACCGCCGCAACTCTTGCAAGGGTCGGCAACAAAGCGGCCGGTGCCGTGGCATTTGTGGCAGGTTTGCTGAATGGAGAAGAAACCCTGCTGCAGGCGGACCTGACCAGAACCGTTACAGGTCGGACAGGTCTTGGGCTGGGTGCCGGCCTTGGCGCCGCTGCCTTTGCATGGTTCACAGACTTCCATGGTGGGAATGCGGATCTTGGTTTCCGTTCCTTTGGCAGCTTGCTCCAGCGTGATTTCCAGGTTGTAGCGTAGATCGGCCCCACGGTAGATGTTGGAGCGGCTACCGCCACCACCACTGCCGCCACGGCCACCGAAAATCTCGTCGAAGATGCCGCCAAAGGCATCGGCGAAGCCACCCATGCCGGCACCACCGCCAAAACCGCCACCCATGCCAGCCTGGGGGTCTACCCCGGCATGTCCGTACTGGTCGTAGGCAGCCCGTTTCTGGCTGTCGGAGAGAATTTCGTAGGCCTCCTTGGCTTCCTTGAATTTTTCCTCGGCAGACGGATTGTCCGGATTGCGGTCCGGGTGGTACTTCATGGCCAGCTTGCGGTAGGCCTTCTTGATTTCGTCATCGCCCGCATCGCGGTTGACGCCGAGTATTTCGTAAAAATCGCGTTTTGACATGTTGTATACCGTCTATGTGACAAAGGCACCGAGCACCGCCGGAGGATTCCGGGAGGCTCGGTGCCGTGTGGTCAGGCCAAGGATTATTGCTTCTTGTCTTTTTCCACTTCGGTAAATTCGGCATCGACCACGTCGCCATCGACCGTCTTTTCACCTTGCGGCTGGCCTTGGGCCGGAGCTTCCTGGGCCTGCTGCGCGGCGTAAAGCTTTTCGCCGACCTTCATCACGGCCTGGGTGAGGGCTTCGGTTTTGGCGGTGATCTTGTCCTTGTCGCCATCGCGCAGCACTTCTTCCACTTCCTTGATGGCGTTTTCGATGGCTTCCTTCTCGGAGGCATCGAGCTTGTCGCCATGCTCGGTCAGCGATTTTTTCGCCATGTGGGCAGCACTGTCGGCCTGGTTGCGGGCATCCGCCAGTTCGTGCGCCTTCTTGTCTTCTTCCGCGTGCAGTTCAGCATCCTTCACCATGCGCTGAATTTCTTCTTCGCTCAGGCCGGAGTTGGCTTTGATGGTGATCTTGTTTTCCTTGCCGGTGGCCTTGTCCTTGGCGGTGACGTGCATGATGCCGTTGGCGTCGATGTCGAAAATGACCTCGATTTGCGGCAGACCGCGCGGTGCTGGGGGGATGCCTTCCAGGTTGAACTGACCGAGACTCTTGTTGCCACCGGCCATCTCCCGTTCGCCCTGCAGCACGTGGATGGTGACCGCGGACTGGTTGTCGTCGGCGGTGGAGAACACCTGGCTGGCTTTGGTCGGGATGGTGGTGTTTTTCTGGATCAGCTTGGTCATGACGCCGCCCAGGGTTTCGATACCGAGCGACAGCGGCGTGACGTCGAGCAGCAGCACGTCCTTGACGTCGCCCTGCAGCACGCCACCCTGGATGGCAGCGCCCACGGCGACGGCTTCATCCGGATTGACGTCCTTGCGGGGTTCCTTGCCAAAGAATTCCTTCACCTTTTCCTGAACTTTGGGCATGCGCGACTGACCGCCGACGAGGATGATGTCGTCGATGTCGCTGGCCTTCACGCCAGCATCCTTGAGCGCGGTCTTGCACGGCTCGATGGAGCGATCAACCAGATCTTCCACCAGAGCTTCCAGTTTGGCGCGGGTGATCTTGACGGCCAGGTGCTTGGGGCCGGAAGCGTCGGCGGTGATGTACGGCAGATTGACTTCGGTCTGCTGGCTGGAAGAGAGTTCGATCTTGGCTTTTTCGGCCGCTTCCTTGAGGCGTTGCAGGGCGAGCACGTCCTTCTTCAGGTCGACGCCCTGTTCTTTCTGGAATTCGCCGATGATGTAGTCGATCAGGCGTTGGTCGAAGTCTTCACCACCGAGGAAGGTGTCGCCGTTGGTGGCCAGTACTTCGAATTGCATTTCGCCATCGACGTCGGCGATTTCGATGATCGAAATGTCGAAGGTGCCGCCGCCAAGGTCGTATACCGCCACCTTCTTGTCCTTGCCGGCGACCTTGTCCATGCCGAAGGCCAGTGCGGCGGCGGTCGGCTCGTTGATGATGCGCTTGACTTCCAGGCCGGCGATGCGGCCGGCGTCCTTGGTCGCCTGGCGCTGGCTGTCGTTGAAGTAGGCCGGCACGGTGATGACCGCTTCGGTGACTTCCTCGCCGAGGTAGTCTTCGGCGGTCTTCTTCATCTTGCGCAGCACTTCGGCAGAAACCTGCGGCGGCGCGATCTTCTTGTCGCGCGCTTCGACCCAGGCGTCGCCGTTGTCGGCCTTGACGATCTTGAACGGCATCAGGGCGATGTCCTTCTGCACTTCCTTCTCTTCGAAACGGCGGCCGATCAGGCGCTTGACGGCGTACAGCGTGTTCTTCGGGTTGGTCACGGCCTGGCGTTTGGCCGGGGCCCCAACCAGGATCTCGCCGTCTTCGGTGTAACCGATGACCGATGGCGTGGTGCGAGCACCTTCTGCGTTTTCAATGACCTTGGGCGTACCGCCTTCCATGATGGCGACGCAGGAGTTGGTGGTGCCGAGGTCAATACCGATGATCTTGCCCATGTTGGTGTTCCTTCAAAGAAATTGTCGATGTTCGTGAGATGGGGCGTGGCCCCGGGAATTCAAGAGCGTTTTGCGCTGTTATTTACCTTTGGCAACCATGACCATGGCCGGGCGCAGGACACGATCGGCGATCAGGTAGCCTTTTTGCAGCACGCTGACCACGGTGTTCGCTTCCTGCTCCGATTCCACCATGCTGATGGCCTGATGTTGGTGCGGATCGAACTTTTGTCCGACCGGGTTGATTTCCTGCAGCGCATTCTTGTCGAATGCAGCGATCAACTGTTTGGCAATCAGTTCGACGCCGGTACGGAAGGTATCCACAGTCTGCTCTTCGACCGCCAGGGCAGCATCCAGGCTGTCCTTGACTGCGAGGAGATCGGCAGCGAATTTCTCGATGGCGAACTTATGTGCCTTGCTGACGTCTTCCTGCGCCCGCCGGCGCACGTTTTCCGCTTCTGCCTTGGCGCGTAGCCAGGCGTCCTGCAGTTCGGCAACCTGAGCAGTCAGGGCGTCGTTGGCGGTTTGTAAATCGTTGGCAGCAGCAGGGGGGGCGCTGCTGTCATCCGTCGGGGGCGGGGAAAGTTCGTGGTTTTCCGGCTGGGGTGCTTCGTGGGACATGCGTCATTCTCCAAAAAAACTCTTACCTACATGGGGGTGTAGTGACGCATTTCAAGTCTGTGTGCGACATTTTTCACACAGGCTGCGTATTGCGGATTTCCCCGGCGTGCTAGCATCGGCGAAAACAGGCGGCGTACCTTTAGTGGTGCCGCGCCGCACAGAAAGGTGACCTGGAAAGCGACGGCTATGGAAACAATCGGCAAATACCGCGTCATTCGCGAATTGGGCAAGGGCGCGACGGCTACGGTGTATCTGTGCGATGACCCCGATGCGGATCGTCAGGTGGCGGTGAAGGTGATCCAGTTTGGCAAGGACTGCGCCGCCATGTCGCGCCGCTTGCGCAAGCTGTTCCAGAACGAGGGGATGGTGTCGCGCCGCCTCAATCACCCGAATATCGTACAGGTGTACGATGCGGTGGTGGAGGCGGATTACGCTTATCTGGCGATGGAGTTTGTCGATGGTTTCAGCCTGGAAGATCATTGCCGGATCGATAGGCTGCTCCCCATGCACCGGGTGGTCGGCATCATCTTCAAATGCGCCATGGCCCTGGATGCGGCATTCCGCCAGGGCATCATCCACCGGGATATCAAGCCGGCCAATATCCTGATTGCGGCGAATGACGAACCGAAAATTGCCGATTTCGGCCTGGCCCTCAATCTCAACAAGGACCTCGACCGCGATTCGACCTTCATCATGGGAGTGGGCTCGCCGGCCTACATGTCGCCGGAGCAGATCAAGGGTTACCCGCTCAACCAGAAAACCGATCTCTATTCGCTTGGGGTGCTGCTGTTCCAGTTGTTGACAGGGCGTCTGCCATTTCGGGCCAACAACCAGGCGACTCTGGTATACAAAATCATCAACACCGATGCGCCCTCGGTGACTGCGCTCAACCCGAATCTGCCCGAAGGCTTGAATGCGGTGGTGAAAAAGGCGCTGGAAAAGGATTTGTACAGCCGCTACCGTAATGGGGCGGAAATGGCAAAGGATCTTTCTTCAGTCCGTTTCCAGATTCTGGAAGAAGACGAAACGGTCAATGACCAGAGCCATTTCGAATGCCTACGCCGCCTGCCGTTCTTCACCGAATTCGAGAATGTCGAACTGTGGGAAGTGCTGCGTGTCGCGGTCTGGCGCGAGGTGGCCGCCAATGTGGCCCTGATCCGCGAAGGCGAACACAACCGGCTGTTCGGTATCATCATCGAAGGCAATGTGGAGGTTTCGCAGGGGGGCAAGTCGATCTGTCGCCTGGGCCCCGGCGAACCGGTGGGTGAGGTGGCTTTTCTGCATCCGTCGAGCGATCTGCGCCATGGCAGCGTGGTGACGCTGGAGCCGACTCGCTTCCTCGAAATCAATGCCTCGGCACTCCTGCTGGCTTCGGAGGAACTCCTGGAGCGAATGCGCAACAGTTTGCTGGTGCGCTTGATCGAGCGTTTCCGCAACGTCAATAAACTTGTCGCGGCGCAGGGCGCGCGGGCGGTAGATCCGCTGCAAAGCTCGCAATACGGAAGCGGTTTCGGTTTGAAGCTGGTCGACTGACGAGGCGGTAGCGGCTAGCTGGCCCCCCCCCGGTCATGGACCGTGGGGGGATGTCTCTCGTCTGGCTTGGGTTTTCCTTGTTACACCCGGAAGCGGCCGACCAGATTGGCCAGGCTTTCTGCCAGACGCTTGAGATCGTGCACAGTATGCGTGGTACGGCCGACGGCACTGTCGTTGTCACGCGCCATGCCGGCAATGGCTTCGATGTTGTGCTCGACGTCACCGGAGAAGTGATGCTGTTGTTCGGTCGCCGCGGCGATTTCGTCAAGGCCGCGATCCACTTCGGCCACCGAACCACTGGTCGCTTCGAGTACGCTGGCAACGGCGGCAACGGCGGACTGACTGCTGTTCAGGTGGCTCACCCCGGCTTCGATGCTGCGGCGTACAGAGACCGACTGTGCATTGAGAGCAGCGGTAATGGTGTCGATTTCGCTGGCTGAACGAGCTGATTTTTCGGCGAGTTTGCGAACCTCGTCGGCGACGACAGCAAAACCTCGTCCCTGTTCACCCGCGCGGGCTGCTTCGATGGCGGCATTGAGAGCCAGCAGGTTGGTCTGGTCGGCGATGTCCTTGACTTCCCGCGTCATGGCGCTGATGGCGTCCGTGTTGTGCACGAAGTTCTCGACTGATTCGGCCATTTCCCTGACCGCGCGCTCAACGACAGCCATTTCAGTGAGCAGGGTTTGCAGGTTCTGATTGCCTTCGTTGGCGCGATCCAGGCTTTCCTGCGATTGTTTCTGTACCCGCTCGGCGCTTTCCGCAATGGCAGAGATGCTTGCCACCAGCTGTTCGACAGAGGCGGCAGCAGCATTGGATTTTTCATTTTGCTGACGCGAACTGTCGGCCACTTGGTCGGCGCTATCCGAAAGGCTGCTGATGCGCACCGAAACCTGGCTCGCAGCGTCGCGTACCTGACTAATCAGTTGCTGGAAATTGGCCATCAGATCGTTGAAAACAGCGGATGCCTGCCCCACTTCATCCTGACCATTGACCGGCAGGCGGCGGGTGAGATCGCCGTCGCCACGGACGATGTCGCTCAGGCCGTTGCGCAGATGTTCCAGCGGCACGGTGACGAAATGGCGGGTCAGGCCGTACACGATGACGAGCAACAGCCCCAGCGCGCCGAGTGCGGCTCCGGCAATTTTCAGGCGGAAGGCCGAGACTTCCGTTTCCACGGAATCAAGCGAAACCTTCATGCTCACCAGCCCCAGTACCGTCCCCTCCGGGGTCTGGTGACAAATGATGCAATCCTTGCCGAGGTAGTTTTTGGCCGCATTGGTCGGATTGATGACGCGCAGGAAGGAATGACCGTCCTCGTGCTCAACCGCCATGTAGGGCTCACCCGTTTGCATGACCTGCTGTTCGAGTGCATCGAGCGAGCGGTTGCTCTTGCTGTCCGGGCCATACAACTTGCTCACCGCTTCGCTACGGGCGACGTGCAAATCTTTGATGATGGAGAGTTGCTTGATCTGGTCGAGGAACACTTCCCGCTGGCCGACTGTACCGGTGATCATCATGCCGGTCAGGCCAGCCATGGTCATTTCGTGAATGCTTTGCGCAAATTCCTTGGCCTGTTTGATCGACGTGTCGCGGTTGACCTGCGTGGTCCAGACAATGGCACCGGCCCAGATCAGCGCCAGGGCAAGCCAGATGGCAGCAGTGAGACGGACCCAGATTTTCAAGTCGGAAAAACGTGACATTGTTGTGACCTTTTTATGATTTCAGGCTGGGCCGTGCCGAGAAAACACTGCCGCCGATTGAGCTCCCATTGCGATTGTGCCAGTCAGCAGGCGGCGTGCCAAGAGGAAGTGCCGATATTTGCCGCAAGGTATCTGCGAAGGGGAATCAACAATTTGTAACAGCCATGACGATAGGGTGGACGTTAAACTGCCTCCATGTCTCGCTTGCAAAAACTATTGTTCGTTGCCTGTGGTGTGTTTTCCGGCCTGGCCGGTGCCGCAGAACCGTTTTTTGATGATCCTCTGCGGACAGAGGAGGCTTTGCACTTGCGTGGCGCCTCGTTGCTTGCCAGTCGCGTGGCCGAGCGTCCCTGTGCCGATGTGTTGCCAGGCAGGCCATTGACTGCTGCCGATGTGGTGGATATAGCGTTGTGCCGGCAACCGCAGACGCGTGAGGCCTGGGCTGCAGCGCGGGCGCAGGCGGCACAACTGGGTGTGGCGCGCGCCGCCTGGTTGCCGACGCTGGACGCACGTCTGGCGACGAGCCGCAATACGATCGATGGGCGCAGCAGCAAGCAGCAAAATGCCAACCTTTCTTTGTCCTGGTTTTTGTTTGATGGCGGGGAAAGCAGTGCCAACGAAGACAACGCGGCAGCCTTGCTGGATATGGCGCTGGCCAATCGTGACAGTGTTGCGCAGGCGGTTTTTCTCGCTGCTCTGCAGGCCTATTACAATGCTCAGGCAACCCAGGCTGCGGTTGTGGCTGCGCAGCAGAATGAGCGTTCGGCACAGGAAAGTCTGGCCGCCGCAGAGTTGCGCTATCAGGTCGGGACTGCAACGCCCGCCGATCGCCTGCAGGCACAGACGGCGGCCTCGCAGGCAAGGCTGGCTCGGCAGCGGGCTGAGGGCGAAGCGCGTAACGCCCAGGGGGTACTCGCCAATGCCCTGGGATTTCCGGCTGCCACTGGTTTTACCCTGGTGGCAGCAGAGCCGCTAGGTGAGGTGGCTGCATTTCAGCGCGATGTTGATAGCCTGATCCGTGCTGCGCTTGAGCAGCGCCCCGATTTGAAGGCTGCCGCCGCCCAGTTGCGGGCGGTTGAAGCCAGCATTGAGGCGGTTCGGGCGCAGGGACGGCCGAGCGTGTCGCTGAATGCCGGGCCGAACTGGCAGCGCATTGAGGATGACCGGAGTCGTGGCAATAGTGTCGGGCTGGTAGTGAATGTGCCGATTTTTACCGGTTTCGAAAACAGCTACCGCATTCGCGCGGCGCAGGCGCAGCGTGAGGTTCGTCTGGCCCAGAATGAGCGCCTGCAGAATCAGGTGACGCTGGATGTCTGGCAGGCCTATCAGCGCTTGCAGACAGCCGCGGAAGCAGTGCAGACCACGCGTGATTTGCTGGCCAGTGCCGAACAGTCGGAGCGGGTGGCGCTCGGGCGCTACAAGGCAGGGGTCGGCACGGTACTGGATGTGCTGAATGCGCAAAGCGCCCTGGCGGCAGCCCGGATGCAGCGCATCCAGTCGGAGCTTGACTGGTACGTGTATCGCGCCGTCCTGGCGCAGGCCATGGGCGCACTCGATGATTCGCTGCTTGCGCCAGCACCGGAAAGACCTTGAACATGAAGAAAAAAATTCTCCTTGGCAGTATTTTCCTGGCCGTGCTGGCTGGCCTGCTGTATTGGTGGGGGAGCAGTCGTGCTGCGCAGGATCCGGCGCAGCGTTATCGTACGGTGGCCGTTGAGCGTGGTAGCGTCGTGCAAAGTGTATCGGCCAATGGCACGCTTAATCCGGTGGTGCTGGTCAGCGTGGGGACGCAGGTGTCCGGCACAGTGAAGAAGCTGTATGTCGATTTCAACGATCAGGTGAAGGCCGGGCAGCCCTTGCTCGAACTGGATGATGCCCTGGTTGCCGCCAGTGAGCGCCAGAGCGCAGCCAACGTGATCAATGCACAGGCTTCGCTGGATCTGGCGCAGGCCAACGAAACCCGGATGCGGGCCCTGCTCGCGCAGGAGTACGTTTCCCGCCAGGAATACGATCAGGCGGCGCAGGCCCTGAAGTCGGCCCGGGCCCAACTGGCCCAGGCGCAGGCGGCGAATGCGCGTGATCGCGCCAACCTTGGCTACACCACCATCCGTTCGCCAGTGGATGGCGTGGTGATTGACCGGGTGGTCGATCTCGGGCAGACGGTGGCGGCGAGTTTCCAGACACCGACCCTGATCAAGATTGCACAGGATCTGACCGAGATGCGCATCGATACGAGTTTTGCCGAGGCCGATCTGGGCAATATCCGCGAGGGCCTGCCGGCCAGGTTTACCGTCGATGCGTTTCCGGATCGTCAGTTCGAAGGCGTAGTGCAGCAGATTCGTCTCAACCCGACAACGCAACAGAATGTCGTCACCTACAACGTGCGCATTTCCGTCGCCAACCCGGAACACATCCTTCTGCCCGGCATGACGGCCTATGTCACGATCGGCGTGCAATCGCGCGATGATGTTCTGCTGGTGCCCAATGCGGCGCTGCGCTTCAAACCGGCCGAGACTGTGGTGGATAAGGCTAGTGGAGGCGACAAGGCGGCTGAAAAAATGCGTGCGGCGGAAGCGGGGGGGGCCAAGGGCAAGAAGCGCGCGGGCCAGGGGGCCACGATCCACGTGCTGGCAGAAGGTAAATTGCAACCCGTCAATGTCCGGCTGGGCATTACCGATGGCCGCAATACAGAAGTTCTGGGCGGCGAGCCAACCTCCTTGCTGCAGCCAGGTACGCTGGTGGTAGTCGGCGAAAACGCCAGTGGCGGCAAAGCACCGTCTTCTGTCGGCATGCGGATGTTCTGATGACGGAAGCGGTTATTCGGGTCGAGGGTCTGGGTAAGTCCTATCAGACTGCGGCGGGCGAGTTTCCTGCGCTACGCGGGGTCAATCTGCGTGTCGATGGCGGCGAATACCTTGCCATCATGGGGCCCTCAGGTTCCGGTAAATCGACCTTCATGAATCTGCTGGGGTGTCTCGATCGACCCAGTAGCGGGGCTTATTTTCTGGCGGGTGCCAATGTGGCTGAGATGGATCGGGATGCGCTGGCGCGACTGCGCAACCATACCCTGGGATTCGTTTTTCAGGGGTTCAACCTCCTGCCGCGGATGAGCCTGCAGGACAACGTTGCCTTGCCGCTGGTGTATGCCGGGGTGGACAAGGCCAGCCGCCGTGCCCGGGCTCGGGTGCTGCTGGAACGGGTGGGTCTGGGGCAATATGCCGACTCCCTGCCTAACCGCATTTCCGGCGGTCAGCAACAGCGGGTGGCGATTGCGCGGGCGCTGGTCAATCAGCCGCGTCTCATCCTTGCTGATGAGCCGACCGGCAACCTCGACAGTCAGACCAGTGAAGACATCATGGCCTTGTTCGACAGTCTGAACCGGGATGGCATCACCATCGTGCTGGTGACGCACGAGCTTGATATTGCCGAGCACGCCAGACGCCAGGTGCGTTTTCGTGACGGATGCATCATCAGTGACCACCTGACCGGAGCAGCGGCATGATCCGGCCGATGCTGGGTGAAGCCTGGTCGGCGATGAACGCCAACCGCCTGCGGGCGGCATTGACCATGCTCGGCATGGTGATTGGTGTGGGTGCGGTGGTCATCATGCTGGCGATCGGTCAGGGCGCGCAGTATGCGATTCAGCAGACGATCAGCACCATGGGGTCCAATCTTTTCATCGTGCTGTCCGGGTTTTCTTCTTCCGGCGGTGTCAGGAGCGGCAGCGGCGGTGGTCCGACACTGACCGTGGCCGATGCCGATGCGATTGCCGAGCTGGATGGTGTGGCCAATGTGGCCCCCACGCACCAGGGCTCGCGGCAAGTGATCTATGGCGCGCAAAACTGGAGCACGCAGGTCATCGGCACCACGCCGGCCTATCTCGATGCACGCGCCTGGAGTATCACCAGCGGGAGCGGCTTCAGCGATTCCGACGTGCGTTCGGCCACCCGGGTGGTGGTGATCGGGCAAACCGTGGCGGAAAATCTCTTTGGAGAGGAAGAGCCTGTCGGCAAGACCATGCGCATCCAGCAGAGTCCCTTCGTGGTGATCGGGGTGCTCGGTGCCAAGGGGCAGAGCCTGGATGGGCGCGATCAGGACGACACCGTGCTGATTCCCCTGACAACCGCCCAGCGCAAGGTCTTTGGGACACCGTTCGTCGGTTCGGTGCGCATGATCATGGTGCAGACGGAGCGCGCCGACCAGATGGAGCAGGTGATGGCGCAGACGACGGCGCTCCTGCGCCAGCGCCACCGTCTCCGCGATGACATGCCGGACGATTTTTTCATGCGCAATCTGTCAGCCGCAGCGGAATCGGAGGCGGCGACGACGCGCACCATGTCGATCCTGCTCGGAGCGATTGCTTCCATTTCGCTGATTGTCGGTGGGATTGGCATCATGAACATCATGCTGGTGTCGGTTACCGAGCGTACCCGTGAAATTGGTATCCGCATGGCGATCGGGGCCAGGCAGCGCGACATCCTGCTGCAGTTCCTCCTGGAAGCGGTGATGATTTCCTTTGCCGGCTGTTTTACCGGCTTGCTTCTGGGTATCGCCATTGCCTTGGGTATCAATGCCCTGACCGGCATGGTGATTGTCATTTCCGGTACGGCGGCATTGCTGGCTTTTGCCGTGGCGGCCAGTGTCGGCATCTTTTTTGGCTGGTATCCGGCCCAGAAGGCGGCTCGCCTCGATCCGATCGAAGCCTTGCGCTATCAGTGATTGAATGTCGTTATTGCGCGATAAGCGCATGCGATACGCTCGGCTGATTTGATCTGGCACGTTTACCGTCTGCCGTGGACGCCCTAGGCTGCGGGTTTTGTCTGTCCGGAAATTGCTCATGGTTGCCCAGTTCCCTCGCCTGTCCTCCGTATCGCGCCGGCGGTTCTTGTATGCAGCCGCTGTGTGGCCGTTGCTGCGCACGGCGCATGCGGTACCGAAAAGCGGCAGGGTGGTGATTGCGGGTGCCGGCTGGGGTGGTTTGCGCGCCGCAGCGGCCCTGCGGCAGTATGCACCCGGGCTGGAGGTAACGCTGGTCGACCGGTCGGCGTACTTCACGTCTTTCAGCGGCAGCAACCGCTGGCTGGTCGGCCACGCCGACGCACCGCCACCGCTGCAGCGGAACTACGCCGAACTGGCGGCGGCGCGCGGTTATCGTTTTCTGCAGGGAGAAATTCGTGCGCTCGAACGGGCCGCCCAACTGCTGCATACCAGTGCCGGCGCCCTGCCTTACGACTGGCTGGTTGTGGCACCGGGCATCGAGGAGGACTGGCGGGCCTGGGGTGTCGATGATGCTGCCAGCGTGGCGCGGTTGGAAGCCGAGGCGTCGGGAGCCATGCGCAGTGCCGCAGATTTGCCACGGCTGCGGGCGCGCTTGCAGGATTTCAAGGGCGGGGATCTGGTGCTGGCAATACCGCCTGCGCCCTACCGTTGCCCACCTGCACCGTATGAACGCGCGCTGCTACTGGCCTGGTGGCTGAAGCAAAGGCGCCTGCCCGGCAAAGTCATCGTGATTGATCCCAATCCGTTGATGCCTGCTTACCGGCGGGCCTTCAACGATACCTGGCGGGAACAGATCACCTATCTCGATCACGCCCGGGTGCGTGCCATCGATTTGGACAAGCGTACGGTCAGCACCGATCTGGATGACATTCCGTTTGCGGCGGCATTTTTGTCACCACCGCAGAAGGCGCCCTCCTGGTTGGCGGCGGCTGGATTGCTGGCAAGTGCGAACGATCCCTGGGGGGCTCAGGATGCGGCAAGCTTGCGCAGTGGGGTGGATGCCAGCGTTTTCATCATCGGCGATGCGGCCGGGCGAGTCTCGTCACAGTTCGGGCATTACCCGAAAACCGCCCATGTGGCGGCGGCCATGGGGATCATGGTGGCTGCCCAGATCGCCGGTGCTGGCGCTGCGCCAGCTTGGCCTGACAGCGTTTGCCATTTGTTGACCGGGGTTGCACCGGATAGGGGTACGCGTCTGGAAGTCGCTTACCGCCGCCGCGGTGACGGTTTCCTCATGCAGGAAATCCGCCAGCAGCAGGAGGCCGACCCACTGGCAGCGGCGGCCGCCTGGGCCGCCGCGCACTATGCTGAATTCCTGTAGCGGTTATTGGGTTCGGCGCGCCAGGGCCGCAACATCAGTGGCGTGCCCAGGTTTTGGTTGAGCCGTCCGGCAATACCAGCAGGGTTTCGTAAAACTCGCGGCGCACCCGCTGTGGGGCGGTGTCGGTATCGAGCACCGTACACGCCGTCTGGCAGGTCGGGCTGGAATATTCCCGGCCCGGTGCGCCCAGCGGCAACCCGGGAACAGCCAGACCCCGTGCCTTGGGTTTTTCGCTGAGCAATTCCTTGATCTGGTCTGCGTGTACGTGGCCTTCGATGAAATAGCCGGCGACTGTGGCGCTGGGAATGGCTTCCAGTTCCTTGGGGATCTTCAGCTTGCGTTTGATGGCCTCCATGTCGTCGGTTTGCGTCATGTCAACCTTGAATCCTTGCTGGCGCAAATGTTCGGCCCAGTCGATGCAGGCCAGGCAGACCTTGGGTGAATAGGCCTTGATGGTTGGCAGTTCGGTGGCCTGAACCGTTGTGGCGGCGAGGGCGAGGAGCAGGGTGATGGATTTCAGCATGGTTTTTTCGCCTGACAGCCTTTCAATATCCACAGGGCCAGCACACCGGCGGTTTCGTCGGCCTTGACCTTGCGTGCCATGGCCGTCGGGTCACGGCCGTTGTCGGTGACGGCGAGCGGGTCGGCACCGGCTTCGAGGAGGATCTGCACGTGTGTGGTGCGACTGGCATACGCCGCCATGTGCAGTGGTGTCGCCCCTTCGGCATCGCGCGCATTGACATTGGCGCCCGCGGCAATCAAGGCGCGCAGGGCGCTGACATCGGGGTTCATTGCGGCGAGATGGATCGGCTGCGAGCCCAGTTGGGTGCGTTGGTCGCGGGCGTTGGGGTTGTTTTTCAGGGCCAGGGTCACGGCGGCAGCGTCCCCCAGACGCGCTGCGTCATGAATTGGCTGGTCCGGCGAAAAGGTCTGACTCAGGGCGGGTGCGGACAGAAGTCCCAGGGCAAGGCACAAGGCAGGAAGGCGCATGGTATTCGAGGGAAATTGAAGATGGGGTCAATTCTCGGGGGGCTTGGCGAGGCTGAACTTTAATCCGGCTCAAATCGGCGGCGTGGATAAGGCAACTGAATCGGTGGATTAGTTCGCCCGGGGTGCCGTCTTGGTACTGGTTTTACCATTTGCCGGAGGCGCCGCCGCCGCCAAAACGACCCCCTCCACCCGAGAATCCGCCGCCGCCAGAAAATCCTCCCCCGCCACCGCCGCGCCCGCCGCCGCTGCCGGGGCTGAAACGGATCAGGGAGATGAGGAAAGTGAACAGCCCGACGCCGATGGCAGCGACGATGGAGCCAAAGGTGAACCAGGTGATGGCCGCGGCAACCAGTGAAATGCCGATGCTGCCGACCATCCCGAACAAGGCGCGGGCCAGGCTGGCGGCGAGCAGCACCAGGAAGATCAGGGGCGAGTCGAAGCGGTTTGCACTGTCCTTGGTGGGGGCGGGCAGTTCTTCGCCGGCGATCAGTTTTTCGAGGCGATCGATTGCCGCATTGAGGCCACCGGCGAAGTCGCCGCGACTGAAATGCGGCGTCATCTCTTCGGCAATGATGCGCTTGGCAATGGCGTCAGGAATTGCGCCTTCCAGGCCATAACCCACTTCGATGCGGGTGCTGCGGTCCTCTTTGGCAACGATGATGATGACGCCGTCGTCGACCTTGCTGCGGCCGATCTGCCAGGTTTCCGCCAGACGGATGCTGAATTGCTCGATGCTCTCCGGCTGCGTGGTCGGCAGCATGAGGATGGCGATCTGGCTACCCGTCTGGGTCGAGAGTTGGGTCAGGCGCTGATTGAGGGCGGTGAGCGCTGCCGGGGGCAGGGTGTGCGTGGTATCGATGACCGGTGCCGTCAGCGCGGGCAGCGCCACAGGGGCAGCTGATGCCCCCAGATTGCAGCAGAGCAGGCTGAAGAGAAGGAGCAGTCGCGGTAGCAGCATCTTATTTGCTGCCGAAATTGACACTCGGCGCGTCGCTGATGGCTTTTTCGTTGTCGACGCTGAAATTGGCCTTGGGCTGCCAGCCCATGACCATGGCGGTGAGATTGTTGGGGAAGGTGCGCACGGACACGTTATAGGTGCGAACCGCGTCAATGTAACGGTTGCGCGCGACAGTGACGCGGTTTTCCGTACCTTCCAGTTGCGCCTGCAGGTCGCGGAAATTGGCGTCTGCCTTGAGTTGCGGGTAATTTTCGGCGACCACCAGCAGGCGGGCGATGGCGCTCGTCATCTCCGCCTGCGCGGACTGGAATTTGGCAAACGCGGCGCTGTCGTTGATCAGTTCCGGCGTGGCCTGAATGCCACCGACGCTGGCGCGCGCCTGAGCGACCTGGGTGAATACGTCTTTTTCGTGCGCCGCATAGGCCTGTACGGTGGCCACCAGATTCGGCACCAGATCGGCGCGCCGTTTGTATTGGTTGAGGACTTCCGACCAGGCGGCATTGACATCCTCGTCATTGATCTGGATCTGGTTGTAGCCGCAGCCCGAAAGCAAGGTGGCGAGACACAGAATAAGCGCGAACAGGCGATGGGACATGGTTTTTCCTGCGTGAGTGAAAGATCAGGGGGCAGTGTAGCAGCACGTCCCCGCGCCGGCTCAGGGCAGATTCTGCCAGCGGCCGTCGAGCAAGGCCTGCAGGGGGCGGAAACGGGCCTTGTAGGCCATTTTCCTTGATTCGGCGATCCAGTAACCGAGATAGAGATAGGGCAACTGGCTACCCAGGCACTGCTGCGCTTGCCAGAGGATGTTGTAGGTGCCGTAGCTGGCGTGAGCAACAGCGGGATCGTAAAAGGTGTAGACGGAGGATAGGCCATCGTCCAGCACGTCAATGATGCTGACCATGCGCAGCACGCCGTTTTCGGAAAACTCGATGAGGCGGGTATCGACGTAGCTTTGCAGCAGGAACTGGCCGTACTGCTCGCTGCCGTCTTCGTCCATGCCGCCGCCGGCATGGCGGCATTGTTGATAGCGCTGATAGAGCGCGTAATGTGCTGCATCGAAGACCAGTGGTCGTTCGCGCGCCTGCAGTGTACGGTGGGTGCTCCAGGCGCGCCGCTGGCTGCGGTTGGGGTGGAATTGATCGACCGCCAGGCGTACCGGAACGCAAGCCTGACAGCTATCGCAATAGGGACGGTAGGTGAACAGGCCGCTGCGGCGAAAGCCTTGGCGAATCAATTGACTGTAAGTGTTTACATCAACCAGATGCGGCGGAGCCGCAACTTGCGAACGTGCCTGCTGTGTATCGAGATAGCTGCAGGGATAGGGTGCTGTTGCGTAGAACTGCAATATGGAGCAGGGGAGACCAGCATCGTCCGGGTGGGCCATGGCGCTATCCGATTAAGGTCTGCAACAGGTGCTGGAATTGTGTTCCGGAAATTTCCCGAGCTCCCAGGGAGGCCAGGTGGGCGGTATGCATCTGGCAATCGATTAGGCCGCAGTGCTCGGCGCGCAGGTGCGCAACCCAGTGTGCCAGGGCGAATTTGGAAGCATTGTTATGCCAGGAAAACATCGACTCCCCAAAGAATACCTGGCCGATCCACAGACCATACAGATCGCCGACGAGTTCGTCATCCAGCCAGGTTTCCGCCGAGTGTGCCCAGCCCAGACGGTGCAGTTCGCAGTAGGCGGCGATCATTTCTTCACTGATCCAGGTGCCGTCCTGGCCTGGGCGTGGAGTCTGGGCACAGGCACGGATCACGCCCGGGAAATCGCTGTTGTGTCTGAAGACGAAGCGTGAGTTGCGCAGGGTCTTGCCCAAGGAGCGACTGATCCTGAATTCCTGTGGCAGCAGCACCATGCGTGGTTCGGGGTAGTGCCACAGCGGCAGGCCATGCTGCGTGCCCCAGGGAAAGACACCGCAGCGATAGGCGCCGAGCAGGCGCGCTACTGAGAGGCCGCCACCTATTGCCAGCAGGCCGCCCAGTTCAGGCCGGGCGTGTGTGACCGGGGGGAGTGGGTCGTCCGCAGAGAGCAGGGGAATGGTATGCGCGAGCGGCAAACCGGGTCACGACCTTATTTGCGCACCGGTGGTGGCACAGGTTCAAGCAGGGCGCCACTCAGACGTTCGAGATCCATGTTGATGATGTTGGTGTCTACACCGTAGACGCCTTTCATGTCGACTTCCTCGATTTCATTGAGCTTGGCCTGCGGGGTGCGTGCAGCAGGTGCAGCGGCTGGGACAGCGGAAGGGGCTGCCGGTGGTGGAGCGAATTCAAAGTCGATGATGTTGCCCAGCTGGGTTTCCGTCATGCCCGGCGGGGCAGGCAGTGGATCAGCAGCCGGTACAAATTGGGTTTCCACTGCCGGGCTGCGCTCGAACTCAAGTGCTGGCATGTCGACGACGGTGCGTTTACCGCTGGCCATTCCCTGCGCGCGCTCCATGAGGGATGGGGGAATCGTGACGCCCGCTGGAATTTCCGCGCCGCGACTGAGGAGCAAGGCCGCTATATCCTGATGCCCGGCACGCAAGGCTAGACGCAGTGGCGCACCACGGCCATCAGCGGTCGGTGCATTGATGTCACAGCCGGCATCGAGAAGTGCCTGCACGATAAGCAGATTGCCGCCAAAGCAGGCTGTACGCAGAGGCAGGCCAGGATAACCATGCATGTCGGCTTCTTCGAGCTTGCCGCCCGTGTCGATTGCGGTGCGCAGTGCATGCAGGTTGCCAGCGCGGATGGCGCTGATCAGGGGGCTGCTGGCAGCAGGGGTGAATTTGGAGCTCATGAATCCTTACTTCAGGCTGACGCATGGATTCTAGGAGAAGTTGCCCGTTTTGGCGAGCCGGCGAGGGGTTTCCTAGCGTGCGTCGATCAAGCGGCGGCCGCCATTGAAACGCGTCAGCCAGTAACCGCTGTTCATGTTTTCGACACGAATTTCAGCGCCAGCACGCGGCGCGTGCAGAAAATGGTTGTCACCCAGATAGATGCCAACATGCGAGAAGGCGCGGCGCATGGTGTTGAAGAACACCAGATCGCCAGGCTTCAGTTGATTGAGGTCAACATGCTCGCCCAGCTGGCTTTGCTCGCGCGCGGTGCGAGGCAGATAAGTGCCGATACTTTCCTTGAATACTGTTTGCACGAAGCTGCTGCAGTCTAGGCCGGTTTCGCTGCTGTTGCCCCCCATCTTGTAGCGTACGCCAACCAGTTTCAGGCCTTCCAGGATCACATCCTGGGTTGCATTGGTGTAGCGCTCGACCAGCGAGATTGGGGTGTCCAGGGGGCGCAGGCCGTCTAGGCGAAGAGTTTCACTGGCGTGCGCCGGGCCGAGGAGGCCGCAGCTACAGGCGGCACCAAGCAGGGAGAGGAAAAGGCTGCGTCGAGACATGGGCGCGTAATCTATTTGAAATTTTTATGGCTGTAAACCCCACGTTGTCATTTTTACATTATGTGGAAATCTTTGTTTGGCTTGTCTGTCTGAGGGCGTGTAGGGTTATCATGCGCGCCAGAAACTAAAAGGAGAGCAGACAATGGCCGATGGTTTTCAAGCGTTGTTGATCGAGGAAAATGAAGGCAAGGTCGGGCACCGCTTTGCCACGATGTCGCTGGCTGACCTCGATGCCGGCGAAGTGGTGATTCGTGTGGCTTTCTCCAGCATCAATTACAAGGATGCTTTAGCTGCGACCGGGGCTGGCAAGATCATCCGGCGTTTCCCCTGTGTTGGGGGCATCGATCTGTGTGGCACGGTGGTCTCCAGTGCTGACGACCGTTTCAAAGCCGGCGATCCGGTCATTGCCACCAGTTTTGATATTGGTGTTGCGCACCATGGCGGCTATGCTGAACTGGCTCGCGTGCCCGCTGATTGGGTGGTGCCGCTCCCCGCGAATCTCTCGTTGTACGACGCGATGGCACTGGGTACTGCGGGGTTCACCGCGGCGCTTGGTATCGTGCGCATGGAAGAGAATGGTTTGACCCCAGCCAAGGGTCCGGTGATCGTGACCGGGGCGACGGGGGGGGTCGGTAGTCTGGCCGTCGATATGCTGGCGCAGCGCGGATATCAGGTGGTGGCACTGACCGGCAAGGCCAGCGAGGCAGATTACCTGCGCGAACTGGGCGCCAGCGAGGTTCTGCTACGGCAGGATCTCGATCTGAGCAAAATTCGCCCGCTCGACAGTGGCCGCTGGGCCGGCGCTGTCGACAATCTGGGCGGGGACTACCTGGCTTGGATTGCGAGCACGATGTTGCAGGGCGGCACCATCGCCAGCATCGGCCTGGCTTCCAGCATGAAGCTGAATACCACCGTTGCGCCTTTCATCTTGCGTGGAGTTTCCTTGCTGGGAGTCGATTCCGGTTATATCCGCGAGCCTTATCGTAGCGGTGTTTGGCAGCGTCTGGCAGGCGATTTGCGGCCGCCGCACCTGGCAGCGATGACGCGCCGGGTGGCCTTTGCTGAATTGCCGGCGATGTTCGACGAATTCATCGGCGGACGCATCAAGGGGCGGGTGGTGGTCGAGGTGGGTGGGGCCTGAGATGGCAGATTTGCCGCGCGTTCTGGTTGTCGACGATTCGCGCCTGGTGCGCGCTTCGCTAGTGCAGCACATCCGGGCCTCTTACGATGTACGTGAAGAGGGTGATGGTGAAGCTGCGTGGCAGGCGCTGGTGCTCGATCAGTCGATCCGCGCGGTCGTGTCCGATCTGCAGATGCCGAAAATGAACGGCTACCAGTTGCTCGAGCGTCTGCGTACCTCACGCCTGCGCCGCTTGCAGCAGATGCCTTTCATTCTGGTGTCGGGGGAAGAGACTGAAGAAGAGCGTGCCCGGGCACGCTCTGCCGGCGCTTCTGATTTTATTACCAAGGGCAGCGGCACCGTCGAAATCCTGACCCAGTTGGGGAATTTACTGGCGCTGCAAGAGGCGCACGAAGCAGTCGAAAGTGTGCAGGAAGAGCGGGTGCAGAACCCGCAAACCGGGTTGTACACGCGCAAGTTCCTCGAGCTGCAGATTGCCCAGGCACTGTCGCACTCGGCCCGGCATGGTATGGATGTGAGCCTGATGGTGCTCGGCTTCGATGGTTTCGAAAGCCTGGGCGAGCGGCTTGGAGTGGAACAAGCGGAAAAGATCATTCAACGCTTTGCCCGCATGCTATCCGGCAAGGTGCGCCAGGAAGACAGTCTGGGCCACGTGGCACCGGGGTGTCTGGCGGTCGTGTCGCCGGGGACGGCGTTGGTCCACTGCGCGAGTTTTGCCGAACGCGTGCGGCAAGCGGTTGAAGCTTCCCGACTGGCGGCGCAGGGGGAAACGATAGAGCTGACCGTCAGTATTGGTCTGGCTGGCGTACCTGCCGATACGGTCACTTCTGCCGGTGCGCTGCTCGACCTGGCGATGGAGCGCATGGAAAAGGCGTTGCAGGCTGGCGGCAACCGCGTGGAAAGTAATGCCGACACACCAGCGCAACGCCCGATCTCCATTCCGCATGCCCTGGAGTTGTTGCGGGTGCGTCGCCCGGATGCCGTGCGACCGCATCTTGATGTCCTCCTTTCCCAGTTGCTGCCTCTGCTGGCGCTGATGGACGAAACTTTGACACTGGGATTGCCGATGGATGTGATTCAACGGCGGGCAGCCGATACGGCGGGTAAAAAATAAACGCTTGAATTCGGGCTGCGTTAGAATCGCACTCCCTTTTTGTCCGCCTCATCCCGGCCATGATTTACGAAACTATTGCGGCAGTTGATCTTGGCTCGAACAGCTTTCGTCTGCAGGTCGGCCGGGTTGTTGGTAATCAGATTTATCCGCTCGATTCCCTGAAAGAACCGGTACGTCTGGCTTCTGGTCTGGATGAGCGGAAAATGCTCGATGCGGCCAGCCAGGAGCGTGCGCTGGAGGCCCTGCGGCGGCTCGGGGAACGGTTGCGCGGGTTGGATGCAGGTGCCGTGCGGGCGGTGGCAACCAATACCTTGCGGGTGGCCAAGAATGCGGCGGATTTTCTGCCGCAGGCAGAAGCTGCCCTCGGTTTTCCGATCGAAGTGATTGCCGGGCGCGAAGAGGCGCGGCTGGTCTATCTCGGTGCTTCGCATTCACTGCCGACGGCAGCCTACAAGCGGCTGGTCGTCGATATCGGAGGCGGCTCCACCGAATGCATCATTGGCAAACGCCATGTGCCGCAGCTGACCGAATCCTTGTATATGGGCTGTGTCAGTTATACGCAGCGATTCTTTCCCGGCGGCAAAGTTGACAAGCGCCGCTGGCGTGAGGCGCAAGTGGCTGCTGCGCGGCAGATTCAGCACATCGTTCAGGAGTACAGGCAGCGGGGCTGGAAAGAGGCGGTGGGTACCTCCGGGACGGCAAAGGCGATTGCTGATGCGCTTGAACAAAACGCGCTGAATCCTGGGGGCGAAGAAGGTATTACACAGGAAGGGCTGGCGCGTTTGTCGGCGCTACTGATCAAGGCGGGCAGCGCCGAGCGGCTCGAGTTGCGTGGCCTGAAGGCAGACCGCCTGCCGGTATTGGCCGGAGGTGTCGTCATCATGCAGGCCATATTTGAGGCGTTTGCGCTGGAGCACATGGTTTACGCTGATGGTGCCCTGCGCCTTGGGGTTTTGTACGATCAACTGGGCCGCTTTCATCAGCATGACATGCGCGATGCGACGGTGGAGCAGTTTCGCAAACGCTATCACGTCGAGCGTCAGCAGGTGGAACGCGTGGAGCGGATGGCGCTGGATTTCTTCGCCCAACTCTACCCGGGCGAAGAGCGTGAAGCGGAGTTGCAGCTTTTGTCCTGGGGGTGTCGCCTGCATGAAATCGGGATCTCGGTGGCGCACAATGCCTACCATCGACATGGGGCTTACATCCTGACGCATGCCGACATGCCCGGTTTTTCCCGCAAGGATCAGGCGCAGCTGGCAACCCTGGTGCTGGGGCACCGTGGCAAGCTCGACAAACTGCCGCCGCTGTCGGTGACTGACCCACTCTGGCCGCTGATTTTTTGCTTGCGGCTTGCCGCCCTGTTCTGCCGGGCACGAGAAGAGCGCGAGCAGGCATTTGTACAGGTCGCTGAATGCGGCAAAGGGTTCAGCGTGCGATTACCGGCTGCCTGGTTGGCAGAAAACCCGTGGACGGCGACCGCGTTGCTTGATGAAACCCACCTCTGGCGGCAGGTAGGGAAAGAGTTTCAGGTGGTTTCCTGAGACTGACTCACTGGCTTACCAGGTAGGCGCTGATCTGTTCCCTCAGTCTGGTGGGGTCGTCAGCAAAGGAGGCGTAGTGCATGAGTGACAGACCAAAGGTGCACGCGTAGAGCAGCAAGCTGCGGCTTTTTGCATCCGCTGCGGGTGTTCCCGCAGCAAGCAGGAGGCGTTCGGTACAGCGTAGTCGATAAAGATCGACGGCCTCTACACTGGCGGCGGCGCGCTTGTCGTGGCGGGCCCAGTCGCGGACGGCCAGCTCGATCGCCATGCCCTTGCGATTGCGGTTGGCGCTGTACCAGTCGATGGCGTGGCGCAGTTGAGTCGCTTCGGCGCCGGGGATGACCGAGGTGTTTTTCTCGATGTCACGGATACGTCCGGCAGACCAGGTTTCCAGGGCGGCTTCGAGCAGGGCTTGACGATCTTTGAAGTGCCAGTAGAAGCTGCCCTTGGTGACGCCGCAGCGTTTGGCCAGAACTTCGATACGGACCCCGGCGATCCCTTCTTCGGCCAGGAGATTGAGGGCAGCGCGCACCCAGTCCTCTCGGTCCAGCGATTGGCGCGTCAGGCCGGGCGTTTTTCCGCCTGTTTTACGGGGTGGCATGATGGCGTTTGCGGGAGTGGCTTGACAGCATGTTTTTTCATACACTAACGTATGCTCTTCCATACTATACGGTATGGGGATTCTGCGGTTTGCCAAGCTGCCTGTCAAACCGTCGAGCAACATCCAGCAGCAGGCAGTCTATTCAAAAAATCGGGCAGTACAGCCAAAGGAGATGTCAGTGAAAATTCTCGTTCCCGTCAAGCGGGTCATCGATTACAACGTCAAGGTCCGGGTCAAGGCGGACGGCAGCGGTGTCGATCTGGCCAACGTCAAGATGAGCATGAACCCGTTTGACGAAATCGCCGTCGAAGAAGCGGTGCGGCTGAAGGAAGCCGGTGTGGCAACGGAAGTGGTGGTTGTGTCCTGCGGTCCGGCGGCATGCCAGGAAACTCTGCGCACAGCCATGGCCATCGGTGCCGATCGCGGCATCCTGGTCGAAAGTGATGCCGACCTGCAACCCCTGGCTGTGGCCAAGCTGCTCAAGGCACTGTGCGACAAGGAAGCGCCGCAGCTGGTGATTTGTGGCAAGCAGGCCATCGACGATGATTCCAACCAGACCGGCCAGATGCTGGCAGCTCTGGCGGGCTGGCCGCAGGCGACCTTTGCTTCCAAGGTTGTGCTGGCTGACGGCAAGGCGACGGTAACGCGCGAAATCGACGGTGGCCTGGAAACCTTGTCGATGTCTCTGCCGGCGGTGGTGACGACTGACCTGCGTCTGAATGAGCCGCGCTATGCCACCCTGCCCAACATCATGAAGGCAAAGAAGAAGCCGCTGGATACCGTAAAGCCGGACGCGCTCGGTGTCGATGTGGCACCGCGTCTGACCACCCTGAAAGTGGTCGAGCCGCCCAAGCGTTCCGCCGGTGTGCTGGTCGCAGATGTGGCTGAGTTGGTGAATAAACTGAAAAATGAAGCGAAGGTGATCTGACATGACGATTCTTGTAATTGCCGAACACGACCAGCAAAGCGTCAAGGCTGCCACCCTCAATACCCTGGCTGCAGCGGCAAAGCTTGGTGGCGATATTCATGTGCTCGTCGCCGGGGCAGGGTGTGCGGCCGCCGCTACGCAGGCGGCTACCCTGCAGGGCGTGAGCAAGGTGCTGGTGGCTGATGCTGCGCACTATGCCGATCAGACCGCCGAAAACGTTGCGGCCTTGGTAGTGGCGCAGGCAGGCGCCTATTCCCACATCCTTGCGCCGGCCACCACGTTCGGCAAGAACGTGCTGCCGCGCGTGGCGGCCCTGCTCGATGTGGCTCAGATCTCGGAAATCACGGCGGTTGAAAGCGCTGATACCTTCGTGCGCCCGATCTATGCCGGCAATGCCATGGCCACCGTGCAAAGTGCGGACAAGATCAAGGTCATTACCGTGCGTACTACAGCCTTCGATGCCGTGGGCGCAGGTAATAGCGCACCGGTCGAAGTGCTGGCGGCAGCGGCCGATGTTGGCTGCACGCAGCTGCAGGGGCGGGAACTCACCAAGTCTGAACGTCCGGAACTCGGCGCAGCAAAGATCATCGTTTCCGGTGGTCGTGGCCTTGGCAGTGGTGACAACTACCACAAATTGCTTGATCCGCTGGCCGACAAGCTGGGCGCTGCGCTCGGCGCCAGTCGTGCTGCAGTTGATGCCGGCTTTGTCCCGAACGACTATCAGGTCGGGCAAACCGGCAAGGTTGTGGCGCCGCAGCTTTACGTCGCGGTTGGTATTTCCGGTGCCATTCAGCATCTCGCTGGCATGAAGGACTCCAAGGTGATCGTGGCGATCAACAAGGATCCTGATGCGCCGATCTTCCAAGTGGCCGATTACGGTCTGGTGGCCGATTTGTTTGAAGTGGTGCCGCAGTTGGAGCGCGCGCTGGGCTAAAATGCCCGTGTGAATCTGACTGATAACCTGTTGGGCGAAACGTGGTACTGGGCGGCATGGCTCGTCTGGATACCTCTTTTCGCCCATTCTGTTTGGCGCGCGCCCTGGAAGCGTCTGGTGGATTCCGAGCAGTCCAATCTATGGTTGGGATTGATCGTCGCTCTGGTTCTGCTGTGGACGATGAAAGCCAGTGCCCAGGAAGGGTTGAGCCTGCATCTGCTGGGTGCCAATGTGTTCACCCTGGTTTTCGGTCCCCATCTGGCACTGGTTGGATTGGCCGTCGTCCTGTTGTGCACCAGCCTGAACGACGGCGGCGCCTGGTTTTCTTATGCGGCGAATGCCTTGCTGCTGGCGGGGGTTGGCGTTGCGCTGAGTCATGGGTTGTTCCGGTTGCTGGCTGTGCGCTTGCCGAGAAATTATTTCGTTTACATATTCGTCAATGCCTTTCTGTGCGGCGGCGCGGTAATTCTGGGTGTTGGTCTGGTTTCGACCTTGCTACTGGGGTTGGGGGGCGCTTACCCCTTGCTCTATCTATTTGAAGAATATTTGCCGTATTTTCTGCTTCTGGCATTTTCTGAAGCCTGGCTGTCAGGTGGAGTGCTGACAGTTTTCGTCATCTACCGTCCGCATTGGGTTGGGTCGTTTGATGATGCGCACTACATTTTTCATAAATAGCCGTTATAATCGCCGGATATATTTATGCGTCATTAGAGGTGCTTCGTTGAAGCAAAAGCTTGCACATATTCTGTTTCTTGGCGGTGCGCTGGTGTTGCCGTCAGTGGCGCTGGCCGTTGGCCTGGGAGAGCCGCGCCAGGAGCCGGTTCTCGGGCAACGCCTCGATCTCAGCATTCCCCTGCTTGGGGTCGACGGAGCTGTCCCGGATGGCAGTTGTTTTCGGGTGGTGAAGCCCCGCTCCGGGGAAGATTTGCCCTGGGTGAAGCAGGCTGATGTTCAGGTCGTTCCAGGTAAGTCGCCGCGCTTGCGCCTGCGCTCGGACGTGGTGCGTGAGCCGTTGTTTCAGGTGGCAATCGATCTAGGTTGCGGCAATGATCTTTATCGTGAATACACGCTTCTCGCCAATCCCGTTCTGACAGAATCTGTGCCAGCAGTGACCACGCAGGATGTGGCGGAAAAATTGCCAGTTTCGCGCAGAAAGCGAGAACGCAGTGAGGTACGGCGTGCCGCATCGCGGGCGCAGGCGGTGCCAGTGTTGCCTCTCGCTGGAGACCAGCAGCTCTCCACGGTGGGGGGGCAGGTGGTGCATCAGCCGCTTGCTGCCGCAACGCAGGGTGGCGGCGACCGCTTCTTTCTCTCAGCAAATGACGATGGCGGCGAGGCATCTTTGCGCCTGTCCATGGTGCTTGGCGAGCACATGCTGCGTGAAACTGCATTCACTCAGGAACAGCGCGAAGCACTACGTCTCGAGTATCGAATGCTGGCAGCTCTGCATGAGCGTGCCACCGATCAGTTGGCGGTAGCGGAAAAGCTGCGCAGCATGGAAGCCGCCTTGACTGATCTGCAGGGGCGGGCGGCAGGTTTGCAGGCACGTGCTGCAGCTGTTGAGGATGCGCCGTTGCCGCAAGCGGCTGCTGTGCCAGCGGCTCCGCTGGAAGAGGCGTCGTCGGACTGGGGGTGGTACGGTTTGCTGCTGGCGTTGGTATTGCTTCTGGCCGGCGGGCTGTACTGGCGGCAGCGCCAAGCCAGGGACGCGGACAACGCTGGTCTTCTGCATGCCGAACCTTTGGTGGATGCGCCGCGTCAGGCTGAATTGAGTGTTCCTTCCCGTGCGGTAGCGCAGCAGGTTGATTTGCATCTGGAGCCGGCAGCTGCTAACAAGCCCTTGCCCGTGGATTTTGAACTTGGCGGTACAGCAAGTGTTGCCCCGGTGGTGCCAGCTAAGCCGCAACCGCGTCCAGGTGATTCCATTTTCTCGATCAACCCGACTACGGTTGATGAGCACTTCGAAGCCAATCCAGTGATGGAACTGGCTGACATCATGCTGTCCTTCGGGCGGGTCAAGGGTGCGGCGCAAGCGCTGCAGGAATACATCGACAATAACCCACAAGAGGCATTGCAGCCTTGGGTGCGGTTGCTGGAGGTGTACCGCATGGCCAACATGCGGGAAGAGTTCGATGCCGTGGCCAGCAACCTGAATCAGCATTTCAATGTGGAAATTCAGCCGTGGGAACCAACCGAGAATGGTTCATCCGGGTCTGCGCCGGAGGATGTCGCGATTGTCGATGCGGCGCAGTCGTCGGATCGTGCGCGCAGTGTGGAGGATATGCCGCGGATTGTGGCCGCCTTGACCAAGCAGTGGTCCTCGCCCGAGGTTCTTGATTACATGCAGCAGTTGTTGCGTGACAATCGTAGTGGTCAGCGCCAAGGTTTTCCTTTGCCTGTGGTGGAGGATATCCTCTTCTTGATTGAGTTGAAGGAAACAGAACTCAACATTGAGCGAGAGCTGGCCGATGCTTGATCCGGATGGCTGCCAGCGAGCTTGCGCTTGCGTCACAGCATCGAGCACTAGCTGAGACACTTCTTGGGGTAATACGGGTTTTTTGCAGAAAAATCGCGAAATCTGTTTCGATGATTTGGTATGGGTGGTAAAATCCCACGTTTTCCACCTTGCCCTACCGTTCGCATGACGGAGGGTTTATCCCAAAAGGAGCATTCATGCGTCATTATGAAATCTGCTTTATCGTCCATCCGGACCAGAGCGAACAAGTGCCCGGCATGGTCGACCGTTATCGTGCCATCGTCACCGCCAAAGGTGGCTCGGTGCACCGTCTGGAAGACTGGGGTCGCCGTCAACTGGCTTACCCGATCCAGAAAATCCACAAAGCACACTATGTGCTGATGAACATCGAGTGTGATGGTGAAACGCTGAATGAACTCGAGCTCGCTTTCAAGTTCAACGATGCCGTGCTGCGTCATCTGACCATCAAGATGAAAGCGGCAGTGACCTCGCCTTCGCCGATGATGAAGGAAGAGAAGTCGAAACCCCTGCTCGCGGGTGAGGCTGAGCCGGCGGCTGAAGCAGCCTGATTGGCGTTTGGACGGAGGACGACTGAATACCATTGTTTTGTCTGGCAACCTGATCGAGCGCAAGCCAATGCGCTATACCCCGGCTGGGGTTGCGGTCAGCGAAGCACGGCTACAACATCGTTCACAGCTGCATGAAAATGGCGGTGAGCGGCAGGTAGAAGTCGAGTTGGCGGTAGTGGCACTCGGTGATCTGGCCAAGGTTCTGGCAGCGGGGTCACTCGGTGGCGGGGTTAAAGTCGAAGGCTTTCTCGCGGCCCGCAGCCGTCACAGCAAAACCCCCGTCCTGCACGCACAGATGATTGAATATTTGGAAGGAAACGAAAATGGCACGATTCTTCAAGAAAAAACTTGATGACAAGAAAAAACGTCGCGGCAGCAGCCTCTTCAAGCGCCGCAAATTCTGCCGCTTCACGGCAGAAAAGGTTGAGCAGGTCGACTACAAGGATGTCGATGTGCTCAAGGAATACATCCAGGAAAACGCCAAGATCATGCCGGCTCGTCTGACCGGCACCAAGGCTGGCTATCAGCGTCAGCTGGGTACCGCCATCAAGCGTGCCCGCTTCCTGGCACTGTTGCCCTATACCGACAACCATCAGTAATCGAGGAGACGACACATGCAAATCATTCTGCTCGAAAAGGTCCTGAACCTTGGTAACCTCGGTGAAGTGGTCAAGGTCAAGGATGGTTACGCTCGTAACTTCCTGATTCCACAGAAAAAAGCAAAGCGCGCCACGCCGGCGGCTCTGGCTGAGTTCGAAGCCCGTCGTGCCGAACTGGAAAAGCTTGCTGCCGAGAAGCTGGCTGCTGCCCAGGCTGTCGCCGACAAATTGAATGGCGCTGCAGTTTCCGTTGCCCGCAAGTCGGCAATGGATGGCCGTCTGTTTGGTTCTGTGGGCAATGCGGATATCGCCGAGGCACTCAAGGCCGCCGGTTTCGATGTTGACAAATCTGCTGTCCGCCTGCCGGAAGGCCCGCTCAAGATGATCGGTGAGTTTCCGGTTGAAGTGGCTCTGCACACCGATGTGCTGGCAACAGTGACCGTGAATGTGGTTGCCGAATAAGGCGCTTTCACTTACGCTGCAAGGCCCCGCGACGCGGGGCCTTTTTAATTTCCGGACCCTTTGATGAATACCCGTACCAGCAAACCCAAAACTAAAGATCCATCGCTGGAGCTGTTGCGTGTGCCACCGCATTCGATTGAGGCTGAGCAGTCGGTTCTGGGTGGGTTGCTGCTCGACAACAATGCCTGGGATCGGATTGGCGATCAAGTGACGGAAAGCGATTTTTATCGCGATGAACACCGCCGGATTTTCCGTCAAATCCGTGGGTTGCTGGAAAAAGCCAAGCCAGCCGACGTGGTGACGGTTGCCGAGGCCATCGACGCTGCGGGTGAAAATGACCAGACAGGAGGCCTTGCCTACCTTGGCGAACTGGCGGCGAACACCCCTTCGGCCGCCAATATTCGTCGTTATGCCGAGATCGTGCGCGAACGCGCCGTGTTGCGCCAGCTGGTGGCGACCGCCGATGAAATTGCGACGGATGCACTCAACCCACTCGGGCGTGATGCGGCCACCTTGCTCGATGAGGCTGAGTCAAAGATTTTCAAGATTGCCGAAGCCGGTGCCGGACATGCCGAAGGCTTCGTGCACATCAATCCGCTGCTTACGCAGGTGGTGGAGCGGATTCAGGAATTACACGACCGTGATAATCCATCTGACATTACCGGGGTCCCGACGGGTTTTGTCGATCTGGACCAGAAAACGTCTGGTTTCCAGCCCGGTGATCTGATCATTGTCGCCGGCCGCCCCTCGATGGGTAAAACAGCGTTTGCGCTGAATATTGCCGAAAACGTAGCTGTTGATACCGGGCTGCCAGTCGGTGTGTTTTCCATGGAAATGGGGGGAGCGCAGTTGGCGATGCGGATGCTGGCATCGATCGGGCGTCTGAATTCACAAAGCCTGCGTACCGGGCGGATGACCGATGATGAATGGTCGCGCCTGTCGTTTGCCCTGGGTAAGTTGCACGAAGCGCCCATCTACATCGATGAGACCGGTGGCCTTACCCCGGCTAACCTGCGTGCCCGTGCCCGCCGGCTGGCGCGCCAGTACGGTGGCAAGCTGGGGCTGCTGGTGATTGACTACATCCAGCTGATGAGTGGCAACAAACAAGGAGAGAACCGCGCGACCGAGGTTTCGGAAATCTCCCGTTCGATCAAGTCGCTGGCGAAAGAGCTGCAGGTGCCCATTGTTGCCTTGTCACAGCTGTCGCGGAAAGTCGAAGAACGTACCGACAAGCGTCCGATGATGTCTGACTTGCGCGAATCAGGCGCCATCGAGCAGGATGCTGACGTGATCCTGATGATGTACCGTGACGAGTATTACAAGGAAGATTCGCCCGACAAGGGGATTGCCGAAGTCATCATCGGCAAGCAACGTAATGGTCCAACCGGCACCGTGCGCATGGCCTTCCTCGGCGAATACACCCGTTTCGAGAACCTGGCGGGCGGCGGATACCGGGAAGCTCGCGACTGATTGCTGCGCTGCTACCAGCAGTGGACGCTGGCAGCACACAGAACCAGAACTGGCCTCAGAGGCTGCGGGTACTGATGGTGTACGGCGTGAACAGCGGGTTGAGGCTATCCAGCGCTTGCTGATCAAGCAGCACTTTCGGGTGCGCAAAAAATGCCTGGCGCGCGTTGTCGCCGGGTAACAGAAGATCGTTGCCGTTGTTCAAGGCGATCCAGTTCATCTCCCAGACACCGAACAGGACGCGCTTGAGGGCATCCAGGCGGCTATCGTGCGGCCCCATCGATTCGCGGGCAATGGCACGGCAGACGTCGCTGGGGTCGGTGGGAATCCAGGCATAACCGGGAACATAGAATTCGGCACGGACGTGCTGGGCGTGTGTGGCATCGCCATTGTTGATACCCAGACTGTGCAGCAGTTTCGAGGGCCCGATGCGCAGACCGGGAACGGTACGGGCTGGTATGCCCATGCTGCGGCACAAGGCAACGAACAGCCCGTTGATGTCGGCTGAACGCCCACCGTAAATGCCGCTGCTCAGTTGCTGGTTGACGTTGCCGCTGCCACAGCCGGCCAGGGTGCTGTTGTACAGGCAGTTTTCGGTAATCCAGTCATAGATTGCCTTGGCTTGCGCGACTGGGTCCTTGATGCGGCCGATGATGCGTTCACCCAATTGGCGAATCGGGCCCTCATTGGGAATGTTTTCGCTTGCCTGCAAGGCCCGCCGCAGAATGTCCTCGCGCTCCGGTGCCATGGAGCGCCGGGTGATGTCGAACTGGCGGTCAGCCGTGCTGATCTGGGTCACCAGTTGCAGTTGGGCTTCTTCGCCGCCGCGCCACTCTGCGTACAGAACCTCAAGCTGACCGTCGGGCAATCGGGACAGAGTGAGCTTGGGTGAATTGCTCTGCCATTGATGGCTGTTCAGACGCTGATAGAGGCCATCCTGATCCAGGGGCAGAGGTAGCCAGAAACGGCAGGGCGTGCTGGCTTTCAGCTTCAGGGTGGTGACGATCTCGAACTGTTTCCATTGCTGCGGGACTTCTGCTGCCCGTACGGGGGGCAGGCGGGTGGCAGAGGTGCCGGCAGGTGGATTGTCGATGACGGAATTTTCTGCCGAAGGCGGCGGAGCGATGGGACGAGCCGGTGCTTTCGTGCTTCGGGTTGCGGCAGTTTTTTTCTTCCTTGATGCAGCGGGTTTGCTGCTGGATTTCTTGGCCGATCGTGCCGGTGCTTTCTGGTTCTTTTTCTGCGGCGCGGCGATGGCCTCCAGACTGAGGAGGGCGGCGGCCGCAGCCAGGAAATCTCGACGCTTCAAAACATGACTCCAGCGTGCGTGTTGGCGCTAAAAAATGGGCGCTGACGGGATCCAATCGAAAGGGCCATGGCATATGAAAATCACATGACCATGGCCTGAAATTGGGGCTGACTATAGCACGTCGGCTGCGTGGTCAGCCAGACGCGAACGCTCCCCTCTTTGTAACGTGATGTGACCCGAATGTGGCCAGCCCTTGAAGCGGTCCACCACGTAAGTCAGGCCGGAACTGCCTTCGGTCAGGTAGGGGGTGTCGATCTGCGCGATGTTGCCCAGACAGATCACCTTGGTTCCCGGGCCGGCACGGGTAATCAGGGTCTTCATCTGCTTCGGCGTCAGGTTCTGCGCTTCGTCAATGATCAGGAACTTCTTGATGAAAGTACGCCCGCGCATGAAATTGAGCGATTTGATCTTGATCTTGGCGCGCAGGATGTCGTTGGTTGCCGCCTTGCCCCAGTCGCCACCGTAGGGGCTGTTGTCATCCGTATGTGCGAGGACTTCCAGGTTGTCTTCCAGGGCGCCCATCCAGGGCGCCATTTTTTCCTCTTCACTGCCGGGCAGGAAGCCAATGTCGTCGCCCACCGGGACCGTGGCGCGGGTCATGATGATTTCGGAAAAGGTTTTCTTTTCGAGTGTCTGTGCCAGACCAGCCGCCAGCGTCAGCAAGGTCTTGCCGGTGCCGGCCTGACCGAGCAGGGTCACGAAATCGATTTCCGGATTCATCAGCAGGTTGAGGGCAAAATTCTGCTCGCGATTGCGCGCCGTGATGCCCCACACCGCATTTTTCGGATGGGTGTAATCGATCAGGGTTTCCAGCGTTGCCTTCTTGCCAGCTGCTTCAATCACCTGGGCGTAGAGGCCGTCCTTTTCCATCCAGACGAACTGGTTGATGAGAAACTGCGGACACATCGGCCCACTCAGCTTGTAATAGGTTCTGCCTTCCTGTTTCCAGGATTCCATGCCCTTGCCGTGCTTGTCCCAGAAATTGTCCGGCAGGGCCAGGCTACCGGAATACAGAATGTCCGTGTCTTCCAGGACCTTGTCGTTGAAGTAGTCTTCTGCCAGCAGATCGAGTGCGCGTGCCTTGATGCGCATGTTGATGTCTTTCGACACCAGAATCACCGGGCGCTGGGCAAATTGCTTCTGCAGGTGAATGACCACTGAGAGGATGTGATTGTCGACTTTCGAGGCTGGCAGGGCGGTCGGCAATTCATTGCCGATGGCCTGGGTCTGCAGGAACAGGCGGCCCGTGGCGAGCTTGCCGGAAGGTGCGGTCAGTTCGATGCCGTTGTCGATCGATGAATCATCACCGGCTAGCAGCTCATCCAGCATGCGCGAGGCCTGGCGCGCATTGCGGGCAATTTCCGAGGCGCCTTTTTTATGGTTGTCCAGCTCTTCCAGCGTCATCATCGGCAGGAAGATGTCATGTTCCTCGAAGCGGAACAGGCTGCTCGGGTCGTGCATGAGCACGTTGGTATCGAGGACGAACAGCTTGCGTGTTGCGCCCTTGCCGGCGGCTGCTTTTTTGGTCGTTCGCGCCATGATGCGACTCCTCTGAGTGATTAGAGCGTGTTGACGAAATCGAGCACTTCCTGGGCGTGGCCGGCAACCTTGACCGCCCGCCATTCGCGACGCAGCTTGCCTGCCTTGTCGATGACGAAGGTGCTGCGTTCGATGCCACGGCAGAGCTTGCCGTACATCATCTTTTCCTTGATCACGCCGAACTGCTGACAGACTTTCTCATCGGCATCCGAGCCGAGTTCAAACGGAAATTCCTGCTTGCATTTGAAATTTTCATGCGCCCGCAGGCTGTCGCGCGAGATGCCGAGAATGACGGCACCTGCCGCAGTGAACTCCGGGAACAGGGCGCTGAAATCCCGGCCTTCGGTGGTGCAGCCGGGGGTGCTGTCCTTGGGGTAGAAATAAATCACCACATGTTTGCCGCGTTGGCTGGCGAGATCGAATGTCTGGCCGCTGGTGGTGGGGAGGGTGAAATTCGCGATCTGGGTGTCGAGCATGGCGATTCCTTTCTCGTCGGGGCAAAACCTGCATTGGGGGCGGATTCATTGTGTTCGGTGGCCGCCGCCCCGGTCAAGCCTTTGTTACACTCGCCGGCATGGGAAAACTGCTTACTGCACTGACGCTTCTTTTGCTCACCGCCTGCGGTGACGCATGGAATACGCCGTATGCGCCGGATGCGCTCGATGCCAATACGCTTTACGCAGCCTTTACCGATCGGCCCAAGCATCTCGATCCGGCTCAGTCTTATACTGAAGACGAAGCGGTGTTTACCGCCCAGATTTACGAGCCGCCCCTGCAGTACCATTATCTGAAGCGCCCCTACCAACTGGTGCCGGCGGCGGTGACCGAATTGCCGCAGCCCCGCTATTACGCAGCGGACGGTCGCGAACTGCCCGCCGATGCAGCAGCCGACAGCATCGCTGAAAGTGTCTATGAACTGCAGCTGCGTCCCGGCATCCGTTACCAGCCGCATCCTGCCTTCGCCCTTGATGCGTCAGGGGCACCGTTGTATCTGGGGGCGGAAACGGCGCTGGGCCGCCAGGTGATCAGTGATTTTCCGCAGCAGGACAGCCGGCCGGTGCGTGCCGCTGACTATGTTTACCAGATCAAGCGTCTGGCCAGCCCCCGCCTGCATTCGCCCATTTACGGCATGATGGCGGCCCGGATCGTGGGCTTGAAGGCACTAGGTGACAACTTGCGCAGCGCCGTCAAGGACATGCCGGACGATGCCTGGCTCGATCTCGATCAATTCGCGTTGAGTGGTGTTGAAGTGCTTGATGAGCGGACCTGGCGCATCCGTATTCATGGCAAATATCCGCAATTTGCCTACTGGCTGGCGATGCATTTCTTCGCACCGGTGCCGCGCGAAGTGGACCGCTTTTATGCCCAGCCGGGCATGCGTGAAAAGAACCTGACCCTGGATTGGTGGCCGGTTGGCAGCGGCCCGTACATGCTGGCGGAAAATGACCCGAACCGGCGCATGGTGCTGCTCAGGAATCCCAATTTCCATGGTGAGCGCTATCCCTGCGAGGGCGAGGCGGAGGATGCCGCTGCTGGACTGCTCGTCGATTGTGGCAAGCCCCTGCCGTTCATCGAGCGTGCTGTGTTTACCCGGGAAAAGGAAGCCATTCCCTACTGGAACAAATTCCTGCAAGGCTATTACGACGCCTCCGGGATTTCTTCCGACAGCTTCGATCAGGCGGTGCGTATCAACGTCGGTGGCGATGTGGGCTTGTCCGATGAGATGCAGGCCCGTGGTATCCACTTGCTGACTTCGGTGCGTCCGTCCACTTTCTACATGGGATTCAACATGCAGGATCCGGTGGTGGGTGGTCTGAACGATGCGGCTGCCAAGTTGCGCCAGGCGGTGTCGATTGCCATCGATCAGGAAGAGTTCATTTCCATTTTCATGAACGGGCGGGGCATTCCGGCGCAAAGTCCATTGCCGCCGGGAATCTTTGGCTATGATGCCGGCCCTGCTGGTCTGGACCCCCAAGTGTACGACTGGGTGGATGGCCGGCCGCAGCGCAAATCGGTGCAGGAGGCGCGGCGTCTGCTGGCCGAAGCAGGTTACCCGAATGGTCGTCATGCACAGACCGGTGAGCCGCTGGTGCTCAATCTCGACACCACTGGTGGCGGCATGGGGGACAAATCGCGGCTAGACTGGCTGACCCGCCAGTTTGCCAAGATCGATGTGCAGCTGGTGGTGCGTTCAACCGATTTCAACCGCTTCCAGGACAAGTTGCGCAAGGGGGCCGTGCAACTGTACTACCTGGGCTGGAACGCCGATTATCCCGATCCGGAAAACTTCATGTTCCTGCTGTACGGGCCGGAAGGGCGGGTACATGGGGGCGAAAATTCGTCCAATTATGCCAATCCCGCCTTTGACCGCTTGTTCCTGCAAATGAAGAACATGGACAACACGCCCGAGCGGCTGGGTCTGATCCGCGACATGCTGGGCATTCTGCACCGCGATGCGCCTTGGGTGTTCGGCTTCCATCCCAAGAGCTACACCCTGGTGCACGCCTGGCTGAAGAACCGCAAACCCAACGAAATGGGTAACAACGGACTGAAATATCAGCGTGTGGACGGTGCCGCACGGGCGCAGGCGCGCGCCGAGTGGAACCGGCCGGTGCGCTGGCCCCTGTTCGTTGCCTGCGGGCTGTTAGTGCTGCTGGTGGCGCCGGCCATCTTTAGTTACCGCCGCCGCGAACGCGCCGCCGGGCGGTGACTGATCAGTACGCCTGGCGTACGGCGCGCATCAGGTAATTGACGCTGACGTCCTTGCCCAGGGAATAGCTGCGGCTGAGCGGGTTGTAGCTCATGCCGATCAGTTCGACCGGATCGAGCTGGCCCAGCTTGGCCCAGCGCGCCAGTTCCGAGGGCTTGATGAACTTGGCGTAATCATGCGTGCCTTTCGGCAGCATCTTGAGAATGTACTCGGCGCCGATCACCGCCAGCAGGTAGGCTTTCGGGTTGCGGTTGAGGGTGGAAAAGAATACCGGCGCGCCAGGTTTGGCCAGGCGGGCGCAGGCGGTGATGGTACTTGAAGGGTTCGGCACGTGTTCCAGCATTTCCATGCAGGTCACCAGATCGAAGCTGTCCGGCATTTCCGCCGCCAGTTCTTCCGCAGAAATCTTGCGGTAAGTGACTTCCTGGCCGCTTTCCAGCAGGTGCAGCCGGGCCACGCCCAGCGGCTTGTCCGACAGATCGATGCCGGTCACTTCCGCGCCGCGCGCGGCCATGCCTTCAGAGAGCAGGCCGCCGCCGCAGCCAACATCAAGCACGCGCTTGCCTTTCAGGCTGCCGACCGAGCGCTCGATCCAGTCCAGACGCAAGGGATTGATGTCGTGCAGGGGTTTGAATTCACTATTCGGGTCCCACCAGCGATGGGCGAGTTCACCAAATTTTTCCAGTTCGGCAGGGTCAGCGTTTTGCATGATGTCGGTGCTCGGGGAAAAGAAAACCCCTGCCGCAGCAGGGTTGCGCATTGTAGCAAGAAGCCTCTCCATCGGCGTGCTTTCGTCTGTTTTCCTGAGGTCGTGTGGTTTCAGGTAAAATCGCGCCTTTTCCGCCTTCCTGCATAGTGCCATGAACCAGAAAAGCTCTCTTTCCTACCGCGACGCGGGTGTTGATATCGATGCCGGCGATGCGCTGGTGGACCGGATCAAGCCGTTGGCGAAGAAAACCCTGCGCGATGGCGTGCTGGGTGGGATCGGCGGTTTCGGCGCCCTGTTCGAGGTGCCCAAGCGCTACAAGGAGCCGGTGCTGGTGTCCGGTACCGACGGGGTGGGAACCAAGCTGAAGCTGGCCTTCGACCTCAATCGGCATGACACGGTGGGGCAGGATCTGGTGGCGATGAGTGTCAATGACATTCTGGTGCTGGGTGCTGAATCGCTGTTTTTCCTGGACTACTTTGCCTGTGGCAAGCTTGATGTCGATACGGCGGCCGCAGTGGTGGGCGGCATCGCCAAGGGGTGTGAGCTTGCCGGTTGTGCCTTGATTGGCGGTGAGACGGCGGAAATGCCGGGCATGTACCCGCCGGGTGAATACGATCTGGCCGGTTTTGCCGTGGGCGTGGTGGAAAAATCGCAGGCGCTCGATGGCAAGAAGACCATTGCCGCAGGTGACGTGGTGCTTGGCCTGGCCTCGTCGGGCGCGCATTCCAACGGTTATTCGCTGGTGCGCAAAATCATCGAACGTGCCCAGCCAGACATGAATGCCCCGTTCGACGGCGACAAAACCCTGGCCGACGTGGTCATGGCGCCGACCCGCATCTACGTCAAACCGGTGCTGGCGACGCTGGCCAAGGTGGCGATCAAGGGCATGGCGCACATTACCGGCGGTGGTCTGCTGGAGAACATTCCCCGCGTTCTGCCGGAAAACACCGTGGCCGACATTGACGGCAAGAGCTGGCCGCGTCCCAAGCTGTTCCAGTGGCTGCAAGCCGAAGGCAACGTCGACGAAAAGGAAATGCACCGCACCTTCAACTGCGGTATCGGCCTGGTGCTGGTGGTCGCAGCGGCGGATGCCGAGCGGGCGATGGCGGAATTGCAGGCACAGGGCGAGACGGTGTATCGCCTCGGTCAGATTCGGGCCCGTCAGGGTGACGAAGCGCAGACACAGGTTCGCTGAAGCCGCGCCGTATCAGGCCCGGTTCCGGATGCTGGTCTGCGGGCTGGCATCGGCGCTGCTGCTGACTTCCCCAGCAGCGGCAGACATCACCCTGGCGCAGGGTGTGGAGGCTGTACGCGAAGGTCTGGCCAGTTTTTATGGCGGCAAGTTTCATGGCCGGCGCACGGCCTCCGGCGAGCGTTTCGACAAGAAGAAATTCTCCGCTGCCAGCAACCATTTTCCGTTGGGTACCTGGCTGGCGGTGCGTCGTCCGGAAAGCGGACAGTGCGCGGTCGTCCGCGTCAATGACCGCATGAGCCGGCGGCAGCAGCACCGTATTGTCGATCTCTCGAAGGGCGCTGCGGATTATCTGGGCATGCTGCGGGCCGGCATCAGCCAGGTGCAGGTGGTGGCGCTGGCCGCCGATTTCGAGGCGCGCTGGCAGGCGGCGGCACCGGAAGAAAAAACTGCCAGTTGCCATGCCGCGTTTGCGCCAGATGACGCAATTGATCTCGGGGATCTCGATGCCCTGCCAGCAACGGCAGCCGGCCTGCTGGAGACGAATTTGCCGGTGTTTCCGCACGGGGAGAACCGGCGTCTGAGTGAAGAAAGCAGTGTCCGATGAATGTGTCCCGTCGCCCCGCCCTCATTGCCCTGGCGCTTGCCGGTCTGGTCGTGCTCAGCTATGTGGCCTGGGGCGTGTTCCAGGCGCCGGGCAAGGCACCCGTAGCAAATGGCGCCGCAGCCCCGGCCGCCGTCGCGGTGGAGACAGCCGTAGTCACAGCCCTCGCTGTCAATGAGGACACCAATGCCATTGGCAGCTTGAAAGCCAATGAATCGGTCATCCTGCGCCCGGAAGTGAGCGGCAAGGTTGTGCGCATCGGGTTTCGCGATGGCGCCTTGGTGCGCCGTGGCGAATTGCTGATCGGTCTGGATGCTGCCATTCCTGCGGCCGAACTGGCGCAGGCGCAAGCCAGTCTGGCGCTGGCACGCAGTACGCATCAGCGTAACCAGGAACTGCTGGCGAAGAAATTCATCAGTCCGCAGGCGCTCGATGCCTCCGCTGCGGCGCTGAAGGTGCAGGAAGCGGCGGTGCAGCTGGCGCAGGCACGCCTGAGCAAACTGCAGTTGAAAGCGCCGTTTGACGGTGTGGTCGGCCTGCGCGATGTGAGCCTGGGCAGTTACATCAAGGAAGGCGAAGCGCTGATCAATCTGGAAGACATCCGCAGCCTGCGTGTTGATTTCCGGCTGGCGGAAACCGAGGTGAGCCGGCTGCGTGTCGGCCAGGGGCTGACCTTGTTCAGCGATGCCTTGCCTGACGAAAGCTTCGTGGCGCAGGTCGATGCCATCAATCCGCAGATCGATCCCGACGGGCGCTCCATTGCCGTGCGGGCACGGCTCGATAACAGTGCCGGCAAGTTGCGCCCGGGCATGTTCGTGCGGGTGCGCCTGAATTTTGGCCAGCGTTCCGGGGCGCTGATGATTCCGGAGGCGGCCATCGAAGCAGGCAATCCGCCGAGCCTGTTCCGGGTGGTCGACGGCAAGGCGGAGAAGGTGGATGTCCGTCTCGGCGTGCGCCGCAACGGCCAGGTGGAAATCGTTTCTGGCGTGCAGGCCGGCGATGTCGTGGTGACTGCTGGTCAGCTCAAGTTGCGCCCCGGGACGCCGGTGCAGCCGGTCAGCGCGCAGCCATGAAAATCTCCGCCATCTGCATCGAGCGGCCGGTCTTCGCCACCGTCCTCTCGCTGGTCATCATGCTGCTCGGGCTGGTGTCCTACGAGCGGCTGTCGGTGCGCGAGTATCCCAAGATCGACGAACCGGTGGTGACGGTGACCACCGACTACCGTGGCGCCTCGGCTGACATCATCGAGAGCCAGGTCACCAAGCCGCTGGAAGATTCGCTGGCCGGGATCGAGGGCGTTGAGGTGCTGACCTCCATTTCGCGCGCCGAGCGCAGCCAGATTTCAGTGCGTTTCAAGCTGGAGCGGGAGCCGGATTCGGCCGCTTCCGACGTGCGCGACCGGGTGTCGCGGGTGCGTAACAAGTTGCCGGACGAGGTCGATGAGCCAGTCATCGCCAAAGTGGAAGCGGATGCCAACCCCATCATCTGGATGGCTTTTTCGTCCGACCGCCATTCGCCGCTCGAAGTCACCGATGTCGCCAACCGTTTCGTCAAACCCCGCCTGCAGACACTGCCCGGCGCGGCGGACGTGCGGGTGTTCGGCGAACGCAAATTCGCCATGCGCATCTGGCTCGACAAGCAGCGTCTGGCGGCTTATCGCCTGACGCCGGCGGATGTCGAGGAGGCATTGCGCCGGCAGAATGTGGAAGTGCCCGCCGGGCGCATCGAAAGTACGGCGCGTGAATTTTCCGTGGTGGCGACGACTGATTTGCGCACTCCGGAAGAGTTTGCCGCCGTCGTGGTGCGTACCGTCAACGGTTATCCGGTGCGCATCGGCGATGTGGCGAAGGTGGAAATCGGCGCCGCCAGCGAGCGCAGTTCGGTGCGTTTCAAGGGACGACCGGCGGTTTCGCTGGGAATCATCAAACAGGCGACGGCCAATCCGCTTGAACTGTCGCAGGCCATGTACGCGGAATTGCCGAGCATCAGCGCGGAATTGCCGCCGGGCATGAGCGTGAATATTTCCTACGACTCCTCGATCTTCATCGACCGTTCGATCAAGTCCGTGTTCACCACCATCGGCGAAGCCATCCTGCTGGTGTTGGCAATCATTTTCTTCTTCCTGCGCAATCTGCGCGCCACCCTCATTCCGCTGGTGACCATACCGGTGTCGCTGATCGGCGCCTTCGCGCTGATGTTCATGTTCGGTTTCTCCATCAATACCCTGACCCTGCTGGCTCTCGTGCTGGCCATCGGTCTGGTGGTGGATGACGCAATCGTGGTGCTGGAAAACATCTACCGCCACATCGAGGAAGGCATGCCGCGGCGTGAAGCGGCATTCAAGGGCGCGCAGGAAATCGGTTTTGCCGTGGTGGCGATGACGCTCACCCTGGCTGCCGTGTATGCCCCGGTGGCCTTCATGACCGGCCGTATCGGCAAGCTGTTCATCGAATTTGCTCTGACCCTGGCCGGCGCCGTGCTGGTATCCGGGTTCGTGGCGCTGACCCTGTCGCCGATGATGTGTTCGGTACTGCTGCGCCACGAAGAAAAGCACTCGCGCGGGTTCATGCTCATCGAGAATTTTCTCAACTGGTTGAATGCCGGCTACCGGCGTGTACTGACTGCCACGCTGGCCCACCGCTGGCTGGTATTCGTCGGCTTCGCCCTGGTTGCCGCGCTGTGCGCGGTTCTGCTGCAGACACTGAAATCGGAGCTGGCCCCGGTGGAGGATCGCGGCACCATCGTCGGCGTGTTCAATGGCCCGGAAGGCGCCACGCTCGACTACACCGAAAAATACGCCCGCCAGTTGGAAGATATTTACAGCCGCACGGCGGATATCGAGCGCTATTTTGTGGTTGCGGGCAACCCGGTGGTAAGTCAGGGCACATCCTTCGTCGGTCTGACCGACTGGAGCCAGCGCGACCGTAATTCACAGGCCATCGCCAAGGAATTGTTACCGCAATTTGCCGCCATTCCCGGCGTGCGCGCATTTCCCGTCACGCCGCCCTCTCTGGGGCAAAGTCCGCGTGAGCGGCCGATCAATTTCATCATCGCAACCTCGGCCTCGTACGAAGAGCTGCAGGAAGTGACCCAGCAGTTGCTTGATGCGCTGGCCAGCAACCCCGGCCTGACCAATCTCGATACCGATCTGAAACTGAACAAGCCCGAGTTGTCAGTGCAGGTGCGCCGCGACAAAGCCGCCGATCTCGGCGTGCCGGTGGAGAACATCGGACGCACGTTGGAAAGCGCCCTCGGTGGGCGCCAGGTCACCCGCTTCAAGCGCGATGGCGAGCAGTACGACGTGATCGTGCAGGTGGCCGATACCGAGCGCAGCAATCCGGCGCAGATCAGCGACATCTACGTGCGTGGCGCCAACGACGCCATGATTCCGCTGAACAACCTGCTCGAAGTGCAGGAAACGGTGGCGCCGCGCGAGCTCAATCACTTTGGCCAGCGCCGCGCCGTCAGCATCACCGCCAACCTGGCGCCGGGCTACACCATGGGAGAGGCGCTGGCCGCCATGGAAAGCGCCGCGGCCGGCGTGCTCAAGCCGGGTTACAGCATCGATTACAACGGCCAGTCGCGCGAATTCCGCCAGTCGTCCTCATCCCTGGCGATCACTTTCGTGCTCGCGCTGGCCTTCATCTATCTGGTGCTGGCCGCGCAATTCGAGAGTTTCCGCGATCCCTTCATCATCATGCTCACCGTCCCCCTGTCCATGGCCGGCGCGCTGCTCGCCCTGTGGGCAACCCACGGCACGCTCAACGTCTATAGCCAGATCGGCCTGGTCACTCTGGTGGGGCTGATTACCAAACACGGCATCCTCATCGTCGAATTCGCCAATCAGCTGCAGGAGCAGGGGCGCGACATCAAGACAGCCGTCATTGAAGCCGCCGAACTGCGCCTGCGCCCCATCCTGATGACGACCGGCGCCATGGTCCTCGGCGCCATCCCCCTGGCCCTCGCCACCGGCGCCGGCGCCGAATCCCGCCAGCAGATCGGCTGGGTCATCGTCGGCGGCCTGCTGCTCGGCACCTTCCTCACCCTGTTCGTGGTGCCAGTGGTCTATACCGTGCTGGCGCGGCGCAAGGGTGGGGCAGTCAGTCCATAGAACAGCAATTTTCTCCGATCCTGCGTGGCGACACGGCCCAGGCCGCAGAACCCCCCCCTTGCTTATGGCTAATTAATAGTCTCACTTTGTGAGACTTTGGCTATTTATACTCGGCATGCGCTCGGGATGGCCGTAAGTCATCCCGATCAGTACAAATGCAAATGGGGCTGGATTGCCGGCTGCATAAACGCATAAGATGCCGGGCGAGGGGGAGCGATGACAAAATCAGAACGATTCGGAATCATCGAGCGCATGTTGCTGACTCGTCGCGGCGTTCACTTTGCTGAACTGCAGCAGCGGCTGGAGGTGTCCCGTGCCACACTGCACCGGGATTTGCGCGAGTTGCGGGAATGCTTGCAGGTGCCCATCTTGTTCGATCGTGAGCAGGGGCGTTACCGCATTGATCGCAGTGTCGAACGCCATGCGCTGCCTGGCTTATGGTTTTCTCCTGCAGAGATTCACGCCTTGCTTAGCACACAACAACTGCTTGGCAGCATTGATGGCAGTGGTGTACTTGCCGAGCAGATAGCGCCGTTGCGCCAACGTCTTCTCGGCCTACTCGAAAGCTGCGGTGGCGATGTCGCCGATATCTTCTGGCGTGTCCGCATTTTGGGAAGTGCGCCCAGGCAGTGTAACCCGATGTTTTTTCAGACGATTGCAGCGGCCTTGATGGAACGTCGTCGTCTGCTGCTCACCTATGCTGCACGCAGCGACGGCCAGATTACCCAGCGCGAGGTTTCGCCCCAGCGTTTGGTGCACTACCGTGACAACTGGTATCTCGATGCCTGGTGCCACTTGCGCGAAGAGCTGCGCAGTTTTTCGGTCGATGCGATTCAAACAGCCAGCGTTGTTGATACCGGAGCGGTAGATATTGAAGAGGCAGTGCTTGATCAAGTCCTGAGTTCGGGCTATGGAATATTCAGCGGCCCAGCCGAACATCTGGCTGTCCTGGTTTTCTCCATCCATCGCGCCCGCTGGGTCGCCAGCGAACGCTGGCACCCGCAACAGCACGGCGAATTCCTGCCCGACGGCCGCTATCAACTCTGCGTGCCCTACAGCCAGGACCCGGAACTGATCATGGACATCCTGAAGCACGGGCCGGATTGCGAGGTGGTGGCGCCGGCGGAGTTGCGGGCGAAGGTGGTGGGGTTGTTGAAGGCGGCGGCGGGGAGGTATGGGGATGAGTGAAGTGAGTTACCTAGCCTTCGATAAAGAAAGGGCCGGGACAAGCCCGGCCCAATCAACTCTTGCTGGCTTCACAACTACACCTGCTAAGTTTCAATCCACGCCTAGTTTTTGGCGAGGTACCAAGTCTACCAGACTTTATTGCGGCCCCGGTTTAAACCGCACAACAACACAAGCTAAGAACGAATGCTATGATTTGTCCAGTTTCTTGGTGCGAGGTAAGGGGTATGGGCAATCTAATTGGATTATTGCGCGAATTACGGTTGATGAAAAATCAGCCGTCGCATCGCTTCTATGCTGCCTGTGTACTTGTTTTTGCGCTTGCTGCGACTGGTATGTTTTTTCGCTCCTTTGTGCTCAAAGAGTTGTTGTTGCGGCTGATGTGACTCTTCCTGAATGTCTTGAGCGGGTAGTACCAAGGGGTATCGACGGTGGCTTTCGCAATGGAGACGCGAAATTATGAAAAGCGAAGAAGCCAAACTTCTGCCAATGGCTCATTGGCGGAAAAATGATCAGGTTTTTCAAGCCCTTTCCAGTCACTTGCTTGGTGTGGCCGCGCTATCGAGCATCTTTGGCAAGAAAATCAGTCTTGAGGTTGCCGGAGAGTTGATCGGATTGCTTCACGATCTCGGGAAGTACAGCGAGGATTTTCGGTGCTATATCCATTCCGCCCTCGGTTTGCTTAACCCTGACGAGGATGATTACGTTGATTCTGGGGCTCTCAAGGGCAAGGTCGATCACTCATCGGCCGGTGCCCAGTTTATCTGGCAAACCTTGTCCAAGAGAGGAGAGCGAGAGTCCTTGATCGGCCAGTTACTGGCACTCTGCATTGCATCCCACCATTCCGGCTTGATCGATTGCCTAGATCCAGAGGGTAGCGATGTCTTCGGCAAGCGCATGAGAAAGCCGGAAGAGAAGACTCACCTTGAAGAAGTGCAGTCCTGCGCCGATGCAGAAATACTGGCGCGGGCGCATGTGCTGCTGGATTCGCCTGAGTTAATTGGCGAAATGAAAAATCTGCTGACGACCCTCAACCAGAAAGAGAAAAATTCGAGGCCGTTGTTTCAGCAACTGGGCTTGGCTGTCCGGTTTCTGTTCAGTTGTTTGATCGATGCCGACCGTATCGATACGGCGAATTTCGAACAAAAGAAAGTCGCCGCTAATCGGCCACAAGGCGATTACGTGCCTTGGGCTGTTCTGATTGAGCGTCTGGAAAAAGCACTGGCAGCTTTCGCGCCGCGACATCCGATTGACCACTTGCGGCAGCAAATCTCCACTGAGTGCAAAGATGCCGCTGAGCGTCCAGCCGGGATTTACACCTTGACGGTGCCGACGGGCGGCGGCAAAACCTTGGCCAGCTTGCGTTTTGCCTTACATCATGCGGAGCGGCGCAAATTGGATCGCGTCATCTACGTAATTCCGTTCACGTCCATCATCGACCAGAACGCGAAAGTGGTCCGCGACATTCTCGAACCTGAGGATTTTCCGCAGGATCAGGGCAAGGTCGTATTGGAACATCACTCCAGCGTTACTCCGGAAAAGCAGACTTGGCGGGAAAAGATGCTTTGCGAGAACTGGGATGCGCCAGTGGTCTACACGACCATGGTGCAGTTGCTTGAAACCTTGTTTGGCAGTGGCACGCGCGGCGCGCGGCGCATGCACCAGTTGGCCAATGCGGTCCTGATTTTCGACGAAATCCAGACTTTGCCGATCCGTTGCGTCCACTTGTTCAATAACGCCATCAATTTCCTGAGCGAACAGTGCAACAGTACCGTCGTGCTCTGCACAGCCACGCAGCCATTGCTGCATCAGGTGGCGCTCGATCAGGGGGCGATTCGTCTGGCCGAAGGACATGAAATTGTCAGCGATGTCCGCCAGCTTTTTGCGGACCTCAAGCGGGTGGAGATCATTGATCAACGACGGCCAAACGGTTGGACTTTTGCTGAGATAGCAGACTTGGCCCGCGCTGAGGTAGAGCGGGTGGAAAGCTGCCTAGTCATCGTCAATACCAAAGACGCTGCCAAGCAAATCTTTCTTGCCTGCCAGTCATTGGTCAATGCAGACAGCCTCTCTCATCTCAGCACTGACATGTGCCCCATGCACCGGAAATCCGAGTTGGCAAAGATCAAGTCTCGCCTCGAATTCGGATTGCCAACGCTGTGTGTTAGCACGCAGTTGATCGAGGCCGGCGTTGATGTGGATTTCGGCGCGGTGATTCGTTCCATGGCTGGGCTGGACTCCATCGCGCAAGCGGCCGGGCGTTGCAATCGCAACGGCAAGTCGGCGCGAGGCCGGGTGTATTTGGTGAATCCTTCGGATGAGCATGTCGCGCTGGAGTACTTGAAAGATATCGCCATCGGGCGAGACAAAGTCGCTTCAGTCCTCGATTTCTTCCGCGAAACGCCAGAGCGTTATGAGCACGACCTGCTAGGGCCGCAGGCTTTGGCTGACTACTACACCCATTATTTCTTTGAGCGGCAAAAGGACATGGGCTACCCCGTTTCCCCCAAGGAGGCGAAAGCCATTGGGCGAAATGACTCCTTGCTGAGCCTGTTGTCGGACAACGAGTCGTCTTTGAAAGAGGCCGCGCGCAATGGGGATTCATCTTCTATTCGGGGACTAAATCAGTCCTTCATGTCCGCAGCCGAAGCATTCAAAGCCATCGACTCGCCAACCCAAGGTGTAGTGGTTCCCTGGGGCAAAGCGGGGGCTGATCTGATTGGTCGCCTGCATGGTGCCTACGACATTTCGCTGGAGGGTGAATTGTTGCGCGAAGCCCAGCAATTCACCGTCAATGTTTTTCCGCATGTGTTCGACAAACTTTCCAAGGCCGAAGCCTTGCATGTCATCAAGGAGGGCGTCCGAATTTACAGCCTTGATCCCCGCTATTACAGCAAGCAGTTCGGTCTGGCGACTGAACCCGTTTCTTTGATGGAGACACTCAATGTCTAGGCGCAACAGTATCGAATTCCGTTTATGGGGCCGCTATGCCCTATTTACCGATCCGCTGACCCGTATCGGTGGCGAAAAATGCTCGTACCACATCCCCACTTATGAAGCCCTCAAGGGTGTCCTGAAGTCCATTTACTGGAAACCGACGTTGATCTGGGTGGTGGATGAGGTGCGCGTTATGAAGCGTATCCGGACGCAGACCAAGGGCACCAAGCCGCAGGAATACAGCGGCGGCAACAGTCTGGCGATCTATACCTTCCTGTCTGATGTCGAGTATCAGGTTCGGGCACATTTCGAGTGGAACACCTACCGCCAGGAATTGGCAGCGGACCGGATAGAAGGGAAACACTACGACATTGCCAAGCGCATGCTGGAGCGGGGTGGGCGCCAGGACATTTTTCTGGGAACCCGCGATTGCCAGGGCTACGTCGAACCCTGCGAATTCGGTTCCGGCGTCGGCGAGCTGGATGCCGACGGTGAACTCGGGTTTGGGCTGATGTTTCACAGCTTCGACTACCCCGACGAGATCGGGGAAAATAAGCTGTACACCCGGAGCTGGTCTCCGACGATGGTCAACGGTGTGATCCGCTTCGACCGACCGGAAGATTGCAAAGTGCGGAAGTTCGTCCGGGATATGAGTCCGAAAGCCTTTGGTGTTTCGAGCAACCAGCGTGCGGTGGATGAAGAAGCCGATGATTTGGCCGGCCAGTTGGAGGCGCAATCATGAGCTGGATTCAAAAGCTGTATGAAACCTACGAACAGAGTGCCGGGCACGAGCCAGAAGGTTTCGAGCCGCTGATGCCGATTTGCCACTCCACCCAGCAGGCGCAGATTGAAATTGTGCTCGACGGCAATGGTGGCTTCAAACGGGCTGTTGTAATCGAAAAAAGTCAGGGTACGACCCTGATTCCTTGTACTGAGGGGTCCGCGAGTCGATCCGGGAGCAAGCCGGTTAATCATCCGCTTTGCGATAAATTACAGTACGTGGCCAAGGACTTCGTGGTTTTCGGCGGTGAAGTGACCTCGGGTTTTGCCAAAGAGCCGGAAGTGCCGAACCGCGACTATCTGGTCGGGCTACGTGCTTGGGCTGCCTCTGAGTGGCAGCATCCCAAATTGACGGCCATTCTCCACTACGTGGAAAAAGGGAGCGTGGTGCGGGATTTGGTCACGGCGGGAATCCTGCCGCTGGGCGAGGACGGCAAACTTCTCAAAAGCTGGAGTGACGAGGCGAATCCCGCACCGGCCATTTTCAAAGTCATTCAGAACACCCAAGCACCGGAAGACGCCTTTGTTCGTTGGCGGGTGGAAAGCGCACCAGATGATCCGTTGAGCGCAACTTGGCAGGATCAGGCCCTGATTGACTCCTGGATAGCGTATTACCAGCATACCCAAGCTTTGTTCGGGATTTGCATGGTGACCGGACAGGAATCGGCGCTAGCGATTCAGCACCCGGCGAAACTCAGGCATGCCGGCGATAAGGCCAAGCTGATTTCTGCTAACGATGATTCTGGCTATACCTTTCGCGGCAAGTTCATAGAGGCCAAGGAAGTTATTTCGGTGGGCTTTGATGTCACGCAAAAGGCGCATAACGCCTTGCGCTGGCTGCTTGCCCATCAAGGCTACCGGAAGGGCGATCAGGCCGTCGTGAGTTGGGCTGTTTCCGGTGTTTTGTTGCCCAATCCGATCAAGAACATCTTTGAGCAATTCGAGCTTGATAGCTCGGACATAAAAGCTGCGACAAGTTCGGTTGGTACCGACCAGAACTTTGCCTTGCGCCTGAAGAAAGCCGTTGCCGGTTACGGCGCCAACCTCGATCCCAAAGAGGATGTCGTTGTAATTGGCTTGGATTCAGCGACGCCGGGTCGTATGGCGATCAGCTTTTACCGCGAACTGAAGGGTTCCGACTTTCTCAAGCGACTGGAAGCTTGGCATGCACGGTATGCCTGGCATCAAAACTACGGCAAGGACACGCGTTTCATTGGCGCGCCAGCGCCGCCTGATATTGCCGAAGCGGCCTACGGTCGGCGCCTCGACGAAAAGCTCCAGAAGGCAACGGTAGAGCGTTTGCTGCCGTGCATTGTCGATGGCTGGGATGTGCCGCTTGATCTGGTGAGAAGCACTGTTCGGCGAGCGACCAATCGCGTCGGACTGGAACGCTGGGAATGGGAAAAGGTTTTGGGAATAGCTTGCGCACTTTTTAAGGGATACCACCAGGAAAGGAACTACCAGATGGATTTGGAAACGGAAAGAAACAGTCGCGACTACCTCTACGGCCGTTTGCTGGCCATCGCTGATAGCATCGAAGGCTATGCCTTGTCGGCTTCGGATGAGGGGAAAAAGCGGGAAACCACGGCAGGCCGGCTGATGCAGCGTTTCGCGGATCGTCCGTTCTCAACCTGGCGGACGATTGAACTTGCGCTCAAACCTTATGAAGCCCGGATGCAGGCTGGGAGCGACAGATCGGTTGGCCTTCTGGTCAAGCGTCGCAAGTTGCTTGATGAGGTGATGAGTCGGCTGAATGACTTGCCGGAAAGAACCAGCGATGCGCCTTTAAGCGGCGAGTTCTTGCTCGGCTACCACGCGCAACGCAAGGACTTCTGGCCAGCGGCGGATGCGGACAAGCAAGCCGCCAGCGCCGATAGCCAAGCCGAAACCAACCACTGAATTAGCCAAGTATTTTTCTGAAAGGAAATCCAAATGAGCACTCTGCAAAACAAAATCGATTTCGCGCTCGTCTTGCGCGTCCGCAATGCCAATCCGAACGGCGATCCGTTGAACGGCAATCGTCCCCGCACTGATTACGGTGGTTTCGGGGAAATTACCGACGTTTGCCTCAAGCGCAAATTGCGGGACCGTTTGCAAGAGGAGAAACATTCGATTTTTGTACAGTCTGATGATCGCAAGATGGATGGTGAGCCAAGTCTACGAAGCAGGGCCGAGTCGGAAACCAATGGGTTAGGCAAAGATGCCTGGAACCCGAAAAAGACAAAAAAGGACGAGACAGCGAAAAAAGCTTGCGAAAAATGGTTCGATGTCCGGGCGTTTGGGCAGGTCTTTGCGTTCGGCAAGGACGGTGATGCCAGTGGTGTTTCCATTCCTATTCGAGGCCCGGTTACCGTGCAGTCCGCTTTCAGCAAGGAAATTGTTGGTGTGACCAGCACGCAGATTACTAAGAGCGTCAGTGGCGAAGGCGATGGCAGCAAGCGGGGTGCGGACACCATGGGCATGAAACATCGGGTCGATCAAGGAATTTACGAATGCTACGGCAGCATTAACCCGCAACTTGCCGAACGAACTGGCTTCAGCGATGCAGATGCGGAAGTCATCAAGGGGATTTTGCCGCGACTTTTCGAGAACGATGCTTCGTCTGCACGTCCCGACGGAAGCATGCAGGTTCTGTCGGTGATTTGGTGGAAGCACAACTGCAAGGCCGGACAGTACTCTGCGGCTAAGGTCCACGATTCGTTGCGAAACCTGCTCAACGATGATGGTAGCTTCGACAAGGATCGTTTGCGTCAGGCCTTGCCCGGATTGGAACCGGAAATTATCGACGGCTTCTGAATCGCAGCCCCTACCGTCGCCTCGCCCAATACTCCGGCTGTCTGCTGTGGTGGGCGATGGCGACGATTTCCAGCGTTTCGCCTGCCAGGCGATAGACCACGGTGTAGGGGTAGCGCTGGAAAACCTGGCGGCGGGTTTGGCTGTTGCCGGTTTCGCCGATTTTCGGGTGGCGTTTCAGGAGTGCCAGGGTTTGTTCAAAGTCGTCAAGAAAACCGGTTGCGACGAGCGGGCTTGCCTCCTGCCGATACCAGTCAAAAGCCCGCTGAATTTCCTTGCGGGCGGCTGGGTGGAAGCGGATGGCAATCACACCAGCTGGGTGCGTAGTTCGGCAATGACTTGTTCGGCGGGCACGGTTTCAACCTCGCCGGCTTCCAGTTGGGCGACACGGCGAGCGATTTCCTCGTCCCAGGCGGCGGCAATCGCCTCCGGTGTCTCGACGCTGACCCAGAGCTTTTCCGCCAGGTCGACGCGCTCGTCCGGGCGGAGTTGCATGGCGGCCTGGGCCACTTGCTGGTAAGTGAGCGACATCGTGAAACCCTCCTTCGCGGTAGACCTCGGATTGTAGAGAAGTTCTTTCACGATTGCTTGGCCGATGAATAGCGAACCCCTTGATCCCATTCCCCTTTCCGCCCTCCAGCACTGGTGCTACTGCCCGCGCCAGTACGCCTTGATCCACATTGAGCAGGTGTTCGAGGACAACCTGTTCACCCAGCGCGGTCAGGCCCTGCACAAGCGGGTCGATGACCCCGGCTTTGAGGTACGAGATGGCCTGCGCATCGAGCGTGCCCTGCCGCTGTTCAGCGACCGGCTGGGGCTGGTCGGCAAGGCCGATGTGGTGGAATTCCTGCCCGACGGCACGCCTTACCCGGTGGAGTACAAACACGGTTCCCGCCACAAGCGGGCCGACATCGCGGCTTGTGACGACGTGCAACTGGCGGCGCAGGCGCTGTGTCTGGAAGAGATGTTCGGCAAGCCGGTACCGGAAGGCGCCTTGTATTACGCCAGCTCGCGCCGGCGGCGAAATGTTGCGGTCGACGCCGCTTTAAGGGCAAAAACCATGATCGCCATCACCGGGGTGCGCGATCTGCTGGCTAGCGGCATCACCCCGCCACCGCTGGCCGACGAGCATTGCCGTGCCTGTTCGCTACGCGACCTGTGCCAGCCGGACGCGGTGCACAACAACCCGGCGCGCACCGCTGCGCTGGCCCATCTGTTCGAGCCGGAGGACTGACATGCAGTTGCTCAACACCTTGTATGTGACGACGCCGGAAAGCTACGTCCACCTCGACAACAACACTGTGCGGCTGGACATCGAACGTGAAACCCGCTTACGGGTGCCCTTGCACCACCTTGGCGCCGTGGTCTGTTTCGGCCACGTCACGGTGTCGCTGCCGCTGATGCACCGCCTGGCGGAAGAGGGCGTGGCGCTGGTTTTGCTCGATGCCAACGGGCGCTTCAAGGCGCGGCTGGAAGGCGCGGTGTCGGGCAATGTGCTGCTCCGGCAGGCGCAGCACCGGGCGGCGGACGATACCGCGCTTGCCGTCCGGCTGGCGCGCAACTGCATCGCCGGCAAGGTGCGCAACTGCCGCCAGGTGCTGCTGCGCGGCGCGCGCGAGAGCAAGCTTGAAGAAGACGCTGCCATCCTGGCGCGCGGTGCCGACGATCTTGCCGCTGCCTTGCGCGCCCTGCCGACGGCGGGCGATCTTGATACCCTGCGCGGCGTAGAGGGAGAAGCGGCGCGGCAATATTTCGCCGCGCTCAATCATCTTGTCCGCCCAAGCGCTCGTGACGCCTTTCGTATGGATGGGCGCAGCCGACGACCGCCGCGCGACCGCGTCAATGCGCTGCTTTCCTTCCTCTACTCGCTGCTGATGAACGATTGCCGCTCGGCCATCGAAGCCGCCGGGCTCGACCCGCAAGTCGGCTTTCTGCATGCCCTGCGGCCGGGGCGGGCGGCGCTGGCGCTCGACCTGGTGGAGGAGTTTCGCTTCTTCGCCGACCGTCTGGCGCTGTCGCTGATCAATCGCGGCCAACTCGACGCCGACGACTTCGTCGAGCGCGAAGGCGGCGCCGTCCTGCTCGAAGGCGATGCCCGGAAAGCTGTGCTGGTGGCCTATCAGGAGCGCAAGCAGGAGCCGACCTCGCATCCGCTGTTGGCCGAGAGCTTGCCCTTCGGCCTGCTGCCGCACGTTCAGGCCCGTCTGTTGGCACGCACCCTGCGCGGCGACACCGATGAATATCTTCCCTACCTGGTGCGCTGATGCTGGTCATCGTCTGCTACGACGTCAATACCGAAACCCGAGAAGGCCGACGCCGCCTGCGCCGTGTCGCCAAGCTGTGCGAAGGCATCGGCCAGCGGGTGCAAAAATCGGTCTTTGAATGCCAGGTCGACCGAGCGCAGTTTGAAGCGCTTGAACGCGACCTGATCGCCGAAATCGACCCCAAGGAAGACAACCTGCGCTTCTATCGCATTGCCGAATTGCGCGGCTACGAGGTCAAGGAACATGGCTGCTTCCGCGCCACCGACTTCGACGCGCCCCTGGTGCTGTGATGGCGCGCGAACCCCGAGTGCACAACTTTTTCCCGGTAGGTTCGCGCGGGCGACAAGGCACTGATTTGTCGGAGCTTCCATCCCGGCGCGAGCTTCACGTAAGATGCCGGCTGCTCAAAAAGGACGAGGTTCGCGCAATGCGGCCGAATTGTTCTTTGATCTCCTGTAGTTGCAGGAGATGAGCTTCGCCTCCCGGCAACGGGAGGCGTGGATTGAAACGGCATCAAGGATGACTAATGGAAACGTTGACTAAGCTTCGCCTCCCGGCAACGGGAGGCGTGGATTGAAACCGGTTTTGCCAACAATCCAAAAACCCCAACGAGGGGCTTCGCCTCCCGGCAACGGGAGGCGTGGATTGAAACGTTGCGCTGGGGGCGGGGCTGTCAGGGGCGCCGGGCTTCGCCTCCCGGCAACGGGAGGCGTGGATTGAAACATTACCTCGTTCACCTGCTTGGAGTCATTCGCCAAGCTTCGCCTCCCGGCAACGGGAGGCGTGGATTGAAACAACAGGGTCGCACGTTCCGCCGGCTTGCGGGCCATGCTTCGCCTCCCGGCAACGGGAGGCGTGGATTGAAACAATCCGCCCGCGTTTGACCCAATGCCAGCCGGAGGCTTCGCCTCCCGGCAACGGGAGGCGTGGATTGAAACTGTTCGTCCATCAGTAGATCTCCATAAAACCGCGGCTTCGCCTCCCGGCAACGGGAGGCGTGGATTGAAACCTGGCCTACGCGAAGCATTGCAGCGCAAAGCGCACCGCTTCGCCTCCCGGCAACGGGAGGCGTGGATTGAAACCAGCTTCGGCACAAATTTTGCCCACATGCTCAAATCGCTTCGCCTCCCGGCAACGGGAGGCGTGGATTGAAACACCCAGGAATTCCGCAATGCGCGAGACCCGCCACGCTTCGCCTCCCGGCAACGGGAGGCGTGGATTGAAACTGGCTGATGATGAGGTCGCCCGCCAGAGCTTCGGGGCTTCGCCTCCCGGCAACGGGAGGCGTGGATTGAAACTTCCACCTGCGGACCAGTAAGATCGGCTGGATTTCGGGCTTCGCCTCCCGGCAACGGGAGGCGTGGATTGAAACGGTCCATTCCGCAACCGGCGGCACTTGCTCATGAGGCTTCGCCTCCCGGCAACGGGAGGCGTGGATTGAAACAGATTCACCAGAAGCCGCTTGCCGTTTTATTGCACAGCTTCGCCTCCCGGCAACGGGAGGCGTGGATTGAAACAGGTAATGGAAATCACAGACAAACGCCACGGGCAGGCTTCGCCTCCCGGCAACGGGAGGCGTGGATTGAAACCGGTCTGGCTTCTGTTGCCGGAACAATTGCCGGGCTTCGCCTCCCGGCAACGGGAGGCGTGGATTGAAACTTCCCCACCACCACGCCTGCGTTTCCGTCGTTGCGCTTCGCCTCCCGGCAACGGGAGGCGTGGATTGAAACGGCTATGGCGGCGGTGCCTGCCGACGTGACCACGGCTTCGCCTCCCGGCAACGGGAGGCGTGGATTGAAACAAGGCCACCGACACTATCGGCGAGCGCGTCTGTCGCTTCGCCTCCCGGCAACGGGAGGCGTGGATTGAAACATCGGTATCACGTCCGTTGTTTACCTGTTGTTCCAGGGCTTCGCCTCCCGGCAACGGGAGGCGTGGATTGAAACGCTACTCCCTTACACAGCAACGGTCGGACAAAAATGCTTCGCCTCCCGGCAACGGGAGGCGTGGATTGAAACGCGTTGAGGTTCCACTGAAACGAGAAGACGGCGAGGGCTTCGCCTCCCGGCAACGGGAGGCGTGGATTGAAACGGCTTGACTGTCAGCCAGGCTGGCGGATTCGGCGCTTCGCCTCCCGGCAACGGGAGGCGTGGATTGAAACTCTTTCTGAGTTCGAGGAACAGGCGATGTTCTACCGCTTCGCCTCCCGGCAACGGGAGGCGTGGATTGAAACCACTGTTCGCCCGCCTGCGTGGCTTGTCCGGCGGGGCTTCGCCTCCCGGCAACGGGAGGCGTGGATTGAAACATTTGTTTCTCCGGGTAATCTCTTTGTCTATCAGGCTTCGCCTCCCGGCAACGGGAGGCGTGGATTGAAACCCTGCGGCCCGGGCCATCAACTACTCGGTGGACGTGCTTCGCCTCCCGGCAACGGGAGGCGTGGATTGAAACTTCGCAAGCGGATCAGTCGCCGGATCACGGGCGTAGGCTTCGCCTCCCGGCAACGGGAGGCGTGGATTGAAACAAGAGCCCCAGGTCTGCTTGGCTAGGCGCATAACCTGGCTTCGCCTCCCGGCAACGGGAGGCGTGGATTGAAACCTGTCGGCTGCGTCCGCAAGGTACAGGACAACTCCGCTTCGCCTCCCGGCAACGGGAGGCGTGGATTGAAACAAAACGAGTATCACATCCCGCGCGGTCGTATTCTGCTTCGCCTCCCGGCAACGGGAGGCGTGGATTGAAACTACCCCTCACACCATGGGGCGTGGCTTACGCCAGGCTTCGCCTCCCGGCAACGGGAGGCGTGGATTGAAACCCGCTTTGTGTTAATGGCGCTGCCTGGGCAGGTGAGCTTCGCCTCCCGGCAACGGGAGGCGTGGATTGAAACATCCCCACCCGCGCAGCACGGCGGGACTCCGATGGCTTCGCCTCCCGGCAACGGGAGGCGTGGATTGAAACGAGCACAGAAGAACTTGCACTTTCTCGGACACTGGCTTCGCCTCCCGGCAACGGGAGGCGTAGATTGAAAAATCTCAAACTTCGACACAGGAAGGGCAGTGAGGTCTATCGTATCGTGGTGCCTGTTTCGTAGTGATTTTGCCCATTTGCTACCATCCCCCCCATGAATTCATCTTCCCCCCATCCCTCCGACCCCTCTGCTTTGATCGACGCCAGCGGCCAGGTGCATGCTCCGGCGGGGGAGGGCGCGCGTATTGTGTCGTTGGTGCCTTCGTTGACCGAGCTGGTTTGCGATCTTGGCTTACGTGCGCAGTTGGTGGGGCGTACCGGGTTTTGTGTGCATCCGCGTGAGGTTTTGCGGGATATTCCGAAGGTGGGGGGGACCAAGGATGTCCGGCTGGAGGTGGTGCGCGCGCTGGCGCCGACACATTTGCTGGTGAACGTTGACGAGAATACGCGGGAGACGGTGGCGGAGCTGGCGCGTTTCGTGCCGCATGTGATCGTGACGCACCCGTGTACGCCGGCCGATAACCTGACGCTGTTTCGCCTGCTGGGTGGGGTGTTCGGGCGTGAGGCGCTGGCAGCGGAGCTGTGCGCCAGTCTGGAGGCTGCTTTGTTACGCGCGGCGGAGTTGCGGCGCAGCCTGGACGATGAGGCGGTGGCCTACCTGATCTGGCGTGAGCCGTGGATGACAGTGGCGCGCTCGACCTATATTTCAGCGATGCTGGCGGCGGTGGGCTGGCAGACTGCTCCGGCGGCGAGCGAATTGCGCTATCCAGTGTTTTCCTGGGCGGAGATGGCGTCAGTGGCGCGGGTGTTTTTGTCGACCGAGCCATACCATTTCAAGCCGGATGATCTGGCCGAAGTCAGCGCGCTGGCGGCGAAGCCGGCGCACATGATCGATGGGGAAATGGTCTCCTGGTACGGCAGCCGGGCGATTGCCGGTCTTGATTATCTGGTCGCCTTGCGCCGCAGTCTGGCGCTGGAGAAATAAAGAGCGCAGTAGCTCCTGCCGTGTCATCTGCCTGTAACAAAGCCGCCCTAAAGTTGCGCCTGTTCATTCAACGACCAAGGAGCAGAGATGCTGCAAACGCGTATTTTCCGCACTACTTTTCTGGCTGTGACGCTGGGGTTTGGGGCGACTGTTCAGGCCGCCGATATGACCGGTGCAGGGGCTTCGTTCCCGGCGCCGGTGTATGCAAAATGGGCGGATGCCTATCAGAAGGCTACTGGCAACAAGGTGAATTATCAGTCGATCGGTTCTGGCGGCGGGATCAAGCAGATCAACGCCAAGACGGTTGATTTCGGTGCATCCGACATGCCGCTCAAGCAGGAAGTGCTGGATAAGGACGGGCTGGTGCAGTTTCCGACGGTGATCGGCGGCGTGGTGCCGGTGATCAACGTGACCGGGATCAAGGCGGGTGATTTGCGCCTGACTGGCGAAATCATTGCCGACATCTACCTCGGCAAGATCACCAAGTGGAACGACAAGGCCATTGCTGAACTGAACCCGAATGCCAAGCTGCCGGGCGATGATATCGCCGTGGTGCGCCGTGCTGACGGTTCCGGGACTACGTTCATTTTCACCAATTACCTGTCCAAGGTCAGTGGCGAGTGGAAGAGCAAGGTGGGCGAGGGCACCGCAGTGCAGTGGCCGACCGGCATGGGCGGCAAGGGTAACGAAGGGGTTGCTGCCTTCCTGCAACGCATTCCGAACTCGATCGGCTATGTCGAATATGCCTATGCCAAACAGAATAATCTGGCCTGGGCCTGGCTGAAGAATCCGGCGGGTGAGTTCGTTCGTCCTGACGATGAGAGTTTCAAGGCGGCGGCTGCGGGGACCGACTGGAGCAAGTCGGCTTTCGGCGAAATCCTGACGGCACAGGCGGGCAAGGCTTCCTGGCCGATCAGCGGTGCCACCTTCATCCTGATGCACAAGGTGCAGGCCAAGCCGGCGCAGGCGGCTGAAGTGCTGAAATTCTTCGAATGGTCTTACAAGAACGGCAGCAAGCTGGCGTCCGAGCTGGATTACGTGCCGCTGCCGGAGAGCCTGGTGAAACAGGTGACGGCTTCCTGGAGCAACATCAAGGACGCTTCCGGCAAGGCTGTCAAATAAGCGGCACTGGACATGGAGCGGGCGCTTCCGGTGGCACAGACTGGGGGCGCGCGCTTTTGTTACGTGCAAAATGCCGCATTGCGTTGCCACATGAAGTGCTGCACTACGTCAATCGAAACGGATAACCGTCATGAGTCATATGCAAGCCAAGGGTAAATTGGCCGACCTGCTGTTTTTCAACCTGACGCGCACCGTCGCTTTCATCACCCTGTCCCTGCTGGGCGGGATCGTGATTTCGCTGACCTGGAGTGCCTGGCCGTCAATCGAGAAATTCGGCCTCGGTTTTCTCACCAGTTCCGCCTGGAATCCACCGGCAGAAGATTTTGGTGCCCTGGTGCCGATTTACGGCACCATCGTGACTTCACTCATTGCCCTGGCGATCGCGCTGCCGATCAGCTTCGGCATTGCCCTGTTCTTGACCGAGATGGCGCCCACCTGGCTGCGCCGTCCTCTCGGTATTGCCATCGAGCTGCTAGCGGGGATTCCCAGTATCGTCTATGGCATCTGGGGCTTGCTCGTATTTGCGCCGTTCTTTGGCCAGCACGTGCAGCCGCTCATTGCCAAGACCCTGGGCAAACTGCCGGTGGTCGGCAGTCTGTTTTCCGGACCCTCGCTCGGCATTGGTATTCTGGCCGCCGGCATCATCCTGGCCATCATGATCATTCCCTTCATCGCCTCGGTCATGCGCGATGTGTTCGAGCTGGTGCCACCGATGCTCAAGGAATCCTGTTACGGCCTGGGGGGAACGACCTGGGAAACGGTCAGCAAGGTGGTGCTGCCCTACACGCGGGTGGGGGTGATTGGTGGCGTCATGCTTGGCCTGGGGCGGGCGCTGGGCGAGACGATGGCGGTCACCTTTGTCATCGGCAACGCCAGCCTGCTCGGCAATTTTTCCTTGTTTATGCCGGGTAACAGCATCACCTCGGCGCTGGCCAACGAATTCGCCGAGGCGAGCCCGGGCTTGTATACGGCAGCCCTGGTCGAACTTGGCCTGATCCTGTTCTTCATTACTTTCGTCGTGCTGTCCCTGTCCAAGCTGCTTCTTCTGTCGATGGAAAAGCAAAATGGCGGCAGTGCGCACTAAGGAGCCGGCCATGAATTTGAAACTTCGCCGCAAATTGACCAATGTCGTCGCGCTTGGCCTGTCGCTGGCGGCCATGGCCTTTGGCCTGTTCTGGCTGATCTGGATTCTCTGGATGGTCTTCGAGCAGGGTATCGGCGCGCTCTCCTTCGATCTGCTGGTGCATGACACGCCGGCGCCGGGTAATGTCGGCGGCCTGCGCAATGCGATCTTCGGTAGCGTCATCATGGTCGGACTGGCAATGCTGATCGCTACGCCGGTGGCGATCCTGGCCGGCATTTATCTCGCCGAATATGGGCGCCGCACGCTGCTCGGCCGGGTGACCCGCTTTGTCAATGACATCCTGCTGTCGGCGCCGTCGATCGTGATCGGTCTGTTCGTGTATGCCATCTATGTGTCTCAGGTCGGCAAGTTTTCTGGTTTGTCCGGCGCCGTCGCGCTGGCGTTGCTGGTGATTCCGGTGGTGGTGCGCACGACCGAGGACATGCTGGTACTGGTGCCGAATACCTTGCGCGAAGCCGCATTTGCCCTGGGCGCGCCGAAGTGGAAAGTGATCATCATGGTCACCCTGCGCTCGGCCAAGACGGGGGTGATTACCGGCATCCTGCTGGCGCTGGCCCGTATTTCCGGCGAAACTGCGCCGCTGTTGTTTACTGCGCTGTCCAACCAGTTCTGGAGCACCGACCTGTCCGAGCCCATGGCCAACCTGCCGGTGACCATCTTCAAATATGCAATGAGCCCCTTCGCGGACTGGCAGCAACTTGCCTGGGCCGGCGTCTTCATCATCACGATGGGGGTGCTCTTCCTCAACATCCTGGCGCGCGTCGTCTTCCGCCAGCAATCGGCCAACCACTGAGCTGCAGATCAACTCTAATTGGAATCCAACACAATGCCTGTCGAATCCGCTGTCCAGAATCAGACACCCGAGATCAGCATCCGCAATCTCAACTTTTACTATGGCAAGGCGATTGCCCTCAAGAACATCAATCTCGATATTTACAAGGGCAAGGTCACCGCGTTCATCGGCCCCTCGGGCTGTGGCAAATCGACCCTGCTGCGCACGATCAACCGCATGTACGACCTCTACCCGGGGCAGTACGCCGAAGGCGAGTTGATCGTTGCCGGCAAGAACATTCTCGACAAGAACGTCGACACCATCGATTTGCGCGCCAAGGTGGGTATGGTGTTCCAGAAACCGACGCCGTTCCCGATGTCGATCTACGAAAACATCGCTTTCGGTGTGCGCATGCACGAAAAACTGACGCGCAACGAAATGGATGATCGCGTCGAATGGGCCTTGACCAAGGCGGCACTGTGGAACGAGGTCAAGGACAAGCTGAACAAGCCGGGCACCGGGTTGTCCGGCGGTCAGCAGCAACGTTTGTGCATCGCCCGTGGGGTGGCAGTGAAGCCGCAGGTGCTGTTGCTCGATGAGCCGACTTCGGCGCTGGACCCGATCTCGACCATGCGCATCGAGGATCTGATCCATGAACTCAAGCGCGAATTCACCATCGCCATCGTCACTCACAACATGCAGCAGGCTGCACGAGTGTCGGATTACACGGCCTACATGTATCTTGGTGAACTGATCGAATTCGGCAAGACCGATGAGCTGTTCATCAAGCCACAGGACAAGCGCACTGAAGACTATATTACCGGCCGGGTTGGCTGAGCGGAGAAACGAGATGAATGAAATCCTGCATGTGTCGAGCCAGTTCGATGAAGACCTGAGCCGCCTGCGCACGCATGTGCTGCAGATGGGCGGGCTGGTCGAGAATCAGGTGTCGGCGGTGATCGACGCCTATGCCAGCGGCGATCCGGCGGGCGTTGGACAGATTCTGGAAACTGACCGCAAGATCAACGCCCTGGAAAAAACCATCGACGACGATTGCGCCCAGATCATTGCCCGGCGCCAGCCGACGGCGTCTGATCTGCGTCTGGTGTTTGGCGTGACCAAGATCGTGACCGATCTGGAGCGCGCCGGCGACGAGGCGAAGAAAATTGCCAAGGGGGTGCGCCGCCTGCATGCCGAAGGTGTCGATCAACGCCGTTTTGCGGTGGGGGTGCGACATATCGCCGAAGCGGCGCTGAGCATGACGCGGCAGGCGCTGGATGCCTTCGCCCGCCTGGATGCACCGCTTGCCTTGAGCGTGATCCGCGCTGACGATGCCGTCGATATCGAGTTCAAGGCGGTGCTGCGGCAGCTGATCACGCACATGATGGAAGATCCGCGCACCATCACCCAGGCGTTGGAGGTGATGACCATTGCCCGCGCCATCGAACGCATTGGCGACCATGCCAAGAATGTGTCCGAGCTGGTGGTGTACATCGCCGAAGGACGCGACATCCGCCACGCCAAATCGCCGATGATCAACGAACATAACGGAGGCGAGCAGTGATTCCGGTGGTTCTGGTCGTGGAAGATGAGCCGGCCATCCTTGAACTGATCGTCATCAACCTCAAGCACGCCGGTTTTCAGCCGGTGCGGGCGCAGAGTGCGGAAGAGGCCGAGGCGGCCATTCGCGCCACCTTGCCCGACCTGGTGCTGCTCGACTGGATGTTGCCGGGCCGTTCCGGCGTGGCGCTGGCGCGGCAGTTGCGGGCCGAAGAGCGCACCCGGCTGCTGCCCATCATCATGCTCACCGCGCGTGGTCATGAAGACGACAAGATCGAAGGCCTGGATGCGGGCGCCGATGACTACGTCACCAAACCCTTCTCGCCGAAGGAGCTGGTGGCGCGCGTTCGCGCCGTATTGCGCCGGCGCTCGCCGCACCTGGCGGCGGAAGAGGTCGAGATTGGCAGCCTGCGCGTCAACCCGGTCACACACCGGGCAGAAGCCGCCGGGGCGCCGCTCGAACTGGGGCCGACCGAATTTCGCCTGCTGTTTTTCTTCATGACCCATCCCGAGCGTGTGTTCTCCCGGGCGCAGCTGCTGGATGACGTGTGGGGCGACCACGTGTTCATCGAAGAACGGACGGTGGATGTCCATATCCGGCGTCTGCGTGCGGCGCTGGAAGCTTCGGGTGAGGACGCGCGGGTGGAAACGGTACGCGGTACCGGCTATCGTTTCCGGGGGCAGTGAGGGCATGTCGGTTTTTCGTAAAACCGCGCTCTTGCTGGCCTTTCTGGCGGCGGCGGCCTGGCTGCTGGGTTATCTGAGCGAAGCCTGGGTCGGCTGGCTGTTGTTCGCTGCGGCACTGCTCTGGCTGTTGCTGTCGCACCTGCGCCCCCTGGCGTACCTGGATGCCTGGTCGCAAGCGCCTTTTGCCGATCCGGATCTGACCGGGCCGGGTACTTGGGATGGTATCTTCCGCCGCCTCTATCGGCACGAGAAGGAAGTGGCGCAGCAGATCAGCGAGCGCGACCGGGAAATTGAATTGCTCATCGCTGCCAACCAGGCCCTGATCGATGGCGTGGTCTTGCTTGATGCGCAGGACCAGATCGTCTTCTGTAACCGCACTGCCGAAGAGCAGCTGGGTTTATGTCTGGCGACCGACCGTGGCTTGCCGGTGGTCAACCTGGTGCGGGTGCCGGAATTCATGGCCTATCTGGCGGCCGGCGTGTTTACCACGCCGCTGGAATTGACGCTGGAGCGCGGGCAGCCGCGCATGCTGGCGGTGCACATCCTGCCCTACGCCGGCGCCCGGCGCTTGATGCAGATCCGCGATGTGACGCAGGCCAATCGTCTGGAACGCATGCGGCGCGACTTCGTGGCCAACGTCTCGCACGAACTGCGCACGCCGCTGACGGTGTTGAGCGGGTTTCTCGAAACCCTGCAGGAAATCGAATTCAGCCCGGAAGAGCGGGCCCGCTATCTTGGCCTGATGGCGGAGCAGGCCGAGCGCATGGGCAACATCGTGCAGGATCTGCTGACCTTGTCCTCGATCGAGTCGGCGCCTCCGCCAAGCTCGCAGGTGGTCGATATGGGGCACATGCTCGATCGCTTGCAGCGTGATGCGCAGGCGCTTTCCGGCGGTCGTCACGAAATTGCCAGCGAAAGCAGCGGCCAGGGCAACCTGTACGGCGCCGAGAGCGAGTTGCTCAGCGCTTTTGCCAATCTGGTGGCCAACGCTGTGCGCTATACCCCGGCCGGCGGCAAGATTGTTCTGGAGTGGCGGGTCGATGCAGGCGGTGCGGAATTTGCTGTACGCGATAGCGGTCCCGGCATTGCCCCCGAACATATTTCACGCCTGACGGAACGGTTCTACCGTGTTGACCGCAGCCGCTCACGCGAAGCGGGTGGCACCGGCCTTGGCCTGGCTATCGTCAAACATGCCCTGAACCGCCACCAGGCGCGCCTGGCCATTGCCAGCGAACCTGGGCGGGGTAGCCGCTTTGTCGCCATTTTTCCCCGCAGTCGCGTTGTGAGCTAGGCTGAAAAAAGTGGAGTCCAAGGCATCGTGGATTTTGCGGATCCGAGTTACGCGTCGCCTCCATCTTTCTTCATGCACGCTCCCCCGTTGGCGCATCATCCAACACATAGCTTGTACTGCGCCCGCCCGCATCCGATTTCCGCAGGGCACCACGCGCAAGCAGATCGTTGATGTCACGTAGGGCGGTGTCCGGCGAGCACTTGGCAATGGCCGCCCACTTGCTGCTGGTGAGCTTGCCTTCGAAGCCGTCGAGCAGCTTGTTCAGCAACTTCACCTGCCGCTCGTTCAGTGGCGTGCTTGCCCAGCGCTGCCAAAAGCGGGTCTTGGTCAGCACGGCGTCGAGTGTGTGCTGCGCCTGATCGACGGCGCGATGGAGTGTGTCGAGGAACCAGGCAAGCCATTCGGTGACGTCCATCGACCGCTTCTGGGTCCGCTCCAGGATGTCGTAATAGGCTTTGCGTTCGCGCTGGATCTGCGCCGACAGACTGTAGAACCGCTGTGGACTGCCATCGGCGCGGGCCAGGAGCAGATCGCCGATGGCCCGCGCGATACGGCCATTGCCGTCGTCGAACGGGTGCAGCGTGACGAACCATAGGTGGCCGAGACCGGCTTTGATCAGTGGCGGCTCGTTTGATGCGCCATTGAGCCAGTCAAGGAAGCGCCTGGTTTCATCCTCCAGACGGTCAGCCGAGGGCGCCTCGAAATGCACACGCTGGCGGCCGATGGGTCCGGACACCACCTGCATCGGCCCGCTGGTATCGTCGCGCCAGCCGCCGACCTTGATCTTGGAAAGGCCGGAGTAGCCGGTAGGAAACAGTGCGGCATGCCACCCGAACAGACGCTCCCGCGTTACCGGTGCCTCGCTGTTGGTCGTGGCATCCAGCACCATCTCGACTACGCCTTCGACGTGCCGATCGACCGGAGCTAGGGCACCGATGTCCACGCCCAACCTGCGGGCGATGGACGAGCGCACAGATTCAACATTGAGCTGCTCACCCTCGATCTCGCTGGTCTTGACCACGTCCTCGGTGAGTACCGCGAGGCTCGCCTGATCGCGCAGCGCCATGCCCACGTCGACCAGACGACCTATCAACAACCCCTGGGCGCGGCTGACCTCAGCCATCGGCCCAGCCAGTGCTGCCAGGTCGAAGAGCCAGTTCGGCCAGTCGTTGGACTGCCAGATGTACTTGTAATCGCCGCTATTCATGCGGAGATTATGATCTGCAATCTCCGCATGCGCAAGTTATTCGCCGCAGGTAATGCGGTGATAGAGGGCGTCATTTTTCGCGCCAGTAGCGGCTTCGACGCCGTTGTCTCCATTGTGGCCGTTGCCGCTGGGTACCGGCGTCAGGGTGCTGAGCAGGGCTGCGGCCTTGTGGGCCTGTTTCAGCAGCCGGCGCAGGGCGCTGAAACCGTCCATCAGCTGATCCATGTGCTCGATGTCGAGCGTGCCGGCGGCACCGGCCTGCAGCAGGGCGGCCTTGAGCGCCTGGTAATTCGCTTCGAACCCCTGCAGCAGATCGGCGGGCGGTGGCTGGAAATCGTTTTTGGCGGGGTCCAGCTGGTTGAGCAGGGCGGCCGCCCGTGCGGCCAGCGCATGCGCGCTGCTGGAAAGCGTGACGTGGGTGAGGGCGGAGACGGCGCTGTGGATGTTGCCAAGCTCGCCACACAGTTCGTGGCAGTTGTCGTAATAGCGGTGGCTGCGCAGCAGCTGCGCCAGTTCGCTGGCGGTGCTTTCCGGCATGGGGCGCTGGTTCACGTCATTGACGAAGGCGACGATGGCGCGGGCCAGCGTCGGGAAGGGATCGCTGCTCGGCCAGTTGTGGCTGTCCGGCAGGCAGCGCAGGCGAGCGCGTTCGATAACGATGTCACCCAGCCGGGCAATTTCGCGGTGCAGGGCGTCCACTGCCAGGGACGGTGTTTGTGCCACGCTGCGGTCGATGTAGTGCGGCTTGCCGATTTCTTCCTCCTGCGTTTTGAAACGGCGTTTGAGGAAAGCCGTCAGCGGCTTGGCGAGCGGCCACATCAGGGTGACGCCCAGCAGCTTGAACAGGGTATGGAAGAGCGCCAGGCTGAGGGCCGGCTGCGGGCCGATGCCGAGCGCGGTGCGCAGGGTTTCGATGAAGAACAGGAGCAGCGGCAGGGTGAGGGTAGCGACAATGCCGGTGAGCGCATTGAAGGCAACGTGTGCAATGGCCGCCCGTTTGGCATTGGGCGTGGCGCCGACCAGGACGAACAGAATGCCGATCGCGGTGCCGATGTTGGCGCCAATGACGGCTGCCGCGGCTTCGTTCAGCGGCAGGGCGCCGGCTTCGGCAAGCGTCAGCACGATCGCCAGGGTGGCGGCCGAAGCCTGTAGCAGCACGGTGAGCAGCATCCCGGCGAGGACGAAGGCGATCAATGACCACAGGCCATAGCCGGAGAGCCGCTGCAGTTCGAGATGTTCAGTGCTGCCGGCAAAACCCTGCTGCAGGAAACCAATGCCGAGAAACAGTAAGCCCAGTCCGGCCAGAGCGCTGCCCGCAGCGCCGCGGCGGCTTTCTGCGCCGGAGAGATGCAGCAGCACACCGAGACCGATCACGGGCAGGGCGGCTGCCTCCAGCTTGAATTTGAAGCCGATCAGGGCGATCAGCCAGCTGGTGACGGTGCTGCCCAGGTTGGCCCCGAAGATCACCCATAGCGACTGTCCCAGCGGCAACAGGCCGGCATTGACGAAGCCGATGGTGGCGACGGTGGTGGCAGTGGAGGATTGCATCAGCGCGGTGGCGACGCTGCCGAACAGAAGGCCGCGCAGGCGTCCGTTGGTCCAGTCGCGCAGGCGGCGGGTGAGCGCCGGGCCGAGCGACAGCTTCAAGCCGCCGCTCATCATCGTCATGCCGAGAAGAAAGAGGCCAACGCCGCCGAGCAGCGCTGCCAGATTGATTTCAGCCATGCAGGCCCCGAAAAGTTTTCGGCCTAGCTTGCGCTGCCGCAGCCGCGACCGTCAAGCGGATTGTTACGTTTTTGTTGCGGCCAGCATGGCGAGCGCGACCGCTTCCGCGACCTTGATGCCATCGACGCCGGCAGACAGAATGCCACCAGCGTAACCGGCGCCTTCGCCGGCCGGGTAAAGGCCGCGGGTGTTGATGCTCTGGAAATCGTCGCCGCGACGGATGCGGATCGGTGACGACGTGCGTGTTTCCACCCCGGTCAGCAGCGCATCGTCCTGGGCGAAGCCCTTGATCTGGCGATCAAAAGCGACAATCGCCTCACGCAATGCGGCGCAGACGTAATCGGGCAGACAAGTGGCGAGATCGGTCATGCGCACGCCGGGTTGATAGGACGGTTCGACCGCGCCGAGCGCCTGTGACGGGCGGTTGGCAAGGAAATCGCCCACCCGCTGCGCCGGGGCATCGTAGGTTTCGCCTCCGGCTTGATAGGCCAGCCGCTCCCACTGGCGCTGGTATTCGATGCCGAGCAGGGGGTTCTTGCGGTAATCGCCGGGAAAATCTTCCGGGCGGACTTCCACCACCAGAGCCGAATTGGCATTGCGTTCAGCGCGCGAATACTGGCTCATGCCATTGGTCACCACCTGTCCCGGTTCCGATGCGGCCGCCACAACCTGGCCGCCCGGACACATGCAGAAGCTGTACACGGCGCGTCCGTTGCTGGCATGGTGCACCAGCTTGTAATCCGCCGCTCCCAGGCGCGGGTGGCCGGCGTTGGAACCGAAACGAGCCTGGTCGATCATCTGCTGCGGATGTTCGATCCGCACGCCGATGGCAAAGGGTTTAGCTTCGATGAACACGCCGCTCGCCTGCACGGCGGCGAAGGTGTCGCGGGCGCTGTGGCCCACTGCCAGCACGACATGGCGGCTGGCGATGAATTCGCCGCTGGCCAGTTCGACGCCGGTGATCTGGCCGCTCTCCTGGTTGCCCTCGCGACAGAGACGTTCGACCTTGCTCGAAAAACGGATTTCTCCGCCCAGGGCAAGAATGCTGGCGCGCATGTGCTCGACCATCTTGACCAGGCGGAAAGTGCCGATGTGCGGCTTGCTCAGGTAGAGAATTTCTTCCGGCGCGCCGGCGCGTACGAATTCCTCCATGACCTTGCGTCCCAGGTGGCGCGGGTCCTTGATCTGGCTGTAGAGCTTGCCGTCGGAAAACGTGCCGGCGCCGCCTTCGCCGAACTGGACGTTGGATTCCGGATTCAGCACCTGCTTGCGCCACAGTCCCCAGGTGTCCTGGGTCCGTTCGCGCACGGCCTTGCCGCGTTCGAGAATGATCGGGCGAAAGCCCATCTGTGCCAGAACCAGTCCGGCCATCAGTCCGCACGGGCCGAAGCCGATGATGACCGGGCGTTCGCTGAGGCCAGCCGGAGCCTGGGCGGGGAAGCGATAGTCCAGATCGGGGGCCGGGATGATTTTGGCGTCGTCCTGCAGGCGCAGGCGGAGGGTTTGTTCGTCACGCACGCTGAAATCGATCTGGTAAATCAGCACGATGGCCGATTTCTTGCGCGCATCGTGGCTGCGCTTGGCGATGCGGAAGTCCAGCAACTCCTCGGCGGCAATGCCCAGACGGGCGCACAGGGCCGGACGCAGGGCGTCATCGGCGTGGTCCAGCGGCAATTTCAGTTCGGTCAGGCGGAGCATGGGGGCACTTTCCGTGATCTAGCGCGTCTTGAAGGGTTTGTGGCAGTCCTGGCAACTGGCATGGACCGCGTCGTACGCCACCTGGATTTTTGCTTCGTCCTGCGTTTTGGCCGCCGCCAGCAAGGCGTCGGTGGCGGCGAGGAAGGTGTCTCTTTCCTGGTTGAAACGGGCGCTGTCTTCCCACACCAGCGGGGTGGACTTGGTGGGCGGGTAATTGGTGTCCGGCCCGAAATGTGCCCAGGGGGCATCGCGCTTTTCGTGCAGGGCGCTTGCCAAGCGCAGGAACTTCTCCGGTTCGTAGCGCTTCTCGCGCAGCATGACGCCCATCGGCTCGAACACCTTGATTATGTCCTTGAAGGCCTGTTGCCGGGTTTTCACCGGCTGACCGGGACGGGTGTCTTCCACTTCGCCGCAGGCGGCAAGAAGAAGGAAAAGCGAGCAGACAAGGGGAATGGCACGATGGGACATGGAGAATTCCTGAGAAAAACGACCGCCGATTATCCCCAATCTGGCCCGGCCTTGCACGTTCCTCCGTGCCGCGTCCTGTCGTGTTGCTTTGCGCCCAAGGATTTACCGCTGACTGAGCGCGTAAACGTCTATCAGTGGTGGCTTTGCATTAAAATTGACGGTTTCGTAATTCAAGCCGGACTCACATGAAAAGCGCCGAAATCCGCCAGAAATTCCTCGACTTCTTTGCCGCCAAGGGCCACCAGATTGTTTCTTCCAGCTCGCTGGTGCCGCATGAAGATCCGACGCTGCTGTTCACCAACGCCGGCATGAACCAGTTCAAGGACGTCTTCCTCGGTTTCGACAAGCGGCCTTATTCCCGCGCCACCACCTCGCAGAAATGCGTGCGCGCCGGCGGCAAGCACAACGACCTCGAGAACGTCGGCTACACCGCGCGCCACCACACCTTCTTCGAGATGCTGGGCAACTTCAGCTTCGGCGATTATTTCAAGCGCGACGCCATCAAGTACGCCTGGGAACTGCTGACCGAGGTCTACAAGCTGCCCAAGGACAAGCTGATGGTCACGGTGTACGCCGAGGACGACGAGGCTTACGACATCTGGCACAAGGAAGTTGGCGTGCCGGCCGAGAAGATCGTGCGCATCGGCGACAACAAGGGCGCCCGTTACGCTTCCGACAACTTCTGGATGATGGGCGATACGGGACCTTGCGGCCCGTGCACCGAAATCTTCTACGACCACGGTCCGCAGCACTGGGGCGGCCCCCCGGGATCGCCGGAAGAAGACGGTGACCGCTTCATCGAGATCTGGAACAACGTCTTCATGCAGTTCAATCGCGACGAGCAGGGCGTGATGCATCCGCTGCCCAAGCCGTCGGTCGATACCGGCATGGGCCTGGAGCGTATCTCCGCTGTGCTGCAGGGCGTGCATGCCAACTACGAGATTGACCTGTTCCAGGCGCTGATCGCCGCTGCCGCCCGCGAAACCAGCGACGCCGACATGAACTCGCCGTCGCTCAAGGTGCTCGCCGACCACATCCGCGCCTGTTCCTTCCTGATCGCCGACGGCGTCATCCCGGGCAACGAAGGTCGCGGCTACGTACTGCGCCGCATCATCCGTCGCGCCATCCGTCACGGCTACAAGCTCGGCGCCCGTGCTGCCTTCTTCCACCGCATCGTTCCCGACCTGGTCGGGGAAATGGGCGAAGCCTATCCGGAGCTCAAGGAAAACCAGGCCAAGATTGTCGCCACCTTGAAGCAGGAAGAAGACCGCTTCTTTGCGACGATCGAGAACGGTATGGCAATCCTTGAGGGCGAACTGGCGGATATGGCCACCAAGGGGGCAACTGTGTTCAACGGTGAAACTGCCTTCAAGCTGCACGATACTTACGGCTTCCCGCTCGACCTGACCGCTGACATCTGCCGCGAACGTAACGTCACCGTCGATGGCGCCGCTTTCGATGCTGCCATGGCCCGCCAGAAGGAACAGGCGCGTGCCGCCGGCAAGTTCAAGATGGCCACCAATCTGGAATATGCCGGTACCGAAACGACCTTCCACGGCTACGAATCGCTCGAAGCCAAGGGCAAGGTGCTGGCCCTGTACAAGGACGGCGCTGCAGTCGATGAATTGCACGAAGGCGACCTTGGTGTCGTCGTTCTCGATCACACCCCGTTCTACGCCGAGTCCGGTGGCCAGTGCGGCGATCGCGGCGAGCTCAAGGGTGTCGGTGGCATCTTCGCGGTCGAAGATACGCTGAAAATCCAGGCCGCCGTGTTCGGCCACCACGGCATCCTCAAGACCGGCAAGCTGGTGCTTGGCCAGGAAGTCGGTGCCCGCGTCGATGCGGCTGCCCGCGCCGCCACCGCCCGCAACCACTCGGTCACCCACCTGATGCACAAGGCGCTGCGCCAGGTTCTCGGGCAGCATGTGCAGCAGAAAGGCTCGCAGGTCGACCCGCAGAAGACCCGCTTTGACTTTGCCCAGCCGACACCGCTAAGTGCCGAGGAAATCCGTGAGGTGGAAGAAATCGTCAACGGCGAAATTCTTGCCAACACGGCGACGGTGGCTGAGGTGATGGGTTTTGAAGAGGCGCAGAAATCCGGCGCCATGATGCTGTTCGGTGAGAAGTACGGTGACGCGGTGCGTGTTCTCTCGATTGGTTCTTCCAAAGAATTGTGCGGTGGTACGCACGTCAGCCGCAGTGGCGACATCGGTCTGTTCAAGATCGTTTCCGAAAGCGGCGTCGCTGCCGGCGTGCGCCGGATCGAAGCGGTGACCGGCCTGAATGCGCTGGCCTGGGTGCAGGAGCAGGCCACCCGCGTCGCAGGGGTATCGGCATTGCTCAAGACGCAGCCGGAAGATATTGCCGAGCGCATCGTCGGTCTGCAGGACAGCCAGCGGCAGCTGGAAAAGGAATTGCAGCGCCTGAAATCAAAACTGGCCAGCGCACAGGGTGACGACCTTGCCGATCAGGCGGTGGAAGTGCAGGGCCTCAAACTGCTGGTCGCCCGCCTCGACGGTGCCGATATTGCCGCCCTGCGCGAGACCATGGACAAGCTGAAGGACCGGCTGCACGCTGCCGCCATCGTGCTGGCCAGCGTTGTCGACGGAAAGGTGACCTTGATTGCCGGGGTGACCAGCGCGGAAAGCAAGCGTCTCAAGGCCGGCGAGCTGGTCAACCACGTGGCGCAGCAGATCGGTGGCAAGGGCGGCGGCCGCCCCGACATGGCACAGGCTGGCGGCACCCAGCCGGAAAATCTGCCGGCGGCACTGGCTTCGGTCAAGGCCTGGGTGGAAGGCAAGCTGGCGGGGTAAGCGCTAATAAGAGAGTGCGTAGCGGCGCGGCTGAGCAGGTACTGGCTCCCGCGCCGTTTTTTGTGGGTGGCCGGTTTCAGCGGCCGCGCAGTGCTTCGCGCTGGGCGTAGTTGAGTTTGCTGGCGCGTTCCATCTTGTGCACGAAGGCGGGAAAATCCAGTCCGAGACGGGCGCGCAGTTCCTTGGCGTGGTTGTTCAGCCAGCGCCAGCGCGGTTCGAAATGGCGTTCCTTGAAGGCGTAGAGAATGTGGTTGCCGTCGTCCGGGACTGAAATGACGATGACCTGGTCGTCGAACACTTCCATGATGCGGCCGATCACGCCGGCGTAAGTTTCCTTGTCGCCCGCCAGGTTGACCACCAGCACGCCGCTGCCGGAGAGCTTGGCGTAAATCTGGGCGAAGAAATCGCGGCTGGCCAGTGCGGGGGCGTAACCATTGCGGTCGAAGGCATCCAGTAGCACTGCGTCGATGCCTTTTTCAGTTGTGCTGATGAATTCGGCACCGTCGGCGCAGAGGATGTTCAGCCGTTCATCGTCAGGAGGCACCGAGAAGGCCTCGCGCAGTGCAATCACGTCCGGGTCGAGTTCGACGGCGGTGATGTGCACGCCGGGCAGGCGCCGGTAGCAGAATTTCACCAGCGAACCACCGCCCAGGCCGATCTGCACGATGCGTCGCGGGCGTGGATGAAAGAGCAGGAAGCCCATCATCTTCTGTGTGTAGCGCAGCGCCAGATCGTGCGGTGCTTTTAGCGACATCTGGCTCTGCATCAGGCGCACATTGAAATAGAGATAGCGTGATTCGCCATCGTCGATGACGAAAGGTTTGGGGTAACTTTCGTCCAGCAGTTGCGCCCGTAACTCGCCGGCGCGTGCCCACTCCGGTTCAAGCATGAGGACGGTACCGGCTTCGATCTCGAACGGACTGGGCAGAGCGTACAGCTTCACGCCGGTGGGTCAGATGGTGGCGGGCAGATCGGCGGCCTGCAGCATGAAGACGTATTCGTCACCTGCGGCCGTTTCCAGCCAGGTAAAGGGCAGGGTGGGGAAGGCGGCTTCCAGCGCGGCGCGGTTGTGGCCGATTTCGACGATGAGCAGCCCCTGCTCGGTCAGATGTTTTTTCGCTTCACGCAGGATGATGCGGGTGAAGTCGAGACCGTCGGTCCCGGAACCCAGGGCCATTTCCGGCTCGTGCCGGTATTCCGGCGGCAGCGCGGCGACGGCTTCGGCGTCGACGTAGGGCGGATTGGAGATGATCAGATCGTAACGTTTGCCGGTGAGCGCGGTAAACGCATCGGAAAGCACGGGATGGATGCGTTCGCCGAGCTGGTAATCGGCGATATTGCGTTCGGCGACGATGAGTGCATCAGGGGAGAGATCCACCGCATCGACCTGGGCGTTGGGGAAATTGAGCGCCAGCTTGATCGCCAGGCAGCCGGACCCCGTGCACAGATCAAGCGCATGTTCAATTGCCCAGGGATCGTCCACCCACGGCGCCAGCTGCTCGTCGAGTAGTTCGGCGATGAAGGAGCGCGGTACGATGACCCGCTCATCGACATAGAAGCGATCCTCGCCCAGCCAGGCTTCATGGGTGAGATAGGCCGCCGGCAGGCGGTCCTGGCAGCGGCGGCTATAGATGTCGAGCAGGCGGCAGCGCTCGTCGGGCAGCAGGCGGGCGTCGAGAAAAGGCTCCAGGCGGTCGAGCGGCAGATGCAGGGTGTGCAAGGTCAGGTAGACGGCTTCATCCCAGGCGTTGTCGCTGCCGTGACCGAAGAACAGATTGGCGGCACGGAAGCGACTGACGGCGTAGCGCAGGAAGTCGCGCAGGGTGTGTAGTTCGGTGGCGGCAGCGGTAGTCATGCGGTGGGTTGCTCATCGTCGAGGTTGAGCTGGAATTCCTTGAAGGAGGCGCCTTCTTCGTCGGTGCTGTCGAAATCCATGGCGACATCGCCAAGTTTTTCTTCCTTGCCGCTGTTGATGTTGAATTCGGCGTTGTTGATCAGCCACGACAGGTTGGTCGGCGAGTCCGAGTTGGCCAGAGCCTCGTCGATGGTGATGGCGCCTTCGTGATAGAGACGGAACAGATCCTGCTCGAAGGTCTGCGAGCCGGGGGCGAGCGTCTGCTCCATGGCGTCCTTGATCGCCTGCACTTCGCCGCGCTCGATCAGGTCGCTGATATGGCGGGTGTTGAGCATGATTTCGCAGGTCGGGAAGCGCTTGCCGTCGGGTTTCTTCACCAGGCGCTGAGACACGATGGCGCGCAGGGCGACGGAAAGATCGAGGAACAACGCCGGACGGTTTTCCAGCGGGAAGAAGTTGATGATGCGGTTGAGCGCGTGGTACGAGTTGTTGGCGTGCAGGGTGGCCAGGCACAGGTGGCCGGTCTGGGCGTAGGAAATGGCGGCCTGCATGGTGTCCCGGTCGCGGATTTCACCGATCAGGATGCAGTCCGGCGCCTGGCGCATGGCATTTTTCAGGGCGCTGGCCCAGTCGTGGGTGTCCATGCCGATTTCGCGCTGGTTGACCACCGACTTCTTGTGCTTGAAGAGGAATTCGATCGGGTCTTCCACCGTCAGGATATGGCCGGCGCGCGTCGAGTTGCGGTGGTCGAGCATGGAGGCGATGGTGGTCGACTTGCCCGAGCCGGTGGCGCCGACGATCAGGATCAGGCCGCGCTTTTCCATGATCAGCTCGGCCAGCAGCGACGGCAGGCCGAGACTGTCGAGCGGCGGGATGTTGCCGAGAATGAAGCGGATGACGATACCGATCGAACCGCGCTGGCGGAAGATGTTGATCCGGAAGTTGCCGACTTGCGGTACCCCGAAGGAGAGGTTCATCTCGCTGGTGGCCTCGAAGGTTTTTGCCTGGTCGGGCGACATCAGTTCGTAGGCGATCTTCTCGATCATGTCCGGCAGCATGATCTGCTGATTGACCGGCATCGTTTCGCCCTGAATCTTGATGTGGATGGGGGTGCCGGCAGAAATGAAAATGTCGGAAGCCTGTTTTTCCGACATCAGCTGGAACAATTTGTCGAGGATCATGGCAGGAGCCTGGGCAGGAAGGAGAGATGGGCGAGGATGCTATCATACGCGCCCTTCAATCGCCTTCCACGCGCGGCTTCCGGGGTTTGTCCCAGGATGTCGGTGTGCTTCGAATGCCCTCTCGCGCATGCGCCTGACGAAACTCAAACTTGCCGGTTTCAAATCCTTCGTCGATCCGACGACCGTGTCCCTGCCCGGGCAGCTGGTGGGCGTGGTCGGGCCGAACGGCTGCGGCAAGTCGAACATCATGGATGCGGTGCGCTGGGTACTGGGCGAATCGAAAGCCTCGGAGTTGCGCGGCGAGTCGATGATGGATGTCATCTTCAACGGCTCGACCAACCGCAAGCCGGTGTCGCGTGCCTCGGTCGAGCTGATTTTCGATAATTCCCTTGGCCGGGCCATGGGCCAGTGGTCGCAGTATGCCGAGCTGTCGGTCAAACGGGTGCTGACGCGGCAGGGCCAGTCGGATTACTTCATCAACAACCTCAAGGTCCGGCGCAAGGACATCACCGATCTCTTCCTCGGCACCGGGCTGGGGCCGCGCGCCTACGCCATCATCGGCCAGGGGATGATCTCGCGCATCATCGAGGCCAAGCCGGACGATCTGCGCGTCTTCCTCGAAGAAGCCGCCGGCGTCACCCGCTACAAGGAGCGGCGCAAGGAAACCCAGGGGCGACTGGAAGACACGCGCGAAAATCTGTTGCGGGTGGAGGACATCCGCGAGGAACTCGGTCACCAGATCGAACGCCTGCAAAGTCAGGCCGAGGTGGCGCGCCGTTATCAGGCGCTGAACGAACAACTGGTGCAGAAACAGCAGTTGCTCTGGTTGTTGAAGAAGCGCGAGGCGGCCGGCGAACGCCAGCGGCTGGCGCTGGAAGTGGAGCGGGCGAGTACCGATCTCGAAGCCCAGAGCGCCGCCCTGCGCGAAACCGAAGCGCGGGCAGAAACGTTGCGCGAAGCCCATTTTGCTGCCGGCGATGCGCTGCATGCGGCACAGAGCGACATGTACGCTGCCAACGCCGAAGTGGCCCGTCTGGAAGCGGAAATCCGCCATCGGCGTGAATCGCGCAGCCAGCTGGAAGCGCGTCTGGTGCAGCTGGAAGATGAGCTGGCGCAGTGGACGCAGACGGCCGAGACCCTGGCGGCGGACCGGGCGCATTGGGAAGAAGCGCAGGAGTTGACGCAGCTGCGGGTCGAAGAGGCGGAAGAACGCCTGCATGCGCAGATGAATCTGGCACCACAGGTGGAAGAGGATCATGCGCAGGCGCAGGAAGAACTGCAGCGGCTCAAGGCGCGTACCGCTAATGGCGAGCAGAAGCTGGAAGTCGAACTGACGCACAAGGCGCACGCACAGCGGGCGCTGACTGCTCTGGCGCAGCGACGCGAACGTCTGCGCGGCGAAAGTGGCGGCGGAGAAGTGCCGGATGAATTGAGTCTGGCGGAAAAGGAAGAAGAGCTCGAACTGCTGCGCGAGGAACTGGCCGGGGATCAGGAGCATCTGCAGCAGTTGCAGGAAGAGTTGCCAGCCCTGGCGGAGCAGCGCAAATCAGTGCAGGCCGAGGTGCAGCGCCTGGAGCGCGAACTGGCGGCCGGTGAAGCGCGTCGTGCCGCGTTGGAGCAGATGCAGGCGAAAACCGCCCAGCAGGGCGAACTGCCGGAATGGCTGGCGCGTCACGCGCTGGCCGATGCGCCGGCGTTGTGGCAACAGATTCAGGTCGAAGCCGGTTGGGAAGAGGCGGTGGAGGCTGTGCTGCGTGAGCGTCTTTCGGCGATCGCCTGCGACGATCCGGCGCGCCTCGATGCCTGGCGGCACGACCGGCCGCAGGCGCGCTTGAGCGTATTGCTGGGCGATGTGCCGGAGGTCGCGGTGCGCGCCGCCGGCAGTCTGGCCGCCCGCGTGCGCTGTGAATTGCCGCAGATACGCATTGCCCTTGACGACTGGCTGGGCAGCGTTGAAACCGTGGCGACTCTGGCCGATGCCCTGAGTCGGCGGGAGCAATTGCCGCCGGGCGCGGTGTTGGTGACGCAGGGCGGCGACATCCTGACGCGTAGCGGCATCACTTTTTTTGCGCCGGATCAGGGCGAACATGGCCTGCTGGAACGCCAGCGCGAAATCGAGGCGCTGGCTGCGGGCATCGATTTGGCAACGGAAAAACTCGCCGGTTTGCGTGAGCATGCCGCCATGCTTGACGAACAGTGGGCGGACAAGCAGGAAGAAATCGACGAAACCCGTCAGTACGTGACCGACCGCCAGCAGCGCGTGCATCAGGCGCAACTGCAGGTCCTGCAGCTGAGTCAGGCGCTGGCCCGCTACCGGGAAGCGCAGGAGCGGATGAGCGAGCAGCTGGCCGAACTGGCAGAGGAAGAGGAAAGCGAGCGCGAAAGGGAAATGGCGGCTGATGAGCGGATCGAGGAAATCCGCGACGGCTTGAGTCGCATCCGCGTACTGGTGGCGGGCGCGCAACAGCGGCTCGACGAGTGCGAACGGGCGGTGCGGGCCGAGCGTGAGAAAAATGCCGACTTTGACCGTGCATTGCGCGAAGCCCAGTTTTCTGCCCGTGAAGCGGCCGGAAAACTGCAGGACATCTTTGCCCAGCAAGCGACTGCCCAGCGCGAACTGAGCCGCATCGAACGCGATCGGGCAGCCTGTGCCGAACAGGTGGTGGCCGCGCCGGCGGACGTCATGGAAGAAAGCCTGCAGGCGGCGCTGGAAACCCGTGTACAGGCGGAGCTGCGGCTGGCCGAGCGGCGTGGCGCGCTGGAGGAGGCGACGCAGGCACTGCGCGCGCTGGACGAGCAGCGCCTGAAAATCGAGCAGGGACTGGAGCCCTTGCGCAGCCGTATCGGTGATCTGAAACTGAAGGAACAGGCCGCGGCACTCAATGCCGAGCAATTCGCGCAGCAATTGCAAGAGGCGGGCGCCGACGAAACTGCGCTCCTGCCTTTACTGGGCGAGGCTCGTCCGCCTTCACTGCAAGGTGAAATCACCCGGCTCAACAATGCTATCGCCGAACTGGGCGCGGTCAACATGGCAGCGCTGCAGGAACTGGAAACCGCGAGCGAGCGCAAGGGCTACCTCGACATGCAGGCGGCCGACCTGACCGAGGCGATGGAAACGCTGGAAAACGCCATCCGCCGCATCGACCGCGAAACCCGCGACCTGCTGCAGAACACCTTCGACACGGTCAACGGCCATTTCGGCAAGCTTTTCCCCGAACTCTTCGGTGGCGGCCGCGCCGAACTGGTGATGACCGGCGAGGAAATCCTCGACGCCGGCGTCCAGGTAATCGCCCAGCCGCCCGGGAAAAAGAATTCCACCATCCATCTGCTGTCCGGTGGCGAAAAAGCGCTGACGGCGATTGCGCTGGTGTTTTCCATGTTCCAGTTGAATCCGGCGCCGTTCTGCCTCCTCGACGAGGTCGATGCGCCGCTCGACGACTCGAATACCGAGCGTTTCTGCAGTATGGTCAAGAAAATGTCAGGGGCAACGCAGTTCCTGTTCATTTCCCATAATAAAATCGCGATGGAAATGGCCGAGCAGCTGGTCGGCGTCACCATGCAGGAAAGCGGCGTCTCGCGCGTGGTGGAAGTGGATATCGAGGAAGCCTTGAAGATGAGGGATGCATGAGCGAATTGCACTGGGGATTGGCTGGCTTGAGCGTCATCGTGGTGGGTGGCGTGTATGCCTACAACAGCTGGCAGGAATACCGTCACCGCAAGGTGGCCGAATCGGTACTGCGCCCGGAGCACGACGATGTGTTGCTCAAGGTTCAGCCGGTCCGGCCGCCAGTGGATGAGGCCGCTGTCGAACGTCTGGAGCCTGTGTTTGCCGAGGAAGGGCCGGATCTGCTGGGGGCCAAAGAGCCAGACTTGGAGCTGCTTGAAGAATCGCCGGTGTACGTTGAACCGGCAGTGCAACCGGAGGTCGAGGTGGCGCCGCAGGTTGCTGCCGAGCCGGAGCAGGCGGAGCCTGTGGCAGCTGCTGCGGATGCGCCAGAACCTGTCGTTGCGCCGGCAGCAAAAGTGGAGCCGGCGGCGGTCAAGGAAGAGATTGCCGTGCCCGACGTACCGGTGGAGTTGCTCGATCCACGTATTGAATACATCGTCGCCATGGAAATGATCGAGGCCGTGCCGGTGCGGCAGATTCTCGCCTCGCAGCGTGAGACGCTGCTCAAGGTGAACAAGCCGGTGCACTGGATCGGTTTTAATGAAACTACGCGCGAATGGGTGCCGCTGCGTGGCGAAGAAGAACTGAGCGTGCGCCGTTTGCGGATCGGGCTGCAGCTGGTTAATCGTCTGGGCCCGCTGGCCTCAGCCGACCTCGTCGGTTTCACCGCTGCCATGCAGGCGCTGGCGGACGATCTGACGGCTGTCGCCGACATGCCGGCAGAACCTGTGCTCGATCAGGCGGCGGCAATCGATCGCTTCTGTGCCGATGTCGACCTCGAGATCGGCCTCAATCTGGTCAGTCGGGGGATCGCCTTTCCCGGGACCAAGATCCGTGCGCTGGCGGAAGCGGCTGGTATGGTGCTGGGCGTGGGCGGCATGTTCACCCGCTATGACGACGATGGCCAGCCGCAGTTCTCGCTGCAGAATTACGAAAACACGCCGCTCACGGCAGATGGCCTGCGCAACCTGAGCACGCACGGTCTGACCTTTCTGCTCGATGTGCCGTGTGTGGATCACGGCGAACGCGTGTTCCAGCAGATGACCGAACTGGCCAAACGTTTTGCCGACACCTTGCAGGGGGCGCTGGTGGATGACAATCGGCAGCCGCTGGGGGAAGCGCAACTGGAACACATTCGCCGTGAATTCATTGGCAAGCCACAGGCTGTCATGCGTCAGTATGGCATTGCCGCTGGCTCGGCCCAGTCGCGCCGCCTGTTTTCCTGATGTCCGCCGTATCCCCCGCCGCGCGCGTTGCCGAACTGCGCGCCGAGATCGATCGGCACGACCACGCCTATTATGTACTGGATGCGCCGACGCTGCCCGATGCAGCATACGACGCGTTGTTCCGCGAATTGCAGGCGCTGGAGGCCGCGCATCCGGAGTTGCAGAGCCCGGCCTCACCGACACAACGGGTGGGTGGGCAGGCACTGGCCCAGTTTGTGCCGGTTGCCCATGTGGTGCCGATGCTGTCGATCCAGACCGAAACCGATACCGATGCCAGCGGCGCCCTTAATTTCGATGCCCGTATCCGACGTGAGCTGGACCTGCCGGCGGATGCGCCGCCGGTTGAATACGCCGCTGAACTGAAATTCGACGGTCTGGCAATCAGCCTGCGCTACGAACGGGGTATCCTGGTGCGCGGCGCCACCCGCGGCGATGGCGCGACCGGAGAGGACGTGACGCAGAATCTGCGCACCATCGGGCAGATTCCCCTGCGCTTGCGCGGCCATCCGCCGCCGGTGCTGGAAGTGCGTGGCGAGGTGTACATGCGTCGCGACGATCTGGCGCAGTACAACGCGGAGGCCACCGCCCGTGGCGACAAGACGCTGGTCAATCCGCGCAATGCGGCCGCAGGGAGTGTCCGGCAGCTTGATCCGGCGGTGGCGGCCAGCCGCCCGCTCAAGTTCTTCGCCTACGGCCTGGGTGATGTCGCAGGCTGGGAAATGCCGCCGACACATGCTGGCGTGCTCGACGCGCTGGCCGCCTTCGGCCTGCCGGTTTGCGAACATCGTGCGGTGCTGGCTGGTGGTGAGGCCCTGGCTGATTTTCATCGGCGCATTGCCGCATTGCGACCGCAGTTGCCATTCGATATCGATGGCGTGGTGTACAAAGTCAATGCCCTTGCCTTGCAGCGCCGCCTTGGTTTTCGCTCACGCGAACCGCGCTGGGCAGTGGCGCACAAATACCCACCGCAGGAGGCGTTGACCGTGGTCGAGGCGATCGACATCCAGGTCGGTCGTACCGGTGCGCTGACGCCGGTGGCGCGCCTCTCGCCCGTGTTCGTTGGCGGCGTCACGGTGACCAACGCCACCTTGCATAATGCAGATGAAATCGAGCGCAAAGGGGGGCTGTGCGTTGGCGACACGGTGATCGTTCGCCGTGCCGGTGACGTGATTCCGGAAATTCTCGGCGTTGTTTTCGAGCAACGGCCGGCGACGGCGCAGCCATTTACCATGCCATTGTTTTGCCCGGTATGCGGTGCGCCGGCCGTGCGGGAAAGCGGCGAGGCGGTGACCCGCTGCTCCGGAGGATTTTCCTGCCGCGCCCAGCGCATTCAGGCGATTCTGCATTTCGCCGGGCGCCGCATGATGGATATCGAGGGACTGGGCGAGCGCTATGTTGAGCGCCTGGTCGAGTTCGACTATGTGACCGGTGTGGCCGATCTCTACCGGCTCACGCTGGACGATCTGCTCGACATGAAACGGCGTGCCGACGAGCGCGATGGTGTCACCCCGGAAACCGTCAAAGCCGGGCAGGTGGCGACGCGCTGGGCGGAGAATCTGCTGGCAGGTATCGCCGCCAGCAAATCGCCGTCACTGGCGCGCCTGCTGTTTGCGCTGGGGATTCGCCACGTCGGTGAATCCACGGCCAAAACCCTGGCTGACTGGTTGGGCAGCCTGGAGCGCGTGCGCCGGGCGCCGGCGGCCATGCTGGCCGTGTTGCCGGATATCGGTCAGACCGTTGCTGCTGCGATCGCCGCTTTCTTCGCGGAAGAACATAACGCCCGCGCCATCGATGCCTTGCTGGCGGAGGGGGTGCGGCCGTGCGACGAGCATCCGCCCAGCGCACGGCTGGCTGGCTGCCTCACTTGGGAGCATCTGTATGCTGCGCTCGGCATTCCCCGCCTGACGCCGCTGCGGGCACGCCAGCTGGCGGCCCTGGTGCCGGGTGACAGGCTGGCGCAGGAGGGCGTCAATGCCGCCTGGCTGTCGGCGCAGGGACTGCCGGCGGAACTGATCGAGGCACTGACGACCTGGCTGCAGCAGCCGGGGCAGCGCGGTAGCCTGGCTGCCCTGGCGGTGCAGCGGCAGGCCTTGCTGGCGGCGCTGCCGGTGGCGGAGAAGGGCGCGGAAACTGTTGCAAGCGCCGTTGCTGGCAAGGTATTTGTGCTGACCGGCACCTTGCCCACGCTCAAGCGAGACGCTGCCAAGGATAGAATCGAGGCTGCCGGGGGGAAGGTCAGTAGCTCGGTATCGAAAAAAACCGATTATGTCGTTGCCGGCGAAGAAGCCGGCAGCAAGCTCGATAAGGCGCGCGAGCTGGGGATTCCCCTGTTGGATGAAAATGCCTTGCTGGAATTACTAAAAGGAGTTGCCGCAACATGACGAAAGAAGTAATGACGACTGAAAAAGCCCGTGCCATGCTGGCCGCCTCCGAGGTGATCTACAGTGCGGAAGAGGTGACGGCAGCGCTGGATCGCATGGCCGGTGAGATCAAGGCGCAACTCTCGGAAAAATACCCGTTGGTCCTGTGTGTCATGACCGGGGGGGCGGTGTTCTGCGGCAATCTCCTGCCGCGCCTGGATTTTCCGCTGGATTTTGACTATCTGCACGCCACCCGCTACGGCCCGGAAACCCAGGGCGGCAAGATTTCCTGGCGCGCCGCGCCGTGGACGTCGGTCAAGGGGCGTAGCGTGCTGGTGGTTGATGACATTCTTGACGAAGGGCTGACACTGGCGGCGGTGAGGGAAAGCCTCCTGCGCCTGGGCGCAACGGAAGTGCTGACGGCAGTGTTCAGCGACAAGGAAAATGGCAAGAACAAACCGCTGAAGGCCGATTTTGTTGGCTTGAGCCTGCCGGATCGTTTTGTCTTCGGTTTCGGTATGGATGCGGGGGGCGCCTGGCGTAACCTGCCGGCCATCTACGCCCGGAAAGAAACGGCGTGAGCGAAGCGGCCGCCGGAGATTTGCGCGGCTCGCTGCAGGAGTTTCTTGGCTACTGGCAGGAAGAAGGGGCACGCTACGCCCGGCAGGGCGATTACGCCTGGATGGCGGCGCAAGTCAGGGGGCAGCGCGTGCTGGAAATCGGCTGTGGCCCTGGTTTTGCCACTGCCGCCCTGGTTGCGGCGGGCAAGGATGTCCTGGTGCTGGAAAGTCTGCCGGAGTGCAGCGCGCAGGCACAGGCGCTGGTGCCGTCGGCGCTTTTCCTGAATGGTGATGTGTGCGCTTTGTCGGCGACAGTCGAAGCTGCGATTGTGGATTTTTCCCCTGCGGTCGTGGTGTGCTGGTTGATGGGTGCCCCCAGTGCTGTGATTGGCGCGCAGCCTGAGGCGACCGGGCGGGCCGTGGTGGCTTACCGGGAAAAGGTGCACCGGGCCGTTGCCGAACTTGCTGCACGTCTGCTCAGCGTGCAGCAGTTGCATTTTGTCGATCGTACGGTGTTGCACTGGCAGGCGAAGGAAACCGGGCGCAGCGTGCTGGCCCGTTACCATCAGGAAAAAACCTTGGCGGACCTGCCATTCGCCACCCGTGCCAGCCTGGCGCTCTATCGCAAGCTGGCGGCTGCGGTTGTGCCGGAAACCCGTAAAACCATGCTGCCCCCGGGCAGTGTTCCTGTGCTGGCATCCTTGCTGGCAGAACGTATAACCCCCTAAGATCAAGCGGAGTTGTTTTCATGCTCGCAATCATCGGCGGCAGCGGCCTGACCACGCTGTCCAATCTCGACGTATCGCACCGTGAAGTGGTGCGTACACCCTTCGGAGAACCTTCCGGCGCCCTTGTGTTTGGCCAGATCTGCGGCCACGCGGCGGTATTCCTGCCGCGCCATGGCTATGGCCATACCATTGCGCCGCACGCCGTCAATTATCGCGCCAACATCTGGGCGCTGCAGCAGGCGGGCGTCAGCGGCATCATTTCGGTGGCCTCGGTGGGCAGCATCCGTCCCGATCTCGATCCGGGCGACCTGATCGTTCCCGATCAGATCCTGGACTACACCTGGGGGCGCAAGGCGACCTTTTTCGACGGCCCGGGCACGCCGGTGCGCCATGTCGATTTCACCATGCCCTACGATGCGGCGTTGTCGCAGCGCATCGTTGCGGCAGCAAAAAATCTCGATATTCCCGTGCATGTGGGGGGCGTCTATGCCGCGACGCAAGGTCCGCGCCTGGAAACAGCGGCGGAGATCAACCGCTACCAGCGCGATGGCGCTGACGTCGTCGGTATGACCGGCATGCCGGAAGCCGTACTGGCTCGCGAAATGGAGATTCCTTACGCGGCCATCAACCTCGTCGCCAATCATGCCGCCGGTCGCGGCAGCAGCAGTGCAGGTATTCATTTCGAAAGCCTGGAGCAGGTGCTGCATGAAGCCATGGGGCGGGTGCGCAGCATCATCGAGGAGACCGTTGGGTGCAATGATGCCTGCTCGGTTGCGGAGGGGACGGTATAAGTCGTCCGGTCGGAAGCGGGGGGCACTGTTTGACTGATTCATGAAATTCGGTTTGGGCTCTCGTTTCTCTTGGTTTTTTTGCTATAATCCGCCGGTTTTTCTCGGCCAAAATCTGGTCGGCTAAAACGACAGCCGGTATTGCCGGCTGTCAAATTCCATGCCTCCGCTGTTTAAGGGTGTCCGTCAAAACTCAAAGAAGACGGGCGTTTGCGGCGGGTGGCGGTCAACCCTTAAAGGAGTTTTAGAATGTCCGTAACCATGCGCGATATGCTGGAAGCTGGTGTCCACTTTGGTCACCAGACCCGTTTCTGGTCCCCGAAGATGGCCCCCTATATCTTCGGTGCACGCAACAAGATTCACATCGTCAACCTCGAAAAGACGCTGGCCAAGTACAACGAAGCCATGGCTTTCGTGAAGAAGCTGGCAGGTAATCGCGGCAACATTCTCTTCGTTGGTACCAAGCGCCAGGCGCGCGAAATCGTCGCTGAAGAAGCGCAGCGTGCGGGTGCTTCCTTTGTCGATCAGCGCTGGCTGGGCGGCATGCTGACCAACTTCAAGACGGTCAAGACTTCGATCAAGCGCCTGAAGGACATGGAGCTGGCGGTAGAAGCCGGTGACCTGGAAAAAATGTCGAAGAAGGAAGCGCTGACCTTCCGTCGCGAACTGGAAAAGCTGCAAAAATCCATCGGCGGCATCAAGGATATGGGCGGCCTGCCGGACGCGATTTTCGTGATCGACGTCGGTTACCACAAGATTGCCATCACCGAAGCCACCAAGCTGGGGATTCCGGTGATCGGCGTGGTTGATACCAATCACTCGCCGGAAGGCATCGATTACGTGATTCCGGGTAACGATGACTCGTCGCGCGCGATTCAGCTCTACGCCCGTGGCGTCGCCGACGCCATCCTGGAGGGCCGCACCCTGGCCGTGCAGGAAATCGTCGCTGCCGGTGACGACGAATTCGTCGAAGTCGAAGAAGCAGCCGAGTAATTCAGGCAACAGTCAGGCGGAGCAACAGGCTCCGCCTGCTTTATCAGCACAGGAGAAACAATATGGCGGCAATTACCGCAAGCATGGTGGCTGAACTGCGCGGCAAGACCGACGCGCCGATGATGGAATGCAAGAAAGCTCTGACCGAAGCCGATGGCGACATGGCCAAGGCAGAAGAAATTCTGCGCGTCAAGCTGGGTAACAAGGCCAGCAAGGCGGCAGCGCGCATCGCAGCGGAAGGCATCGTGGCGATCAGTATTTCGGCAGACGGCAAGACCGGCGCCATCATCGAAGTCAATTCCGAAACCGATTTCGTGGCCAAGAACGACGAGTTCATTGCGCTGGCCAACGGTTGTGCCGCTTTGGTGGCCGACAAGAATCCGGCCGACGTGGCGGCTCTGTCGGCGCTGCCGATGGGCGAGGGTACGGTCGAATCCACCCGCGCTGCGCTGGTGGGCAAGATCGGCGAGAACATGAGCATCCGCCGTTTCGTGCGCCGCACGGCGCAAGGCAAGCTGCTGTCCTACATTCACGGTGGCGCCAAGGTGGGTGTGCTGGTTGACCTGGTCGGCGGTGACGATCAGCTGGGTCGCGACATCGCCATGCACATCGCTGCGTCCAAGCCGCGCTCGCTGGATGCTTCCGGTGTGCCGGCCGAACTGCTCGACGCCGAGCGCCGTGTGGCGATCGAGAAGGCACGCGAAGCCGGCAAGCCGGAAGCGATGCTGGACAAGATTGCCGAAGGCACCGTGCAGAAATATCTGAAGGATGTGACCCTGCTTGGCCAGGTGTTCGTCAAGGCGGAAGACGGCAAGCAGACCATCGAGCAGCTGCTGAAGCAGAAGGGCGCCAGCGTCGCCGGCTTCGAGCTGTTCCTGGTCGGCGAAGGCATCGAGAAGAAGGTTGACGATTTCGCCGCTGAAGTCGCTGCCCAGGCCGCTGCGGCTGCCAACAAGTAAGCTGAAACATATCGCCAAGGAAGCCCCGATGACTGCCGCTGTCTCCAAGTACAAACGCATCCTGCTCAAATTGTCCGGTGAAGCCCTGATGGGTAACGATGCCTACGGGATCAACCCGCAGGTGATCACCGACATTTGCCAGGAAGTGAAGGCGGTGGCAGAACTCGGGGTGGAAATTGGCGTCGTGATCGGCGGTGGCAACATCTTTCGCGGCATGGCCGGTACGGCGACCGGGATGGATCGCGCCACTGCAGATTACATGGGGATGCTGGCCACGGTGATGAATGCCATGGCGCTCTCCGACAACATGCGTCGCATCGGGCTCGATTCGCGTGTGCAATCGGCCCTGAATGTCGAGCAGGTGGTCGAGCCTTACATTCGCGGCAAGGCCATTCGCTATCTGGAAGAAGGCAAGGTGGTGGTGTTCGGTGCAGGCACCGGCAATCCTTTCTTTACCACCGATACCGCAGCCGCCCTGCGCGGTTCCGAAATCGGCGCCGACATCGTTTTGAAGGCGACCAAGGTGGACGGGATTTATACGGCCGATCCGAAGAAGGATCCTGGCGCCACGCGCTATGACCAGATCAGCTTCAACGAAGCCATCGCGCAGAATCTCGCGGTCATGGATGCCACTGCTTTTGCACTGTGCCGCGACCAGAAATTACCGATCAACGTGTTCTCCATTTTCAAGCCGGGTGCCTTGAAGCGCGTCGTATGCGGTGAAAATGAAGGCACGCTGGTTTATTGCTGAGGAAAAGTGATGATTGCCGAACTCAAGAAAACCGCCGAAGCAAAAATGCTCAAAACCCTGGAGGCGCTGAAAGCCGACCTCCTCAAGATTCGTACCGGGCGTGCCCATGCCGGTTTGCTCGACCACGTCCAGGTCGATTACTACGGCTCGATGATGCCGGTGAATCAGGTCGCCAACATCACTCTGGTCGATGCCCGTACCCTGGGTGTACAGCCGTGGGAAAAGAACATGGTGCAGAAGGTTGAGCGCGCCATCCGCGACTCCGATCTGGGCCTCAATCCGGCGACGCAGGGTGACCTGATCCGGGTGCCGATGCCGGCGCTGACCGAAGAACGGCGCAAGGAAATGATCAAGGTAGTGAAGAATGAAGGCGAAGGGGCCAAGGTGGCGATCCGCAACTTGCGCCGCGATGCCAATACGCACCTGAAGGATGCCGTCAAGAAGAGCGAGATTTCGGAAGACGACGAGCGTCGTGCCCAGGATGAGATCCAGAAGCTCACCGACAAGAACATCGCAGAAGTAGACAAAATGCTCGCCGCCAAAGAGGCCGAGCTGATGCAGATCTGATCGACGCCCTGCATGGGGATTTTTTCCAGTTCGACGCGGGAAATTCCGTCCGCGCCAGAGGTTCCCGGGCACATTGCGGTCATCATGGACGGCAATGGGCGTTGGGCAAAGAAACGTTTCCTCCCCCGCGTGGCAGGACATGTCAAAGGCGTCGAACTGGTGCGCGAGCTGGTGCGTGCGTGCCTGGAACGCGGAGTCGGTTACCTCACCCTGTTTGCTTTCTCCTCGGAGAACTGGCGGCGGCCGCTGGAAGAGGTCAGTCTGCTCATGCAGCTGTTTGTCAAGGCGCTGGAGCAGGAGGTCGAGCGCCTGCAGCGTCATGGCGTGCGCCTGCGGGTGATCGGCGATCTGTCGCGTTTCGAGCCACGGCTGCAGACTTTGATCCGGCAGGCGGAAGAAGCGACGGCAACAAATACCGCCCTGCATCTGAGCATTGCAGCCAATTATGGTGGCCGCTGGGACATCCTGCAGGCAGCGAACCGTCTGGCGGTGGCAGAGCCGGAGAAGATTGGACAATGGACGGAAGCCGATCTCGAACCCTATCTGTCCATGGCCTTCGCGCCGGAACCGGATTTGTACATCCGCACCGGCGGTGAGATGCGGGTCAGTAATTTCCTGCTGTGGCAGATGGCCTATACCGAGTTTTATTTCACGCCGACCCTGTGGCCGGAATTCGACCGCGTCGAATTTGACCGTGCCATCGCGTCCTACCAGCAACGCGAGCGCCGTTTCGGGCGCACCAGCGAACAGTTGAAGGAACCTTCGTCACATGCTTAAGACCCGGGTCATCACTGCCCTTGTACTGGTTGGGGTGCTGCTGCCCAGTCTGTTCTGGCTGCCACAATCAGCTTGGGCCCTGCTGACGGCGGCCGTGATTGGTGTGGCGGCTTGGGAGTGGGGCGCGCTGCTGGGTTGGCAGCAGGGCGCACGTCGCCTGTTGGGCGGGGTAACCGCGCTGATTTGCGTCGGTTTGGCGCAAGTCGCTCCTGCCGCGCTGGGTATCGGTACTTTTGCGCCCGCTGCGCCGTGGGTGGTTGCGCTCTACACCCTTTCGGTTGTCTTCTGGATATTTCTCATCCCGCTCTGGCTCAATCGTCAGTGGCGTCTTTCCAGCCTGGCCGGTCTCCTGGTCGGGGCGGTCGTGTTGTTGCCGACCTGGCTGGCGCTGGTGCAGCTGCGCGCCGTGCATCCGGGAGTTTTGCTGGCAGTGATGGCATTGGTGTGGATGGCGGATATCGCGGCCTATTTTGCTGGCCGGAAATTTGGCAGGAACAAGCTGGCGCCCAGCATCAGTCCGGGGAAGACGCAGGAAGGCGCGCTCGGTGCGTTTATCGGTGTCATGCTCTACGGCTTGGTGATCGGCCATTTCCTGCTTGCTGGCAAAGTGCCACTCACCGCCTGGATGCTGGCGCTGGTGCTGGCAACAGCGGTCAGCATCATCGGTGATTTGTTCGAATCCCTGCTCAAGCGTAAAGCAGGGATCAAGGACAGCAGCAACATCCTGCCCGGGCACGGAGGGGTGCTCGATCGTATCGACAGCCTGACCTCGACGCTACCGTTGGCGGCACTGGCCTGGCTCGCCTTTCTCCACCACGCATGAAACCACAACAGATTACCGTTCTTGGTTCGACCGGATCGATTGGCGGCAGCACGCTCGATGTGATTCGTCGTCATCCGGAGCGGTATCAGGTGTTTGCGCTGTGTGCGCAGCGCCAGGTGGACAAGTTGTTTGCCCAATGCCGCGAATTCATGCCGCGTTATGCCGTGCTGGGTGCGCCGGATAGTGCCGCTGAATTGGCGTCCCGGTGTCGCGCGGCGGGCTTGTCGACTGAAGTCCTGTACGGAGAGGCCGCGCAAATCGCCATTTCCACCGCGCCTGAAGTCGATGCGGTGATGGCGGCCATCGTCGGCGCGGCCGGTCTGGAACCCACCCTGGCGGCGGCACAGGCAGGCAAGAAAGTGTTGCTGGCGAACAAGGAAGTGCTGGTCATGGCCGGCGAGTTATTCATGCATGCCGTACGCCAGCACGGCGCCAGCCTGTTGCCGGTCGACAGCGAGCACAATGCCATTTTTCAGGCGCTGCCTGCCGATTTCTCCGCCGGCTTGTCGGCCTGCGGCGTGGACAAGATTCTCCTGACCGCTTCCGGTGGGCCATTCCGTGCGACGCCGTTGGCGGATCTCGAGAATGTGACACCGGAACAGGCCTGTGCGCATCCCAATTGGGTCATGGGGCGCAAGATTTCGGTCGACTCGGCGACCATGATGAACAAGGGGCTTGAGGTCATCGAAGCGCACTGGTTGTTTGCCGCGCCACCGGAGATGATTCAGGTCGTAGTGCATCCGCAGAGCGTGATTCATTCTGCCGTGCAGTACGCCGATGGTTCCGTGCTGGCGCAACTGGGCAACCCCGACATGCGGACACCGATTGCCTATGCGCTGGCGTGGCCGGAGCGGATTGCTGCGGGCGTGGTGCCGCTTGATCTGTTTGCCATTGGTCGCCTCGATTTCTATCCCCCTGATTTTTCCCGTTTCCGTTGCCTGCAGCTGGCCTATGATGTGCTGTGTGCGGGGGGGACGGCCCCCGCCATTCTCAACGCAGCCAACGAAATGGCGGTGGCTGCCTTTCTGGAAGGACGGCTGGGCTTTCTCGATATCGCGCGCATCAACGAGGGGGTGTTGGCTGCCTTGCCGGCGGCGCCGGAAGGTAGCCTAGATGATGTGCGGGCAGCCGATACGGCAGCAAGGCGCCTGGCCGCGACATTGATTGCACAGCGAGGCTGAGTATGGGGCAGTTCCTTTTTTACGCAGCCGCATTCATCGTTGCCTTGGGCATACTGGTGGTCGTGCATGAGCTGGGGCACTTTCTGGTAGCGCGCTGGTGCGGGGTGAAAATCCTGCGCTTTTCAGTTGGATTCGGCCCGGTGCTGTGGCAGCGCCGGTATGGCGTCGATCAGACCGAGTGGGCGGTAAGTGCGATTCCGCTCGGCGGTTACGTCAAGATGCTCGATGAGCGCGAGGCCGTGGTTGATGAGCACGAAGTGGCGCGGGCCTTCAACCGGCAGTCGGTAGGCCGGCGCAGTTTGATCGTCGTTGCCGGACCGCTGGCAAATTTCCTGTTGGCGATTTTTCTTTACTGGGGTGTGTTCATGCTCGGCAGTGACGAATTGTTGCCGATCCTGGGCAATCCGCCCGTTGATACTCCGGCGGCGGAAGCAGGCATTCTGGCCGGTGAGCAGGTGCGCAGTATCGATGGCGAACCGGTGGTCAGCTGGAGCGATCTGCGCTGGATTTTGCTGCATCAGGCCATGAACAAGAAGGAAGTGACCCTGGACGTGGTGAATGCCCGGGGTGAAAGCAGTTTGCGGCGCCTGGCACTGGATCGGGTGGATGATGACGGCTGGGAAGGCGATGTGCTGGCCCGGCTGGGGGTGCAGTTCATTGGCCCTGATCTGCCGGCAGTGATTGGCACAGTTGCGGCTGACACACCGGGCGCGCGTGCGGGTTTGCAGGCGGGGGACCGGGTGTTGGCGGTCGATGGCAAGGCCGTGGTCAACTGGTATCAGTTCGTGCAAGTGGTGCGCAAGTCACCGGGTAAGCAGTTGAAGCTGCAAATGGAGCGGCAGCGGCGCTATTTTGTAGCGGCCGTGACGCCGGAAGAGGTTTATGAACGCGGCCTGCGTTTTGGTCGCATTGGCGTCGCGGTCGCGCAAAGTCCGGAGGGTGAGCGGGCTTTGCGCAGTTTTGTTCGTTACGGTCCTCTTGCCGCAGCCGAGAAAGCCTTGCGTGAAACTTGGGAGAAGTCCTGGTTTTCCCTGGCCATGATCGGCAAGATGCTGATTGGCGAGGTCTCCTGGAAGACCCTTTCGGGCCCGGTGACTATCGCTGATTATGCCGGCCAGTCGGCGCGACTAGGGCTGGACTATTACATCAAGTTCATGGCCCTGATCAGTATAAGTCTGGGGGTCCTCAACCTGTTGCCCATCCCGGTGCTGGATGGGGGGCATTTGGTGTATCATGCCGTCGAAGTTATTCGTGGTAAACCGCTCTCATTGCGGGTTGTGGCCTTGACGCAGCAAATCGGCATGGCCATTCTTTTTGCATTGATGGCCTTTGCACTTTTCAACGATTTCACTCGCCTGTTTGGCGATTCATGATGAAAAAAACCCTGCTGCCTGTCCTGATCGCCGGTTTGTTTGCTTTGCCCGCAGCGGCTTTTGAGCCGTTTGTCGTGAAAGACATCCGGGTCGAAGGTATTCAGCGTACGGAAGCCGGTACCGTATTCAGCTATCTGCCCGTCAAGGTGGGCGATACCCTGAATGACGACAAGGCCGCGCAGGCTATCAAGGGGTTGTTCGCCACCGGCTTCTTCAAGGACGTACGCATCGACGTTGAAGGCCAGGTCATGGTGGTGATCGTGGAAGAGCGCGCAGCGATTTCCTCGATCAATTTCGTGGGCCTCAAGGAATTCGAAAAAGACGCCATCATCAAGGCCTTGAAGGAAGTGGGGATTGCCACCGGGCGCATCTTCGACCGCTCGTTGCTCGACAAGGCCGAACAGGAACTCAAGCGCCAGTATCTTTCGCGCGGCAAATACGCGGCACAGATCACCACGACGGTGACCCCGCTGGAGCGCAACCGGGTCGGCATCAACTTCAATATTGTCGAAGGGGATGCGGCCAAGATCCGCCAGATCAACATCGTTGGCGCCAAGGCGTTCAAGGAAAAGGAACTGGTCAGCCTGTTCGATCTGACGACGCCGGGCTGGCTGACCTGGTATACCAAGAACGACCAGTATTCGCGGCAGAAACTTGCGGCGGATCAGGAAAAGCTGAAATCCTTTTACCTTGATCGTGGTTACCTGGAATTCAACGTCGAGTCGACGCAGGTTTCCATTTCGCCGGACAAGCGCGACGTTTTCATCACCCTCAACATCAAGGAAGGTGAGCGATTCCGCGTGGCCTCGATCAAGTTGGCCGGCGATACCTCAATTCCCGAGGCTGATCTGCGCAAGTTGGTCAGCGTGCGTCCAGGCGAGGTGTTCTCGCGCGAGAAGCTCAATCAGTCCACCAAAGCCATTACCGATCGCCTGGGCGCCGAAGGTTATGCCTTTGCCAACGTCAACGCCGCCCCGGAAATCAATTCGGAAAAACGTCTGGTCGATTTCACCATTTTCATCGATCCTGGCAAACGGGTGTACGTCCGCCGCATCAACGTTACCGGTAATACCCGTACCCGCGATGAAGTGGTACGGCGTGAAATCCGTCAGATGGAAAGTGCTTGGTACGACGCCGAGAAGATGCAGAATTCGCGCGAACGCATCGACCGTCTCGGCTTCTTCTCCGAAGTGACGGTCGATACGCCGCCAGTGGCAGGGACCAGCGACCAGCTTGATGTGAATGTGAATGTGGTCGAAAAACCGACCGGCAACCTGATGCTGGGGGCGGGTACTTCGAGTACCGACAAACTCATCCTCTCCGGTGGCATCTCGCAGAGCAACTTCATGGGCAGTGGTAACAACGTGTCCATCCAGGTCAATACCGCCAAGTCCTACCGCACTTATTCGCTTTCCTATACCAATCCGTATTTCACGCCGGATGGTGTCAGCCAGGGCTTCGACATTTATCACCGGACGACAGATACCAGTTCCACCAATATTGCCGATTACAAATCGTCGTCCACTGGCGGTGGCATCCGTTTCGGCTTCCCGATCAGCGAGACGGAATCCTTCTCGTTTGGTCTGGCAGCGGATTCGACTTCGATCGATACCTTCGACGAAAGCCCGGCGTACTACAAGAAGTACGTCAAGGAATTTGGCCGGACCAATACCTCCTTCCCGCTGACCCTAGCCTGGGTCAGCGATTCGAAGAATAGTTTCTTCTTCCCGTCGAAGGGGACCTACCAGCGCGCCAGTTTTGAAATTGCCCTGCCGGGCGGTGACCTGAAATATTACCGGGCTGGCTACCAGGTGCAGCAGTACTTCCCGCTGAGCAAGCGGTTCACCCTGATGCTGGCCGGTGAGGTGGGCTACGCTGACGGTTATGGCAATAGCGAAGGGCTGCCCTTCTTCAAGAATTACTACGCCGGCGGTATCGGCTCGGTGCGCGGTTACAAATCGAGCACCCTGGGGACCATCAATACCCTGGAAGGCGAAGATCGTCTGGGGGGGAACCGCAAAGTCATCGGCAACGCCGAGTTGTTGTGGGCCTTGCCCGGGCTTGAGAACACCGCCCGGCTGGGTGTGTTCTTCGACGCTGGTCAGGTGTATGCCGCGAAGGATAAACTCGACGCGGGCGAACTGCGTTATTCGGCGGGTGTGACAGCTGCCTGGATGTCGCCGGTTGGCCCATTGAAATTCAGCATCGGTACGCCCTTGAACAAGAAGAAGGGCGACGAGGCAGAAACCTTCCAGTTCCAGCTGGGAACTACTTTTTAAGTCAGGAGTTACTTGTGTTGAAAGTTAAAGCGCTTGTTCTTGCATCCTTGCTCGCCACCGTGGGTGTGGCTCAGGCGGCCGAACTGAAGGTGGGTTATGTCGACACCCAGCGGATTTTCCGCGATGCGCCGCTGGCGCAGAAAGCCGGCAAAAAACTGGAAAGCGAGTTTTCCAAGCGTGACCAGGAATTGCAGCGCATGGCCAAACAGTTGCAGGGCATGCAGGAGGCGCTGGAAAAGAACGCCGTGACCATGTCGGAAAACGAACGGCGCAGCAAGGAGAAGGAATTTGGCGATCTGTCGCGCGAATTCCAGCGGCGTCAGCGTGAGTTCCGTGAAGATCTCAACCTGCGCCAGAACGAGGAAAACGCAGCCGTGATCGAACGGGCCAACCGTGCCATCAAGCAGATTGCCGAAAGCGACAAGTTCGACCTGATCTTGCAGGATGTGGTGTGGGTCAGTCCGCGTCTGGATATCACCGAACGCGTCATCAAGGCCTTGTCGGACGGTAGATAATGACGGCACCGAGCTCGCAGTCGTGGACGCTCGCCGAAATCGCCGCCCGCCTGGGCGGCGATGTGCATGGGGACCCGCAAACACGCATTTCCCGGGTGGCCACCCTGGCGGGTGCGGGGGCGGGAGACATCAGTTTTCTCGCCAATCGTAAATACAAATCGCAATTGCAAGGCTGCCAGGCCGCTGCGGTGATTCTGGCGCCTGATGCCGCCGATGGTTTTGCCGGTGCGCGCATTGTCACGACTAATCCTTACGCCTACTACGCACGTGTCGCGACCTTGCTCTATCCGGCCCGTGCCGGCTTCAGCGGTGTCCATGCCAGCGCTGTCAGCGCGTCGGAACTGCCAGCCAGCGTAGCCGTCGGGCCGCATGTCGTGATCGGTCGCAATGTGCAGCTGGGCGAAAATGTCGTCATTCACGCCAATACCGTGATCGGTGACGGGGTAACGATCGGTGCCGACAGCATCATCTACCCCAATGTGACGGTCTACGCCGGGTGTACCCTGGGCGCGCGTGTCATCATCCACTCCGGAACGGTGATCGGTGCCGATGGTTTTGGCTTTGCTCCCGATGGCCGGACCTGGGTGAAGATTCCGCAAATCGGTGCGGTGACGATCGGCGACGACGTCGAGATCGGTGCCAACACCACCATCGACCGTGGCGCCCTCGAGGATACGGTGATTGGCGAAGGCGCCAAGATCGACAATCTGGTGCAGGTCGCACACAACTGCCAGATCGGTGCCTACTCCGTGCTGGCCGGCTGTACCGGCATTGCGGGCAGTGTGACCCTGGGCGAGCATTGCATCGTCGGTGGTGCCGGCATGATTTCCGGGCACGTGACATTGGCACCGGGAACGACCATTTCCGGCGGTTCGCTGGTGATGAAGAGTATCAATCAGGCGGGCCTATATACCAGCGTCTTCCCGCTCGATAGTCATGATGAGTGGGTGCGTAATGCGGCCCACATCCGCCGCTTGTCGAAACTGGCCGAGCGCGTTGCGGAGCTGGAAAAGAAACTGAAAACCATTGAAAACGAATAACCGGGGTTTGCAACCATGTTGATGGACATTCACGAAATTCTCGCGCACCTGCCGCATCGTTATCCTTTCCTGCTGGTGGATCGGGTGCTGGAAATCGAACCGAACAAATCGATTCATGCCTACAAGAACGTCACCATCAATGAACCCTTCTTCGTGGGTCATTTTCCGCATCATCCGGTGATGCCCGGCGTGCTGATCATGGAAGCGCTGGCGCAGGCCGGAGGCATCCTGGCCTTCAAATCGCTGGGCGAAAAACCGGCACCGGACACGGTCTTCTATTTTGCCGGGCTTGATGAAGTGCGCTTCAAACGACCGATCCTGCCGGGTGATCAACTGCATCTGCACGTTGAAGTCGAGCGCCAGATGCGTGGTGTCTGGAAGTTCAAGGGTGAAGCACGGGTGGACGGGCAGATTGCCGCCGAAGGCAAGCTGATGTGTGCTAAGCGGGATCTCTGACATGATTCATGCCACTGCTCTGGTTGATCCTGCGGCGCGCTTGGGCAGCAATGTCCGTATTGGCGCCTATTCCATCATCGGCCCGCATGTCGAAATCGGTGATAACACCGAGATTGGCCCGCATGTGGTGATTCAGGGCCATAGCCGGATTGGTCGCGACAACCGCATCTTCCAGTTCTGTTCCCTGGGTGAAGTGCCGCAGGACAAGAAATACGCGGGCGAGCCAACCCGTCTGGAAATCGGTGACCGCAACACCATCCGCGAATTCTGCACCTTCAATCTGGGGACGGCGCAGGACAAGGGGGTGACCCGCATTGGCGACGACAACTGGATCATGGCCTATGTGCATATCGCTCACGATTGCCAGGTCGGCAACAAGTGCACCTTCGCCAACAATGCTTCCCTGGCGGGCCACGTGACGGTTGATGACTGGGCCATTCTGGGGGGGTTTACCGGGGTGCACCAGTTCTGCCGCATCGGTGCGCACGTGATGACGGCGGTCAGTACCGTGATCCTGCAGGATGTACCACCGTACTTGATGGCGGCAGGCAATACCGCCCAGCCGTATGGCATCAATGTCGAAGGCCTGAAACGGCGCGGCTTCTCAGCCGACGCGCTGTTGTCCCTGAAGCGGGCTTACCGCACCCTCTACAAATCCGGTTTGCGCCTGGAAGAAGCGCGCGCCAAGCTGGTCGAGGCGGCGCAAACGCAGCCTGAAATACAGTTGTTCGTCGATTTCCTGGACCTTTCCAGGCGCGGCATCATCCGCTGAACCATGAGCAACCCGTTACGTATCGCCCTGGTGGCAGGCGAAGCCTCCGGGGATTTGCTGGGTGCGCATCTGATCGCGGCGCTCAAGGCGAAATTGCCCGGTGCCATCTTCTACGGCATCGGCGGCCCGCGTATGGAAGGGCAGGGCATGACCTGCTGGTGGCCGATGGGCGAGCTGTCGGTGATGGGGTACTGGGATGCGCTGAAAAATTATCGGCGCATTGCCGGTATCCGCCGTCAGCTGAAAAAACGCTTGAAAAGCGAGCGTCCGGACATCTTCATCGGCATCGACGCGCCGGATTTCAACCTCGGCCTGGAAGCCAGCATGAAGGCAGCCGGCGTGCCGACCGTTCATTACGTTAGTCCATCTATCTGGGCGTGGCGTGGCGGGCGCATCCATAGCATCGGGCGTGCGGTCAACCGCGTGCTGGCGCTGTTTCCGCTGGAACCGCCGCTCTATCAAAAAGAAGGCATTCCCGTCACCTATGTTGGCCACCCGCTTGCCGACAGCATTCCGCTGACAACGGACCGCCTGGCGGTGTGCGAAAAGCTGGGCTTGCCCAAGACGGTGCCGATGTTTGCCCTGTTGCCGGGCAGCCGCCGTGGCGAGTTGGAAACCATGGCGGACACTTTCATTCAGACGGCCCGTCTGATCCGCGAACGCTACCAGCCGCAGGCGCAGTTTGTGGTGCCGCTGGCGACCCGGGAAACCCGCTTGCAGTTCGAGGCGGCAATGTACCGGCAGCAGGCTGCCGACATTCCCTTTCGCCTTCTGTTCGGCCATGCTCAGGATGCCGTCGGTGCCGCGCATGTGGCACTGATTGCGAGTGGTACGGCCAGCTTGGAAGCCGCCTTGATCAAGCGGCCGATGGTGATCACCTACAAGATTGCGAAATTTTCCTATTGGTTGATGAAACGGATGGCCTATCTGCCTTACGTTGGCCTGCCCAATGTTTTGTGCGGACGTTTCGTGGTGCCGGAAATCCTGCAGGATGCGGCGACGCCGGAAAATCTTGCCGAAGCACTCAACCAACTGTACGTCGACAAGGAAAATTCGGCAGCAATCGAGGCGGCCTTTACCGACCTGCATTTGCAATTGCGGCAGAACACGGCGGAAAAGGCGGCGCAGGCGGTGCTGGAATGTCTGCGTTGATCGTTCCTGAAGGGCTCGTTTGCGGCGTTGATGAAGCGGGCCGTGGACCGCTGGCGGGGCCGGTGGTGGCGGCGGCGGTGATTCTCGATCCGGCCCGGCCGATTGCCGGGCTGAACGATTCGAAAAAACTCTCGGCGAAAAAACGCATGGCGCTGGCCGGCCTGATCCGTGAGCGGGCGCTGGCCTGGGCAGTCGCCGAAGCCAGCGTCGAAGAAATCGACCAGTTGAACATCCTGCATGCCAGCATGCTGGCCATGCAGCGGGCAGTGGCCGCATTGCAGGTCACGCCCGAGCGCGCCCTCATCGATGGCAACCGCTGTCCCTCACTCGCCATACCGGCAGAAGCCGTGGTGCAGGGTGACGCCAAGGTGGCAGCGATCGCGGCGGCGTCCATACTCGCTAAAACCGTACGCGACGAGGGGATGCTGGGGTTGCATGCGCAATATCCGCACTACGGTTTCGACCGGCATATGGGTTATCCCACCGCCGCACACTGCGCCGCACTGGCGGCGCACGGCGTGTCGCCCGTGCATCGCCGTAGCTTTGCGCCGGTGGCTCGGCAATTGTCGCTGCTATGAAAGAAATCCACTCGCGCGACAACGCCTTTTACAAAGGGCTGAAAAAATTAGCGGACTCAGCGCGCGAGCGTAAGAAACGCGGACAGACCCTGCTCGATGGTCTGCACTTGGTGCAAACCTGGGAGCAGCAGCGGGGTGCGCTGGATACGCTGATCGTGGCTGACAGCGCGCGGCAGAATCGGGAAATTGCAGCTTATCTCGGCACCCGACCGGTGACTGTGCTCAGTGACGTCCTGGTGCGCGAACTGGGTCTGGTTGATACGCCGAGTGGCATCCTTGCTTTGGCCCCGATTCCCGAACCGGAACTGCCGCCTGATACGGCAGCCGATGCCTTGTTGCTCGATGGGGTGCAGGACCCCGGCAATCTGGGTACCCTGTTGCGGACTGCAGCGGCAGCGGGGGTGCGGCAGGTGTTGCTCAGCGCGGCATGTACTGCGCCGTGGTCGCCCAAGGTCCTGCGGGCCGGGCAGGGAGCGCATTTCCTGCTGGCAATCCATAGTGACGTCGATTTGTTGGGTTTCATGCGCGACTTTCGCGGCAGTACGCTGGTGACCAGCCTGGACGATGCGCATTCCCTGTACGAAGCGAACTGGAGTGCACCGGCAGCCTGGGTGTTCGGGGCTGAAGGTCAGGGGGTGCGGGCCGAGTTGCTTGCGGCGGCGCAGCAGCGGCTGCGCATTCCCATGCCAGGCGGCGTTGAATCGCTGAATGTCGGTGCCGCGGCGGCGGTTTGCCTGTTCGAGCAGGTGCGCCGCCGTCTGGCGGTTCAGTCCTGAGTGCGCGCCTGCAGCCAGGCAGAAAATTCACGGCCAACTTCTGCGTGCTGCTCCCCCAGGTCGACGGTGGCCTGCAGGAAGCCGAGCTTGCTGCCGCAATCGTAGCGGGTACCGTGGTAGCGGTAGGCGAATACCTTTTCCCGGCGTAACAGACGGGCGATTCCATCGGTCAGCTGGATTTCGCCGCCCACGCCGCGGGGCAGGTTGGCCAGTTCGTCGAAAATCCCGTGCGTCAGAATGTAGCGACCGGCAACCGCCAGTGTCGTCGGCGCATTTTCCGGAGCCGGTTTTTCGACGATGCCGTCGACATCGACCAATTCTTCATTGAGCGTGTCGCCGCTGACGATCCCATAACGCTTGGTATGTTCGCGTGGCACGTCTTGCACCGCGAGAATGCTGGCGCGCCATTCGCTGTATTGCTGCACCATTTGCGCCATGACCGGCGGCTCGCCGACCATCAGGTCATCTGCCAGCAAGACGGCAAAGGCTTCCTTGCCCACCAGTTCGCGCGCGCACAGCACGGCATGTCCAAGGCCCAGGGCGCGCGGTTGGCGTACGTAGGTGCAGATCATGTCGTCCGGGGCAATGCTGCGGGCAATGGCCAGCAGTTCGGTCTTGCCGGCGCGTTCGAGTTCGTTTTCCAGTTCGTAGGCGGTGTCGAAATGGTCTTCCACACTGCGCTTGGTCCGCCCGGTGACGAAAATCATCTGGCGGATGCCGGCGGCGTAGGCTTCTTCCACCGCGTACTGGATCAGCGGCTTATCGACCACCGGCAACATCTCCTTGGCGGATGCCTTGGTGGCCGGGAGAAAACGGGTGCCGAGACCGGCAATGGGAAAAACGGCTTTGGTGATTTTAGGCATGTTTTGGCGAGGGGTTGGTTAGCGCAGGTTGAGTTCCTGCAGGATGGTGGCGGATATTTCTTCGATCGATTTGGTGGTGGAGTCGAGCCAGCGGATACCTTCACGGCGCATCATCTTTTCGGCTTCGGCGACTTCATAGCGGCAATTCGGCAAGGAGGCGTATTTGCTGCTGGCCCGGCGCTCTTCGCGGATCTGATGCAGTCGCTCGGGCTGAATGGTCAGTCCGAACAGCTTGCTGCGGTGTTTTTCCAGTGTGCCGGGCAAGCGGCCACGGTCGAAGTCTTCCGGGATGAGCGGGAAATTTGCGGCTTTCAGGCCGAACTGCATGGCCAGATAAAGGGATGTGGGTGTCTTGCCGCAGCGGGAAACGGCGACCAGAATGACATCGGCTTCAGCCAGGTCGCGATCAGTGATGCCATCGTCGTGGGCCAGTGTGTAGTTGATGGCTTCGATGCGTTTTTTGTAATCGAGGCTGTCCGCCTTGCCGTGCGAACGGCCGGCGGTGTGGCTCGATTTCAGGCCCAGTTCTGCTTCCAGCGGTGAGAGGAAACTGTCGAAATACGACAGACAGAAAGCATCTGCCTGGTGCACGATGGCCGCGACATCCTTATTGACCAGGGTGGTGAAAACGATCGGTCGCATGCCGTCTGTTTCCCCCTGGGCGTTGATACGCAGCAGGGCTTCGCGTGCCTTATCGGTATTGTCGAGGAAGGGGATGCGTACCAGCTTGAACTCGACATCCTCGAACTGCGTCAACAAACTGTGTCCGAGCGCTTCGGCGGTGAGCCCGGTGCTGTCGGAAACGAAAAAAACCGTGCGTTTGATCATGCGTATTTGTTTGGCAGCGAAAGGTTCGCAGTTTAACCGATTGCTGTTTGCTTTATGCCTCCGTGGAGGGCACGGGAACCGAGGCGGAAAATGTACTTTCCGTGTTGACCGGTAGCTGTGGCAACGACGTGTGGCAACGGCGTTGACCCTGCGGCGCCCGGCGGCCTATAGTCGAGGCGAGCATCACTCCGGGAGAACTGCCATGCTGAGCCTGCCTGTCGAGGAATTTACCACCCCGAACCCGGTGGTTGGACGTGAAAACTTGTCGCCGGATGAATTGCGTGAATTGATGCAGGCGTACGGTATCCGCCACCTGCCCATCGTGCGTGACGGTGTCGTGGTCGGTCTGGTCAGTGACCGTAATGTGCGTTTTGCGCAAAGCCTGTCCCGGGCGCATTGCATCCAGATCAGTGCCGCCGACATCATGGCGACCGACCCGGTCATGGTCAACGCGTCGGATGCACTCGACGATGTTGCCTTCATCATGTCGGACAAGAAGATCGGCAGCGTCATCGTCAATGAGGCGGATGGCAGTTTCCTCGGTATTTTTACCGTAACCGATGCGCTCAACGCCCTGATCGAAATTTGCCGTGCCGCGCGCGGCGGGCATTGCAGCAGCTGACACAGGGGCACCCCTCAGGCGCTGACCCGCAATTGCGAATGGCCGATACCGCCGTTCTTGCGCACTTCGATCTGCACCGGAATGCGCTCTTTCAGGCCGGCGACGTGGCTGATGATGCCGATGCTCTTGCCGCTGGCGTTGAGACTGTCCAGGGCGGCGAGGGCCAGGTCGAGACTGTCGGCGTCGAGCGTGCCGAAGCCTTCGTCGAGGAAGAGTGAGTCGATCGAGGTTTTGTGGCTGACCAGATCGGCGAGTGCCAGTGCCAGTGCCAGGCTGACCAGGAAGCTTTCGCCGCCGGAGAGGGTGCGCGTGTCGCGGGCGACTTCGCCCTGCCAGCTATCGACGATGTCGAGTTCGAGTTCGCCTGTCGTCTTGCGGCGCAGCAGGTAACGGCCGTGCAGACGGGCCAGGTGGCCGTTGGCGAGCTGCAGCAGGTGGTCGAGGGTGAGGCCCTGGGCGAATTTGCGGAATTTGTCGCCCTTGGCCGAGCCGATCAGGCCGTCGAGGCGCTGCCAGAGGTCGGCGTCGGCGGTCTGTGCGGCGATTTCCTGGAATAGCGCCTGCTGGCTCTGGCGCGCCTCCTGGTCGCGGGTAAGTAGCGCGCGCCGGGCGCCGAGCTGTTCGCTGAGTTCGCGGCGCTGCTGGTCGAGTTGGGTGAGGGCGGCGCCAAGGTCGGCGAGCGGCGGTACTTCGGTTTCTCCGCTAGCCTTAGGCGTGTCATCGCTGGCCGGCGCGCCGGTGGGCGCGGCGTGCAGGCGAGCGAGTTTTTCGCGGGCGGCCTGGAGTAGCGTGTCGGCCTGCTGCTTGGCTACTTGCCGGCTTTCCCGGGCTTGCTGCAGGCGCTGGCGTTCTTCCGTCGGTAGCAGGGCGGCGGTGTAGGCTTCGAGATCTTTGAACGGGCTGGCGGCGAGTGCCGTTTGCCAGGCGCTGGCGGCGTCGGTGAGGGTTTGTTGCTGTCGGGCGAGGTTGGCGTCGAGTTGTGCCTGTCGGCCCTGCAATGCGGCGAGTTGCTGGCCGAGTTCGGCGAGGTGCTCGGCGCAGCGGGCGAGGGCGGCGGCGGGGTCGGCTTCGGCGCTGGTTGGCGTCGGCGGGAGAGCGTCGGCGGCTGCGGCCCGTCGTTGCGCGGCCTGTTCGGCCCAGTGAATGGCCTGGGTTTGCGCGGCGTCGGCGCGTTCCTGCTGCTGGACGAGTTGGGTGGCGAGTTCCTGGCGGCGGTGCTGGGTCTGCTGCCAGTGCTGCCATTCGGTGTCGCGCTCAGCCAGCCAGGCGGCCGGGTCGGCAGGAATGTCGGCCAGGGTTGCCTTGAGCCGGGCGTCGAGTTCGGCCTGTTCGGCGGCGATGCCTTGGCCGGCTTTGGCGATTTCCGCCTGGCGCAGCGCGGCGGTTTGCCCGGCCTGGATCAGCAGTTGCAGCTGGTTGCCGGCGGCGAGTAGCGCCTGGGTGGCGTCGGCGGCGGTCTTGGTGGCGGTGTGGACCGCCTGTTCGTCGCGTTCGGCGGCTTTCATGCGCTCGTCGAGCGCAACCAGGCGTTGCTCAGCCGCGTTGCGGGCGGCGGCGATGGCTTTTTCGTCCTGCCAGGCGTCGACCGCAATACTGTCGGCCGGCAGCGCGGCGAGCTGGCTCTGCCAGTCGTCGGCGAGGCGGGCGAGGTCGCGGGCGGTCTTTGCCTGTTGTTCCTGCAGCGCGGCGTGCGCGGTCTTCGCCTTGGTCTGCTCGTCGCGCAGTTGCTGGCCTTTGTCGACCAGCTCGGCGAGCGACTTCTGCGCCGCCAGCAATGCGGCCTCGGTGGCCGAAACGTCGAGCGCGGCGTAGTCGGCGATTGCCGGGTGCTCGTGCGCGCCGCACAGCGGGCAGGGCTGGCCCGGCTGCAACTGGCGGCGGTGGTCGGCGAGGCTGCGGATCAGGCGTTCCTGTTCGAGCAGCTTCTGCTTGTCGGCGACCTGAGCGTTCAGCACCTTGTGCTGCTCGCGCAGCGCGACCAGCCTGCTTTCCCGGGCGGCGATCTGCGCTTCGCCCTGCTGCAGTTGCTGCGCCTGCGCGCCTTGCTGGGCGGTGAGTTCGCGGCGCTGGTGGGCGAGGGTGTCGAGCTGCTGCCAGCGGTTGCCGGCGGCCTGCTCGCGCTGCCAATGGGCGCGCAGCTCGGCCAGTGTCTGCCCGGCGAGGCATTGGTTCTGTTCGGTACGGCTGGTGTCGAGCGCGGCGTCGGCGGCGGTTTTTGCCTTCTGCGCGGCGTCGACCGTCAACTGCTGGGCGGCGCGTTGCCGTTCGTTGGCGGCTTGCTCGGCGGTGAGTTTCTGTTGCGCCTGCTGCTGGGCGGCGAGTTCGCGGATGAGTTTGTCGCGTTGCCGGAATTGTTGATCCCAGAGGCCAAGGCGTTCGCCGAGTTGGGCGCGCTGCGCGTGGGCGGCGCAGAAATCGTCGATCTCCTTCGCTTCGCGCCGGCTGTGTTGCAGGGCCTGTTGCGCCTGGGCGGCGACGGCGGCGGCGTGGCTGGCGGCAGCGTCGTGGCCGGCCAGTTGTTCGGCCTGCAGGCGGCTGCGTTCGTCGTGCAGCGTCTGCCGTTCGGCGGCGGTCTGGCGGGCGGCGGCGTCGGCCTGCTGCCATTGCTGGTGCAGCGGGCGCAGCGCTTCCGCCGGTTCGCTGTCGCTCAGGCGCTTGAGTTCGGGCGCGGCGGCGGCCAGCGCGGCGTCGGCGGTTTGCTGGCGGGTGAGTGCGGCGGCGACTTCCTGTTCGGCCTGGGCGAGATCAAGGCGCCATTGGCGCTGCGCTTGCGTCTGTGTGTGCTGGCGCTGGACGTCGGCGAGCTGTGTTTCAAGCACGGCGCTTTCCTGCAGCATCGCGGTGCGCTGCTCGTCGCTCATCAGTGCCATGCCGTCGGCGCGGGCCTTGAGCTGGGCCAGTTTGTCCCTAGCTTCGCGCGCCTGCTCGAAGACCTTGCGCGAGATTTCACCGTAGATTTCGCTGCCGGTCAGTTCTTCGAGCAGTTCGGCGCGCTCGTTGGCGCTGGCATTCAAAAAGGCCGCGAAGCCGCCCTGGGCGAGCAGCATCGACTTGGTGAAGCGCGGGAAATCGAGGCCGGTGATTTCGGCGACGCGTTTCAGCTTGTCGTTGGTCTGGGTGCTGAGGATGGTGCCGTCGCCGGTCGCGAGTTCGACTTTCGGCGCCTGCAGCGCGCCGTCGGCCTTGTCGCGGGCGCGGCGCTGGCTCCAGAAGGCGCGGTAGACGGCACCCTTGACCTCAAATTCGACCTCGGCCAGGCAGTCGGCGGTGTGCCGCGTCATGATGTCGTTGTCGGACGCCGAGATCGTCTTCAGGCGCGGCGTCTGGTGGTAGAGGGCGAGGCAGATGGCGTCGAGCAGCGTCGACTTGCCGGCGCCGGTCGGCCCGGTGATCGCGAACAGCGCGTTGTCGGTGAACGGCGGCCGGGTGAAGTCGATGAACCATTCGCCTTTCAGCGAATTGAGGTTCTTCAGGCGCAGGGTGAGAATTTTCATGCTTCTTCCCCGCGCAGGGCGGCGACGATGGCGCGGTAGCGGCTGTTCAGCGCCGCTTGCAGGTCGTCGCTCAGTTCCTCCTGTTGCAGGCGGCGGGTGAAGACATCAAACGGGTCGAGTTCGTCCAGCGTCTCGCTGGCGGCGGCTGCCAGGCGGGCGGCGGCGTTGCCGCGCTGGCGGCGGATGCGTAGGACTTCGACCGGCCAGCCTTCGGTCATCTTCTCGATGCGCGCCGGCAGGTCGGACAGGTAATCGTCATCGGCGACCGTGACTTCGAGCCAGGCCGGGCGTTCGCGCGTGCCTTCGGCGGCTGCGGCACCGATCGCGCCGGCCAGCGTTTCCAGATTGCCGCTGATGGCGACCAGGCCTTGAAAGCGCGGTACCGGCAGCACGGTGACAGTTTTCAGGCCGTCGCTGTCGAGGTCGACCAGCAGGATTTCCTTCTGTTGCCGCGCTTCGTCGAAGCCGAGCGGCAGCGGCGAGCCGCAGTAGCGGATGTGTTCCAGCCCGCCGACCTTCTGCGGCCGGTGGATATGGCCGAGCGCGATGTAGTCGGCCGGCGGGAAGGCGCTGGTCGGGAAGGCTTCGAGCGCGCCGACGTAGATTTCACGCACCGATTCGCTGGCGCTGGCGCCGACCGTGGTCAGGTGGCCGGTGGCGATGATCGGCAGGGTGACGCCGAGCGCGGCCATTCTGGCCCGGGCGGCGGCGTCGACCGCAACATAGTGCTGCTGGATCGCCTGCTGCAGTGACTGCTGCTTGTCCTCGGCGCTTTGCCCGGCCTGGCTCTGCAGCACATCGCGCGGGCGGACGAAGGGGACGGCGGCGACGATGCAGCCGGGCGTGCCGTCGCGCTGCGGCAGCACGACGACTTGCGTGCTGATGTCTTCGTGCGTCGCGGCAATCACCGTCGTCCCCAGGCGCGCCAGCAGTTCGCGGCTCTCCCCCAGTGTCGCCGGCGAATCGTGGTTGCCGCCGAGCAGCAGCAGCGCGACGCCCGCCTCGTGCAGGCGGACGACCAACTGGCTGTACAGCTCGCGGGCGTAGGAGGGTGGGGTGCCGGTGTCGAAGATGTCGCCGGCGATCAGCACCGCATCGACCGCGTGTTCCGCCACCTGTTCGAGCAGCCAGACGATCAGCGCCTGATGCTCGGCCTGCCGGCTCTTGCCCATGAAATGCTGGCCGAGGTGCCAGTCGGAGGTGTGGAGGAGGCGCATGCGGGCGGCTTGGCGATGACAAAGGCCGGATTTTACGGCCTTTGTCCGGCCTTGCCTCAGGTCCCGCAGAAGGTCTGGTAGCTGGCGGTGATTTCCGGCGCTGCCGGTTCGGTGTAATGGCGGTCGGTGTCGCGTTCGTCGAAGGGCGCGCGCAGTGCGGCGAGCAGGGCCTCGAAAGGGGCCAGATCGTTACGGTCGACGGCGGCTTCGAGCGCATTTTCGACCTGGTGATTGCGGGCGATCAGCCAGGGGTTGGCGCGCTTCATGGTCGCCAGCAGGGCGGCGTCGCGTTGCGGCTGGCGGGCTTGCCAGCGTTGCTGCCAGGCGGCGGCGTCCGGGTCGTCGGCGAACAGCCGGGCGAGTGCCTGCGGGCGGCCGTCGGCAAAGTCGTGGAGGGCGCGGAAGCTGTTGGTGAAGTCGTGGCGGCCGCGTTGCAGCAGGCTCAGGAAATCGTCGGCCAGGGCGCGGTCGGTTTCGGTGTCGCCACTGTCGTCGATGCCGAGCTTGGCGCGCATCACGTTCAGCCAGCAGGCGGCGTGACGCTCGGGGAAGGCCTCGATTACCGCTGTGGCGGCGGCGATGGCGCGGTCCGTGTCGGTGTCGATCAGCGGCAGCAGGGTTTCCGCCAGGCGGGCGAGGTTCCACTGGGCAATCGACGCCTGGCGGCCGTAGGCGTAGCGGCCCTGGCTGTCGATCGAGCTGTACACGGTGCGCGGGTGGTAGCTTTCGAGGAAGGCGCAGGGGCCGTAGTCGATGGTTTCGCCGGAGATGGTCATGTTGTCGGTGTTCATCACGCCGTGGATGAAGCCGACCCCGAGCCAGCGTGCGACCAGCTCGGCCTGGCGGCCGGCGACGGCGTCGAGCAGCGCCAGGTAACGGTCGGCGCGGCCGACCAGATCCGGGTCGTGGCGGGCGATGGCGTAGTCGGCGAGCTTGTGCACGGCGGCCGGGCCGTGATGCACGGCGACGTATTCGAAGGTGCCGACGCGCAGGTGGCTGGCAGCAATACGGGTGAGCACGGCGCCGGGCAGGGCGCGGTCGCGGCGCACCATGTCGCCGGTAGCGACCACGGCCAGTGCCTGCGTGGTCGGGATGCCGAGCGCGTGCATTGCTTCGCCGACCAGGAATTCGCGCAGTGCCGGGCCCAGCGCGCACTTGCCGTCGCCATTGCGCGAGAAGGGGGTGCGCCCGGAGCCCTTGAAGGCGATGTCGCGGCGCCGGCCTTGACGGTCGATGACCTCGCCGAGCAACAAAGCGCGGCCGTCGCCCAGGCGCGGCGAGAAACCGCCGAACTGGTGGCCAGCGTAAGCCTGGGCGACCGGCTTGGCGCCGGCCGGCAGCAGGTTGCCGGCGAACATCGCCAGGCCCTCGGGGCCGGCCAGGAGATCGGGGTCGGCGCCGAGTTCTTCGGCCAGTTCGCGGTTCAGGCGCACCGGCTTGGGGGCCGGCGCGGCTGCCGGCTGCCAGGGGACGCAAAACTCGGCGAGCGTCTGGGCATAGGTGGCGGAGAGGGCAAACGGGCGAAATTCGGGCATGGCGGTTTTCCGGGCAATGGCCGGGTTGACCGTGACAATCGCCGGCGGTTCAAGCCATCGGCGTTCCCGCCGGCGGCCGGGTGGTCTATGCTGCGGCCTTTGGCAACCGTTTCTGGAGTGAGCGATGGGCAACACGCGCGGATGCGTCCTGCTGGCATGTGCCGTCCTGCTGGCCGGGCCGGCGACGGCTTCGAGGCTGAAAGTCCTCGGTTTCGACGACAATTCCTGCGCCGCCTGGCAGGCGGCCGCCGCCGATCCCGACCAGCGGGCGGCGCAGGTGGCCTGGGTGCGCGGCTTCCTGAGCGGCCACAACTACGCCAACCAGCGCCAGCAGGTGACCGACGTCTCGGCCGGCACGGTCGAGCGCAACATCGAGCAGTACTGCCGCAAGAACCCGGACGGCCAGTTCATCGATGCGGCCTACCGGATGAGCGACAGCATGTCCGGGCGCAACGGGCCGATCCGCAAGTGAGCACGATCAACTGCAGCGCTTGCCGTTCATCCGTGTGAAGCTCCCGTTGTACGGCCTCCCGCCACGGCATGCGGCAGACACTCAGAAGGCGATGCGCACACCGAGCGTGATATTGCGCCCGGCCAGCGGGGCAGTGTGCTTGATGAAGGAAGTGTGCGCGTAAGCCAGTTGATTGCCGAGATTTTCGCCCTTCAGGTAGAACTGGGTCGCGAGGCCGTTGAGCCGCGTGGTGTAACTCAGGCGCAGATTGAGCATGTTGTAGCCGGGGGTTGCGCTTTCATGGGCGGCTACCCGGTTCTGTCCCGCAACGCGGTAGAACTCGAGTTCGCCGCGCCACGGGTCACCCAGGCGGGCATCAAGACGGACGCCCAGACGCGCAGCCGGGATGCGCGGCAGATTGCCGCCACGGTCGAGATGGGCGCGGACGTAATCGCCGAACAGGGTCAGGCCAGTCTGGCGGCTCAATTGCTGGCGTACGGAACCTTCGATGCCGGTGAAGATGGCGTCGCCCTGGGTATATTCGATCAACTGCAGGCCGTCGTCTTCGTCCAGGGTGCTGGCGTAGATGTAATCCTTGATGCGGTTGCGATAAACGCTGAACGAGAAGGTGGTCGGGCCGGCGGTTTTTTTCAGCGTCAGGTCAATGTTGTTCGAGGTTTCGCGTTGCAGGCGGGGGTTGCCTAATTCCCAGGTGGCGGAAGCCATGTGCAGCCCGTCGGCGTAAAGTTCTTCGGCGGTGGGCAGGCGGTGGGCGCGCGCCAGTGTCAGGCCGAGGCTGTACTGCGGCGCCAGGCGCCAGTGGAGGCCGAGCGCTGCCGAGGTGCCATCGTGGCTGCGGTTGGGCTGTGCCGAATCGGTGTCGATACGCTGCCATTCGTGGCGCAGCGCGCCTTCCACCCGCCAGGGACCGAAGCGTTTTTCTTCGAGCAGGAAGACGGCATGCTTGCGGGTCGTACTGGGCTGGACATAGGCTTCCTCGCCGGTCGCACTGAAATCACGGAAACTGCTCTGCAGGCCGATGACCCCGCGCCAGCCGGCGAGTGGGTGGTGCTGCAGTTCGAACCGGCCGTCGCGGGCCTTGTTACGGAAACGGGTGGCAACTTCGTTGCCCTCCAGTTCGTCGTGCTGGTAGTCGGTCAGGCCGCCGCTGAAACGCAGTCGAGAAAAGCCGGCCAGGGGCTCGAGGTATTCGCCGCGCACATCCCAGCGTTCGCTGCGCAGGTCGACGCGGGGCACCCCGTGTGCTTCATCGTCGTGGCTATGTCCGCCATGGCTGCCGCAATGCAGGTGCGTGCCATGCAGATGGCAGTCTTCGAAATCATGGCTGTGGCCGGGCAGGCCATAGACGTTGTTCTGTGCCGTATAGGCCAGACCGACATAACCGCGGTCGCCGACCCACGACAGACCGAGACTGCCAGTGCGGGTGCGCGTGTCGCTGCCGGCGACCCGTTTGCCTTTGTGCCAGCCGTGGCCGACGCGGTAATCGTCGCTGTCACGGTACAGCCCTTCGGCGTGCAGGGCGAAATTGCCACTGCCGGCCGTGACGGCGAAGGTGCCGGTGCCTTCGCGGGCGGCCGAGGCGCCGAGCATTTCGACATGGCCGGCGTAACCTGCGGCCGGAATCTGCGTGGGAATCTTGTCATCGAGGCTATTGACGATGCCGCCGCTGGCGCCACCGCCATAGGCCAGACCGGAAGGGCCGCGCAGGATCTCGATCTGGTTGCTGAGCAGAGGTTCGATCGCCACTGCGTGATCCTGGCTGATGGTCGAAGCATCCATCACTTCCGAACCGTGGCTGAGGATGCGCACCCGCGCCCCGTCCATGCCGCGAATGACGGGGCGACTGGCGCCGGCGCCGAAATGACTGGCGTGAGTGCCGGGCTGGTTCGCCAGCGTTTCGCCCAGTGTGGCTGCTCGCTGAGTGAGCAGGTCATCGGCGGTGAGAACGGTGACGGGCGTTGTCATGTCATCCATCCCCAGCGACAGGCTGCTTGCCTCGACGGTAATCGCCGGCAGCGTGGATTCCTGCGCGGTGGTGTGTGTTTCAGCGGCGCTTGCCGGGAGTGGAGCAAAGATGCAAGCGAGTGCCAAGGCGAGAGGAGTCGGTTTGAACATGATGGGTGTGGCCAAGTGTGGTGAGAATCAGAATTCAAGATGATAATGAATTCTCAATATCGGATCAATCGACACCTTTCCATGCGGCAGTGGCGCCAATTTCCTCTCCGGGAAGCGCGTTTCAGGATTCGCTACGGTCACGGGCAACTGTTACAGTAGCCCCCTTGTTTTGACGCCACTGTCTGCCAATGCTTCCGAATGAACGCTCAACCCGCCAGCGCCACGCCATTCTTGCAGCCTTGCGAGCGGCGCAGAGACCGCTGCTGCCGACGGAAATCCTCGAGCTGGCACAACACGATGCGCCGGGGATCGGCATCGCCACCATCTACCGCAACCTGAAAACCTTCATGGAGGAGGGGGCGGTGCAGTTGGTGCAGCTGCCGGGAGAAAACGCCCGCTACGAGTTGTGCGGCAAGCCGCACCACCATCATTTCCTATGCCGTGCCTGCACGCGGGTCTTCGATGTGGCTGGTTGCCCGGGTGCCCTGGAGGGGCTGGCGCCCAATGGTTTCGCTGTCGATGGGCATGAACTGACCTTGTATGGTCAGTGTGCCGACTGCCGGTCCGCCCCCGAGGCGGCAGGAAATACCCCGTCTAGCTGACTTCGATCCGGTTCCGTCCGGCGGATTTGGCGTTACGCAGGGCGCTGTCGGCACGGTCCAGTGTCGCTGAATACATTTCTCCCGGCACGTGCGTGCTCAGGCCGATGCTGACCGTGGTGTGCGGGAGGGCGCTGCTGTCGAGAAAACCCAGGTGCAGCTGGGCGATTTCCTGGCGGATGCGTTCAGCGACTTGCACGGCGGAGGCAAGATCGGTGTCGGGGAGCAGGATGAGGAATTCCTCGCCGCCCCAACGGCCGCAGATATCATATTCACGGATGCTGGACTGAACCGCCTGGGCGATCTGGCACAGGGCGAAGTCGCCTGCTTCGTGGCCGAAGCGGTCATTGATCGACTTGAAGTAGTCGACGTCGAGTATGGCAAGGGCGAAGCTGCCTGCCTTGCGATCGTTGCGCAAGGTTTCCTTCTTGAGGCGCTCCATCAGGTAGCGGCGGTTGTGCAACCCGGTGAGGGCGTCGCTCAGGGCGGCTTCTTCAAGCGCGGCACTCAGTTCATGCAGGCTTTGTTGATAGCGGTCAGAGATGCGGGTGATTTTTTCCAGCCGGCGCAGCTGACGGTCGTACTGTGCATGCAGCGAGAGGTTCTGGCTACGTGAGATATCGTGATAACCGTCAGAAATGCGTACCAGCCGGGACAGCCTCTCCTGTTGTTCAGTGCACAGGCTGAGCAGTTCGGCGCAGGCCGGGCGCAAGGGGTTGTCGGCATGCGCCGGCTCGTCGAGCAGGGCGGCAAAGTGCGCCAGCGGCTGCGCCTTCTTCACTGCCGGGAAATCGCTGTCAGGCATGGGCGGTGATCAGGAAAGGAAAAGTGTAGTCTTCGCGGAACTCTTCTGCCAACTCGCGCACCCGCTCGTTCTGCGGGTCGTACAGCCAGTCTACACGCACCGCCCGGCCTTTGTTGTGGGCTTCCTCGAGCAGGTCGAAAATGTCCATCATGGCTTTGACCGAGCTGGTATTCATGTAAATCAGCCCCAGTTCCAGAGTGAGCGGCTCGGTTTTCTGGGTCAGGAAATCTTCAATCCAGGAAATGACGGTGGTGAAAAACTCGAAGGAGTTTTCCGGATAGGAGTCGCCCTGCAACGAGAGCTGGCCCAGGGCCAGATTGCTGCTGACGCTGGGAGTCGATTGGCTGCCGGGGATATTGAGTTCGTTCATGACTGTTTTTATGTGCAGGTTTCAAATGGTGGCGCGCAGGCTGAAAAAAACGTGTGTTGCATCGAGCGGGGCCAGGCTGGCCGTCAGCGGTGCAGTTGATTTGCGGGCAATGTCGATGAGTCCGAGCCCGGCACCGGTGACGGCATCTTCCGGACGAGGCTGACGCAACTGGGTCTTGTAGGCGGCCTTCAATTCTGCCGGACTCATGGCCGCGAGATGGTCAACCCGGGCGAGGAGTTTCTCTCCGTCTTCCTTCTCCACCATGTTGCCGGCCTGCACCAGATAACGGCCATCCGCGTCGCGTGCCACCACCACTGTGGCCGAGCCGGCGAGCTCGTCGTAACCGTGGGCCAGTGCGTAGTGACGGATGTTCTGGGTCATCTCGATATAGACACTGAAAACGTCCATTGCCGCTGAAATATGGGCTTGCTCAGCTTGCAGGTAGTTTTTCAGAGCACTGCCGATTTCTTCGATCAGGCTGCGTGAAATCGGGCCGTTGAAGCAGAGTAGGATGCGGCTCTGGTTGAAGTGTGTGCGCAGTTCGAACAGATCAATGTGGGTCATGTTGTGCCTGTTTTTGGTCGAAGCGGAAGGATAGCACTGTGATGTCGTCACGTTGCGGGTAGGTGCCCTGATAGAGCGCCAGGGCTTGACTGAAGGCGCTGGCATGCTCGCCCATCGGACGACGGGCGTTGCTGCGCAGGAGTTCGGCGAAGCGGCTGTTGCCGAAGCCGTAGCCCCGCTCGCCACCGGCCTGGTCAAGGAAACCGTCGGTGGATAGGGTATAGGTGACATCCGGACGCAATGCGATGTCCTGGTCGGTATAGGTACCTGGTCGTCGGTCACCGATCGAACGGCGGTTGGCGTCCAGCTGGCCGATTTCGTTGCCGTCACTCCAGTAGAGATTGATTTTGGCTCCGGCAAAGCGCAGCATGCTCCGCTTCAGGTCTACGAACACTAGGCCGGCGTCGAGGTTGGTGGCAATGGCGCGCGGCAGTTCGCATTCCTGCAGCATGGCGCGCATGCCGCGATCAGTTTCCTGCAGGATGGCGGCAGGCTGGTCAAGGCCGCAGGTATTGATGGCATGGTCGAGGGCGGCGCGGGCAAGCATGGTCATCAGGGCGCCGGGAACGCCATGGCCGGCGCAGTCGACCACCCCCAGCAGATAACGCTCACCGTCCTGGCGGAAAATGTAGAAATCGCCACCCACCACATCGCGGGGCTGCCACAGTACGCAGTGTCTCTCATCGAGTGTTTGCCGCAGTTGTTGCTGCGGCAGGATGGTGCGCTGGATGAGGCTGGCGTAGTCGATGGAATCGCTGATCTGCCGGTGCGCCCGCTGCATTTCCTGGTTGGCCTCGGCGAGCGCCTGGGTGCGTGCGGCGACCTTGTTTTCGAGCTCCGTCGTGTGGTCGCGGATCTGCTGCGCCATGCTGCCAAACGCCTGGCTGAGATCGCCCATTTCGTCGCGGCTGGCAGTGGGCAAGGGGGTGTCGTAGTCGCCGCGGGCAATGGCAGTGGCGGATTGCTGCAGTTTTTTCAGTGGTCGCAGCAACAGACGTTCGACGGCATAGCTGAAGGCCAGCAGCAGGGTGGCCAGCAGCATGACGAGCAGGATCAGGCCGCTGCGTGCCCAGGTTTGATCGAGAATCCGCGCCGCCTTCAGATCCATGGCTGTGACGATGTGCCAGCGCAATTCGGGAATGTAGGCCAGTGCCATGAGTTGCGGTTTGCCGGCGAGATGGACCGGAATGATGACGACTTCGTCGGTTTTTTCCTCGGCGTTGCGCAGCGCCGTCGCCAGAAGTTCGCGGTCGCTGGCGTGGTCGAGCTGGCCGCTCAGGGTCTGCTCCGGCGGCAAGGCACCGAGGGCACTGTGGGTGATCTGGTTGGTGGCAATCAGGCGGATGTCGCGATGCGCCTGAATGGCGCCGTTCTGGGCCACGATCATCGGTGTCAGGCCGACCTCCGGAGTGACGATGAAACGTTCGATGAAGGTGGTGAGATCGAGACTGCCCCCGGTCAGGCCGAGGACCTTGTCACCATCGCGGATGATGGCGTTGAACCAGATTTGCGTGAGCTTGAGGTTTTCGTCGTAGTTGACGTTGATGTCGTAAGAGCCCGGTTGGTGCAGGGTATTGAAAAACCAGGCGTCGCTTTTTTTGTCGCGCTGCAGCTGGTAGCTTGGAACGTCGCTTTGCCGCTGCCCATCGCCAAAATAGTAGTTGCCGGTGCTGGCGGGGATGATGAAGAAGGTCTGACTGCGAAAGTCCCGCCGGTAGCCTTCGGCTTCGGCAAAAAACAGGCTGCGTTTGGCGGCATCGTGCTCGTCGAGCAGCCATTGGCGGGTGACCTGCGAATCGGCCAGGCGTAGCGACAGGGTCAGCTCGCGGCTGACAGGGGCGAGAATTTGCTGGCGCTTGAGCAAGGTGAAATTGCGCAGGTAGGCTGTACCGAAGTGCTCGCGTACGGCATCAAGCACCTGCCAGCCGACCAGGCCCGCGGGAATCAGGGCGAACAGGCAGGCTAGCAGAAGCGCCAGCATCGATTTGGCCCGCAGGCCGAATCCCCAGGTTGCCATGTCCGTTGAGTCCGCGCAAAAGAATGTGGCAAATTGTAACGCGGCCACTGGGGGCTGGAGGCGTAGCGATGCAAAAAAACACGGCATTCTCTGGGGCGTGCCGCCAATATGGCGACGCGTGATCTGATGCCCCATTTGGAGAAGGCGAAGGTGGCCTCGGGTATAATTCGCACCTTTCCGCACAACCTTGAATTCCCATGGCCGATATCCTTTGCTTGCAGGGCGCTGCTGCCTTTTCCGCGTTTCGATTGCAACGTCTCGTTGATCGCCTGCAGGTGGTGCTGCCGAAAATGGTGGCCTTGCGGGCGGATTACTGGCATGTGGTGGAAGTTAAACGGGCCTTGAGCGATGCCGAGCGTGCGCAACTGGCGGCTTTGCTGGAAGAGGAGTCGGCGGCGGTAGCGACGGGCGAATTGTTTCTGGTGACGCCGCGCATCGGCACCATCTCCCCCTGGTCTTCCAAGGCCACCGATATTGCCCACAACTGCGGACTGGCCGACGCAATCGAGCGCATTGAGCGGGTGATTGCCTTCCGTCTTGAATTGCCGGCAGGCAAAACCCTGACCGAGGCAGAGCGGCAGCAGGTGGCAGCGTTGCTGCATGACCGCATGACCGAGTCAGTGCTGAATGATTTTTCGCAGGCCGGGGAGTTGTTCCGGCATTTCTCGCCCAAGCCGCTGGCGACAGTCGATGTGCTCCAGGGCGGCAAAACCGCGCTGGTCGACGCCAACGCCACGCTCGGCCTGGCGCTGTCCGACGACGAAGTCGATTACCTGCTCGACATCTTCACCCAGGCTGGCCGCAACCCGACCGACGTTGAACTGATGATGTTCGCTCAGGCCAACTCCGAGCACTGCCGCCACAAGATCTTCAACGCCTCCTGGGTGATCGACGGCGAGAAGAAGGACAAGACGCTGTTCGGCATGATCCGCGAAACCCACGCCGCCAACCCGCAGGGTACGGTGATGGCCTACGCCGACAATGCCTCGATCATCGAGGGCGCGACCATTCCGCGTTTCTACCCGGATGCCGACCGCGGCTATTCGTACAAGGAAGAGCTGACCCACATCCTGACCAAGGTCGAGACGCACAACCACCCGACCGCGATTTCGCCGTTCCCCGGCGCCTCGACCGGCTCCGGTGGCGAAATCCGCGACGAAGGCGCCACTGGCAAGGGCTCGAAGCCGAAGGCCGGCCTGTGCGGCTTCACTGTGTCCAACCTGAACCTGCCGGATGCCATTCAGCCTTGGGAAACCGAGCAGCAGCGCGCCTACGGCAAACCCTCGCGCATCGCTTCCGCCCTCGACATCATGCTCGAAGGCCCGATCGGTGCTGCCGCCTTTAACAACGAATTCGGCCGCCCGAACCTGACCGGCTACTTCCGCACCTACGAGCAGGACGTGCCCGTCAATGGCGAAAAATTCGTGCGCGGCTACCACAAGCCGATCATGATCGCCGGCGGCCTTGGTTCCATCCAGGCCGAGCAGTCGTTCAAGGAAGAAACCTTCCCGGTCGGCACGCTGTTCGTGCAACTGGGTGGTCCCGGCATGCTGATCGGTCTGGGCGGCGGTGCTGCTTCGTCGATGACCGCCGGCGTCAATGCCGAAGACCTCGACTTCGCCTCTGTGCAGCGCGGCAACCCGGAAATCCAGCGGCGCGCCCAGGAAGTCATCGACCGTTGCTGGCAGATGGGCAAGGACAATCCGATTCTCTCCGTGCATGACGTCGGTGCCGGCGGCGTTTCCAACGCCTTGCCGGAACTTGCCCATTCGGGCGGCGTCGGCGCCAAGTTCGATCTGCGCAAGGTGCCGACCCTGGAGCCGGGCATGTCGCCGGCCGAAATCTGGTCCAACGAATCGCAGGAACGCTACGTGCTGGCCATCCCGCCGAACCGCATCGGCGAATTCCAGGCGATGTGCGAACGCGAGCGCTGCCCGTTCGCTGTCGTCGGCGAAGCCACCGGCGACGGCCACTTGACCGTCACCGACGCGCATTTCGGCGTCAATCCGGTCGACATGGAAATGGAAGCGCTGCTCGGCAAGCCGCCGCGCATGACGCGCGATGTCACGTCGCAGCCGTCGACCTTCGTGCCCTTCGACGCGGTTTCCATCGAACTCAAGGACGCCGCTTACCGCCTGATGCGTCTGCCGACCATCGCCGACAAGACCTTCCTGATCTCCATCGGTGACCGCTCGGTCGGTGGCATGACCGCGCGCGACCAGATGGTCGGCCCGTGGCAGGTGCCGGTGGCCGACGTCGCCGTGACTACGATGGGTTATCAAGGTTATCTCGGCGAAGCCTTCGCCATGGGCGAGCGCACGCCGCTGGCCGTGCTCGATGCGCCGGCTTCCGGCCGCATGGCCATCGGCGAGGCGCTGACCAACCTGGCCGCCGCCGATGTTGGCAGCCTGGACAAGGTCAAGCTCTCGGCCAACTGGATGGCACCGTGCGGCGTGCCGGGCGAGGACGCCCGCCTGTATGCGACGGTCGAAGGTGTTTCGGAATTGTGCAAGCAGATCGGCGTGTCAATTCCAGTTGGCAAGGATTCGCTGTCGATGCGCACCGCCTGGGAAGAGGGCGGCGAGAAGAAGCAGGTGGTGTCGCCGTTGTCGCTGATCGTCACCGCGTTTGCTGCGGTCGACGACGTGCGCAAGACGAAAACCCCGCTGCTCGCCACCGACCAGGGTGAGGGTGGAGAGAGCGAACTGCTGCTGCTCGATCTCGGCCAGAACCGCCTCGGCGGCTCCTGCCTGGCGCAGGTCTACAACGCCACCGGCGACGATGCGCCGGACGTCGATGAGCCGGCCAAGCTCAAGGGCCTGTTCGACGCGGTGCAGAAACTCAACCGCGACGGCCTGCTGCTCGCTTACCACGATCGTTCCGACGGTGGTCTGTTCGTCGCCGCCTGCGAAATGGCCTTCGCCAGCCGTTGTGGCGTCTCGCTCGACCTCGACGGCGTCTGTTTCGACGCTGCCGCGCTCGACGTTGATGGTGCCGAGAAGCGCCCGGACCTGATGGCCGGCCGCGATTTCGAGAATATCGTCCGTGCCCTGTTCAACGAGGAACTCGGTGCGCTGATCCAGATTCGCCGCGCCGACCGCGAGAAGGTCACGCCGATCCTGCGCGCCTGTGGCGTGCCTTACCACTTTGTCGGCCACCTGAACGAGTGGGACGAAATCCGCGTCACCCGCAATGCCAAGCGCGTGCTGCGCGAGAAGCGCGTCGACCTGCAGCGTGCCTGGTCGGAAACCAGCTTCCGCATGCAGGCGATGCGCGACAACCCCGACTGCGCGCAGCAGGAATTCGACCGCATCCTCGATACCAGCGATCCTGGTCTGTCGCCCAAGCTGACATTTGATCCGCAGGACGATTTCACCCAGGTTTACCAGGCCATCAGCGGCCGGCCCAAGGTGGCCATCCTGCGCGAGCAGGGCGTCAACAGTCATTACGAAATGGCGGCGGCTTTCGATCGTGCCGGCTTCCAGGCGGTCGACGTGACGATGAGCGACATTCTCGCCGGGCGCGTCAGTCTCGCTGATTTCAAGGGATTCGCTGCCTGTGGTGGCTTCTCTTACGGCGATGTGCTGGGCGCGGGGCAGGGCTGGGCCAAGACCATTCTGATGAATGCCGCCTGCCGGGAGGAATTCGCAGCCTTCTTCCGGCGCCCGGATACCTTTGCGCTCGGTGTTTGCAACGGTTGCCAGATGTTGAGCGCGCTGAAATCGCTGATTCCCGGTGCCGAACACTGGCCGGCCTTCCGCCGTAATCAGGTCGAGCAGTTCGAGGCACGCTTTGTCGCTGTCGAGTTGCTGGATTCGCCGTCGATTTTCTTCGCCGGCATGGAAGGCTCGCAGATCCCCATCGTGGTTTCGCACGGTGAAGGTCGGGCGGTTTTCGATTCGCCTGCCGATCAAGCCGCGTGTCTGGCTGCCGCCCGTTTCGTCGATAACCACGGCCAGGCGACTGAAGTCTATCCGTACAACCCCAATGGCTCTCCCGCCGGCCTGACGGCAGTGACCACTGCTGATGGCCGCTTTACCGCGATGATGCCGCATCCGGAACGGGTGTTCCGCAGCGTCCAGATGTCCTGGCATCCGTCGGGTTGGGGTGAAGATAGCCCGTGGATGCGCATGTTCCGCAACGCCCGTCGTTGGGTGGGCTGAATGGCTGATCACAGCCTGACCATTGAGTAAAGGAAACACCATGACCGCATTGAGCGAAAACGAACTTGACCGCCTGGAGGCGCTCCTGGACAGCGAGTTTCTCGGTGGCGAAGCCATGCTGCTGGACGAAATTCAGGGGTTTTTCTGCGCCATGCTCAGCGGGCCGGAGCCGATTCAGCCTGCGCAGTGGTTGCCGGAGGTGCTCGGGCCGGCGATGGAAAGCCATCTCGATGCCGAGGATCTGCGCGAATTGATCGATCTGCTGATCCGTTTTTACAATCAGCACGCAGCCGCCCTGGCGGCAGGCGAGAATTTCCCCCTGTACCTTTATCCGGAAGAAGACCTGGACGAAGCAGCCGCGGATGACGCGGCAGGCGTGGCGCCGGAGGAAGAAACCCCGTCTTTTGACTACAAGATGTGGTGCGAGGCGTATCTGTACGGTACTGAAATGAGTGCGATGCCCTGGGCAGAAGCTGCAGGCCAGCACGAGGAGCGGCTGATCGAATTGATGGAGCCGTTCTACCTCCTGACCGGCTTGCTCAAGTCCGAGGCCGAGCGCCTGGAGGAAAGCTGGATGAGCCCGGCGGAAGAGGCGCGCATTCTGGCGGACCGGCAAATGAATCTGCCTTTCATCATTCAGGATATCTACAATTTCTGGCGTGCCATGCGTACTCCGGTAACCGAACGGCGTAGCGAACCCAAGGTGGGGCGCAACGACCTCTGCCCCTGTGGCAGCGGTAAAAAATTCAAGCAGTGCTGCGGCAGCCCGGAAAAACTCAACTGATGGCGGCTGACGCACTCGTCAAGGCAGCTTTGGCGCTGTCCGACACGGTTGAAACCTTGCATTTTGCGGCGCCGGTCAGCCACGTCTATAACCCGTTGACCTACGCCTGGGCGGTGCATCGCGCCTATCTCGAGCGCTATGGACAGGGACGCAAGCGCATCGTGTTCCTGGGCATGAATCCCGGGCCATTTGGCATGGCCCAGACGGGGGTGCCGTTTGGCGAAATTGCTGCGGTGTGCGACTGGCTTGATCTGCACGGAAGCATCGGCCAGCCAGTGCAGAGCAATCCGAAACGGCCGGTGGAAGGTTTTTCCTGCCGCCGCTCCGAGGCCAGCGGCAAGCGCCTGTGGGGATTGTTTGCGGAGCGTTTTGGCACGCCGCAGAAATTCTTTGCCGACCACTTCGTGGCCAATTACTGTCCGTTGGTGTTTTTCGACCAGAGCCGCAACCTGACGCCGGACAAGCTGCCGGCTGCTGAGCGCACTCCCTTGCAGGCAGCCTGCGATGAGCATTTGCGTGCCCTGGTCGACGCCCTGCAGCCCGAATGGGTGATTGGCGTCGGCGTCTGGGCCGAGCAGCGGGCGCGCGAAGCCCTGGCTGGACGCCCTCTGAATTTTGGCCGCATCCTGCATCCCAGCCCGGCCAGCCCGCTGGCCAACCGAGGCTGGGCGCCAGCCGCCAGCCGCCAGATGGCCGAACTGGGGCTGTGGCCCTAGCGCAGAGTGCGGCTGATAGCCTCAGGAGGCTATTTTCATCAGCAGCAGGCCGCTCACGATGAGAACGGCGGCAAAGATCCGTAGCGGGCTGACGGCTTCACCCAGTACGCAGATGCCGACGACAAAAGCGCCGACGGCACCGATACCCGTCCAGATCGTGTAGGCGGTTCCCAGCGGCAGGGATTTCATCGCCATCGACAGCAGCCAGAAACTGGCGATCATTGCGGCAATGGTGATGGATGCGTATCCCATCCGAGTGAAGCCGTCCGAGAGCTTCATCGTGTAAGCCCAGACCACTTCGAGCAGTCCAGCGAAAATCAACAGAATCCAGGCCATATGGCCCTCCTTCAGGAAAGAGCCGGGCCGTCCCGGACGTGTTCACATTGCCCGCAGGCCGAGGTCGTCCTCTTGGCTGGATGATACCGTACCAAGCGCTTGCACACTCTCGGCGCGTATCCCGGCCGCCTCGACTTTGGGCCCGTGCCGCCATAGAATAGGCACCCTTTCGAAAGAACCGTCATGGCTGGGCCCATGAAAGGCTTTCATTCTTGCTGCCAACGTGGTGAAGATGATGAGACCTTTCATTTCTCTGTGTCCCGAGATCACTCGGGCTGACGCGCTCATACTCATGGACTGGCTGGAAGACGAGTGCGTCACCCGCTACCTGAGCGATTCCCGCCATGTCTCCCGCTTCATCGAAGAGGTTATCGGACGTGTTCAGTTACCTGTTCTGACGCATCTGTTCAATCAAGGCGGTCGGTTCTTCACGGCCTACGATCGGCATGATGTGCCCGTGGGCTTTGTGCGTCTGGTCAAAACCGGGTCGGACTGCGAAATGGTCCTGGTTATCGGCAACCGCGACAACTGGGGACGCAAGCTCGGTGCGAGTGCCATCCGCGAAGGGATGAAGCTCGCATTTTTCGAAATGCGGGCCGACAAGCTCATCGCCAAGGTGCACATCGAAAACACTCGCTCGCTGAAGGCTTTCGAGCGCTGTGGTTTTCAGCTGGAAAGTCAGACCCCTGTCTTGAAGTCATTCGCCATGAGTTCCAGGCGTTATCTCCGGCTCTTGCGCGAAGGCGCCGCGGAGCACACCGCCGATATCCACATCACCGAATTCGACAAGGCACGGCTCACGAATCTGCTCGCATTCGAACATCCCTCGGCCGTTTTTGAACTTGAGCACGAGATTGAGCGGGCCGTCGTCGTCGACGCGCGGCACGTGGAGCAGAACGTCATCACGATGAATTCGCGGACTTTGCTGCAACTGGACGACGAGGAAGTGGAAGTGGCGCTGGTCTACCCGGAAGATGCGGATGAGAGCGCCGGGAAATTATCGGTCTGCTCTGACATCGGTACCGCGATTCTGGGCTACAAGGCAGGTGATGCCTTTGACTGGCGCATGACGAACCGGACCCGCCATATCCGGATTAGGAAAGTGCTGTATCAGCCCGAAGCTGCAGGCTGTTTCCACCTGTAGGTTCGTGCGCTGCGCCCGGAGGGTGGAAATTGGGTGCCAAGGTTTTGGCGTACGCCGTGTTTCTTCTTGCTCATCCTGACTCCGGACAAGTCGGCAGTTTCCTGCCAAAGATCCGTTTACACAAAACTCTACTCTCTTTGAAAGTTTGGGTTCTTCGTTTGTTGTGTAAAACACAAAAAGATAATATTGCATGTTCAATAGATATGTTATCTATCTTTTTATTCAGATAAAGTCGGCTTTTCTATTGTGTGGACTATTTTGCCGTGCAATGTAGATTGAAATGTCGCAGCCCCTACGCCTTTCTCATGTCTGAACTGCATCCCTCAAATTCTTGTTGCCCGGCAAAGATGGCACCCATCTATCGCCGGCATTTTATTTTTGTCACTGTTTGCGTCGCTATCTTGGCTTGTTTTATGTCATATGCGTCTGCTCAACCCGTGCTGCCGGGCGATCTCGATTTGCAGCGGGAGCGTCAGGAAAGATTGCTCCGGGAGCAGGAACGACGCATCGAGGAATTGCGCCAACTGCCCGCAACCGCCGCGCAACCGGCGGAACCTGCGCCTGCGCCGGAGCGTTGTTTCGAGATTCGCCGCATCGAACTCACCGGAGCCAGCCTGCCCGATCAGGCGGAGCGGCAGGAACTGCTGGCCCCGTTCGTCGGGCGCTGTCTGGCGGCGGGTGACCTGAACGCGCTGTTGAAGCGCATCACCGACTGGTATCTGGATCGCGGCTACGTCACCTCGCGGGCCTATCTGCCGGAACAGGATCTCGGCAGTGGCCGGCTGGAAATCATCGTCATCGAAGGGCGCCTCGAAGGCATCGAAGCCAAGCCGGACAGCGGCCTGACGGAGCGCGAACTGAACATGGCCTTCCCCGGTAAAACGGGAGAATTCCTCAACCTGCGCGAACTCGAACAGCTTACCGATCAACTGAACCGCCTGCCCTCCAACCGCGCCGCCGTCGAACTGCTGCCGGGCGAAGCGCCGGGCGGCAGCCGTGCCGTCATCGCCAATCAGCCGGCAAAACCCTGGCGCGTTTCCTTTACCCGGCACAACGACGGCCAGCGCAGCACCGGGGAACAGCAATGGAATCTCGGCCTTGAACTCGATTCGCCGCTCGGGTTGGCCGATCACCTGATCGTGCGCGGCGGCAGCAGCACGCAGCGCACGCAGGAACGCGCCGCCGACAACGGCTTTCTGGCCTACAGTCTGCCGCTCGGCTGGTGGACGTTTTCCTACAGCTACAGCCAGAGCCGCTATCGCACGGTCAATGAATTCTTCGGCCTGCAATTCGCCGCCTCGGGCAACAGTCGCAGCCACGAACTGCGCGCCGAAAGGCTGCTGCACCGCGACGCCCAGGGCAAGACGGCGGTGAATTTCGCGCTCGGCCAAGTCGCCTCGCGCAACTACATCGAAGGCAGCCTGCTCGAATCCAGCAGTCCGCGCCTGTCCGAAGCGGCGCTGGCGTTCAATCATGGCCGGCGTATCGGCTCCGCCTTCGTCAACCTCGATCTTGGCTGGCAGCGCGGCGTCGATCTGTTCGGCGGGCGCGTCGACCGCCATCCGGACAGCGACGCGCCGCACGCCCAGTACGACAAATACACGCTGACCGGCAGCTTCCTGCAACCCTTCGCGCTGGCCGGGCAGTCGTTTTCCTTCGACAGCATGCTCTACTTCCAGAAAAGCGAGGACGTGCTGTACAGCGCCCGCCGGGTCAGCATCGGCGGCCTCGGCTCGGTGCGCGGCTTCAAGGAAGGCTCGTTGTCCGGCGACAGCGGCGGCTATCTGCGCAACCAGTTGCGCTGGCGCTCGGCCATTCCCGCCCACGCGCTCGGCGCGGCAGCGGCGGACTGGCTGCCCGAACTGGCGGGGGAATTCGGCCTCGCGCTCGCCTGGGACGTGGGCGTCATCTCGCGCGACCGCCACAACGCATTCACCGGACAGCACGGCCGCATCAGCGGGCGGGCCATCGAATTGAGCACCCGCGGGCGCAAGGCCCGCCTCAGCCTGACCTGGGCCGAATCCCTGTCGCGCCCCGCTGCGCTGCTCAAGCGCGAGCGCCCCCTGCATTTCCGTCTCGAAATCCTGCTGTGAACGTTTTTTGAACATTTCCTCTTTGAACGAATGGTTCGCCATCATGAGAAAACCCGCCCCCCTCTCTTCTCTCTCCACCCCTGACCTTATTCCTTCCCCGCGCAGCCGTTCAGGCCGTGGTGTGATCTGGACGCTGATCTGCACCTTGGTTTTGAATCCGGTCTTGCCGGCGCTGGGTCAGGTGGTGGTGGCGGGCGGTGGGACGACGGTGGGTGCGGCGGGTAACGGCGTGCCGGTGGTGAACATTGCCGCGCCGAACGCCAAAGGCTTGTCGCACAACCGTT